>NZ_JBIVED010000002.1:0-1173301 GCF_044747445.1 Streptomyces sp. NPDC090083 | reverse complement strand
CTCCAAAACCTGCTGATGTGCTGGACCGGCACCTGCACCACCTGCGGCCGCCCCCTCACCACCAGCAGAACCAGAACCTAACGAAGCACTACTAGGCCGCTTCCCGGTAGGCCGCCGCCTCCTCCAGGTCCAGTCTGCGCAGCAGGGTGCGGAGCATCTCGTCGTCGATGTAGCGGCCGTCCCTGAGGCGGACGAACATCGAGCGTTCGGCGCTGATCATCTCGCGGGAGAGCCGGCGGTAGGTGTCGTCGACGGTCTCGCCGGTGACGGGGTTGGTGGCGCCCAGGCGTTCCCAGACGGCGTTGCGGCGGCGCTCCAGGACCTCGCGGAGGCGGTCGGCGAGGGGAGGCGGCAGGGCGTTGCGTTCGTCCTCCAGAAGGGCCTCCAGGCGTTTTTCGGCGACCCGGGACGCCTGCGCCTGGGCGTTGGCCTCGGCGAGCGTCTCGGCCTGCTGGTCGCGGCCGGGGAATCTCAGGAGGCGGATGATCGGCGGCAGGCTCAGGCCCTGCACCACCAGCGTGCCGATGACCGTCGTGAAGGTCAGGAACAGGATGAGGTTGCGCTGGGGGAACGGGTCGCCGCCGTGCACCGTGAGCGGGATCGAGAAGGCGATGGCGAGCGAGACCACGCCTCTCATGCCGGCCCACGCGGTGGTCATCGCCCCCTTCCAGGTGGGGTTCTCCTCGCGTTCCCTGATCCGCGCCGAGAGCATCCGGGGCAGGAAGGCCGCCGGATAGACCCACACGAACCGGGTCGCGACGACGACCAGGAAGAGGGCGATGGCGTACCAGGCGGCGTCCAGGCCCCGGTACTCCCCGAGGCCCTTGAGGACCACCGGCAACTGGAGTCCGATCAGGGCGAACACCGCCGACTCCAGGACGAAGGCGACCATCTTCCAGACGGCCTCCTCCTGGAGGCGGGTCGCGAAATCGACCTCCCACGCGCGGTGGCCGAGATACAGCGCCACCACGACGACGGCGAGCACCCCGGAGGCGTGCACCTGCTCGGCGACCGCGTAGGCGACGAACGGGATCAGCAGGGAGAGCGTGTTCTGCAGCAGCGCCTCCTTGAGGTGCGTGCGCAGCCAGTGGATCGGCACCATCAGCAGGAGCCCGATCCCGACCCCGCCGACGGCCGCGAGCAGGAACTCCCCGATGCCGCCCGCCCAGGTGGCGCCCTCGCCGATCGCCGCCGCGAGGGCCACCTTGTAGGCGGTGATCGCGGTCGCGTCGTTCAGCAGGGACTCGCCCTGGAGGATCGTCGTGATCCGGGACGGCAGCCCGACCCGGCGGGCCACGGCGGTCGCCGCGACCGCGTCCGGCGGCGCCACCACCGCGCCCAGCACCAGCGCCGCGGTCAGCGGCAGTCCCGGCACGATCACGTACGCGGCCCAGCCGACGACGAAGGTGGCGAAGAGCACGTAGCCGACCGACAGCAGGGCCACGGGCCGCACCTGGGCCCGCAGGTCGAGGTACGAGCTGTCGGTGGCCGAGGTGTACAGCAGCGGGGGCAGCAGCAGCGGCAGCACGACCTCGGGGTCCAGGGTGTAGTCGGGCACCCCCGGGACGTACGAGACGACCAGCCCGACCGCGACCAGCAGCAGCGGTGCCGGCACCGGGGTGCGTCTGGCCGCGGCGGCCACCACGGCACTCCCCGCCACCAGCATCAGCAGTGGCATCACGTCCATCGACCTCGCCCACCCTCGTTTTTCCGCGCGGCCAACCGCACACCCGTCGTAATCTGGCAATCATGAAACAGTGCACGCACGCCGACGCGCTGCCGCTCCCTGAGCCGGGGCCCCAGAGCGAGACCTGTCTGGAGTGTCTGGCGGCCGGCACCCACCCGGTGCAGCTGCGACTGTGCCTCTTCTGCGGCCATGTCGCCTGCTGCGACTCCTCGCCCGCCCGGCACGCCACAGCACATCACAAGGACTCCGGACATCCGGTGATGCGGACGTTCGAGCCCGGGGAGAGCTGGCGCTGGTGCTTCGTCGACCACGTACTCCTGTGACCCGGTAATCCGACCGCCTCTTCCGACGGTTCGACCGTCTGACGTCTGGGTACGTCAACCCGGCGCGCGCTCTTCCCAATTGGGCCCGCAGGACCCCTAGCCACGGAGCGTATCCGTAGGTTTACTATGAGTGACAACATGGGGTTGGGGTCCCGGGGACAGAAAAGTTCGGAGCGCGGTAGCGTCACCGCTGAACCAAGTATCGCGTTACCCCGGGGGGCGACCCCTGGGCCCCCGAAAGAGCTTGTACCACCTTGGAGGTGAGGGTGTCCCAGATCGCAGGCGAGCCCGCGACCCAGGACTTCGTGGAAGTCCGGCTGCCGGCTGCGGGTGCCTACCTGTCGGTGCTGCGTACGGCCACGGCCGGCCTCGCAGCCCGTTTGGACTTCACCCTCGACGAGATCGAGGACCTTCGCATCGCGGTGGACGAGGCCTGCGCGATCCTGCTCCAGCAGGCCGTGCCGGGCTCGGTGCTCAGCTGTGTCTTCCGACTTGTGGACGACTCGCTCGAAGTCACCGTCTCCGCCCCGACGACGGACGGTCACGCGCCCTCGCGCGACACCTTCGCCTGGACCGTGCTCTCGGCCCTCGCGGGCAAGGTCTCATCGGCAGTCGACGAGGACAAGACCGTTTCGATCAGCCTCTACAAACAGCGCGGCGCGGGACCCGGGCCGGCGTGAGGAACGGGGACGGGCCGGTGCGGGACGAAGAGCGCGGCACACGGGAGCCGCCTGCCGAGGGCGGCTCAGGCGGATCCCGCCGCACGGCGGACGGCAGCGCCCCGGTGCCGCGCGGCGGAATCCCCGAGCAGGCCCGGCCGCACCCGGAGGACGAACCCTCGGAGGCCGGTGAGATGGACGACGGTCAACGCGAGCAGGACGGTGCCGTGCGTATTGGTGGGGTCTCCCCCGTTGCCGGGGGAACCCCCGCTCCGACTGGGTCGAGCGCGGGGGAGGAGGCGAGAGCTCGGGAAGGGGCGACGGATCAGGCGATGAGCGAGCACGAGCGGGACGATGTGGCGGGCGCACAGAGCGTGCAGGTCACACGGCACGACCCCCAGGACCGCAGCGGAGCGCGCGCACTCTTCGTCGAGCTGCGCACGCTCAAGGACGGCAGCGTCGAGTACGCGGAGCTGCGCAACCGGCTGGTCCGTATGCACCTGCCGCTCGTCGAGCACCTCGCGCGCCGCTTCCGCAACCGCGGGGAGCCGCTGGACGACCTGACCCAGGTCGCCACCATCGGCCTGATCAAGTCGGTCGACCGCTTCGACCCGGAGCGCGGCGTCGAGTTCTCGACGTACGCGACCCCGACGGTCGTCGGCGAGATCAAGCGGCATTTCCGTGACAAGGGCTGGGCGGTGCGCGTCCCGCGCCGGCTCCAGGAGCTGCGGCTCTCGCTGACCACGGCGACGGCGGAGCTCTCCCAGCGGCACGGCCGCTCCCCCACGGTCCACGAACTGGCCGAGAAGCTCGGCATCTCCGAGGAGGAGGTCCTGGAGGGCCTGGAGTCGGCCAACGCCTACTCCACGCTGTCCCTGGACGTCCCGGACACGGACGACGAGTCCCCGGCGGTCGCGGACACGCTCGGCGCGTACGACGAGGCCCTGGAGGGCGTCGAGTACCGCGAGTCGCTCAAGCCGCTGCTGGAGGATCTGCCGCCCCGGGAGAAGCGCATCCTGCTGCTCCGGTTCTTCGGCAACATGACGCAGTCGCAGATCGCGCAGGAGGTCGGCATCTCCCAGATGCACGTGTCCCGGCTGCTCGCCCGGACGCTGGCCCAGCTGCGGGAGAAGCTCCTCGTCGAGGAGTAGCCCCGGCCCCGGGGCCTGTCCGGCAGAGGTGCGTGCCAGGCCACGCGTCCGCGACAGGATCCGCCGGGCAGGCTCTAGCTCTTCGGCTCCTCGGTTCCACGACCAGGCCCTCGGATCCCGAGGGCCTGTGTCGTCGCCGGGTTCACCAGCAGCACCAGCGCGCCGACGGCGAGGACCGCGAGCACGATCCCGGCCGGGATGGCAACACTGTCGGCCTGGAGCAGGTTGTAGGCCACGGGCAGCGCCATGACCTGGGTGATGACGGCCGGGCCCCGGCTCCAGCCGCGCAGCAGGAGCAGTCCGCGCGCGGCCAGCAGCGGCAGCAGCGCGAGCACCACAAGGGTCACGCCGCCGGTCACGGCCTGCTGGCGGTCGTCCGGTTCGCCGGTGAGGCCGAGGACGAGCATCCACACTCCGGCGACGGCCAGCGCGAGCCCTTCGACGGCGACGAGGACCGCCGCGTAGGTCAGCCGGCGCGGGCGGCGTGCGCCGGGGCCGTCGGTCTCCGGGGCGGGGGTCTGCTCAGCACTCACCCCAGAAGGGTAGCCCTCGGGGTGCGGCCCCAGGTGTTCAGGCTCACGCCCCCTTCTCTTACCGAACGCCTACCTCGGTATGGGCCGAGTACCCCCCAGTAGGTACGCTGCAACTCATGCGTGCACTTCTCGTGGTCAATCCGGCGGCAACCACCACAAGCGCACGTACGCGCGACGTTCTGTTCCACGCGCTCGCCAGCGAGATGAAGCTGGAAGCGGTCACCACGGAGTACCGGGGGCACGCGCGTGACCTCGGCCGGCAGGCCGCGGAGAGCGGGAACGTCGACCTGGTGGTCGCCCTCGGCGGCGACGGCACGGTCAACGAGGTGGTCAACGGCCTGCTGCACACCGGCCCGAACCCGGACCTGCCCGGTCTCGCGGTGGTCCCCGGCGGCTCCACCAACGTCTTCGCCCGCGCGCTGGGCCTGCCCAACGACGCCGTGGAGGCGACCGGCGCCATCCTGGACGCCCTGCGCGAGGGCCGTGAGCGCACGGTCGGCCTCGGGCTGACCTCCGGGACGCCCGGCACCGACGACGAGGCGGTGCCCTCGCGCTGGTTCACCTTCAACGCCGGGCTCGGATTCGACGCCGGAGTGGTCGGACGGGTCGAACAGCAGCGGGAACAGGGCAAGAAATCCACCCACGCTCTTTACGTGCGCCAGGTGGTCCGGCAATTCCTCGGCGAGCAGCACCGCCGGCACGGGACGATCACCCTGGAGCAGCCCGGTGCGGACGCGGTCACCGATCTGGTGGTGGCCATAGTCTCGAACACCTCGCCCTGGACGTATCTCGGCAATCGCCCGATGTACACGTCACCTAAGGCGTCGTTCGATAAAGGCCTCGACGTACTCGGGCTCAGTCGGCTGTCCAGCGCCGCGGTTGCCCGGTATGGCACCCAGTTGCTCACTTCGTCCCCCGAGCGTGGACCCCATGGCAAGCACGCTGCGGCTCTGCACGACCTGAGTGACTTCACCTTGCATTCGAAGGTCCCTCTGCCCCTCCAGATGGACGGCGACCACCTCGGACTGCGTACCAGCGTGACGTTCACAGGCGTACGCCGGGCACTGCGTGTGATTGTGTGAGCAGAAAGGGCTGAAGTCCTTTCACTCGAACGTTTAGACCAGGATCCACCCCATGGAAGTACGGCTGTGACCTAGTCGACACCGAGGAATCAAAAAAAACTTTCCAGAAGGGGTTGTATCCGCCGCTGAGGTTTGCGAGTCTCTACGTGGCGATCGAGACGGCCCGCAACACCGGCCTCCACGGATCACCGGAACCCCTCTTCAATCCACAGGACCCCGCCAGTGAAGCTGGCGTTCGGCCCTTCACTTGTTGAGGGATTCGTGAAAGCGTTCACATTCACAAGCAACCCGCACGTAATACCAAGGAGAGGTAGCAGCCATGGACTGGCGTCACAACGCCGTTTGCCGCGAGGAAGACCCCGAGCTCTTCTTCCCCATCGGCAACACCGGTCCTGCGCTGCTGCAGATCGAGGAAGCCAAGGCCGTCTGCCGTCGCTGTCCCGTTATGGACCAGTGTCTGCAGTGGGCGCTCGAGTCCGGCCAGGACTCCGGCGTCTGGGGTGGTCTCAGCGAGGACGAGCGCCGCGCCATGAAGCGCCGCGCCGCTCGCAACCGTGCCCGTCAGGCATCCGCCTGACGCCCACCCTGCTAACAGCCTGAGCTTGGCGGCGCGTACAGCGAGTACGCATCTCCCGCCCCCGAGCCGCAGCGCGCAGTACCCCCGATGCTCCCCCAATTCTCGACTCCGCTCGAAGCGGGGGGAACCCCATCGCAACGAGCGACTGGCCCCGGATCACCCCGTGATCCGGGGCTCTTTGCTGCTCACGTGCGGCTTCGGGCTGTTCAAGTGCGGCTGCGGGTACGGGTGTTCACGGCCGCGCGTGTGAAGGTCGTGTGCACGTACGTCACTTGTGGGCCTGCACCGGCACGTCCAGGATCACCCGGGTCCCCCGCTCCGGCGCCGCCACCATGTCGAAGGTGCCGCCCAACTCGCCCTCCACCAGCGTCCGTACGATCTGCAGGCCGAGGTTGCCCGAGCGGTGCGGGTCGAATCCCTCGGGGAGGCCCACGCCGTCGTCCTGCACGGTGACCAGGAGGCGGGCGTCCTTGGCGCTGCCGCCGCGCACGGCCGACACCTCGACCGTGCCCGTCTCGCCCTCGCGGAAGCCGTGTTCGAGGGCGTTCTGCAGGATCTCGGTGAGGACCATGGAGAGCGGGGTCGCGACCTCCGCGTCCAGTATCCCGAAGCGGCCGCTGCGCCGGCCGGTGACCTTGCCCGGGGAGATCTCGGCGACCATCGCGAGCACCCGGTCGGCGATCTCGTCGAACTCCACCCGCTCGTCCAGGTTCTGGGACAGCGTCTCGTGCACGATCGCGATCGAGCCGACCCGGCGCACGGCTTCCTCCAGTGCCTCCCGGCCGCGCTCGGACTCGATCCGGCGGGCCTGGAGCCGCAACAGGGCGGCGACCGTCTGGAGGTTGTTCTTCACCCGGTGGTGGATCTCCCGGATGGTCGCGTCCTTGGTGATCAACTCACGCTCGCGGCGGCGCAGTTCGGTGACGTCCCGGAGCAGCACCAGGGAACCGATGCGGGTGCCCTTGGGTTTGAGCGGGATCGCGCGGAACTGGATCACCCCGTCCCGGGCCTCGATCTCGAACTCCCGCGGGGCCCAGCCGCTGGCCAGCTTGGCGAGCGCCTCGTCCACCGGGCCCCTGGTCGGGGCGAGTTCGGCGGTGGTCACGCCCAGCGGCTGGCCGACGAGGTCGGTGGCGAGGCCCATGCGGTGGTACGCGGACAGGGCGTTGGGCGAGGCGTACTGCACGATGCCGTCGCCGTCGAGGCGGATCAGTCCGTCGCCGACGCGCGGCGAGGCGTCCATGTCGACCTGCTGGTCCGGGAACGGGAAGGAACCGGCCGCGATCATCTGCGCGAGGTCGGACGCGCTCTGCAGATAGGTGAGTTCGAGGCGGCTCGGGGTGCGCACGGTCAGCAGGTTGGTGTTGCGGGCGATGACACCCAGGACGCGCCCGTCCCGTCGTACCGGAATCGACTCGACCCGGACGGGGACCTCCTCGCGCCACTCCGGGTCGCCCTCGCGGACGATGCGGCCCTCGTCCAGGGCCGCGTCCAGCATGGGGCGGCGACCGCGCGGGACGAGGTGGCCGACCATGTCGTCCTGGTACGAGGTGGGGCCGGTGTTCGGCCGCATCTGGGCGACGGAGACATAGCGGGTGCCGTCGCGGGTGGGGACCCACAGGACCAGGTCGGCGAAGGAGAGGTCGGAGAGCAGCTGCCACTCCGAGACCAGCAGGTGGAGCCACTCGAGATCGGAGTCGTCGAGTGCGGTGTGCTGGCGTACGAGTTCGTTCATGGAGGGCACGTCTGCGAGCGTACCCGCCGGTCTGTACCTGTCCTAAAAACACCCGCGGGCCGCGGCGCCTGGGAGGGACCCTCAACCCTCCCGGCACCGCAGCCCGGAGCAGCAACGGCCACGGGGTGTGCGGTCCCGGACGGCCGATGGATGAGGAGCCGGGGCAGTCAGGGCAGAGAGCCTCGGTTCCTCGGTCCGTCCTCCTGTGCGGGGAGGACGGAGGCTTACGCCTTTAACACATTGTGGACTAGACCACTAACCGTGTCCATGCTTTGAAGGATGTTGAGAAGCCTAACCGTGTCGGGTCCTGTGCGGGACTGGTTGGTCATGGGAAATTCGGTGGCCGTGCCACGGACTCAGCGGGTCTCCGTCACCTTGGCCAACGCGCGGGGCGCGTCCGGGTCCTGGCCGCGGGCGATGGTGACCTCGTGGGCGAGGAGCTGGAGCGGGAGGATCTCCAGGACCGGCTGGAGTTCCTCCGGGACGCCCTCGACGGGCAGGACGAAGCCGGCCGAGGCCTGTGCGACCTGGCCGGCCGGGCCGATCACGACCAGGTCGGCGCCCCGGCCGCGCAGCCGGTCCAGGACGGGCTGGAGGGCGGCGCCGCCCTTGCCGTCGGTCACCACCGCGATGACCGGGGAGACGTTGTCGACCATGGCGAGGGGGCCGTGCAGGAGGTCGGCGCCGGAGTAGGCGAGCGCGGGGATGTAGCTGGTCTCCATCAGCTTGAGGGCGGCTTCCTTGGCGGTGGGGTAGCCGTAGCCGCGCGAGGTGATGACCATGCGTTCGGCGAAGCGGTAGCGGGAGGCGAGGGCGCGGATCTCGTCCTGGCGGGCGAGGAGCTGCTCGGCGAGGTCGGGCAGCGCCTTCGCCGCGGCGCCGTCGCCGCCGCGCAGGCCCTCGACGAAGAGGTAGAGCGCGAGCAGGGACGCCGTGTACGTCTTGGTCGCGGGGAGCGCCTTCTCCGGGCCCGCCATGATGTCGACGTGGTACTCCGACACGGCGGCCAGCGGCGAGTCCGGGTTGTTGGTCACCGCGACCGTGATGGCGCCGGCCTCGCGGGCGGCCCGGGTGGAGGCGACCAGGTCGGGGGAGCCGCCGGACTGGCTGACGGTGACGACGAGGACGTCGGTCAGGTCGGGGCGGGCGCCGTAGGCCGTGGTGGTCGACATCGAGGTGAGGCCGCAGGGCAGGCCGAGGCGGATCTCCAGAAGGTACTTGGCGTAGAGGGCCGCGTTGTCGGAGGTGCCGCGGGCGGTGAGCAGCACGAAGCGCGGCCTGCGGGCGGCGACCTCCTGGGCGACCCGGCGGATGCGCGGGGCGCCCTCGTCCAGGATGCGGCGCAGGACGGCGGGCTGTTCGGCCATCTCGCGGGCCATGATCCGGCCGGGGAGGTCGCTGTCGGGGGCCGGGGTCGTGGCGGTCATGCGGGGTCCTCCGGAGGTCGGTCGGGGCGGTGCTGCGGTGTCCATTTCACCCCGTCCGCCGGAGGTGCGCCCGTGCGGGGCGGTTACCGGTTTTCGGACAGGCGGCGAACTCTGGGAGGTAAGGCCCTCCTCTGTTAGATTGGTGCGCGGATTGGTCTAAACCACACAGCACCTCCGGGCTCCCCGAAGTCCCCTCTGCAGAACGGCAGGCCAGCGTGGAAGTTGTCATCGTTCCGGACGCCACGGCGGGCGGCGAGCTGATCGCCGAGGCCATGGCGCAGCTGCTCCGGCGCACGCCGGACGCCCTTCTCGGCGTGGCCACCGGGTCGACGCCGCTGCCCATCTACGAAGCCCTCGCCGCGAAGGTGCGCGCCGGGGCCGTGGACACCTCGCGGGCCCGGATCGCCCAGCTCGACGAGTACGTGGGGCTGCCCGCCGAGCACCCGGAGTCGTACCGCTCGGTGCTGCGGCGCGAGGTGCTGGAGCCGCTCGGGATCGGCATGGACGCCTTCTTCGGGCCGGACGGCACCGCCGAGGACGTGGTCGCGGCGTGCGAGGCGTACGACCGGGCGCTGGGCGAGGCCGGCGGGGTCGACCTCCAGGTGCTGGGCATCGGGACCGACGGGCACATCGGGTTCAACGAGCCGTGCTCGTCGCTGGCCTCGCGGACCCGGATCAAGACGCTGACCGAGCAGACGCGGGTGGACAACGCGCGGTTCTTCGACGGCGACATCGAGCAGGTGCCGCACCACGTCATCACCCAGGGCATCGGCACCATCCTGGAGGCCCGGCACCTGGTGCTGCTCGCGACCGGCGAGGGCAAGGCGGACGCGGTCGCCGCGACGGTGGAGGGACCGGTCGCCGCGGTGTGCCCGGCGTCGGCGCTGCAGCTGCACCGGCATGCGACGGTCGTGGTCGACGAGGGTGCCGCGTCCAAGCTGAAGCTCGCGGACTACTTCCGGCACACCTTCGTCAACAAGCCGGACTGGCAAGGGATCTGACCGCCCTTCACCTGCATGGACACCGGTGCCGGGCCCCCTCGTGGAGGGCCCGGCACCGGTGCGTTCGGAGGTGTCTCCCCTGGTCGGGGCCGCTCCCCCGGCGCACGGTCAGCTGCCCGCGATGACCTCCGCCGCCGCGTGGCCGCAGACGCGGGCCGCGCCGTGCGTCGCGATGTGGAGGGCGCCTCGGGGCGGGGCCTGCGGTACGCCCATCTCGACCACGACGGTGTCGGGGCGGGCGGCGAGCAGGGTGTCGAGGGCCGACTCCATCCAGGGGTGCCGGTGTTCGTCCCGGACCACGACGACGACACGTCGGGCCCCGGCCGCGGCCAGGATCTCCGGGCCCGCGTCCGCCCCGGCGAAGCCGGCCGTCTCCGTGCCGGGCAGCCGCCGCTCCAGCTCCGCGGCGACTCCCCACGGGGTCTCGTTGCCCACGGCGATGTTGGCGACCGGGGTGAGCAGGGCGACGTAGGGCGGTTCGGTGAGCGGGGTGAAGTCCTCGGCGCCGGTGACCGTGAGGGCCCGGCGGGCGGCGACGAGTCCGATGTCGACGCGCGTCACGCCGGCGGCCGGGACGGAGGGCGGGTGCGCCGCGGACTCCGGGCCGGTCACGGAGGCGGGGTCCGCGGCGGGCGCGGACGCGGCGGGCGCGGACGCGGCGGCCGAGGCCGCCCACCGGGCCAGCCCCCGTACTCGTTCCGCGGCTTCGGCGAGCCGTTCCTCCGGCAGCTCCCTCGACCGCACCGCGCCCACCAGCGCGTCCCGCAGCCGTCGGACCGTGTCGTCGTCCGCGAGACCTCCGCCCACGCAGATCGCGTCCGCTCCGGCCGCGATGGCGAGGACGCTGCCGCGTTCGATGCCGTACGTCGCCGCGATGGCCTGCATCTCCATGCCGTCGGTGACGATGAGGCCGTCGTAGCCGAGCCGGCCGCGCAGGAGGTCGGTGAGGATGCGCAGGGAGAGGGTGGCCGGGTGGTCCGGGTCCAGGGTGGGGACCAGGATGTGGGCGCTCATCACCGCGCGGCTGCCGGCGGCGATGGCCGCGCGGAACGGGAGCAGCTCCCGCTGTTCCAGGACCGGGAGGTCGGCGTCGATGCGCGGCAGCGCGTGGTGGGAGTCGACCGCCGTGTCGCCGTGGCCCGGGAAGTGCTTGGTGCAGGCGGCCACGCCCGCGGCCTGGAGCCCGTTGACGTAGGCCGCCGTGTGCCGGGCGACCAGTTCGGGGTCGGCGCCGAAGGAGCGGACGCCGATGACCGGGTTGGAGGGGTTGGAGTTGACGTCGGCGGAGGGCGCCCAGTTGAGGTTCACCCCGCACTCGGCGAGACGGCGGCCCAGCTCGTGGGCGACCGCCCGGGTCAGGTCGACGTCGTCCACCGCGCCCAGGGCGTGGTTGCCGGGGAAGGAGGAGCCGGTGCGGGCCTCCAGGCGGGTGACGTCGCCGCCCTCCTCGTCGATCGCGACGAGGACGTCCTCCCGCTCGGACCGCAACTGGGCGGTGAGCGAGGAGAGTTGCTCGGGTGAGGTGATGTTGCGGCCGAACAGGCCCACCGAGGCGAGGCCTTCGCCGAGGCGGCGCAGCAGCCAGTCGGGAGCCGTGGTGCCGAGGAAGCCGGGCTGCAGGACGGTGAGGGCGTCGCGCGTCAGACCGTCCCTGTGGGAGTCGGACGCGGCGGTACCGCTGGCGAGAGTCGTCATCGGTGGCGTTATCCCTTCACAGCGCCCGCGGTCAGCCCCGCGGCCATCTTGCGCTGGACGATGAGGAACAGGACGACGATCGGCACGGCCATCATCGTGGCGCCGGCCATCATCGGGGCGTACTCGGTGCCGTGCTTGGTGGTGAAGTTGCCGAGCCAGACGGTCGCCGTCTGGTGTTCCTGGCTGAGCAGCATCAGGGCGTACAGGTACTCGTTCCAGGCCTGGATGAAACCGTAGACCGAGGTGGCGACCATGCCCGGGGCGAGGAGCGGGAAGACCACCCGGATGAAGGCGCCGGTGCGGGTGCAGCCGTCGACCATGGCCGCCTCCTCCAGCTCCTTGGGGATGTTGACGATGAAGCCGCGCAGGGTCCACACCGTGAACGGGAGGATGAAGGTCAGGTACGTGATGACCAGGCCCGAGAGCTTGTCGTACTGGTCGAGGTCGTTCAGCAGCAGGAAGACCGGGATGATCATCGAGACCAGCGGGACCATCTGGACCGCGAGGATGCCGACGATCACGATCTTGCGGCCGCGGAAGGCGAAGCGGGAGATGGCGAGCGCGGCCAGCAGGCCGACGACGATGCCGATCACCACGACCGCCAGGGACACGATGAGGCTGCGGCCGACCGGGCCCCAGAAGTCGGCGATGGCCAGCGCCCGGCGGAAGTTGTCGAGCGTGATGCCGGTGGGCAGCAGGCTCGGGTCCGGGTCGATGGCGTCCTTGGCCGGCTTGAACGCCGTGTCCAGCATCCAGTAGAGGGGGAAGCCGACAACGACGAAGACGAGCAGGCCGAGGAGGTTCCAGCCCAGCTTCGACTTCTTGCGCCCGCCGGTCCGCTCGCGGGGCGCGTCGGTCGTGAGCGCGCTCATTCGACCTCTCCGATCTGAAGCATCTGACGCATGTAGACGGCGACGACACCGAGCAGCAGCACCACCGTGACCAGGGCTATCGCGGAACCCTGTCCGTAGTCGTTGACGACGAAGGCACGGTCGTACGAATAGGTGCTGAGCAGTTGGAAGTCGGCCTCGGGGTGGCCGCCGCGCATCACGAACACCTGGGGGAAGACGCCCATGTCCCAGATCACCGACAGGGTCGTGAGCATCACGATGATCGGCTTGAGGATGGGCAGGGTGACGTACCGGAAGACGCCCCAGGCGCCGGCGCCGTCGAGGCGCGCGGCCTCCTCCAGTTCCTGGGGGACCTGGGTGAGTCCGGCGCTGAGGGTGATGACCACGAAGGGCACCGCGCCCCACACCACCAGCAGCATGATGACGAGGAGGCCCTGCGGTCCGCTGGCGAACCAGTTGTGGCCGACCATGTCGACGCCGGGCAGCCTGCTGAGCAGGGCGTTGAAGACGCCGTAGTCCGTGTCGAAGAGCCACTTGAAGACGGTGGTCGCGACGATCACCGGCATGCCCCAACTGGCCACCAGGACAACATTGATGAGGGTCTTCACCCAGCCGGAGACCTTCTGCTGGAGCAGCGCGAGGGCCATGCCGGCGACCATCGTGAAGATGACCGAGCCGGCCGCGAAGACGATCGTGCGGACGACGACGCCCCAGAACTCGGAGTCGCCGAGGACGCCGGTGAAGTTGTCGAAGCCGATCCACTCGGCGGACTTGAAGCCCCACAGCTGGGACTGGCCGAAGGACTGGAAGGACAGGGTGACCAGCCGGACCAGCGGATAGCCCATGACCAGGGCGAGGATCAGCAGGCAGGGGGCGAGCAGGAGCCAGGGGACCCCGGTCCCTCTCGACGTCCGCTGTCTGCGGGAAGCGCTGGGGACGCCCGGTGGCGGCGCGTGCCGCGGCGGCGGCACCTTGGCGGGGGTGGTCGTGTCGGCACTCATCGCGGGCTCCTCAGCGATCCCTCAGGTCGTACGGCCGTACCTCGGACGGGAGTCCGCGGGACGCGCGGACTCCCGTCCGAGGTGCGGGGCCCTGTAGGTGGACAGGGCCCCGCACTCGGGTCACTTGGTGTTGATGACCTTGTCGATCGCGGCGTCCGCGGTCTTCGCGGCGGCCTCGACCGACTGCTTGCCGGTGCCGATGTTCTGCAGCATGGTCTGCAGGACCTGGGCCTTCTCGACCTGGCCCCAGCCCGGTGCCATCGGGACGAACCAGTTGGACTCGGCCGCGGTGGCCGGGACCTCCGTGGCGGGGTCGCTCTTCAGGGTCGCGAGGTCGGTCTTGTTGTTCGGCAGGTTGCCCTTGGCCATCAGGCCCTTCTGGCCGGACGGGCCGGTGAAGGCGTTGATCCACTCGGCGGCGAGGCCCTGCGCCTTGGACTTGACCGGGATGGCGAGGTCCGAACCGCCGAGGAACACGGGCATGTTCTTGCCGGACGGGCCGGGCATCACGAAGTTGACGAGGCTGGTCTTCAGCTTGCCGCCGGTCTTGTCGGCCTTCGGGTCGGCCGCGCTCGCGCCCTCCCAGGCCGCGCCGAAGATCATGGCCGCCTTGCCCTGGCCGTAGACGATGTAGCGGTCGGACTCGTCCTTGGTCTTGTCACCGTGCATGTACTTGTCGATGACGGACTTCCACTCGTTGAGCCCCTTGATGGACTCGGGCGAGGAGAGGCTGCCCTTCCACTGGTCACCGGACTGGGTGGCGATGGCGCCGCCGGCGTCGTAGACGAAGGACATGGCCGCGTACCAGTCGCGGGTGGGCTGGTACCAGGCGCTGAACTTGCTGCCTTCCTTCTTCTGGATCTTGTCCAGGTCGGAGGTCAGCTCGGCGTACGTCGTCGGGGTCGACTTGATGCCGGCCGAAGCGGCGATGTCCTTGCGCCAGTTGGCGACGCGGCCACCGGCGTAGTACGGGACGCCGTAGGTCTTGCCGTCGTAGGTGACCGAGGCCTTGAGGCCGTCCAGCCAGGCGGAGGAGTTGGTGAACTTGGAGGCGTCGACGGGTGCGAACGCGCCCTTGACCATGTAGCCGAGCATCTCGGTGTTGCCCATCTCGACCACGTCGGGCGCCTTGTCGGTGGCGAGGACCGCGTCGAGCTTGGTGTTCTTGTCCGGCCAGCCGTAGTACTCGTGCTTGATCTTGACGCCCGGGTGCGCCTTCTGCACGGTCGCGTCGGCGGCCTTGACCAGGTCGGGCCAGTTGTTCTGCGCGTCGACGGTGAGCCAGACGGTCAGCTCCTTGGCGTCGGCGCCGCTGTTCGAAGAGCTCTTGTCGTCGTTGCCCCCGCACGCCGCGATGGAGACCATCATGCCCGCGATACCGATCGCGGCTATGAGCTTGCGCTTCACGCCACCCTCCTCAGGGATGCCTGCCACACCTCCCGCCCATAGGCCGGGACCTGAACCAATGGTGTAGACCAGTACCGGGAGCTTGGACCAGACCAGAGGGCCTGTCAAGGGTCCCCGAAACGGCCCTGACCAGCCGTTATGGGACCTACATATGCAGGAACCTTTAAGTAAGAAGGCAGCGAAAACAGGGCCGCCGGAGTACTCTCTTCCGCTAGACCACTTGGCGCTGTGGACTAGACCAAAAGAGACGGCGACGGTATACAGAGGGGATCACCAAGTGACCCTTGTCCGGAGCCGGAAAGGCGGAGCATGAGCACCGACGTCAGCAGTGCGGAGAACGAGGGTGGGGCCACCGTCCGCACCGCGCGTGTGCCCAAGTACTACCGCCTGAAGAAGCACCTGCTGGACATGACGGAGACCCTGCCGCCCGGCACCCCGGTCCCGCCCGAGCGCACCCTGGCCGCCGAGTTCGACACCTCGCGCACCACCGTGCGCCAGGCGCTCCAGGAACTGGTCGTCGAGGGCCGCCTGGAGCGCATCCAGGGCAAGGGCACCTTCGTCGCCAAGCCGAAGGTCTCCCAGGCCCTCCAACTCACCTCGTACACCGAGGACATGCGCGCCCAGGGCCTCGAACCCACCTCGCAGCTCCTCGACATCGGCTACATCACCGCCGACGACACCCTCGCCGATCTGCTCGACATCACCGCCGGCGGCCGGGTCCTGCGCATCGAGCGCCTCCGCATGGCCAACGCCGAGCCGATGGCCATCGAGACGACCCACCTCAGCGCGAAGCGCTTCCCCGCCCTGCGCAGGTCCCTCGTCAAGTACACGTCCCTCTACACCGCGCTGGCCGAGGTCTACGACGTCCATCTCGCCGAGGCCGAGGAGACCATCGAGACCTCGCTGGCCACCCCGCGCGAGGCCGGCCTGCTCAGCACCGACGTCGGCCTGCCCATGCTGATGCTCTCCCGCCACTCCCTCGACAAGGAGGGCCAGCCGGTGGAGTGGGTGCGGTCGGTGTACCGCGGGGACCGCTACAAGTTCGTGGCGCGGCTGAAGCGCCCGCAGGACTAGGGCCTGTCTGACAATTCCCGTCGTCGCCCGTAGGGCGGCCGGACGGCGTCAGGTGCGTGCTCTCGTCGTGCCGGGCGTGGGCCCACGTACTGGACGTACTTGGGTCCGCGCCCGGTGCGGCGAGAGTGCGTGCATGGCGTCGCCCGGCAGACGGGCATTGTCAGACAGGCCCTAGAGGAGTCACCGAGCGACCCCGTCTCACGGACGGGGTACTTTCGGCCATTCTCGCGGCGCTCGTGGGGGCCGTGAGCCCGGACGCGCTCCGGGTTCACGGCCCCCACGTCCGCCGCTCCGCGCGCTCCGCCCCGAGCGGGACCCGGTCCGCCCGGTCGAACAGCACGGCACCGGCCGGGCTCGTCCCCACCCGCGAGGCGAAGGAGGCGGTGGCCCGCGACGCGACCGGCGCCGCCGCGGACGGCCGGCCGGACGCCCCGTGGAGTGCGGTGACACGTCCGGGAGTTGACCGACGGGCCGGCCCGCGACCGGTGCGCCGCGCACGTCCGTGGGGGCCCGCCCGAGGCGGGGATCCGGGGCCGTCGCGCCGTCGAACGCCCGTGGCCCGCCCGCCAGGAGACCCACCCGCGCCAGGGATTCCGGTGCTGTTGACACCGATGTCGGGCTTTCACCGAATCGACATGACGATATGCGGACGAGGTCTTTCGCCGCGGTGACGCCGTGACCTAGATTGCCTGCGCATTACACAGGTGATCAGCGTGGGGACGGAGCCGAGAAATGTCAGATGTGCCCGAAGTTCCGCCCGAAGCGGGGCTACCGCTGGTGACACCGGCCCGTGTCGTCATCGCCGTGTGTCTCGTCGCGCCGTTCGTGGCGCTGCTCTGGGTCGGCTCCTACGCGAAGGTCGACCCCACGTTCATCGGCATCCCGTTCTTCTACTGGTACCAGATGCTCTGGGTGCTGGTCTCGACCGCGCTGACGATGACCGCCTACAAGCTGTGGCAGCGCGACCAGCGGACCCGCCATGGAGGTAACCGGTGAACGACGGCGTGAACGGCGTCGCACTCGGCGTCTTCATCTTCTTCTTCCTGGCCGTCACGGTCCTGGGCTTCCTGGCGGCACGCTGGCGCCGGGCCGACAACGAGCACAGTCTCGACGAATGGGGCCTGGGCGGACGGTCGTTCGGCACCTGGGTCACCTGGTTCCTGCTCGGCGGCGACCTCTACACGGCCTACACGTTCGTGGCGGTCCCGGCGGCGGTCTACGCGGCGGGCGCGGCGGGCTTCTTCGCGGTGCCGTACACGATCCTCGTCTACCCGTTGATCTTCACCTTCCTCCCCCGTCTCTGGTCGGTGTCGCACCGGCACGGTTACGTGACGACCTCGGACTTCGTGCGCGGCCGCTTCGGCTCGAAGAGCCTGTCGCTGGCGGTGGCGATCACCGGCATCCTCGCGACCATGCCGTACATCGCGCTCCAACTGGTCGGCATCCAGGCCGTGCTGGACGTCATGGGGGTGGGCGGCAGCGCCGACTCCAACTGGTTCGTGAAGGACCTGCCGCTGCTGATCGCGTTCGCCGTGCTGGCCGCGTACACCTACTCGTCCGGGCTGCGCGCGCCCGCGCTGATCGCGTTCGTGAAGGACGGCCTGATCTACCTCGTGATCGCGGTGGCGATCATCTACATCCCGATCAAGCTCGGCGGGTTCGACGACATCTTCAGCGCGGCCGGCGCCAAGTTCAAGGCGGCGGGAGCGGGCGGGCTCGTGCCCGCGCCGGCGGGCCAGTGGACGTACGCCACACTGGCGTTGGGCTCGGCCCTGGCCCTGTTCATGTACCCGCACTCGATCACGGCGACGCTCTCCTCGAAGAGCCGCAACGTGATCCGCCGCAACACCACGATCCTGCCGCTGTATTCGCTGATGCTGGGCCTGCTCGCGCTGCTCGGCTTCATGGCGATCGCGGCCGGAGTCAAGGTCACCAACGGCCAGTTGGCGATCCCGCAGCTGTTCGAGGACATGTTCCCCGACTGGTTCGCGGGCGTGGCGTTCGCGGCGATCGGCATCGGGGCGCTCGTCCCCGCGGCGATCATGTCCATCGCGGCGGCGAACCTCTTCACCCGCAACATCTACAAGGACTTCATCAAGCCGGACGCGACCCCGGCCCAGGAGACGAAGGTCTCGAAGATCGTCTCCCTGCTGGTGAAGGTGGGCGCCCTCGCCTTCGTCCTGACGATGGACAAGACGGTGGCGATCAACTTCCAGCTCCTGGGCGGCATCTGGATCCTGCAGACCTTCCCGGCCCTGGTGGGCGGCCTGTTCACCCGCTGGTTCCACCGCTGGGCCCTCCTCGCCGGCTGGGCGGTCGGCATGATCTACGGCACCCTCGCCGCGTACGGCGTCGCCTCCCCCACCCAGGCCCACTTCGGCGGCTCGTCGAAGGAGATCCCCGGCATCGGCGAGATCGGCTACATCGGCCTGACGGCGTTCGTGATGAACGTCGTGGTGACCGTGGTCCTCACCTTCGCCCTGAAGGCCTTCAAGGCCCCCGAGGGCGTCGACGAGACCAGCCCGTCCGACTACACGGCCGACGCGGGCGACCCGGGCGTGGAGGAAGAGCTGCCCGTGATCGCCGGTCACTGAGATCCCCAGGGGCGACCGGCAACGACGGACCCGCGGCGGGCCACCGAGGGCACCCCCTCGGTGGCCCGCCGTTCGTCCACACTGGCCCCCATGGACTTCCTCATCCGCCGGGCGGACCCCACCGAGTACGAGCCCCTCGGCACCCTCACGGCACACGCGTACCTGGACGACGGCCTTCTCGACTACGGCGAGACCGACCCCTATCTCCCGGTGCTGAAGGACGTGGCAGGCCGGGCCGCGGCCGCCGAGGTCCTCGTCGCGGTGGACGGCGACCGTCTCCTCGGCGGAGTCACCTTCGTCCCGGGCCCCGGCCCGGTCGCCGACATAGCCCGCCCCGGAGAGGCGGAGATCCGCGCCCTCGCGATCCACCGCGCCGCCCGCGGCAGAGGCGCCGGCGAGGCCCTGGTCCGGGCCTGCGTCGACCGCGCCCGGGCCCTGGACGGCTGCACGGCCCTGGTCCTCTCGACCCAGTCCGGCATGCGCGCGGCCCACCGCATCTACGAACGCCTCGGTTTCGTCCGTACCCCGGACCGCGACTGGAATCCCGTGCCGCACCTGGACGATCTCACTCTGCTCACCTATGAGCTGACACTCTGAAACCACCGCGACACAACATCTGGTGGTGATGTGACAGGCGAGCACAAGATGTATGCTCATGCTCGCTGTCGCCGCAGGGGAATCCGGTGCGAATCCGGAACTGTCCCGCAACGGTGTACTTGTGCGTATACGCGCACATGGCCAGTCCGAGGACCTGCCGACGGCGCGCGCCCGGCCACCCGGCCGGACGCATGACGTCCGGGCCTCGTGGAGTGGGCCGGTGGACGCGACGCCCCCGTGCGCTCGTGTACTGCCGCCTGCCCTCGGCGAGGCCCCGTGCCGAGCGAGGGAGAGCCCCACCGTGACCATCGCGCCAGCAGAGCCGGCATCAGCGAACCGGGCCACCGACACGATCGTCCCCGGAACCGACGTTCCCGGAACGACCGTTCCCGGAGCCGACGGTCCCGGTACCGCGATCCTGCGGACCCTGACCGAGCTGACCGCCGACCTCCCCGACGCCGACCCCGGCCGGGTCGCCGCCGCCACGTTGCGCGGCCGGTCCGCGCAGGCGGACGTGACGGAACTGCGCGAGCTGGCCACGGAGGCGGCCGCCGGCCTCATCTCCGAGGATCCCGTCTACTCCCGGCTCGCCGCCCGGCTGCTGACGATCAGCATCGCGGCCGAGGCCGCCTCCCAGGGCGTCACGAGCTTCACCGAGTCCGTCGCCGTGGGCCACCGCGAGGGCCTCATCGCGGACCGCACCGCCGACTTCGCGACGCTGCACGCGGCCCGCCTGGACTCGCTGGTCGCCGCCTCACTGGCGGAGGGCGCCGACGACCGCTTCGGCTACTTCGGCCTGCGCACCCTGTACAGCCGCTACCTCCTGCGGCACCCGATCACCCGCAAGGTCGTCGAGACCCCCCAGCACTTCATGCTCCGGGTCGCGGCCGGCCTCGCGGAGGACGACAGCACCCGCGCCCTGGACGAGGTCGCCTCGCTGTACCGCCTGATGAGCCGCCTGGACTACCTTCCGTCCTCCCCCACGCTCTTCAACTCCGGCACGCGCCACCCCCAGATGTCGTCCTGCTACCTCCTCGACTCCCCGCTGGACGAGCTGGACTCCATCTACGACCGCTACCACCAGGTGGCCCGCCTCTCGAAGCACGCCGGCGGCATCGGGCTGTCGTACTCCCGTATCCGCAGCCGGGGTTCGCTGATCCGCGGCACCAACGGGCACTCGAACGGCATCGTCCCCTTCCTGAAGACGCTGGACGCCTCGGTCGCCGCGGTGAACCAGGGCGGCCGGCGCAAGGGTGCCGCCGCGGTGTACCTGGAGACCTGGCACTCCGACATCGAGGAGTTCCTGGAGCTGCGGGACAACACCGGTGAGGACGCCCGCCGTACGCACAACCTGAACCTCGCGCACTGGATCCCGGACGAGTTCATGCGCCGGGTGAACGCGGACGGCGACTGGTCGCTGTTCTCCCCCGCGGACGTGCCCGAGCTGGTCGACCTGTGGGGCGACGAGTTCGACGCCGCGTACCGCGAGGCCGAGGCGAAGGGCCTGGCGAAGAAGACCCTCCCGGCCCGTGACCTCTACGGCCGGATGATGCGCACCCTCGCGCAGACCGGCAACGGCTGGATGACCTTCAAGGACGCGGCCAACCGCACCGCCAACCAGACGGCCGAGCCGGGCCACACGGTCCACTCCTCGAACCTCTGCACGGAGATCCTTGAGGTCACGGACGACGGCGAGACGGCGGTCTGCAACCTCGGTTCGGTGAACCTGGGCGCGTTCGTCGTCGACGGCGACATCGACTGGGAGCGGCTGGACGAGACGGTCCGCACGGCCGTCACGTTCCTGGACCGCGTGGTCGACATCAACTTCTACCCGACCGAGCAGGCGGGCCGTTCCAACGCCCGCTGGCGTCCGGTGGGTCTGGGGGCGATGGGCCTCCAGGACGTCTTCTTCAAGCTGCGCGTCCCCTTCGACTCGCCGCAGGCGCAGGCGCTGTCGTCCCGGATCGCCGAGCGCATCATGCTCGCCGCGTACGAGGCGTCCGCCGAACTCGCCGAGCGCAACGGCCCGTTGCCGGCCTGGGAGAAGACCCGTACGGCCCGCGGTGTCCTGCACCCCGACCACTACGGCGTCGAGCTGACCTGGCCGGAGCGCTGGGCGGCCCTGCGGGAACGTATCGCCCGGACCGGCATGCGCAACTCGCTCCTGCTGGCGATCGCCCCGACCGCCACCATCGCCTCGATCGCGGGCGTCTACGAGTGCATCGAGCCGCAGGTCTCCAACCTGTTCAAGCGCGAGACGCTCTCCGGCGAGTTCCTCCAGGTCAACTCCTACCTGGTGGACGAGTTGAAGCGGCTCGGCGTGTGGGACGCCCGCACCCGCGAGGCGCTGCGCGAGGCCAACGGCTCGGTGCAGGCGTTCAGTTGGATCCCGGCGGACGTCCGCGCCCTGTACCGCACGGCGTGGGAGATCCCGCAGCGCGGCCTGATCGACATGGCCGCCGCCCGCACCCCGTTCCTGGACCAGTCCCAGTCCCTGAACCTGTTCCTGGAGACGCCGACGATCGGCAAGCTCTCCTCGATGTACGCGTACGCCTGGAAGCAGGGTCTGAAGACGACGTACTACCTGCGCTCCCGCCCGGCGACCCGCATCGCCCGCGCGGCCCAGGCCCAGGCCCAGACCCAAACCCCCATCCCGGTGCAGCAGTTGACCCCCGACGAAGACGCGGTGGCCTGCTCCCTCGAAAACCCCGAGTCCTGCGAGGCCTGCCAGTGATGACCAGCGAAGCCAAGAACCTTCTCGACCCGGGCTTCGAGCTGACCCTCCGCCCCATGCGCTACCCGGACTTCTACGAGCGCTACCGGGACGCGATCAAGAACACCTGGACCGTCGAGGAGGTCGACCTCCACTCGGACGTCGCCGACCTCGCGAAGCTGTCGCCGGGTGAGCAGCACATGATCGGGCGGCTGGTCGCGTTCTTCGCGACGGGTGACTCGATCGTGGCGAACAACCTGGTGCTGACGCTGTACAAGCACATCAACTCCCCCGAGGCCCGGCTGTACCTGAGCCGCCAGCTGTTCGAGGAGGCCGTGCACGTCCAGTTCTATCTGACGCTGCTCGACACCTACCTCCCCGACCCGGAGGACCGGGCGGCCGCCTTCGCCGCGGTGGAGAACATCCCCTCCATCCGCGAGAAGGCCGAGTTCTGCTTCAAGTGGATCAACGAGGTCGAGAAGCTGGAGAGCCTGCAGACCCAGGCCGACCGCCGCCGCTTCCTCCTCAACCTGATCTGCTTCGCCGCGTGCATCGAGGGCCTGTTCTTCTACGGCGCGTTCGCGTACGTCTACTGGTTCCGCAGCCGGGGTCTCCTGCACGGTCTCGCCACCGGCACCAACTGGGTGTTCCGCGACGAGACCATGCACATGAGCTTCGCCTTCGAGGTGGTCGACACCGTCCGCAAGGAGGAGCCGGAGCTGTTCGACGACCTGCTCCAGCAGCAGGTCACGGACATGCTGAAGGAGGCCGTCGAGGCGGAGCTGCAGTTCGGGCGCGACCTGTGCGGCGAGGGTCTGCCGGGCATGAACACCGACTCGATGCGCCAGTACCTGGAGTGCGTCGCGGACCAGCGTCTCCAGCGGCTCGGGTTCGCGCCGGTGTACGGCTCCGAGAACCCCTTCTCCTTCATGGAGTTGCAGGGCGTGCAGGAGCTGACGAACTTCTTCGAGCGCCGCCCGTCGGCGTACCAGGTCGCCGTGGAGGGCACGGTCGACCTGGACGAGGACTTCTGACCGCGGAGCCGTAGGAACGGGTAAGGGCTCGGACGGCCCATGGAGCTTCCATGGGCCGTCCATGGACCTCCTATGGAGCGGCAAAGTTCTTGAGGCGCGCCTGTTCGGGGCTCGTCGGGCCCGGATAGCTTCTGCCCGTTGTGACATGTCACGCACAACAGCCTCACCGAACGTACAAAGTGTCATGCCCATGACGACGTTCAACGCCGCCGCTACGCGCGTCACAGGCCTGCCACCAGCGCCGAGGAACCCCACTCCAACGACGGAGGCAGCACCCCCATGCGTGAAAAGCCCAGACGGAGCCTGCGAAGACTACTGACCGCCGCCCTGCCCGCCCTCGCCCTGAGCGTCTTCGGCCTGGTGGCCGCGACGCCCGCCGGCGCGCAGCCCGCCCCCCACGCGGCCGTCCAGTCGGCCCAGGCTTCCAAGGTCACCCAGAACGCGAAGGCCCTGACCGCCCCCGCGGCCCAGGCCGTCCACGCGACCGGCAAGGCCGGGCAGAAGGTGCCGACCGAGCGCCTCTGCGCGACCGCGGCCCCCGGCTCGGCGTCCTGCTTCGCCCAGCGGCGCACCGACATCAAGCAGCGGCTGGCCGCGGCCGTGCACCCGGACGCCGCGGCCGCGGTGTCCGGGCTGAGCCCGGCCAACCTGCACAGCGCGTACGCGCTCCCCTCGACCGGCGGCTCCGGCCTCACGGTCGCGGTGGTCGACGCGTACAACGACCCCAACGCCGAGTCGGACCTGGCCACCTACCGCTCGAACTTCGGCCTGTCCGCCTGCACCAAGGCCAACGGCTGCTTCAAGCAGGTCAGCCAGACCGGCTCCACCACCTCGCTGCCGAGCAACGACAGCGGCTGGGCCGGCGAGGAAGCGCTCGACATCGACATGGTCAGCGCGGTCTGCCCGAACTGCAACATCATTCTGGTGGAGGCCACGTCGGCCACCGACGCCAACCTCGGCACCGCCGAGAACGAGGCCGTCGCCCTGGGCGCGAAGTTCGTCTCCAACAGCTGGGGCGGCTCCGAGTCCTCCTCGCAGACCAGCGAGGACACCTCGTACTTCAAGCACCCGGGCGTCGCGATCACCGTCTCCTCCGGTGACGAGGCCTACGGCGCCGAGTACCCGGCGACGTCCCAGTACGTGACGGCAGTCGGCGGCACCGCGCTGTCGACGTCGTCCAACTCCCGCGGCTGGACCGAGTCCGTGTGGAAGACCAGCAGCAGCGAGGGCACCGGCTCCGGCTGCTCCGCCTACGACGCGAAGCCGAGCTGGCAGACCGACACCGGCTGCACCAAGCGCATGGAGGCCGACGTCTCCGCCGTGGCCGACCCCGCCACCGGCGTGGCCGTCTACGACACCTACGGCGGCTCCGGCTGGGCGGTCTACGGCGGCACCAGCGCCTCGTCCCCGATCATCGCGGGCGTCTACGCGCTGGCCGGCACCCCCGGTTCCAGCGACTACCCGGCGAAGTACCCCTACTCCCACACCAGCAACCTGTACGACGTCACCAGCGGCAACAACGGCTCCTGCTCGACGGCGTACTTCTGCACCGCCGAGACCGGCTACGACGGCCCGACCGGCTGGGGCACCCCGGACGGCACCGCCGCCTTCACCTCCGGCACCACCACGGGCAACACCGTGACCGTCACCAACCCGGGCAGCCAGTCCACCGCGACCGGCAGCGCGGCCAGCCTCCAGATCTCGGCCTCGGACAGCGCGGGCGCGACCCTCACCTACAGCGCGAGCGGGCTGCCCACCGGCCTGTCGATCAGCAGCTCGACCGGGCTGATCTCCGGCACCGCGTCCACCGCCGGCACCTACGCCGTGACGGTGACCGCGACCGACTCCACCGGCGCCTCCGGCTCGGCCTCCTTCACCTGGACGGTCAGCACCTCCGGCGGCGGCACCTGCACCTCGACCCAGCTGCTGGGCAACGCGGGCTTCGAGTCGGGCAACACCACCTGGACCGCGAGCAGCGGGGTCATCACCAACGACTCCGGCGAGGCCGCGCACGCGGGCTCGTACTACGCGTGGCTCGACGGCTACGGCTCGACCCACACCGACACGCTGTCCCAGTCGGTGACCGTCCCGTCCGGCTGCAAGGCCACCTTCACCTTCTACCTGCACATCGACACCGCGGAGACCACGACCAGCACGGCGTACGACAAGCTGACGGTCACCGCCGGTTCGACCACGCTCGCGACGTACTCGAACCTGAACAAGGCCTCCGGGTACGCGCAGAAGAGCTTCGACCTGTCCTCCTTCGCCGGCTCCACCGTCACGCTGAAGTTCAGCGGCGTCGAGGACTCCTCCCTCCAGACCAGCTTCGTCCTCGACGACACCGCCGTGACGACCAGCTGACCTCCGTATGAGCTGGGCCCCGGTCGTCTCGCAGCGGCCGGGGTCCTGTCATGTCCACGAATATCGTGCTGCTCACGAGGGATCCGGATGCGTCCGTGACACGTCGAAGAGGCAAAGGAGGCCCCCCATGCGCCGATCGATTCTTGGTCCGTCCCTCGCCGTCGCCACCCTGGCGCTCGCCCTCACGGGCTGCGGCTCGAAGTCCGACACCGGCAGCGCCACCGTGTCCCCGTCGTCCTCCCCCTCCCCCACACCGAGCAGCAGCAGGGCGGCCTGCGCGGCGAAGGAGACCCTGGCCGCGACCGACACGAACGGCACGTTCTGTCTGACGACCGGCTCCACCGTCCGCATTCTGCTGGACGGGACGACGGCCCGGCCCTGGGCCCCGGTGAAGACCGTGGGCAGCGGTCTGAAGGCCACCAACAGCGGCATCCTGATCCGGCCCGGCGACGCGAGCAACGCCTACCAGGCGGTCTCGGCCGGGACCGTGAAGCTCACGTCGTCCCGGCCGCTGTGTGCCACCGCGCCGCACAAGATCTCGTGCAAGGGCATTCAGGAGTGGTCGGTCACCGTCGTGGTGTCGAAGCCATGAGCCGGTGCGCGGTCCGGATCTGACGGTCGACGCGCCGGTCGTGCGCGATGCCGAGCAGCGAGGGGAAGGTCACGGCCACGAGGATGCCGGCGACGGTGAGCAGGGCGATGAGGTTGTCCATGGCGGTGTTCATGGACATGAGTCTCATCCTGTTGACTCCTTACCGTGAGTGGCAGGACTGCCGCACACCCTCGATTTACTGCCATCCGGGGCGCACACTGGCAGCATGCTGACGAACGTGGCCGTGGTCCTGCTCGACGGAGTGCACCCCTTCGAACTCGGCGTGGTCTGCGAGGTGTTCGGCCTCGACCGCAGCGACGAGGGGCTCCCGGTCTACGACTTCGCCGTCGCCTCGGCCGAGGGCCCGGAGCTCTCCACCCACGCGGGCTTCTCTCTGGCCGTCGAACACGGCCTGGAACGGCTGGAGACCGCGGACCTCGTCTGCGTGCCGGCGGGTGCCACCTACGCGGCGCGCGAGTACCCGGAGGAACTCCTCGACGCCCTGCGCCGGGCCGTCGACCGGGGTGCCCGGGTGCTCAGCGTCTGCTCGGGGGTGTTCGTGCTGGCCGCCGCCGGACTGCTGGACGGGCGGCGC
The DNA here is from genome assembly GCF_044747445.1 of Streptomyces sp. NPDC090083. NCBI lineage: Bacteria > Bacillati > Actinomycetota > Actinomycetes > Kitasatosporales > Streptomycetaceae > Streptomyces > Streptomyces sp. NPDC090083. Next base: position 1,146,612 of record NZ_JBIVED010000002.1, on the reverse strand, counting down.
TGCGCGGTGCACTGGCACCACGCCGAGCTGCTGGCCCGGCGCTACCCGAAGGTCGTCGTGGAACCCGACGTGCTGTACGTCGACGCGGACCCGGTGATCACCTCGGCGGGCACCGCGGCCGGCATCGACGCCTGTCTGCATCTCGTGCGCAAGGAGCAGGGTCCTGAGGTCGCCAACGCGATCGCCCGGCGGATGGTCGTGCCGCCGCACCGCGACGGCGGCCAGGCCCAGTACATCGAGCGGCCGCTGCCGCGCACGCGGTGCGACACGGTCGGCGAGGTGCTGGTGTGGATGGCGGAGCACCTCGACCAGGAGGTCACCGTCGAGCAGCTCGCCGCCCGTGCCCTGATGTCACCGCGTACCTTCGCCCGCCGCTTCCAGCAGGAGACCGGGACCACGCCCTACCGCTGGATCCTGCGTCAACGGGTGCTGCTGGCGCAGCAGTTGCTGGAGGGGACGGACGAGACGATGGACGTGATCGCCTGGCGGACCGGCTTCGGCACCGCACCCGCCCTGCGCCACCAGTTCGTCCGGGCGCTCGGCACCACGCCGAACGCCTACCGGCGCACGTTCAGGGGCCCGGAGGCCGCCTGAACGCACGCCGGTCACCGTCACCTCGACACGGGCCTGAGCAGCAGCCTGTTGGGCCGCAGGGTGATGCCGACACGGGTGGCGTCGTCCGAGCCGGACACCTGCTCGAAGCGGTACCTCGCCGCCACCGCCGCCGTGATCAGGCTCAGTTGGGCCATCGAGAAGTGGTCACTGGGACACTTCCGGTTGCCGTTGCTGAACGGGCTCATGGCGAACTTCGGTACGTCCTTGGAGCGTTCCGGAAGCCAGCGGTCGGGATCGAACTCGACGTTGTGGTCATACGAACGCGCGTCGCGCTGGATCGCGTACGGACTGTAGATGATGTCGGCCCCGGCCGGAATCCGATAGCCGCCCAGATCGGTGTCCGCGAGCGCCCGCCGCGTCAATATCCATACGGCGGGGCGCAAGCGCATCGCCTCGACGACGACATTGTTCGTGTGCGTCAGCTTCCGGACGTCGTCGAATGCCACCGGGCGACCACCCGTCACGGATTCGACCTCTTCGCGTATCTTGTCGGCGTGTTCCGGGTGTTCGGTGAGGACCTGGAGCAGCCACATGATCGTGGACGCGATTGTTTCGCTTCCCGGGGTGAGGATCGCGACGACCTGGTCGTGGATCTCCTGTTCCCCGATGGGCTCGCCATTGTCGTCCGTCGCCTCCAGCAATGCCGTCAGCAAATCGTCCGGCTTTTGACCAGATGCCCGTCGTTCGGCGACGATCTCGTCGACCAGGAGATGCAAATCGGCCAGCGCCCGGTTGAATTCCCGGTTGGCCGGCAGAGGCAGCCGGTAGAGCGGTCCCGCCGGTACCACCATCCGCCGGTACATGCCCCGGAAGACGGTGGCGAGCGCGACGCACAGCCGCTCGGCCCGCTCGTCCATGAAGTCGCCGCGCAGCAGACAGCGGGCCGCGATCCGCACGGCGACCCGGAAGGACTCGGAGGTGCAGTCGATCGTCCCGCCCATCGCCCAGCGCTCGGTGAGCGCGTGTGCCTCCTCCTCCATGATCGGCCCGTAGGCGGGGATCGCGTCGAGTTTGAACGCGGGCTGGATGATGCGCCGTTGGCGTCGGTGGGTGGGTCCGTTGGCGGTGGCCACGCCCTCCTTGCCGAGCAGTCCCTCCAGGGACTCCCAGAGCGGGCCCGCGATGATGAAGTCCGGGTTCAGCGCGAGCGCTCCGGTGAGGGCCGGCGCGGTGACGGCGTAGACGGTCTTCGGTCCGAGGCGGAGCCTCACGACGTCGCCGTGGTCGCGGAGTTGGGCCATGAAGGCCAGGGGGTCGCGGACCAGCTTCCAGCCGTGGCCGAGAAGCGGGACCCTGCCGCCCGCGACGGGCGGCTCAAGCAGCTCCGGTGCCTCGGGGGCCGCGGGCTTCACAGACTCGACGGTCATTTCTCACCTGCCGCTTCGTTGTTGACGTACGGGGGTGTGGACCGGTCGTCCCAGCTGTCGACCATGTAACGGCCGGACTCGTGGTGGAACCAGTAGACGGAACTGAACCAGTTCCGCATGTTTCCGAGATTGGCCCGTACGGCCGCGCCCAGTTCCGCTCCCCGTGCCGTTCCGTCGTCGAGGCGGTCGGCGAGCCGTAATGTCTCGCGTTCCGCCTCCAGGAATTCGGCTATGCATTCCTCGATACGGCGCCTCAGTTCGGCGACCGCTTCTTCGAGGGTCAGCCCTTCGTGTTTGACGAGACTGATGCCGAGATTGTGGACCTCGTCGCCCGCGATTTCCTTGGGCAGTGAGCAGAGGTCGTTGTACCAGGCGGCGAACTCCTGACTCAGCAGGGCCGCCCGGCGATATCCTGAGCTTTTCCGCACGCTGTCCGGGAGTTCGCAGTCCGCGCTCGCCTCCAGCAGATCCGTCCAGATCCAGTGGGCGAAGGTGAGCCGGCGCAGTGCGAGGTATTCGTCGACCGTGGGGACGATTCCCTCGGTGCGATTGCGGAATTCACGGTCGTAGGCCTCGATGACGGCGTGGAAGTGGCGGGCGAACCGCGCGTTCCAGGTGTCGGGGAGGAACGAGTAGATCCGCGTCATGCTGTCGGCGAACCCGGCGACCAGCGGATCCGGGTGGAGCAGGTGGTGCCGTGGTGCATCGAGTGCAGCATGCAACCGGAACCTCAACCGCCGCCAGGCGTCGGGGCGTTCGTGCACGATGTCCCGGTCGTGTCGGTCGTCCCAGACGAAGAACCACGCGCTGAAGTCCGCTATCGCCTGGAGCACCTCGTCCGGGGCGCCCAAGTAGTACCCGGCCATCAGGTCCGTGTAGCAAAGACCGTCGGCATATTCCCGTACCTTCTCCGCCGGCATGAGGCGTTTTTCGAGGAGCCAGACACGTGTCTTCTCCTGGAGCCTCGGCCAATACGGATGCAGTCGCCGGGGAAACGCCGCCTCGATCACCGGGAGAGAGAGCGACGGTGGAACCGCGATCGCCGTCGTCGCCGTTGTCGTTGTGGTGCTGTGTGAGAAAGCAGGCACGAACAAACCCCTCTCAGCCGCCAGTTGCGCACGCCCCTCCCGCCGTGCCGGGCGTGCGCCGTTGCGTATCCCCGCACTTCCCATTCAGCACCACAACTGACCGTTCTGGGAACGGATTTGCTCCCTTCACTACCCCCAAGTGCCGAGAATCCCCCCTTGCGTGACCGATTCTGGATCACTACGCGAGCACAAACGATCGGATGTGCGAGGAACATGCGAACGGCGCCTGGTCAGGGAGGTGCTCCTGAACAGACGCCGTGCGGAAGGGAGACGGGACGACCGGCGGGGTCGGCCGGGTCAGTCGTTGGCGACCACGGGGTAGCGGGGCTCGTTCTCGGCCATCTGCCGCAGCGCGTCCTTGCGGTCCCGCTTGGAGAGCCGGTCGATGTACAGGTAGCCGTAGAGGTGGTCGGTCTCGTGCTGCAAACACCGTGCGAAGTAGCCGGTGCCGCGGACCTTGACGGGGTTGCCCTTCTCGTCCTGGCCGGTCACCTCGGCGTAGTCGGGCCGTGCGAGCGGCGCGTACGCGGTCGGCACGGACAGGCAGCCCTCGTTGCTCTCGTCCAGGTGACGCCGGTCGGCGGGCAGGTCGACGAGCCTGGGATTGCAGACGACACCGACGTGCCGCCTGCCCTCGTCGTCCTGGCAGTCGTAGACGAAGACCTTCAGGTCGACGCCGATCTGGTTGGCGGCGAGGCCGACGCCCTCGGCGGTGCGCTGCGAGGCGAACATGTCCGCCACCAGCGTCTCCAGCTCCGCACCGAACTCGGTGACGTCCCGGCACTCCTTGTGCAGCACCGGGTTCCCGACGACCGTGATCGCCCGGGAGGTCCCCCGCTCCCGCCAGGCCGCCTCACGCTCCTCGGTCTCCTCGGTGTCGATGACGAACCCCTCGTCATCCACGGGGAGCACGCCCACGTGCTGCTGATCGGTGTCCTGCTGCGCCATGCCGACGAACGCCTTCCTAAAGCCCAGGGGGAGAAGTTGCTGATACAGGGTACGTGGAGGCGCCCCTCAGGGGCGCGGGGAACTGTGCGACGGGCCGCGACGGCGCGGCACCCGGCCACCGGCCTCAGCAGACCTCTTCCAGGTCCCGCCAGTCCCGGGAGTCGGGGCTGTCGGCGACCCACCCGTCCAGCAACCCCCGTACCAGCGAAGCCGGCGCGGCCAGCCCGCACTCCCGCTCCGGCACCCACAACTGCCCGTCCGTGCGATGCCCCAGCGGACCGGGATGCCCGGGCTCACTGTGGTCATGCGGATCGAGATGCTCGCCGTCGCCCTCGTCGGACGGCATCCGCGACTCGGAACACATCCGGCACAGCAGCCGCACGGAGGACGACCAGTCCTCGGCCGCGAACCCCGCGTCGGCCGCCAGCTGCTCCAGCGCGTCCCGGTCGGCCTCGGTCGCGGCTTCGAGGAGCACCACCCACGTGGGCACCGGGGACGGCGCCCACAGCTCGATCTCGTCGAACACGGGATACGAGTGCCCGGCGGCGGTGGTCCGCTCCCCGTGCGGCACCCCGTCGTGGAGCACGACCTCGCCCCACCGCCGTCCGGACGACGGCAGCGGAATGGACAGCACCTCGATGCGGGCGGGATCCAGCCGCCGCCCCCACACCACCTCGGCCTCCCCCTCGGGAGAGAGCCGTACGGCCGCGCTGCCGAGATCCATCCCGGCCGGCTCACCCGCACCGGTGACCCCGCCCGGCACCCGCAGCCCGTACGCCTGCCAGGCCCGCCGCGCCAGCGGCCAGTCCTGCAGCGCGGTGGCCGCGATGCCCACGTTCCACCAGTCAGGTGCCCCGGCCTCCCGGTCGAGCAGCGCGACGGCCCGCAGTCCGGCCGCCCGCGCCTGCTCCCAGTCGTGCCGGAACTTGTGGAGCAGGGCGAGGTTGAACCAGGACTCGGACAGCCAGGGTTCAAGATCGGCGGCACGTGTCAGCAGTGCGCCCGCGTCCTCGTACCGACCGTCGCCGATCAGTGTGAACGCGCGGTCTGTGGCCTGCCGCCAGGAGGCGGAGGGCCGGTGCCGTCCCTTGCCGAAGATCCTCACGATTCCCGCCTGCCAGTTCCGTTCAGTGGGCTGGCCATGCCCCCGGACACCCTCTTCTTCGCATCCAACCACGTACGGCTGGAAGGGCGCTCATTACCCATGGGTTACCCAGCCGAGGGCAAGGTCAGACCGTCCCACGCGTCACCCACCGCCGCCCTGCCCGAGGCGCTTCGCGCCGCCGCCCTGACCGCACAGCACCCGGGCCAGTGCCTCCACGACCTCGGGAGCGTAGTCCCCCGCGGTCCCGAGGCGCAGCTCCTCCAGCGCCTGAAGCGGCCCGCCGGGGCCGCCTGCCCGGGTTTTCTCCTCGTACGCGTTCACGGCCCGGACGATCCGCGCGGACAGCGGCTGCTCCCGGCACGGGTCGGCCTGCCGCTCCACGACGGCCGCCACCTGAGGACTCACCCCGGTCTGCCGTACGACGGCCCCGCCGAGCAGGGCTATCCGCCGCTGCTCCGCCGCGGGGAGCACGGCGGTGGCGCCGGCCGGTACCGGGTCGACGAGGCTGAGCTGGCCGATGTCGTGCATCAGGGCGGCGTACTCCAGGACGGTGAGGTCGGGTTCGGACAGCCCCAGGTCCCGGCCGACCGCCTGGCACAGCGCGGCGACCCGGCGGGCGTGCCCGGCAGGTGTGTATCCGGCTATCTCGGTGGACCGGGCCAGGGAGGCGATGGTCTGGCGGTAGGTGTCCCGTACGGCCGCGTACCGCCGGAAGGACAGCTGGGTCAGCAGCAGCGGCAGCGAGAACACGGGCAGCGCCCACAGCCCCACGACGGCCACCGCGAGCGCCATCACCGCGCCGGTCGCGCACACCGCGGACCCGATGCCGGGCATCCCGCGCAGCTCGTCCCGCAGCAGCGGCCCGAACGGCCACCCGGTCCGCGAGTGCGCGAGGGCGGCGGCGAGCACGGCGTCGCAGAGCGCGGTCAGGCAGAGCAGCGCGAGCAGGAGCAGGGCGTAGGCGGGGCCGCCCCAGTGCCTGAACACGCCCTGGTTGTACAGGGGTTGGAAGCAGACGGCCGCGAAGCCCACGGTCAGGACGCGGCGCGCCATGTGGTCGGGGGTGCGGCTGTGGCCGCGGGCGATGTGCGGGACGCAGCCGACGAGTGTGGCGGCGACGACCACCGCGACGACCTGGAAGAGGCCGTGGTGGGTGGCGCGGCCCGCTTCGGCGCCGAGCAGGGCGTAGGAGAGGGCGCCGGCGGCGCCGAGCGGGGCGGTCTCCCTGAGGCCCGTCGTGCCGTCCCAGCGGCTCAGTTCGCCCGCGGCCACGAGGATGCCGAAGGCGAGGGCGACCCCGGGTTCGCCGAGGCCGGTGCGCAGGGTGAGGGCCAGGGAGACGAGGGCGAGGAGGACGGCGGAGGTGTGGATGAAGGTGAGCGTGAGGGGCGGGCGTGTCGAGGGCACTTCGTCAACCTCTCAGCCCACTGGAGACGGACGGGCCGGGTGGGAGAGCGACGGGCGACCGGACCTCGTCGGCCGTCACCGCGGGATGCCACCCGCACCGCCCCAGCGCCCGCACCAGCGCCCGCACCATCGACGGGTCGAACTGCGTACCGGCACAGCGCGAGAGTTCCTCCAGCGCGGCCGGGACCGGCCGGGCGCGACGGTAGGACCGGGTGGACGTCATCGCGTCGAAGGCGTCGGCGACCGCGACGACCCGCGCGGACTCCGGGATCTGACTCCCCAGCAGCCCGTAGGGATACCCGCTCCCGTCCAGGCGTTCGTGGTGGTGCAGGACGGCCGCCCGGGCCTCGCCGAGGAAACCGATCCCCCGCACCATCTCGTGGCCGTACTCCGGGTGCAGTTCGATCACCCGCCGCTCCTCGGGAGTCAGCGGCCCGTCCTTGCGCAGCAACCGCGTGGGGACGCCGAGCTTGCCGACGTCGTGCAGGATGCCGGCGAAGCGGAGGACCTCGACGCGTGCGTCGTCCATGCCCAGTTCGCGGGCGATCATCATCGACGCCTGCCCGACCCGCTCACTGTGCCCGCGGGTGTACCCGTCCTTGATGTCGACGGCCTGGACGAGGGCGCGGATGGTGGCCTGATGGGCGGCGCGTTCCCGGTGGTACTGGGCGAACACCCACCAGGAGACCCCCATCGGCAGCAGCACGAGCAGCGCGGCGACGGGACCGTAGGGGCTGCGCCACAGGACGGCCATCATCAGCCCGGCGAGTCCGTGCACGCCGATGGGCGCCAGGGACCGCAGGAACAGACCGCGCCAGGCCCGCCGGACCGGTATCCGCTCGGCCAGCGCGAGGATGCCGCCGTCGAGCACGGTCAGGACCAGGCAGAAGGCGAGGACGGCGGCCAGGGCGGGCACCAGGGCGTACGGGAAGTCGGAGGCGACGACGGCGTTGCGCCCGCCCAGCGCCCAGTGCACCCGGGCCGCCGCCCACACGCCGAGCGCGAGCTGCGCGGCCCGCCATGCGCGCCGCAGCAGCCGCGAGCCCTGGTCGACGCGGGAGCACAGCGCCCCCGGCAGCGGCACGAGCGCGGCGGCGGGCGGCGGGAGGAGGAAGGCGGCGGCGAGCAGCACCGGGTAGAAGGTGCCGGCGAAGCGGCGCCGGGCGACCTGCTCGCAGCCGGCGTAGAGCGCGGCCAGCAGTGCGACCGCCCACCAGGGGGTGTGGACGGTCGGCAGCGGGTGCAGGCACCACAGGGCGGCGAGAACGGCACAGAGGACGTACGCACGTGCCCGTGCCGGTGTCGCCTCCATGGCTGACGCCCTTCCCCCGACCATGCCTGTCCAGGCCGAGGAGCCTAGGGCGGTCGGGGGCGGGCTGTGGGCGTATCACCCGGCGATTAGCACGTTCGGGTGACGGTCGCCCGTTTCGGGCAGGCTCAGGACGTCGTGACCGGGGTCAGGACTCCTGGGGGGCGGCCGTGAGGTCGTGCTCGGGCACGGCCTGCCCGGAACGGATCAGGTCGAGCCGTCCCAGGACCTTGGCGCGCAGGTCGGTCGGCACGTCGTCCTGCCCGCAGCACCGCTTGACCAGCTTCTTCACGGCTTCTTCGAGGCCGTACTTCTCCAGGCACGGCGAGCACTCCGTGAAGTGCTGCTTGAACTTGGCGCGGTCGACGTCCGGCATCTCGCTGTCGAGAAACTCGTAGAGATGGTCGAGGACCTCACTGCAGTCCGTTTCGTGCTCGTCACCGCAGCTCATGAGCCCGAACCTTTCGCTTCGTCCGAGTCTCCGGCACCGGCCGGGACCAGTCCGCGGTCACGCGCGTAGTCCTCGAGCATGCCGCGCAGTTGACGACGGCCCCGGTGCAGCCGGGACATCACCGTGCCGATGGGTGTCCCCATGATGTCCGCGATCTCCTTGTACGCAAAGCCCTCGACGTCCGCGAGATAGACGGCGATGCGGAATTCCTCGGGGATCGCCTGGAGCGCTTCCTTCACGTCCGAGTCGGGCAGGTGGTCGAGCGCCTGCGACTCCGCGGAGCGCAGACCGGTCGACATGTGCGACTCGGCACGGGCGAGCTGCCAGTCCTCGATCTCCTCGGCCGCGGAGCGCTGGGGTTCGCGCTGCTTCTTGCGGTACGAGTTGATGAACGTGTTCGTGAGGATCCGGTACAGCCACGCCTTGAGGTTGGTGCCCTCGCGGAACTGGTGGAAGGACGCGTACGCCTTCGCGTACGTCTCCTGCACCAGGTCCTCGGCGTCGGCCGGGTTCCGCGTCATGCGCAGCGCGGCCGAATACATCTGGTCGAGGAATTCGAGCGCGTCCCGCTCGAAGCGCGCGCTGCGCTCCGAGGTCGATTCCGGTGTGACCTCGCTCGTGCCCTGGCCCTCGGGCTGCTCCGCCTGGCCGTGTTCGGTCCCTGCGTCGGTACCGGGAACCGGACCCACCTCCTCAAGATTCCGGGTGGCACCGAAGCCGATGCCACCAGAATCGGAGGATAGACGACGATCCGGTCCGCCCGCCGCCCCAATCGGGGTGGCCTTGGCCGCACGCAGCACAGTCCAGTCCAGGTCAGTGCGGCTGTTGCGACTCGGGCAGAAGGTCGAACCCATGCGGCGGACTTCCTCTCTTCGACGAATCCACGACGTCGGCGCTGGCTTTTCCGTCAGCACGTCTGTCCGCCACAACAGCGGTAAGGGGCTCGGCATTCCCACCCTTTACCCCTGTGTTCGAGTCCACTCCACCACGCGCCCCGTGATGATCTCCAGGGCCGCGTCCTGCCCGATCTCCGCCCGCTTCGGCACGGCGAACCCGTGATCGCCGCAGGGCACCTCGGCCAGCTCGAAATCGCCCTCGGGGAATTCCCCGGGTTTCCCGAACGGGTCGTTCCCGCCCTGCACGACGAGGGTGGGCACCCCGGCCCCGAGCAGTTCGCCGGCCCGGGACTTCTCCGGCTTCCCGGGCGGGTGCAGCGGGAAGCTCAGGGCGAGCACGGCGGCGGCGCCCAGCTCGGTGGCGGTACGGCAGGCCACCCGCGCTCCGGCGCTCCGGCCCCCGGAGACGACCGGCAGGCCGGGCTTCGCGACCGCGGGCCAGATCCCCCGCCATCCCACGTCGAGCGTCTTCGGCGCGGTCGCCACCTTCTTCCCGGCGACCCGCCAGGGCTGCTCGACGAGCGCCACGGTCACACCGTGCCCGGGGAGGACGGCGGCGAGGGCCTGGAGGTCCCGGGCCTCGATGCCGCCCCCGGCGCCATGGCTGACGGCGAGGACGAGCCGCGCCTCGCGGGCCGGGTGCCAGGTGATGCGGGCGGTGCCCGCGTCGGTCTCAACGGTCTCTGTCGTCACGCCTGTCGCATCCGTCACATCAGAAGAGTGTGCCTTCCTCAGGGCCTTCCAGTTCCTTCAGCAGCTCCGGCCCGTTGTTGCGCACATTGCTGACGGCCGTGGAGACCGGGTAGGCGCGCATCAGCCCGGCGGGCGGCGGGGCGAGCAGCTCGCGCAGCTCGTCCGGGTCGGTGCGGGCCGGGTCGAGCCAGGAGTCCCAGCGGTCCGGGGTGAGCATCAGCGGCATCCGGGGGTGGATCTCGGCCAGCGTGCGCGGCCCCTCGGCCGGGGGCACCGCCAGCGGGGTCGTCTCCGCCTCGGTGGTGATCACCGAGCAGGTCACCCACCAGGCGAGCGGATGGTCGTCGGGCAGGGTCCGGTCCCGCCAGAACTCGTACAGCCCGGCCATCGCGAACACCGACCCGTCGGCGGGCAGCACGAAGTACGGCTGCTTGCGCTGCCGCTTCTTCTTCCCCTCGACCTCCAGCTCCCGCTCGTCCCTGGCGGTGACCCACTCGTAGTAGCCGTCGGCGGGGATGATGCAGCGCCGGGTGGAGAAGGCGCGACGGTACGACGGCTTCTCGTGCACGGTCTCGGCCCGCGCGTTGATCATCCGCGCCCCGCCCTCGGGCGTCTTCGACCAGCTCGGCACGAGCCCCCACTTGAGCCTGCGCAGCTGGCGAACCGGCTTCGGGCTGTCCGCGTCCTTAAGTGGACGGTCGAGGACTGCATAGACCTCCTTGGTCGGGGCCACGTTGTAGTCGGGGGCCAGAACCTCCTCGGGCTCCCACTTCTCGATCTCAAAGACTCCTGCGAGATCCTCGGGCCCACGACTCGCTGCATACCGTCCGCACATACGTGCCAGACTGCCAGGCCCGCCCGCCACCCGACCACCACCCCTAGACGACGGCGCAATGCGCCAGCCCCCTCCTAGTCCAGACCTACGGGAGCCTCCGCCACCAATGGACAGCACCGCAATCGCCTCGATACCCACCCTCTGGGACGAGGTCTTCGGCAGCCAGCCCGACCCGGATCTGTGGGTGGTCGTCGCCACCATGGCCGCCGCGCTGGCCGTGGTCGTGCCGCACCGGCTGTGGCGCCTCTCCCGCAACGCCATCACCATCGCCCACGAGGGCGGCCACGGTCTGGTGGCCCTCCTCACCGGCCGCACCCTCACTGGTATCCGCCTCCACTCGGACACCAGCGGCCTCACCGTCAGCCGGGGCAAGCCGCACGGCCTGGGCATGATCCTCACGGCGGCGGCCGGCTACACGGCTCCCCCGCTCCTGGGCCTGGGCGGCGCCGCCCTCCTGGGCGCGGGCCACATCACCCTCCTCCTGTGGCTCTCGACCGTCCTCCTGATGGCCATGCTGGTGATGATCCGCAACGCCTACGGCGCCCTCACGGTCATCCTCAGCGGCGCGGCCTTCCTCCTCGTCTCCTGGCTGACGGGCCCCCAGGTCCAGGCGGCCTTCGCGTACGCGGTGGTGTGGTTCCTGCTGCTGGGCGGGGTCCGGCCGGCCTTCGAGCTCCAGGCGAAGCGGTCGAGGGGCGGGGCGGGCGACTCGGACGCGGACCAGCTGGCCCGCCTGACCCACGTACCGGCCGGCCTGTGGTTCTTCCTGTTCCACCTCGTCTCCCTGTGCTCGCTGATCGGCGGCGGCAGGTGGCTGCTGGAGCTGTGACGCGGCCCGAAGGGGCAGGCGTCCACGGGCGCGGGGCCGTGCCGGTCCCCGGCTCCGCCGCGCGGGCGCGACCAGCCACGACGGCGCGGCACCCGGAGGACGGCCTCCTTATACAGTGACCTCATGGCCCCGAACAACGACCGAACCGCCCTCTGGCCCGCCCCCCACGCCCGCGGAGCCGTCGACGCGACGGTCCACGTCCCGGGGTCCAAGTCCGTCACCAACCGCGCCCTCGTCCTCGCGGCCCTGGCCAGCGAACCGGGCTGGCTGCGCCGCCCCCTCCGCTCCCGGGACACCCTCCTCATGGCCGGCGCGCTGCGCGCCATGGGCGTGGGCATCGAGGAGGGCGTGGGCCCGGAGAAGGGCTCCGGCGAGTTCTGGCGGGTCATCCCCTCGGGCCTGCACGGCCCGGCCACGGTGGACGTGGGCAACGCGGGCACGGTGATGCGCTTCCTGCCTCCCGTCGCCGCCCTGGCCGACGGCCCCATCCGCTTCGACGGCGACCCGAGGTCGTACGAGCGCCCGCTGCACGGCGTGATCGACGCCCTGCGCGTCCTCGGCGCCCGCATCGACGACGACGGCCGGGGCGCCCTGCCCCTGACCGTGCACGGCGGCGGCGCGCTGGACGGCGGGCCCGTCGAGATCGACGCCTCCTCCTCGTCCCAGTTCGTGAGCGCCCTGCTGCTCTCCGGCCCGCGCTTCAACATGGGTGTCGAGGTCCGCCACACCGGCTCCTCGCTCCCCTCGATGCCGCACATCCGGATGACGGTCGACATGCTGCGCGCGGTGGGCGCCCAGGTGGACACCCCGGAGTCGGGCGGCGAGCCGAATGTCTGGCGGGTGACCCCGGGCGCGCTGCTCGGCCGGGACCTGACCATCGAGCCGGATCTGTCGAACGCGCAGCCGTTCCTCGCTGCGGCGCTGGTCGCCGGCGGCAAGGTCGTCGTACCGGACTGGCCCGCCCGGACCACCCAGCCCGGTGACCGGCTGCGGGAGATCTTCACCGAGATGGGTGGTTCCTGCGAACTCACCGAGTACGGACTGGAGTTCACCGGTTCGGGTGTCATCCACGGCATCGACGTGGACCTCGGCGAGGTCGGCGAACTGACCCCCGGCATCGCGGCCGTCGCCGCCCTCGCGGACTCCCCCTCGACCCTGCGGGGCGTCTCGCACCTCCGGCTGCACGAGACCGACCGGCTCGCCGCGCTCACCAAGGAGATCAACGAACTGGGCGGCGATGTGACCGAGACCGCCGACGGTCTGCACATCCGCCCGCGCCGCCTGCACGGCGGGGTCTTCCACACCTACGAGGACCATCGCATGGCCACCGCGGGCGCGATCATCGGCCTCGCGGTCGAGGGCGTGCAGATCGAGAACGTGGCGACGACCGCGAAGACCCTCCCGGACTTCCCCGACCTGTGGACCGGGATGCTCGGGAGCGACGGGGCGTAGGGGACACACGCCATGCGTCGCTACGGCAAGAACACCGACGAGGACGACATCCGCCAGCGCCCGAACCGCAAGGGCAACCGGCCGCGCACCAACATCCGCCCCAAGCACGAGGAAGCGGTCGAGGGCATGGTCGTCACCGTCGACCGGGGCCGGCTGACGTGCCTGGTCGAGGACCGGGTCGTGATCGCGGTCAAGGCCCGCGAACTGGGCCGCAAGGCGGCGGTGGTCGGTGACCGCGTCGGCATCATCGGCGACCTCTCGGGCGACAAGGACACCCTCGCCCGCATCATCCGCATCGAGCCGCGCACCTCGGTGCTGCGCCGCACGGCCGACGACGACGACCCGTACGAGCGCGTGGTCGTCGCCAACGCCGACCAGCTGGCCATCGTCACGGCCCTCGCGGACCCCGAACCCCGCCCCCGCCTGATCGACCGCTGCCTGGTCGCGGCCTACGACGGCGGCCTCGACCCGCTGCTCGTGCTGACCAAGTCGGACCTCGCCCCGCCGGACGAACTCCTGGAGATGTACGGCGCGTTGGGCGTCCCGTACGTCGTCACGAGCCGCGAGGAGCTGGAGAACGGCACCGCCGTGGAGCGGGTCCGCAAGCAGCTCGACGGCAAGATCACCGCGTTCGTCGGGCACTCCGGCGTCGGCAAGACGACCCTCGTGAACGCGCTGGTCTCGCAGGAGCGGCGGCGCAGCACCGGCATCGTCAACGCCGTCACCGGGCGCGGCCGGCACACCACCACCTCGGCGCGGATGATCCCGCTGCCGGACGACGCCGGCTGGGTCGTCGACACCCCGGGCGTCCGGTCCTTCGGGCTGCACCACGTGGACCCGTCCCGGGTCATCAAGGCCTTCCCCGACCTGGAGCCCGGCACGGTCGACTGCCCGCGCGCGTGCAGCCACGACGAGCCGGACTGCGCCCTGGACCAGTGGGTGGCCGACGGCCACGCGGACCCGCAGCGGCTCTATTCGCTGCGCCGGCTGCTGGCCACCCGGGAGCGGACCGAGGGCGACTGATCACCGACTGACCACCGCGTGTTTGTGGGGACTCAAGTTCGGTAAGTGCATAATCGCACCGAGCCGGACAAACGGGAGGACAGCACAATGGCGTGGCTGCTGGTTGTCGTGGCCGGAATTCTGGAGACCGGATTCGCCGTGTGCCTGAAGCTGTCCCACGGCTTCACGCGCCTGTGGCCGACGGTCGCCTTCTGCTCCTTCGCGCTGGGCAGCTTCGGCCTGCTCACCCTCTCCCTGAAGAAGCTCGACGTGGGCCCCGCCTACGCCGTGTGGACCGGCATCGGCGCGGCGGGCACCGCGATCTACGGCATGGTCTTCCTCGGCGACCTGGTGTCGACCCTGAAGATCGTGTCGATCAGCTTCGTGATCATCGGGGTCATCGGACTCCAACTGTCCGGTTCCGCACACTGAATCCGGTCGGCCGGGCCGGGATTCACAGGGCCGGGCCCAGCGCGCTGCGGACGAGTTCGCCGACCCCGCCCTCTCCCGGCGGTGCCGCCACACAGGACAGCGCGAGCCGGGCGACGAGTTCGCAGGAGCGGGCGAGGTCGGCGGTGTCCGGCTTGGCGGCGCCGGGTCCGGTCAGCGCGGCGACGGCCCGGTCGCGGACGACGGCCACAAAGTCGCCGGGCGAGGGCAGCGGCCCGTCGGCCCGGCGCTGGGCGGGTACGGCAGAGGAGGACGGCACCGCGGACAGGGTCGGCGAGGGCAGCCGTTCGCTCCAGCAGCCGGTGAGCATCGCCCGGACCAGCGCGTTCTCCCGGGCCGCCGACGCGGTCCACTCGGCGGTCGCGGTCAGCCGCTCGCGGGCGTCGCCGTGGCTGCCGAGCGCCCGCTCGACGCCGACGAGATAGCCGTCGGCCTCCCTTCTGACCAGCGCCCGCGCGAGCCCTTCCTTGCTGCCGAACTCGTTGTACAGCGTCTGCCGGGACACTCCGGCGGCGGCGGCCACGTCCACCATCCGTACGGTGGACCACGACCGGCGGGCCAGCGCCGCGTAGGCGGCGTCCAGCAGGGATTCCCGCGCTGCAGGCATCATTCGCCTCCCGGGGGCGAGCGGCTCTGCGCCCAGATTTGACGCGTGGGGGAGCAGTGTCAAGGGTTCGCGGCGGTGCCGGGGGG
Organism: Streptomyces sp. NPDC090083; assembly: GCF_044747445.1. Classification (NCBI taxonomy): domain Bacteria; kingdom Bacillati; phylum Actinomycetota; class Actinomycetes; order Kitasatosporales; family Streptomycetaceae; genus Streptomyces; species Streptomyces sp. NPDC090083. The sequence continues at coordinate 1,131,472 of NZ_JBIVED010000002.1, read as the reverse complement.
CGCACTTCGGCCATCGCGCGCGCGGGAGTTGACGGGGCTGCGTCACCACGACGATCACCCGGCGCCCTCCGGGAGATCTCCCGCGGATCTCCAGGAGATCTCCCGCGGATTTCCCGGCCGTCCCCCGGAGGTCTCCCACCTCCCGTTTCGCCCGTCGGACCCGGTAGCCCCGGCCCGACCCCTGAAGATACGGTGCACGCATGGCCGACTATCACGATGACCTGCGCCTCGCCCACGTCCTCGCGGACGCCGCCGACGCGGCGACGACCGCGCGCTTCAAGGCGCTCGATCTGAAGGTCGAGACCAAGCCGGACATGACTCCGGTCACCGAGGCGGACAAGGCGGCCGAGGAACTGATCCGCGGCCATCTGCAGCGCGCCCGCCCGCGCGACGCGGTCCTCGGCGAGGAGTACGGCATCGAGGGCACCGGCCCGCGCCGCTGGGTGATCGACCCGATCGACGGCACGAAGAACTACGTACGGGGCGTCCCGGTCTGGGCCACGCTGATCTCCCTGATGGAGGCCGCGGAGGGCGGTTTCCAGCCGGTCGTCGGCCTGGTCTCCGCGCCCGCGCTCGGCCGCCGCTGGTGGGCCGCGAAGGGCCACGGCGCCTTCACCGGCCGCAGCCTCTCCTCCGCGTCCCGGCTGCGGGTCTCCCAGGTCTCGAAACTGGCGGACGCGTCCTTCGCGTACTCCTCGCTCAGCGGCTGGGAGGACCAGGGCCGCCTGGGCGGCTTCCTGGACCTGACCCGCGAGGTGTGGCGCACGCGCGCGTACGGCGACTTCTGGCCCTACATGATGGTCGCCGAGGGCTCGGTGGACATCTGCGCCGAACCCGAGCTGAACCTCTGGGACATGGCGGCCACCGCGATCATCGTCACCGAGGCGGGCGGCACCTTCACGGGCCTCGACGGCCGCCCGGGCCCGCACAGCGGCAACGCGGCGGCGTCGAACGGCATCCTGCACGACGAGTTCCTGGGGTATCTCAACCAGCGCTACTGAGCACCGCGTGACGCCCGCACACGCCCCCAACCGGCCGCTCGCGCCCTCTTGTTGACCCGTGCTTTACCTGCGACTCTGAGAGCTCCCCCACTTGTGAACTTGTGAATCCGATAACAGGCGGACCCCAGGTCCGTGAACCACCCGGATTCCACTAGGAGGTGGCCTCATCCCATGCTGGTCCGCGACGCCATGAGCACGGTGGTCCTCACCATCGGCCCCGCCCACACCCTCCGCCAGGCAGCCGCCCTGATGGCCTCGCGCCATGTCGGCGCGGCCGTGGTCCTCGATCCGGACGCCGGCGGCATCGGCATCCTCACCGAGCGCGACATCCTCAACTCCCTCGGCCGGGGCCAGAACCCGGACACCGAGCCCGCCCACGCCCACACCACCACCGACGTCGTCTTCGCCACCCCGGCCTGGACCCTGGAGGACGCGGCGAGCGCGATGGCCCACGGCGGCTTCCGCCACCTCATCGTCCTCGACCGCAGCGAGCCCGCCGGCATCGTCTCGGTCCGCGACATCATCCACTGCTGGGCACCCGCCCGCCAGCGGATTCCCGCCTGAGACCGGACCGCATCGCGGTTGGACGGAGTCCAAGTCCGGCAGCCCTCCAAAGTCACACCCATTCGGGAACTGGTCACTCAGCTGTTAGGCTGGCCGACATGAGTGACCTACTGGAGCGGCTGCGCGGACGCGGATGGCGGATGACCGCACAGCGCCGCGTCGTGGCCGAAGTACTCGACGGCGACCACGTCCACCTGACGGCCGACGAGGTCCACTCCCGCGCCGTGGCCAAGCTGCCCGAGATCTCCCGGGCGACGGTCTACAACACGCTGGGCGAGCTGGTCTCCCTCGGCGAGGTCCTCGAAGTCGCCACGGACAAGCGCGCCAAGCGCTACGACCCGAACGCGCACAGCCCGCACCACCACCTGGTCTGCGCCAACTGCGGCCAGATCCGCGACGTCCACCCGGGCGGCAACCCCCTCGCCGACCTCCCCGACTCGGAGCGCTTCGGCTTCACGGTCTCGGACGTCGAGGTGACCTACCGCGGCCTGTGCCCCAACTGCGCGAGCGCGTAAGCCCCTCACAGCTCCTCACCCGGCCCCGGCACCGCACACAGCGGCCGCCGGGGCTTTGTGCTGCGTACGGCCTTCCTGAATCTGACGGACCGTCATATCGTCGTCCGGCACGCCGACTCGTACCGATCTCCGGCCCCCGCCCCTGAACCCCGACCTCCGCGAGGAGCAACCGTGGGAGACCCGCACCCAAAACTCCACGCCACCCGGCTCACCCGCGTCTTCGGCCGCGCCCCGCACCGGGTCGACGCCCTCGGCCCCCTCGAACTCACCGTCGCGCCGGGCGAGTTCGTCTGCCTGGTCGGCCCGTCCGGCTGCGGCAAGTCCACCCTCCTGCGCATCGCCGCGGGCCTGCTGCGCCCCACCACCGGCACCCTGGAGATCCGCACCTCCAGCCCCCGCCCGGCCGCCATGATCTTCCAGGACTACGGCATCTACGACTGGAAGACGGTCCGCGCGAACGTCCGCTTCGGCCTGGACGTCCAGCGCGTCCCGCGCCGCGAGGCCGACGCCCGGACCACCGAGTGGCTGACCCGGATGGGCCTCGCCGACTTCGCGGCGGCCTACCCGGCGACCCTCTCCGGCGGCATGCGCCAGCGGGTGGCCATCGCCCGCGCACTCGCCGTGGAACCCGAACTCCTGCTGATGGACGAGCCGTTCGCGGCCCTGGACGCGCAGCTCCGCACCATCCTCCAGGACGAACTGCTCGCGCTCACCCAGTCGTTGCGCACCACCACCCTCTTCATCACGCACAGCCTGGAGGAGGCGCTCGTCCTCGGTGACCGGGTACTGGTGATGTCCGCCCGCCCGGGCCGGATCATCGCCGAACACCGCCCGCCGTTCCCGCGTCCGCGCACCGGGGACATCCGTGACACCCCCGAATTCACCGCCCTGAAGAGCGAGTTGTGGGAACTGCTGCGCAAGGAGGCGGTCCCGGCATGACCACCGTCGCCCCAGGCCGCCAGGAGTCGGTGCTGGTCCGCCGTCCCGGCCCGCACGAACTCCACCCGGTACGCACCCACCGCCGCCGGCGCGCCCTGGAACTCATCCTCGCCGTGGCGGTCCCGCTGGCCCTGGTCCTCTGGTGGCAACTGGCCGCCACCCAGGGCTGGATGGACCCCCGCATCTATCCGGCCCCCTCCACGATCCTCTCCGACGGCTGGTCCCGCGCCACCGCCGGCGACCTGTGGCCGGACGTGTGGGCCACCACCCGACGCGTCCTGGGCGGCTACGCGATCGGCACGGCGGCGGGCTACGCCCTGGGCCTCCTGATGGGCTCCCTGCCCCTCGTACGGGCCGCGCTGGAACCGCTGCTGGACGCCCTGTACGTGGTGCCGAAGCTGGCCCTGCTGCCGGTCTTCCTGAACATGTTCGGCCTCGGCGAGGGACCCCAGGTGGCGCTGGTCGCGGCCACGGTGTTCTTCTTCGTCTGGATCTCGACGATGTCGGCGGTCGTGGCCGTTCCCTCCGGCCACCGCGACGCGGGCCGGGTCTTCGGCGCCACGCCCTGGCAGATGTTCCGCCACGTCCTCCTGCCCGCCTCCCTCCCCGCGGTCCTGGTCGGCGCGCGCATCGCGGCGGGCGTGGCGGTCCTGGTGATCGTCGCCTCGGAGCAGATCGCGGCGACGAACGGCCTCGGCCACCTGATCTTCGACTCCCGCGCGCTGTTCCAGAACGACGTGATGTTCGTCGGCATCGTCTGCGTGGCGGTCCTCGGGGTCGTCTTCTCCGAACTGGTGCGTGTGGCAGGCCGGTTGCTCACCCCCTGGGCACCGCGGGACCGAGGACGGGGACAGTCATGAGAAGACGCGCGTACGGTACGGCAGTCGTCGTGGCGGCCCTGCTGGCGTCGGCGGCCTGCTCCTCCGAGTACGGCGGCGACAACGGAGGTTCGGACACGGCCGCCGCGGGCGGCCGCACGGTCGCCCCGGTGGACGGCTGCGGCACGTCCTCCTGGACGGACCCGGCGGACCTCTCCCCCACCCGCGTACCGGCCCGCTGCGAACCCCTCGCCCCCTCCGCCGAGCCCCTCCCCACAACCAGGAAAGTGACGATCGCGACGGGCACACTGAGCGCCGAGTACGTCGCCCCGCTCGAAGTAGCCCTGGACAAGGGCGAGTTCAAGAAGGAGGGCCTGGACGTCACCCTCAAGGTCCTGCCGACCCCCGACGCGCTGCCACTGCTGGCCAAGGGCGACATCGACGCCATGTGGGCGGCCCCGGAGGCGGCCGTGATGAACGGTGTCCAGGGCGGCTTCGACATCAAGTGGGTCGCCGGGAACTTCTCCCCCGACCCCAGGTCGAAGAGCGGCCTGTGGGTCAGGCTGAAGCAGGGCGAGACGGCGGCGGACGTCCGGATGGCGGGCCGCAGGATGGGCACGATGATCGGCAAGGGCTCGGTGATCGCGTACCCCATGCAGAAGGCCCTCGCGACCCACGGCGGCGGCCTCGACAAGATCCGGTTCCAGCAGCTCGGCTCCGCCGACGTCCTCACCGCCCTCCAGAACGGCGGCGTCGACTCCGCCTGGCTCCTCGACCCGATCTGGCGCAAGGTCGACGACAACCCCCGCTACGCCTTCCTCGGCGGCCAGCCCCTCGGCGAACCCCTGGGCGGCATGCTCTACGGCCGCAGCCTCCTCCACGACGACGTGGACGCGGGCGTGGCCCTGCTGCGGGCGTACATCCGCACGGTGAACACGTACTTCGCGGGCGACTACAAGAGGGACGGGGCCTTCGTCACCTACCTGGCCAAGCTCCTGAAGACGGACGCGACGGTCCTCAGGTCGACCCCGTCGCTCACCATGGACTGGGAGATCCGCGCGGGCACGGCGACCCGGCTCCAGTCGGCCTACAGGGCGGCCGGCGTCTCGAAGGGCTCCCCGCTCCCGGAGTCCCGGACGGTGGACCGCTCCCTGTACGAGGAGGCGGTGGGCCACCAGCCGTAGAAACACCGAGGGCCGGAACCCTTTCGGATTCCGGCCCTCGGCCTTCAGTAGCGGGGACAGGATTTGAACCTGCGACCTCTGGGTTATGAGCCCAGCGAGCTACCGAGCTGCTCCACCCCGCGTCGGTGAATGCAACGTTACGTCAGACCGGCAGACAGAAGCAAATCACTTATCGCCCCAGGTCAGCTGCCATCAGTCCGTTGCCGTCAGTCCGTCCGGCGCACTACGCGGTCAGCTCCTGCCGCAGCGCGTCCCGAAGCCGCGTCGCCCGCTCGGACACCTCACCCGGCCCCAGCGTCACCGCCCGGTCCGCCCACCGCTGTCCCTCGGCCAGCTCCCCCCGCCGCGCGTACACCAGGGCCAACCGCAGAGCCGCCCGCCCATGCCCCGCGTCGGCCGCCCGAGCCCACCACACGGCGGCCTCCGGCTCACTCCCCTCCCGGGCCAGCAGCAGCCCGAGATTGAACGCCCCGTTCCGGGACCCGGCCTCCGCCGCCGACCGGTACCACCGGGCCGCCTCCACGACATCGCCCCGCGCGGCGGCCAGCATCCCCACCCGCACCTGCGCCCGCCGATGCCCCTGGGACGCGGCCCGCTCGTACCACTCCTCGCACTCGGTCTTCTCGTGCAGCTGCTCGCCCAGCTCGTGCGCGGGCGCGGGCGGCCGTCGGGCGTCGAGCACCGAGGCCAGCCGGTACGCGGCCTCCGCGCTCCCCCCGCCGGCCGCGCACCGCAGATGCCGCTCGGCCTCCCGCTCGTCGCCGTCCCGCAGCCGCGCGATCCCGACCTGCAGCGCCGCCTCCGTGTGCCCGGCGGCGGCGGCCCGCTCGTACCAGGGCAGCGCGACGCCCTCCTCGCCGCGCCCGGCGAAGAGGATCCCGAGGTTGAACGCGGCGTCCACGCTCCCGGCCTCGGCGGCCTTGGAGAACCACGGCTCGGCCCCGAGGGCGTCGCCGCCCTGGAGGAGCAGCACGGCCAGCGCGTTGGACGCCTCCCGGTGCCCGGCGTAGGCAGCCCTGCGGTACCACTGCTCGGCCTGCGCGGTCCGCGCCTGCTCGGCGCACAGGAGTCCGAGGTTGTACGCGCCGTTCACGTCCCCGGCGTCCATCGCGGCCCGGTACCAGCGCTCGGCGGTCTGCGTCTCGCCGCGCTCGGCGTGCAGCGCGCCCAGCGCGTTCGCCGCGTTGCCGTCGCCGTCCTGCGCGGCCCGCAGCCACCACACGGCGGCGCTCTCGGTGTCACCGGCGTCGCGCAGCAGGAACCCGAGCGCGCAGGCGGCCCGCGCCTCCCCGTCCTTGGCGGACGTCAGATACCAGCGTCCGGCCTCCTTCAGCTCGCCCCGCCGCTCCAGGATCGCCCCGAGCTGCAGCGCGGCGCGCCGGTGCCCGCGTGCGGCGGCCTGGCGGTACCACTGCTCGGCCTCGCCGCCGGCGGGGGGCGCGTCGACACCGTTGTCGGTCCCGTGCTCGTCCTCGTGCTGGGTCTGCCGGTCGAGCGCGCGGGCCAGCCGGTACGCGGCCTCGCGGTGCCCGCGCTCGGCGGCGGACCGCATCCACTGCCCGGCCGCGCCGTCCCCGCGGTGCTCCAGCAGATCGGCGAGCGCGTACGCGCCCAGCGCGTGGCCCTGTTCGGCGGACTGGCGCAGCCAGTACTCGGCGGCGGGCTCGTCACCGCGCTCGCGGTGGTAGCGCCCGAGCGCGTGCGCGGCGGCGGCGGAACCGGCCACGGCGGCGATCCGCCACCAGCCGGCGGCGTCCTCGGTGTAGCCGCGCTGATGGAGGAGGACGCCCAGGTTGTTGGCCGCGGCCCGGTCGCCCTCGGCGGTGGCGGCACGCAGCAGGGGCTCGGCCGCGTCGAGATCACCGCGGCGCAGCAGCATCGCCCCGAGGACACTCATCGCCTCGACGTCGCCGGCCTGTGCGGCGAGCCGTGTGCGTGCCTCGTCGACAGCCTCCCCGTCACCGGTCTCGTCCCGGCCGGAAGGCTGTGCAAAACGCCCTGTATCCAACAGAGTTGCCTTGTCCCCCATATTGTCCATCGTCGCACCACCCGCACCCTCGGTACACCTGGTATACCGCAGCCCGTGAGGTCTCTACAGCGTTTTGTCGACATGCCCACAGAGAGACAAGCCAAACACGATTTCACCAAGTCCCCCCGGCGGCACGGCCGTCGCGGTCGTCGGCACACGCGTTCGCACAGCGCGAAGGCCCGGATCCTTAAAGGATCCGGGCCTTCGTCTGCAGTAGCGGGGACAGGATTTGAACCTGCGACCTCTGGGTTATGAGCCCAGCGAGCTACCGAGCTGCTCCACCCCGCGCCGTTGTGCTGCAACCGTACCACGGCGCGGAGTGGACCTCTGACCTAGTGATCAACTGCCGTCCGAGCTGCGCTAACCGCTCGCGCTGCTGGGACTTCCACTGGGACTGGGGGTGGCACTCGGACTGCTCTTGTCACTGTTCTTGCCACCGCTTCCGGTCTTGCTCTTGTCCGCCGCCGCCTGCGCGTCCTCGGCCCGTTTCAGCGCGGACTGGAGATCCTTCTGCGCCTGGCCGTACGCCTCCCAGTCGCCCTTCTTCAACGCCTGTTGCCCGGCGTCGAAGGCCTTCTGGGCGTCGCTCAGCGCCGCCTGGACCGTGGGGTCGCTGGAGGTCGGTGGACTGGTGCTCTCGTCCGGTGGCGGGGTCGTACTCGTCTCCGCCCCGAAGACCTTGTTCAGTCCCTCGTCGAGGGTGTCCTCGAACGCGGTCTTGTTCCCGTAGGCCACCAACACCTTGCGCAGGAGCGGGTACTTGAGTCCACCACCGCGTACGTAGACAGGCTCCACGTAGAGCAGTCCCCCGTCGAGCGGCACCGTCAGCAGGTTGCCGTACTCGATGTCGGAGTCGCCGCCCTTGAGCAGCTTGATGGATTCGGCGATGTCCTGCTGGGAGTTGAAGGCGCTCTGCACCTGTTTGGGTCCGCCGACGGTCGTACTGGTCGGCAGCTTCAGGATTCTGATCTTGCCGTAGTCCGGCGTGCCGGCCTCGGAGTCGACGGCCATGAAGGCGCTGAGGTTGTCCCTGCCGTTCGGTGTGAACGTCGTCGTCAGCGAGAAGGCCTGCGCGGACTGGTCCGGCATCTTCATGCTCAGGTAGTACGGCGGCACCGCGCTCCCCGACTTGTTGGTCGGGTCGTCCGGCACCTGCCACACCTCGCTGCCGCTGAGGAACGTCTGCGCGTCCGTCACGTGGTAGCGGGTGAGCAGCTCGCGCTGCACCTTGAACAGGTCCTGCGGGTACCGGAGATGGGCCATCAGCGCGGACGAGATGTCGGCCTTGGGCTTGACCGTGCCCGGGAAGGCCTTCATCCACGTCTTCAGGACCGGGTCCTTGGTGTCCCACTGGTAGAGCTTGACCTGACCGGTGTACGCGTCGACGGTCGCCTTCACCGAGTTGCGGATGTAGTTGACCTGGTTCTGCTGGGCCACCACCGCGCGGTTGTTGTTCGTCGCCGTCAGCGAGTCGGCCGTGGTGTCCCCGAGGGTCGTCCGCGAGGCGTACGGGTAGCCGTTGCTCGTCGTGTACGCGTCGACGATCCACTGGATCCGGCCGTCCACGACCGCCGGATAGGCGTCACCGTCGATGGTCAGCCAGGGCGCCACCGCCTCGACGCGCTCCTTGGGCGTGCGGTTGTACAGGATCCGCGAACCCTCGCCGATCGCACCGGAGTAGAGGATCTGCGGTTCGTTGAACGCCACCGCGTACGCGGCCCGGTTGATCGGGTTGGAGAGGTTGACCCCGCTCTTGCCCTGGTAGCTGGTGGTCTTCTCGCCGCTGTCGTCGGAGTAGTCGATCTCCTTCTGGGGACCGCCGACGATCGAGTACGTGGTGGTCTTCTCGCCGTAGTAGATCTGCTGCTCGTACTTCCCGAGGTCACCCCGGGACGGCAGATCGGACTCGGTGAAGACCGGGCGGCCCTCGGAGTCGACCTCGGTGCCCTTGGCGGCGACCACGCCGTAGCCGTGCGTGTAGCGGAAGTGGTCGTTGATCCAGTTGTTCTTCGGGATGCCGTTGAGGTTCAGCTCACGCAGACCGATGACCGTGTCCTGGTCCTTGCCGTCCTCGCTGTAGCGGTCGACGTCCAGGTTGGTCGGGAACGCGTAGTAGTTCCTGATCTGCTGGAGCTGCTGGAACGTGGGCGACACGACGTTCGGGTCCACGATCCGGATGCTCGCCGTGGAGTCCACGTCGGCGCGCAGCTTGGCCTTGTCCTTGGTGGTGCTCGTCCCCGAGTACTCCGTGACCTTGGTGTCGTCGATGCCGTAGGCCTCGCGCGTCGCCTTGAGGTTCTTCTGGACGTACGGGGCTTCCTTGGCCTGTTCGTTCGGCTGGACCGTGAACTTCTGGACGATCGCCGGGTACAGGCCGCCGATGAGGATCGCGGAGAGCACCATCAGGCCGAAGCCGATGACGGGCAGCTGCCAGGTGCGCCGCCACAGGGTGGCGAAGAACAGCAGCGCGCAGATGACGGCGATGCAGAACAGGATCGTCTTGGCCGGCAGATACGCGTTCGCGTCGACGTACCGCAGGCCCGTCCAGTCGCCCGTCGCCTTGAAGTCGCTGGACTTCACGGCGAGTCCGTACCGGTCGAGCCAGTAGGCGACCGCCTTGAGCGCGACGAAGATGCCGAGCAGCACCGACAGATGGCCGGTGGCCGCGGCCGTGGCACGCGCGCCCGGGCTGGTGATGCGCAGGCCGCCGTACAGGTAGTGCGTCAGCGCGGCGGCGAGCAGCGAGAGGATCGCGGCGGCGAAGCCGAAGCCGAGCAGGAAGCGGTACCAGGGCAGGTCGAAGGCGTAGAAGGACACGTCGAGATGGAACTGCGGGTCCTTCTGGTGGAAGGGCACGCCGTTGACCCACATCAGCCAGACCCGCCACTGGCTGGACGCGGAGGCACCCGCGATCAGCCCGACGAGGGCCGTGACGGCCAGCAGCAGCCACTTCTTGTAGGGCGCGATGCCCATGCGGTAGCGGTCGAGGCTCTGCTGCTCCATCGACATGGCGCTGAGCGGCGGGCGCAGGCGGTGCGCCAGCCAGATGTTCACCCCCACCGCGGCCGCCATCAGCAGCCCGAAGACGAAGAAGAGCCCGATCTTCGTCGTCAGGGTGGTCGTGAACACGGACGAGTACTGCACCGACCGGTACCAGAGCCAGTCCGTCCAGAAGCCCGCGAACATCGTGAACGCCATGCCGAGGACGGCAAGGACGCCCAGTGTCATGAGCAAAGTCCGGACACGCCGGGACGGGCGGCCCACTCTCATCCGCGGCCCTGTCGGGCCTCCGCCGCGGTCCGGCATCTGGAAAGCCAAGGTGCGCACCTCGAAGTTCGCTGTTGGTAGCTGTCGTTGCGTCAGGTCCCCGGTGTCGGGGACCCTCCGTAGCCCCGCGTGATCGCGGGCCCACACCTATGCAACTTACTCACCGTTTACTCGGTTCCCGATTCCGGCCATGAACGAGGCAGGATTGTGACCATGTCCAACACTCCCATGGCGGCGAACCCCCTCACCCGGGCCGTGCTCGAGATCGACGAGTACGCCTCCGGCCTCGGCTGGGACCAGCCCGCCCGCCTCTTCGCCCTCGTAGACACCGCGCGGCTGCGGGCCCAGGAACCCGGCCTCGCGGCCCAACTCGGCCTGCGGGACGAGCCCGAGACCACCGGTCTCACCCCGATCGAGCAGGAGGAGATCCCGGCCGGAAAGCCGCTGGACGAGTTCCTCGGCACGATCGCCTGGCCCGACGCGGTGGCCGGCTGCGCGCTCACGGTCGAGCGCCTGATGCTGCCGCCGTCCGCCGAGGCCTCGGTCCCGGAGGGCCTGAGCGGGCAGAAGCTCACCCAGTGGGTCGCCCGGCACCCCGACCGCCAGGAGGTCCGCATGACGGTCGCGGTCCTGCGCGACGGCAGCCGCGACTCGGCCCTCCGCCTGCGCGAGAAGGACTCTCCCACGGAGGTCCTCACCGGCGGCGCCCTGGTCCCCGGCCTGGCGGAGGCCCTGTCGGCCACCTTCGAGGACTGACGCCGTCCGGCACGGGTCCGGTACTCCGGGTACAGGTCCGGTGCTTCGGCTACGGCTCCGGTGCTTCGGGTACGACTCCGGGGGCGCCCTTCTGCTGGAGGGCGCCCCCGGAGTCGTAGCGAGGTCTTCCGAAGAGAGCGAGGTCTTCTTAGGAGGGCCTGTTCAGCTCTTGGTGCTGCACTTCGGGAGGTCGGCGGTCTTGCCGCTGCTGATCAGCTTCAGGGAGCTGATCGCGTCCTTGATGGTGTTGACCTTGACCAGCTTCAGGCCGCCCGGGGTGTCCTTGGCCGCCTCCGCGCAGTTGTCGGCGGGGGTCAGGAAGTACTGGGCGCCCTTGCTGCGCGCGCCGACCGTCTTCATCGAGATGCCGCCGATCGGACCGACCTTGCCCTCGTCGTCGATCGTGCCGGTGCCCGCGACGAACTTGCCGCCGGTGAGGTCGCCCGGGGTGAGCTTGTCGTAGATGCCGAGCGCGAACATCAGGCCGGCGCTCGGACCGCCGACGTCCGCCAGCTTGATGTCGATCGTGAACGGGAACGTGTGATCGGTCCCCGCGGAGATGCCCACGATGGCGCGCTTGGCGCCGGTGTCGTCGGAGGTCGCGGTGGTGATCGTGACGTCCTTCGTCGCCGTCGCCGTCTTGTTCGCCTTCACCGCGGCGGCCTGGTCCTTGGCGGGCACGATGGTGAACACGACGTTCTCGCCGGGCTTGTGCTTGGTGACCAGCTTCGCGACGTCGTCGGGCTGCTTCACCGCCGTACCGTCGACCGCCTTGATCACGTCACCGGCGTGCAGCTTGCCCTCGGCCGGGGTGCCCTTGACGACCGTGGAGACGATCACCCAGGACTTCACCGGGATGCCCAGCTGGTCCAGGGCGGCGACCTTGGCGCTCTCCTGGGACTGGCTGAACTCCTCGGCGTTCTCCTGGGTCGACTGCTGCTCGGTCTTGCCGTCCGGGTACAGCGTGTCGTGCGGGACGATCTTGTCGTCGTGCGCGAGCCAGCCGTACACGGCCTCCATGAGGTTCATGTTGTAGTCGGCGCTGGTGACGCGGACCGTCGTCATGTTCAGGTGACCGGTCGTCGGGTAGGTCTTGCGCCCGTTGATCTGCAGTACCGGCTCGCCGTCGTGGTCCCCGAGCGTGTTCACCGTCGGGCCCGGCGACATCTCCGAATACGGGACGTTGATGAGGACTCCCGCGCACAGGAGCGCGATCAGCATCAGGGTGGAGGCGAGCATCGTCGCGGTGCGGCGTGGCATGGCACGACAGTACGGGACGCTTCTGTCAGCGCACCGTCAGGGCCGTCTTCCGATCAGGTACCGGAATGGGACTTCTCCATCGCCTCGCGGAAGCGCGTATAGCCGTCCAGTTCCGGACCGTCGCTGCGCGCCTTGCGGGTCCGATTGGCCCAGCTTCCCCACACGCCGGCACCTATCGCAGCCGCCAGCGGAATCAACAACCAGGCGAGTGCCGCCATGCCGACCTCCCAACCCCGGATGAGTGAACTCAACTGACTGATCAGCAGATTAGCCAGCCCCACTGACAACGCTCATGCCCGGGGGGCGGTTACGCAACCGGAAGAGGGCGGACGGCAGGGCGGACGGGGCGGGTGTGATCGTGCGTCAACAGGCGCCGACCCACTCCTCGGTGCCGTCCGAGAACTTCTGGTGCTTCCAGATCGGCACCTCGTGCTTGAGGTCGTCGATCAGCTTCCTGCACGCCTCGAAGGCCTCGCCCCGGTGCGGACACGACACGCCGACGACGACCGCCAGGTCCCCGATGCCGAGATCCCCCACACGGTGGACGGCGGCGAGCGCCCGTACCGGGTACTCCGCGACGACCTTCTCGGCGACGCGCCGCATCTCGTCCTCGGCACTGGGATGGGCCGAGTACCCCAGCTCGTCGACGTCCGCCCCGCCGTCGTGGTTGCGCACGGTCCCCACGAAGAGGGCCATCCCGCCTGCCGCGTCGTCCCCCACGGCCCGGAAGACCTCGTCCACGGAGAGGGGCGTCTCCCGGATCCCGATCAACTTGATGGGATCCTGCGCGGCCAGCTCACCGGGGTGGTCGATCGTGGGTGCCATGCCTCCATCGTGCCGCACCTCGCGGACAGCGAGGAATACCACTTTCACCAGGCACGCGCGTGTGCGGGTTTGGAGTGTCCTACAGGGGTGGGCTCGACGGGGTCGGCGTGTTCCTGACGTCCCGGGTGCGCTCGGAGGGAGCGGGCACCGGGCGTCCCGCCCGTCAGATCCGCCGACGGGCCTTCCGGGCCCGGCGTACGACCGCCGCCGCGCCCAGCAGGGCGACCGTCGCGCCCGCGGCGCCCGCCGCCGTCGCGTCCTTGCGGCCGAGGCGGCGCCCGGCGACCGTGTGCCGGCCGGAGACCTCCTCCAGCAGCTCCGCGAGCACTTCCTCGTTGGTCCACCGGGGCCGCCAGCCCGCGTCGTGCAGCCGGCTCCCGCTGACCACCCACGGGTACATCGTGTAGGCGAGGTCGCCGGCCGGGGACGGGGTGAGCCCGATGCGGTGCAGCCGGGCCGCCGCGCCGAGGGCGACCGCGGACGGCAGCTCCATGCGGCGGATCCCGCTGAGCTCCTCGACCTCCTCCTGCTCCAGCCATCCGTCGCAGCCGACGGCCAGCTCCCCTTCGACCTTCTCCAGGACCGCGTACTCCAGGGCACTGCACAGGTCCTCGACGTGGCAGAACTGCCAGGCGGGCCGCGACCCGGCCACCACCAGCAGCCGGGGCGACTCGAAGTACCTGGTCAGCGCGGTGTCGGTGCCGCCGACGAGCACTCCGGGGCGGACGACGGTGACGTTGAGCCCGGGGTGCGCCCGGGGCGCGCGGCGCGCGAGGCGCTCCACCTCCAGGAGGTCGCCGACACCGGTGGCCTCCGCGGTGGCGCGCAGTTCGGCGTCCTCCGAGAGCGGCAGTTCGTTGTCGGGCAGCGCGCCGTAGACCATGGCCGAGGTGCACAGCACGACCCGGTGGACCCCGGCCGCCGCGGCGGCGGTGAGCACGGTCTGCGTCCCCCGGACGTTGTACGCCGAACGGGCGGCCGGGTCGGTCTCCAGATCGAGGTCCAGCGCCAGATGGACGACGACGTCCGCGCCGCGCAGCTTCTCCGCGATGGCCGGATCCCGTACGTCGAGGATGTGCCACTGCGCCGCGGCGCACTCGCCGCGCCGCTCGTCGATGGCGATGACCTGCTTGATCTCCTCGGAGGCGGCGAGCCGCTCGGTCAGCAGCGCCCCGATCCCGGACGCGGCGCCGGTGACCGCGACGACGGGCCCGCGCACGGCGGGACTGGTTGAGTGGTTTCGCGCTGCGCGAACCTGCGGATCTGGGGAACTCACCGGGCGTCTCCAGCGGTTGTCTTCAGTACGGATGCGCGTGACGCGTCCGGACCAGGTGGCATCCATCCTGCCGCAGGCCGGGTCTCGGCGAAGCACCGAGGCCTGATCGGCCCGCGGTGTCTACGCTGGGTGGTGTTGAAGGGCAGTCGCGCCGTCGGAGAGAACCGGCGGCCTTAACAGCCGAGGAATCCCGTGAGTGACACCCCATTCGGATTCGGCCTTCCGCCGGAGGAGCCGGACGACGGCGACGAGGGCAAGAAGAAGGACCAGCAGAGCGGTGGTGGTCAGGGACCGGCCAACCCGTTCGGTTTCGGCGGCCTGCCGGGTGCCGGTGGCCTGGGCGGCCCCGGCGCGGACAATCCGCTCGCAGCCATGTTCGGCTCGCTGAACCCCAATGACCTGGGCGCCGCGTTCCAGCAGCTGGGCCAGATGCTCTCGTACGAGGGCGGCCCGGTGAACTGGGACATGGCCAAGCAGATCGCCCGCCAGACGGTCTCCCAGGGCACGCAGGACGGCGTCAAGGACGCGAGCATCGGCCCCGCCGACCGCAGTGCCGTCGAGGAGGCGGTGCGTCTGGCCGACCTGTGGCTGGACGACGCGACCTCGCTGCCGTCCGGCGCCGGGAGCGCCGTGGCGTGGTCCCGCGCGGAGTGGGTCGAGGCGACCCTGCCCGCCTGGAAGGAACTCGTGGATCCAGTCGCCGAGCGTGTCGGCGCGGCCATGGGTGACGTCCTGCCCGAGGAGATGCAGGCCATGGCGGGCCCGCTGATCGGCATGATGCGCTCGATGGGCGGCGCCATGTTCGGCACGCAGATCGGGCAGGCCGTGGGCGTGCTCGCGGGCGAGGTCGTCGGTTCGACCGACATCGGCCTGCCGCTCGGCCCGGTCGGCAAGGCCGCGCTGCTGCCGCTGAACATCAAGGCGTTCGGCAAGGACCTGGGCGTCCCCCAGGAGGAGGTGCGGCTCTACCTCGCCCTGCGCGAGGCGGCCCACCAGCGCCTGTTCGCGCACGTCCCGTGGCTGCGCTCGCACCTGTACGGCGCGGTCGACGGGTACGCGCGCGGGATCAAGGTCGACACCGCGAAGCTGGAGGACGTGGTCGGCCAGTTCGACCCGGCGAATCCGGAGCAGCTGCAGGACGCCCTCCAGCAGGGCATGTTCCAGCCGGAGGACACCCCGGAGCAGAAGGCCGCCCTGGCCCGTCTGGAGACGGCTCTGGCGCTCGTCGAGGGCTGGGTCGACGCGGTGGTCCACGCGGCCGCGAAGCCGCGTCTGACGTCCGCGGACGCGCTCCGCGAGACCCTGCGGCGCCGTCGCGCGACGGGCGGTCCCGCCGAGCAGACGTTCGCCACGCTGATCGGCCTGGAACTGCGTCCGCGCCGGCTGCGCGACGCCTCGCGTCTGTGGGCCTCGCTCACGGACGCGCGCGGTGTCGACGGCCGAGACGGCCTGTGGGCCCACCCGGACATGCTGCCGACGGCCTCCGACCTGGACGACCCGGACGGCTTCGTGCACCGCGAGCAGATGGACTTCTCCGAGCTGGACAAGATGCTCGGCGAGGCGGCGAGCGGCACCGCGGAGAAGCCGGACCTGAAGAAGGACGAGGACTCCGAGGACGACGGCACCGAGTGAGCCTGTACGACGACGCGGTCCTCGTGCTCAAGAGCTTCGAGGGCCAGGAAGAGCTGCGCCAGGCCTACCTGGACCACCTGTCCGCCCACCCGGACGGCATGTGGAAGTCCTGCCACTCCGGGCATGTCACGGCGAGCGCCCTGGTGATCGACCCGGAGCACGGCAGGGTCCTGCTGACCCTGCACAGGAAGCTGCGGATGTGGCTCCAGATGGGGGGTCACTGCGAGCCGGAGGACACCTCCATGACATCGGCGGCGCTGCGCGAGGCCGCCGAGGAGTCCGGCATCCCGGGCCTGACCCTGCTGCCGGGCGGCCCGGTCCGCCTGGACCGCCACGCGATCCCCGCGCCGTGCCACGTCCACTACGACGTCCAGTACGCGGTGCTGGCGCCCCCGGGTGCCGTCCAGGAGATCAGCGACGAGTCCCTCGACCTGCGCTGGTTCCCCTACGCCGAGGTGGCGTCCGTGGCGGACGAGTCGGTCGTACGGCTGCTGGAGGCGACGCGCGCCCGGCTCTGAGCGAGGTGGGGCACGCGCCGAACGTGTAAGGGGCGCCCGCGATGACGGGCGCCCCTTACGTCTGTTTTCCGGACCCTCAGCTCCAGGCGTTGCCCTGGTTCTGCCCGTGTGCGCCGTGCTGGCCCATGCCGAACTGCGCGGCGACGCCCTGGCCGATCGCGGCGTTCTGCGGCGGCAGCAGTTCGCTGGGCTGGACGAGCGCGTAACCGCTGCCCATGAAGCTGAGCTCCCAGCCCTCACCGGTGTTGCCCCGGCGCCGCCACACCCCGGAGGAGTGCGTCTGGGCCTGCATCTGGACGCGCAGACCGGTGGACCAGGCGACGATCGCGTCGGCGTCGCAGTTGACGTACTTGTCGGGCGTGACCTGCATCATCAGGGGCGCGCCCGAGGTCATCAGGGCGACCTTGCCGTGGCCGCTGATGTTGAGCTGGTACTTCCCGGAGCCGGAGATGCCGTACTGGCTGTCCACGGCGATGATCTCGTGGTGCAGCGAGGAGTCCATGGCGAGGACGTAGCTGCTGTCGACGGTCAGGCCGTCCTGTTCCACGTCCACCACGTGGATGTGCTGGGCGAGGTTGGCGAGGAAGAGCGTGCCCTGCCCGTGGCAGCGCATGAGGCTGAGGCCCTCGCCGGTGACCGCGCGGGCGTAGGCCTGCTGGGTGCTCTGGTACTCGGCGTCGAACTCGACGAGCCCCTGGTAGGCGACCATCGTGCCCTTGCGGGCGAGGATGTCGTCGTGGCCCTCCAGGACGATGCGCAGCATCTGCTGGTTCTGGAGGCTGTAGCGGTCCTGGGACTGCGAGTCGTTGAACGCGAAAAGCGGGCTCTGCATGGTGTCGTGCTCCCCCTCAGCCCCGGAACCGGAGACGGTCGGTGCTGTCCTCGCTGGGCTGGACGACGACGATGCCCGTCCCGGAGAAGGCCATCTGGTAGGCCTCGCCGCTGCCGCGGCCGATCAGCGACTGCGCCTTGAAGCTGCGCTTGCCCTTCACCTTGAGGTTCGGGGACCAGGCGACGAGCGCGTCCGGGTCGACGTACGTCTCGTCCTCTCCACCGCCGCAGTCGACGACGATCGGCTTGCCCCGGGAGGTCAGCGCGACCCACCCCTGGCCGCTGATCTTCGTGTTCCACAGGCCCTGGCCGGCGAACTTCGCGAGCCCCTTGACCCGCTCCACGCCCCACGTGAGGTGGGAGTCGAAGGCGAGCAGGTTGGTGGCGTTGACGGAGATCCCGTCGCCGTTGAGGTTGATCACGACGACGTCCGCGCCGTAGTCGGCGAGGTAGAGCAGTCCGTCGCCGGAGCACTTCATCAGGGGCGCGCCCTCCCCGGTCATCCAGTCGCGCGCGATCTGGCGCACGGCCGGCGGGTTGGGCTCGTACTGGATGAAGCCCTCGTAGGCGATCATCGAGCCCACGCGCGCGAAGAGGTCGCTTCCGGTCTGCATGGCGACCTTCAGCATGTTGTTGCCGTGGTTCTCCATGCGGGCGGAGACGGGCGCGGGGGCGTAGCCCGCGAGCGGCTGGTTCATGACGGGCTCCCTCAGACCTCGTACGGCTGGACGACGATGAAGTTGCCGGGGGCTGCCCGGAACTGCAGGTTGACGCTCTCCCCGGTGTCGCCCGGATAGGCGTTGCGGCGCATCCGGACCTGGCTGGAGACGATCACCTGGGCGGCCGCGGACCAGGCGACGACCGCGTTGCAGTCGGCGAACGTGGTCGGCGTGACGGGCAGCACCACGGGCGAGCCGTGCGTCTTGACGACGATGGTGCCGGTCCCCTGGAACTGCATCGTGAACAGCGCGCCCCCGGGGATGCCGTGTCCCTCGATGCGTCTCACCTCGTACTGGAGGCTCTCGTCAAAGGCGAGGACGTTCTCCGCGGAGACGCAGATCGCGTCCCCCTGGAGCTCGACGGGGTGCAGATAGGTGGAGTTCTCTGCGAGGAAGACCTGGCCGTGGCCGGTGCAGCGCATCAGCTGCATCTCCTGGCCGGTCGCGTTGCCCACGAGCCGTCCGGCGAACCCGGCGCCCTTGTAGGCGAAGTCGACCTTGCCCTGGTAGAGCACCATGCTGCCCTGGCGGGCCAGGACGGGCTGGCCGCCGATGCCGAGGTCGACGCGGATCAGCTTCTTGTTCTGCTGCGTCCAGCGCTGCCCGGTGGGCGTCTCCTTGAACTTCTCCAGCGCGGCCGACACACCGGCGCCCTGGGGAGTGCCCTGGGGCACTCCGTAGCCGGCGGCCTGGCCGGGGACCTGCCCGAAGGACGGCTGCTGCCCGTAGCCGGGAGGCGCGGGAGGCTGTCCGTAGCCGGGCGGGGGCGGCGGTGTCTGTCCGTAGCCGGGAGGCGCGGGCGGCTGACCGTAGCCGGGAGGCAGGGGCGCGCTCTGGCCCGGGGCCTGCTGGCCGTAGGGCGCGGGAGCGGGCGCCGGGGGCGGCACGGGGGCGCCGCCGGGCGGGGTCATCGGCGCGATGATCGTCGGTGCGCCGTGCACGGAGGGTGCGGGCGCCGGGGCCGGCGGGGGCGTGAAGCCCTGCGGGGCAGGCGCGGGCGCCGGGGCGGACGGGGCGCCGAACGCGGGCGGCGCGGCGCCCTGCGGCGGCGGGGCGAATCCCGGGGCGGCGCCGGACTGCGGCTGCGGCGCGGCGGGCGCCTCCTCCTCCAGGACCTCGCCGCCGAAGTTCTTCAGCAGCGCTTCGAGGCCGCCGTCGAAGCCCTGTCCGACGGCCGCGAACCGCCAGACGTCCTTCAGGTAGAAGTCGCCCAGCATCACGGCACGCTCGGTGGTGAACTCCGAGCCGTTGAACGAGTAGCGGGCCACCTCTTCGCCGCCCGCGACGATCCGGACGTACCCGGGGGCGATCTGCGACATCTGCCCGGCGCCGTCGATCGTCGCCGTGAAGGCCAGCTTGTGGATCTGCGGCGGGATCCTGTCGAGCGTGACGCGGAACGACTCCGAGTCGCCCGCCTGGGCACCCAGGAGCTGGATGGACTCCTCGGGGGACTTCGGCTGGTTGAAGAACACGAAGTACCGGTCGTCCGAGAGCCGTTCCCCGGCGTCGAGGCCGAAGCAGCTGATGTCGAACGTCAGTCCGGGGCCGGTGATCTGCACGCCTACGTACAGATCGGTGCCCGCGGTGAGGTCACTGATCTTGGCCTTGTGGCCGCGTTGGAATTCCCTGGCCATGCGTAACGACCGTCCCCCATCCCGAATGCGAGTGCGTCGCGTCAGGCTAACGGCAATCCCGGACACCTGAGGATGTCGGTACAGACCCGGTACACAATCCCCCACAAGGGGATGTCATTCGTCGCGGGCGCCCGGCGGGTGGGGCAGCCGCTCGGCCGCGACCACGCCCTCGAGGTAGCCCTTGGCCCGCTCGGTGCGCGGATACGCCTCCAGGAGCCGCCAGAACCGCGGCCCGTGTCCGGGCACCAGGAGATGCGCCAGCTCGTGCAGCAGCACGTAGTCGACGACGTACTCGGGCATGCCCTGGAGCCGGTGCGAGAGGCGGATGCTGCCCTCGGAGGGCGTGCAGGAACCCCAGCGCGTGTTCTGGTTGGTGACCCAGCGCACCGAGGTGGGCCGGGCGCGGCCGTCGAAGTACTGGGCCGACAGCCGCTCGGCGCGCTCGGCCAGCTCAGCGTCGCCGAGCACGCGTTTGCTCTCCTGGGCGGCCAGCTTGTCGAGCATGACGGTGACCCAGCGCTTCTCCTCCGCCTCGGACATGCGGGCGGGGATGAGCACGACGGTGCGATCGCCCTCGCGGTACGCAGAGACGGTTCGGCGCCTGCGCGCGCTCCTGCGGACCTCGATCGCGCTCGCCCCCGGGCCGCCTGGCGGCAGGCTCGTCGTACTGCGCTGTGGTTTTCCGGCGCTGTGCAGTGGGTCGGCGGGCACGGCTCGACGTTACCCTCTGCACACGCGGGAAGTCCCGCCCCCGGGACGGTTCGGTGTCGATCGCCCACCAAGCGTTTGATTCGTACGACGAATCCCCACAGCCTGTGGACAACTTTCGGCACCCGCGGGCAGGACCGTGCACGCTGGCATGACCGGCGGAGCACCGACCCGTTCCACCGGCTCACAGGACGTACTTCCGAGGGCTACGGGGGCCTGTCATGCATCCGATGGTGAAGCCCGCGCTGCGGCGCGGCTGGCGCGATCTCAACACCGTGCAGTTCGGGATGACACCGGCGCACGCGCTGACGCTGGGCCCCATGGACACGGCGACGGGCAGTTTCCTGGACCTCCTCAACGGCACCCGCGGACTGCCTCTCCTGCGCGAGGAGGGTCACCGGATGGATCTGCCCGAGGGGCATGTCGACCGGCTGGTGGAGGGGCTGACGCGGGCCGGTCTGCTGGACGACGCGACCGGCGGCGGCCCCGCGGCCGACGCCCTCCGCGCGAGGAAGGACGTCCTCGACCGGCTGCGCCCGGACCTCGCGTCGCTCTCCCTGACCACCGCCGAGCCGGGCGCGGCGCTGGGCCGTCTGGCGGCGCGTCGCGCGCTGCGGGTGCAGGTGCGGGGCGCGGGCCGGGTGGGCGCGGTGGTCGCCGCGCTGCTGTCGGGCGCGGGAGTCGGCGAGATCGCTGTACGTGACGGTGGTGTCACCGAACCCTGGGACGTCGCTCCGGGCGGGCTGCCCGCCGAGGCGGTCGGCGAGCGCAGGGACGAGGCGGCGCGCCGCGCGGTGCGCAGGGCGGCACCGGGCCGCCCGCCGCGCCGGACCTCGCGGGCCGCGTCGGAGGACGGCGGCCCCGGATTCTCCCTGGTGGTCCTCGCCCCGCGTGACGATGTCGCCGTGTACGCGCCGGACCCGGCCGCCGCCACCGACCTGATCGCCTCGGGGACCCCTCATCTGTACGCGGGTGTCGTGGAGGGCACCGGGGTCGTGGGCCCGCTGGTCCTGCCCGGCGAGACGTCCTGCGCGGGCTGCCTGCACCACGCGCGCACCGACCGCGATCCGACCTGGCCCCGGCTGGTCGCCCAGTGGCGCTCCGGCAGGCAGCCCCAGGTGCGGCCCTGCGATCTGACGCTGGCCACGACCGTCGCCGGGCTGGCGGCCGCGCACGCGCTCGCCTTCCTCGACGGGCAGTCGCCGTCGAGCACGGGCGCGCGCTGGGAGGTCTCACTACCCGCTCTGCACTGGCACGCGCGACCGGTCTGGGCGCATTCCGGCTGCCCCTGCGGAGCCTCGGAGAAGGGCCCGGAGAAAGGTAAGGAGGGACACACCTCTACGGACGAGGATCGACACGCGACAATGGCAGAGGACCGGCCTTCGAGGGATGTGCGCCGTAAGGCGGACTCGGGCCGGCCGGCCGGGACTTGGAGGGCGCATGTCTGATCTTCCCCGCAAGGCGGTCACCCGTACCGCCAAGCTCGCCGCGCTCCCGCTCGGCTTCGCCGGGAGAGCGACGTGGGGGCTCGGCAAACGGATCGTGGGCGAATCCGCGGACATCGTCGGCCGCGAGCTGCAGCAGCGCACGGCCGAGCAGCTGTTCAAGGTGCTCGGCGAGCTCAAGGGCGGTGCGATGAAGTTCGGGCAGGCACTGTCCGTCTTCGAGTCGGCGCTGCCCGAGGAGGTCGCGGGCCCCTACCGCGCCGCACTGACCAAGCTCCAGGAGGCCGCGCCACCGATGCCGACACGCACCGTGCACGGTGTGCTGGAGGAGCGGCTCGGCGCGGACTGGCGCGAGCTGTTCCAGGAGTTCGAGGAGAAACCCTCGGCCGCCGCGTCGATCGGCCAGGTGCACCGGGCGGTGTGGCACGACGGCCGCGAGGTCGCGGTCAAGGTGCAGTACCCGGGCGCCGGCGAGGCCCTCCTGTCCGACCTGACCCAACTGAGCCGTTTCGCCCGCCTGTTGGGCCCGCTCATCCCCGGGATGGACATCAAGCCGCTCATCGCCGAGCTGCGCGACCGGGTCTCCGAGGAGCTGGACTACGCCCTGGAGGCACAGGCTCAGCAGGTGCACGCGGAGGAGTTCGAGGGCGACCCGGATGTCGTGGTGCCCGCCGTGGTCCACCAGTGCGACCAGGTCCTGGTCACGGAGTGGATGGAGGGGATCCCGCTCTCGGAGGTGATCGCCGACGGCACCCAGGAGCAGCGCGACCGGGCGGGCCAGCTCCTGGCCCGCTTCCTCTTCTCCGGCCCGGCCCGCACCGGCCTCCTCCACGCGGACCCGCACCCGGGCAACTTCCGGCTGCTGCCCGCCGACCCCGACGGCAAGGGCGACGACTGGCGGCTGGGTGTCCTGGACTTCGGCACGGTCGACCGCCTCCCCGGCGGCCTGCCGACGCCCATCGGCGACTCCCTGCGCATGACGCTCGACGGCGACGCCGACGCGGTCTACGAACTGCTGCGCACGGAGGGCTTCGTCAAGGAGTCGATAGAGCTGGACCCCGACGCCGTCCTCGACTACCTCGTGCCGATCATCGAACCGGCCCAGGTCGACGAGTTCACCTTCACCCGCGGCTGGATGCGCAGCCAGGCCGCCCGCATCGCCGATCCCCGCTCCCCCGCCCATCAGTTGGGCAAGCAGTTGAACCTGCCGCCGGCGTACCTCCTGATACACCGGGTGACATTGAGCACAATCGGCGTGCTGTGCCAGCTGGGTGCGACGGTGCGGCTGCGCGAGGAGTTGGAGGAGTGGCTGCCGGGGTTCGTACCGGAGGACGAGTACGAGGAGTTCCTGGACGACGAGGACCCCGCGGCGGAGGCGTGAGCCGGAGGTCGGTGATGGGCCGGGGGTGCCGGGGGCCGGTGGGCCGCCGGGCGGCGCGCGGCCCTGTGACGCCCGGCCGGGTTGCCTGCGGCCTGGCGTCGTGCGGGGCTACCACCAGGCCGGGTCGAGCCGTCCTTCGATCGCCCTGAGGTTCTCCCTCGCGCAGGTGTCGCAGAGGTAGTGCCGGGTTCCGTGCTCCATGGAACAGGTCCAGGTGGGCTGCGGGTCCTCGGACCGGACGCCGCAGCGGGCGCACACCAGAGGCTGGGGCTCCGCGGTGGAGGCGCTGGCGTCACTGTCTCCGGGACGACTCGTCACCCGGGCGACGATACGCCGTACCCGGGGATCCGCGGCCTGAACGCACCGCGGGGCCGGTCCGTTCGGACGGACCGGCCCCGCGGGGAGCTTTCGCCTCCCGGGTCGGGAGGCCACCGCTTCAGGTGTGAGCGATTACTGCATGACGGCCATGGCGAGCGCACGGCGGGCGCGCATCGAGGCACGCTCGGCCCTGCGCTGCATCCGGCGAGCGGTCGCCAGGCGCACGGCCCGGCGTTCCCGCTCGGCGTCCTGCATGCGCTCGTGCATATGCGCACGAGCCAGGGCTTCTGGGATGAGTTGCATCTCTCGGGTCCTGTTCTGGCGCGACTCGGTCGCACCCGGGGTGGTGAAGTCTGGGATCGCGGAGCCCGCGGGCTCGCTGGGAGTGGACGGCTTCATCGGGGCCTGCTTCTTGGGGTCGTGCGTGAGGGGGCGGTCGATCGTTCCGAAGATGTTCATGCCGTGACCGGGTTCTTGCGCGGACGGCCACGGGGCCGCTTGCGGGCCACGACGACACCCTGGACGAACAGCTCGCCACCCCAGACGCCCCAGGGCTCGCGCCGCTCCTTGGCCCCGGCGAGGCAGGCCTCGATCAGCGGGCAGGTGCGGCAGAGGGACTTGGCGTACTCGACATCGGCCGGCGACTCGGCGAAGAAGACCTCCGGGTCGTAGGAACGGCAGGGGACGGGCACGCCGAGGTTCTCGATGGCGTCGTCGAGCGCGGTGAGCGCAGTGAGCGGAGTCAAGGTGGAGTCCTCCGTGAGGCCGGGCGGGGTGATCGTTTCGGAAGGCGGTACGGACGGGGCGTGCGCTTCGAGTTGCACGGTTGTTCTTCCTCGTCTGGTCGGTCCGGCCCTGTTGGGCGGGGTGTCGGCTTGGTACCGGGTTCTTTTCTTGTCCCGAGGCCCCTTCGCTCCGTCGTCCCCGTTCGGGGAAAACAGAAGGGCCGCGGATCCCGGATGGGGTTCCGCGGCCCTGAAGGCGCCGGCCTGATCGATCAGGCTGGATCACTCCAGGGTTCTGGCCCACGGAAGGCCCACATCTGGTGGTGCTGCGTCGTCGTCTGCTTCCGGCCTCCGGCACCGGCCGCAAAGGCATAGGCCTGCGCCTGTGCCGCTACTGCTTCCAGTGCCTTGGTCGGTCGCTCATTGCGCTCACGGACGGGAAGGACCGCGAGAGACAGTGCGGACGCCGGACGGACGGCGGAAATGCCGGACAGACCGGTGCCCAGGTTCGAAACGCCGAGCATGCACAGGGAGACGACCGAGGGATCGGTCATTTTCACGGTGCTGCTGGAGCTGGTGTTGATGCTGATCACTGGAATCGCCTCCTCTCGGCGTCTCGGGGGACCGGGGGTGAACCCGGCCCTTCGGATATGCAAGTACAACACGGGATCCAGGCCTTCGAGAAGGCCCCCTGTTCCCGTGTCTAAGAACCTATGGGGATTGCTGGGGCATGCGCAAACTATTTTTTCGACGAGTTTGAATCAGTCCTCCGCGGCACCCTCCGCAGGCTCCTGACCGCCGCAGATGGCCAGGACATCGGCCCCGTAACGGTTGAGCTTGCGTACGCCGACGCCGGGGATCCTCGCGAGTTCGCCGTCGTCGTCGGGGACCGTCTCGGCGATCGCCATCAGCGTCTTGTCGGTGAAGACGCAGAACGCCGGCTGGCCGCTGCGCTGCGCCTGGACCTCCCGCCACTCGCGCAACCGCTCGTAGATGCCCTCGTCCATGTCGGAGGGGCAGTCCTCGCAGCGCATCAGCTTCATCTCACCAGCCTCGGTGAGCGTGCGGCCGCAGACCCGGCAGCGGGCCACGGTGCGCTGGGTCCGCCGCGGGACGGCCTTGGGGCCGCTGCTGGTGAAGCCGCGCTCGATACCGCCGGGGGCGACCGCGCCGGGTCTGGCCGCACCGCCGGTGGAGCCGGGGCGCAGGCCGTTGAGGAAACGGCTGGGGCGGCGGCTGGGGCGGCCGCCGGGTGAGCGGGACAGGGCCCAGGAGACGTGCAGACGCTCTCTGGCGCGGGTGACGCCGACGTAGAGGAGACGGCGCTCCTCCTCGATCTGCTCGTCGGTCTTCGCGTAGGTGATCGGCATCATGCCCTCGGCGACGCCGACCAGGAAGACGACGTCCCACTCCAGGCCCTTGGCGGAGTGCAGGGAGGCGAGGGTGACGCCCTGGACGGTCGGGGCGTGCTGGGCGTTGGCCCGCTCGTCGAGTTCGGCCACGAGGTCGGCGAGGGTGGCTCCGGGTCTGGCGGCGGCGAAGTCCTGGGCGAGGTTGACCAAGGCGGCCAGCGACTCCCAGCGCTCTCTGACGGCGCCGGAGCCGGCCGGGGGCTCGGTGGTCCAGCCCTCGCCCGAGAGGACGGCACGGACCTGGGAGGGCAGGTCGATGACGTCGTCCAGGAGGGAGTCGTTGCCCCCGAAGCGGGCCGCGCCGCGCAGGGCGATGCCGGCCTTGCGCACCTCGGGGCGGTCGAAGAACCGCTCCGCGCCGCGCAGTTGGTAGGGGACCCCGGCGTCGGCGAGTGCCTGTTCGTAGGTCTCGGACTGGGAGTTCGTCCGGACGAGGATCGCGATCTCGCTGGCCGGGACGCCCGCGTCCATGAGTTCGCGGATGCGGCGGGCGGCGCCCTCGGCCTCGGCGGGCTCGTCGGTGTACTCGGCGTAGACGGGCTCGGGTCCGGCTGCGCGCTGGGAGATCAGCTCCAGGCGGTGGTCGGCGGCACGGCCGCGGGCCTGGGAGAGCAGGCCGTTGGCGAGGTGGACGACCTGGGGTGTGGAGCGGTAGTCGCG
Organism: Streptomyces sp. NPDC090083; assembly: GCF_044747445.1. Classification (NCBI taxonomy): domain Bacteria; kingdom Bacillati; phylum Actinomycetota; class Actinomycetes; order Kitasatosporales; family Streptomycetaceae; genus Streptomyces; species Streptomyces sp. NPDC090083. The sequence goes on along the minus strand of NZ_JBIVED010000002.1, from coordinate 1,105,055 downwards.
GACCAGCTTGACGACGGTGGCGCCGGGGTGGCGGGTGCGGAAGTCGAGGAGGTGGTCCGGGGTCGCTCCGGTGAAGGAGTAGATCGTCTGGCTGGCGTCGCCGACGACGCACAGGCTGTCGCGCTCGCCGAGCCACAGCTCCAGGAGACGTTGCTGGAGGGGGCTGACGTCCTGGTACTCGTCGACGACGAAGTGCTGGTACTGCGAGCGGACCTGTTCGGCGATGTCGTGCCGGTCCTGGAGGACGGCGACGGTGAGCAGCAGGACGTCCTCGAAGTCGATGACCGCGCGGTCGCGCTTGACGTCCTCGTAGGTGGCGTAGAGCTGGGCGATCTCGGCGGGGGCGCGGGGGACGTCGCGGCCCGCCTTGGCCGCCGCCGCCGCGTAGTCCGAGGGCACGGTCTGGGTGACCTTGGACCACTCGATCTCCGCTGTGACGTCCCGCAGTTCGCCGCGGTCGAGGCGGATGCGACAGGCGGCGGCCGCGTCGGCGACGAGCTGGATCTTGCGGTCGACGAGTCGGGGCATGCTGCCGCCGATCGCCTTCGGCCAGAAGTACTGGAGCTGGCGCAGCGCCGCCGAGTGGAACGTGCGCGCCTGGACTCCGGTGGCGCCGAGCTGGCGCAGCCGGCCGCGCATCTCGCCGGCGGCGCGGTTGGTGAAGGTGACGGCCAGCACGCTGGAGGACTGCAGGACCCCGGCGCGCACTCCGTAGGCGATGCGGTGGGTGATCGCCCGGGTCTTGCCCGTGCCGGCTCCCGCCAGCACGCACACCGGACCGCGCAGGGCGGTGGCCACTTCGCGCTGCTCGGGGTCGAGCCCTTCGAGCACCGCGTCGGCCGAGTCCGGTACCTGCGGGAAGAGGGAGGAGTGCGTTGCTGCTGTCACACCGCCATGCTGCCAGGTCGCCGGAGACAGGTGAGTCGGTTGTCCACAGGGAGGCCCCCGCAGTCGTACTAATGCGGCAGGCGTCACGTGCCGCGGGATACCCCCGGCGGGAATGGCGGCCGTGTCGCGTACGTTCTCCCCACTGCGAGGACCCATCCCCGAGCTGTTGAGGAGCGCGAGAGAATGTCGGGCACTGTGACGATGTACAGCACCACGTGGTGCGGTTACTGCCGTCGGCTGAAGGGCCAGATGGACCGCGAGGGAATCGCGTACACCGAGATCAACATCGAGCAGGACCCGGCGTCGGCGGCGTTCGTCGAGAAGGCGAACGGCGGGAACCAGACGGTCCCGACCGTGCTTTTCGAGGACGGTTCGACGCTGACGAACCCTTCGCTGGCCCAGGTCAAGCAGAAGATCGGCGCCTGAACGACGCACCGCGCGCGACTCCGAAGAGGGCGGCCCCGTGATCAGGGGCCGCCCTCTCGGCGTTCTCGCGACGCGACCGGCTTGTCCCACACGACGATGTAACGCCACAGGAGCCGTCGCCGGTACCGCGCCCCGGGCAGCAGCCGCCGGACGTTCCGGCGGGCCTCTCCCCAGGACGTGGACGTGTCCTCGACGGGCATGCCGACAGGCCCCAGTTTCCCGCCGTGCCGTCGCGCCAGGAACCGGCTCACGGGCAGTCCGCAGCCGCTGATCATCCGGTCCAGGAACGTCTTGTTGTACGCCAGGCCGACGATCACCAGTCGGCCGCCGGGCGCCAGCAGGCTCACCAGGCGGGTCACGGCGTTCGCGAACTCCGTGTGGTGGACGACGGCGACCGCGCTGACGAAGTCGTACGTGCCGTCGGGGTCGTACGTGCCGTCGACGAGCGAGGTTCCGTCGAGGTAGTCGGCCTCTACGAAGGTGACGTTCTCCGGAACGTCCGCGCGAGCGAGCCGGATCATCTCGGGCGAACGGTCCACGCCCGTCACGGACCCGGCCCTGCCCGCCAGCTTGCGGGCGAGCAGGCCGTCGCCGCAGCCGACGTCCAGGGCGGTGCGGCAGCCCTCCGGCACGGCGTCCACCACCACGGGGTGGTAGTGGACGTTGTGGTTCCAGTAGGGGTCGGTCATCGGCGCCCCGGTCGGCTCAGACGAAGGTCCGCGTCGGCAGCGGCTTGCCGTACCAGAGCTCGATCAGGCGGGCCGCGATCGAGATGCCGTACGGCGGGAGCACCTCTTCGGCCTCGAAGGCGGCGCGGAGTTCCTCCCGGGAGAACCAGCGGGCCTCGTGGATCTCGTCGCCGTCGACGTTGATGTCGGTCGAGGTGGCGCGGGCCATGAAGCCGAGCATCAGGCTGGACGGGAAGGGCCAGGGCTGGCTGGCGACGTACTCGACGTGGCCGACGGTGATACCGGCCTCCTCGAAGACCTCGCGGCGCACCGAGTGCTCGATGGACTCACCGGGCTCCACGAAGCCGGCGAGCGTCGAGAAGCGGCCCTCGGGCCAGTGGACCTGGCGGCCGAGCAGGATGCGGTCCTCCTCGTCGGTGACGGCCATGATCACGGCGGGGTCGGTGCGCGGGTAGTGCTCGGCGCCGCACGCGGGGCAGCGGCGGATGTGGCCGGCCGCGGCGATCACCGTGCGCTCGCCGCAGCGGGAGCAGAAGCGGTGCAGACGCTGCCAGTTCTCCAGGGCGACCGCGTGCACCATCAGGCCGGCGTCCCGGGGCGACAGCAGCAGGCCGGCCTCGCGCAGGCCCGCGGGCCGCGCCGACTGGTCGATACGACCGGGCAGGGAGTCCTTCTGCAGGGCGAAGTAGCTGACGCCGTCGTCGTCGGTGCCCAGGAAGTAGCGGTGCGCCTCCGTGAGGGGGGCCTCGAACGACGGGGTCATGACGAGTTCGGTGCTGCCGTCGGGCGCCTCGTCGATGAGGGCCTGGCCGCCGGAGACCACGAAGCAGCGGGTGGTGGGGTGGCTCCACGCCGCGGCGAGCCAGGCCTCGTCGAGCCGGTGGTGGGCGGCTCGGTCGATGCCGCTCGGGGCGGTGAGCGAGATGGGTCGATCGGCTGTGTGGTCGGTCCAGGTGGTCACGGGTGCTTCCAACTCCCCCGGCAATGCGGATTGTTTCGGCGGGCGGTTCAGCGGGACGTACGGCAGGAGGCGACCGGGTCCGGCGGGGACGGGGTGCGCGGGGCGGTGCTTCCAGTGTGCCCCGCGCGCGTGGCCGTTTCGGATCGCGTGGGTCGTCAGGGCGCGTGGCGCCAGGTGTCGGCGAGGTCTCCCCACAGGTGGGCGGTGGTTTCGACGCCTTTCAGGAGGAGGTCGAGTTCGACCTTCTCGTTCGGGGCGTGCCAGCCGTCGGAGGGGACGGAGATGCCCAGGAAGAGGACGGGTGCTCCGAGGACTTCCTGGAGGTCGGCGGCCGGTCCGGAGCCGCCCTCTCTGGTGAAGAGGACCGGTGTGTCGAAGGCGCGGCCCATGGCGCGGACGACGGACCGCAGGGCCGGGTGGTCCAGGGGTGTCAGGCACGGACGCGTGGCCGCGCTGAAGGTGATCTCCTGGCGGATCCCGTCGGGCACCTGCTGGGCGGCCCAGGCCCGGACGACCTGCTCGATGTGGTCGGGGTCCTGTCCCGCGACCAGCCGGAAGGAGAGCTTCACCATGGCCGAGGACGGGATGATCGTCTTGCTGCCGGGGCCTTGGTAGCCACCGCCGATGCCGTTGACCTCGGCGGTGGGGCGGGCCCAGATGCGCTCCAGGGTGGTGTGTCCGGCCTCTCCGTGGGTGGCGTGCGACTTGGCGGTGCGCAGCCACTCCTTCTCGTCGAAGGGCAGTTCGGCGAGGAGTCCGCGCTCCTGGTCGGTGAGTTCGACGATGCCGTCGTAGAAGCCGGGGACGGCCACGCGTGCGTGCTCGTCGTGCAGGGCGGCCACCAGGCGGGCGGCGGCGGTCGCCGGGTTGGGCACGGCGCCGCCGAAGGAGCCGGAGTGGATGTCCTGGTCGGGGCCGTGCAGCCGGATCTCGCATTCGGCGAGGCCACGCATGCCGGTGCACACCGTGGGGGTGTCCTCGGACCACATGCCGGTGTCGGAGACGATCACGGCGTCGGCGGCGAGCCGGTCGGCGTGCTCCTCGACGAGCGCCCGGAAGTGCGGGGAGCCGGACTCCTCCTCGCCCTCGACGAGCAGCTTCAGGTGCACGGCGGGGGCGGTGCGGCCGGTGGCGGCGAGATGGGCGCGGACGCCGAGTGTGTGGAAGAACACCTGGCCCTTGTCGTCGGCCGCACCGCGCGCGTAGAGGCGGTTCTCGCGGACGACGGGCTCGAAGGGGTCGCTGTCCCAGCCGTCCTCGCGGGCGGCGGGCTGGACGTCGTGATGGCCGTAGACGAGGACGGTGGGTGCCTCGGGGTCGTCGGAGGGCCACTCGGCGAAGACGGCGGGGGCGCCCGGCGTGGGCCAGACCTCGACGGTCGGGAAGCCGGTCTTCCGAAGTGTGGCGGCGAGCCAGTCCGCGCTGCGCCGGACGTCGGGCGCGTGGTCGGGCTGCGCCGACACGGACGGGATGCGCAGCCACTCGGTGAGATCGTCGAGGAAGGCTGCGCGGTGCTGCTCGATGTACGTGCGGACCGCGCTGACGGCACTGTCAACGGTGTGGCTCATGGTCACGAGCCTATCGGCCCGCACTGACATCCTCGGTGGGCGGTTCCTCACAGTTTGCTTGCGCGCCCGGCTCCTCCAGCAGCAGTCGCTCCAGCGCGGCCCGGTCCGGGAGGTTCTCCGGCCGGACGACCTCGCCGCCGCGCACGTACAGGAACGCGGCCGTGACCGCCTCCAGGGGCACTCCCTGCCGCTCTGCCCAGGCCAGACGGTAGATCGCGAGCTGGAGCGGGTCGGCGGCGCGGGTGCGGCTGGTCTTCCAGTCGAGGATCTCGTACGTCGTCCCGTCGCCGTCGCCTTCTCTGTAGACGGCGTCGATACGGCCCCGTACGACGCGGCCGGCGATCGCGAGCTGGAAGGGGGTCTCCACGCGGTAGGGCGTGCGCCGGGCGTACTCGGTGCGTTCGAAGGCTTCCTTGAGTTCCTCCAGATCGCGTTCGTCGGCGATCTCGGCCTCGCCACCTGGCAGTTCGTCCGGCTCCAGCATGGGCAGGGTCAGCTCTTCGAAGCGTGATTCCACCCACGCGTGGAAGCGGGTTCCCCGGCGCGCGGCGGGCTGCGGCGGGCGTGGCAGGGGGCGTGCGAGTTCCTGCGCGAGCGCGTCCGGGTCGGCGGCCAGGAGCAGCAGTTGGGTGGCCGTGAGGGAGGCCGGCAGGGGTACGTCGGTGACGCCTCGGCGGGCACGCAGGAGTTCACCCGTGAGGGCGTCGAGGTCGCGGTCCCAGGAGGCGACGGCGCGGGCTTCCTCGGGGGTGAGGGGCGTGCCGGGCGGATCGGCGGGGTGCGGGCGTGCGCCCCCCAGCGGACTGGAGTGAGCGGCGGCGTGCGGGGCCGTCGCCTGGTGCGGGAGGGTCGGACGGTCCGTGGTCCAGGCGTCCCAGTCGGCGGGGTCGTCCTCCGGGAGGGCTTCTTCGGCCTCGCCTGCCGTCCCGGGAAGGGACTCCTCGTAGGGAGGCTCCCCGAAAGGGGGCTCTTCGTAAGGAGGTTCCTCGTCCTCGGGTGGCGGGGGCCAGTCCGGGTCGTCGGGAACGGTGTTCGGGTCGTGGGTGGCCGCGGGGTGGCCGTCGTCATGGGCGGCGAGGTGCTCCAGGTGGTCGAGGACCATCCGGGCCGCCGAGCGGCGGTGGGCCAGCGCGGTGTCGTCCAGGGGGAGCGGCCAGGCCTGGTCGGCGGTGGCCGTGTGCAGGGCGGGGTTCTCCTCGCCCTCCTCGGGTTCGTCCGCCCAGGCCTCGATCTCGCCGTACCCGGCCGCGCAGTGGTCGTACAGGGCCGTCAGGAAGTCGGAGGGGCCGCGGGGCTTCTTCTGGGAGGGGCCCCACCAGTGGCCGGAGCCGAGGAGGAGGGAGCGGGGGCGGGTGAAGGTGACGTAGCCGAGGCGGAGTTCCTCGGTGTGCTGGTGGTCCTTCATCGCTTCGTGGAAGGCCTTCAGGCCTCGGGAGTCCCAGGACGCGACGTCGGGCAGGGTGGCGGTGTCGCCGCGCAGCGCGTGCGGCAGGACCTTGCCCTGGGCGGTCCATTTCTCGCGGCCCTGGCCGCTGGGGAAGGTCCCGGTGACCAGGCCGGGGACGGCCACGACGTCCCACTCCAGGCCTTTGGACTTGTGCGCGGTGAGGACCTTGACGGTGTTCTCGCCGCCGGGCAGGGCGTTGTCGAGGCCCTTCTCGTACTGGGCGGCGGTGCGCAGGAAGCCGAGGAAGGCGAGCAGGGTCGCCTCGCCGTCGCCCGCGGCGAAGGAGGCGGCGACGTCCAGGAAGTTCGACAGGGTCTCGCGGCGGCGGGCGGCCAACGCGTGCGGGGAGGCCGCGAGTTCGACCTCCAGGCCGGTGACGGCGAGGACGCGGTGCAGGACGTCCATCAGGGGGTCGGACAGGGAGCGGCGCAGGTCGCGCAGTTCGGTGGCCAGGTGGGCGAAGCGCACGCGCGCGTCCGGCGAGAAGGGCAGCCCGTCGTCGTCCCCGGTGCGGTCGGCGCCGTAGAGGGGGGTCTCCAGGAACGTGTCGAGGGCGTCGGCGAGCGATATCACCTCGGACGGGTCGACCCCCTCGACGGCTTCGGCGAGGCGGCGGTCGGGGTCCTCGTCGTCCCCCACGCGCGTGTGCGCCACCAGGTGGCGGGCGCGGCGGCCCAGGAGGGCGAGGTCGCGCGGGCCGATGCGCCAGCGCGGGCCGGTCAGCAGCCGGACCAGGGAGGCGTTGGCACCGGGGTCCTGGAGGACTTCGCAGACGGCGACGAGGTCGGCGACCTCGGGGAGGTGCAGCAGGCCGGAGAGGCCGACCACCTCGACCGGGATGTCGCGGGCCACCAGGGCGCCCTGGATCTCGGCGAAGTCGGTGGCCGTGCGGCACAGGACGGCGATCTCGCCGGGCGCCGTCCCGGTCCGTACGAGATGGGCGACGGAGTCGGCGAGCCAGTCGATCTCCTCGGCGTGGGTGGGCAGCAGCGCGCAGCGCACCATGCCGTCGCGCTCGGCGCCGGGGGCCGGGCGGAGGGCCTCCACGCCCGCGTGCATGGCGCGCAGGGGCTCGGCGAGGTCGTTGGCGAGGTCGAGGAGACGGCCGCCGCTGCGGCGGTTCTCGCTGAGCGACTGGCGGGTGGCGGGGCGGCCGTCGGCGTGCGCGAAGTGCTCCGGGAAGTCGTCCAGGTTGGCGACGGACGCGCCGCGCCAGCCGTAGATCGCCTGGCAGGGGTCGCCGACGGCGGTCACCGGGTGGCCCGTGCCGGCGCCGAACAGGCCTGCCAGGAGGATGCGTTGGGCCACCGAGGTGTCCTGGTACTCGTCCAGGAGCACCACCCGGAACTCGTCGCGCAGGATGTCGCCGACCTCCGGGCGGGTGCGGGCCAGCGTCGCGGAGAGGGCGATCTGGTCCCCGAAGTCGAGCAGGTCGCGTTCGCGCTTGGCGCTGCGGTAGCGGCTCACCAGCTCGGTGAGTTCACGCCGGGCGGCGGCTGCCTCGGGGACCTTGCGCAGCTCGGCGTTGCTGAGCTTGCGGCCCTCCAGGTCGCGCAGCAGGCCGGCGTCGTGGGCTCGCAACTCCTCGGGGCGTACGAGGTGTTCGGACAGCTCGCCGTCGAGGGTGAGGAGGTCGCTGACGAGGTCCGGGAAGGAGCGGGTGAGGGCCGGGTAGGGGCCGGGGGCCTCGCGCAGCACGCGCGCAGCGAGCTGGAAGCGGGTGGCGTCGGCGAGCAGGCGGGCCGTCGGTTCGAGCCCGATGCGCAGGCCGTGGTCGGTCAGGAGGCGGCCCGCGAAGGCGTGGTAGGTCGAGATGACGGGCTCGCCCCGGGGGTTGTCCGGGTCGATGACGTCGGGATCGGTGACGCCCGCCTTGATGAGCGCCTTGCGGACACGCTCGGCGAGTTCACCGGCGGCCTTGTTGGTGAACGTCAGGCCGAGGACCTGCTCAGGGGCGACCTGCCCGGTGCCGACCAGCCACACCACGCGGGCCGCCATCACCGTCGTCTTGCCCGAGCCGGCTCCGGCCACGATCACCTGCGGGGCGGGCGGCGCGACGATGCAGGCCGTCTGCTCCGGGGTGAACGGGATGCCGAGGAGCTCCTTGAGCTGGTCGGGATCGGTGATACGGGCGGGCATGTCGGGAAGGCTAGCGGCGGCCACTGACAGTCGAGGACCAATCGCCCTCAGGTGCAGAAGAAGCGCAGGTCAACACATGTGGTGCGATACGTCACGCGAGTTACTCGACGACGTGTCGCCCCTCGGGCCGCGCACTGCACGAGGCGCGGAACGCGCAGTGCGCGCAGTGCTGTCCGGCCGTGGGCGTGAACCGCTCGTCGAGGACCTTGCCCGCGGCGGTGGCCAGCAGCTCACCGGCCCACTCCCCCTCCAGGGGCTCCTGGGCCTGCACCTTGGGCAGGGTCTCGCCGCCGTCCCGCAGGGGGGCGCCCTGGCGCAGCTGGACGAGTTCGGCGCCGCCCGCTTCGGGACGTACTCCGTCGAAGGCCTCGTCCACGGCTCCCTCGCGGACCGCGATCTGGTAGACGGCGAGTTGCGGGTGGCGCTCCACCTCGCGGGCGGTCGGCGTCTGCTTGCCGGTCTTGAAGTCGACCACGTAGGCGCGTCCTTCGCCGTCCGCCTCGACGCGGTCCATGGAGCCGCGGATGCGCACTTCGTAGTCGCCCGCCGCGAGGGTGACGTCGAAGTCGTGCTCGCTGGCGACCGGTGTGCGGCCGGTGCGGACGCCGTTGGAGTCGACGTGCCACTTCAGGAAGCGTTCGAGCGCCACGCGCGCGTTGTCCTTCTCCTGGGCCGACTTCCAGGGGGCGTCGAAGGCGAGCGCGTTCCACACGGTGTCGAGGCGCTCCATGAGGACGGCGAGATCGGCGGGCGTGCGACCGGAGGCGACCTCGTCGGCCAGGACGTGCACCACGTTCCCGAAGCCCTGAGCGGCGGTCGCGGGCGCGTCGGCCTTCACCTCGCGGCCCAGGAACCATTGTAGGGAACAGGTGTTGGCGAGCTGATCGAGGGCGCTCCCGGAGAGCACGACGGGCTGGTCGCGGTCGCGCAGCGGCACCTTGCTCTCGGTCGGGTCGTACATGCCCCACCAGCGGTACGGATGCGCCGAGGGCACCAGTGGGCGGCCCTCCTCGTCGGCGAGGGCGGCCAGCCGGGCCAGCCGGCGCGCGGCGGCCTCCCTGAGGGCCTCCGACACACGCGGGTCGACGGTGGTGGCGCGCAACTCGGCGACCAGGGCGGCGACCGACAGCGGGCGGCGCGGGCGGCCGGTGACGTCCTTGGGCTCGACGCCGAGTTCGGTGAGGAAGCGGGAGGGCTGGTCGCCGTCGTCCGCGGGGGCCTTCACGGCGGTGACGACGAGGCGTTCACGCGCGCGTGTGGCGGCGACGTAGAACAGGCGGCGTTCCTCGGCGAGCAGGGCCCCCGGGGTGAGCGGTTCGGCGAGTCCGTCGCGGCCGATGCGGTCGGCCTCCAGGAGGGAGCCGCGGCGGCGCAGGTCCGGCCACAGGCCCTCCTGGACGCCGGCCACGACGACCAGGCGCCATTCCAGGCCCTTGGAGCGGTGGGCGGTCATCAGGCGTACGGCGTCGGGTCGTACGGCCCGCCGGGTGAGCGTGTCGGCGGCGATGTCCTCGGCGTCGACCTCCTCCAGGAAGTTGAGGGCGCCGCGGCCTCCGGTGCGCTCCTCCGCGCGGGCGGCGGTCGCGAACAGCGCGCAGACGGCGTCCAAGTCACGGTCCGCGTTGCGCCCGGCCGCGCCGCCGCGCAGTGCGGCCCGTTCCAGGCGCCCGGGCCACGGTGTGCCCTGCCAGAGGTCCCACAGCGCTTCCTCGGCCGTACCGCCGCCCGCCAGGCGCTCCCGTGCCTTGCGCAGCAGTGCGCCCAGGCGCTGGGCTCCGCGCGCGTACGTGGGGTCGTGCGCGACCAGCCGCTCCGGTTCGGCGAGCGCCCGGGTGAGCAGCTCGTCCGAGGGCGGCGGCACGGGGTTGCCACCGGCCCGCTCCTCCTCGCGCAGCGCCCGGCCCAGGCGCCGCAGATCGGCGGCGTCCATGGCGGCGAGGGGGGAGGCCAGCAGGGTGAGGGCGGTCTCGGTGTCGAGCCAGGAGGGGGCGGCGCGGTCCTCGGGAACGGCTTCCGTGGCGCCCTGTTCGTCTGCCGTTTCCAGTACGGCGTTCACGTCCTCGGGCGCCTCGTCGGCGGCTTCCGCGAGCTCGGGGCCGTCCTCGGGCGGTGCCGAAGCCTCCGCCTGCGCCACCGCCCGCAGTGCCGTCAGCAGGGGTGCCACCGCCGGTTCGTGGCGCAGGGGCAGGTCGTCGCCGTCGATGTCCAGGGGGACGCCGGCCGCGGTGAGGGCGCGGCGGATCGTGGGGATGGTCCGGGAGCCGGCGCGTACCAGGACGGCCATGTCGTTCCAGGGGACGCCGTCCTCCAGGTGTGCCCTGCGGAGGATGTCGGCGATATTGTCCAGCTCCGTGCCGGAGGTCGCGTAGGTGTACACCTCGACGCTCCCGCCGTCCCGTACCGGGGACAGCTCGCGGTGGGCGCGCACCTTCTGGGCCGGGAGGCGGGTCAGGGGCATGCGCTGGGTGAGCAGGCGGGTGGCGTCCAGCAGGTCGGCGGCGGAGCGTCGGGAGGTCCCGAGCACCTCCACGGGCGCCGGCTGCCCGTCCGCGCGCGGGAAGGCGTTCGGGAACTCCAGGATGCCGTTCACATCGGCGCCCCGGAACGTGTAGATCGACTGGTCGGGGTCGCCGAAGGCGACGAGGGTGCGGCCACCGCCGGCGAGGGCGTGCAGCAGCCGTACCTGGGCGGGGTCGGTGTCCTGGTACTCGTCGACGAACACGGCGTCGTACTGCGCGGCAAGCTTCTCGGCGACCTCGGGGCGGTGCGCGAGGAGCACCGCGCGGTGGACGAGTTCCGCGTAGTCGAGCACTCCCTGGAGGTCGAGTACGTCGAGGTACTCGGCCAGGAAGGCGGCGGCGGCACGCCAGTCGGGGCGGCCGATGCGGCGGGCGAAGGCGTCCAGGGAGCCCGGATCCAGGCCCAGTTCGCGGCTGCGGGCGAGGACCGCGCGGACCTCGTCGGCGAAGCCCCGGGTGGTGAGGCAGGCGCGCAGTTCGTCGGGCCAGCGCACGTGGGCGAGGCCGAGCCGCTCCAGGTCGGGCTGGCCCGCGAGCAGTTCGCGTACGGCGACGTCCTGTTCGGGGCCGGAGAGCAGCCGCAGCGGCTCGACGAACAGGTCGCTGTCCTGGTGGGCGCGGACCAGGGCGTAGCAGAACGAGTGGAACGTGGTCGCCCGGGGAGCGCGGGCGGCGCCGATGCGCAGGGCCATGCGGTCGCGGAGTTCGACGGCCGCCTTGCGGCTGAACGTCAGCACGAGGATCCGAGCGGGGTCACCTCCCCGGGCGATCCGTGCGGCGACGGACTCCACCAGAGTGGTGGTCTTGCCGGTGCCCGGACCTGCGAGGACGAGCAGCGGGCCGGCCCCGTGGTCAACCACCGAGCGCTGTGGCGCGTCCAGACGAGGGGGAGCCGGCCGGGTCGGCGGGGTACGCACCAGTCGGTAAGCGCCACGGTTCCCCTGTCGCACCTGGGGGTGCGACAGGCGCCTGGTGGAGGATGAGGAGCTCACGTGGTTCGCCGGTCCTGGTGGGTGTACTGGTTGCCTGACCACCGCGCGTGGAGGGCGGTGGCCGCGAGGTGAGGGGGACAGGTGCAGCCGACGCTACGCCGACGGGTCGCCGGGAAGCGGGACTTCCGCGCGTTCCCTCAGGACTCGCCCGTCCCCTGTGTCCCTCGCCCCTCGAACGTACGGCATGCCACGGACGTGCCGGGTTTCCCCCGTATGGGCCACAGGTCGCCCCGGGCCGCGTCCGGTGGCGGAAGCTGTCAGGTGTGACCGTCCGCGTGCTCGCCGCCGTCCCACCGCGCCCGTTTCATGTCGACGCGCGGCAGATGGCCCTCGGCGGCCCTGCTCGCCTCCTTCAGAGGGGTGCCCTCCGCGCGGTACTGGTCGAGCGCCCGCAGTTCGTGGCCGGGGAGCAGCGTGCCGTCCGCGCGGACGACCCGCCACCAGGGAACGGCTCCTCCGTAGAGGGCCATCACACGGCCGACCTGGCGCGGTCCGCCTTCCTCGAGCCATTCGGCGACGTCTCCGTACGTCATGACGTGACCGGGCGGGATCCGTTCGGTGACGTCCAGGACGCGTTCCGCGTAGGCGGGCAGCGCGTGGCCATTGTCACGCTCAGGACCGTCGTCGTACTCCGGGGGGATGTCTCCGTACCCCGGGGTGGTGTCGTCGGGAAGGCTCTCCTCGCTCATCCGCCCCATCCTGCCGTACCCCACCGACAATGCGACGCGCTGGCGACTGCGGGTATCCCTCGCCCCGGAGCGGCGCGTGGGGCAGACTGTGCGCCCCCGCATTTGCACCCTGATGCCCCCGTGTGTCGGTGGGGCATGCCACCATCGTGCGGGCGGTGACCGGTGATACGAGATCAAGAAGAGACGATGAAGCAGCAGGGTGTGCACCCCGAGGACGCGGAGGGCACCTCTGACGCTGCGTCGCGCCCTGACACCGCCGACGCCCATGAGCAGGGCCCTGCGGAGGGTCCCGCGGAGACGCCCGCGCCCGGATCCGCGCCCGGCCTCGACGACTGCGGCGACGACCCGCACATCGAGGAGGTCGAAGGCGACGAACCGTTGCTCCCCGCGCGCGTGCACCGCCCTTCCGATCTCATGCGCCTCCTGGTGGGCGTTCTCGCGATCGTCGTCCTGCTCGCGATCGCCGCGTTCGCCCACGGCACGACCTCGGGGCTCGAACAGGACATCAACAAGGGCACCGGGCAGGCGCCGGACCTGCTGATCAAGATCGCGGGGCTCGCGTCCAGCATCGCGATCCTGCTGGTGCCGGTCGCGTTCGCGATCGAGCGGCTGATCAAGCGGGACGGGCTGCGCATCGCCGACGGCGTCCTCGCGGCGGTCCTCGCCCACGGAGTGACACTCGCCACGGACCTGTGGGTCGCCAAGGCCGCGCCGGGCTCGATCCAGGAAGCGCTCACCCAGCCCTCCCCCGGTGACATCCACGCCCTCACCGACCCTGTGCACGGCTATCTGGCGCCCGTCATCGCGTACATGACGGCCGTAGGCATGTCCCGGAGGCCGCGCTGGCGCTCCGTGCTGTGGATCGTGCTGCTGCTCGACGCCTTCTCGATGCTGGTCACCGGGTACACGACACCGTTCTCGATCATCCTGACGGTGCTCATCGGCTGGACCGTCGCCTACGGGACGCTGTACGCGGTGGGCTCCCCGAACGTGCGGCCCACCGGGCGGACGCTCATGGCGGGCCTGCGGACGGTCGGCTTCCACCCCGTGGGCGCGGCCCGCGAGGAAACCGTCGACACGGAGAACGGCGACCGCGGCCGGCGCTACTTCGTCACCCTGGAGGACGGTCCACCGCTGGACGTCACCGTGGTCGACCGGGAACAGCAGGCCCAGGGCTTCTTCTACCGCGCGTGGCGCAATCTGACCCTGCGCGGCTTCGCGACCCGCAGCAGCCTCCAATCGCTGCGCCAGGCGCTCGAACAGGAGGCCCTGCTCGCCTACGCGGCGATCGCGGCCGGGGCCAACGCCCCCAAGCTGATCGCGACCTCGGAACTCGGCCCGGACGCCGTGATGCTCGTCTACGAGCACACCGGCGGGCGCACGCTCGACTCGCTCGCGGACGAGGAGATCACCGACGATCTGCTGCGCCTGACCTGGCACCAGGTGCAGGCCCTGCAGTCGCGGCGCATCGCCCACCGCAGGCTCGCCGGTGACGCGATCCTGGTGGATCGTTCCGGCAAGGTGATCCTCACGGACCTGCGCGGCGGCGAGATCGCCGCGGGTGAACTGCTGCTGCGCATGGACGTCGCCCAGTTGGTGACGACCATCGGCCTACGGGTGGGCGCCGAGCGCGCGGTGGCCTCGGCGGTCGGTGTCCTCGGGCCCGACGCCGTGGCCGACTGTCTGCCGATGCTCCAGCCGATCGCGTTGACGCGCTCCACGCGCGCGACACTGCGCCGGCTCTCCAGGGAGCGCGCCCAGCGCGAGCGCGACGCGATCCTGGAGGCGTCCCAGCAGACCAGGCTGGCCCGCGCGGAGGAGGCCTCGGAAGGCTCCACGCCCGTCCTGGAGAAGCCCGACAAGAAGGCCGTGCGCGCGGAGCAGCGGGCCGAGAAGCGGGCCATCGACGAGGCGCTGGACGAGGCCCGGGAGGAGGATCTGCTCACCCAGATCCGGCACCAGGTGCTGCTGATCAGGCCGCAGGCACACGTCGAACCCGCTCGGCTGGAGCGGGTGCGGCCGCGCACGCTGATCAGTGTCATCGCGGGCGCGATCGGCGCCTACTACCTGCTGACGCAGCTCACGCACATCGAGTTCGGTCCGCTGGTCGCCAACGCCCAGTGGGGCTGGGTGGCCGCGGCCGTACTGTTCTCGGCGCTGAGCTACTTCGCGGCGGCGATGGCCCTCCTGGGGTTCGTGCCGGAGCGGGTGCCGTTCCTGCGGGCCGTGGCGGCGCAGGTCGCCGGGTCGTTCGTGAAGATCGTCGCCCCGGCCGCGGTCGGCGGTGTCGCCCTGAACACGCGCTTCCTGCAACGGGCCGGGGTGCGGCCCGGGCTCGCGGTGGCGAGTGTCGGCGCGTCGCAACTGTTCGGTCTCGGCTGCCACATCCTGATGCTGCTGTCGTTCGGCTATCTGACCGGCACCGAGAAGACGCCGTCGCTGTCGCCGTCCAGGACGGTCATCGCCGGTCTGCTGACGGTGGCGGTGCTCGTGCTCGTGGTGACCTCGGTGCCGTTCCTGCGGAAGTTCCTCGTCACGCGCGTGCGGTCGCTTTTCGCGGGCGTCATCCCGCGCATGCTGGACGTGCTGCAGCGGCCGCAGAAGCTGGTCACCGGCATCGGCGGCATGCTCCTGCTGACGGCCTGCTTCGTGATGTGCCTGGACGCGTCGATCCGGGCGTTCGGCGACGACTCGACGTCGCTCAGCCTGGCCAGCGTCGCCGTCGTCTTCCTCGCGGGCAACGCGCTCGGTTCCGCGGCCCCGACCCCGGGCGGTGTCGGCGCGGTCGAGGCGAGCCTGACGCTGGGTCTGATCGCCGTCGGCCTGCCCAAGGAGGTGGCCGCTCCGGCGGTGCTGCTGTACCGGCTGCTGACGCTGTGGATCCCGGTGCTGCCGGGCTGGCTGTTCTTCAACCACCTGTCCCGCAAGGGCTCCCTGTAGAGCACGTCCGGGTCCGCGCGGGGTGCACGCACGTGTGCGTACCTCGTACGGCCCGCGCCCCGAGCGCACCGCCGCGTACGACCCCAGGATGGGACCATGCCGAACCCCTCCCGGCTGCGCGCCGCTGCCCTGACCGCCACCGTCGTCCTGCTGTCCGCCACGCTGGCGGGCTGCGGCGGCGACTCCAAGGACGAGGATCCGACGGCCCAGAAGCTGAGCTGGAAGGACTGCCCGGCCCCGTCCGAATCGGAGGGCGGCGGCGCCGCGCCGTCACCGCTGCCCAACGGCACCAAGTGGCAGTGCGCCACCATGAAGGCACCGCTCGACTGGAACAAGCCCAAGGGCGACACCATCGGCATCGCCCTGGTCCGCGCGAAGGCCAGCGGCGCCAAGAGCAAGCGCATCGGCTCGCTCGTCTTCAACTTCGGCGGCCCCGGCGGCTCGGGCGTCACCACACTGCCCGCGTTCGGCGACGACTACGCGGCCCTGCGCACCCGCTACGACCTCGTGAGCTTCGACCCGCGCGGAGTGGGCCGCAGCGCCGGCGTCGAGTGCGAGAGCGACTCCCAGCTCGACCAGTACTTCCAGCAGGACGCGACCCCGGACACCGCCGCCGAGCGCGCCAAGCTGCTGGCCAACACCAGGCAGTTCAACGCGGCCTGCGAGAAGAACTCCAAGAAGATGCTCCCTCAGGTCCGCACCACCGACGCGGCCCGCGACATGGACCTGATGCGCCAGGTCCTGGGCGACGACACCCTGCACTACTTCGGCATCTCCTACGGCACCGAACTCGGCGGTGTCTACGCCCACTTGTTCCCCAAGCACGTGGGCCGCGCGGTCTTCGACGCGGTCGTCGACCCCACCCAGAACTCCGAACAGGGCTCCCTGGGACAGGCGAAGGGCTTTCAGCTCGCGCTCGACAACTTCGCCGACGACTGCACGTCGAAGACCACGGACTGCCCGATCGGCGACACCGCGCAGGACGTCAAGGACCGCATCGCCAAGCTGCTCAAGAGCCTCGACAGCAAGCCGATCCCGGGCATCTTCCCGCGTCGGCTGACGCAGACGGCGGCCACGAACGGCATCGCGCAGGCGCTGTACTCGAAGGACTTCTGGGAGTACCTCACCGAGGGCCTCGAACAGGCCTACAGCGGTGACGGCAAGGTCCTCATGGCGTTGTCCGACTCGATGAACGGGCGCAGCGAGAACGGCGAGTACAGCAACATCACCGCCGCGAACATCGCCATCAACTGCGCCGACGACAAGCCGCGATACACCGCCGCCGACGTCGAGCGGAAGCTGCCCGAGTTCCGGGCCGCCTCTCCCCTCTTCGGCGACTTCCTCGCCTGGGGCATGGTCAGCTGCACCGACTGGGCGGTGCCCGGCGCCGCCGACCATCCCGACGTGAGCGCGAGCGGGTCGGCGCCGATCCTCGTCGTGGGCAACACCGGTGACCCGGCCACACCGTACGAAGGGGCACGGAAGATGGTGGACGCGCTGGGCAAGGGCGTCGCGGTCGAGCTGACGTACAAGGGGCAGGGACACGGCGCGTACGACAGCAAGAACAAGTGCGTGCAGAGCGCGGTGAACGGCTATCTGCTGAACGGGAAAGTTCCGGCGGCCGGCACCGTCTGCTCCTGACCCCACCCCGAAATGCGGGTGAAATCGCAGGTCAGGAGGTTATCCACAGGCCGTCACGGGCTCGGCTCGCGCCGCCTACTATGGCCTGACCGCCTTCCGCGGCGTGACGCGGACGGCCTGCGAGGGGGGAATGCACATGGCGCGATTCGTACGGTGGACGGCCCTGATGGCCGCCGCCGCACTGCTGACGGCGGGCTGTAGCGGCGGCTCGTCAGACGACGGCAAGGACGGCGCGGGCGCGGGGGACGCCAAGCAGTCCTCGGCCGGTTCGTCCTCGTCCACCACTGCCGCGCTGCCCGCGTCCCTGACCGGGCAGAAGCTGGGCTGGGGGCGCTGCAAGGCCACCGCCGACTCGGCCGCGCCGAGCAGTGACTGGCAGTGCGCGACGCTCAAGGTGCCGCTGGACTGGGCGAAGCCGGACGGCTCGACGATCGGGCTCGCCCTGATCCGCTCCAGGTCGACGGGTGGCGACCGCATCGGCTCGCTGCTGTTCAACTTCGGCGGCCCCGGCGGCTCGGGCGTGGACTACATGCCGGCGTACGCCACCACGGTGTCCGCGCTGCACGAGCGCTACGACCTGGTGAGCTGGGACCCGCGCGGGGTCGCCGCGAGCGAGGGCGTCCGCTGCCGCAGCGACAAGGCGATCCAGGCCGCCGAGGACATCGACGCCACGCCGGACACCCCGGCCGAGGAGAATGCGTACTTCCAGGACGCCGCCGCCTTCGGCAAGGGCTGCCAGAAGGCCGCCGGGAAGCTGATGGAACACGTGTCGACGACCGACACGGCCCGCGACATGGACCTGATGCGCCAGGTGCTGGGCGACACGAAGATGCACTACTTCGGCATCTCGTACGGCACCGAACTCGGCGGTGTCTACGCCCACTTGTTCCCGAAGAAGGTGGGCCGGCTGATCCTGGACGCGGTGGTCGACCCGAGCGCCGACTCGGTGGGCCACGCGTTGAACCAGACCCGGGGCTTCCAGCGCGCACTGGACGACTACCTCAAGTCGACCGGCCAGGACCCGGCGCAGGGCTCGAAGAAGATCGCGGCCCTGCTGAAGCGGATGGACGCCAAGCCCCTGAAGACGTCGAGCGGGCGGAAGCTGACCGAGACGCTCGCGCTGACCGGCATCGTCCTCCCGCTGTACAGCAAGGAGAGCTGGCCCACGCTGACCAGCGCCCTGAACTCCGCGGAGGCGGGCGACGGTTCGGAGCTGCTGGCGCTCGCCGACGGCTACAACGACCGTGACAGCGCGGGACACTACGGCACGACGACCCATTCCCAACGGCTCATATCGTGCTTGGACGACAAGCAGCGGCCGACGCCCGCGCAGACGGAGAAGCTGCTGCCGGAGTTCGAGAAGATCTCCCCCGTGTTCGGCGACTTCCTGGGCTGGGACACGGCCGGGTGGTGCCACGACTGGCCGGTGGCCGGGCAGTACGACACCCCGGAGGTCAGCGCGCCCGGTGCGGCCCCTGTCCTGGTGGTCGGCAACACCGGGGACCCGGCGACGCCGTACGAGGGTGCCCGCAAGATGGCCGACGAGTTGGGCAAGGGCGTCGGAGTCGAGCTGACCTGGAAGGGCGAGGGACACGGCGCGTACGGAAGCGGGAGCGACTGTGTCGACTCGACGGTGGACGCGTATCTGCTGAAGGGGACGGTGCCCGCGGACGGGAAGGTCTGCGCCTCGTAGCCGGGACGGTCGGAGCGGCGGGAACCGCAAGGACGACGGGGACCACCGGGACGACGAGGGCGGCGGAAAGGGGCCCGGCACCTGTGGTGCCGAGCCCCTGCCGGGAAAGCGTGCGTCTAGTAGACGGGCTTGTCGGGCTCGATCTGGTTGACCCAGCCGATCACGCCGCCGCCGACGTGGACCGCGTCCGCGAAGCCGGCCGACTTGAGGACCGCGAGGACCTCCGCGCTGCGGACACCCGTCTTGCAGTGCAGGACGATCTTCTTGTCCTGCGGAAGGGACTCCAGGGCGGTGCCCATGAGGAACTCGTTCTTGGGGATCAGCTTGGCTCCGGGGATCGAGACGATCTCGTACTCGTTGACCTCGCGGACATCGATGATCTCGATGTTCTCGCCGTCGTCGATCCACTCCTTGAGCTGCTTGGGAGTGATCGTCGAACCGGCGGCCGCCTCCTGCGCCTCCTCGGACACGACGCCGCAGAAGGCCTCGTAGTCGATGAGCTCGGTGACGGTCGGGTTCTCGCCGCAGACCGCGCAGTTGGGGTCCTTGCGGACCTTGACCTGGCGGTACTGCATCTCCAGGGCGTCGTAGATCATCAGGCGGCCGACGAGCGGGTCGCCGACGCCGGTGAGGACCTTGATCGCCTCGGTGACCTGGATGGAGCCGATGGACGCGCACAGCACGCCCAGGACGCCGCCCTCGGCGCAGGAGGGGACCATGCCGGGGGGCGGGGGCTCCGGGTAGAGGCAGCGGTAGCAGGGGCCGTGCTCGGACCAGAAGACGGAGGCCTGGCCGTCGAAGCGGTAGATCGAACCCCACACGTACGGCTTGTTCAGCAGGACGGCGGCGTCGTTGACCAGGTAGCGGGTCGCGAAGTTGTCCGTGCCGTCGACGATCAGGTCGTACTCGCGGAAGATGTCCAGCACGTTCTCGGCCTCGAGCCGCTCCTCGTGCAGAACCACGTTCACGTACGGGTTGATGCCCAGCACGGAGTCGCGCGCCGACTCGGCCTTGGAGCGGCCGATGTCGGCCTGGCTGTGGATGATCTGGCGCTGCAGGTTCGACTCGTCGACCTCGTCGAACTCCACGATGCCGAGCGTGCCCACGCCCGCCGCGGCCAGGTACATCAGCGCCGGCGAGCCGAGACCGCCGGCGCCCACACAGAGCACCTTGGCGTTCTTCAGCCGCTTCTGCCCGTCCATGCCCACGTCGGGGATGATCAGGTGGCGGGAGTACCTGCGGACCTCGTCTACGGTGAGCTCGGCAGCCGGCTCGACCAGGGGTGGCAGCGACACGGGGACTCCGTTGGTCGGTCAATCACTACAGTTGTTCTCCCGTAACACTGCCATGCCCTTCTTCATTCCGAGACACCCGTTCCGATCCGCGAGACGATGTCGTCCCAGTAGCCGGGCATGGTCTCCCAGGGGTCGGTCCGGCCGCCGCGATCGGTGCGGTCGGTGAAGTAGATGGTCGAGGCGCCCTGCCAGCGGGCGATGCGCAGCGCCTCGTCGAGATGGCCGCGCGGGACGCCGTGCACGAAGTGGCAGAACCGCTCGGGCGGGTAGTCGGCGGTCCACTCGGCCACCTGCGACCAGCGGTAGTCGCTCCAGGGGCCCGAGAAGGTCACCAACTGGTCGGCGCACTCCGCGTATCCGGGGTACGGGTGCGTGCCGTGCCCCAGGACGACGTGGGCGCCCTCCCGGAGTTCGCGGAGCGCGGTGACCGTGCGGCGGATCTCCGGGAGCCGGGCGCGTTCGGCGGGGCAGCGCTCCAGGAGGAAGCCGTCGACGCGGTACCAGTCGCGGTAGCGGTGCGCCTCGGAGATCAGGTCGCCGAAGGCACGGGTGCCGTGAGCGGCGTCCAGGTGGCCGAGGACCCGGACGCCCGCGTTGCTCAGCCGCCCGGCCGCCTCCAGGCAGTGCGGGTCGGGGCGGGCGCCCGGGCCGGAGGAGACGTTGAGGACGACCCAGTGCAAGGGGGTGCCGGGGCGGGTGAGTTCGCCCCATTCAGCCGGTGCGACGAGGGGGTGCGCGTAGCCGGGGACGCCGAAACCGGTGCGGACACCGGTGCTCGCGGTGCCCGGGAAGGCCCTGGTCAGATGCGGCATGCGGCCTCCATCCAGATGTCGGCGAGGGACTCCTCCAGGTTGATCCGGGGCCGCCAGCCGAGCCGGTCGCGCGCGGTGCGCACATCGGCCTGCTGCCAGCTCCCGCAGCCGTCCGGGTACGGGTACGCGACCGGCGCCGCATGGTCCGGGTCGGTGCGCGGATGGCCGATGGCGGCGCGCAACGGGCCGGGAGGGCCGTCGAGTTCGTGCAGCGCGCCGCCGTATCCGGCGACCCGGGCGAGGACGGCGGCGGCGTCGCGCAGCCGGACCGCGCGGCCCGAGCCGATGTTGATGACGCCCTGCGCGGCGGAGAGCGAGGCGGCGTGCACGGCGCGGGCCACGTCCCGTACGTCGACGAAGTCGCGCTGTGCGCCGAGGCCGCCGAGCTTGAGTTCGCCGTCGCCGGACTGCATGGCCCGGCGCATGGCCTCGGCGAGCCGTCCGAGCGGGGAGCCGGCCGGGGTGCCGGGCCCCGCGGGCGAGAAGACACGCAGGACCACGGCGTCGAGGCCGGAGCCCAGGACCAGTTCGGTGGCGGCGAGTTTGCTGACACCGTACGGGCCGCCGGGGCGGGGTACGGCGTCCTCGGCCGTGGAGGAACCGGGCTGGCTCGGGCCGTACTCCGCGCCGCACCCGATCTGCACCAGCCGGGCCCCGCAGCCGCTGCGGCGCAGGGCCTCGCAGACGGTGGCGACGGCGACCGTGTTGTGCCGGGTGAGTTCGCGGGCGCCGCCTCTGGTGGCACCGGCGCAGTTGATGACGACTCCGGGGTGGACGGCGTCCAGGAAGCGGGTGAGCGCTCCGGGGCTGCCGGTCGCGAGGTCGAAGCGGACGTCGGCGTCGTCGCCGCGGCCGAGCGCGGTGAGCTGGACGGCCGGGTCGGCGAGCAGGCGGTCGGCGACGAAGCGGCCGAGGTAGCCGTTGGCTCCGATCAGCAGGACCCTCATCGGACGGCTCCCCTGGCCGACTCTCCGGATCGGGAGGTGATCATCTGGTGTTCTCCTTCACAGGGTGATGCGGTTGCCTCCGGCCGTGGGGCCGGGTGCCTGCGACGGGGTGACGGCTCTGCCCGGTGCGGGGCACGGCGGTCACCGCGGCTCGTTCGCCGGCGCGTGCGCGGAGGCTCTGGTCAGCGTGCGGGTGGTGTGGAACAGGAGGATCAGGGCGGCCGCTCCGCAGGCCAGGGCGGGAATGCCGCCGGGGCCGCAGGAGGTCAGGACGGTTTCGACGGGGGTGGCCAGGAAGCCGCAGCCGGGGAGCCGGCCGATGAGATCGAGGGCCAGGGCCGTTCCCTCCGTCACGGCTGCCGCGCCGAGGGCGACGGCCGGGGCGTGGGTGAAGCCGTGGACGGTGAGGAGGCGGGCGAGCAGCAGCAGGGCGCCCAGGGTGATGCCCTGCGCGTAGGCGGCGGGCTCCCCCAGGGCCGCGCCGCAGAGCGCGAGGAGGGCGGCCAGGGCGCACACGAACAGGGCGAACGTGCCGAGCAGCAGCGGCTGTACGGAGTCGGCGAAGTCCTCAAGTCCACGGCTGGTCGCGAGCTTGCGGCGGGCGCGCACGGCGAAGTGGTGCGCGCACCAGGCCGCGGGGGCGCAGGCCAGGGTGAGGGCGAGGACCGGTGCGGTGGCCGTGGGCCAGAGGCCGCCCGCGAGGCTTGTGGGCAGCCCGTCGGGGCCGCCGTCGTCCGCGGCGCGGAGCAGACCGTCGCCGAGGAGGGCGTAGGCGAGGAGCCAGTACGTCCACAGGCGGGTGCCGGGGGGCGTGCGCCACGCGTGCGTGCCGGGCGGGTAGCTCAGGGGGCCTCGGCCGAGGGCGACGCGCACCCCTAGGGCCACCGCGAGCACGCCGACGACAGCCACCGTCAGCCGCGGCCGACCGTCCGTGAGCCGGACCCCGGTGACGGCCGCGGCGCAGAGGACTCCGGGCAGGAGGGCGAGTGCGGCCCATGCCGCGCGGGGTGCCGGTTCGGGGACGACGTCGGAGTGCGGGGCCGCCGCGTCGTCGCGGGGCACGCGTGCGTACATCTCCTCGGCGAGCGAGAAGACGTTCCGGTGCCGGAAGCGCGCGGCGGTCCGGTCGGTGACACCGTGCGCCTCAAGGCCCGCCGCGATCTCCAAGGGGTCGACGGCCCGTTCGCACAGCTCACGGTGACGGTGCATCAGCGTCTTGACGGGGTCTGCCGCGCCACGCCGGGCGGGGGTGGCGGCCTTGCGGTCGGTCCCACGGGGAGTGGGTGCGGGGGCCGCGCCTGCGCGTGGTCGCTGCGGGTCGGCCGGGGAGCGGGGGGTGCGCGAGTCGGGCGCGGCCAGGGCGGCGGCATCGTTCACGTCGTCATCGCCGTGCCGCGCCGCTGCCTGCAGCTCGCCCGGTGCGGTTCCGTCCGTGCCCGGCGCCGCCTCCGGTTCCCCCCTCCCCTCCAGCCACTGCTCCGACCGCGCGTCCCACGCCTCCGCGCTCCCGGGCGTCCCGGGGCGGTCGAGTTCGCCGAGGCCGCTCATCGGGTCGCCTCCGTGGCGGGCAGGGGAGGTGTGGCGCGTACGGGCGTTCCGGTCGCCCAGGCGGGTCCGCCGCGGGCCACGACACGGCGGCCCACGGGGCCGGTCCAGCGGCCGGGCACGTGGCCCTCGGCGGGGGCCGCGAAGGGGAGGGGTTCGCCCGCCTCGTCGAGGACGACCCGGCAGACCGGGGAGTGCGAAACGATCTCCAGGTAAATGCCGTGAAATGCCGCGATGTTCTGCTCGACGGTGAACAGTTCGAGCGCGCGGGCGCGTGCGGCGGCGCCCAGCCGCTCCCGGCGCTCCGGGTTGCGCAACAGGCTCACGCACGCCTCCGCGAGCGCCCGCGGATTGCGCGGGGGTACGACGAGTCCCGTGCCGCCGATGACCTCGACCACCGCGCCGACGTCCGTGGAGACGGTCGCCCGGCCGCAGAACATGGCCTCGACCAGGCCGACCGGGAAGCCCTCGACGACACTCGACAGGACGATCACCGTGCCGGCCGCGTACGCCTCGGCGAGGGTCGGGGCCTCCGGGCCGCCGATCTCCTCGAAGGACACCGGGTTGTCGCCGACCGCGTGCACGCCCTCGGCCTCGTCGGGGAAGAGCTGGGCGGCCAGCGCTCGGCAGTGGCCGAGATACGCGTGGCCCTCGGCGCCGGAGGGTGCGCCGACGATCCGCAGGCGCGCCTTGGGCTCCTCCTTGCGGATCTCGGCGAAGGCGTGCAGCAGGGAGATCAGGTCCTTGGCGGGTTCGATCCGGCCGACCCACACCAGCGTGTCCGGGTCCGCGCCGTCGGGCGCCTCGCCCACCTCCGCGAAGCGGGTCGCCTCCATGCCGGGGTGGACCGTGCGCAGCTTCGTGCGGTCGGCGCCGCAGCGTTCCTGCCAACGGCGGGTGTGGCTGTTGCCCGGGGTGATCAGCTCGGCCTGCCGGTAGATCTCGGTGGCCAGCCTGACGTGGAAGGCGGCGAGCAGCGCGCGCACGGCGGGCGACGCGTCGGCGGAGGCCAGGTAGTGCGTGCGCAGCTGCACGCCGTACTCGGTCACGAGCAGCGGTACGCCGGCGAAGTGGCGGGCGAGCAGTCCGGGCAGGGCCGCGGTGCCGCCGGCCGTCGCGTGGCAGAGGTCCACGGAACCGAGGGCGTCGTCCTCGTACCAGTCGAGCGAGAGGGGGCGCAGGGCGCGCTCCACGTGGGCGGCTACGGCGAGGAGTTCGGGTACGCGCGCCTCGCGGGCCGAGCGGAGTGCGCCGGGCGCGCGACAGGCGCGTTCGAGCGTGCGTACGGCGCTTTCGGAACGCAGCGCGCCGACGAGTCCCCCCTCGTCGCGGGCGAGTTCGGCGAGCCCGTACAGCGCGTTGGCGAAACGGTCCGCCACATGGGCGGACGGCGCCTCCTGCTCGCCCCGGGCCCCTTCCGACACCTCCGCGACCTGGCCGTCGCCCGTGCACAGCACGGCAGCCAGTTCCTCGTAGCACTCACGGAACCGCCGGCGTGCGCGGCGCCCGAGGGTGACTCCGTCGTCCTCGGCGCTCCACAGCGGGGCGGTGCGCACCCGGCCGACCTGGGGCGGCAGTTCGAGCCGGCCCTCGCTCTCCTGGCGTTCGCTGCGGCTGAGCGCGTAGATGTCGAACTGGTGTTGCCCGAGCCCGCGTACGAGCCGGTGGCACCAGAGTCCGGCGTCACCGCCCACATACGGATAGCCACCCTCCGTAAGCAGTCCTATGCGCACGAGTACACCCCCGATCTCCCATATGGGGAGCCGCCGTTGACCCGGCGGCTCGCAGCGGGACGAACGTATGCGGACAAGGCGGTGGCGCGACGGACGGTTGTCCATCGCGCCACCAAAAGGGGTGAACAGGCGTAACTTTCCCGTGCGGTTCGCGTTCGGTCGCGCTAAGGGATCAATCGCGCACGGAACGTCAGCCCGTCGGCGTGCCGTCGCTACGGCGCCGTAGCGACGTGCCGGTCACGTCGTCGCGACGGGACCGTAGCGTCGCGCGGACGGGACGGCACCGTCGCGGGGACGGCACCGTCCCGTCGTGCGGACGGCACCGTTCCGTCGTCGCCACGTGACCGTCCCGTCGTCGCGACGCGACCGTCACGTCGTCGCCAGCTCCCGCCTGGCCGTCCTGCGTCGGGCCGCGACCTGGGGATCGAGGGCGGGTACGGCGGCCAGGAGCTGCTTCGTGTACGGGTCCTTGGGCGCGTCGTAGACCTCGTCGGCGGGGCCTTGTTCAACGATCCTTCCGCGGCGCATCACCGCGACCCGGTCGCTGACCTGGCGGACGACGGCGAGGTCGTGGGCGACGAACACGAGGGCGAGGCCCAGTTCGCGCTGGAGTTCGCCCAGCAGGGCGACGACCTGGGCCTGTGTGGTGACGTCGAGCGCGGAGACCGGCTCGTCGCACACGATCACGCGCGGGTCGGCCGCGAGCGCCCGTGCGATGCCCACGCGCTGGCGCTGGCCACCGCTGAACTCGTGCGGGTAGCGGTCGTAGTGCGCCCCTTCGAGCCCCACGCGCTCCAGGAGTTCGCGTACGCGCCCCCGGATGCTCTTCTCGTCGCGTTCGCCCCGCGCGCGGAGCGGGTCGGCGATCGACTCGCCCACGCTGCGGCGGGGGTTGAGGGAGGAGACGGGGTCCTGGAAGACCATCTGGACGTCGGGGCGGACCCCGCCGCCGGGCGTGATCTCGCCGGCCGTCGGCTCCAGGAGCCCGACCAGCATCCGGCCCAGGGTCGTCTTGCCGCTGCCGCTCTCGCCGACGATGCCGAGGGTCTCGCCCCGGTGGATGGTCAGCGACACGTCGTCCACGGCCGCGAACGCCCGCTTCCCGCGCCCGAATTCACGCCGCAGGCCCGTCGCCTCCAGGACGACCTCCGCGGGCTCGGAGGGCGCCGCCGAGCGCGCGCGCGGGGCGTCCACGCGCGGGACCGCGCCGAGCAGGTCCCGGGTGTACGCCTCGGCCGGTGCTCCGAGCACGGCGTCCACAGGCCCGTGTTCGACGGCCCGCCCGTGCCGCATGACGAGGATGTCGTCGACGCTCTCGGCGGCGACACCCACGTCGTGCGTGACGAGCAGCAGGCCGAGGCCGGTCTCCTCGCGCAGCGTGTGCAGCAGGTCGAGGATCTGCGCCTGCACGGTCACGTCGAGTGCGGTCGTGGGCTCGTCGGCGATCAGCAGGTCGGGTTCGCAGGCGAGCGCCATCGCGATGAGGGCGCGTTGCCGCATGCCTCCGCTGAACTCGTGCGGTCGCGAACGGGACCGCCGTACCGCGTCCGGGATGCCGACGCGGTCCAGGACGTCGACGGCACGCGCGCGTGCGGCACGACGGGACACGCGCGTGTGCACGCGGTAGACCTCGGCTATCTGGTCGCCGATCGCGTAGTACGGGTCCAGGGAGGACAGCGGGTCCTGGAAGACCATCGCCGCCTTGCCGCCGCGCAGCCGTCGCAGGTCCGCGTCGGACGCCTCCTGGACGTCGATGCCGGCCACGCGGACCGAGCCGCCGACGTCGGCGCCCGTGCCGTGGTGCAGGCCCAGCAGGGCCGAGGCGACGGTGGACTTGCCGGAGCCGGACTCGCCGACCAGGCCGAGGGCCGCGCCCTTCTCCAGTGTGAAGGAGAGGCCGTCGACGGCCCTCAGGGAGCCGAAGGCGACCGTCAGGTCGGTGACGTCGACCAGGACGTCCGCCGAAGCGTCCGTCGAGCCGTCCAGCGAACTCATGCGAGCACCACCCGTCGGTCGGCCACCGCGTACAGCACGTCCGCGACGGCGTTGGCGATGACCACGAAGAAGCCGATGACCAGGACCATGCCGACGACCACCGGCAGGTCGACGACGTTGACGGCGTGGACGAGTTCCTGTCCGATGCCGGGCAGTCCGAAGAGGGTCTCGGTGAGGACCGCGCCGCCGATCGCCGAGCCGACGTTGTTGGCGTTGAGCGCGATGACCGGCGCGAGCGCCCCGCGCAGCGCGTGCCGTCCGATGATGGACCGCTCGCCGACGCCGTACGCGCGGAAGGTGCGGATGTGGTCCTCGGCGAGGGTCTCCAGCATCGACGCCCGGGTGAGCCGGGCGAACGTGGCGGCCTCGATGAGGGCCAGCGACAACCAGGGCAGGAGCAGGTTCCAGGCCCACTGTTCGGGGTCGTCGGTGAGGCTGACGTACTGCGGGAAGGGCAGCAGCTGCAACTGTCCGCAGACGACGATCATCAGGACGAGGCCGATGACGAACACCGGGGTGGCGACGCCCGCGAGGGTGATGCCGGTCAGCAGGCGCTCGGTGAACCGGCCGCGCCGCCACGCGGACAGGATGCCGGTGCCGACGCCGAGGATCAGCCACAGGATCATCGCGCCGAAGACCAGGGACAGACTGACCGGCAGCTTCGACAGGATCAGCTGGGTGACCTGCCGGTCGCCCTGGTACGACTGGCCGAGGCAGGGCGCCGCGCAGTGTTCGACCGAGGTGCCCGTCGAGTAGTCCGTGCCGACGAGGATGCCCTGGAGGAAGTGCCAGTAGCGGAGGTACAGCGGGTCGTCGAGCCTCAACTGCTGGGCGACCTGGTGCACTTGCTCCGGGGAGCAGCGCGGGCCGCAGGTGATCTGGGCGACGTTGCCGGGGGTGGCGTAGAAGACCACGTAGATGATCACCGAGATGGCGAGCAGGGTGATCACGGTGCCGATGGCCCGGCGCAGGACGAAGCCTCCGAAGCCGCTCATGCCGGGTCCTCCTTCGTGCCGTTCGCGCCGGTCGACTTGATCGTGTCGACGCCGGCACCGGACGACTTGACGTCATGGACGCCTGCCGAGCCTGTCTTGACCGTGTTGATCGGGTTGACCGGATTGACGTCCGCGTCGGCCGACTTGACCGCATTGACGTTCGGGTCAACCGTTGATCGGCCGGACTTCGCGGCCGCCTTCGCCTCGCGCTTGCGCCCTGTGCCGACGCGCAGGCGGGATGCCGCGCGGGGGTCGAGGGCGGTGCGGACGCCGTCGCCGAGGACGGTCAGCGCGAGCACGGTGACGAAGAGGGCGCCGGCGGGCAGCAGCAGGTACTGCGGCGCGGCCTGGTACCAGACGTCGGCGGCGGTGAGCATCTGTCCCCAGGAGGGCGTCGGCGGCTTCACGCCGACTCCGAGGAAGGAAAGGGCCGCCTCGGCGCTGATGTTCATCGGGAAGAGGAGCGCGGCGTACGTGATGACGGGCGCGGCGAGGCCGGGCAGCAGTTCGCGGCGGGCGATGCGCCAGGTGCCCCAGCCGCTGAGCCGGGCCGCGGCGACGTAGTCGAGTTCCTTGAGGGTCAGGGTCTGGGCGCGCACGATCTTCGCGACGTTGCCCCAGGCGATCAGGCCGATGACCAGGGCGACCAGCAAGGGGCGCGGAAAGCTGTCGGGGACGATCGCGAGCAGTGCCAACGACATGATCATCAACGGCATCGCCACGATGATGTCGGTGACCCGGCTCAACAGTTGATCAACCCATCGGCTGCCGAGCCCGGCGGCGACGCCGATCACGACTCCGACGAAGACCTGGACGACGGTCGCCCCCAGGGCGACGCCCAGGGAGACCCGGGCGCCGTAGGCGAGCCGGGCGAAGAGGTCGCGTCCGGTCTGCGGTTCGATGCCGAGCCAGTGGTCGCCGGTGATGCCCCCGAGGGAGCCGGTCGGCACACCGCCGCGCGCGGAGTCGATGAGCGAGGGGTGGTAGGTGAACGGGTCCTGGCCCTCGATGGCGGTGAGCAGCGGCGCGGCGAGCGCGACCAGGACGAGCAGGGCGACGACGGCCGCCGCGACGAGGGCGGCGCGCTGCGCTCGCAGCCGCCGCCAGAACTGACGGGCCCCCGAGACCGCCGGGACGGAGAGGTCCGTCCCGGCGGCCTGGGAGGCGACAAGTGCCTCACTCATGGGGTTACTTGACCGCGACCTGGGAGATGTCCAGGACGCCGGTCCAGTCGCTGATGACGACGTTCTTGATGTCCTTGCCGACCAGTCGCTTGTAGACGGGGTGGAACAGCGGCACGGTCAGGGCCTGCTCGCCGATCTTCTTGTCCAGTGCACCCCACCGCTTGGCGGCCTCGTCAAGGTTCGTCAACTTGTTGATCGAGTCAATCTCGTCATTGACCGACTTGTCGTTGAGCAGGCCGGTGTTGAAGTTCGCGCCGTCCTTGACGATCTGGCGTCCGTCGAAGATCGGAGCGAGGAAGGGACCGCCGGAGGGCCAGTCGGCACCCCAGTGGGCGAGGAAGAAGCCCGGCTCGGTCTTGACGTTGCGGATCTTGTCCTTGTAGTCGTTGCTCTCCAGGCCCTGGAGCTTGACGGTGATGCCGGCCTTCTTGAGCGCGTCCTGGATCGCGGTCGCGATCTCCGGGCTGGTCTCGAAGTCCTTGTCGTTGGAGTGCGTCAGGGTGACGGTGACCCCCTTCGGGTAACCGGCCTCCTTGAGCAGCTCCTTGGCCTTCGCCGCGTTGCCGGACGCACCCGCCGGGAACAGGTCGTAGGGGTCGTAGCCGAAGGACTTCTGGTTCGGCAGGAAGGTGGTCGCGGCCTCGGCCAGCGACGAGCCGCCCGCCGCGTTCACCACGGACGAGCGGTCGATGGCGTACGAGATGGCCTGGCGCACCTTGGGGTTGTCGAACGGCGCGACCTTGGGGTTGAACGCGATGTAGTTCGTGTAGCCGAAGTGTCCGGTGCCGACGCGTGCGGCCAATGTCTTGTCGCCGGTCACCTTGGCCAGTTCGGCGGGACCGAGGTTGGTGTCCGTGGTGACGGCGGCGGCGTCCGCGCCCTGGGACGCGGAGAGCCGCTGGTTGATCACGGACGAGTCGAGCCCGGACCTGACGTTGATCTTGTCCGGGTAGGCCTTGCGCTCGGCGTCCGTCGCGGTGGACCAGTACGTGTTGCGCTCCAGGACGATCGTCTCACCGTCGTTCTGGTTGCTGACGACCTTGTACGGACCCGAGGAGATCGGGTGCTGCTCGTACTTCGTCCCCGTGTCCTTCGCCTTCGGGACGGGCGTGAACTGCGTCTGGGTGGCGAGGTACGGGAACTCGCCCTCGGGCTTGTTCAGGTGGAAGACGATGGTCCGGCTGTCGGGCGTCTCAATGGCCGAGAGCCCCTTCTTGTCCTTGTAGGGCCCCTGGTAGTCGGCCGCACCGACCAGCCAGTCCCTCAAGTAGGGCGCGCCGCCGGAGAGTTCGGCGGCGAAGGAACGCTCGATGCCGTACTTGATGTCGGCCGACGTGATCGCCGTACCGTCCTCGTACTTGAGGCCCTTCTTGAGGGTGTACGTCCACTCGGTCGCGTCCTTGTTGGGGCGCCCGGTGTCGGTGGCGAGGTCCGGGACGACCTTGGCGCCGGCCGCGCCGTTCTCGCGGTTGCGGGTGGTGAGGGTGCGGAAGACGAGGGAGGGGACGTTGCCGCCGCCCGACGTGTACAGGCGGGCGGGGTCGAAGTCCTCCTGGGGCTGCGCGTTCAGGACCGTGAGGGTGCCGCCCTTGTGGGGCGTGGAGTCACCGCCGGAGCCGTTGGCATCGTTGTCCTTCGGCCCGCAGGCGGCGGCACCCGCTGCCACGGCCAGGCTGACGGATGCCACGGCCACGCGCCGGGCTATGACGGACGGTTGACGCATCGGAATAACGACCTCTCGGGTGACTTTCGGGAATCCCGCTGGGGTTTCCAGGAGACTTCTCGAATAGTGAGACTGATGGACGAGGAGTGAGACGGACGTGAACAGCCGTCTGCCCCGGCGTCGGGTCGTCGAAAAATCCCTGCCTAGGTCATGCGGCAAGGGCATGGTGATGTGGGTCGCGACACAAACGCCAGGGGCGGTGTTCAGCGACAGAGAATGTCGGCCACGCAGATCGGGGTCACGCCGATGAGCGCCAGCTCGATGGCGGCGCGGTTCGGAACATGACTAGACCACATGCCCAAAAATATGAAGGAAGTTGCCGCTCGTGTCAATGTGACATAAGCGTCGCCTGTCAACTGCCCGGGTACGGCCAGGGGTTCGCGAGACAGTGGATGCCGTCGTGGTCGAGGAACTTGGTCTGCTGCTGCATGACCGGAGCCAACTCGCCGTCCTTGTCGCAGGTCACGTGCCCGTAACCGAGACGGTGACCGACCTCGTGGTTGATCAACATCTGGCGGTACGCGTACATCTTGTCCCCATATGTCGTCGACCCCTGAGCCCATCGATACGCGTTGATCATCACGCGTTCGGTGGCCGCCGAGTCGCACGACACATTGTCCTCGGTGGTGTCGAGCCCCGACTTGGCACACCACGTGGCGGTGGTACCAGGACTGGCCAAGGTGATGACGAAGTCCGGTTTGCCCGTGTAGATCCGCTCGAAGGTACGGGCGTCGTTGTGGGCCCAGCTCCGCTTGTCGTTCAGCGTCTTCTGCACGGCCTCCGCGAAGAGCGTCCCGTCCAGCCCGAGCCCCTGCTCCACGTCCACGCGGTACGTGTACTTGCGCCCCTTGCCGGGCGCCTTGTCGACACCGGGCACCGCGTCGAACTTGTCCGGCCCCTTGAGCTTCGCGCCGAGCGGGTACTTCTTGGCCATCTTCTGGGCGTACGTCAGCGCCACCAGGCGTGGCGAACTCGACGGGCTCGCCTGCGCCGAGGCGCTCTCGCGCGCGTCCCGCGCCTGGTCGGTGGCCGCCTGCGACCGCGCACCGTCCCGGTCCTCGTCCTGCGCGACCTGCCCGGCCACGATGACGGCCAGCACGGTGGTGACGGCGGCGGCCGCGATGCCGGTGTACGTCCGTCCCTTGCGGCCCTTCGCGGGCGCGGGGTCCTGGTCGGCGGGGGGCGCGTCCTCGGCGTCGTCGGTCTCGGGCGTCCAGTCGGTGACGGAGCCGTACGGGTCGGAGGCGTTCGTCGCGGCCTCACGCCTTGGCGCGAAGACGTCGTCGTCCACCTCGAACGCGTCGACGTACTCCTGCCGAGGCCCCCGAGCGCCGTGACGGCGGCCCTGCGGCACGGCCTGAGGAGCCTGCCGCTGACGGGGGATGGGAACGCCGGGCCCCTGAGTGGCCC
The DNA here is from genome assembly GCF_044747445.1 of Streptomyces sp. NPDC090083. Taxonomy (NCBI): domain Bacteria; kingdom Bacillati; phylum Actinomycetota; class Actinomycetes; order Kitasatosporales; family Streptomycetaceae; genus Streptomyces; species Streptomyces sp. NPDC090083. The sequence continues at coordinate 1,072,824 of NZ_JBIVED010000002.1, read as the reverse complement.
CGGGCGATCCGCCGGGTCCGACACCGGTACGTCCCCTCAACTCACCCCAACCGCCCCCGGATTCGGGCTGCTCGGGGTGGCCGGCGGGGGTGCGGGAAGTGCCGCCGGGGAAGCGAGGGGTGCCGTGCGCCGGGGTGCCGTCGGGTGAACGGGGCACATCACGCGCGGGGAAGCCGTCCGGCAGCCGGGGAAAGCCGTGCGCCGGGGTGCCGTCGGAGAAACGGGGGGTGCCGTGCGCCGGAGTGCCGTCCGGCACGCGGGGAACACCGCGCGCGGGAGTGCCGTCGGGCAGCCTCGGAAACCCGTGGGCCGGGGTCCCGTCCGGAAGCCGGGGAAAACCGTGTGCCGGAGTCCCGTCCCGGAACCCAGGTCCACCCTGCCCGGGCATGCCGTCCCGCGAACGCGGGCCCCCGCGCGCGGGACTGCCGTCAGGAAGTCGCGGCCCTCCGGCGTCACGCCCACCGCCAAAGAACCGCGATGACCCATGGACCGGAGTCCCGTCAGGAAAACGCTGCTCCCCTTGTCCGGGCACCGTCCCCTGGAAGCGCGGTACGCCGTGCGCGGGGGTGCCGTCGGGGAGTCGCGGGCCTCCTTGAACCGGAGGTTGACCTTGGAAACGCGGCACACCGTGAGCCGGGGTCCCGTCCCCGGTCCCCGCCCCACCCCGCACACCCGAAGAGCCCTGAACCCGCGGCACCCCACCCGTAGGAGTCCCGTCCACGAACCGCGACGCGCCCTCCGGGGACACCGCCCCCTGGACACGCGGAACACCCCGCGCCGGAGTCCCGTCCTGGAAACGAGGTACACCACGGGCAGGCGTCCCGTCGGAAGGCCGGGCTTCCTGCCGGCCAGGCGACCCATCCGAGAACCGAGCCCCCCGCTGACCAGGCAACGCCCCCCGACCAGACGGCACCCCTTGCCCGTCCCGCGAGTTCAGCCCCTCAGCGGAATCCCCCGCCCTGGCCGCCGTCCCCGTCCCCTCGCCCGCGGAGTCACCCTTCCCAGGGGACCTACGGCGACTATGGCGTCCCACGTCGCCCCCTCAACTCCCCGCGTTCGTATCGTCGTTGCTGCCATCGCCCGCGGCGCCGGAACCGGTTCCCGCACCCGTTCCCGCGCCGTCGGCACCCCTCACCGTACTCACCGAACCGCCACCCCGGGACCCTCGCGCCCCGCTCCCGCCGCCTCGGCCGAAACCGTCCCCCTCGGACGTACGACGGCCCCTCACGGCATCCGCGCCGGAATCGGCGTCGGAACGCGCCCTGGAGTCCGCGCCCGCACGACCGGCAGAAGCCACCGGTTCCTGCCGCTCGCCCAACTCCCCCGTGTCCGCGAGCAGTTCGCGGAACGCCGTGGCCACCGTCTCCGGGTACTCCATCATCGCGACATGCCCCGCGTCCGGCAGCGACAGCAGACGGGAGTCCCGGAACGCGCGGGCCGCGCGCTGGGCCATGCGGTAGCCGACGAGTTGGTCGCGGCCGCCGTAGACGAGGAGGGTGGGGGCGAGGACGCGTTCGGCCTGGCGCCAGAGGCCGTGTTGGCCGCCCAGGGTGTACGCGTTCACGATGCCCCGGGACGAACGGGCCATCACGTCCCAGAAATACGGGAGTTGGAGGCGTCGCTCCAACTCCTCGACCGCGTAGCGGAACGCCTCCGGGGTGACCTGGCCGGGATCGCCGTAGCAGAGGCCGAGGACGCCGCGGACGCGCTGCTCGGCCGTCCATTCCCGGCTGATGCGGGTGAACAGGGCCGCGACGCCGGGGACGCCGAGCAGTGCCGTCGGCAGGGCCGAGCGCTGGACGCGGATCTCCGGCAGGGCCGGGGAGATCAGTGTCAGCGTGCGCACCAGGTCCGGGCGGACCGCGGCCACGCGCGTGGTGACCGCGCCGCCGAGCGAGTTGCCGAAGAGGTGCACGGGACCGCGCCCGGCCGCGTCCAGGTAGCGGATGACCGCGCGCGCGTGCCCGGTGACGGAGTAGTCGCCGTCGTCCGGTGGCGGGGAGTCGCCGAAGCCCGGCAGGTCGAGGGCCTCGCTGTCGACCCGGCCGTCCAGCTCGGCCATGAGCTGGGACCAGTTCTGCGAGGAACCGCCGAGCCCGTGGACGTAGAGCGCGGGCGGGAGTCCTTCGCGCGCGGGCGGCCTGGAACGCACGGTCAGCGTGATCCCCGGCAGCCCGACCGACCTGAGCCGCTCCCCCTCGCCGACCCGGACGGGCGCCACCTTGGGGAGCACGCTGGCGGCCGGCACGGAGGGCAGCTCTGTCGAAGACATGCGCCAATGTTACGAGACGATCACGCAGTGGCTCATGTGTTCGCCGTCACAGGCCAGGTCACACCCCTCGGCACCCCACTCGGACCCCGTCCGGCCTCCGCCCGGAGTCCGCCCGGACCCCGGCATGGCATGGCGTACGGATCAGGTGTCTCCTAGGCTCGTACCAGGGCACCCGTACAGAGACGCATCGACGTACCCGGTCACAGTCCAGGAAGGGAGCCCGCCATGGCCGTCGACCCCACCGATCCCGAGACCTTCGCGGACGAGAGCGCCACCCCCGAGCTCGATGTCGAGGCCCCGGAGGAGGACACCGCCGAACAGTCGGCCGACGTGACACCGGACGGCGGCGATCCCCTCACCGGTGTGGACCCGGACTCCGCGAACGAGGCCGACGTAGCCGATGTCATCGAACAGGCGCGGGTCGTGTCACTCGATGAGGACGACTACCGCTGAGGGGCACGGCCGTCCTCCCCTTCCCGGCCCCCGTAGAGGGCCGAAAACCGACGGTGAAGCGCGCTCCCTTGCCCGCTCCATCCCTCTTCGAAACACTTTGCGCGGCTTTCCCCGCCGTCCGGTCCGTGAAATTCTGCGCTCGCACCGCGCACACCACGGTTACCGAAAAGTACGATGGCCACGCGGCGCTCACCGCACGAGGACGATTTTGGGAGGCGGCGTGACAGCCATCGAGCAGACAGAGGCGGCGCGCCCGCGGGGCACCCGCCTGCCGCGCCGTGCCCGACGGAACCAGCTGCTGGGCGCCGCCCAGGAGGTTTTCGTCGCACAGGGGTACCACGCGGCCGCGATGGACGACATCGCCGAGCGCGCCGGCGTCAGCAAGCCGGTGCTCTACCAGCACTTCCCGGGCAAGCTCGACCTCTACCTCGCCCTCCTCGACCAGCACTGCGAGTCGCTGATCCAGGCGGTGCAGACCGCGCTCGCGTCGACGTCGGACAACAAGCAGCGCGTCCGCGCGACCATGGACGCGTACTTCGCCTACGTCGAGGACGACGGCGGCGCCTTCCGGCTGGTCTTCGAGTCGGACCTGACGAACGAGCCGGCCGTGCGCGCCCGCGTCGACAAGGTGACCAACGAGTGCGCCGAGGCGATCTGCGACGTCATCGCCGAGGACACCGGTCTGTCGCGCGCCGAGTCGATGCTGCTGGCCTCGGGCCTCGGCGGTCTCGCCCAGGTCGTCGCCCGCTCGTGGCTGCACAGCGACCGCAGCGTCCCGCGCGACCAGGCGGTCCAGCTGCTGGCCTCGCTCGCATGGCGCGGCATCGCCGGTTTCCCGCTGCACGGCAGCGAACAGCACCACTGACCGCCGCGGGCCCGGGTTTGTTCCCACCGGCTGTTCGCTCTTGGCGTTCCGGCGCGGAACATCTACGTCCCCTCGCCGGGCTAGTGTGTGCTGCGTACGGCGCGGATGATCGCGCACTTTGCTGACCGTCGGAGGGACATAGCCGTGGAGGTCAAGATCGGCGTGCTGCACACGCCTCGCGAGATCGTTCTGGAGACCGGTCAGAGCGCCGAAGAGGTCGAGCAGGCCGTGTCCGAGGCGCTGACCGGGAAGGCTCCGCTGCTGAGCCTGGTGGACGAGCACGGCCGCAAGGTCCTCGTCCCCGCCGAGCGGCTCGCCTATGTCGAGCTCGGCGAGGCGGCCCCGCGCAAGGTGGGCTTCGGCGCGCTGTAGTCGCGAACGGACGAGGGGCCCGGTGACCGTGAAGGTCACCGGGCCCCTCGCGTTTCCGCCGCTTTCCACGACGCCCGACCGTTGTGCTCATCAGCTTTTTCGCCACAGATGGAGCACAAGTCCCCCACAGGGGAGGATTGCATTCCGCAGGTCACGGGTATGACGGGCTACGAACGCGTCACTCAGGCCGACCGTGGGAGGGACCCCCGTGATGATCCTGGAAGCGCTCGGCTCCGCTGTGCTGGGTGTGCTGCTCGCCTGGGCTGCCACCCACCGGCTCGCACACCGTCTGCCGACCCGCCCCCTGGTGTTCTCCACGGGTGTCGCAGGTGCCCTCTTCGGTGACTTCGTCACCCACAGCGCGCTGGGCCCGGGCAGCGGACTGCCGAGCCTGCTCGGCGCGGCCGTCGTCTCCGCGGCCTCGCTCTCCCTGCTGCTGCGCCCGGCGCGACGACTGCGGGGGCGGTCCGCCCCCGCGTAGCCGCGACTCGTGACCAGGCAGGGCCTCTAGGCGGCGAGCCCCAGCGCGGCCATCCGCTTGGTGTGCGCCTCGGTGATCCGGGAGAACATCCGGCCCACCTCCGCGAGGTCGAACCCGTCCGCCACACCACCGACGAGCATCGTCGACAGCGCGTCCCGGTCGGCCACCACCCGCTGTGACTGGGACAGCGCCTCACCCATCAACCGCCGTGCCCACAGGGCGAGTCGGCCCCCCACGCGCGGGTCGGCGTCGATCGCCGCGCGCACCTTCTCCACGGCGAAGCTCGCGTGCCCCGTGTCGTCGAGGACGCCGAGCACGAGCAGCCGGGAGTCCTTGTCGAGGCGGGCGGCGACCTCGCGGTAGAAGTCGCTGGCGATCGAGTCGCCGACGTACGCCTTGACCAGCCCCTCCAGCCAGTCCGAGGGCGCCGTCTGCCGGTGGAAGCCGTCGAGCGCGGCGACGAACGGCTGCATCGCGTCGGTCGGCTCCGCGCCGATCTCCGTGAGCCGGTCCCTGAGCCGCTCGAAGTGGTGGAACTCGGCCGACGCCATCTTCGCCAGCTCCGCCTTGTCGGCGAGCGTCGGCGCCAGCTTGGCGTCCTCCGCGAGCCGCTCGAACGCCGCCAGCTCGCCGTACGCGAGCGCGCCGAGCAGGTCCACGACCGCGTTGCGGTACTGCGGGTCGGCGGAGGCCGTGGCCCAGTCCTGGGCGGCGACTCCGGTGGGTTCGGCGGGCGCTTCGGAGGCGTTGTCAGCGGTCGTCATGAAGCGCACAATAGCCCGCCCACAGCACGGCGGAAGTCCCTGGTCAATCAGTGTGACGACGACTACGTGACCAAATCGGCCAACGCATGTGCGTGATTCCGAGGTATGGTGGTAATGCGCCCGCCGAGTATTCGCCGGGCCGCACGAATGAGGATGCCCGGTCGGTGGCCCGATCGGCTCCGACCCGACAGCCCTCCTCGCCCGTACGGCACGCTGCGTACGGAGTTCGGAGGGGGACCCTCAGCGGTTCGAGCGCTGGGCCTGTCCGGCGGTTCAGGCCGGAGGAAAGCAGCGGCACCTGATCGGCGCCGCTGAGCGAGATCTGGTGCGTGCAGCTGCAAGGCGGAGGAGGAAGTCGACGCGGAGCGTCGGCGACCGACGACAACGCGGCAGATGCGCGTGACAGACCTCGCGTCTCCGGCATGATCCGGCGGACAGGCCCTTGAGCGTCGGCAGTGGTCCCGTGCAGTACGGCTTGCCCTCACGGGTTGTCCGTAAGGCAGCCGACGTCCGGCACGGTCCTGACACGACCCCCGCGCTCGCCTCGCACCGCGCACACAGAAGAGGCAGCACCCTGACTACTTTCCGAGAGCTCGGAATCCTTCCCGAGACCGCTGAGGCCCTTGAGGCCGTCGGTATCGTCTCCCCCTTCCCGATCCAGGAGCTGACGCTCCCCGTGGCCCTGTCCGGCACGGACGTCATCGGCCAGGCCAAGACCGGCACCGGCAAGACGCTCGGCTTCGGCCTCCCGCTCCTCGAGCGCGTGACCGTGCCCGCCGACGTCGAGGCCGGCCGCGCCAAGCCCGAGCAGCTGACCGACGCCCCGCAGGCGCTCGTCGTCGTCCCCACCCGCGAGCTGTGCACGCAGGTCACGAACGACCTGCTGACCGCGGGCAAGGTACGTAACGTCCGCGTCCTCGCCATCTACGGCGGCCGGGCCTACGAGCCGCAGGTCGAGGCGCTCCGCAAGGGCGTCGACGTCGTCGTCGGCACCCCGGGCCGTCTGCTTGACCTCGCCGGGCAGAAGAAGCTCGACCTCAGGCACATCCGCTCGCTCGTCCTGGACGAGGCCGACGAGATGCTCGACCTGGGCTTCCTGCCCGACGTCGAGAAGATCATCAACTTCCTGCCGGCCCGCCGTCAGACGATGCTGTTCTCGGCGACCATGCCGGGCGCGGTCATCGGTCTCGCGCGCCGCTACATGTCGCAGCCCACGCACATCCGCGCCACCTCGCCGGACGACGCGGGCACGACGGTCGCGAACACCAAGCAGTTCGTCTACCGCGCGCACAACATGGACAAGCCCGAGCTGGTCGCCCGCATCCTCCAGGCGGAGGGCCGTGGCCTGGTCATGGTCTTCTGCCGTACGAAGCGCACGGCGGCCGACCTCGCCGACCAGCTCCAGCAGCGCGGTTTCGCCTCCGGCGCGGTCCACGGCGACCTCGGCCAGGGCGCCCGCGAGCAGGCGCTGCGCGCGTTCCGCAACGGCAAGGTCGACGTGCTCGTCTGCACCGACGTCGCCGCGCGCGGTATCGACGTCGAGGGCGTCACGCACGTCATCAACTACCAGTCCCCCGAGGACGAGAAGACCTACCTGCACCGCATCGGCCGTACCGGTCGCGCGGGCGCCAAGGGCATCGCGGTCACGCTCGTCGACTGGGACGACATCCCGCGCTGGCAGCTCATCAACAAGGCGCTGGACCTCGAGTTCAACGACCCGCCGGAGACGTACTCCACCTCCCCGCACTTCTTCGAGGAGATGAACATCCCCGCCGGCACCAAGGGCGTCCTGCCCCGCTCGGAGCGCACGCGCGCCGGGCTGGCGGCGGAGGCGGTCGAGGACCTCGGCGAGACCGGCGGCCGGGGCGGTCCGCGTGGCCGGGGCGGTCGTGGTGGCCGCGACGGCGGTGGCCGTGACGGTGGCAGGGGCGGTCGTGACAGCGGCCGTGGCCGCACCCGCGACGAGTCCCGTTCCGACGACACCGAGCGCGCCGCGCGCACCCCGCGCCGTCGCCGTCGTACGCGCAACGGCACCCCGATGGAAGCGACTTCGGCGACCGCGGCCGTGACGGCCACGCCGGAGGAGACCGCGCTGGCGCCCTCCGAGGAGACGGCGGGACGCACCCCGCGCCGTCGTCGCCGCACGCGTGGCGGAGCGACGGGAGAGCAGCTGCCGGCCACGGCGGTCGCCCCCGTGGCCGAGGTCGCCGAGAGCGCCGTCGAGACTGCCGAGGCTCCGGCCGCGGACGCCCCGACGACGGCCGCGCGTCGCCGCCGGACCCGCAAGTCGGCGGAGCCGGTGGCCGAGGCCGCGACGGTGACGCCGGTGGTCGAGACCCCGGTGGCCGAAGCGCCGGTGGCCGAGGAGACGAAGCCGCGTCGCCGGACCCGTAAGGCCGCCGAGCCCGTCGTGGCCGAGACCGAGGCCGCCGCGGTGGTCGCGGTCGACACGGCCGAGGCCGTCGAGGCGAAGCCGCGCCGGACCAGGGCGCGGAAGGCCACGGCGCCGGTCAAGGCCGTGGAAGCGGTCAGCGCCGTCGAGTCCGCCGAGGTGGTCGAGGAGACCAAGCCGCGTCGTCGTACGGCGACCCGCAAGGCCGTCGCCGACATCCCCGCGCAGGTCGTCGAGGAGCAGGACAAGCCCCGTCGCCGGACCCGCAAGGTCGCCGAGCCGGTCGTGGAGGCCGTCGAAGCGCCGGTCGTGGCGGAGCCCAAGCCGAAGCGGACCCGGAAGACCGCGGCTCCGGCCGAGGCAGCCGTGGACACGGCGGAGGCCGTGGAAACGAAGCCGCGCCGCACCCGCAAGGCAGCGGTCGCGCCCGAGGCACCGGTCGAGGCCGTCGCCGAGACCAAGCCCCGCCGCACCCGCAAGACCGCCGTCGCCGCCGAGGCAGCCGTGGACACGGCGGAGGCCGTGGAGGCCAAGCCGCGCCGGACCCGCAAGGCAGCGGTCGCCGCCGAGGCACCGGTCGAGGCCGTCGCCGAGACCAAGCCCCGCCGCACCCGCAAGACCGCGGTCGCCGCCGAGGCAGCCGTCGACACGGCCGAGGCCGTCGAGGCGAAGCCGCGCCGGACCCGCAAGACGGCCGCCACCGCCGAGATCCCGGCGCAAGTCGCCGACGAGGCGGAGGCCAAGCCGCGTCGTCGTACGACCCGCAAGACCGCCGAGGCCCCGGTCGTCGTGGAGGCACCGGAGACCCCCGAGGCCAAGCCGAGGGTCCGCCGCCCGCGCAAGACAGCGGCGCCGGCCAAGGCGGAGGCGACGGAAAGCTGACCCGTCCCCGGCACCCAGCCGGAGCAGGCACGACAAGCAGAACAGGCACACCACCGAACGGCCCGGCCCATACGACATGGGCCGGGCCGTTCGGCGTCGCTCCCGTCGCCTACGGGCGCCACGCGCACCCGGTGTCCACCGCGACCCTCGCCGCCCGCCCCCGCACCCCTCGTCCGGCCCCCGCCGCGCCACCCCGTTAACCCCGGCTACACCCTCCCGTCCCTCTCGCGCGCGACCCCTCCGGATAACCTCACCCCATGAGCAAGCCCCCCTCCTTCACCCCGCCCCCCGGTGCTCGCGCGTACCCCCTGCGGACAGCTCGCGGTGATTTCGCCGTCGTGGACTCGCCCGTGGGCGACGGTGTCGCGGCGAAGGGGCTCGCGCTTCTGCTGCCCGGGTTCACCGGGAGCAAGGAGGACTTCAACCCGCTGCACGAGGCGTTCGGGGTGCGCGGGTACCGGACCGTGGCCGTGGACGGGCGGGGGCAGTACGAGTCGGACGGCCCGGTCGAGGACGAATCTCCTTACGCCCAGGACGAGTTGGCGCGGGACGTGCTCGCGCTGACCGAGGCGCTCGGCGGGCCGGTGCATCTGCTCGGGCATTCCTTCGGGGGGCAGGTGGCGCGTGCGGCCGTACTGCTCGATCGCACGCCGTTCGTGTCGCTGACGCTCATGTCGTCGGGTCCCGCGCAGATCTCGGCGTCGCAGCAGGCGCGCGTGAAGCTGTTGCGGGACGCGCTCGCCGTGATGTCGATGGCCGAGGTGTGGGACGCGATCCAGGCGATGGAGGCACCGGAGGAGACCGAAACCGGCGGTGCGCTGGACGAGGGGCTCGACGACCGGGCCGACCTGCGCCGCCGCTTCCTGGGCACCAAGCCCGCCCAACTCATCGCGGCGGGACGGCAGTTGTGCGGTGAGCCGGACCGGGTCGCCGAACTGGCCGCGGTCCCCCTCCCCTTCCACGTCCTCTCGGGCTCCCGCGACGACACCTGGCCGGTGCCGCTCCTGGACGACATGGCCGTACGGCTCAGGGCGCGGCGGACGGTCATCGCGCGGGCCGAGCACTCGCCGAACACGGACCAGCCGGCCGCCACGGCCAACGCCATCGCCGATTTCTGGGACACCGCGAGCCCGGAGCGGCAGCCGTAGCCGTAGCCGTAGCCGTAGCCGTAGCCCGCAGACCTTGGCTCGTAAGCCCAGGAAGCGCTAGTACTGCGTCCGCAGGTGTTCCCAGAAGCCGTCCCGCAGGGCCCGGCGGAGGTCGGCCTGCCCGCGCAGCGAGTACTGGAGCAGTCCTTCCGCCTCGACCAGGAGGTCCTGGTCGACGGAACCCGGCAGATACGGATGCCCGGGCAGCAGCTCGACCAGCGCCTCCCTCCCCCGCGCCGCGAGCCACTTCGCCGCGACCTGCGCGCCCACGAAGCGGACGTCGTCGCGAGTGGGCCGGGTGGCGGCGGCCTCGTAGGCGGCGGACGTGCGGCGGGAGACGTACGGCTTGAAGAAGTCGAGGTCGAAGGTGCGCTGGCTGTCGACCTCCCAGAGGAGCGGCTCCGCCTGGTTGCGGCCCTCGGGCGCCTCGATGCCCCACAAGTGGACGCGGGCGCCGTACCCTTGGGCCGCCTCGACCGCCGAGACCAGGTCCTCGTCGCCGCCGATGAGGGCCGCGTCGCTGATGGCGCGGTGCCGGGCGAGGGACTCCAGGTCGGAGCGGATGAGTGAATCGACGCCCTTCTGCTGGTTGTTGGCGTTCAGATTGCCCAACCGCACCTTGACATCCGGGAGTTCGGCGATGGACTGCTGCTCGGCGGTGTGGATGCGGCGGCGGGCGCCGTCGTACCAGTAGACGCGCAGCAGCCGGCTGTCCGCGAAGATCGTGCGGGCCTTGTCGATGAGCGCCTCGATCAGGCCCTCGGTGTCGACGTCGAACGTGCGCCGGTCCTCCGCGCCGGAGACGAGCCGGCCCGCGGCTGCATACAAATACCCCGCGTCGACGAAGATCGCATGCGTCGAGGGCGTCTTCGCCACTTCGGCGAGCATGCGGTGCAGCAGCTCGTTCGTGCGGTCGATGCGGGCACTGAGGGCCGCGAGGTCGTCGTTCATCGCTTCCATTGTCCCGGCGGTCACGCTGCGAACACAACCGGTCCCGGTCAGTCTCGCGGCGATCTCTTACCGGTCAGTAATTAGGCGTTCGAAAAATTTCCTTAGCGTAGGGAATGTTTGTAACACGCACCCCGTTGAGTACATCAGTAACCAAGTAGTTCTCCTCAGGAGGATGACCAGACGAAGGGAGAAGCCATGCGCTTCGAAATCATGCGTCTCGACGAGGTCGACGGCACCACCGTGGACAGCACCGTCGTGGACGCCGCCTCCGTCAATCGGATCGTTCAGCAGGCTGCCGCGATAGGGCAGCGCCTGTGGATCCGCCCCGCCGAGACCAAAGCCTCGTAACACCGACGACATTCGCGCGTATCCACCAGACTTCAGAACCCCCGTACGGCTCGCTGCCGTGCGGGGGTTCTGCGTCGCACCGCGCACCGGCGGCTCAGCCGGCCCGGACCACCTGGGTGATCCCGTTGATGATCTGCTGCACGGCGATGGCGGAGAGCATCATCCCCGCGAGCCGCGTCACCAGTACCACGCCCCCGTCCTTGATGACCCGGATGATCAGCAGCGAGTACCGCATCACCAGCCACAGCACGACATGGATGGCCAGGATCGCCGTCCACACGGACACCTGCGTGGCCACGCTGCCGGCCTTCTGCACGGCGAGGATGACGGACACGATCGCACCGGGCCCGGCGAGCAGCGGCATGCCCAGCGGCACGAGGGCGACGTTGACGTCCTTGGTCTGCTTGGGCTCGTCGGTCTTGCCGGTGAGCAGGTCGAGCGCGATCAGCAGGAGCAGCAGCCCGCCCGCGATCATCAGCGCGGGCACGGAGACATGCAGGTAGTCGAGGATCTGGTGCCCGAGCAGCCCGAACACGGTGATGACGCCGCCGGCCACGCACACGGCCTGGAACGCCATCCGCTTCTGCACCTTGGACGGTCGTCCGGCGGTCAGAGCGAGGAAGATCGGGGTGATCCCAGGGGGATCCATGATGACAAAAAGGGTCAGGAAGAGAGAGCCGAAGACGGCGACGTCGAACATGGGTGAGCCACGAGCCTTGCAGAAGAGAGATGAGCGGGGAGTGGAGCGAAGGGGAAGGGCGGGGAAGGGCGAGGAAGAGAGGGCAGGGCGAGAGGGAGACGGGGAGCGTGCGGGAGCGCGGGAGGAAAAGAGATCTCCCGGGCGAGCGCGGGTGTCAGGCTCCGCCGGTCCCCGGCACCGGGAAGGCCCCGGTCGCGCGCCGCGTGATCTCGCCGTAGACCTCGGGATCGGTCGTGTACTCACCGAGCTGCACGGTCTTGCGGCTCCCGTGGTAGTCGCTGGACCCGGTGACGAGCAGCCCCAGTTCCTTCGCGAGCCCCCGCAGCCGTACCCGCGTCTCCGCGTCGTGGTCCATGTGGTCGACCTCGATGCCGTCGAGCCCGGCGGCCGCCATGTCGGCGATCGCGGACTCCGGCACGGTGTGCCCGCGCTTGCTGGCCCCGGGATGCGCGAAGACGGTGACCCCGCCCGCGGCCTTGACCAGCCGGATCGCCTCGAAGGGGTCCGTCTCGTGCTTCGGCATGTGTGCCCGGCCGCCGTCGGCCAGCCAGTCCGTGGTGAAGGCGTCGTCCACGGTCGGTACGACGCCCAGCTCGACCAGCGCGGTGGCGACATGAGGCCGGCCGACCGACCCGTCACCGGCGATCCGCGCGACCTGTTCCCAGGTCACCGGCACGCCCAGGTCCCGCAGCTTGGCGACCATGCCCCGGGCGCGGGGCACGCGGTCGTCCCGGACCAGTTCCCGTTCGGCGAGGAGTGCCGGTTCCTCGGGATCGAAGAGGTAGGCCAGCATGTGCAGGGAGATTCCGTCGATCCGACAGGACATCTCGGCCCCGGTCACCAGCGTGAGCCCCGAGGGCAGCGCGTCGATCGCCTCGCCGTAGCCGCGGCTGGTGTCGTGGTCGGTCAGCGCGACGACGTCCAGCCCGGCGGCGACAGCGTTGCGCACCAGTTCGGCGGGCGAGTCCGTGCCGTCGGAGGCCGTGGAGTGGGTGTGCAGATCGATACGCACGCGCAGGCTCCAGACGGTGACGACTCGGCAAGGGACGCCTCAAGGGTAACGGCATCTCCAGAGCCCCTCAGAACCCCCCTGAGCCGCACCCCGCAAGGGGCGCGAGGAACTGCGCGACCGGCCACGACGCATCCGCGCGCCGCCGACGAACAGAACCCGCCACCCCCCCGAGGCGGCTACGGCTCCAGCAAGCGCGGCGACAACGCCCCGCACGGCACCAGGTCGACCTCGGCCCCCGCGTCCCGCAGATCCGTCAGCACCAGCTCGTCGTACATCAGCAGTCCCGACTGCTCGGGCCACACCACGGCCCACAGCCACAGCCCGAGCGCCTCCCCCGCGAACACGGCCCGGTCGTCCGGCGCGGTGGACACGTGCCACAACGGCGTGGGCCGTCCCGCGGCGAGCAGCTTCGCCTGGGGAGGTTTCTCCACGCTCATGTACGGTCCGGGGTCCGGCCCGTCGATGCCCGCGTACCGCGCGCCGAGCCCGACGCCCAGTTCCTCGGCGACGAGGATCAGCTCCCCGATCCCGCCGAGGGGTCCCGGCCCGGAGCAGGCCACCGCCGTGGCCCGTCCGCCGCTGCGGTCGTCCCCCGCGCAGGCCACACCGGTGAACAGCCATCCGACCGGCAGCGGCCACGGCATCCACACCGGCACCTGCGTCCGGTGCACGACGACACTGAGCGCCTCGACGCTGGGCGGGATCACGGGCTGGAGCGGATGCACCGTCCCGTGGACATCGCACTGCCAGGAATCGGCGAAGAGTCCGGGAGCCCTGACCCGGCCACCGCACTTCGGGCAACTGGGTTCGCCCCTCATAGGGCCCCACGGTCCTACCCTCACCCGCGCACGTCAAGGACGATCACCCGTCCGGCCGGGCCACTCACGGAACGAAACTAGATGTAGCTTGCATTCATTACCTTGCCTAACTTACTATGTGCATATACCAACTACTTGGGAGGAAGCATGGACGACCCCTTCGACAAGGGAGCCGACACCGGCTCGGGCAGCATCCTGCGACAGCCCAAGGCGGTCTGGGCCACCGCGGGCGCCTCGGTCGTCGCCTTCATGGGCATCGGACTCGTCGACCCGATCCTGCCGTCGATCGCCAAGGGCCTGGACGCCACGGCGAGCCAGGTGTCCCTGCTCTTCACCTCGTACTTCCTGATCACGGCGATCGCGATGCTGGTGACCGGCTTCGTCTCCAGCCGCATCGGCGGCAGGAAGACCCTGCTGCTCGGCCTCGCCCTCGTCGTGGTCTTCGCCGGACTCGCCGGCACCTCGGGCTCGGTCGGCGAACTCGTCGGCTTCCGCGCCGGCTGGGGCCTCGGCAACGCGCTGTTCGTCTCGACGGCCCTCGCCGTGATCGTCGGCGCCGCGGCCGGCGGCAGCGCCGCCGCGATCCTGCTCTACGAGTCCGCCCTCGGCCTGGGGATGGCCTGCGGCCCGCTGCTCGGCGCCCTGCTGGGCAACCAGAGCTGGCGCTACCCCTTCTTCGGCACCGCGTTCCTGATGGCGATCGGCTTCCTGTGCATCACGGCGTTCCTGAAGGAACAGCCCAAGCCCGCGCGGAAGACCTCCCTGCTCGACCCGCTGAAGGCCCTCGGCCACGGCGGACTCGCCTCGGCGGCCGTGTCGTCGTTCTTCTACAACTACACGTTCTTCACCGTGCTGGCCTTCACCCCGTTCGTGCTGAACATGACCCCGTACAAGTCCGGTGCCGTGTTCTTCGCCTGGGGCGTCCTGCTCGCCGTCTTCTCCGTCTTCGTCGCGCCGCGCCTCCAGGCCCGGTTCGGCTCCCTGAAGGTGCTCGGCGGTTCACTCGTCCTGCTCGCCCTCGACGTGCTCGTCCTCGGCTACGGCAGCCACACCACCGCCATCGTCTGCACGATCCTGTCCGGCGCGTTCATCGGCGTGAACAACACCGTCTACACCGAGCTGGCCCTCGGGGTGTCGGACGCGCCGCGCCCGGTGGCGAGCGCGGGCTACAACTTCGTCCGCTGGTTCGCCGCCGCTGCCGCCCCGTTCTTCGCGCCGAAGATCGAGGGGTGGAGCAACATCCACATCCCCTTCGTGGTCGCGGCGGTCACCGCGGCCCTGGGCGCGCTGGTGGTCCTCGTACGACGGAACGCGCTCACGCACGAGGCCGCGGAGCTGGAGCCGCGGCACGCGGCCGAGGACAGCGTGGCGGTGTTCGCCAACTAGCCCTTTCCCGGCTGGCGTTGACGGGCCGGCAGGGGTGAGCTTGCTCACTTCGGGGTCAGTCGAGCGGGACGGACCTCCGGGCGGGATCCCGGAGGTCCGTCCCGCTCGCGAGCCAGCGTTCCTGGAGGGCCGGGGCGCCGTGGACGCGCTTCCAGGCGGCCTCGTTCGGGGTCATGGGGAGCAGCGGCAGGAAGCGCACGGGGTCGAGGGGCGCGTCGAGTTCCAGGTCCTCGACCAGGCCGCCCGGCTCGGCGACCAGTACCGAGGTGAAGGGGGCGCCGGGCCACAGCGGTTCGCCCACGTCGAGGGAGGCGCCGGGGGCCACGATCACGCCTTCGACCTGCGGGGACGCGGCCAGCACGGCGAGCGGCCTGAGCACCTTGTCGGTGTCGGCGAGGCCGCCGCGGACGGAGAGGACCAGCTCGGCGCGCGGGCCGGCGACCGGGTCGGCGAGCATCGCCGTGGGGTCGCTCATGGGCTGGGCGGACATGCCGAGGGTGGCGTAGCGGACGACGGTTCCGTCCTTGTTGTCGTCGCCGCCGTCCCGGAAGCGCAGGACCTCCACGCGGTCCGTGCCCAGGAAGGTGACGGCGGCGCGCGCGTCCGGTTCGCCCAGCGCGGTGCGCAACCGTGCCTCGACCAGAGCAAGAACATCAACCATGCGGCGAGCATAGAACTCGTCAGTACCGGGCAAAGCAGCGCCTTGACAGTTCAGTCGGCTGATAGTCTTGGCCGGTCGTTCGGGGCAGCACGCTGAGGCATCGCGATCACGTCCCGACGCCTTTGAGACTCCCCTACGGGGGACCGGCCGGAGGAGGTGGGGCTGCAATGGACCGAAGTCGGCCTGGCAGTACCACCCGCTCTTCCGGCCGCTGATGTCGTCGCTCTGGCTCTAGCCTCCCCAGACGGCTGCCGCCTCTCGCACTTCTTCACTGTCGCGGAAGAGCACTTCGTTTCCTTTTTCTGATCTGCCTGATCTGTCCGGTGTATCCGATCCGGCCGATCTGTTCCGAAATCAGTGCCTGAATCAGTAGCGAAGCTCGCCACCGCGACGGAGCGGTGCTCCCCGCTTTGTGGACGTGCCAAACATCCGTACCTCAGGACGTCCCCATTCCGGGCAGTTCCAACCGTCGTTGGCGCCTTTCGTTGCTCGTCGCGAAGGAGCCCGCCATGTCGATGATCCGCGACCTGCGTGCCGTGGTCCGCCCGTCCCGTCCCACCCTGCGCAAGGACGGCGGCGCGTACGACACGACCCGCGACCCCGCCACCCCCTCGGCCGTCGTCGACTGCGCCGTCTACCGCGACGGTGCCCGCGTCGACGCCGGCAAGCCGCTCACCCCGCACGAGGCGATGCGCCTGGTCCGCCGGGACGGGGGCTTCGTGTGGATCGGCCTGCACGAGCCGACCGAGGCCGAATTCGCCGGTATCGCAGGCGAGTTCGGACTCCACCCGCTCGCCGTCGAGGACGCCGTACAGGCCCACCAGCGCCCCAAGCTGGAGCGCTACGACGACTCCCTGTTCACCGTCTTCAAGACCATCCACTACGTCGAGCACGACCGGCTCACCGCCAACAGCGAGGTCGTCGAGACCGGCGAGGTCATGTGCTTCACCGGGCGGGACTTCTTCATCACCGTCCGGCACGGCGGCCAGGGCTCCCTGCGGGCGCTGCGCCACCGGCTGCAGGACGACCCCGAGCTGCTCGCACGCGGCCCCTCGGCGGTGCTGCACGCGATCGCCGACCACGTCGTCGACGGCTATGTCGCGGTCGCGGACGCGGTGCAGGACGACATCGACGAGGTCGAGACCGAGGTGTTCACCCCGGGCCGCAGGGGCGGGGTCTCGCGCGGTGTCGACTCGGCGCGGATCTACCAGCTCAAGCGCGAGGTACTGGAGTTCAAGCGCGCGGTGTCTCCGCTGCTGCGTCCCATGCAGCTGCTGAGCGAGCGGCCGATGCGGCTGATCGACCCGGACATCCAGAAGTACTTCCGCGATGTCGCCGACCACCTCGCCCGGGTCCAGGAGCAGGTCATCGGCTTCGACGAGCTGCTCAACTCGATCCTCCAGGCCAACCTCGCGCAGGCGTCCGTCGCCCAGAACGAGGACATGCGGAAGATCACCGCGTGGGCCGCGATCATCGCCGTACCGACGATGGTGACGGGCGTCTACGGCATGAACTTCGAGCACATGCCCGAACTGCACGCGCGGTACGGGTATCCGTCGGTGCTCGCCTTCACCGTGACGGTCTGTCTGGCGATCCACCGCACGCTGAAGCGCAACGGCTGGCTGTGAGCGGCTGGATAGGCTGACGCCCATGACTAGCAGCGAGCTGCTCGACCAGGCCCTCGTCGAGGAGGCCACGAAGAAGTCCGGCCTCGTCTGGGTCAACGGCCCCGGCGTCCCGGCCCGCGCCCTGTGGCACGTCTGGCACGAGGGCGCGGCCTGTCTGATCGGCGACGGACCGGGCGAGCAGCCGCTGCCGGGGCTCGTCGACGGCGGCGCCGCCGAGGTCACCGTCCGCAGCAAGGACAAGGGCGGCCGACTGGTCTCCTGGACCGCGAAGGTCGTGGAACTCGCACCGGACTCCGAGGCCTGGACCGCGGCCGTCGCCGAGCTGAAGGGCAAGCGCCTCAACGCGCCCGACGGCGAGGCGATGACGGCCCGCTGGGCGCGTGAGTGCCGGGTGCTGCGCCTGGAGCCGACGGGAGCGACGGCCGGGCTGCCCGACGGCTCGCTGGCACAGGCTCCGCTGCCGACCCCGGCGACGACCCGTCAGCCGGTCCCGGCAGGCCTGCCGCGCCTGCTCCTGAAGAAACGCAAACGCCGGTAACCGCCTCTAGGACGACGGAAGTTGCTTGCCGTAGTCGACGGTGTCGTCGTCCTTCGGCTGCGTCACCGTGAAGCTCTTGCCCCAGTCCGAGAAGGTCAGCGTGCCCGCGCCGCCCGCGCGGACCAGCCGGAGCGGATACGGCCGGCCCTCCAGGGAGACGTCGAGGGTGCCGCCGGAGCCCTTGTCGCCGGTGATGCGGATCGTCCGGACGCCGTTCTGCGCGTGGCGCCCGTCCGTGGCCAGCGAACCGTGCAGGGTCAGCAGACTGGAGAGGAGGACGTCCTTGTCCGTGAAACCACTGAACTTCTTGTACGAGGGGTCGCCCTGCGGCACCTTCACGTACTTGCCGTGGAGCGTGCCGCCGGCGCCCGAGTCCCCGTTGCTGTTCCAGAAGTCCGCGTCGGCCTTCAGGTACAGCTGCTCGCCGATCCGCAGCAGGCCGAAGGTCGACCCCTTCGAGGTGACCGACCCGCTGCCGCCGTCGGACTTCAGCCGCATGTCGAGCGTGTACGTCCGCCCGCTGGTGACGACCGTGCCCGACAGCCGTACGGCGTCGGCGGCGCTAGCCGCGGTCACCGACCTCGACTGGATCTTGTCGGCGGCCAGCTTGCCGACCCCGTTGGTCCCCGCGTCCGGGTCCCCGCCGCCGCACCCCGCGAGGGCCATGACACACACCGCGGAGAGCACCGCCGCACGACGGTTTCGGACCTGGGCGATAGCGGTCACAGGTGGGATGCCTTCCGTGCGGGGGTCGATGGCGTACGGCAGCGTACCGGGGCCGCGAGGCACCGGCGGAGCCAGTCCGTCCGGACCGCCCACCAGCGCGGATCACATCCGGACGGGCTAGCCTGAAGCCCATCCGAGCAGGCAATTCGGGCCATCCGGGGAGCAGTGGATCCCTGGGTGAACAGAGCAGAGAACACAGCAGAGAACACCGGAAAGAATGGAGGTGCGGCCATGGCATCGGGCGCTCCCCGAGTCTTCGTGTCGCACCTCGCCGGTGTCGCCGTCTTCGACCCGAACGGCGACCAGGTGGGCCGCGTCCGCGACCTCGTCGCCATGCTCCGCGTCGGCCGCCGGCCACCGCGGCTGCTCGGCCTCGTCGTCGAACTCTCCACCCGGCGCCGCATCTTCCTGCCGATGACCCGCGTCACCGGCATCGAGTCGGGACAGGTCATCACCACCGGCGTGCTGAACGTCCGCCGCTTCGAGCAACGCCCCACCGAGCGGCTGGTGTTCGGCGAACTCCTGGACCGGCGCGTCACCCTCGTCGAGACCGACGAGGAGGTCACCGTCCTCGACCTGTCCGTGCAGCACCTGCCGGCCCGCCGGGACTGGGAGATCGACCGCGTCTTCGTCCGCAAGGGCAGGACCGGCGGAGCCTTCAGAAGGGCCAGGGGCGAGACGACGACCGTGGACTGGTCCAGCGTCACCGGTTTCTCCCTGGAGGAGCAGGGACAGGGCGCGGAGAGCCTCCTGGCCACCTTCGAGCAGCTGCGCCCGGCCGACCTCGCCAACGTCCTGCACCACCTCTCCCCCAAGCGCCGGGCCGAGGTGGCCGCCGCCCTCGACGACGACCGCCTGGCCGACGTCCTCGAAGAACTCCCCGAGGACGACCAGATCGAGATCCTCGGCAAGCTGAAGGAGGAGCGCGCGGCCGACGTCCTGGAGGCCATGGACCCGGACGACGCGGCCGACCTCCTCTCCGAACTCCCCGAGGACGACAAGGAACGCCTCCTCAACCTGATGCAGCCCTCCGAGGCGGCCGACGTACGCCGGCTGATGTCGTACGAGGAGCACACGGCGGGCGGCCTGATGACGACCGAGCCGATCGTCCTGCGGCCCGACGCGACCGTCGCCGACGCGCTCGCCCGGGTCCGCAGCGCCGACCTCTCCCCGGCCCTCGCCGCCCAGGTCTACGTGTGCCGGCCGCCCGACGACACCCCGACCGGCAAGTACCTCGGCACGGTCCACTTCCAGCGGCTGCTGCGCGACCCGCCGTACACCCTGGTCAGCGCGATCATCGACGACGACCTCCAGCCGCTCGACCCGGACGCGACGCTGCAGCTGATCGCCGGGTTCTTCGCGACGTACGACATGGTCGCGGCGCCCGTGGTCGACGAGACCGGATCGCTGCTCGGCGCGGTGACCGTGGACGACGTGCTGGACCACATGCTGCCGGAGGACTGGCGGGAGACCGAGTTCCACCTCGACGAGGGCGAGAACGACACAGCTGCGGAGGGGGTGGCGGCTCATGACTCCTGAGCGCGAGGCCACGCGTGAGCGGACACCGGCGGGCGCGACCGCCACCACCCGGCCCCGGGCCCGGCTCGACCAGCCGCGCCCGCCCCGGCGCCGGTTCCTGCCCGAGTACGACCCGGAGGCCTTCGGACGGCTGTCGGAGCGGATCGCGCGGTTCCTGGGCACCGGGCGGTTCATCGTCTGGATGACGGTCGTCATCATCGTCTGGGTGCTGTGGAACATCTTCGCGCCCCGGGACGTCCGCTTCGACAACTACCCGTTCATCTTCCTCACCCTGATGCTGTCCCTCCAGGCCTCCTACGCGGCCCCGCTGATCCTGCTCGCGCAGAACCGGCAGGACGACCGCGACCGGGTCAACCTCGAACAGGACCGCAAGCAGAACGAGCGGTCGATCGCCGACACCGAGTACCTGACCCGCGAGATCGCCGCCCTGCGCATCGGCCTCGGCGAGGTCGCGACCCGCGACTGGATCCGCTCCGAGCTCCAGGACCTGGTGAAAGAGCTGGAGGAACGCGAGGACGGCCACCGCAAACACGTCGTATTCCCGGCAGAACGGTCGCACGGACGTGACGTAGACGACCGGTGACGGGCTTACCTGGGGCCCCGCGCGGCGCCGTACCATCGACCCTATGGCTACGGAAGACGCGGTGCGCGAAGCGCTGTCGACGGTGAACGACCCCGAGATCAACCGACCCATCACCGAGCTGGGGATGGTCAAGTCGGTGGAGATCGGTGCGGACGGAGCGGTCGCGGTCACCGTGTACCTGACGGTCTCCGGCTGCCCCATGCGCGAGACCATCACCCAGCGCGTGACGGACGCGGTCCTGGGCGTCGACGGCGTCACCGGGGTCGACGTGACCCTGGACGTGATGAGCGACGAGCAGCGCAAGGAGCTCGCGACCGCCCTGCGCGGCGGCCAGTCCGAGCGCGAGGTCCCCTTCGCCAAGCCCGGCTCCCTCACCCGCGTCTACGCGGTCGCCTCCGGCAAGGGCGGCGTCGGCAAGTCCTCGGTGACGGTGAACCTCGCCGCCGCGATGGCCGCCGACGGCCTCAAGGTCGGTGTCGTCGACGCCGACATCTACGGCCACTCCGTGCCCCGCATGCTGGGCGCCGACGGCAGCCCCACCCAGGTCGAGAACATGATCATGCCGCCGTCGGCGAACGGCGTGAAGGTCATCTCCATCGGCATGTTCACGCCGGGCAACGCACCGGTGGTGTGGCGCGGCCCGATGCTGCACCGCGCCCTCCAGCAGTTCCTGGCGGACGTGTACTGGGGCGACCTGGACGTCCTGCTGCTCGACCTCCCGCCGGGCACGGGCGACATCGCGATCTCCGTCGCCCAGCTCGTCCCGAACGCCGAGATCCTCGTGGTGACGACCCCTCAGCAGGCGGCGGCCGAGGTCGCCGAGCGCGCGGGCTCCATCGCCGTGCAGACCCACCAGAAGATCGTCGGCGTCGTCGAGAACATGGCGGGCCTGCCGTGCCCGCACTGCGGCGAGATGGTCGATGTCTTCGGCACCGGCGGCGGCCAGTCCGTCGCGGACGGCCTCACCCGCACGACGGGCGCCGCCGTCCCGGTCCTGGGCAGCATCCCGATCGACGTCCGCCTCCGCGAGGGCGGCGACGACGGCCGGCCGGTCGTCCTGACCGACCCGGACTCCCCGGCGGGCGCGGCACTCCGCGCCATCGCGGGCAAGCTCGGCGGCCGTCAGCGCGGCCTCTCGGGCATGTCCCTGGGGATCACCCCCAGGAACAAGTTCTAGGCACCTTCTGACGACGATAGGGGCGCCGTCCGCGAGACGGCGCCCCCCTCGTCGCAGCCGCTACTGGGCGGCGTACGTCGTGATGTCCTTGATCATGGCGAAGCCGAGCCCGTACGCGCTCATGCCCCTGCCGTACGCCCCCACGTGGACGCCTTCCTGAGTCGAACCCGCGAGGACCCAGCCGAACTCGGACTCCCGGTAGTGGAACGGCGTCGGCACACCGTCCACGGGCAGCGACAGGGTGGACCAGGCGTCGCCGGAGAGGTCGTCGGCCAGGACCCAGGCCGTCTCCGTCTGCTGCTCCAGCCAGTCGTCGCGCAGGGTGTGGTCCATCTGGCCCGGCCAGGTGAACGACAGCAGCCCCACCCCGGCGAGCCAGGCCGCCGAGGAGACCGAGGTGGCCTCCAGCAGGCCCGTGCCGTCGGCGGTGCGCCGGGCGGGGTTGCCCGCGACGGTGACGACCACCGCGAACTTCTCCTTGTCCTCCGTGCCTTCGTTGCGTACGGAGGGCTCGTCACCGTGCCCGATCGAACCGTGCTCCACGGCTCCGTCCGCCGCCATGCCCACCTGCATCAGCCAGCGCGGCCCGGTGAAGGCCTCGTCGAGGCCGTACCAGGGGAAGGGCGCCAGCAGGTAGCCGTCGACCGTGCGCCGGGCGGAGGGGACCTGCTGTCCGCCCTCCGCGGCCGGCGCCTGCGCGCCTACCCGACTCGTCGTCTCCATGCTCCGGACGCCTCCTCGCTCTCGTCGGACCGGGGCGGCCCGCCCCCCGTCGGGCGACTCGCCCGGTCCGCACAACAACTCGGCAGCATAGCCACCTCATGCGGGGCAGCCCGGAAAGCGCCCGGCGCGTGAGGCGCACGGGGGCCTTGTTCGGGCCGTACGGAGGCTGTTTGGAGGCTGTTCGGAGGCGTCAGAGGGGGTGGAGGGATATGAAACGCGTCACGTACGAGGCCAGGGAACGACCGCCGGTAGGCCGTTCCGGATGACGTCCGTCACGGCTCAGGTGGCGTCGGCGTCGAAGGGCGGGCGGTCGTCCTTCTCCGGGCCCTCGGGCTTCTTGGTCATGTCGAGGCGACCGTTGCCGGCGGAGGGGGACGACGGTGACGACGAGGGGGTGTCCGCGCTCTGCACGGCCTCCGTGACCTCGGCCATCTCCTTCTTCAGGTCGAAGCCGTTGCGGATCTCCTTGAGCCCCAGTTCGTCGTTGTCCAGCTGCTTGCGCAGGAACGTCTTGGGGTTGAGGTCCTCGAAGTCGAAGTCCTTGAACTCCGGGCCCAGCTCCTCGCGGATGTCCGCCTTGGCGCTCTCCGAGAACTCTCGGATCTTCCGGATCGTCCGCATGACGTCCTGGATGACCTTCGGGAGCTTGTCCGGACCGAAGACGAGCACGGCGAGCACAATGATCGTCACCAGCTCGAGCGGTCCTATGTCATTGAACACCTGAAGCTCCTTGCGATGTCCTCGGTCCTCGGCCCTCGGTGGTCGGTGCGGGTCTTCCGTGGTCCGGGCCGGGTCCACGGTACCCGGCGATCCCACCCGACCGGTACTGTCCCGTGGGCTACGAGTGGATGTACACGACCGGTTTTCCGGGTTGTTTGCCTAGCGGGACCGGGCGCGCGCCTCCCGCCTGTGACGTTTCTGTCAATCACCGGTCGCGGAGCCGAGCACGACCGACACGGTCAGCTCCTCGCCGCCCCGCCGCAGGGTCAGCCGCAGCCGGTCGCCGGGCCGGTGGGCACGCGTTCTGACGACGAGTTCGTCACCGGTGTGCACCGGCTCGCCGTCGACCTGGGTGATGACGTCCCCCGCCCTGAGCCCGGCCTTGGCCCCGGGCCCGGTACCCGGCGTGGCGACCCGGGCTCCGTCGCCCGCGTAGTCGAGGTCGAGGGTGACACCGATGACGGGATGGGTCGCCTTCCCCTTGTTGATCAGCTCCTCGGCGACCCGCTTGGCCTGATTGACCGGAATGGCGAACCCCAGCCCGATCGACCCGCTCTGCTCCGCCCCGTCCCCGCCGTCGTCCCCGTCTCCGCCACCGTCCCCGTCCAGGTCGTCGGCGGACCGGATGGCCGAGTTGACCCCGACCAGGAGCCCCCGCGCATCGAGCAACGGCCCACCGGAGTTCCCCGGATTTATCGACGCGTCGGTCTGCAGAGCGTCGACGTAGGACACACCGCTCCCGTCCGACCCGTCGCCGCCGGTCGTGATGGGCCGCTCCCTGGCACTGACGATCCCGGCGGTCACGGTGTTGTCGAGCCCGAACGGCGCACCGATCGCGACGACGGGGTCACCGACCCGCACGTTGTCGGAGTTCCCCAGCGGCATCGCCCGCAGCCCTCGCACCCCGCGCACCCGTACGACGGCGAGGTCGTACCCGACATCCCGCCCGACCACTTCCCCCTTGACGGTCTGGCCGCCGCTGAACCGCACGGATATCGCCCCGCCGCCTCCCCCGGGCCGCACGACATGGTTGTTGGTGAGGATGTCCCCCCGCCCGTCCAGCACGATCCCGGTCCCGGTACCGGTCGCGTCGTCCCCGGTCACCCGCAGGGTCACCACGCTGGGCAGCGCCCGAGCGGCAATACCGGCGACACTGTCGGCCGCGCGCCCCCCGCCTTCCTCTCCGGCCTGCGACAGCACGATGTCCCCACCGAGACCACCGCGCTCGATGGAGGCCCCTACGACACCACCGACCCCACCGGCGACGAGCGCGAGGACCAGGGCGGAGGTCAGGAGAGTGCGGCGGCGGGGCCGGGCGGGGCGTGAGCTACCGGCCTGTTGGAGCGGGAAGGGGGTTTTGGGGGCCCAGGGGTCGTAGCGGTGCCAGGGGTTGAGGGGTGGGGTGGCCGAGGGGGCGGGGTCGAGATCCGGGTGGGCGTCGGGGGCTGGGGTCGGGGTGGGCGCCGGATCCGGGTTCGGAGTGGCCGGTGCCGAGTCCGTGAGGGGAGCGGGTACGTCCTCCGGGACGGCGGTGTCGGGGGCCGAGGCGTCGGCGGGAGGCACCGGTGCGGGTGCAGGTGTGCCGGCCGGCGCGGGTGGGCCGTCCGGGACCAGCGGGACGTGAGCGTCGGGATCTGCCGCGGGGGCCCCTGAGACCGCACGGGGCGCCGGGACACCCCCCGGATGCTGAACGGGCGGCGCGGGCGCCCAGGGCCCCGGGGCGCCGTACGGCGGGGTGCTGTAGGGATCGGGGTCGTGAAGGGGCTTGGGACGCTCGGCGGGCGGGAGGCTCACGCCGGGGGTCGTCGCGGGGTCGGACACGGGAGGTTCAGCACCCATGGTTACGGCCTCGGCGTCGACCGGGGCGACCGAACCCTCCGCGACAGGCCGAGCCAGCTCGAAGTCGCCCCCGTCGGAGGCCGGTTCACCGCTCAGTCCCTCACCCGGCGGCCGCAGCGCGAAGTCCCCGTCGGCAACCCCGGCGTCATCGCCACCCGCACCCGCCTCCGCACCCTCGGTCACTCCGCCCGCGGGATTCGCCGGTGTCGCGCCCCGCGCCCACCACTTCACCCTCGCGGGCCTCTGGTCCCGTGTCCCCTCGGGCCGATCGCTCATGGTTCCCCCGTGCCTGGCCGTGCCACCTCGATCTCCCCGGATTCAACCAGGTCAGGCGGACATTGCGCAGGGGTCGGTCAGTGCAGGGGGTGGGAGGGGGTCGGTGTGGGGGACGAGGTGGTGTCAGGGGACGGGGTGCGCAGCAGGCCGGGAGCCATGACCTCGGGGGCCGTGGACCAGGACGTGAGCGCGATCGGCGGGGTCGCGCTGAGCGGGCGTATCAGGGGAGACATGACCGCCGCCCCTGCCATCACCGGTGCCGTCAGGGTGTGCACGACCTGGTCGTCGCCCTGGACGGTTGCCGGAGACGGGACTCCGGGCAACAGCGGCGCGGAGACCGAGGTCGGTGCCGTCGCCGTGTCGCCGAGCATCGACCGCTGGCTCGCACCCTGCGCGAGCAGGGGCCCGGTCCCGCGGCGCCGCCCCGTGTCGGGAGTCACCGCGCCCGTGCCCTGTGTGCGCGCCGGGGTCACCCCCGCACCGCCCCGCGCCTCCGCGGGGGTGTCACCGGGCGTGACCGTGGCCACTCCGCCCAGGGCGATCGCGGCGAGCGAGACCGCCCCGGCGGCGACGAACGCGAACCGCATGCCGCGCGAGGCGGAGCGGTCGGTGTCGTGCCGGCTGACGTCATGGATACGGAAGCCCTCGCGGACGGCCGGGGAGGAAGGCCTCAGGGCAGCCGCGGCATGCGGGCCCGCGGGGACATAACCGAACTCGAACGCGTCCAGCGGGTCGTCTCTTTTGACGCCGAAGACGCCCATGCCGCCGGCGAACAGGCCACCGCCGGGCGGCTCCTCGCCGTCCGGGTCGCCTCCTCCGGGGAGTCCCTGCAGTCGGGCGAGGAAGCTCTCGGAGGGCGGCGGCGGGGCCATCTCCGCGAACACGTTCTTCAGTCGGCGCTGCGCGTCGGCCTCGGCCTTGCATTTCGTACAGGTGGCCAGGTGCGCCAGTACGCGCTCGCGCGACTCATGACCGAGCTCGCCGTCCACGAGGGCGGAAAGTCGGTCTCCCAGGTGCTGCTCCGCAGGCGTAGGACGTGATCCACTCACGCGGTCGCGCCCCCTCCCCCCAGCGCGGGCACACGCGCCACGAAGGAACGGCGCTCGGCCCGTGCTTCCGGCGAGCGGTGCGCGAGGGCCTTGCGGAGCTGGGAGCGGCCGCGGTGGATCCGGGAACGGACCGTGCCGAGCTTGACGCCCAGGGTGGCGGCGATCTCCTCGTACGAAAGGCCCTCGATGTCACAGAGGACGACCGCGGCCCGGAACTCCGGGGCGAGGGTGTCCAGTGCCTGCTGGACGTCCGCGTCGAAGTGCGCGTCGTTGAAGACCTGCTGAGGTGACGGCTCGCGGCTGGGCAGTCGCTCGGCCGCGTCCTCCCCCAGCGCGTCGAAACGGATGCGCTGCTTGCGGCGGACCATGTCCAGGAAGAGGTTGGTGGTGATGCGGTGCAGCCAGCCCTCGAAGGTGCCGGGCGTGTACGTCGACAGGGAACGGAAGACCCGGACGAAGACCTCTTGCGTCAGGTCCTCGGCGTCGTGCTGGTTCCCCGTCAGGCGGTACGCGAGCCGGTACACACGGCCGCTGTGGGTGCTGACGATCTCCTCCCAGGTGGGCGGAGTCCACGCCTGCCCGTCCGCGTCGGTGGAGAAGGTCGCGGTCTGGGCATGGTCAGCGGCGTGGCTGTGGTCAGCAGCGGTGTCGTTCACGGATTTCGGCCTGCCCGCCGATCCGAGAAAGCGCCGGAGCACTCCTCCCCGATCCACAGGTACAGCCGCACCTCCCCTGTCGGCTCTGGTGGTGTCCAGTGGAGCCCCTACCATAGCCACCTCGCCCGTTAGCTCCGGATAAGCGGTTTTACGAGAATTTGATACATGCTCATACCGACCTGCCGGTGGTGTGAGCCGACGCTCGTGACCTTGCTCGGGCCGCTGCTCCGTGTACTGATCCATCGTCATCCCCCGCTCTTCCCTCCGGCCTCGTCCCCCAGTGCTTTCCTCCCCCTTCTAAACGCCCGGTCCCATCAGCAGGTTCCCGGCACCAACGGATACAGTCACGCCCAGGCAACCACGGGGACAGGAGAGGGTCATTACCGGCAACCGGCAGACCAGCTGGGCGTTCGCCGACGCCTACGTCGCCGAGGACGAAGCGCTGCGCTGGGCCCGCGACCGGGCCCGCGAGGCAGGGCTGCGCTCGGTGTCGCCCGGCACGGGCGCCGCGCTGCGGATGCTCGCCGCCACCGTGGACGCGAAGGCGGTGGCGGAGATCGGCACCGGGACCGGTGTCTCCGGGATGCATCTTCTGTACGGCATGCGGCCGGACGGGGTACTGACCACCGTCGACCCGGAGCCGGACCACCAGCAGTTCGCCCGCCAGGCCTTCCGCGCCTGCGGTTTCGCCAGCAACCGGGCCCGCTTCATCCCGGGCCGGGCCCTGGACGTGCTGCCCCGGCTCGCGGACGCCGGCTACGACCTCGTGTTCTGCGACGGTGACCGGCTGGAGTTCCTGGACTATCTCGCTGAATCGTTGCGTCTGCTGCGTCCGGGTGGCCTGGTGGTCTTCGAGGGCGTCTTCGCCAACGGCCGCACCGTCGACTCGGGCCCCCAGCCCACCGAGGTCCTCCGGCTGCGCGAACTGCTGCGCGCCGTGCGCGAGAGTCCCGAGCTGGTGCCGTCCCTGCTGCCGGTGGGCGACGGCCTGCTGTGCGCGGTCAAGCGCTAGCGGGGCCGCAGCGCGCGTACCGGACCCGCCCGGGGCCGCAGACATCCGTGGGGTCGTGGTCGGCCGCAGTCGTCCATGACATCCGGGACATGAGGTCGGAGACATCCGTGACATCCGGGGCACCCGGAAAGCAGCGACCCCGGCACCGTCTCGGGTGCCGGGGCAGCTGAAGGGGTATGGTCGCGTTCCGCCGCGTCAGCCGACGACCTTCTTGAGGGCGTCGCCCAGCGCGTCGGCCTCGTCAGGGGTCAGCTCGACGACGAGCCGCCCGCCGCCTTCGAGCGGAACGCGCATGACGATGCCCCGCCCCTCCTTGGTCACCTCGAGCGGGCCATCGCCCGTCCGCGGCTTCATGGCCGCCATGCTCGTTCCCCTTCCTGAAACCAGCTCATCGTCGCCGACGGCCCCATGGAGGGCACGCGCGGCCCCTAATGAGACACGCGTCACCGGCATCGAACACATTGCTTCCAAGCCATTATCCCGCATCTCAGGACCCGATGACCAACATCAGTCGGCATCGCTTGGGCAACGCGCGCGAGCAAAACCACCCAATTCGCCGATGTGACTGCGATACTTCGCCGCCGTCCGGACCTCAGCCGACCCGATCCGGACCGGAATTCTTTGACGCAGGTCACACGTCCGGTCCGGCTCGCCGGCCGTGATCTCCGCCATGCTGTCCTAGGTACCCGGGCCTACCGACCGGTAGGACCGGCCTCGACACCGGAGGGGACACACCATGGCCGACACCGTGCTCTACGAGGTGAGCGACGGACTCGCGACGATCACGCTGAACCGCCCCGAGGCGATGAACGCGCTGGACATCGCGACCAAAGTCGCCCTCCGGGAGGCGGTGCAGGCCGCTGCGGACGACAGTGCCGTACGGGCCGTGCTGCTGACCGCGGCCGGGGAGCGGGCGTTCTGCGTGGGCCAGGACCTCAAGGAGCACATCACGCTGCTCGCGTCGGACCGGGAGGCCGGGACCGGGGCCACGATGACCACGGTCAAGGAGCACTACAACCCCATCGTGCGGGCGCTGGCCGGGATGGCGAAGCCGGTGGTCGCCGGGGTCAACGGGGTCGCCGCGGGCGCCGGTTTCGGGCTCGCCCTGGCCGCGGACTACCGGGTGGTGGCGGACACGGCGGGCTTCAACACGTCGTTCGCCGGAGTGGCCCTGACCGCGGACTCCGGCATCTCCTGGACGCTGCCGCGGGTGGTCGGCCCCGGGCGGGCCTCCGACCTGCTGCTGTTCCCGCGCACGATCAAGGCGCAGGAGGCGTACGACCTCGGGATCGCCGGCCGGCTCGTCCCGGCGGGCGAGGTGCGCGCCGAGGCGGAGAAGGTCGCCCGGCAGCTGGCGGACGGCCCGACGGTGGCCTACGCGGCCCTCAAGGAAGCGGTGGCCTACGGGCTGACACACACCCTTGAGGAGACGCTGCAGAAAGAGGACGAACTTCAGTCCCGGGCGGGCGCGTCGGAGGACCACGCCATCGCCGTGCAGGCCTTCGTCGACAAGGAGAAGCCGAAGTACCTGGGGCGATGACCTCAGGGACGGCGTGCCACGCAGTCCGCCAGGTGGTCGTCGACCAGCCCGCACGCCTGCATCAGGGCGTACGCCGTCGTGGGCCCCACGAACTTGAGGCCCCGCTTCTTCAGAGCCTTCGACAGGGTGGTCGACTCCGCCGTCACCGCCGGGACGTCCCCGAGGGTCTTCGGGGCCGGGCCCGGCTCCGGGGCGTGGGACCAGATGAACTCGTCCAGCTCGCCCGGGGCCCACTCCGCGAGTACGCGCGCGTTGGCGATCGTCGCGTCCACCTTGAGGCGGTTGCGGATGATGCCCGCGTCGGCGAGGAGGCGCTCGCGGTCGGTGTCGGTGAAGGTCGCGACCTCGGCGATCCTGAAGCCCGCGAACGCCGCCCGGAAGCCCTCGCGGCGGCGCAGGATCGTGATCCAGGAGAGGCCCGACTGGAAGGCCTCCAGACTGAGGCGCTCGTAGAGGGCGTCGTCGCCGTGGACCGGGCGGCCCCATTCCTCGTCGTGGTAGGTGACGTAGTCCTCGGTGGACAGCGCCCAGGGGCAGCGCAGGCCGCCGTCCGGACCGGCCACGGCCTTGCCGTCGCTCACTGCTGGTCGCCTTCCGCCGGCTTCCGCATGGAGACGTGGGCGCCGGCCCGGGCGCCCGCGAGGGCGGACTCCAGGTCGGCGATCCGGGCGTCGCGCTCGGCGAGTTCGGCGGCGATGCGGCTCAGCGCGTCGTCCACCTCGGCCATGCGGTAGCCCCGCGCGGCGAGCGGGAAGCGGAGGGTCTCGATGTCGGCGTGGTTGACCGGCCGGTCCGGGGGCAGCGCGTCGTCGAGGCGCTCGGGCGCGGCGTCGGGCAGCGGGGCGCTGTCGCCGCCGCCGATGACCGAGAGGGTCACGGCGCCGACCACGACGGCGAGCGCGACGACCAGGAACAGGAACATGAACATCGCTGGGGTCTCCACGGGCGTCGATGTCGGACGTGCCGAAGCCGAATGTGTCAGGGTCCGATCGTGCCATGCGACGCTGACAGTTAGGGTCTCAGGCGGCTGAAGACCGGTACGGACTAGGAGAGGTCACAGGGGATGCTCAGGCTGGGCAGGCGTGAATTCGACCCGCACGAGCCGGTGATCATGGCGATCGTGAACCGGACCCCGGACTCCTTCTACGACCAGGGGGCCACGTTCCGCGACGAGCCCGCCCTCGCGCGCGTGGAGCAGGCGGTGGCCGAGGGCGCCGCGATCATCGACATCGGCGGGGTGAAGGCCGGGCCGGGCGAGGAGGTCACCGCCGAGGAGGAGGCGCGGCGCACGGTGGGTTTCGTGGCCGAGGTGCGGCGGCGCTTCCCGGACGTGATCATCAGCGTCGACACCTGGCGCCACGAGGTCGGCGAGGCGGTCTGCGAGGCCGGCGCGGATCTCCTGAACGACGCCTGGGGCGGGGTGGATCCGCGGCTCGCGGAGGTCGCCGCGCGCTACGGGGTGGGGCTGGTGTGCACGCACGCGGGGGGCGCGGAGCCCCGTACCCGGCCGCACCGGGTGACCTACGACGACGTCATGGCGGACATCCTGCGCGTGACCCTGGGTCTCGCCGAGCGGGCCGTGGAACTCGGGGTCCCCAGGGAGTCCGTTCTGATCGATCCCGGGCATGACTTCGGGAAGAACACGCGGCACAGCCTGGAGGCGACCCGGCGGCTCGGCGAGATGGTCGACACGGGGTGGCCCGTGCTCGTCTCGCTGTCCAACAAGGACTTCGTGGGCGAGACGCTCGACAAGCCGGTCAAGGAGCGGGTCGTCGGGACGCTCGCGACCACGGCGGTGTCGGCGTGGCTGGGTGCCCAGGTGTACCGGGTGCACGAGGTCGCGGAGACGCGTCAGGTGCTGGACATGGTGGCGTCCATCGCGGGGCACCGTCCTCCGGCGGTGGGAAGGCGGGGGCTGGCGTAGGCGCCCCCGCCACTCCTACCCGCTGACGGTGAACGCGGTCATCGGCCGGCTTCCTTGGAGACCAGCGCGACCGCCTCTTCCACGTCGTCCGTGACATGGAACAGGAGCAGGTCCTTCTCCGACGCCTTGCCCTGGGCGACCAGCGTGTTCTTCAGCCAGTCGACGAGGCCGCCCCAGTACGCGCTGCCGAAGAGCACGATCGGGAAGCGGGTGACCTTCTGGGTCTGCACCAGGGTGAGGGCCTCGAAGAGTTCGTCGAGGGTGCCGAGGCCGCCGGGGAGGACCACGAAGCCCTGGGCGTACTTCACGAACATCATCTTGCGGACGAAGAAGTAACGGAAGTTCAGCCCGATGTCGACGTACGCGTTGAGCCCCTGTTCGAAGGGCAGCTCGATGCCGAGGCCGACGGAGACGCCCTTGGCCTCCAGGGCGCCCTTGTTGGCCGCCTCCATGGCTCCGGGGCCGCCGCCGGTGATCACGGCCCACCCGGCCTCCACGAGGGCGCGTCCGAGGCGTACGCCCGCTTCGTACTCCGGTGAGTCCGGCTTGGTGCGGGCCGAGCCGAACACGCTGATCGCGGGCGGCAGTTCGGCCAGGGTGCCGAAGCCCTCGATGAACTCCGACTGGATCCGCAGGACGCGCCACGGGTCGGTGTGGACCCAGTCCGAGGGGCCGCCCGCGTCCAGGAGGCGCTGGTCGGTCGTGCTCGCGGTCACCTGGCCGCGCCGCCGGAGGACCGGTCCCAGGCGCTGCTCCTCCGGTGGCTGCTGCTTGCCCTCGGGGTTGCCTGTAGCCATGTGCGCTCCCTCCACTTGCAGGTGTTTCCACCTCAGCGTAGGTCTACGCGGGTTACAGCGGGGGGACGTACGGATGTCAGCCCGTCAGCCAGTCCACGAGGCGCCGTTCCGTCTCGGGGATCAGGGCCGCCTCGACGCGCTCGTCGACCTTGTGGGCGAGCAGCTGGGCGCCGGGGCCGTAGTTCACCGCGGGCACGCCGAGCGCGCTGAAGCGGGCCACGTCGGTCCAGCCGAACTTGGGGCGGGCCTCGCCGCCGACGGCCGCCATGAAGGCGGCGGCGGCCGGGTGGGTCAGGCCTGGGCGGGCGCCTCCGGTGTGGTCGTCGACGACGAACTCGTCGACCCCGCAGTCCGCGAAGTAGTCCCGTACGAAGGCCTCCGCCTCCTCCTCGCTGCGGTCGGGCGCGTAGCGGAAGTTGACGACCAGGGTGCACGCGTCCGGGATGACGTTGGTGGCCACTCCCCCTTCGACGCGGACCGCGTTGAGGCCCTCGTGGAACCGGAGGCCGTCCACGACGGGCGTGCGCGGTTCGTACGCGGCGAGCCTGGCCAGTGCCCGGGAGGCCGCGTGGATCGCGTTGGAGCCCATCCACGCGCGCGCGGAGTGCGCTCGTTCACCCTTGAACTTCAGGAACACCCGGAGCGTGCCCTGGCAGCCGCCCTCGACCTGACCGTCCGTCGGCTCCAGGAGGACCGCGAAGTCGCCCTCCAGCCAGTCGGGATGGGCCTCGGAGACGTGCTTGAGGCCGTTGAGGTGGGCGGCGACCTCTTCGTTGTCGTAGAAGACGAACGTCAGGTCGCGGTTGGGGGCCGGGACCGTCGCGGCGATGCGGAGCTGGACCGCCACCCCGGACTTCATGTCGCAGGTGCCGCAGCCCCACAGGACGCCGTTCTCGTCGAGGCGCGAGGGGACGTTGTCGGCGATCGGGACGGTGTCGATGTGACCGGCCAGGACCACGCGTTCCGTGCGGCCGAGGCGGGTGCGGGCGACGACGTTGTTGCCGTACCGGTCGACCGTCAGGTGCGGCAGGGTGCGCAGCGCGGTCTCGATCGCGTCCGCGAGGGGCTTCTCGCCGCCGCTCTCCGAGGGGAAGTCGACGAGCTGCGCGGTGAGCCGTGCGGCGTCCAGCGTGAGGTCAAGTGCGGTGTCGGCCATGGCGTCGACCCTAACGCGAACGGCGTGCACACAAGTTGTCCACACCCGCCGCAGCGGCAACAGGAGCCTCCAGTACCTTGTGGGGATGCTGCAGTCCCCCACCCCCAAGAAGCGTCGACGCGGCCGTCTCTTCCGGTTCTCCTCGGCGTTCGTGGTGCTGCTCGCGGTCGCGGGCTATCTGGTCGTCCAGTACGTCACCGGCGGCCGGGGCGGACCCGGCTGCAAGGTCGTCTCCGGGAAGGGCGACGGCCAGAAGTACGACTTCACGCAGGAGCAGACGATGAACGCGGCGACGATCGCCGCCGTCGGCACCGGGCGCGGTATGCCGCAGCGGGCGGTGACGATCGCGCTCGCCACCGCCCTCCAGGAGTCGCAGCTGGTCAACATCCAGCACGGCGACCTGGATTCGCTCGGCCTGTTCCAGCAGCGGCCCTCCCAGGGCTGGGGCACGAAGAAGGAGATCCTGGACCCGACGTACGCGGCGGGCATCTTCTACGAGCACCTGGCCAAGGTGGACGACTACCAGCAGCTCCCCCTCACGGTCGCCGCGCAGCGCGTGCAGCGCAGCGGCTACCCGGAGGCGTACGCCAAGCACGAGCCGGAGGCCACGCTGCTGTCCGCCGCCCTGACCGGCCGGGCGGCCGCCACGCTGACCTGCCAGGGACTGCCGGACACCACTCGGACAAACACCGGCCCGGACGCTGTACGGGCCGCGCTGGTGCGGGACTTCGGGCGCGCGGTGCTGAAGGAGACGGGCGCGGAGGTGACCGGGGACGGCTCGGCGGCGAAGGCCGACGACGCGAAGGCGGATGCCACGCCGTCGCCCGCCGCGAGCGCGACCGGCGGGAGCAGCACGGTGACGCTGCCGGTGCGGTCCGGCAGCACGCGGACCGGGTGGCAGCTCGCGCACTGGGCGGTCGCCAACTCCTCGGTGCTGCACATCGAGCGCGTGTCGTACGCCGGCCGCGAGTGGGCCGCGGGCAGCGCGGACGACCCGTGGCGCTCGACCTCCACGAAGGCCTCCGGCGGGGTGCGGATAGTCACCGAGCGGCAGGCCGGGCGGAAGTAGCGGCGCGGAAGCAGCCTCGCCGCCACAGCCGGGCAGCCGTACGGGTCCTCACCCGTAGGGGTTGCGCGGGGCCGATCGGGGGCCGGGTGTGCTCAGGTTTTCGTGCGGTCACCCTGGCGTGCGCCGAAGCCCTTGGGAACAAAGGGCTGTGGGCAGGTGACGGGCTTTCACACCAGGCGCTCTTTGTCCGTTTTTATCCGTAGCTGATAATGCGACGCATTGCGAACTCTTTACGTTGCCGCTCCGCAACCTTCGCGGGCTTCGAGCGGTAGTCACTGCGTCCGAGCCCGGAGATCAACACAAGGAGCATCATGTCCCTCCCCCTGACCCGCCGGATCGCCCGTGCCGCGCTGCTCGTCGCAGCGGGAGCGGCAGCCGGGGTCGGTGTGGCCGGCTCCGCCAGTGCGGCCCCCTCCCTGCCGGCCACCCCGAACCTGGGCGGACTCACCGCTCTGGACGGGGCGAGCGTCGGCAACACGGTCGACGGTGCGAGCCAGAACGTCACGGGGGTCGCCGGCAAGTCCGGTGGCCAGACGCTGGAGAAGGCGGTGCCGGCCGCCGGGAAGACCGGCGGGAAGGTTGCCAAGACCGTGGCGCCGGCTGCGCAGCACGTCGCCGGGGACACGGCCGGGCAGGCCGGGGGTCTGCTCGGTGAGACCGCCAAGACCGCGACCGCGGGCGGCGGGCTGCCGACCGACGCGGTGACCAAGGGCGGGCTGCCCTCCGCGCAGGAGCTGCCGCTCAAGGGTCTGCCGCTCGGCTGAGTGTGCCGACCGCGAAGGGGCCCGGGGAGTCTCCCCGGGCCCCTTCGCGGTTGTTCGGCTTTCCGGTCGTTCGTCGCGTACCGGCCGGTGGGGGCGCGTCGCGCCCTTCTCCGCGCCCCTGAGAGCAGAAAAGCCGTCAGCCGAGCCTTGCCACGGCTGCCCGCACTCGCTCGTCCGTCGCCGTCAGAGCCACCCTGACGAACTTCTCGCCGGCCTCGCCGTAGAAGTCGCCCGGGGCCACGAGGATGCCGAGGTCGGCCAGGTGGGCGACCGTCTGCCAGCAGGACTCGTCCCTGGTCGCCCAGAGGTAGAGGCTCGCCTCGCTGTGCTCGATGCGGAAGCCGTGCTTCAGGAGGGCCTCGCGGAGGGCTGTGCGGCGGGTCAGGTAGCGCTCGCGCTGTTCCTGGACGTGGGTGTCGTCGGCGAGGGCCGCCACCACGGCTGCCTGGGTGGGGGCCGAGGTCATCATGCCGCCGTGCTTGCGGATCTCCAGCAGCGGGGCGAGGACCGCGGGGTCGCCGGCGAGGAAGGCTGCGCGGTAACCGGCGAGGTTCGAGCGCTTGGAGAGGGAGTGGACGGCGACGATCCCGTCGTAGGAACCGCCGTTGACGTCCGGGTGGAGGACCGAGACCGGGGCGGCCTCCCAGCCCAGTTCGAGGTAGCACTCGTCGGAGAAGACCAGGATGCCGTGCTCGCGGGCCCAGGCGACGATCCGGGTCAGTTCCTCCTTGGGGAGGACCTTGCCGGTTGGGTTCGACGGGGAGTTGAGCCAGAGCAGCTTCAGTCCCTCGGGGTCGAGGGTCGTGGGGTCGTCGTAGGTCTCGTACCCGGCGCGGGCCAGGCGGGCGCCTACCTCGTACGTCGGGTACGCGAGGCGCGGGTAGGCCACGCGGTCGCCGGGGCCCAGGCCCAGCTGGGTCGGGAGCCAGGCGACGAGTTCCTTGGAGCCGACGATCGGCAGGACGTGGCGGTGGGTCACGTCGCGGGCGCCGAGGCGGCGCTCCACCCAGCCCGTGATCGCGTCACGCAGCGCCGGTGTGCCCCAGACCGTCGGATAGCCGGGCGAGTCGGCCGCGGCGATCAGCGCTTTCTGGATCAGGTCGGGAACCGGGTCCACCGGGGTGCCGACCGACAGGTCGACGATGCCGTCCGGGTGCGCCGCGGCCGTCTTCTTGTACGGCTCCAGCTTGTCCCAGGGGAAGGTGGGCAGGCGGTCGGTGACTGCGGACACGATCTCTGACTCGCTTTCTGGTGCGTGCGCCCCGCCGTGCGCGCGCCGCACGGCCCTCGTACGGCAAACGCCTCGGCCCCGCAAGGCGCTGATCGGGCGTGATCAGGCCGTACGGGACCGAGGCGGCGCGTCGGTGCGGGCCGCTCTTACTTGTTCTGCGGCGGCAGTGCGGCGACGAAGGGGTGGTCGCGCTCGATCAGACCCAGCTTGCTGGCGCCGCCGGGGGAGCCGAGCTCGTCGAAGAACTCGACGTTCGCCTTGTAGTAGTCCTTCCACTCCTCGGGAGTGTCGTCCTCGTAGAAGATCGCCTCGACCGGGCAGACCGGCTCACAGGCTCCACAGTCGACGCATTCGTCCGGGTGGATGTACAAGGACCGGGAGCCCTCGTAGATGCAGTCGACCGGGCACTCCTCGATGCACGCCTTGTCCTTGACGTCGACACAAGGCTGCGCGATGACGTAGGTCACGCTGTCGTTCCTCCTCGATAGGGCGCTGGCGGGCCTCTGTAGGCTCCGCCGCCAGGCGCGCTGGAGCGCGGCGTCGTCCATGCCCGCACCTAGTATCTCCGTTCCGGGGCGTGATCCATACAGGAGGGGTGAACAGACCTGTGGAATTCTCTGCGGCCGGACGTCTTGAGGTCCGGATCACCGCTGCTGACGTGGGGAAACGGGTGTCCGTCAGGCGCTTGACGGGCGCTGAAGACACGACGGAGAAGTTCACCGACACGGTGGGTGTTCTCACATCATGGGACAGCGGTGTGGTGACGATCACACGTAAGGGGGGCGAGTCCGTCCGCATTCCGGAATCCTCGCTGGTGGCGGGCAAGGTCGTTCCGGCGGCCCCGGCCCGCCGCCGGGGACCCGCCGCGTCGTACGCCGAACTCGCCCGAGTCTCCTCGCGCGCGTGGCGGCCGGTGGAGAGCGAACGGCTCGGCGAGTGGGAGCTGCGCGCCGCCGCCGGCTTCACCCGGCGCGCCAACTCCGCGCTCCCGCTCGGCGATCCCGGGATGCCCCTCGACGAGGCCCTGACCGCCGTACGGCGGTGGTACGGGGACCGGGGGCTGCCCGCGTACGTCCAGACCGCGACGGGGGCCGAGGGCACGCAGGAGCGGCTCTGCGCCGAGCTCGAACGGCGTGGCTGGACGCGCGAGGTCACCGCCGAACTGTGGACCGGGGCGCTGGCCCCCGCGGCCGACCGCGCGGACGGCTCCGGGGTCGTGCTGTCCCGGGCCGCCGACGAGGCGTGGCTCACGCGCTACCAGCGCAAGGGCGTCGGTGAGGTGGCCCTGAAGGTGCTGGGCAGCGGGCCCTCGGTGTGGTTCGCGAGCGTGCCCGGCGAGGGTGCCGGACCCGCGGCCATCGGACGGTGTGTCGTCGACGGGCGGTGGGCCGGGTTCGCGGCCGTCGAGGTCGATCCGACGCTGCGGCGGCGGGGGCTCGCCTCGGTCGTCATGGCCGCGCTGGCCGCGCGGGCGCTGGAGGAGGGCGCGTCGGCCGCGTGGCTGCAGGTCGAGGCGGAGAACGCGGGGGCGCGGGCGCTGTACTCCGGGCTGGGGTTCTCCGCGCATCACGCCTACCACCACTACCGCGACGGTGTGTCGTGAACGGGTTCGGGTTCGAGTTCGCCGCGGCCTCCCCGCTGCCTCCGGCGGCCGGACGGGCCGCCGAGGTACGGCGGTTGTTCGCCGAGGAGGCCCGGTCCGAGCGGCCCGATCTCGCGACGCTGTGTCTGCTGGTGGGGGCGGCGGCGGACGGGCGGCTGGACGACGCGGGCATCGACTCGGCCCAGGTGGAGCTGGACCGGCTCGCCGGACTGGTGCCGTTCCGGCCGGGGGCGCCGTCGGCCTGGGCGGACGCGCTGCGCCGGCTGCTGGGCGTGCGCTTCGAGTTCAGGGGCTCGCCTGCCGACTACGAGCGGCTGGAGTCCTCGCTGCTGCACGCGGTGCTGCGGCGGCGGCGCGGGCTGCCGATCCTGCTGTCCGTGGTGTGGATGGAGGTTGCCCGGCGGGCCGGGGCGCCGGTGTACGGGGTCGGGCTGCCGGGACACTTCGTGGTGGGGTTCGGTTCGGGGGACGAACGGGTGCTGGCCGATCCCTTCGCGGGCGGGCGGGTGCTGTCGGGGGGTGACGCGGAGGTGCTGGCCGGGGCCGCGCTGCGGCCTTCCATGCTGGCACCCGCCGATCCCCTCGATGTGGTCGTGCGGGTGCTCAACAACATCAGGGCGTGGGCGGCGGCCCGGCCCGAGCAGTCCGAAGTGGCCCTGTGGGCGGTGGAGTTGGCGCTGCTGCTGCCCTCGCATCCGGCGCAGCTGCGGTACGAGCGGGCCCGGCTTCTCGTGCAGCGCGGGGACTACCTGACCGGTGCGGCCGAGCTGGACGCCTACGCCGAGGTGGTGGCCCCCGTGGACGAACCCGCCGCGGAGCAGGTGCGGGGGCAGGCGCGGTCGGCTCGGGCGATGCTGAACTAACCGCGCGTCCGGGCCTGTTGGGACCTCGTGTGCTACAGCCAGCCCTTTTCCCTCGCGATGCGGACCGCCTCCGCCCTGTTCCGCACCGCCAGCTTCTGGATCGCCGTCGACAGGTAGTTGCGGACCGTGCCCTGGGACAGGTGGAGGGCCTTCGCCAGCTCCGCGTTGGTCGAGCCGTCCGCCGCCGCCCGCAGCACCTCCCGCTCGCGGTCGGTCAGCGGGTTGGCGCCCTCCGCGAGAGCCGCCGCCGCCAGGGTGGGGTCGATGACCCGCTCCCCCACGAGCACCTTCCGTACCGCTTCGGCCAGTTGGGCCGCCGGGGCGTCCTTCACCAGGAAGGCGTCCGCGCCCGCCTCCATCGCGCTGCGGAGGTAGCCGGGCCGGCCGAAGGTGGTCAGGACGACGAGCTTCACGCCGGGGAGTTCCTTGTGGACCTGGGCCGCCGCCTCGATGCCGGTGCAGCCGGGCATCTCGATGTCGAGGAGGGCGACGTCCACGGTGTGCTGCCGTGCCGCCGCCAACACCTCGTCGCCGCGGGCGACTTGGGCGACGACCTCGATGTCGCTCTCCAGGCCGAGCAGGGCGGCCAGTGCCTCGCGGACCATCGACTGGTCCTCGGCGAGGAGGACCTTGATCGTACGGCTCATGCGGGGGATCCTACGTCCGCCGCGGCGAGCGGTGCGTCGGCGGGCACTCGTGCCACCAGCCGGAAGCCGTGTTTGAGGCGGGTCGCCTCCAGGCTGCCGCCGGCCTTCTCCAGGCGCTCGGTGAGGCCGGCGAGTCCGTTGCCGGGGCCCTTGCCCGAGCCGCCGGAGCCGTTGTCCTCGACGGAGAGTTCCAGCACCGGGCCGTCCAGGGTCTCGCGGCGGACCAGTTCGACCACGCAGCGCTGGGCGCCGCTGTGCCGTACGACGTTGGTGATCGCCTCGCGCAGGGCCCAGGCGAGGGCCGATTCGCTGTCCTCGGTCACCGTCGTCAGGTCCGGTTCGGC
Organism: Streptomyces sp. NPDC090083; assembly: GCF_044747445.1. Taxonomy (NCBI): domain Bacteria; kingdom Bacillati; phylum Actinomycetota; class Actinomycetes; order Kitasatosporales; family Streptomycetaceae; genus Streptomyces; species Streptomyces sp. NPDC090083. Next base: position 1,032,915 of record NZ_JBIVED010000002.1, on the reverse strand, counting down.
GGGGAGCTGGGCGACGACTCCCGCCGCCGTCAACGCGACCTGCGCGCCCGCCAGTTCGCCGGCCAGGCGGGGGCGGCGGTAGCCGGTGACGGCCTCGCGGACGTCCACCAGGGCCTGGCGACTGACCTGTTCGATGTCGGCGACCTGCTGGGCCGCCTTGTCGGGGTGGTCGGGGAGCATCCGGCCTGCCAGTTCGCTCTTCAGGGTGATCAGGGAGAGGGAGTGGCCCAGCAGGTCGTGCAGGTCCCGGGCCAGCCGCAACCGCTCCTCGTTCGCGGCGAGTTGGGCGACCGTGGCGCGTGCCTTGCGCAACTCGACCGTGGTGCGCACCAGTTGCCGTACGCCCGTCATCGCGAAGCCGATCAGCAGCACCAGCAGGACCAGGCCCCAGGCGTCGTCCTCGCCGCCGTGCAGGCCGACCAGGAGCATCGTGACCGTCGTCGCCGGGATCGCGATGTACGCGGCCCGCATCGGGAGTGTGACCCCGCAGGCGACGGAGACGTAGACGAAGAGGCCGAGCCAGTGCGGGCCGAGGACGAGGGAGAGGGTGATGGCCAGCACCCCGAGTCCTGCCACCAGGACACGGACCACCGGGCCGGAGAACGCGCGGCCCATGTTCCGGAAGACCAGGGCGAGGTACGTGCCGACGAAGGTGCCGAAGCCGACCCAGCCGAACACCGTGGCCGCGGAGCCGTGGTGTCCGGAGATGAGGTCGTCGATCGGGGAGCTGAAGAAGACCAGCCAGGGCAGGATCCACACCAGCTTGCGCACGGCCTCGCCCAGGTTCCGCGGCGGCTCCCCCAGGCGCATCGCCCGGTGTACCTCGGCCCCGTCCGGGCCGTCGTCCGTCATCGCGCTCACGCCTTCAGCGTGTCCTTCCGGTACAGCCAGGCCGCCCCGCCCGCGAAGAGGGCGAAGTAGACGACGAGGAGGGTGATGTCCTTGGCGTGGGGCGACTGGCTCTGCTCGATCGCCTGCCCCAGCGCAGCGTACGCGTGTGTGGGCAGCCACTTCGCGATGGACTGCAGCCAGTCGGGGAAGGTGGTGGCGGGCATCCACAGGCCGCCCAGCATCGACAGACCGAAGTAGGTGATCATCGTGATCGGCCGGACCGCGTCGCCGCTCGCCATGTAGCCGATGGCCACCCCGAGCGCGGCGAAGACCAGGCTGCCGGCCCAGATCGCGCCGGTCAGCGCGAGCCACTGCCAGGCGTCCAGCCGTACGTCCTTCACGGTCGCGGCCACGATGAACACGACGACGATGGAGGGCAGGCTGACCACGGCGGCGCTGGCCGTCTTCGCGATCACATAGCCGCGTCCGGGCAGTGTGGTGAGCCTCAACTGCCGTACCCAGCCGCTCTCCCGCTCCTTCGCGATGCGCTCGCTGTTGCCCATCAGGACGGCGGTCAGGGCGCCGAAGGAGGCCATCGAGACCATCATGTAGGTGGCGACCGTCAGGCCCGTGCCGTCGACCTTGTCCGTGCTGCCGGAGCTGCCGGCGATCAGCAGGAACAGGGCCGAGGGGTAGATCACCGAGAAGAAAAGGAACTTGCGGTTCCGCAGGGCGCGGGTGAGTTCCAGTTTGATCAGGCTGTTCATGACTGCTTGGCCTCCTCGGCGGCGGTGATGGCGACGAAGGCCTGCTCCAGGCCGAGCCCGGCGACTTCGAGGTTGCGGGGGTAGACGCCCAGGCCGTAGAGCGCGTGGACGGTCGCGTCCGCGTCGGTGGACTGGATGCGGACGGTCTGGCCGCTGCCCGCGGCGGAACCGCTGTGCGACACGGTGATGCTGGTCAGGAACGGGAGCGACCGCAGGGCGGCCTCGTCGATCTCGCCCTCCAGGTCGAAGGCGACCTTGCGCGCGCCCGCCTTCGCCTTGATCTCGGCGGCGGTGCCGTCCGCGAGGAGCCGGCCGCGGTGCAGGACCAGCACGCGGTCCGCGATGGCGTCGGCCTCTTCGAGGTAGTGGGTGGCGAAGAGGACCGTACGGCCCTGGTCGGCCTGTTCGCGCATGGTGGCCCAGAAGGCCTGGCGGGCGGTGACGTCCATGCCGGTGGTGGGCTCGTCGAGGACGATCAGATCGCTGTCGCCCGCCGTGGCGAGGGCGAAGCGGACGCGCTGGGCCTGGCCGCCGGAGAGCTTGTTGACCTTGCGGTCGGCGATCTGCGCGATGCCCGCACGGGCGATCACGTCCCCGACCTTGTACGGCTTCGGGTGCAGGTCGCAGGCCAGCCGGACCAGTTCGCCGACGGTGACCTCGTCCATCAGGCCGCCGCTCTGCAGCATCGCGCCCACCCGCCCGGCGACGATGGCGTCCCGCGGGCTGGTCCCGAACACCTCGACCTTCCCGGTATCGGCCTGCTTGAGGCCGAGCAGCAGATCCAGGGTGGTCGACTTCCCGGCCCCGTTCGGACCGAGGAGGGCCACCGTCTCCCCCGGGTGCAGTTCGAGCGACAGCCCGTCGACGGCCCGGACCTCGCCGTAGCTCTTGCTCACCTGATCGAACCCGACCACCGCCGTGGCCGCGGTCCCCGCTGTTGTCGTCATGCCCTCATCGTGGCCTCCGGCGGCCACCGCCCGGCAGTGTCGCGGGTCCGGTGTGCCGCATGACAGATGTCATGAGCCGGACGGATCTGCTACGACGAAGGGGCACCCGGCGCGGTGCCGGGTGCCCCTTCGTGCGGTGGTCGTGCGCTAGCTGGGGTTCGTGACGATGGTCCCGACCCGGTCCGTCCTGCTGATCAGGGCCTGGCGCAGGGCGCCGTAGACGTCCTGCGGGGTGACGGCCGTCTTCTGGCCGGTGGCCCGGGTGATCGTCACACCGTCGAAGGCGTTGCCGTAGAGCTCCTTCAGGGCCGCCAGGTCGGGGCTGTCGGTGAGCTTGCCGTTCACGGCCTTGACCTTGAGGAACTTCCACAGGGAGTTCTTCGGGCTCATCGGCACCGAGACGCCGGTGTCCGTCTTGACCGTGACCAGGCCGGACATCGCGGGCTCCGCGAAGGCCTTCATCTCGCGGTCGACCTCGGTGTTCGAGACCGTCGGCTGCTTGGTGGTCGTCGGGACGGTCACCGGGGTGGCCGTGCCGGTCTCCACCTCGTTGCGGTACGCGTCCTCGATGGCCTGCGTGGACGCGGTCGCGTCGATCGCCTTGCCCGCCTTGCCGTAGACGGCGACGGCCTTGCCGGACGTGAACTGGATCGTGCCCTCGGTGACCGCGCCGGAGCCGGAGCCGCCGCCGAGGTCGCCGAGCGCGGCGGCGAGCTTCTCCTCGTCGACCGGCATGACGGGTGCGACGACCCGGTGCTGGCCGAAGAGCGAGCCGATCACGGAGACCGGGTTGTAGTCGCTGGTCGCGGCGGCGCTGACGGTGGCCGTGGTGTCGAACTGCAGGCCCGCCTGGTCCGGCTTGAGCGAGACCGTCTTGCCGCCGACCGACAGCTTCAGCGGCTTGTTCACCCGGTCGCCGAACGCGTCGTCGAGCTTCTTGACGGCGTCGTCACGCGTGCTGCCGCCGATGTCGAGGCCGAGCACGGTGGTGCCCTTGGGCACGTCGGTGTGGTTCATCAGCAGACCGGCACCGTAGGCGCCGCCCGCGATGACGAACACGCCGACGCAGAGCAGCACCAGCTTGCTGCGGCCCTTCTTCTTTTTCTTCGCGCCCTTGCCCGCGTTCTTCCCGGCGGGGGCGCTCTGGGCCGCGCCGGGCTCGGGGAGCTTCGGGGGCGTGTGCGGCAGCGGTCCGTCCGGGTGGGTGCCCGGGGCGAACGGCGAGGTGCCGTTGCCGGGGATCACCGGCATACCGCTGGTGACGGTGTGTCCGGAGACCTGGTCGGCGGGGGCTCCGTAGCCGGCGCCACCGGGTCCGGGGGCCGGCTTCTGCGGGGTGAGGATCGCGGTGTCGTCGCTGAGACCGCCGCCGGGGATCATGCCGCCGGGGAGACTCGCGCCGCCGGGAGCGTTCGGACCCCTGCCCTGACCGCCGTGGCGGCCGTTGGAGGCGCCCGGGGCGCCCGGTCCGTCCGCGTAGCCGCCGGGCGCGCCCTGTGCCCCGTTCGTGGGGCCGGGCGGCAGCATGAGGCCGTTGCCGGTGACGGGACCGCCGGTGGGGCCCGCGGGGCCCTCGGGGCCGCCCTGACCGCCGTGCCCGTTCGGGCCGTTGAAACCGTTGGGTCCGCCGGGGCCCATGGCCTGTCCGTTCGGGCCGGGGAACTGCTCGGCCCGCCCGCCGGGACCGTTGCCCCCGGGGAACCCGCCCTGCTCGCCCTGGCCGTTCGGCTCGGGGTAACCCCCTTGACCGCCCTGGCCGTTGGGTCCGGGGAAACCGGCCTGCTGCCCGTTGTCGGAGAAGTACGGCAGCTCGTCGCGCCGGGGTTCGCCGGGGCCGCCGCCGTTCGCGCGGGGCCCTGCGGCCAGCGCCTCGGTCACGTCGAAGGAGCCGGTGCCGCCGCCGTGTCCGGGGGCGACGGGTCCGGCGCCCGTGGCACCGCCGGCGCCGCCACCGTTGGTACCGCCGTTCGCGGCGGCCTGCCGGGCGGCGCCCGTCACGCTCATGCCGCCGACCACACCACCGGGACGACCGGCACCCGGCCGGCCCGCACCCGCGGTGCCCGGCGCACCGGCGCCCGGCGCGCCCGGGTTGCCCGCGGCGGAACCGCCCGGGATTCCCGCGCCGTTGGTGCCGCCACCGCCCTGACCGCCCTTCGCGGGGCCGGACTTGCGGGGGGCGAACCAGTCGCTGGTCTTCTCCTCGGCGGCGGGCAGGGCGAGTTCGGCGCCCGGCTCGGGCGTGCGGGTGGGCAGCGCGGAACTCGGCAGCTGCACCTCGGCGGTCGTGGAGCCGTCGGCGGACTCGGTGTCCGCGACGGGCGTGCGCACGACGACGGGCGGAATGGGCCGCGAACCGGGGATGTTGATCCGGATCCGGGTCGTCAGCGTCGTCTCGGTCTTGCGTTCCTCCGGCTGTGCGGCCGAACGCCCGGCGTCCGTACGGTCGTCGGAAGCCGCCGGCGTCCCGTACGGCGGGGTTCCCGAGGGGTAAGCGGCTCCGCCGCGCCCGTCGGGCCCGGAGGACGGAGTGTCAGTTTCACGACTCAAGGCAGGTTCTCCCGGTTGGCTCCGCCGCCCGACACCCACGGGCGACTCGGCGGCGCGCACCACCATACTGGCCACTTCTTGGCGGTATCCCACGGCCGCTGGGGAAACCCACACCGGACTCGCACGCGCGCGTCACCGCGAAGTGGTACGTCACTTGCCAAGTCGGACGTCAGGGCCGCTTGGTTGCCGCCCCAAACCCAACGTGGCGCACATCACAGCCACGACCATCCCACCGAGCAGGAACAGATAGGAACCGACACCCGCGCCGAACAGGAAGTCGCCCTCCGGACGGCTCGCGGTGAGCAGGATGACGGCGACCATCCAGCCCGCGGCGGGCGCCACCGCGCCGCCCCTGCCCCCGGCCGCTCGCGCCCCGCCGAGGAACAGTCCGCCCGCTCCCGCGAGCGCGAGCAACAGCCCGCCGGGGAACCACGCGGCCTGTACGAGAGCCCCGGCCGCGGCGACGACCGTGCCGAGCACGAAGAGCCCGACGTAGGCCAGCACCCGTAGCGCGGACGGCCGTTGCAGCGGCTGGGCGAGCAGGCTCCCGCCGTGGTGGGCGCTCATCACAGGTCCAGCCCTTCGAAGAGATCGGTCTCGGGCGCCGACCCGCCGGGTTCGCCGCGCACCAACTCGTAGTGCTCGGTGGGGAAGATCGGCTGCGCGAGGTCGTTCGACAGCGCGAAGTACGGCGCGTCCGGGGCGACTTCGATCTGCGTGGCGTGCGCGCGCATGGCCGCGGTCTTGGCGTCGGCGTACGCGGTGCCGTCGATCACCGCGGTGATCCGTCCGTCGTCCACGACTCCCGGTACGTCGTCCACGGCGGCCGTCTCGGCGAAGGGCAGCCGGGGCAGCGCGTCCCGCAGCCGCGCGAAGCCGTCCTCCAGGACGGTCCGGGGGACGCGGTTCCAGTAGACCTTGGCGATCGACTGCCCGGCGTCCGCGGCGAGTTCGGCGGCGCGCATGGCGACGCGGTGGGCCTGGATGTGGTCGGGGTGGCCGTAGCCGCCGTCGGGGTCGTAGGTGACGAGGACCTGGGGGCGGGTCTCGCGGATCACCTCGACGAGGTGTCCCGCGGCCTCGTCGACGTCGGCGCGCCAGAAGCAGGCCGGGTCGTCGTTGTCCGCGGTGCCCATCATCCCGGAGTCGCGATAGCGGCCGGGGCCGCCCAGGAGGCGGTGGTCAAAGACGCCGAGCGTCTTCATCGCGGCGGTCAGCTCGCGCTGCCGCTCCTCGGCCAGCGCGGTGCCCGACAGATGGCGCAGTGCGGGCGGGATGACCTCGCCGCGCTCTCCGAGGGTGCACGTGACGAGCGTCACGTGGGCACCCTCGGCCGCGTACTTGGCCATCGTCGCGCCGTTGTTGATCGACTCGTCGTCCGGGTGCGCGTGCACCAGCAGCAGACGACGGTCGGGCAGTTCCGTCATGAGCCCACCCTAAAGGTGAGCCGTCAGAACTTGATGCTGCCGATCATGCTCGCGATGTTCGTCGTGAGATCGCTGATCGTGGGCGCGATGGTCGAGGAGGCCAGATAGAACCCGAGGAGGACACAGACGACCGCGTGCCCGCCCTTCAGCCCCGATTTCTTGACCAGAAGGAAGACGACGATCGCCAGCAGCACCACCGCCGAAATCGAGAGTGCCACGGCGGCTCACCTCCAATGATCCCAGGGACTAGGGGGGTCGGACTATGGGGGCAATGGATCCATGGGGCGGATCCCTAGAGCAAATCGGTACGGCACATGCATACAGGAGCCAGCAGGTTCATACCCACGCAGCGCTAGTGATCATAACTATCCGCGCTCGCGCATCGCTCGGCGCACAGCCGCACAAGGGGGCGCATGGCCAATATGGTCGGGGCATGACGACCGAGGCTGACTCCTTCCCCCGACGGCACGCCCGTACCCAGCGGTTCACGCTCGGCGCGCCGCGCGCGTTCACCGTCTCACCTGACGGTTCCCGGGTCGTGTTCCTGCGCTCGCCCTCCGGCACGGACCGGGCGAACGCCCTCTGGGTGCTCACCCCGGCGGACGGCGAGGAGCGCGTGGCGGCCGACCCGCGCGCCCTCCTGGGCGGCGCCTCGGAGCACCTCTCGCCCGAGGAGCGGGCCCGCCGCGAGCGCACCCGCGAGGGCGGTGCGGGGATCGTCGGCTACGCCACCGACAGCGAGGCCGAGTTGGCGGCTTTCGCCTTGTCAGGGCGGCTCTTCAGCACCGACCTGACGTCCGGCGCGGCACGTGAACTCCCGGTCCCGGGACCGGTGATCGACCCTCGTCCGGCCCCCGACGGCCGGCACATCGCCTACGTCACCGGCGGCGCGCTGCGTGTCGTGGGGGCCGACGGTGCGGGCGACCGGGCGCTCGCCGAGCCGGAGTCGGACCACGTCACCTACGGGCTGGCCGAGTTCATCGCGGCCGAGGAGATGAGCCGGACGCGCGGCTTCTGGTGGTCGCCGGACGCGGACCGGCTGCTGGTCGCGCGCGCCGACGACACGCCGGTACGGCGCTGGTGGATCGCCGACCCGGCCCACCCGGAGCGCGAGCCGCAGCGGGTCGCGTACCCGGCCGCGGGCACGGCCAACGCGGAGGTCCGGCTGTACCTGATCGGGCTTGACGGGTCGCGCACGGAGGTCGTCTGGGACCGGGCCCGGTACCCGTATCTGGCGCGAGTGCACTGGTCAGCGGCGGGTGCGCCGCTGCTGCTCGTGCAGGCCCGGGACCAGCGCAGCCAGCTGTTCCTCGCCGTCGAGCCCGGCTCGGGTGCGACCCGGATGGTGCATGCCGACGAAGATCCAGTTTGGCTTGATCTTTTCCCTGGAGTGCCGTGCTGGAGCCCCTCGGGACGGCTCGTACGGATCGCCGACGAGGGCGGCGCCCGGGTGCTCTCGGTGGGTGAACGCCTGCTCACAGGGCCGCAGTTGCATGTCCGTGCGGTGCTGGACGTCTCCGACGACCACGTGCTGATCTCCGCGTCGGCGGGCGAGGACGCGCCCGTTCCGGAGACCGGCGAGGTGCACGTCTACCGCGTCAACGAACTCGGCCTGGAGCGCCTCTCGCAGGAACCCGGTGTGCACTCGGCGGTCCGCGCCGGGGGCGTGACCGTGCTGCTCTCGGCGGTGCCGGACCGCCCGGGCACGCAGGTCCAGGTGCTGCGCGAGGGCAAGAAGACGGTGCCGGTCGCGTCGTACGCCGAGGATCCGGGGCTGTCCCCGCGCGTCACGTTCACCGAGGGGGGCGCACGGCGCGTCCCGTGCGCCCTGCTTATGCCACAGGACTACGACGGCAGCAGCCCGCTTCCGGTTCTGCTCGACCCCTACGGCGGTCCGCACGGCCCCCGGGTGGTCGCCGCGCACAACGCGCACCTCACCTCGCAGTGGTTCGCCGACCAGGGTTTCGCGGTCCTCGTCGCCGACGGCCGCGGCACCCCCGGCCGCTCACCGGCCTGGGAGAAGGCCGTCCACCGCGACTTCACGGTCTCCCTCGACGACCAGGTCGACGCCCTCCAGGATCTCGCCAAGAGCCACCCCCTGGACCTCTCCCGGGTGGCCATCCGCGGCTGGTCGTACGGGGGCTGGCTCGCCGGACTCGCCGTGCTGCGCCGCCCGGACGTCTTCCACGCGGGCATCGCGGGCGCCCCGGTCACCGACTGGCGGCTCTACGACACCCACTACACGGAGCGGTACCTCGGCGACCCGGCCAAGGACCCGGAGGCGTACACGAAGAGCAGTCTGGTGGCGGACGGCGGACTGTCCTCGCCCGCCGAGCCGCAGCGGCCCCTGATGGTCGTGCACGGCCTCGCGGACGACAACGTGGTGGTCGCGCACACCCTGCGGCTGTCCTCCGCGCTGCTGGCCGCCGGCCGCCCGCACGAGGTGCTCCCGCTGTCCGGGGTGACCCACATGACCCCGCAGGAACAGGTCGCGGAGAACCTGCTGCTGCTCCAAGTGGACTTCCTGAAGCGGTCGTTGGGCCTGGTCTAGGGACGGCAACGGACCGGGGCGACATGGCGCGCCCCGGTCCGTTTACGGCACCCGCACGGCCGTACGCCACTCAGACTGACGCGTCCGTATATCGAGACCGGGTCGGTCGAGTTGCCTGCGTGTTAACGCGGTTGATGCCGTTTTGTGGGGTTATTCCGCCCCCTGATCAAGATCGTCCGCGGGTTCGGCGGGCGGCACGTCCTGCGGTACGACCGTCTTCTCCTCGGCGAAGTGACAGGCCGAGTCGTGCGCCGCGGGCCCGCTCACGAGCCGGAACTCGGCCGGCACCGCGAGCAGCGGCACCTCCAGCGAGCAGCGCTCCTGGGCCTTCCAGCACCGGGTCCTGAACCGGCACCCGGAAGGGATCTTCGTCGGCGACGGCACGTCACCCGACAGGATGATCCGCTCCCGGTGCTCCCGCGCGTCCGGGTCGGGCACGGGCACGGCGGACAGCAGCGCCTGGGTGTACGGGTGCGTCGGGTGGTCGTAGATCTCGGCGTCCCTGCCGATCTCCACGATCCGGCCGAGGTACATGACCCCGACCCGGTCCGAGATGTGCCGGACGATCGACAGGTCGTGCGCGATGAAGATGTACGACAGGTCGAACTCGTCCTGGAGCCGGTCGAGCAGGTTGATCACCTGCGCCTGCACGGACACGTCGAGGGCGGAGACCGGCTCGTCGGCGACGATGACCTCGGGGCGCAGCGCCAACCCCCGTGCGATGCCGATGCGTTGGCGCTGGCCGCCGGAGAACTGGTGCGGATACCGGTTGATGTACTCGGGGTTGAGCCCGACCACGTCCAGCAGGTCCTGGACCCGCTTGCGCCGGTCGCCCTTCGGCGCCACCTCGGGGTGGATCTCGTACGGCTCCCCGATGATGTCGCCCACCGTCATCCGGGGGTTGAGGGAGGTGTACGGGTCCTGGAACACCATCTGGATGTTGCGGCGGGCGGCCTTCAGGTCCTTGCCCGACATCCGGCTGATGTCCTCGCCCTTGAACCTGATCGACCCCTCCGTCGGCCGTTCGAGGTTGACCAGCATCTTGGCGACGGTCGACTTGCCGCAGCCGGACTCCCCGACGATGCCGAGGGTCTCGCCCCTGCCGAGCGTGAAGTCCACGCCGTCGACGGCCTTGACGGCGCCGACCTGCTTCTTGAAGAGGATGCCCTGGGTCAGGGGGTAGTGCTTGACGAGTCCCTCGACCTCCAGGATCGGCTCAGCCATTGAGGCACTCCCTCCAGAAGTGGCAGGCGCTGCCCCGGTGTTGGTCCACCTCGTACAGCTCGGGTTCGTCGGTCCTGCACACGTCCTGGGCCATCGGGCAGCGCGGGTTGAAGGCGCAGCCGGGCGGGATGTGCATCAGGTTCGGCGGCAGGCCCTTGATCGCGTAGAGCTCCTGGCCCTTCTGGTCCAGGCGCGGGATCGAGTCCAGCAGGCCCTTGGTGTACGGGTGGGCGGGCGCCTTGTAGATGTCGTGCACGGGGGCCGACTCGACGATCCGGCCCGCGTACATCACGGCGATCTTGTCGGCGACGTCGGCGACGACGCCGAGGTCGTGGGTGATCAGGATGAGTCCCATGTGCAGTTCGCGCTGCAACTCGGCCAGCAGGTCCATGACCTGGGCCTGCACGGTGACGTCCAGGGCGGTGGTGGGTTCGTCGGCGATGATGAGCGCCGGCTCCAGGGCGAGCGCCATGGCGATCATGATGCGCTGGCGCATACCGCCGGAGAACTGGTGCGGATAGTCCCGGACGCGCTGCGCGGCCCCCGGGATCCGGACCCGGTCCATCAGCTCGACGGCCTTGGTCCGCGCGTCCTTGCGGGACAGTCCCCGGTGCACGATGTACATCTCGCCGAGCTGGTCGCCGACGGAGAGCACGGGGTTGAGCGAGGACAGCGCGTCCTGGAAGATCATCGCCATCTCGGCGCCGCGGACCTTGCGCCGTTCCTCCTCCTTGAGCGTCAGCAGGTCCTTGCCCTTGAAGAGGATCTCCCCGCCGGTGATCTTCCCGGGCGGGGTGTCGAGGATGCCCATGACGGCCTGCGCGGTCACGGACTTCCCGGACCCCGACTCGCCCAGCACGGCGAGGGTCTCCCCCTCGTCCACGCTGTAGGTGACGCCGTTGACGGCCTTGGCGACCCCGTCTCTGGTCCTGAACTCCACGTGCAGGTCGCGCACTTCGAGCAGCATGGCGCCGGTCACCTCAGCTTCGGGTCGAGGGCGTCGCGCACCGCGTCGCCGAGCATGATGAACGCGAGGACCGTGATCGCCAGGGCTCCGGCGGGCCAGAGCAGCATGTGCGGGGCGTTGCGGATGTACTGGGAGGCCGCCGAGATGTCGATGCCCCAGCTGACCGTGGGCGGTTTCAGCCCCACGCCGAGGTACGACAGGGTCGCCTCCAGCGAGATGTAGGTGCCGAGCGCGATGGTGGCGACGACGATCACCGGGGCGATCGCGTTCGGGGTGATGTGCCGCAGCAGGAGGCGGGAGTTGGAGGCGCCGAGCGCCCGCGCGGCCTGGACGTAGTCGTTCTGTTTGGCGGTGATGACCGAGCCGCGCGCGATCCGGGAGATCTGCGGCCAGCCCAGCAGGACCATGAACCCGATGACCGGCCAGACCGTATTGCTGGTCACCACGGACAGCAGCACCAGACCGCCGAGGACGACGGGGATCGCGAAGAAGATGTCGGTGAGGCGGGACAGGATCGAGTCCCACACCCCGCCGAAGAACCCGGCGAGACCGCCGAGCACGGACCCGAAGACCGCCACCCCCAGCGTGGCGAGGACGCCGACCGTGACGGACGTACGGGTGCCGTAGACCGTGCGCGTGTAGACGTCGCAGCCCTGGCCGTCGTAGCCGAAGGGGTGGCCGGGCTGGGAGCCCTCCTGGGCCTTGGCGAGGTCGCACTTGAGGGGGTTGCCCGAGGCGATCAGCGAGGGCCAGAGGGAGATGACGACCAGGAAGAGGATGACGAGCGCGGAGATGATGAAGACGGGGTTGCGGCGCAGGTCGCGCCAGGCGTCCGACCACAGGGAGCGGGGTTTGCCCGCCGGTCCCGTGCCCTCCGGGCCGCCCGGAGTCCTCTCCAGCGTCTCCGCCTCGCTCGTGGCGAGGTCCATCGCGCCGCCCATACCGGTCCCGGCGATGGCGCGATCCTGCTCGAACGGCTGCTCAGGCATAGCGGATCCTCGGGTCGAGTACGGCGTAGAGGAGGTCGACGAGGAGGTTGGCGACCAGGAACACCAGGACGAGGACGGTCACGAAGCCGACCACGGTCTGGGTGTTCTGGCGGACGATCCCCTGGTAGAGCTGGTAGCCGACCCCGTGGATGTTGAAGATCCGCTCGGTGACGATCGCGCCGCCCATCAGGGCGCCGATGTCGGTGCCGATGAAGGTGACCACCGGGATGAGGGAGTTGCGCAGCAGGTGGCGGACGATCACCCGGCGCCTCGGCAGGCCTTTCGCGACGGCCGTGCGGACGTAGTCGGAGCGCCGGTTCTCCGCGATGGAGGTCCGGGTCAGCCGGGTCACGTAGGCGAGCGAGACGGAGGCCAGCACCAGCCCGGGGACGATCAGTTCGCCGAAGGTCGCGTCCGGGGAGACGGACGGTTTGATCCAGCCCCATTCGACGCCGAGCAGCAGTTGCAGCAGCAGACCGGTGACGAAGGTCGGGATGGAGATGACGACCAGGGTGAGCAGCAGCACGGTGGTGTCGATCGGCCGGCCGCGCTTGAGGCCGGTGATCACACCGAGTGCGATGCCCACGACGATCTCGATGACGATCGCCACGAGGGTCAGCCGGATGGTGACCGGGAACGCGGTCGACATCAGCTCGGTGACCTTCTGGCCGTTGAACGCCGTACCGAAGTCACCGGTGAAGACGTTCCCCATGTAGGTCAGGTACTGCTGCCACACGGGCTCGTCGAGGCCGAACTCCCGCTTGAGCTGGGCGGCGGTCGCCGGGTCGCACTGCCGCTCGCCGCACAGGCCCGCGACGGGGTCGCCCATCACGTTCACCATCAGGAAGATCAACAGTGTGGCGCCGATGAAGACCGGGATCATCTGCAGCAGACGCCGGATTACGTACCGTCCCATGGGGGCTCCGGGGATCGTGGGGCGGCCTCCTGCGAGACCGCCCCTGCCGTCGGCTCAGCTGACCTTGATCTCGTTGTAGACGGGGACGCTGAACGGGTTGAGCGCCACGTCGGAGAGCCGGTCGGAGTAGCCCGCGCTGCCGTTCTGGTACCAGAGCGGGATGGCGGCCATGTTGTCCCGGACGACGCCCTCGGCCTGCTGGAAGAGCTTGACCGCCTTGGCGGTGTCCGTCTCCGCGTTGGCCTCGTTCACGAGCTTGTCGAAGTCCTTGTTGGACCACTGGCCGTCGTTCGAGGAGGCGTTGGTGTAGTAGAGCGGCTGCAGGAAGTTCTGGATGAGCGGGTAGTCCATCTGCCAGCCGGCGCGGAACGGGCCGGTCATCTTGTGCTGGCCGATCTGGTTGCGGAAGTCGGCGAAGGTGCCGACCGGGTTGCCGACGCACGCCTTGTCGTTGCCGAGCGCGTTGTTGATGGAGTTGCACACGGCGTCCACCCACTCCTTGTGCGAGCCGGTGTCCGCGTTGTACGTGATCTTGACCTGGCCGCCGGGGATCCCGCCGCCCTCCTGGACCAGCTTCTTCGCCTCGGTCGGGTTGTACGTGCAGGCGTCCCCGCACAGCCCGTCCTGGAAGCCGCCGTCGGTGCCGAGCACCGGTGAGGTCCAGTCGGTGGCCGGGGTGCGCGTCTTCTGGAAGATCGTGTTGGTGATCTGGTCCCGGTTGATGGCCATGGACAGCCCCTGCCGGACCTTGTCCGAGCCGCTCTTGTTCCAGTTCTTGTCGTAGTACGGGAACGCGAGGGTCTGGATGATGCCGGCGGGCGTGTTGATGTACCGGTCGCCGAGGTCGCTCTTGACGTTCTTCAGCTGCGAGGCCGGGATGTCGTCGACGAGGTCGAGGTTGCCGGCCATCAGGTCGGTGTAGGCGGTGTTGTTGTCGGTGTAGACCTTGAGGGTCACCCCACCGTTCTGCGCCTTGTCCGAACCGGTGTACCCGTCCCACTTCTTGAGCTGCATCTGCGAGCCCTTGGTGTACGACGAGATGGTGTACGGCCCGTTGCCGACCGGCTTCTTCAGCCAGCCCGCGTGGTCCGAGAAGAACGTCGACGGCAGCGGCGAGTAGGCCGCGTAGCCCAGGGTGTCCGGGAAGGTCGAGAACTTCTGGGTGAGCTTGATGGTGAAGGTGTCGGTGCCGGTCACCTTCAGCCCGGAGAGCGTGTCGGCGGACTGCGAGCCGCTGTCGGGGTGGACCTTGTCGTAGCCCTCGATGTACCCGAAGAAGTAGGCGTTCTTCTGGTTGTTCTTCAGGCTGGCGCCGTAGTTCCAGGCGTCGACGAACGACTTCGCGGTGACCGCCTCGCCGTTGCTGAACTTCCAGCCGCTCTTCACGGTGACCGTGAAGTTCTGCGAGTCCGTGGTCTCGATCTTGTCGGCCAGCATGTCCTCGGCCTTGCCGCTCTTCGGGTCGTACCGCTTCAGGCCGCGGAAGACCATGTCGAGGACCTTGCCGCCCTGCACCTCGTTGGTGTTGGCCGGCTCCAGCGGGTTCTGCGGGTCTCCCCAGGAGGCGCTGAGCACCGCGCTGCCGTCACCGCCGCCGCCGCTGCTGCTCCCGCCGCCCCCACAGGCGGTCGCCGCAAGGGCTACCGCCGCCGCGCAAGCGGCCCATTTGGCGTGCGTGGCTCCACGCATCGAGTGCCTCCTCAGAAAAGCCGAACCCTGCCGATCCATTACCGGCAAATATCGGCTCATAGGGCACATACCGCCTGCGGGCCCACCCGTTCGAGCTACCCGGGGGGCCCGTTCAGTCGATCTTCCGGGTGGAGCACAATGGATCACCGCGAAGCGATGCAGAACCGTTGGATTGTGACGCTTCGGTGTACGGATTCCGATACAGAGGCGTCCGCATAACGAACTCATTGCCCGTTTAGTGCAGTTGGCCCGACATAAAGCACGGATCGATCACGGCACGCTACCCGCGTAGCTACGGAATGGTCATCACTCGGTAAAGAAGGTAAAGAGAAACCCAAGTCGACCCAGATTTTATTGACCTTGCATGAATTGCGTTGAAAAAGTCCGGCGTAGCCCGTAGGGGAGTGCCCTGCGGAGTCTCACTCAGACCCTCCCTTGGGCCAGGAGCACCATGACCCCCCCAACTCCATCCGCGGCCCCGCTCGAGGTGACCGACGAGAGCGCCGAGAAGTCGATCACTTCTCCCGACTCGAAGGCCAACGAGAGCCGGTCCCCGGGTCAGCTCGCGTGGCGCCGTTTCAAACGGGACCGTACGGGCGTCATATCGGCGATCATCGTGATCTTCTTCTTCGTGGTCGCGATCGCCGCACCGCTGATATCGAAGCTGTACGGCAAGGACCCGTACACGACGTACGCGAGCCAGGACCCGAGCCTGCTCGACGCCTTCTCGTACCCGGCGGGTCCGAACGGCGGCATGAGCTCGCAGTTCTGGTTCGGCATCGAACCGCAGCTGGGGCGCGACGTCTTCACCTTCCTGATCTACGGGATCCGGACCTCGCTCGGCATCGCCCTGGCCGCCACCCTGATCACCACCGCCGTCGGCGTCGTGATCGGCGTGACCGCGGGCTACCTCGGCGGCAAGACGGACTACGTCGTCGGCCGGATCGTCGACATCGTGCTGTCGATCCCCTCGACGCTGTTCATCATCGCCTTCATGCCGGTGGTGTTCGGCCTGTTCGTCGCCGCCGACGACAACATCCCGACCTGGCTGCGGGCCACCGCGCTGATCATCATGCTCTCGTTCTTCGGCTGGGCGTCCATCGCCCGTCTGCTGCGCGGCCAGGTACTCGGCCTGCGCGAACGGGAGTTCGTCGAGGCCGCCAAGGTGACCGGGGCGTCCCCCGCGCGCATCGTCTTCAAGGAACTGCTGCCGAACCTGTGGACCCCGATCCTCATCCAGTCCACGCTGATGCTCCCGGCCTACGTGACCGCTGAGGCGGGCTTCGCCTTTCTCGGTGTCGGCATGATCGACCCGACCCCCGACTGGGGCGTCATGATCCAGCGGGGCGCCCAGTTCTACACCCAGGACTTCACCTTCATGCTCTTCCCGGGCCTCTCCATGGTGATCTTCGTCCTGGCGTTCAACCTGCTCGGCGACTCGGCGCGCGACGCGCTCGACCCGAAGTCCAAGCGCTGACCCATCTCTCATCTCCGGCCCGGTCAATGTCGTCCGGCTGGTCCGTCCCACCCGTAAGGCAGGGTTACTGTGTCTTTTTCCCGTAGAAACTTCATGATCGCGACCGGCGTGGTGGCCGCGTCGAGCTCCGTGCTGACCGCCTGCGGCGGCGGCAGCTCGTCCTCGGGCAACAACAAGGTCCCCTCGGTCAGCAAGGCCAAGGCCGCCAAGATCGAGGTCGGCACCAAGGCCGACTCGACCGGCCCCGCCCCGGAGGTCCCGGGCGCGGTCAAGGGCGGGACGATCTACGGGCTGGACCAGTTCGACATGGACCACCTGGACCCGGCGCAGATCTACGTCTCCACCGAGGGCGCCATCACCGTCCCGATCATGCGTGGCCTGACCGGCTACAAGATGGACTCCAAGGGCACCCAGACCCTCGTCGGTGACGCCGCGACGGACGCCGGCACGATGAAGGACGGCGGCAAGACCTGGTCGTTCACCATCAAGGACGGCATCAAGTGGGAGGACGGCTCCGACCTCTCCATGGACGACGTCCGCCACACCTTCGAGCGGCTCTTCGCCTCCTTCATCACCGAGGGCCCCCGCTACGTCCAGCAGTTCCTCGAGGGCGGCGACAAGTACACGGGCCCCTACGAGGGCAAGAACCTCGACTCCATCGAGATCGACGGCAAGACCGTCACCTTCCGCCTCAACGAGGCCCGCGGTGACTTCAACTTCACGCTCGCCATGCGCGGTTACTCCCTGGTGAAGAAGTCGAAGGACACCAAGGAGAAGTACGACAAGAAGCCGTTCTCCTGCGCCCCGTACCGGATCGAGGCGCGCAACATAGGCAAGTCCCTGACGTACTCGCGCAACACGCACTGGGACCCGGCGACGGACCCGATCCGCAACGCGTACCCGGACAAGTTCGTCTTCCAGTTCGGCTTCGAGACGCTGACGTCCACGGACCGCTACATCGCGGACAAGGGCAACGACCAGTACACGATGTCGATCTTCAACGAGGTCGCGGCCGAGCGGACCCAGCAGGTCCTCACCAACGCGAAGCTCAAGGCCCAGGTGCTCACCGCGGTCGACGCGGTCACCTACTACTGGCCGATCAACACCACCCGCATCACGGACGTCAAGGTCCGCCAGGCCATCAACTACGCCTGGCCGCTCCAGCAGCTCCAGACCATCCGCGGCGGCGCCTCCACCAGCGAGATCGCGACCACCATCTTCAGCCCGGTGACGCCCGGTTACACCGAGTTCGACCTGTACGGCAAGACCAAGAAGCCCGGTGGCGACCCGGCCAAGGCCAAGGCCCTCCTGAAGGAGGCCGGCAAGGTCGGCCAGAAGCTGGTCATCGCCTACCAGACCTCGGACAACGCGGTGAAGCAGGCCGTCGCGATCAAGAACGCGCTGGAGGCCGCCGGCTTCACGGTCGTCAACAAGCAGATCGACAAGTCGACCTTCTACACCCAGATCGGCAAGATCAACAACGAGTACGACCTGTTCGCGGCCGGCTGGAGCCCGGACTGGCCGGGCGGCTACTCGGTGTTCTACCCCTGCTGGGACGGCGAGAACATCGGCGACGGCCGCAGCAACTACTCGCAGCTGAAGAACGCGAGTGTCGACAAGGCCATCGCGGCCGCGTCCCTGATCACCGACGGCGACGCCGCCAACAAGGCCTGGGGCGCCATCGACAAGCAGGTCATGGAGCTCGCCGCCTGCGTCCCCGACTACCACTCCATCCGCAACTGGATGCACGGCACCAAGGTCGGCAACGTGGTCTACGACGCCGCCAACACCTGCATCGCGCTCACGAAGCTCTACGCCAAGGCGTAGGCGCCCCCCGGCACCAGGGGCGGCCCCCACCCGGGGCCGCCCCCACCGGCCCCACACCCCTCACGCCCCGGCAACGGCGCCTCGCCCGGAGAGTCCTGACCCCATGTTCCGCTTCCTTGTCCGCCGTACGATCGGCGCGCTGGTCATTCTGCTGATCATCAGCGCCATCACTTTCTGGCTCTTCTACGCCGTCCCGCGTGACCCGGCCATGATGTCCTGCGGCAAGAACTGCACGCCGGCCTCGCTCGCGCAGATCCGGCACAACCTGGGCATCGACCACCCGATCCCGGTCCAGTACTGGGACTGGCTGAAGGCCATCTTCGTCGGGCGTGACTACAGCGGCTTCGGGCACTGCAACGCTCCGTGCCTCGGCTACTCCTTCGCCAACAACGAGCCCGTCTTCGGCACGATCATGGACCGCCTGCCGCTGACCCTCTCGCTGGCCTTCGGCTCGGCCGTCATCTTCCTGACCTTCGGCGTCGGCACCGGCATGATCGCCGCGCTCAAGCAGGGCAAGTTCCTGGACAAGTTCGCGACCTCGGCGTCGCTGCTCGGCTCCTCGCTCCAGATCTACTTCATCGGCTATCTGGCGCTGTACTTCCTGGTCTTCAAGGCCGGCATCCTCGACCAGCCGTCCTACACGCCGCTGACCGAGAACCCCGTCTCCTGGTTCTCCGGCCTGCTCCTGCCGTGGATCGTGCTGTCGATCATCTTCACCGCCAACTACACCCGTATGGCCCGCTCCCAGCTCGTCGAGCAGCTCAGCGAGGACTACGTCCGCACCGCCCGCGCCAAGGGCCTCTCGCGTACGAACGTCTTCCTCCGCTTCGCCTGGCGCGGCGCCATGGGCCCGATCGTCACGGTGTTCGGCATCGACCTCGGCACCCTGATCGGCGGCGCGATCATCACCGAGCAGGTCTTCAGCCTCCAGGGCATCGGCCGGCTCGCGGTGACCTCCGTCAACCAGAGCGACCTGCCCATGCTGCTCGGGGTCACCGTCCTGGCCGCCGCCGCGATCGTGTTCTTCAACATCATCGTCGACGCCGCCTACGCCTTCATCGACCCGCGGATCCGGCTCGCCTGACCTCCGCCCGTAGCCCCCTACCCCCCGCATCACCCCCCAGGAGCGTCCCCGTGACGAGCACCGATCAGCAGCCCTTCCTCTCCGTCAGGGATCTGAAGGTCCATTTCTCCACCGAGGACGGCATCGTCAAGGCCGTCGACGGGCTGTCCTTCGACCTCGTCAAGGGCAAGACGCTCGGCATCGTCGGTGAGTCGGGCTCCGGCAAGTCCGTCACCAACCTGGCGATCCTGGGCCTCCACGACCGCGACCGTACGGCGATCGACGGCGAGATCCTGCTCGACGGCAAGGAACTCCTCAACGCCTCGGAGCGTGAGCTGGAGCGGCTGCGCGGCAACAAGATGTCCATGATCTTCCAGGACGCGCTGGCCTCGCTGTCGCCGTACCACACGGTCGGCAAGCAGATCAGCGAGGTGTACCGCAAACACACCGGCGCCTCCAAGAAGGAGTCCCGCGAGCGCGCGATCGAGATGCTCAAGCGCGTCGGGATCCCCCAGCCCGAGATCCGGGTGGACGACTACCCGCACCTCTTCTCCGGCGGTATGCGCCAGCGCGCGATGATCGCCATGGCACTGGTCTGCGACCCCGAGCTGCTGATCGCCGACGAGCCGACGACGGCCCTCGACGTGACGGTCCAGGCCCAGATCATGGACCTGCTGAAGGACCTCCAGCAGGAGTTCGGCACCGCCATCGTGTTCATCACGCACGACCTCGGCGTCATCGCCGACATCGCCGACGACGTCCTCGTGATGTACGGCGGCCGGTGCGTGGAGCGCGGTACCAAGAAGGAGGTGCTGACGGACCCGCAGCACCCCTACACGCTCGGTCTGCTCAGCTCCATGCCGAGCCTCGAAGGGCCGGTCGACGTACCGCTGTCGCCGATCCCCGGCTCGCCGCCCTCCCTGCTCAACCCGCCGACCGGCTGCCGCTTCCACCCGCGGTGCACCTTCGCGGAGAAGGTCGAGGGCGAACGGTGCTCGAAGGAACGGCCCGTGCTGGAGGTGGTCGACGGCCGGGGCTCCGCCTGCCATCTCACCCCTGGGCAGCGCCAGGAACTCTTCGCAGACCTTCTCGCCGTAGCCCAGCACAACTGACGTACTAGAAACGGGACTTCACCATCATGAGCAACGCGAACCCCCTCCTGGACGTCAGCGGGCTGACCAAACACTTCCCGATCAAGGGCGGCTTCCCGATCCGGCGCACCATCGGTGCCGTCCAGGCCGTGGACGGGCTGGACTTCCAGGTCGGCGAGGGCGAGAGCCTGGGCCTGGTCGGCGAGTCCGGCTGCGGCAAGTCGACCACGGGCCGCCTCATCACCCGCCTGCTGGAGCCGACCGGTGGCACGATCCAGTACCGCGGCCAGGACATCACCCACGCCAACCGCAAGCAGCTGGCGCCGATCCGGTCCGAGATCCAGATGATCTTCCAGGACCCGTACGCCTCGCTAAACCCGCGGCAGACGGTCGGCAAGATCGTGTCCGGCCCGATGGAGATCAACGGCATCAACCCGGCCGGCGGCCGGGAGAAACGGGTCCGCGAGCTCCTGGAGATCGTCGGTCTCAACCCCGAGCACTACAACCGCTTCCCGCACGAGTTCTCCGGCGGCCAGCGCCAACGCATCGGTGTCGCCCGCGCGTTGGCCCTGGAACCGAAGCTGATCGTCGCCGACGAGCCGGTCTCCGCCCTGGACGTGTCCATCCAGGCCCAGGTCGTGAACCTGCTCCAGAAGGTCCAGCGGGAACTCGGCATCGCGTTCGTGTTCATCGCCCACGACCTCGCGATCGTCCGGCACTTCTCACAGCGAGTCGCGGTAATGTACCTCGGCAAGATCGTGGAGATCGCCGACCGCGACGACCTGTACGGCAACCCGCGCCACCCCTACACGCGGGCCCTGTTGTCCGCCGTGCCCGAGGCCACGGTGGACGAGACGCCCGCCCGGGAGCGCATCCGGCTGATCGGTGACGTACCCTCGCCGATCAACCCGCCCACGGGCTGCCGCTTCCGGACCCGCTGCTGGAAGGCGACCGACAAGTGCGCGACGGAGGCGCCGCCGCTGGTGCAGGTCGAGGGCAACAAGCCGGGCCACCTCACCGCGTGCCACTTCCCCGAGGTGGCGGACACCGTTCCGGCACCCCGCCTCTCCAAGGACCCCGAGGCGGCGGCCTGACACACCCCTTTAGTCAGCCGCCCCCTTCAGGAACGGACTCTCACCGGCCCATTGACCCGAGCCCATGACCGTCCGGTTCCAGGGGACGAAGGCCCGCGCCCACCCAGGCGCGGGCCTTCGTCATGAGAACGGGCGGCCGGCGGGAATCCCCTCGCCCGCACGCCGCCCCACGACCCGGCGGGGGCAGGGGACACGGCCCCCGCCCCCGCACCTGCTCCTACTCCTGTTCCTCCAGCGCCGTCAGCGCCGGGTCCAGGATGATGTCCTCGTCGCGGGCCTCGATCGTCGGCTCCTCGGGGAAGTGGCAGGCCGTGAGGTGGGCGGGACGGTTGCCCTCGATCCGGAGGAGGGGCGGTTCCTCGGTCGCGCACTTGTCCTGGGCCTTCCAGCAGCGCGTACGGAAGCGGCAGCCGGAGGGAGGCGAGATCGGGGAGGGCACGTCACCGGCGAGGCGGATGCGTTCGCGGCCGGCGGTCTGGTCGTCGCCCAGGTTGACCTCGGGGACCGCGGAGAGCAGGGCGTGGGTGTACGGGTGACGGGGGCGGGTGTAGATGGAGTCCCGGTCGCCCACCTCGATGATCTTGCCGAGGTACATGACGGCCACGCGGTGCGAGAAGTGCCGGACGACCGCGAGGTCGTGGGCGATGAAGAGGAAGGCGATGCCGAGTTCCTTCTGGACCTCCTGGAGCAGGTTCACGACCTGCGCCTGGATGGAGACGTCCAGGGCGGAGACGGGTTCGTCGGCCACGATCAGCTTGGGGTCGAGGGCCAACGCCCTTGCCACGCCGATGCGTTGACGCTGGCCGCCGGAGAACTCGTGCGGGAAGCGGTTGTAGTGCTCGGGGTTGAGACCGACGATCTCCAGGAGTTCGCGGACCCGTTTCTCCCGGCCGCCCTCCGGCTGGATGCCGTTGATCTCCATCGGGCCCGAGATGATCTTTCCGACCGTCTGCCGCGGGTTCAGCGACGAGTACGGGTCCTGGAAGATCATCTGGATCTCGGACCGGATCGGCGCCAGCTGCTTGCGGCTCGCGTGCGAGATGTCCTGGCCGCGGTAGGTGATGCTGCCCGCGCTCGGCTCCAGCAGGCGGGTGATCAGGCGGCCCGTGGTCGACTTGCCGCAGCCGGACTCGCCGACCAGGCCGAAGCTCTCCCCCACGTGCACGGTCAGGTCGATGCCGTCGACAGCCTGCACGGCGCCGACCGTGCGGCGGATCGGGAAGCCGCCCTTCACCGGGAAGTGCTTGGTCAGGCCCTCCACCACGAGCAGCGGGTCACCGGAACTCTCCGGTGCCGCGTCGCGCGGAGCGGGCAGGACGAGGTCCTCTGTCATGACGTCTCCTCCTAGCCCAGTCGGGGCTTGATCTCTTCGATGAAGATGGTCCGCTTCTGGTCCGCCGTGAGGTGGCATGCCGAGGCGCGGTCGGGGGCGAGCAGCGGGGGTTCGGTGGCGCAGCGGGTGCCGCCGACCCGGTCCTGGAAGGTGCAGCGGGGATGGAAACGGCAGCCCGACGGCGGGTTCAGCAGGGAGGGCGGGGCGCCGGGGATCGGGGCCAGCGGGGCGCTCAGGTCCGAGTCCAGGCGGGGCATCGAGTTCAACAGGCCCCAGGTGTAGGGGTGTTGGGGTGAGCGCAGGACGTCGTTGGTCGTGCCGCGTTCCACCGCGCTGCCCGCGTACATGACCATGATGTCGTCGGCCATGTCGGCGATGACACCGAGGTCGTGGGTGATGAAGACGATCCCCGAGCCGAACTCCTGCTGGAGGTCCTTGAGGAGGTCGAGGATCTGGGCCTGGACGGTCACGTCCAGTGCCGTTGTGGGCTCGTCGGCGATCAGCAGGTCGGGGTCGCAGACCAGTGCCATGGCGATCATCGCGCGCTGGCGCATACCGCCGGAGAACTGGTGCGGGTAGTCCTTGGCCCGTTCCTTCGGGTTGGGGATGCCGACCTTGCCGAGCATCTCGACCGCGCGGTCCCACGCGGTCCGTTTGGAGGCACCCATGTGTTTCATGTACGGCTCGGCGATCTGCCGGCCCACCGTGTAGTACGGGGAGAGCGCGGTCAGCGGGTCCTGGAAGATCATGGCGACCTTGTTGCCGCGCAGCTGCTCCAGTTCGGACTCGCGGGCCGTGGTCAACTCCTGCCCGTCCAGGAGGATTTCGCCCTCGACGGTGGTGAACATCGGGTTGTGCAGGCCGAGGATCGTCAGGTTGGTGACCGACTTGCCCGAGCCGGACTCCCCCACGATGCCGAGGGTCTTGCCGCGTTCGACGTCGAAGGAGAGTCCGTCGACGGCGCGCACGATGCCGTCCTCGGTCTTGAAGCTGACGTGCAGGTCACGCACCGAGAGAAAGGCACCCGCGTCGGCCGGCGACGGGGCACCGGCTTCCTTGGTCAATGTGGTCACGAGTGCTCCTAGGCCAGCCGTACGCGCGGGTCGATGAAGGCGTAGCAGGCGTCGACGATGATGTTGAAGAGGAGGATCATGGTGGCGGAGAAGATCATCACGCCCAGCAGCAGCGGCAGGTCGCTGTAGAACACCGCCTGGACGGCGAGGTTGCCGAGGCCCGGCAGGCTGAAGGTGTACTCGGTGATGATGGCGCCGCCGAGCAGCGCGCCCAGGTCGATGCCGAAGATGGTGACGATGGGGATCAGCGAGCCGCGCCAGGCGTAGCGGAAGAAGACGTATCTGCGGGACATCCCCTTCGCCTTGGCCGTGCGGACGTGTTCCTCCTGGAGCTGTTCGATCATCGCCGAGCGCGCCATACGGGTGTACTGCGCGGCGAAGATCGTGGACAGCACCACCCAGGGGATGATCAGCCCCGAGAACCAGCTGACCGGGTTCGCGGTGAAGTCGTTGTACGCCGGCTTGTCGAAGATGTGGGTCTGGTAGACGAGCAGCGCCAGGGCCAGGGGCCCCAGGAAGTAGATCTGCATCGAACTGAGCACCATCGCCCCGGCCGTGGCCGTCTTGTCGATGATCGTGCCGCGCTTCCAGGCGGCGAGCAGGCCGGTGCCGAGGCCGATGAGCAGGAAGAAGAACGCGCCACCGAGGGTGAGCGAGATGGTGGTGGGCAGGCGGTCCATCAGCGTGGCCCAGACCTGGTCGTTCGTGTGGTACGAGTACCCGAAGCACGGGGCGGGGCACGGGCCCTGGGCGAAGCCGTTGCTGCCCATGACGAGGTTCTTCAGGAAGATCCCGTACTGCGTGCTGATCGGCTTGTCGAGGCCGAGCACGTGGTGGATGTTCGCGAGGCTGGTCGGGTTGCACGTCTTGCCGCACATCAGCAGGCCCGGGTCGCGTGGCATCCCGAAGAACAGCAGGAACGTGACGATGCTCAGCAGAAAGAGGATGACAACGGCGCCGAGGGACCGGCGGACGAGGAAGCGCAGCATGAGGGGGGCAGCTCTCTGACGTCGGCGGGCCGCCCGGCACCCGGTGCGCCGCCCCGGAGTGGGGTCGGGGCACCGGGTGCCGGACGGACGGCGGTTACTTGACGAACAGGCGTCGCGGGTCGACGCCGCCGATGACGTCGTCGTAGACGAGGCCGCCGACCTTGGAGCCGGCGATCTGGGTCTGCTTGTAGTACGCGGTCGGGACGACGTTGACGATGTCCTTCACCAGGTACTGGTCGATCTTCTCCCAGGCGGCCGCGGCCTTGACCGGGTCGGTGATCTTGTTCGCCGCGTCGATGTCGGCGTTCACCTTGGGGTCGTTGACCTGGGAGTAGTTCTGCGCACCGTCGGCGATACCGCGGCCGTCGTACAGCGGCGGGATGACCGTCGAGGCGGACGGCCAGTCGGCGCCCCACGCGGTGTGGAAGATGTCGTAGTTGTTGTCCAGCTTGGAGACCTGGTCGTAGTAGGTCTCGGCCGGGATCTCCTGGCGCTGGACGTTGAAGCCGGCCTTCTTCAGACCGGCCGCCATGGCGGTGGAGTACTGCTGGCCCTCGGGGGTGTTGGTGTAGCCGAAGGTCAGCTTCATGTTGAGCTTGCCGGCCTTCTTCAGCAGCTCCTTGGCCTTGGCCGGGTCGCCCGCGGGCTTCTTCTTCTTGCCGAACGGGTCGAACGCGGCGTCGTAGCCGGAGACGGTCGGGCTGATCAGACCGCCGGCGACCTCCATGGCGTCGGTGCCGCCGAAGGCGCGGACGAACGGGGTGATGGGCAGCGCGTAGGCGATGGCCTCACGGACCGTCTTGTCCTTCATGGCCGCGTGGCTCATGTTGATGTTCATCTGGCCCACGTACGGCTGGTAGCCGGAGATGGTGCGGGACTTCAGCTTCGGGTCCTTGAGCACGCTGGACAGGTTGCCCGCGTCGACCTGGTTGTTGAAGCTGATGCCGGCCTGGTCGGCGCCGCTGTCCGCGAGGAGGGCCTTCGTCGACGTCTCGAACTGCTGGTTGAACGTGAAGTTGAACTGGTCCACGTACTGGTGACGGATCGGGTCCGTCTTCGGGTCCCAGTTGGTGTTCTTCACGAGCACCATCGACTTGCCCGACTTGAACGACTGGATCTTGTACGGGCCGCTCGTCACCGGCGACTTGTCGTACTTCGCCTGGGTGTCACCCTTGGCGGACACGACCGCGTAGCCCGCCATGGCGAGGGCGTACGGCAGGTCGGCGTGCGCCGTCTTGAAGTGGAAGATGACGGTCTTCGCGTCGGGCGTCTCCAGCACCGTGCTGGGCAGGTGCTTGCCCTTGTAGGGGCCGTCCGGCAGCAGCTTGCGGTAGTCGGCGCCGGAGGTGTCGGCCAGCCACTGCTGGAGGTAGCTCGGACCCTGGTTGATGAAGGGCGCGAAGAGCCGCTCGAAGGTCTGCCGGAAGTCGGCCGACGTGATCGGCGTGCCGTCCGCGAACTTTATGCCGTCCTTGAGGGTGTACTTCCAGGTCTTGCCGCCGTCCGTGGTGGTACCGGAGTCGGTGGCGAGGTCACCCACGACCTCGTGGCCCTTGCCGTCGGCGGTGGTCGTCTTGTACCCGGTGAGACCCCGGTGGATCAGGGTCGACAGCGAGCCCTCGTCCGAGACGTAGATCTGGGCCGGGTCGAGGTGCGCGTAGCTGTCGCGCTGCAGGACCTCGATCGAGCCGCCGGACTTGGCGCCGGGCACGGCCGCGGCCGGCCCCGTGGAGTCCGCGGTGTCGCCGAACTTGATCGACTTCTGCTGTCTGGACGCGTTCTCCTTGTCCTGCTTGTTGTTGTCGCTCGCGTCGCTGCCGCCCTTGCTGCAACCGGTGAGCACAAGAGCCCCGGCCGCGAGCACGGAGAGCGCGGCGTATGCGTGGCGTCCGCCCCTACTCATCACTCAGTTTCCACCTATCTGTGTGTCGCCAGTGCACATGGGAAGTGCCGTGCGAGATCCGTGCGGTAGTCGGGCGCGGACGCCCACCAACGGACGGTCAGCGCGCCGTCTTGGGATCGAAGGCGTCCCTGACCGAGTCCCCGAGCAGGTTGAAGGCCACGATGAAGATGATCATCGAGACACCCGGGAAGAACATGTAGGTGATGTCGTTCGACATCACGAGTTCGGTGGACGCCTTGGAGAACATCTGTCCCCAGTCCGGCGTCGGTTCGACGATGCCCACGCCCAGGTAGGACAGGCCGGCCTCGGCGGTCACGAAGCCGGGAAGCATGTACGTGGACTGCACGAGGATCGGGGTGACCACGTTCGGCAGGATCTCCCTGCTGATGATCCGCCAGGGCGAGGCCCCGCTGACCCGTGCCGCCTCGATGAACTCGCGTTCCCGCAGCGCCAGGCTGGTGCCGCGCAGGATGCGGGCCAGGCTCATCCAGCCCAGGAACCACTGCACGGCGATGAGCGCCACGACACGGACGTACGTCGGTGTCTCGTCGGTCGGGCTCACGAAGAGGGAGACCACGACCGGCATGCTGGCGATGAAGAACAGCTGGGCGGGGAAGGCGAGCAGGAAGTCGATGACCCGGCTGATGAAGTAGTCGGACCTGCCGCCGAGGTAGCCGGCCGCGACACCGAGCAGGATGCCGGTGAGGACGGTCGCGATCGTCACGCAGACGGAGATCATCAGCGAGGTGCGGATGCCGTACAGGAGCTTGGTGAACACGTCGTAGCCGTTGCCCGGTTCGAGGCCGAACCAGAACTGGCTGCTGATGCCGCCGTTGGGCTGCAGCGGGACGCCCGCGCTGTCGAAGAGGTCGGGGCGTTCGTCCGCGTACACGGTGTACGGGTCCTTGCCGTACAGCTTGGAGATCAGCGGAGCGAGGAGTCCGACGAGGAAGAAGAACGCCACGACGTACGCCGAGACGACGCCGGTGCGGTCGCGCTTGAAGCGGACCCACATCAGCTGGCCGGGAGAGCGTCCCTCCAGCTTCTTGGCCTCGGGTTCGCTCTGCGGCCCCGGTTCGCCGTCGACGACGACCGCGGTTCCGCCGTCCTCAATGTCGATAGGACTGGTCACTGTTCGCCCATTTCACAGGTGTGGGTGTGCCGAGCGGGCGGCCGGCGCAGGGTGTGCGCGGTCACCGGTCGGAGCACGGAGAGAGGTCAGGAGCGTCCCTGTGCGGCGGTAACCCCGCAGCCGGACGCGCGTAGTTGAACGGCGGCACTAGACCGCCGGACGACTCCTCAGAGCCAATCTCCGTATGGGCGGGCGCTGTTGCTACCGACGGACGGCGTGTCCCACCTGGCGTTCGTGACACCACGCATGGGGCTCCTCCTCATGACTCCACGTGTTCACCAACAGGAGGGGGTAGACGTCTTTCCTCCGTCACCCCTGACGGAGGGTCAGACACCCCCTGGTGCTCGCGAGTCGGCGCCGTCCCCACGGCGCGGTGACCCATTGACCCGAGCGCTACGCGGCTAACTATCTGCCATGTGCCAGGTGCCGACCACTGTCTTTAAATCTCAATTCAGTCACAGCTGATGCGTACATCTTCCAAAACATGGACAAACTGTTCGCCTCAAGAAGGCCACGAAACGGACTTGTTACATGGGTATCGGGCGAGGATCTCCGCATTACGGACACACTGCCCAGGGGAAGTGGACCAAAACCGGTTGCAAAAAGCCCGGGCGCCCCCAAGATGGGGACGCCCGGGCTCAGTTGGCCGGTATCAGCGCCTCAACGGCGCCTCACGACGCCTGCGATCGTATGCGTCAGCCGTGCTTGGCGCGGCTCGCGGAGCGGCCACGCTCCTTCTGGTCGAGGACGACCTTGCGGATGCGAACGGCCTCCGGGGTCACCTCGACGCACTCGTCGTCGCGGCAGAACTCCAGCGACTGCTCCAGGGAGAGCTTGCGCGGCGGGACGATCGCCTCGAACGAGTCGGCGGCGGCCGAGCGCATGTTGGTGAGCTTCTTCTCCTTGGTGATGTTCACGTCCATGTCGTCGGCGCGCGAGTTCTCGCCGACGATCAT
The DNA here is from genome assembly GCF_044747445.1 of Streptomyces sp. NPDC090083. Lineage (NCBI taxonomy): Bacteria > Bacillati > Actinomycetota > Actinomycetes > Kitasatosporales > Streptomycetaceae > Streptomyces > Streptomyces sp. NPDC090083. Next base: position 1,004,122 of record NZ_JBIVED010000002.1, on the reverse strand, counting down.
GCCCTCGTACACCTCGGTGCCGGGGTCGGTGAACAGCACACCGCGCTCCTGGAGGTTCGTCATCGCAAAGGCGGTGACGGCACCGGCACGGTCGGCGACCAGCGAGCCGTTGTTACGGGTCGTCAGCACACCGAACCACGGCTCGTGGCCCTCGTGGATGGAGTGGGCGATGCCCGTGCCGCGCGTACCGGTCAAAAACTCCGTACGGAAGCCGATGAGGCCGCGGGACGGGACGACGAACTCCAGGCGGACCCAGCCGGAGCCGTGGTTGGACATGTTGTCCATCCGGCCCTTGCGGACGCCCATGAGCTGCGTGACCGCGCCCATGTGCTCCTCGGGCACGTCGATCGTCATGCGCTCGACCGGCTCGTGCACCTTGCCGTCGATGACCTGCGTGACGACCTGCGGCTTGCCGATGGTCAGCTCGAAGCCCTCACGGCGCATCTGCTCGACCAGGATGGCGAGGGCCAGCTCACCACGGCCCTGGACCTCCCAGGCGTCCGGACGCTCGGTGTCCAGCACGCGCAGCGAGACGTTACCGATCAGCTCGCGGTCCAGGCGGTCCTTGACCTGGCGGGCGGTGACCTTGCGGTCCTTGACGGCCGACTTGGCCTGGGCGCCCTTGCCGGTGCCGCCGCGGCCGACCAGCGGCGAGGTGTTGGTGCCGATGGTCATGGAGATCGCCGGCTCGTCCACCGTGATGAGCGGCAGCGCGACCGGGTTCTCGGTGTCGGCGAGGGTCTCACCGATCATGATGTCCGGGATGCCGGCCACGGCACAGATGTCACCGGGGCCCGCCATCTCGGCCGGCTTGCGGGTGAGCGCCTCGGTCATCAGCAGCTCGGTGATGCGCACGTTGGACATCGTGCCGTCGCGCTTGATCCACGTGACGGTCTGGCCCTTGCGCAGCTCGCCCTGCTCGACGCGGAGCAGCGCGATACGGCCGAGGAAGTTGTCGGCGTCCAGGTTGGTGACGTGCGCCTGGAGCGGGGCCTCCTCGTCGTACTGGGGGGCCGGGACGTGCGAGAGGATCGTGGAGAAGAAGGGCTCCAGGTTGTCACTGTCCTGCGGGACGGTGCCGTCCTCGGGCTTGGTCAGCGAGGCCACGCCGTCGCGTGCGCAGGCGTAGACGATCGGGAACTCGATCTGCTCCTCGTCCGCGTCCAGGTCCAGGAACAGGTCGTAGGTCTCGTTGACGACCTCTTCGATCCGGGAGTCGGGGCGGTCCGTCTTGTTGATGCACAGGATGACGGGCAGGCGCTGGTGGAGCGCCTTGCGCAGCACGAAGCGGGTCTGGGGCAGCGGGCCCTCGGAGGCGTCGACGAGGAGCACCACCGCGTCCACCATCGACAGACCGCGCTCGACCTCGCCACCGAAGTCGGCGTGGCCCGGGGTGTCGATGATGTTGATGGTGATGACGTCGCCGCCATCCTTCGGGTGGTACTTCACGGCCGTGTTCTTGGCCAGGATCGTGATGCCCTTCTCACGCTCCAGATCGTTCGAGTCCATCATTCGGTCGTCGAGCGATTCGGCGGCGTGCGCGGCGAAGGCACCGGCCTGCTTCAGCATGGCGTCGACGAGGGTCGTCTTCCCGTGGTCGACGTGGGCGACGATGGCGACGTTGCGGATGTCGTGGCGCGTGGCCATATTGCGGCGAACTCCCGGAGAGTGAGGAAGGCCTGCGCGTACATCTGTGTTACGCGGACCCTGCCGGGCTGGACACGCCACGGCCTTACCCCATCGTACGTGGCGTATGGGGATGAGGCCTCCGCAGGGCCTTACGGACGGCCCGGGGAGCGGTCGGGACGGCCCCTGGCCAGCGCAGAACCCGTCACCGCTCTTCTCCGTCACGACGGCCGCCGCCCCGCAGTGACCTGCGGGGCGGCGGCCGTGGGTGTCCGGTGTGCGGGAGGTCAGTCCTTGGTGGGGCTCGCGGACGGGACCGCGCCCTTCTTCAGGAAGCCCATGTCCTCGTAGAGCGGGGTCTGGAAGCCGAAGGAGCCGGCGTTGGCCAGGGTCCTGCGGGCGGCGGTGAGCTGGGGGCGCTGGTAGAGGGGGATGGAGCCGGCCGCCGCCCAGATGCGGGCGTCGGCCTTGCGGACCAGGGCGGCGGACTCGTCCTCGTCGAGGGTGGAGGCGGCCTGGTCGAAGAGCTGGTCGACCTGGTCGGTGCCGACCCGCGTGTAGTTCTGCTCGACGTTCAGCGAGCCGTCCGCGGCCGGGACCGGCTTGGCGAAGATCGGACGCGCGTCGGTGGCGGGGAAGGCGGACGCGGGCCAGGAGTAGAGGGCGAGGTCGTACTGGCCGGACGCGATGTGGTCCTTGAAGTAGCTGTCGTCGGAGACCTTGGTGATCTCGGTGCGGATGCCGACCTTCTCCAGCATGCGGGAGATGCTGTCGGCGACCGCGCCCAGCGACTCGGAGCCGGTGCCGGAGGGGAGCACGAAGCGGAGGGCGAGCGGCTTGCCGTCCTTGGCGAGCAGGCCGGTCTTCGCGTCGGCGGGGGCGGCCGTGCCCTTGGGGGCGTACGCGCCGGGGGCGCCGCCCTGCTTCACCTTGCGGCCGTCGTACTGCTTGCCGTCGGCGAGGTGCTTGGAGCCCTGGTCGCCGTGGCCGTGTTTGTCGGTGTGGTCCTGGGAGTCCTTGTTGTCCTCGCCGACGATGTACTGGCCGTCGGAGCCGCCCTCGGACTCGGTGTCGTCACCGGACTTCCTGCTCTTCTTGCCTTCGGAACCGGCGGCCTTCTCGCCCTTGTCCTTGACCGGTCCGCCGGGCACCCATCCGGCGTCGGCGAGCAGCGCCGCCGCCTCCGTGGTGTCCTGGCCGCCGAGCGCGCCGCTGTTGTCCGCGTAGGCGGCCTGCCCGGAGAGCGCGAGGTGGCTGCCGACCGGCACGGCGGGCAGGCCGAGCGGCTTGAGGACGACCTTCGCCAGTTCCGTGCGGTCGAGCGCGCGGGCGACGGCGCGCCGGACGCGCTCGTCGGCGAGGGGTCCCTCGGAGCCGTTGAGGGCGAGCTGGGTGTACGCGGGCTGCAGCGAGCGGCGGACGGTGAAGGCGCGCAGCGCGTCCTGCTGGCGCAGGTAGGCGGCGAGCGCCTTGCGCTCCTTCTTGCTGAGCTTCTTCTTCTGCCGGCTCTCGTTCTTGTTCTCGTCCTTGCCCGTGGGGCTCGCGCCCTGCAGCGGGGTGCTCGTCCCCTTCGCCCGGCCCGCGAGGGCGATCCGGCTCGCGTCGGCGGGGTCGATCTCGGCCAGGTCGACGCTGCCGTCGGCGAGCGCGGCGGCCCGCTTGTCCAGCGGGACGGCGGCCAGCACGAGCTGGGAGAGCTTCGCGGGCCGGCCCCACCAGTGCGGGTTGCGGCCGAGGACGACCTCCTTGTCCTTGCGGTCGACCTTCTGCACGGAGAACGCCCCGGCGGTCACCTTCAGCTTGCGGCGCGCGCCGTCGTTGAAGGCGTCCGGGGTGCCCATGACGTCCTTGGGGTACAGCGGCGAGAACAGCGCCTTCCAGTCGGCGTACGGCCTGCTGAAGGTGACCTTGACCTCAAGGTTGTTGGCGCCGCGCTCGATCTTCTCGATGCGGTCGTAACCGGCGTTGCGGGCCGTCCAGTACGCGGAGTCCTTGCCGGACAGCGCGCGCCACTGGGCGGCGAAGTCGGCGGCGCCGATCTCGCGGCCGTCGCTCCACACGGCCTGCTGGTCGAGCTTGTAGAGGACGACCTGCTTGGGCTCGGTGTCGACGACCTTCGCGGACTCCAGGTAGTCGGCGTCGCGCTGCGGGCGACCCTGCGCGTCGAGCCGGAACATCGCGGGCAGCACGGCCTGCGCGACGCGGGTGGTGGTGTCGTCGGCGTCCGACTGGAACGCGTTGAGGGTCTCCGGTACGTCGTCCACGGCCCAGCGCAGGGTGCCGCCGTCGGCGACCAGGTCACGCCCGGCGGGGGCGATGTCCTGGGCGGCGAGCGGCTTGCCCGACTCGTCGTCGGAGCCGCAGGACGCGAGGGTGGGCACCGCGAGCGCGCCCGCGGTGAGGAAGACGACCGAGCGCATGACCGCGCGCAGTCTGACGCCGTCGTGGGACATCACTGCTACCTCCGGTGGACCGCGGGACTTCTGATCACTTTTCGTCGTATATGGAGCTGATCAGATCTATGCCGTCACTGAAGAGGAAAGGGTCCGGCGTTCGGGGGCGACACGGCGAGGGGCACCGGGAAGCCCACCCGTGCGGCGCAATGGTCGAATCTGCCCCCGTACACACCAACGCACCCCGGCCAATCCGTGCACACCGCTTCCCACCGGCCCGTGTGACGCGCAACACTCGCAGGCGCATGAACGTTGCCGTCCAGGGCCGACGCCCGCGGAAGTGAGGTCACGTCATGTCCGTGCACGACGAACTGACGTCAGTCCAGCGCTGTCTCGACGACCTGTTCAGGTCGGTGGGACGGCTGGAGAACCAATTCGGCAGCGGCGGCCTGGAGATGCGCAGGGTCAAGGCCGACGCCGACCGTCTGCGCGAGAGCGTCGCGCTGCTGCGTGACGCCGCACCAGGGATCGAACGCCCCCGGCGCCCCGATCTCGTCTCCATCCCCGACACCCCCTACGACAACACCCTGTGGACGGACTCGGACGACGAGGGACTCGGCGCCCACGACCGCCACGCACCCTGAACCGACCGGAGTCCTGACTTGGCCACTGGTACGGAACCCCAACCGAAGAGCGGCGGCGTACACACCGGTACGCGCGCCGCGATCGACGCCCCGCATCTGCGGACCGACCGCTGGTGGCTGGCCCCGGCCGTCACCGCCGCCGGACTGCTTGCCTTCGTCGTCTACTCGACATGGCGGGCCTTCGCGGACTCGAACTACTACGCGGCGCCCTATGTCTCGCCGTTCTACTCGCCCTGTCTGGCCGACCGGTGCCGGACCATGCACGCGGGCCCGAACGCGGATCTCTTCGGGAGCTGGTGGGGCATCTCCCCCGCCATCATCATCCTGATCTTCCCGCTCGGCTTCCGGCTGACCTGCTACTACTACCGCAAGGCCTACTACCGCGGCTTCTGGGCCTCGCCCCCGGCCTGCGCGGTGGCCGAGCCGCACAAGAAGTACAGCGGTGAGACCCGCTTCCCCCTGATCCTGCAGAACGTCCACCGGTACTTCTTCTACGCGGCGATCCTGGTGGCGGGCACGCTGACCTACGACACCGTGCTGACCTTCCGCGACGAGCACTACCACTGGGGCCACATGGGCCTCGGCACCCTCGTCTTCCTGGTCAACATCGTGCTGATCTGGGCGTACACCCTCTCCTGCCACTCCTGCCGGCACATCGTCGGCGGCAAGCTCAAGCACTTCTCCAGACATCCCGTGCGCTACGAGGCATGGAAGTTCGTCGGGAAGCTGAACAACCGTCACATGCAGCTCGCCTGGGCGTCGTTGATCAGCGTGGCGCTCGCGGACTTCTACGTGTACCTGATCGCCTCCGGCGCTTTCGACGATCCGCGCTTCTTTTGAATGGGAGGGGCCTTCTGATGTCCGTGGTCGAGCGACAGGAGTGGGACGTCGTCGTGGTCGGTGCCGGTGGCGCCGGTCTGCGGGCCGCCATCGAGGCGCGCGAGCGCGGTGCCCGTACGGCGGTGATCTGCAAGTCGCTGTTCGGCAAGGCCCACACGGTGATGGCCGAGGGCGGCATCGCGGCGGCGATGGCCAACGTCAACGAGCACGACAACTGGGAGGTCCACTTCCGCGACACCCTGCGCGGCGGCAAGTTCCTCAACCAGTGGCGCATGTCGGAGCTGCACGCGAAGGAAGCCCCGGACCGGGTCTGGGAGTTGGAGACTTGGGGCGCCCTCTTCGACCGTACGAAGGACGGCCGGATCTCGCAGCGCAACTTCGGCGGCCACGAGTACCCGCGCCTCGCGCACGTCGGCGACCGCACGGGACTCGAACTGATCCGCACGCTCCAGCAGAAGATCGTGTCGCTCCAGCAGGAGGACAAGAAGGAGACCGGCGACTACGAATCGCGCCTGAAGGTCTATCAGGAGTGCACGGTCACACGGGTGCTGAAAGACGGCAGCCGGGTCTCCGGGGTCTTCGCCTACGAACGTGAGACCGGCCGCTTCCTGGTCCTCGAAGCCCCGTCCGTGGTGATCGCGACCGGCGGGATCGGCAAGTCCTTCAAGGTGACGTCGAACTCGTGGGAGTACACGGGCGACGGCCACGCGCTGGCGCTGCTCGCGGGCGCCCCTCTCCTCAACATGGAGTTCGTGCAGTTCCACCCGACCGGCATGGTCTGGCCTCCGTCGGTGAAGGGCATTCTCGTCACGGAGTCCGTCCGCGGCGACGGCGGGGTGCTGCGCAACTCCGAGGGCAAGCGGTTCATGTTCGACTACATCCCCGACGTCTTCAAGGAGAAGTACGCCGAGTCGGAGGAGGAGGGCGACCGCTGGTACGAGGACCCGGACAGCAACCGGCGTCCCCCCGAACTGCTCCCCCGCGACGAGGTCGCCCGCGCCATCAACTCCGAGGTGAAGGCGGGCCGCGGCTCACCCCACGGCGGGGTCTTCCTGGACGTGTCGACACGGATGCCCGCCGAGGTCATCCGGCGCCGGCTCCCGTCCATGTACCACCAGTTCAAGGAACTCGCCGACGTCGACATCACCGCCGAGGCGATGGAGGTCGGCCCCACCTGTCACTACGTGATGGGCGGAGTCGCGGTCGACTCGGACACGGCGGCGGCGCGCGGGGTACCGGGGCTGTTCGCGGCCGGCGAGGTGGCCGGCGGCATGCACGGCTCCAACCGGCTGGGCGGCAACTCCCTCTCCGACCTGCTGGTGTTCGGCCGCCGTGCGGGCTGGCACGCGGCGGACCACGCGGCCGACCTCGCGGACGGCAGGCCCGTGGTCGACGACACCGAGGTGGACCTCGCGGCGGCGGAGGCGCTGCGCCCCTTCTCCGCCGAGGGCCCCGAACCGGGCCAGGACAGTGCTCATCTGGGGGACAACCCCCAGCCCCCCGGTGGGCGTCCGCCGGAGAACCCGTACACCCTCCACCAGGAACTCCAGCAGACCATGAACGACCTCGTCGGGATCATCCGCCGCGAGGGCGAGATGGAACAGGCGCTGGAGCGGCTGTCGGAGCTGCGGGTACGGGCCCGCCGGGCCGGCGTGGAGGGCCACCGGCAGTTCAACCCGGGCTGGCATCTCGCCCTGGACCTGCGGAACATGCTGCTGGTCAGCGAGTGCGTGGCGCGGGCCGCGCTGGAGCGCACCGAGTCGCGCGGCGGGCACACCCGCGAGGACCACCCCGGTATGAACCGGGACTGGCGCCGCGTCAACCTGATCTGCCGGCTGATCGACCCCGAGGGCGGGCAGGCGGCCGGTGACCCCGTCTCCGACCGGATCAGCCTGACCCGTGAGACGACCGACCCCATCCGCGCCGACCTGCTCGCCCTCTTCGAGAAGGAAGAGCTGGTCAAGTACCTCGCCGAAGAGGAGCTCTACGAGTGAGCAGCTACGAGGCCCGCTTCAAGGTGTGGCGGGGGGACGTCGAGGGCGGCGACCTGGAGGACTTCAAGGTCGAGGTCAACGACGGCGAGGTGATCCTCGACATCATCCACCGCATCCAGGCCACCCAGGCCTCCGATCTCGCCGTGCGCTGGAACTGCAAGGCGGGCAAGTGCGGTTCGTGCTCGGCGGAGATCAACGGCCGCCCCCGGCTGATGTGCATGACCCGCATGTCGGTGTTCACCCGCGAGGAGACGATCACCGTCACCCCGCTGCGCGCCTTCCCCGTCGTCCGGGACCTCGTCACGGACGTCGGCTTCAACTACCAGAAGGCCAGGGAGGTTCCGGCGTTCGTGCCGCCGGAGGGGGTCGCGGCCGGCGAGTACCGGATGATGCAGGAGGACGTCGACCGCTCGCAGGAGTTCCGCAAGTGCATCGAGTGCTTCCTGTGCCAGGACACCTGCCATGTCGTGCGCGACCACGAGGAGAACAAGACGGCGTTCGCCGGTCCCCGGTTCCTCATGCGGGTCGCGGAGTTGGACATGCACCCGCTGGACGCGGCGGCGGAGAGCGGCCTCGACCGCAAGAGGACCGCCCAGGACGAACACGGCCTCGGCTACTGCAACATCACCAAGTGCTGCAGCGAGGTCTGCCCCGAGGGCATCCACATCACGGACAACGCGCTGATCCCCTTGAAGGAGAGGGCGGTCGACCGCAAGTACGACCCGCTGGTGTGGCTGGGGTCGAAGATCAGGAGGCGCTCCTCGGACGGGTGAGCGGCCTGCGGGTGGTGGTCACCGGGGCGCGGGGCGCTGGGCGCGCGTCTGGAGAAGGAAGCCGAGGAGGATGAGGACGAGGGCCACCGCCCCACCCGCACCGTCCAGCGCCCGGGAGTCCGCCCACCAGTGCAGGGACAGTCCCGTGCCCATGCCCAGCGCCGTGACCAGCGTGCCGTAGCCCCACAACTGGACCCGCACCACGCGGTGTCGCGTGGTCGGCGGGGTCCATCCGGTCGTCACCGCGGCGAGTCCGATCGCCGCCACCATCAGCCAGATCGCCGCGGCCAGCCCCGTCAGCACCATCACCCACCCCTTTCGGCCCTGCCCGATCATCGCACCCACGGCTGCGAACAGGGCTGTGTTTTCACGGCACTTGGGCGCGGATTCAGTGCACCCAGCCGTCCCTGTACGCCGTCCAGTCCGCCTCCGTCGCCGCGAAGTCGACGTACAGGGCGACGCCGAAGTTCTTCCGGTGCGCGTCCGTGCGGGACAGGCCGAGGCGGACGCCGCGTACGGCGGCGGGGACGGTCTCGGCGGCGCCCCGGTGGCCGAAGCGGTTCTCGTGGAAGAAGGGCAGGCCCATCAGCAGGTCGGTGGAGGCGGGGGTGACCTCCAGGGCGAGCGAGGTCTGCTGGGCGACGTAGCCGCCGTAGAGGTTCTGCAGGGGCTGCATCGTGTCGTACGACATCACGGCGATCTGGTCGACCCGGCGGGCGACCTGGCCGAAGTACGCCTGCGACCACCACTTGGGGTGGCCGGTGACGGTGCCCCAGAAGGCGTGGAACGCGGGGAGCGGGTCGATCTGGTGGGCGGCGACGGAGAGTTGGGCGCCGTGGGCCCGGGTGACCGCGTGGAGCCGGTCGAGGAGGTCGAGGTAGTCCGCGTCGCCGGAGTGGAGGGGTTCCAGGTCGAAGTGGGCGCCCTCGAAGCCGGCGGCGAGGATCTGCCGGGTCGAGGCGACGATCGCGGTACGGGTGTCCGGGTTCCGCAGGCGCAGGCCGTCCGGGCTCTCGGTGGCGAGCTTGTCCCCCAGCCAGGCCTGTACGCGGACGCCCGGGAGTTCCCTGTGCACGGACTCGATCAGCCGGGCCGCCTCGGGGTAGTCCGACTCGGGGAGGGTGCCGTCGTGCTCCAGGGGTCCTGAATGGACGTACAGGTCACGGATGCCGGTGTCCTTCAGCCGGCCGGCCAGCGCGGTGACGTCGGCGTCGGTCTTACGGCCGTCCACCCAGGCGTGCCCCAGCCAGATCGCGTCCTTGCTCCGGGTGTACGTCCCGTCGGAGAGGTCACCGGTGTAGTTGAGCCGGAGGGCGCCCTCGGCGCCGAGGAGAGGCACCACCAGGACGACCACCAAGGCGACCGCGCCCCGCCGGACCCACCGCACCCACCCGCCCCGCCCGCCCGTGCCGGGCTCGGCGTCGGGTGCGGGAGGCGGCTGCGGGGGCACGGCGCCGTCGGCGGCCCCGGACGGCGGGGAGGCAGCCGGCATGTCCCCCTCGCCCGCGCCCGGTCCCGCCTCCGTACCCGGATCCTCCGCACGCCGCCCCATCCCGCGTCACCCCTCCCCGTAGCCGTCCGTCCCGCACCTCGTTCACCACCCCACTCCCCCACGTCCCACCCGGGGCCCACCCCGGTCGCGCGCCCGCATTCCTGCTCATACGCTCCGAAATGTGACGTCATCCTTGATACGGGGCCGGCCGCGGCGCGGGACCTCCCACATATCCGTGCGGGTGGTGCATGCCGTGCTGGGCGGGGCGGCCGGGGTCGTGTGGCTGGTGTTGCCGGTGATGACGATCAAGGCGGAGGTTCCGGTTGCGGCCGTCCGGGGCGAGCCCGTCGCGACCGCCGCCGCGCAGGACCCCGAGGACCACTCCCGGTACCGCTCCGCCGGAAGCACCTCGCCCTCCGACCTCGTCCTCCCCCTCGTCGCCGCGGGCGGGGTCGTCGTGCTCGCGGGGTACGGGTACCTGCGCCGTACCCGTAGGGCCCGTACCCGTACGACCCCCGGCGTGGTGTCACCTCAGCCGCCCGTGACCCCGCTCCCCGTGCTGGAGCGGCAGGCCGGTACCGCCCTCGTCCAGGCCGACGACTGTCTGCGCACCAGCCGGGAGGAACTCGCCTTCGCCGAGGACCGGTTCGGGGTGGATGCCGTCGAGCCGTTCGCGGGCGCTCTGCGGGAGGCGGAGCGGGAGCTGTCCGCCGCGTTCGCGATACGGCTGCGGTACGAGCGCGGTGTCCCGGCACCGGAGGAGGAGGCCGCCCGGCGGCAGGCCCTCGCCGGGATCGTCGGGCGGTGCGCGGAGGCCGGACGGCGGCTGGACGCGGAGGCACCGGGGTTCGATCAACTGCGGTCGCTGGAACGGGACATGGGTGACGCGCTCGGGGTCGCGGAGGGACGGTTCCGGGAACTCGCCGGCCGTACCGGGGCCGTGGAGGCCACCCTCGCCGAGCTGCACGCGCGCCATCCGGGGCCCGGCGCCCCGGCCACCACCGTCACGGGCTACGTCGAACAGGCCAAGGACCGGCTCGTGTTCGCCACCACGCACCTCAACCAGGCCCGCCAGGCGGCCGACTCGGGAGACACCGGCAGGGCGATCCGCGATCTGCGCGCCGCCGAGGGAGCCATCGGCCAGGCGGGCACCTTCCTCACCGGCGTCGAGCGGCTCGCCGACTTCCTCGCCCGCGCGGGGCAGTTGGTGCCGGCCGCCCTCACCGGCGCGGAGGCCGAGCTGGCACGGGCGCGGACGGCAGCCCCCTCCGACCTCGCCTCCGCCCACGCGACGCTCGCCGCCGTCCGCGAGGAACTCACCGGCGCCACCAGCGGCTCCTCCTCCGGCCCGTACACCGCGTACGACCCCGTCGGCGCCCTCCGCCGTATCGTGCGGGCCCTGCTGCCCCTGGGTGCGGGCCGGGACGGCGTCCTCGGTTTCGCCGCACGGCTCGTGGCCCGGGGCGACATCGGCGCGGCCGACGGCTTCGTGGCCACGCACCGGGGTGCCGTGGGCGTCGGCGCCCGCACCCGTCTGGCCGAGGCGCGACGGCTGCTCGACACCGGCACCGACCCCGCGGCGGCCGACGTACTCGCCCTGGAGGCACGGGAGTCGGCGGAGCAGGACGTCCGGACGCACGGGAACCCGTACGCCGGTGCCGCCGACGGGCCCACGAGCGGGGTCGGCGGCGCCGTCCTCGGCGGGATCCTCCTGGGCGAGGACCCGGACGGCGGGCCGCCGCTCGGCTTCGGCGGTCCGGACACCCGGGGACGGCGGGGCCTGCCACCGGCGTAGGACCGCGCGGCCGGGGCGGTCAGAACAGGCTGAGCAGTGCCTCCGCCGGGTCCACCATGCCGTTCTCCCCGTCCGGCAAAGGCAGTTCGAACCACACCGTCTTGCCGCGCGGTGTCCGGCGCGAGCCCCAGGCCGCCGAGAGGAGGCCGACCAGTTGCAGGCCCCGGCCGCCCTCGTCCGTGTCGCGGGCGCGGCGGCGGCGCGGCTGGACGAGGCCCGCGTCCCAGACCTCGCAGACCAGGGTGCGGTCCAGCAGGAGACGGAGCCTGATCTCGCCCTCGCCGTACCGCAGCGCGTTCGTGACCAGTTCGCTGACGAGCAACTCGGCGGTGTCGACGAGGGCTTCGAGGTCCCAGGACTGGAGGCGGGCGCGGGCGTACTCGCGGGCGCGGCCCACGCTGCGTGGTTCGCGCGGGAGGGTCCAGTCGCCGACGGAGTCCTCGGGCAGGCCCTGGACACGGGCCATGAGGAGCGCGATGTCGTCCTCGCCGTGGTGGGTGTCGAGGGTGCTGAGGACGTGGTCGCAGACGTCCTCCAGGTCACGGTGGGTGTCGGCGTTCAGGGCCGTCCTGGAGTGCGGCCGGCCGTCGGCGGACGGGTCGCGGGTCGCGGGGTCCGTCAGCGCGCCCACGAAGGCCTGGAGGCCCTCGTCCAGGGGGTGGTCGCGGGATTCGACCAGTCCATCCGTGTAGAGCGCCAGCAGCGCGCCCTCGGGGAGTTCGACCTCCACCTCCTCGAAGGGCTCGCCGCCGACCCCCAGGGGCATCCCGGGCGGGACGTCGAGCATCAGCGCCGCCTCGCCCGGTTCGACCAGGACCGGCGGGAGATGGCCGGCGTTGGCGAAGGTGCAGCGCCTGGTCACCGAGTCGTAGACGGCGTAGACACAGGTCGCGAGGTACACCTCGGAGAGGTCGGCCTCGCGGGGGCGGCGGGCGGCCCGGGTGGCCTGCTGGACCCCGCCGGGGGTGCCGAGGCCGCGGGCGATCTCGTCCAACGCGGAGAGCACTTCGGCCGGTTCGAGGTCGAGGAGGGCCAGCGTGCGGACGGCGGTGCGGAGTTCACCCATGGCCACTGCCGCGCGCAGCCCGCGGCCCATCACGTCGCCGACCACCAACGCGGTGCGGTGGCCGGGGAGTTCGATGACGTCGAACCAGTCGCCGCCGACCTCCGTGGCCGCGTTCCCCGGCAGGTAGCGACACGCGATGTCGAGGCCGGAGGCCTCCGGGTCGCCGGGCGGGAGCAGGGACCGCTGCAGTATCAGCGCCCGTTCGTGCTCGCGCCGGTACAGCCGTGCGTTGTCGATGCAGACGGCGGCCCGCGCCGCCAGCTCCACCGCGAGATCCCGGTCCCGGTCCCCGAACGGCTCGCTCCCCTTCGTCCGGGCGAACTGCGCGAGTCCCACGACGGTGTCGTGGGCGACCATCGGCACGGCCAGCGTGGACTGGACGAGGCCGCCCTCCTCGGCGGGGACGTACTGCGGGCGGGCGGTGCGCAGGGCGTCCGCGCAGGGCGAGTTGAAGGGGTAGTGGTGGACCGCGCCCACGGAGACGGGGGCGCCGCCGCCGACGAAGGGGGCGTCGGAGACCGCGCTGGCGAAGGCCACCCGGCGCAGTTCGGCGCTGCCGTCGGCGCGGCCCGGCGGGGTCTCGTCGCCGAGCAGGAGGCCCTGGTAGAGGTCGACGGTCGCGAGGTCGCAGAAGCCGGGGACGACGACGTCGAGGAGTTCGCGGGCCGTGGTCTCCAGGTCGAGGGAGTTCCCGATGCGGGCGCCGGCCTCGTTCAGAAGGGCGAGATTGCGCCGCGCGGAGGCGGCCTCGCGGGCGGCGGCGCGGCGCTCGGTGACATCGGTGCCGAGCCAGGCGATGCCGATCGGCCGGCCGCTGCCGCTGTGCACGCGGTAGAGGTTGATGGACCAGTGGCGGCGCTCGTCGGAGCCCGGCACCAGACCGGTGACCTGCATGTCCGTGATGGAGTTGCCGGTCTCCAGGACGCGCCGCAGGGTCGCGGTGATGCGCTCGGCCTCGGGACTCTGCAGATAGTCGTGGACGCCCCGGCCGCGGTGGTCGTCGGGGGTGCCGCCGAAGGTGTTGGCGATCTGCTGGTTGGCCCGGCGGACCCGCAGGTCGGGGTCGATCAGCAGGAACCCGAACGGAGATTGACCGAATATCGACTGCGACGCGGCGAGATCGGTCTCTATGCGGCGCAGGATGCGGACGTCGACGACGATGCAGACGGCGGCCCGCTCGCCCTCCTCGGTCCGGGTCGGCATCACATAGACCTCGGCGAGGCCCTCCTTGCCGGGCTCGCCCTCGGCGCTGTCGGGCGCCTTGAAGGGCACCACGCCGGTCCACTCGCGGCCGTCCAGGATCTCGGCCATCTTCCGCTGGCCGTGCTCGTGCAGTTCGGGATCGACGAACGCCTCGATGGGATCCATGCCCACGGCGCGCTCCGTGGAGATGCCGAAGAGCTGCTCGGCCCGCAGGCTCCACTGGTCGACGAGCCCGTCGGGGCCGATGGAGAAGGACGCGACCTTGATGTAGTCGTAGATCGAGCCGGGTGGACTGCTCTGCCACATGGCGTCGCCGACGGACAAGGAGTCCCCGGCGGGCACGTCGAGGTAACCCGCGGCCTCAGCCCTCGCGCGGTCCGACGGGTCCTCGGACTCCGTGGCCTTCGCTGGTATCTCGCTCACGCGAACCGTCCCCTCCAGCTCACCGCGTCCGGCACCGGTCACCGGGGGCGGCTGCCCGCAGTATCCAGCACTACGGCGCCGCACAACACGGTGTTCACGATCACAGGACAATCCCGATGCATTTCGGACCTGCCTGCGACAACACTCCCAGTCTTCTAACCAGCGGACACGCAGTCGAACCACGCGGATCGACAACCGTCACAGGCCTGAACCGCTCGATGGACACGCTTGTCCGGTCCGTACAGGTCGGATCACCCGGGTACGGCCAGCTCGAACCACACCGTCTTGCCCGTTTCGCCCGGCCTGGTACCCCAGCGGACGCAGGCGCCCGCGACGAGTTGGAGACCCCGCCCGCTCTCGTCCTCGGGGCTGGCGACCCGTTCGCGGGGCGGGTCGGGCAACGGGTCGGAGACCTCGACGAGGAGCACACCGCCCGGCCCGGCGGGGCGGACCAGCCGGACGCCGACAGGGCCCGTGGCGTGCCGCAACGCGTTGGTCACCAGCTCGCTCACGAGCAGCGCCGCGATGTCGGCGAGCGCGTCGAGTTCCCAGTCGCGCAACTGGCCGCGCACCGCGGAGCGCGCGGTGCGGACCGCCCCGGGGTCCGCGGGGAAGGTCCACTCGACGCAGTCGCCTTCGGTGTCGATCAAGCCGATCACATCCCGGGCCAGCCAGCTCACCCATGTCCGATTTCATGGGGTTAATGGGCACATACCCGATATCTCGGGCCCGGTACCGCTCCCCAGGGCGCACTGTGGCACGAACGGCGTACGTCGGCTCCGCCACGCTCCCCCGCCATGCCGGGCTGCGACGTCAACGCGCCCGGGTGTCGAGCAGCGCGAGTGCCTCCCGCACGGCGGGCACGTCCTGGTCGAGCCAGTCGACGGTCCAGATGTCGGCGGGGGCGAGCCAGCGGAGTTCGTCGTGGTCTTCGAGAGGACGCGGCCGGGGCGAACCGGGGCGCAGCCGGGCCGTCCAGACCTGGAGGATGTACGGCGGCTTCAGGGGCCATGCGCCGGGGACGCGGTCGACGGTCTCCGCGTCGACGCCGAGTTCCTCGGCCAACTCGCGTACCAGCGCGGCCTCGGGTCGCTCGCCGGGTTCGACCTTGCCGCCGGGGAGTTCCCAGCGTCCGGCGAGTTCGGGGGGTGCGCTGCGGCGCGCGGCGAGGAGGCGGCCGTCGTCGAACAGGGCGGCTCCGACCACCACGATCCGTGTCGTCATGCGCCGGAGCCTACGGGGTGCGGTCAGTTGCGGGTCGCGTCGCCGTGCTGCCCGATCCGCTCGACCCAGTAGAGCTGCCGGTGCCCGCGGTCGTCGAGGCTGTCGGCGATCTTCTGCGCCTCGGCGCGGGTCGCGTACCTGCCCACGCGATAGCGATTGCCGTTGTCGTCCTGCCGTATCACGAGCCAGGGCAGGGTGATCGTGTTGTCGTTCATCGCACCCCTCCGCTCCCAGCCCGCGGTTCGTGCCGTGCCCCACCCCATAAGGAAACCGCAATCCGCATATGCCGGAGCCTACGCCTAACCTTCACGCAGCGAATACGGCTTTTCACAAAGAGGTACGCAACCAGCCAAGACGCGGGGGGCGCACGCCGGTGAACGCGCCGTGGGCGCACCTCGACGCTTCCGGTGAGGAGCACGCTACAGGTGCCGTGAACGACCTGCGAGAAAGACCGGAATCCAACGGCCCCCGGGGCAGGGCGGATTGACCGGCTCCGCCGACAAGGCGGGACAACTGCCCGGAAGCGTGCGCTACTTCACACGAAACGCACTACGCGGCACTACGCGGCACCACTCCGCACCACACCGCACGCCCCGTCGCGCCCACGGGTGCGCCACTTCATCGCCGGTGTCGCCGCGCTACTTCACCGGGAGGTGGTAGGCGATCCGGTACCGGTCCGCCGGGACGACCACGTCGGCCGTCTCCACCGGGCGGCCCGAGGCGTAGTACGTCCGCTGGATCACGAGGACCACATGCCCGGGGACTCCCCCCAGGGCGAGCAACTCCTCGGCGAGGCCCGGCCGGGCGCCGACCTCCTCCGTGACGTTGTCGACGACGACGTCGATCGCGCGCATCCGCTCGACGACCCCCATGCCCCCGAGCGGTCCCTCCTCGGGCAGCATCACGGGCGTACGGCCGGTCACCGCGAGGGGCTCCCAGGACGTGGAGAGCATCATCGTCTCGCCGGCGTCCCGGAACACGTACTTCGTGCACATCACGCGCT
Organism: Streptomyces sp. NPDC090083; assembly: GCF_044747445.1. Classification (NCBI taxonomy): domain Bacteria; kingdom Bacillati; phylum Actinomycetota; class Actinomycetes; order Kitasatosporales; family Streptomycetaceae; genus Streptomyces; species Streptomyces sp. NPDC090083. The sequence continues at coordinate 987,646 of NZ_JBIVED010000002.1, read as the reverse complement.
CACCGGGCTGGAGCCCGAGCCGCTCGGCGATGGCGCCGCCGGCCTCGGCCTGCTCGCTGCTGGACTCCCAGGTGCCGCGCGCCTCCCCCTCGGCCTGCTCCTGCCGGAACGGGGTCGCGCCGGCCGGCGGCCGGAACCCGGAGCGGGACACGCGCCGCGGCACGGGACGCTCGCGCACATACGTCCCCGATCCGGAGCGGCCCTCGACCAGCCCCTCCGCCATCAGCACCTTGCGGGCCTCCAGCGCGACCGTGTCGGAGACTCCGTACTCCTCGCGGATCCTGGCCTGCGAGGGCAGCCGGGTGTGCGGGGGCAGCTGGCCGTCGACGATCTTCTTGCGGAGATCACCCGCCACGCGCAGATACGCCGGCTGCTCACCGAATGTCACTGGCCACTCCCATCAGGTTGTACAGACAGCAACAGCCTGGCAACCGTGGGTTGTGCCATGCAAGCAAAGGCCAGAGAATCACTCGATGTGATGACTTATCCCCGGCGTGGGCTTTACCCAGGCACTTTCTCCCCGTTATAGGAGCCGTCACACCTCCATGCCGCCCGCGCCTCCCCCGCCGTCCCCGCCACTGTCGCTCCCGTCGTACGCCGGAGGGGTCGTGGCGAGCCCCAGAGCCTTGCGGGCCGTGACGGACTTCTTCGGGTCGATGAGGTCGGCGCCCTTGTCGTAGTGGGCGTAGAACGCGTCGGCGTCGGAGGCCACGGCCGCCTGCGCCCACTCCTTCTGCGCCGCCCGCAGGTCCTTGACCAGGGCCGCGACCGGCTGCCTTGACGCGTCCGGCCACTCGTGGCCGTCCAGCAGGTCGGCCTGCTGGGTCAGCGCGGTCGCCACCCGGCCCGCCCAGGCCCTGTGCCCCGGCAGGTCGTCCTCCACGTACTCCGCGTCGGGCGCCGAGTCCAGCGCGGTGTTCAGGAGGTGGGCCGCCTTCAGATACGCGACCTGGTCCTGGTCGAGCGTGGTGGCGTCGTTGCGCAGCGAACCGGCGGGCAGGCTCGCGTTCTCGTCCGTGTTGCCGAACACGCAGGTGATCTCGCGGTCGCCCAGGCGCCAGCTGTCCGAGGTCGGGGTGATGTAGTAGATGTCCACGTCGTCGGGCACGGCCCAGCCGTCCATGGCGTAGGCGTCCTGGAGGGCGTAGCACTTGTCGCCCGCGGTGGCCGTGACCTCCCTGTCCCCGGGGTAGGCGCCGTCGTCCATCCGCACGACGGCGAACACCTCGCCGTCGTGCCCGACGTCGCAGGGCACCACGTCGAAGTCGTACACCCGGCCCTCCAGCGAACCGCTGGGCGCGTCGAAGCACTCGCCCTTCGCGGGCGAGGCGCCCGTGTGGGTGCGCGCGCCGTCCTTCATGTCGTCCCAGAGGCCGGTCGCCGCGCCGGTCGCGCCGAGCACCCAGACCATCAGCCCGAACGCCGACAGCACCATCCCGGCCGCCGCCATGCTCCGCCCGCGCTCGCCGCGCTTCTTGATCTGGCTCAGCGCGATCAGCCCGAGGACGACCCCGACGCCCGGTATGCAGCACAGGATCCCGAGCACAAGCGCGGCGACGGACATGCCGTTCAGGGGCGCGGGGCTGTTGTACGGGCTGTAGCCCTGCCCCCAGGTCTGGTAGGGCTGCGGCCCGTAGGGGCTCGGAGGTCCCGTAAGGGTGTGGGGACCTTGCGGGTACGGGGCGTAGGGGCTCTGCGGCGGTGTCCCGTACGGGAGTTGGGGCTGCGCGCCGTAGGAGGGCTGCGGAGGCGCGTACGGGTCCTGCGGCTGGGAGTACGGCTGCGGTGGGGCGAAGGGGTCGTACGGGGTGGATGCCTGCGGGGTGGGAGACGGACCCGGGGCCGGGGGCTGGTCCTGGGGGCTCTCGGGGCCCTGGGTGGGCGGCCCTTGGGGCTCCGGGGGCGGGGGTATGGACACGGGTGCCGTGCTCCTGGTTCGGGCGGGGGCTCCGGTGGGAGCGCCGGAGATCTACGGTCGCGGGACTGTCGTACGACTTGGCGCATGGTAGTGGGGGATGAGCGGGGGCGGTATGCGGGTCACGCGGGGGCCGTACGGGCGGTGAACGCGCTTACCGCCGGTGGGCCGGGTGCGGCGCGGGCGGGCCGGCGGCGACACGGGACGGCTGAGGAGGACCGGGAGGGCCGGGAGGAGCGGGAGGGCCGGGGCTGATCATCGGGGGCGCGGGGGCCGACGATAGCCTTCCCGTGCGCGGGTACGTGATCTTGCGCTACGGGACCCACGGGGGCGGAATTGGGAGCGGGGCGGAGCGCGGTGGTCGGGGGAACGGCGGTTCAGGACGCGGTGGCCGAGGGGCCGGCGATCGGGCGGACGGTCGACGCGGTCAATCGGCTGACGGCGCGGTGGGCGGAGGCGGTGGGCGGAAGCTCGGCGGTCCACGGCCCGGCCTCCCCGGTGGCCGGCCGCACGGTCTTCTCGGCGGCCGGGGTGTGGCCGTTGCTCGCCCTGCTCGCCGACGGGGCGTCGGGGGCCGCGCGGGCGGAACTCGCGGACGCGGTGGGCATGCCGGGCGACCAGGCTGCCGCCGCCGCACGGGAGTTGCTGGCCGCGATGACGGCGATGCCCGGGCTGAACTCCGCACTCGGGCTGTGGACCGGGCCCGGACTCGCCGTACGGGAGGAGTGGCGGGCCGGGCTCCCGGCCGGTGCGCACGGCGTACTGAACGCGGATCTTCCGTCCTGTCAGCGGGAGTTGGACGCGTGGGCCGCCGAGCGGACGGGTGGGCTCGTCGAGCGGATGCCGGTCGCGCTGGACGAGGGTGTGCAGCTGGTCCTGGCGAGCGCGCTCGCGCTCCGGACCGAATGGCCGCGCCCCTTCGACGCGTCGACGCTCACCCCGGATGCCGGACCCTGGCGCGGGCGGCGGCTGGCCGGTCTGCACCGCACCGGCGTCCGGCTCGACCGGGTCGGCGTGGCGAGCGGCCCGCACGGCCATGTCACCGAACTCAAGGTCCCCGGCAACAACGGCATCGACGTCCACCTCCTGCTCGGCGACCACCACATGACCCCAAGTCAGGTGCTGGGCACGGGAGTCGACATCCTGGCCCGCCGGATCCCCGTGGTGCCCGGCGGCCAACTCCCCTACGGCGAGGTGGGACCGGGCCTGCGCGTCGAGCAACAGCGCTGCACCACACCGCAACCGCCGGAGCTGTCCGTCACGACCGTGGCGTACGACCTGCGCGCGCGGCACGATCTCCGGCTCCTGCACGACCTGTTCGGGCTCACCACGGCGCTGGACCCCAGGGCCGGCCACTTCCCCGGCATCAGCCCGTCCCCCCTGGCCGTCGGGCAGGCGGAACAGTCGACCGTGGCCCAGTTCGGCGCCCTCGGCTTCCGTGCCGCCGCGGTGACCGCGGTCGCCGCGGCTCCGGGCGGCGCCCCGCCCGAGCTCCGGTGCACGACCACGGTCGTCAGGGCCCGCTTCGACCGCCCCTTCGCGTTCCTGGCCGTGCACCGCGAGTCCCGCCTGACCCTGACGGCGGGCTGGGTCACCGACCCGACGCCGTCCGGAGACGGCCCGAACCCGCCGCGCTGATCCGGAGGGTCGCGGGGGGAAGCACCCGCCCCCGTCCGTGGGAACCCCCCGCGCGCCCTCCGCCCCCACCCGCCACCGCACCCCATCGTCGAACGGTGCCCACACCCACCCGCCTCCTGCTCCCCCTCCTCGCCGCCGCCCTGCTCATCCCCCTCCCGCCCCTCCCGCTCGCTCCCGCGGTCGCCGCGCCGCGTCCCCACCCGCGCGACGGCTGCGGCGCCCCCGGCTGGACCCCTTCCGCCACCCGGATCGACCCGGCCGACACCTACCACCCCTACGTCGGCAACGGTTACCTCGGCACGCGTGTCCCGCCCGCCGGTGCGGGCTATGCCGCGTCCGGGGAGAAGACCGGGTGGCCGCTCTACACCCCGCGCTACGACGGCGCGTTCGTGTCCGGCCTCTACGCCCGCGGGCCCGCGGACACGGCCGGGCGCGAGGCGCTCGCCGGGCTGCCGAACTGGACCGGCCTCGATGTCACCGCCGGTGCCGAGACCTACGGCGACCGCGGCCGGATCTCGCACTACCGCCAGACCCTCGACCTCCGCTGCGGCCACGTCCGCACGTCCCTGACCTGGACCACCACCGACGGCCGCCGCACCGACCTCGTCTACGACGTCCTCGCCGCCCGCGACTCCCCGCACACCGGGGCCGTACGCCTGCGCGTGACGCCCCACTGGGACGGCCGGCTCACCCTCACCGACCGCCTCGACGGGCGCGGCGCCCGCCGTGTCACGCAAACCGGCGGCGGCCACCTCGGCGACCGCACCATCGGCGTGGCGTTCCGCACGGACGGGACAGGCGTCGAGGGGGCCGTCGCCTCCGTGCTCGATGCGCCGGGGCCCGTCCAACGAGCGCGGAAGCAGCGTGAGTTGAGCGATAGCCAGACGAGTGTGCTGACAGTGCGCTCCGGGCACGCCTACACCGCCACCAAGTACGTCGGCGTCGACACCGCGCTCACCTCACCGGACCCGCGTTCCGCCGCGCGGGACACCGCCGTACGGGCCGCGCGGCGCGGATGGGACGCGCTGCTCGCCTCGCACACCGCCGCGTGGCGGGCGCTGTGGGCGTCGGACATCGAGGTGCCGGGACATCCGGATCTCCAGCTCTGGGTCCGCTCCGCCCAGTACGGGCTGCTGTCCGCGCTGCGGTCCGGCGCCCGGGACAGCATCGCGCCCACCGGGCTGACCAGCGACAACTACGCGGGCATGGTGTTCTGGGACGCCGAGACGTGGATGTTCCCGGCGCTGCTGGCCACCCACCCGGACCTCGCCCGCCCGGTCCTCGAATACCGCTACCGCACCCGGACGGCCGCCGCCGAGAACGCCGCGAAGACCGCCGTGAAAGGGCTGTTCTTCCCCTGGACGAGCGCGAGCCACGGCCGGCTGTGGAACGAGTGCCAGAGCTGGCAGCCTCCGCACTGCCTCACCCAGAACCACCTCCAGGGCGACATCGCCCTCGCCGCCTGGCAGTACTACCTCGCCACCGGAGACCGCACCTGGCTCCGCACCCGGGGCCGGCCCCTCCTCGACGGCCTTGCCCGGTACTGGACTTCGCGGGCCACGAGGAACACCGACGGCTCGTACTCCGTCAAGGAGGTCGCCGGACCCGACGAGTACAGCAACGGCGTCGACGACGGCGTCTACACCAACGCCGTGGCCGCCACCGCGCTGCGCGCCGCGACCGACGCGGCCCGCGCCCTCGGCACCACCGCCCCCGCCGACTGGCTCACCGTCGCCGGCCGTCTGCGCATCCCCTACGACCCGAAGCGCAGGATCTTCCTCCAGTACGACGGCTACCACGGCTCGCAGATCAAGCAGGCGGACGCCGTGCTGCTGATCTACCCGCTGGAGTGGCCCATGCCCGCCGGTGCCGCGACCGCCACCCTCGACCACTACGCCCGGCGCACCGACCCCGACGGCCCCGCCATGACCGACGCCGTCCACGCGATCGACGCGGCGGCGACCGACGAGCCGGGCTGTGCCGCGTACACCTATCTGCGGCGGGCCTACCAGCCGTTCGCGCGCGGCCCGTTCGCCCTGTTCTCGGAGTCGCGCGGTAGCAAGGCGGGCGCGTCCGACCCTCTCGCGGGCTCCCCCGCGCAGGACTTCCTCACCGGCAAGGGCGGCTTCCTCCAGGTCTTCACCCACGGGCTCACCGGTCTGCGGCTGCGCCCCGACGCCCTCCACCTGGACCCGAGTCTGCCGCCCCAACTCGCCGACGGCGTACGCCTGTCGGGGCTGCACTGGCGCGGTCGTACGTACGACATCGCGATCGGGGCGAGGACGACGACCGTACGGCTGCGGACGGGCGCGCCCTTCCCGCTGGACACCCCCGAGGGGCGCCGCGTCCTCTCCGGCACGGTCACCCTCAGGACCCGGCGCCCCGACCTCGTGCCCACCGGCGACCTGGCGCGCTGTCACCCGGCGACGGCGACCTCCTCGGTCTCCGGCCGCTACCCGGAGGCCGCGGTCGACGGCAGCCCCGCGACCTCCTGGTCCCCGGACGCCGACCGCGCCTCCCTCACCGTCGACCTGGGCCGCGCGGCACGCGTCGGGACCGTACGGCCCGCCTGGACGAAGCGGCCGGCGTCGGCCGGCGTCGAGGTCTCGGCCGACCGGCGCGGCTGGCACGCCCCGAACGGCACCCCCGCCCGGTACGTCCGTGTCACCGTGCGGGGCGGTACGGGTGCCGCGCTCGCCGGACTCGACGTGCGCTCATGACCGCTCGGCGTCCTTGGCGACCCGCTCGGCGGGATCCGCCGCCAGCCTCCGCTGCTCCTCCTCCACGATCCGCCGCGCCAGGGACGCGTCGGAGACGTCGACCGCGTCCGGAGTGGCCTCCGCCAGGTCGCTGCGGCGGGCGAAGGCGTCGAAGAGGCGGTCCTTGTTCTTGAGGATGGCCAGGAGCCGGTCGTCCACGCTGTCGGCGGCGAGCATGCGGTGCACCTGGACCGTGCGTGTCTGGCCCATGCGGTGGACGCGGGCCACGGCCTGGTGCTCCACCGTCGGCTTGACCTGGGGTTCGCACAGGACGACGAGGGAGGCGGCCTGGAGGTTGAGGCCGACACCGCCCGCCTCGATCTGGGAGAGCAGGACGGCGTGGCCGGTGGCCTGGGTGAAGTCGTCGACGAGCCGCTGTCGGCGGGACGCCGGGACGCTTCCGGAGATGGGGCCGAACACGCCCTTCTCCAGGCTCTGTTCCACCGCGGCGAGGACGTCACGGAAGTAGGAGAAGACCACCACCTTCACTCCGTTGCCGGCCGCCTCGGCGACCAGTTCGCGCAGGCGGTGGAGCTTCGCGGACTTCTCGGGGTCGGCGTAGGCGGCGCGGCGCATCGCCATGAAGTTGCCGTCGCCGACCGCGCGGTCGTACGCCTCGCGGTCGGCGACGCCCAGCTCCACCCACTCGTCGACCTGGACCAGGGCGGGCAGCTCGGTCAGCACGTCCTCCTGGTTGCGGCGCAGGTAGGCGGGGGCGACGGACTTCCGGAAGGCATGCGGTCCGGCTGCCGCCGTGCCGTTGCGGACGGCCGGCAGGAGGTCGGGGCGGAGGTGGCGGACGAGGGTGCGGAACTCCTCGACCCGGTTCTCCATGGGGGTGCCGGTGAGGAACAGGACGCGGTCGCAGCGCTCGGTCCACAGGGCGACCGATCTGGCACGGCGGGTGTCCGGGTTCTTCACGTAGTGGGCCTCGTCCACGACGAGCATGCCCAGGGCGGGGGCCGTGGGCGCGTCGGTGCTCGCCGCGCGGCCCTTCGGCGCCGGGTCGGCCGGTGCGGGCAGGGTGTGCAGCGTGTCGAAGGTCGTGATCGCGACCCCGCCGCGCTCGCCCCACTCCGCGAACGCCTCGTGCCGGTCCGGGCCGTGCACCGGCAGTGCGCGCAGGGTGCTGCGGGCGCCGATCTCACGGGTCCAGTTGATCAGCACGCTGGCCGGGCACACCACCAGGAAGTGGTGCCGGCCCTCGGCCGCGAGGTGGGCGAGGGCGGCGATGGCCTGGACGGTCTTGCCGAGCCCCATCTCGTCCCCGAGGACGACCCGGCGCTGGGCCAGCGCGAAGCGTGCCCCGAACGACTGGTATCCGCGCAGGGAGACCCGGCGGTGGGTGTCGTCCAGCGGCTGGGCGTGCACGCGCTCGGCCAGCTCCGCGGGGAGGAAGCCCTCGCTGGCCGCGAGGTCCGGCTGCTGCCCGTCGACCTCGGCGAGCTGGCTGTAGTACTCGGCGGAGCGCAGCTCGAAGTCGACCCATGCCTCGATCTCGGAGACCGGCGGGCGCAGCAGGTCGGTGGAGGCCTGGGCGATCAGCAGGCGTACGTCCTGGGCGGCCGGGTCGCCGACCAGCTCACGGATCCCGGCGACCGCGGCGAGCGCTCCGTCCCGCCGCCCGCGGCCGGCGAGTGCCATCAGGAGTCTGCTGCTGGCGGGCCGGGCCACCGGGAGCAGGGCGCCGAGGCGCTCGTCGAGCCGGGTGGCCGCGTCCAGCGCGCGGCGCAGCTCCGGGCCCGCCTCCACGAGCCGGTGCAGTGCGACGACCAGGGCGGTGGTGCGGGGCTCGGGGTGGTCGACGTCGATGCGGACGGAGACGGTCTCCGCGACGGCGCGCGCGATCTGCCGGGCGGCGGCGAGCGCGCGGTCGGCGGTCTGCTGTCCTACGCCGGGCAGTTGCCGCAGTGCGTACCGGCTCGCCTCGTGCACCGCGCGCACGGAGGTCAGGCCCGCCGCCTCCAGCGCCCCGAGCCGCAGCCGGCCCTCGGTGACGTCCTTCAGACGGGCGACCGGGATGGACTCCAGCTCCTGCGCGACCAGGTCGGCCCGCAGCGGCTCCAGTGCGGAGCGGACGGCTTCGAGCGCGCGCGTGTGGTCGGCGCGCAGGGTGCGCGCCACGTCGTACAGCCGCGTGCCCTGCTCACACAGCTCCCTGGCCCGCCGTCCGGCCCGCGGAGGCTCGCCCTCCATGCCACCCCCGCTCCCCATGCGTCCCGATGTGCGTCCATCGTGACACGCGCCACCGACAACGGGACCGGGACGGCAGCCCCGGTCGCGCGGCTACACGCTCGGCCGACCCGGCCGGGTCGCCCGGGCCGTCGGCTCGGGGCTGGACACGGTCGTGGGCTCCGGCTTCGGCTTCGGCTTCGGCTTCGGCTTGGGGTCATCGGTCCTGGGCGGCGCGGGAGTCGGCTCGGTGGACTCCGGAGGCGGGGTGGGTTCCGGGGTCGCCGGGGGCGTGGGCGGCACCTTGGGCGGCGGGGTCGGTTCCACCGGGGGTGCGGGCGTCGGTTCCACCGGTGGTGCGGGCGTCGCGACAGGGGGTGCGGGCGTCGGCTCAACAGGTGGGTCAGGAGGAGGAGTTGCGCCACCGCTCTGCACCGGGCGCACGGTCGGCGCGGACCCGTGGGCGCCATGTACGAGTGGCGGTACGGCACTTGTGGATCGGTCGGCCGCAGGGGCCGTGGCGGCATCGCGCCGGGCCGGGGCCTTCGAGGGGCTCGGCTTCCGCGGCTCGGACGCCACCGACGCCTGAGCGGAGGGGACTTCGGCCACCGGGCCCCTCGCGACCGGGACCGGGGCGGGGTCGGTGCCGCCGAGGAGGACACAGACCGCGACGGCTCCCGCGACGGCCGTGCCGACCACCACCGCCGTCTGCGCCTTGGAGGCACCGACCACCACGTGCCGTACGCCGTGCAGCAGTCCGCCGCCGTGCCCGGCCGTGGCGGTGACCGCTCCGGCGGAACCCGCGCCGAAGGCGAGCAGGAACTTGCCCGCGCCGCCGAGCACGAGGACGAGGAGGGCCGGTGCCACGAGCGCGGGCAGCCGGTCGTTGGCGCGCATCAGGGCCGCGAGCCGGGCTCGGCAGTCGTCGCACGCGTCGACGTGACCGAGGAGGCGTTCGGACTGCCGCCCGGTGGCGCCGCCGCGCACGTACGCCGGCATGCGCGCCCAGTGGACCTGGCACGCCGGGTCGTCCGGAGCGCCGGCCTGCTCGCGCAGGAACGCCTGCCGCATGCCCTCCCGCGCACGGTGCAGGAGTACGGCCGTGGCGCCCTCCCTGGTGCCGAGCTGCGGGCCGATCGCGGCCAGCGGCAGGCCCTCCGCCTCGGCGAGCCACAGCGCCTTCACCCAGCGCTCGGGCAGCTGCTCAAGTACCCGTACCAGCAGGTCCGTCGAGGACACCTGCTCGGCCGGGTCGCCCCCGTGGACGTGTGCGGGGACGGCGCCCACCCGTTCCTCGGCCTGCGGATCGCGCGGTGTCTCGCGCGCGGCGGTCCCCGCGGCGGTGGCGAGGTGCTTCACCGTGGTCATGAGGTACGCGGGCACGTTGTCGATCTCGTGCCCGGCGGACAGCCTGCGCCACACCCTGAAGTGCGCCTCGGCGACGAGGTCTTCGGCCACCCAGGTGTTGCGGGTGAGCGAGCGGGCATAGGCGACGAGACGGGGCTGCTGCTCCGCGTAGATCCGGGCGTACGCGGCGGTGGGACCGTCGTCGTTCATGGCAGCAACGCTCCAGTTGCCAAGGGGAGGGCGGGGAAGATGCGTAAGCCTAGATGCCGAAACTTTCAACTAAAGTTGCAGCGGTAACCGAAGGTGACTCAGATCACATCAACCTTCTCGCGTCCCGGCGTAATCAACCACCCCGCCGCGCTCTCAAGAGGGTGTGCCGGCACAACAGGCCGCCGCCCCGCCCGAGTTCGGAGACCGCCCATGAGCCACCTCACCCTGGAACAGCCCACCGGCGCCCGCCTGATCGCCGACGACGACCAGGAGCTGGCCGTCACGGTCACCCTCCGCTACACCTCCGGCGACCCCTTCGCCGTCCAACTCCTCTTCCCCGCCTGGATATCGCTCGACGGCAAGAAGGTGACATGGACCTTCGCACGGGCGCTGCTGGAGGAGGGCCTCGTGACCCCGGCGGGCATGGGCAACGTACACATCAGGCCGTACGGCCCGGCCCACACGGCAGTCGAGTTCCACTCCCCGGAGGGCATCGCGATGATCCGCTTCGACAGCGTCGCCCTGCACCACTTCCTGCGCCGCACGTACCGGGTGACCGAACCGGGACGGGAGGCCGTGGAACCCTCCTCCCTCGACCGCGGGCTGGCCTCGCTGCTCGACGGGGCGTGAGGGCCGCGAGAGCGGGCCGGTTGTCGGTGGCGGCTGCTTTCATCAGGTCATGAGCACTGTGTACGAGGCCGTCGCCCGCTTCCCCGACCCCGCCGAACTCCGCCTGCACCTGAGGGCGTTGGCCGCCCTGGACGCGGCGATGGCGGCGGACCCGCAGTTCTGCCTGTACACCTTCGGCGCCGGCTGGGGCCCCGGCGAGGAGGCGGCGCTGATGGACAACGGCTCGGGGGACGACTTCTCCGCCGTCTTCTCCCCGGCCGGTGTGCTCGTCCGCGGCTTCGACCACGAGTCGGCGATGAGCCCGTACGGGAGGGACGACGAGGAGGTCTGGCCCGGTGTCGTCGACGAAGTGCCCGACGCCCTGCGGCCGTTGCTGGACGATGCCGCCTTCCTTGACCCGGGACTCGGCGTCCCGCGCGTCACCGTCTGCCTGTGGCGCGAGACCGGCGACACCGCGTGGCGCGCCGGTTCGGCCATCGACTTTCCTCCGGGCCACGGAAGCCCGGACGGCTCCGGCTGCCTCTTCCACCTCCTCACCGACCGCTCCCCGGAGACCGTCCGGGCCCACTTCGAGGACTACTACGAGCGCCCGGTGCCGCTGGACGCCGTCTGCCATGTCCTGGCCGGACGCCCCATGACGCCCGCGATCACGGCGGCCCTCCGTCCGGCCGGGGTCAGGTAGCCGTACAGGAGACCGTCGGCCAGGTCCAGTTGCCGTTCGCCTGGATGGTGGCGCCCCAACTGTTGCCGCTGCCATTGGGTTTCGCGGTCAGCACCTGTGAACTCGGGTACGTGGCCGCGATGTTCCAGGTCGCGATGACCTTCGCCGGGGACGGCACGTTCATCGTCACGGTCCAGTTGCTGGAACCGGTGACCGCGACGTTCAGGTTGTAGCGGTCGCTCCACTGCGTGCCGGCGGACAGCGTCGCCGTACAACTGCCGCCACCACCGCCACCGCCGCCGCTGCCGTCGGGGGCCACGGCACGGCCCGTCGTCGGGGAGATCATTCCGGCGCAGAGGTTGCGCGCGGCCAGGCCCTGGGCGATGCGCGGGATGGCCGCGACCGTGTTGGCGGGCCAGTCGTGCATGAGGATGACCTGGCCGCTGGTGAGCCGGCCCGCCGCCGCGACGATGGCGTCGGTGCTCGCGCCGTTCCAGTCCTGCGAATCGACGTCCCAAATGATCTCCGTCAGACCGTACTTGGCCTCCACGGCCTTCACGGTCGCGTTGGTCTCGCCGTACGGCGGGCGGAACAGCTTCGGTGTGCCGCCGCCCGCGGACGCGATGGCCTGCTGGGTCCGGGAGATCTCCGAGTCGACGGTCGCCTGTGTCTGCTGGGTCAGATGCGGATGGGTGTAGCTGTGGTTGCCGACCCACATCCCGGCGTCGACCTGCGCCTTGACCTGCGCGGGGTAGGCGGCCGCGTACTGGCCCTCGTTGAACATCGTGGCCCGGAGGCCGTTCTGCTTCAGCGCGTTGAGCAGGGTGGGGGTGTTGCCGGACGGGCCGTCGTCGAAGGTGAGCCCGACGTACCCGCCGCAGGTGGCGGCCTGCGCCGGTGCCGCCGTACCGACGGCGAGGGTGCCCGCGGCGGCCAGGGCGATGACGGCCGGCCCGGCGACCAGGGAGCGTAACGAGAAGTGCGGTGCGGATCTCATGGGAAGGGGTCCTCCAGCCTTGGGAGTCGGGCGGCTAGCTCGCCGTGCAGGAGACCGTGGGCCAGGTCCAGTTGCCGTTCGCCTGGATGGTGGCGCCCCAACTGTTGCCGCTGCCGTTGGGTTTCGCCGTCAGGACCTGTGAACTCGGGTACGTGGCCGCGATGTTCCAGGTGGAGAGGACCTTCGCCGGGGACGGCACGTTCATCGTCACCGTCCAGTTGCTGGAACCGGTGACCGCGACGTTCAGGTTGTAGCGGTCGCTCCACTGCGTCCCGGCGGACAGCGTCGCGGTGCAGCCGCTGGAGCCACCGCCGCCGCCACCGCCCGAACTGGTGCCGTCCACGGTGATGTTGGAGTTGCCGCTGCTCTGGTAGCCCTCGGTCGCGAGGATCATGTAGTAGCTGAAGCTGCCGAGCGGCATGCCGGCGCGGGCCCAGGCGTCGAAGTGGTTGCCGGTGGTGATGGTGCCGCCGGTCCGCTTGGTCTGCCGGACGCTCCAGTACTGGTCGAAGGTCTTCGTGCCCTCCACCGACGGGGCGTTGTACCGCGTGGTCTTGTAGATGTCGTAGGTGCCGCCGTCACTGGTGACGGTGCCCATGTACGTGCCCGTCGGCCGGTAGGTGCCCCAGTTGTCGACGATGTAGTACTCGACCAGCGGGTTCGACGTCCAGCCGTAGAGCGACAGATAGCCGTTGCCCGACGGGTTGAAGGTCCCCGAGTACGTCACGCTGCGACGGCCGCCGTTGGCCCAGCCCTTGCCTGCCACGAAGTTGCCGGTGTTGCTCCAGGTGGTGCTGTAGTTGCCGCCGGAGCCGAGGTTCATGGAGACCGACCCCTGGGAGTCGGTCCAGAACGAGTAGTAGTAGCCGTTGTTGGTGCCGGTCTGGTTCGTGGTGACGACGGTGTCGGCACTGGCGGTGCCCGGCAGCGTCATCGTCGCCAGGAGCGCCAGCAGCAGCGCGCAGGCGCCACTGACGAACAGCCTGAAATGCGGGGGTGGTTGGGGAGTGCGCGCGGATGCGGGTGCGGGTGCGTCGTTCATGCGGCAGCTTCCTCCTCGTCCTCGTCACATCACGGTCACGACGGCGTCAGTGTTGGTCTGCCCCTGACAACTGTCAATACTTTCGGTACCGAGTGCGAAATATTCGCCGCCCGGATTGGCTGGGAGTATCGTTCAAATGCGCAGCTCACAGCCCTTCTTGAACGATTCATGGTCGGCGACCTTCAGCGAGTTGCCAGGAATCAAGATCCGAACTTCGAATGCTTTCGCTCGAATGTTTCGATGAATTCTCCGACCATGCGAGTCGTAATGTCGCGCTCGCCGAAGGCATCGACTCCGGTCGACTCCGCTGCGCGAGACCGCGACAACAGGAACGGGTTCGTCGGCGAGAGCGGCGCGGTGCCGGTGCTGGGCCGCCAGGTCGTGCCGGTCCAGTGGCGACTGTTCCAGCCAGACGAGCCTCCGTGCCTTTCGGCCGTCCGCTCCCCGAACCGAAGATACTGTTATCGTTTCTCATTTTCTCATTCAAACGAAGGAAGGATGTGATGGGCGGGTTAGCCACCTTCCTCCAGGGCAGAAAGCCGTTGTTTCCAGCGAAGAATGGAAAGGAAGGGCGAGGGGGTGGAGAAAGTGGAGGGGATTTTCGTGCCATGAAGGCATGCGTGGAGCCAATCGCCGGGATGTATTTCTTTCGTTCGATCATTGGTGAGACGCATGCACTTATGCTGCGATTCCTTCTGGACCGAAGTCCTTCAGCATCGAGAGCGCCTCCTGCGTCTGGTGCGCCGCCGGCTGCCCAACCCGCATGACGCCGAGGACTGCGTCCAGGAGGCGATGCTGCGCGCGGCGACCCACGGCGACCTGGACCGCGACCGGCTCGGACCGTTCCTGACCACGGTCGCCATGCGGCTCTGCATCGACAGCTACCGGGAACGGGAGCGCTGGCAGCGGCTGTTGCAGCGCATCACCGACGGGGAGCCGGAGATGCTGGAGGAGGCCGTCTGCGACCAGGAGTTCGGGCGCTGGCTGCTCCGGCAGGCCGGCCAGCTCCGGGGCCGGGAGCGGCAGGTGATGCTCGCGCGGGCCGACGGGATCTCCATCGTCGAGTTCGCCCGCATCAACCAGATCTCCGTCAAGGCCGCCGAGGGTGCATTCACTCGTGGCAGAGCAAGGCTCCGGCACATGTGCACCCAGTCTCTGGGCGAATCCTGCGGATGACCGAAAATGGTTCGGCATCCTGGTTCATTCCATGGTGCCCGCTAGGGAAGGACATTCCGAAAAGTGGCCGACAAACCGAGCACACAGGACACCATCAAGAACTTACTCGGCGATATCGCCGACAGTTCCAACAAAGCGTTCAACGAATTCCTCGACCCGCCGAACAAGTCCAGGAAGTCCGACGTCCAGGACTGGTTCGGCGCCGCCGCTCCGATGGCGGCCCTCGCCGGGACGCCCCTCGGGACGCTGCAGGCGATGGCGGCGTTCGGCGGCGGGCTGAACCCCGTGGCCGCGCTCGCCGGCGCCAACCCGCTCGCGCTCCTGGCGGGCGCCCCCTCCGACCGGGGTTCCGGCTCGGTGAACCCCCTGGCCGCGCTCGCGAACGCCAACCCGCTCGCCGTCCTGGCGGGCGTGAACCCGGCTGTCGCCCTCGCCGGACTGACCGGCCAGTCCGCCGCCTCCTCCCCCGCCACCAATCCGCTCGCCACCAATCCGCTCGCCGCCTTCGGTCAGCTCGGCGGCCTGGCCGAATCCCTGGCGACCCTGCCCCAGCAGATCGCCAAACTGACCGACCTGCTGTCCTCGCTGGTCGGCGCCCTGGACACGATCAGCGATGTGGCGGCGAGTGCCGGAGTCCGTCCGCCGGCCAAGAAGGGATGACCGACTCCGCCCAGGCACAAGGCCGTTGACCCGCGCCCCGTGCGCCGGGCCTGCTTCAGCAGAACCCCGAGAACCCCGAGGAGGGACCCCGCGTCGTGAGGACCTTGATCGGCGACCGGCTCCGGCTGGTCGTGAAGGTGCTGGGCAGTCTGATCGCCGACGAGGTCGGTCACACGGCGCGGGAACGCGGCAGATCCAAGGGGAACGGCCGGTCCCCGGCGGAGGAGGAGTCCGCCGCCGGGGACGCCCGCCGGCGCGCCCGCGCCGTACGGAAGGCGCTGGAGAGCCTGGGCCCGTTCTATGTGAAGCTCGGTCAGATCCTGTCCACGCGGCCGGACATGGTGCCGCCGTCGATGATCGCCGAGTTCCAGAACCTGCACGACCAGGTCGACGTGCAGCCGTTCTCCCTGTTCGAGCCGGTCCTGGAGAAGGACCTCGGCCCCGACTGGAAGCTCAGGTTCGACGACGTCGACACCACCGAACCGCTGGGCGCGGCCTCGCTGGCCCAGGTTTACCGGGTGACCCTGCCCGGCGGCAGACCGGCCGTGGTGAAGATCCAGCGGCCGGAGATCCGCGAGGCGGTCCGGGCCGACATGGCCCTGCTGCGCCGGGCCTCCCGCATCGTGGCCCGCGCGGCACCCCGGTTCAACGAGGTCATCGACGTCGAGGCGATGCTGGGCTCGATCTTCGACGCCATGGAACCCGAGCTGGACTTCACCGGCGAGGCCCGCAACATGGAGGAGGGCCGGGAGGCCGCCCGTGACTTCAGCACCCTGGCCGTCCCCGAGGTCCTCTCGGCCACACCCCGGGTGCTGGTGCAGTCGTTGGCTCCCGGCATGTCCGTACGGCATCTGGACCCCGGGGCGTTCAGCGACCGGGAGCGCACCGACATCGGCAAGGACCTGCTGCGGTTCATGTACCGCGGCTACTTCGTGCAGCGGACGTTCCACGCGGACCCGCACGCGGGCAACGTCTTCGCCCTGCCCGGTGGCCCCGCCACGCTGATCGACTGGGGCATGGTGGGGCGTCTGGACAAGCGGACCAGCCTGCAGTTGCTGCCGCTGCTGATGGCGCTGGCGCAGAACGACGGCCACGGACTGGCCCGCGCCTGGGCCGACATGGGGAAACTCACCGCGTGGGCGAACCTGCCGGCGTTCGCCTCCGACATGGCGGCGCTGGTCCCCAAGATCTCCAGCGCCTCGCTGGGCGAGCTGAACTTCGGCGTCTCGCTCACCACCGTGCTGGAGAAGGCCACCAAGCGGGGCATCGGTTCCGCGCCCTCGATCTCCCTGCTGGGCAAGTCCTTCGCCAACCTTGAGGGCTCGGTGCGCTGTCTGGCGCCCGAACTGTCGCTCGCGGAGATCTTCAAGGGCGAGGTGCGCGGCATCGTGATGTCCCTGCTGGGCGAGTACATCTCGCTGGAGCAGTTGGGCCGTACGGCGATGGACCTCATGGTCACGGCCACCACCAGCCCCGAGCAGCTGCGCGGGCTGCTGGCCGACGCGTCCAACCGGCGCTTCGCGCTCCAGGTCCACCACCCGAGGACTCCGGCCTCCCTGGGCGGTGAACGCGGCTCCTCCTACGCGGGGTTGATCGCCCTCGGTGCCATGGCCCTGCTGCTGGACCACCGCCGCCGCTCCCGCTGACACGGCCGGAGCCGGGCCCGGACGCCCCATCCGCATCCCTCTCCCTGCTCCCTCCCTGCCCCTCCCTGCCCCTCCCCACGTCCGTCCCGGTCTCAGCCACCGCCCTCCAGCGCCTCCCGAAGCGCGGCCAGTGTCGCGCGCATCGTCGCGCGGTTGCGTTCGCGGCGCCGGACCACACCGGTGACCGCCGGGCTGACGGCGGTGAGCAGTCCGCCGGCGACCGGCGAGCGCAGGTCGAGCCACTCCTCCGTGATCTCGCATCCGCCGGGCACCTCCCTGAAGCGGTACGTCCACCGGGACAGGGCGACGCCCAGGAAGCGGACCTCGAAGGCGAAGCAGCGTGCCGGCCGGGCGGCGACCACCGTGCACAGGGTCGCCCAGGGCAGCCAGGAGGCGCGGTTGAGCCCCACGAAGCGGGTGCCGACGCGCACGGGTCCCGGGCCGCCGCCCAGCACCCGGACGCCCCGGACCTCCGGACTCCACCGCTCCATGCGCGTCACGTCCGCCACGGCGGCGTAGGCGATGTCCGCCGGCACCCGGACCGTGACGCGTTCGCCGAGCGGGGCCGGGTCCCGGTCCCTCCTCACGCGCGGATGGTGATGCCGTGCTCACGGTCGTCCGTGAGGATCTCCATCAGGGCGCGGTCGTCGGTCCTGAGCGCGGTGCGCCTGCCGGTGACCCGGTTGGCGATCTCGACCGTGCAGGAGCCGATCTTGGTGTTGAGGCAGTGTTTGATCCCGCCGGGCGGGTTGTAGTAGTTGAGGCCCACGAACCGTTCCTCGGGGGCGGTCATCCGGCCGCGGATGTCGACGGTGCCGTCGGACGTGGCGAAGTCCCAGTAGAAGTAGCCGAAGTCGGCCTTGGCGGTGAGCGCCTGGCGCAGGGACACGAGCGAGTACTCGCGGTCGTCGTGGCGCAGGACGAGGAAGGTGACCTGCGGGATGTGCACGGGGCCGAGTTTGGCGCGGGCCGTGACGACCTCCAGGAAGCTGTCGGGCTCCCCGTCGAAACCGGCGACCTGGCCGAAGGCGTAGTGGTCGGTGTGCCGGCTGCCCCAGTTGTGGTTCTGGCTGCCGGTCCAGCCGTCGATGCCGATCTCCTCGCCGTTGACGTCGAGGCTGCCGCTGTACCGGGCGAGCGGTGTCCCGACGAGGCTCTTGGCCTTGGGGAAGCCGCCGGTGTACATCCGCGGCGGCAGCAGGAACAGCGGCCGCTGGCCCCCGGTGTACGTCAGGTCCCAGCCGATCCGGCCGTCCGGTCCCCGCGCCTCGCCCTGGAGACGGCCCGGTTCGAGCACGCGGTCGCCGACCCGGGCGCCGAACGAGTCGGCGCTGAAGTGGCAGTCCGCGATGGGGTGTTCCTCCTTGGCGACCACGTGCCGTCCGGTCACCCCGTCGAACCAGATCGCCCAGAGTTCGCCGATCGCCGCCTCGGGCATGCCGGCGGGGCTGAACACGGTGTACCGGATCCAGAAGGCGCGGGGTTCGGTGGGGTGGTTGCCCCGCTGGTAGAAGCTCTCGTAGTGGCCGGCCCGCCGGCCCGGCCGGTAGCGGGTCCGGTTGATGTGCTTGGGGTCGAGGAGCGAGGTGTCGGCGTTCATGAGGTCCGTTCTCCCGGCCGCGGTCGGCTCCGGCGCGGGGGTCGTGTGCGGTGGGGTCGTACACGGTGGGATGGTGTGCGGCGGGATGGCGTGCGGCGGGATGGCGTGCGGCGGCAGGATCGTGTCCGGGGGCGGTCTACCGGGCATGGGCGGGCCGGGCGGCCGAGGGCGTCCGCCGATGCATCGTCATCAGCATTCCGTACCGCGGCCGCAGGGTGATGGTGGCGTGGTTCACCACCCGGTGAGAGGGAACATGGCGGAACTCCCAGCGGCGCACCAGGGCGCACAGCAGCAGATGCGCCTCCATCAGCGCGAAGTGCTTCCCGATGCACAGGTGCGGCCCGGCGCCGAACGGCAGATAGGCGAAGCGGTGGCGCCCCTTGCCGGACTCCGGCAGGAAGCGGTCCGGGTCGAAGCGCTCGGGGTCCGGCCAGTGCCGGGGGTCGCGGTGGATGTCGTAGAGATTCACCAGGACGCGTGACCCGGCCGGCACCCGGTAGCCGCCGAGTTCGGTGTCCCGCCGCGCGAGCCGGGGCAGGATCGGCGCCGACGGGTAGAGGCGGAGCGCCTCCTCGAAGACGCGCAGGGTGTACGGCATCTCCGCCAGGTCGTCGGGGGTGGGCAGGCCGTCGCCCAGGACGCCGTCGACCTCGCGCTGGACCCGCTCCAGGACCTCGCGATGCCGGGAGAGCAGGTAGAAGGCCCAGGTGAGGGTGATCGCGGTGGTCTCGTGGCCAGCGGCGAAGGTGGTGATCACCTCGTCCCGCAGCTCCCGGTCGGTCATGCCCCGGCCGGTGTCGGCGTCGCGGGCGGCCAGCAGCATGTCGAGGAGGTCCCCGCCGCCGGTGGGGGCGTCGGGCCGCCGGCGGTCCGCGATGATCCGGTGGATGAGGTCGTCGAGTCCCCGCATGACCTCGTGGAAGCGGCGGTTGCGCGGGGTCGGCCAGGACGTGGGCGGGCTCAGCGGGTTCTGCAGCCGGTCGAAGGCGTAGTTGACGGCGACGTCCACCGCGTCCGGGCCGAGCCCGGCCAGGGTGTGGCTGACATCGGTGCTGAACATGCAGCGGCTGACGATGTCGAGGGTGACCCGCATCATCTCCGTGTGCAGGTCCACCACCGCGCCCGTCCGGTAGCGGTCGGCCATGTGCGCGATCTGCTCGGCCGCCGAGACGCCCATCGTCGCGAACATGCCCGCGAGGGCCTGCTTGGTGTAGATCGGCTGCATCATCCGCCGGTTGCGCAGCCAGCTCTCGTGGTCGTCGCTGGTCAGCAGGCCCTCGCCGAGGACGAGCCGGAGCGGGTTGTCCGGCCCGAGTTTCCCGAACCGGTCGCTGTCGGTCAGCACCTCGGCGGCCAGCTCCGGGCTGGTCACGCCGTGCACGGTCACCGGGCCGAGCCGGTAGCGGACCAGGTCACCGTGGGCGGTGCGCCCCCGGCGCATGGCCTGGAGGATGTCGCGCCGGAAGTCCAGCACACTGCCCAGCAACGGCAGTCCGGCCGCCCTGGGTGCGTCCGGCACCGCGCCGATGCGCGCCGCGTCGGTCATCGCCCCGCCCTCACTTCCGCGCCAGCGCGCAGACCCAGCCCAGCGAACGGCGCGGCTCCGACACGAACCGCGCGTCCTTGAACCCGGCCTTGGTGAGCCGGTCCACCAGGTCGTCCCCGGAGAGGATGTGCAGCCCCGCGCGCTCCGAGCGTTCCGTGAAGCGCCGGCCGAAGAACCGCTGGACGAGGGACGGATCGTCGGCGGCCTCCCGGCTCATCTCCAGCGTGATCGCCAGCTGACCGCCCGGCTTCAGCACCCGGTGGGCCTCGGCGAGTCCGCCCATCGGATCCGGCCAGAAGTAGAAGGTCTCGATCGCGCAGACCTGGTCGAACGAGCCTTCCTCGTACGGCAGTTGGGCGCAGTCCCCGTGCCGGACCTCGACCCGGCCGCGGGCGATGGCCGGCAGATTGCGCCGTGCCGCCTGCTCGACCATCTCCATCGAGAGGTCGACCCCGGCGGTGAACCCCTGCGCGGCCCGCCGCGACAGCAGCTTCACCGCCATGCCGCCGCCGCAGCCGACGTCCAGCACGCGGTCCCGGCCGCGCACGTCCATGTGCTCGATCGTCCACTCGGTGAGACTCCGGTGCTGCACCGCCATCAGGTTCCCGAAGAACCGCCCGGCTCGCCCGGTCGGCCTGCGGAAGTTGTCCTCCATGAGTTCCAGCGGCCTTGCCAGCAGGGTGCCGATCATTGCTGTTCCTCTCTTTTGGTCCCTGTGGGTTCTGTGGGCCCCGCGTCCGTGCGTCGCCGGGGGAATCGGCCGAGCGGCCCGCGGCTCCTCACTGCCGGGGTCCGAGTGCGGGCCCGGCCGCGCGGCGGGCGGTGCGGTCCAGTGCCGCAAGGTGGGCCCGCAGCAGCGGCCGGGCCGGTCCCGACACCGGCAGCCGGGGTGCCCGGGAGCGGTGCCAGGGCAGCGGTTCGGGTGTGTCCGCGTCGCCCAGCAGCGAGGCGGCGAGGCTGGAGCCGTGTGCCACGGACATCGCGAGGCCGTGCCCGTTGCAGCCGCCCGCGTACCAGACACCGGGTCGCCCCCGGACGGGCCCCACCACGGGCAGACCGTCGGCCGTCACCGCGATCCCGCCCGCCCAGCGATGGGTGACCTCCACCCCGGCCAGCGCCGGATGCAGCGCCCGCAGCCACTGCTCCAGCCGGTGGAACGCGAAGACCCGCAGCACGGCTCTGCGGCGGGGCCCGACCCCGTCCGGGCAGAGGGCGGTACCGCCCCCGACCACCAGTCGGCCGTCGGGGGTGAGCCGGAAGTACGGGGCGAGCGGTACGGCGTCGACCACCGCGAGACCGCCGTGCCCGAGGAGTGCCCGCGCCTCGTGACCCAGCGGTTCGGTCGCCACCGCGTGCACCTCCAGCCCGAGCACCGTGCCCACCGGCAGGCCGAGCCCGGCCGCCCCGGCGTTCACCGCGAGCACGGCCTTCGGCGCCCTCACCGTGCCCTGCGGGAACAGCAGTCGGGGCCACCGCCCGTCCGTGCCGCGCACCTCCAGCAGCGGGCTGCCGCCGTGCAGCCGTACGCCCTTCGCGACGCAGGCGCTCGCCAGCGCCGCCGTCAGCGCGGCCGGATCGAGGGTGGCCGTCTGCCGGTGGAGCAGGCCCGCGTGGTACGGCACGTCGACCCGGCACCGGATGTCGGCGGCGCACAGGACGGGCACCTCCAGGTCCAGGGCGCGGTAGGCGGCGGCCTGCCGCGCCAGGGAAGCGAGCCCGGCGCGGGAACGGGCCGCGACGATCTGCTCCCCGTCCGCGCAGGGCACGCCGAGCCGGTCGCACAGGTCCACGACCTGCCGTACCGCCTCGACACTCGCCCGGTGTATCCGGCGGGCGACGACGGGCCCGTACCGCCGCACCGCCCGGTCGACCGGCGGCCCCACCCGGGGTCCCAGCAGCCCGGTGCCCCGCCCGCTGGCACCCGCCGCGGGCCGCCGCGCGTCCACCACCACGATGTCCAGGGAGGGCTGACGTTCCGCCAGGTGATAGGCCGTGGACAGGCCTACGAGTCCCGCGCCGACCACCGCCACATCGGCGTCGATCCCGCCGTGGACCGGGGGGAGCGGGTCCGCGGCGCCGGTCCCGGCCGGGTCTCCGGCGTCCCAGCAGGGCGTGCCCGGTGCGAACAGGGTCACCGGGGCGCTCCTTCCCCGGCCCCTGACAGCGACCCGAACCTCCGGTCGTGCCAGAGCAGCGGCCGGCCCGCCGCCACCCGCACGGCGGCCACGCGGCCCACGACGGCGCTGTGGTCGCCGTAGCGGCGGATGTCCTCGACCAGGCAGACCGACCAGGCGAGCGCGTCGCCGAAGACGGGGGCGCCCAGCACGGGACGGAGGGGGACCTCACGGAACCGTTCGGCGGGCGGGGCGGCCGGGTCGGCGAAGCGGGTGGCCCGCGCGACCTGGCTGTCCCGGAGCAGGTTGACCGCGAAGACGCCCTGGCCGCCGATCGCCGAGAGGGTGGGTGAACCGTTGCGCAGACAGGCGAGGAGGAGGGGCGGCCGGGCCGACAGGGAGGTGAGGGAGGAGACGGTCATCCCGGTGGGGCCGGTCCCGCCCCGGGTGGTGACCACGGTGACGCCGGAGGCGAGTTTCGCGTACAGACGCAGGCAGTGCTCGGTGTCAGGGCCCGGCTCGTCCCGCAGCTGTTCGCCGGGGTCCCGCGTCCGGGCCGGGGCGAGGTCAGCCATGCGCGGCGGGTGCGAGGCCGGCCGGTGACACCGTGCCGAGCAGACCCTGGAGGATCTGCTCGATGTTGGTGCGCAGCGTCGACTCGGCGACCGGGTCGAGGATCTCCGCCAGCGTGGGGATCCCCAGGTCGAACGCGGCCCGGAAGGTGACGGTGGTGCCGTCCGGGTGCGGCTCGCAGGCCCAACTCCCCTCGAAGGTCTCGAAGTCACCGCTGAGCTGCTCGAACGCGATGGAGCGCGTGGCCGGCGAGAAGGTGTCGCGTTCCGTCCAGCGCATCAGCCCGTCGCGGAAGGCGACGGTCCACGCGGAGACGACGGAACCGTCCGCCCGCGGCGGCTGCACCTCCACCGCGCGGACGGTCGTGGTGAGTTCGGGATACCGGCCGAAGTCGCTGATCCTCCGGTAGGCGTGCTCGGGGTCGATGCCGGGTGCTGTCATCCGGACTGTCACATGGCGCATGGGGTTCGTCCTTACTGACGGGGGGCTGTGGCGAGGCGGGTGTGCACGGCGCGCAGGGCTTCGGCGAGGGCGTCGAGGAAGAACCGGGTCTCGTCGGCGTCGGCGACCGCCGGGGGTGTCAGCCGCAGCACGCGCGTGGAGTTGAGGGAGTGGTTGACCAGGACGCCACGGCTCACCAGCTCCAGCAGCGTCTCGCCGACCGCCTGTGCCCGGGTGAACTCGACGCCGATCAGCAGTCCCCTGCCGCGGACCTCGCGCACCAGACGGTCCCGGTAGGGGGCACAGACCTCCGCCACCCCCGCGAGCAGTTCCCGCCCGAGCGCGGCGGCCCGGTCCACGATGTCCTCGCGGTCGATCGTCTCCACCGCCGCCAGCGCCGCCGCACACGCGATCGGCGAGGCGCCGAAGGTGGAGGTGTGGAGGTAGGGGTCACGGGAGAACGGCTCGTAGGCGTCCCTGGTGGCCACCATCGCGGCGACCGGTACGACCCCGCCGCTCAGCCCCTTCCCCACGAGGAGGACATCGGGCACCACACCCTCGGCGTCCACACCCCACCAGGTGCCCAGCCGGCCGAGCCCGGTCTGCACCTCGTCCACGATCAGGAACGCCCCGTACACCCGGCACAGCTCGGCCGCCTCCGCGAGATACCCGGCCGGCGGGATCCGCACCCCGCCCTCGCCCTGCACCGGCTCGAGGATCACGCAGGCCCGGTCCCGACGCTCGCGAAGTGCCGTGTCCAGCCCGGCCAGGTCCCCGTGGGCGACCTGCGCGGTGTCCGGCAGCAACGGCTCGAACGCCTGCTGGTAAAGGGAGTTGGCGGTGACGCTGAGCGCCCCCAGGGTCTTCCCGTGATACCCGGACACGGTGGTCACCAGCGCGCTGCGCCCATGGGCGCGGGCCAGTTTCAGCCCCGCCTCGGTCGCCTCCGCACCGGAGTTGACGAAGTGGACCTGGTCGAGACCCGCCGGGGTGTGCGCGGCCAGCGCGGCGGCGGCCCGCGCGGCGACGGGCTCCAGGAACACCCGGGTCGCCAGCGGATGCGCGTCCAACTGCCGCCGCACCGCGTCGAGTACGGCCGGATGCCGGTGCCCCAGGATGAAGACGCCGTATCCCCCGAAGTCCAGATACCGGCGCCCGTCATCGGTGTGCACCCAGGCTCCCTCGGAACGGACCTCCGCCATTCCGCCGAGCACGGCGCCCATCACGGCACGGCCGGTACCGAGGTGACGGCGGTAGAGCTGGGCCGTGGTGGGTGGGGTGGGGGCGGCCGTCTCTGGGGTGGTGGGGGCGGTCGTCCCTGGCATGGTGGGGGCGGTCGTCTGCGCGGTGGTGGGACCGGCCGCCGCCGCGGGTGGGTGAGCCGCCGTCTCCACCTCCGTCATGACGCCAGCTCCGCCGGAGTCCGGGCCGGCCCCGACCGCCGCAGGCCGCCCCGGCCGGTGGCCCAGCACTCCACGTTGCGGGTCAGCGCCGAGCGGATCGCCGCGCGGGTGGGGGCCGTACCGCAGTGGGATGTGCCCAGGTCGGAGGCGAAGGGCAGTTCGCGCTGGAAGACGAGCAGGAGTTCGGCGTAGTCCTGGAGCCGGCGTCGTACCAGGGCGGGGAAGGACGGGCCCTCCAGGAGCGGCAGCAGCAATCGGTGCACGGCTTCCACGGGGATCAGCCGTGGCGGGTGCGGGCGTTCGCCGTGGCGGCCGGCGAACTCCAGGCAGATGTCCACGACTTCACGCTGCAGGATCGCCTCCCGTCCTGCGGTGAGCCAGTACTCGCCGTGGGCGGCCCCGGACCTGACCAGGTCGCCCACCGCACGGGCCACCACGTCCTGCGGCACCATGTCGATCCGGGTCCCGGGCGAACCCGGCAGCACCGGGACCTGACCCTTGACGATCCCTCCCAGCGCCCGGGTCAGACCCTGCACGCGCGCGATCCGGCCGGTGGACGAGTCCCCCATGACCAGCGACGGGCGCAGGATCACCCCCGGGGCGTCGGCTGCCCGTACGGCTTCCTCCGCGGCCGACTTGGAGGCGAGGTAGGCCGCCGCTCCGGGAAAGCGTTCCCGCTCCTCGGGCGCGAGCGGGTTCGCGACGAAGGCGGTGCTCATGTAGAAGAAGGGCGCGTCGGCGCGGGCCGCCAGGTCGAGCATCGAGCGGGTGCCGTCCAGGTTGGTGCGCCAGATGTCGGCCGGGGCGAGACGCCAGTTGGTGGCCGCGGCGGAGTGCACGACCACGTCCACCTCGGCGGCGAGGTCCCGCCGCCGGGCCGCGGAGAGCCCCAGACCGGGTGCGTTCAGATCAGCGGTCACCTCCCGTACCCGGGGGTCGTCCAGCGGTGCGCGGTGACGCAGGCAGATCAGGTCGTAGTCGTCGCAGAGCTCGTCGACGAGGGCCTGCCCCAGTACGCCTGCGGCACCCGTGAGGAGCAGGCGGGGACGGGGGCGGGAGGGAAGGGGCGGGGCGGTGGGATCGGTGGTGCCGGTGGGGGGTTGTAACGGCATGGTTCGGAAACTCCCGTCGGATGGGGGGTGTTGGGAAGGGCGGTGTCGGGGTGGGAGGTGGGTCGGCCGATCAGGGTCAGTCGTGCCGGGTGCCTGGTGGGTCGGGTGCCTGGTGGGTCGGGTGTCGGGTGTCGGGTCAGGCAGGTCAGGCAGGTCAGGCGACGGTGAGGGGGCCGTCGGCCAGGTGGGCCGCCAGTGGGCCGGTCATCCTGGACCGTGCGGGCGGGTGCAGGGAGAGCCCGTTGGCGCAGGCCGCGAGGTGTCCGACCTCGTCCGAGCTCATGAAGTTGAGGCCGCCGAGCAGTTCCACCGCCCGGGGAACGATCCGGGCCAGGGCGTCCTGGACGCAGTACCGCACATACAGGGAGTCGGCGAGCGTCGACTCGTCCGGGCAGCCCTCGTCGAGCCGGCGGGCGACACCCTCCGCGGCGGCCATCGCCCCCTCGGCCTCCACCAGCAGCCGCACCCGCTCCGCCTCGGGCACCCGCTCGTTGCGCAGCACCCGTTCCACCAGCGCGGCGGCGGCCCCGAGGTAGCTCCCCGTCATCAGCAGCTCGAACCAGACCAGGCCCGCGGTCTGCAGTGCGTCCAGGCGCCCGTCCAAGCCGGAGGTACGCACCAGCAGTTCCGGCGGTACGAGCACATCGGTGAGTGTGACCTGATCGCTCTCCGCCCCCGAGAGAAAGGAGCTGGACCAGAACCCGCTGACGCTCACCCCCTCGCTCTCGGCGGGCACCAACGCCACCGCCACCTCGTCGCACGCCCCCCGCTCACCGGGCACCAGGACACTGGCGGTGAGCAGGTCCATCGACCGGGCGAGGCTGCACGGCCGCTTCACCCCGCTGATCCGCACCCCGTCGGGTCCCACCGTGGCGGTCATCGACGGCGAGAGGATGCCGGCCCCCGGCCGCCCCTCGGCGAACCCGGAGGCCACCAGGCGGTTGCCGGAGGCCACCGCTTCGACGAGCATCCACTCCAGTCCCTCGCCGTCGGTGACCAGGCCGACCAGGGTGGCCATGGAGAAGTGGTGCATCGTCGTCGCCACGGCAAGAGACGGCGACCTGCTCCCCAGCGCACGCTGCACCCGCAGGGCGTCCAGCGCGGTGGCCCCCTTCCCCTTGCAGGAGACCGGCACCAGGAGCCCGGGCCCACCGCTGTCGCGGAAGAGCCCGATACCCGGACTGCGCGGACTCTCCAACTCCATGAGCGGCACCGCCCGCAGACTCTCGTCGAGCCCCGGCAGCATGTTCGTCAGTACGGCGCGTTCGCGCTCCAGAAACCTCATGTGCTCCCCTGCTCCGGGACGACCCGGTCGCGCTGGACCCCGCCCGGCGGACGGGATGACGGTGGCGGGACTGACGGGACTGACGGGACTGACGGGACTGACGGGATGGACGGGATGGACGGGACGGACGGGATTACGGTGGCGGGATCGAAGGGATGACCGCCCGCTCACCACCCCGCCACCCCGCCACCCCGCCGGTCACCCCCACGCCGACCCCCGCCCCGACCCCATCCCTGGCCTCGCCCTACACCGCCCGCGTAACCCGCAGCAGCTGCCACACCGCCGCGAGCCCGGGCCTCCCGTGAAAGGCGATGTACTCGGGCAACACCACGTGGGGCGCCCACTTCCGCTTGTACTCGAGCTGCGCCGCGGCCGGATAGATCCGCTCACCGTGCCGGGCAAGCGCCCGCACGCACCGCGTGAAAGCCCGGCTCGCACACGGCAGTTCGTGCTCGTCGGAGAGACCGGTGAAGGGTGTGAACCCGAAGTGCAGCCACCCCGCGCCGTCGGCGGACATCCGCTCCATCGCGGTCGCGTTCAACGCCTCCATCACCCCGGGCGGAGCGTCCGGAGAACGCCGGCTGAGGTCGTGCAGCCAGCCCGGCCGGCTGCCGAACACCGGCGAGTAACTGATGTACCCGACGGCCGTCCCGCCGATCCGCCCCACGAACAACCGCCGGTGTTCGGCAGCCGGCCCGGTCCGCTCGCCCACCAGGAACCGCAGTTCCTTCGCACCGCCCTTGCCCCGCAGCCAGGCCCGGTCGATCAGATCCAGCTCGTCCCGCACCTCGTCGTCGACCGCGGAGGGCGCCTCGACCACCTCGACACCGGCGCGCCGAGCCCTGGATATCTTGTTCCGCAGCCGTACGAAGGCCGATCCGCGCAGCGTGAACCGGCCCAGGTCCACGGCGTACGACGCCCCGAGCTGGTTCACCGTGAACCCGTGCGCCGCGTACAACTCGGCGTCCGCCCGCTGCAGTTGTACGGCGACCAGCCGCCCCGGCCCGGCCTGCGCAGCGAAGGCGTCCAGCAGGCCCGCCCGTTGCTCCTCCGCGGCGAAGGGCCCCGCGAACTGCAGCAGGTGCCGCCCCGACCGCCGATAGACGCAGGTGCCGTCGAACCGTGGGTCCCGGAAGTACTCATTGCCCTGGTTGAGGGCGAGAAAAGAACTCGGATTGTCACTGTGCCGGACCAGGGTCTCAAAGACGGACGGCATCGGCACCCCTCCGGGAATCACCGGAACCAACTCCGACAGAATTCAGATAAACCCGCTCGAATTCACCGTACGCCGGATGCCGATGCGGTTCGAAAAGCACCCCGAACGGCTTGAGGGAATTCCCGAACAGGGCGCGGTCCCCCAGCAGATGCAGAGGAAGAGCGAGCAACGCCCACTCCGGCTCCACCAGCACCGCCCACGCCCCGGCGACGACACCCCAGGTCACCAGGCTGTGCATGGTGTTGTACGCCACGAAGTACCAGCGCGAGATCAGCCCGTCCGGACTCCGCCGAAAAGCCAGCGCGCCGGGCAGATAACCGATCGCGTCGATGACGACAAAGAGGGAGACGAACACTCCCCACCGGATCTCCGAGAAATGCCGCACACCCAGCACGACACAGACGACCAGACCGCCGAACCATTCCATGCGCAGCAGCAGGAAGGTGGCTCGCGTCTCGAATCTGTTCTTTGCATCCATGTGCCCTCCGCCCTTCACCCTTGTTTACGGGGGAAGCGACGGAAACCCTCACAGGAAAACAAATACAGAATTAATCACTCTTACGATAAACCCACGAGCCCGGAACCAGCTCCTGGTTCCGGGCTCGTGGGGCGAGGGTGCTCGATACGTCCGTGACGCGTTACACGTTGAAGCGGAACATTCAGTTCAGTGCTCCCAGCCGCGGAGACGTTCCTTCGAATGATCGCATCCAGCACCCTGGCCAGCCCCGTCGAGGCTCATCCAGCACGTCAAGCTGCGGCGACAGACTCCTCTGAGCCCTCGATCGGCGGGCGCATGGCGTTGAGGCGATAGGCATCAAGCCCTTGCCGTTCCGGCACGGGGCAAAGAAGGCTTCCTGCCCCACCCTCCGCCCCGCTGACCCGGTGAAGGCCACGGGCTCCCAGCATGACAGGTGGTTGTCAACCTCCTGCTCGACGAACGGAGCGGCCAGGATGCCCCGGTAGCCGCTCTCCGCCCGATGCTTGGGCGGCACGAAGACCGTGCGGCAGCCATCGCGGTGAACCTTGACGCTGACCCGCCAGCGGATCCTGACGAAGCCAGACCGTCGACAGTCGGCCGAGAAGGCCAGGGCCTCGGTGGGGTGCTGAACGGGACCCGTACACGACGGCAGGCAGACACGGAGCCGATACAGCCGAAACTGCGGGGCGATGCGTTCCGCGATCAGGTCGACCTCGTTCAGCATGGGAATCTCGCCCTCGTCCACCGCACGCAGGAACGTCCACACTAGAGGCCATACCACGGTATGGTTGATGTATGGCTACTAAGAAGGTGACTATCACTCTCGATGAAGCTCTGGTCGAAGCCCTGGCCGGAGCCGCCGAGGAAGAAGGCATCCCGCTCTCCCGCCTTGTCGCTGGGGCCGCCGAGCGTGAGTTGCGCCTGCGGGCCGGACGGGCCGTCATCCAGGAGTGGCAGGCAGAGAACGGCGCCTTCACCCCGGAAGAGCTCGCCGCCGCCCGCGCGGACCTGGCCGCCGCCGACGCCGAGTACCTCAGCAGTTCGGGAGCCTCGGCCGCGTGAACATCCCCTACCTGTACGACGCCGGGGTACTCATCGCCATCGACAACGACGACCGGCGCATGTGGGCCCGCCACAGCCTGGCTCTCGAAGACGGCCGCGACCTCCATGTCCCGTCCGTCGTCGTCAGCCAGGCATGGCGGGACTCCCGCCGCCAGGTCCGGCTCGGCAAGTTCCTCGCCGGGTGCCACGTGGTACCCGTCGGCCTCGAAACCGCCAAGGCCGCAGGCATCCTTTGCGGCAAGGCCGGCACCTCCGACATCGTCGACGCCACCGTCGTGACCATCGCAGCCAGCCTCGGTGCCATCATCTGGACCTCGGACCCGGACGACATCCGCGCCCTCATCGACGCCCAGGACATCAAACCGGCCCCTGTCATCCGCACCGTCTAGCAACCGATGGCCATGGACGACCGGTCCACAAGGCGGCCTTGATGTGGCCGAGGCGGCAACAACCGCGGCTACCTGATCGTATGGAGGCACCGCTA
Organism: Streptomyces sp. NPDC090083; assembly: GCF_044747445.1. Classification (NCBI taxonomy): domain Bacteria; kingdom Bacillati; phylum Actinomycetota; class Actinomycetes; order Kitasatosporales; family Streptomycetaceae; genus Streptomyces; species Streptomyces sp. NPDC090083. The sequence goes on along the minus strand of NZ_JBIVED010000002.1, from coordinate 957,479 downwards.
GCGGACAGTGCCTGCACGGTCGTCCAGCGGTCGTGGCCATCGCCGCACACGCGGGATAAGAACGTTCCCCGCCAGTAGGCTTGGCGAATCCGCCCGGCGAGCCCACGGAGACAGTATGCTGACCCGCCTCGAAGTCCACGGGTTCAAGAACCTCCTGAACCTGTCCATCGACTTCGGCCCCTTCACCTGCATCGCAGGGGCGAACGGCACTGGCAAGTCGAATGTTTTTGACGCCATCCAGTTCCTCTCCCTTCTTGCCGACCAGTCAATGATGGAAGCGGCCCAAGAGGTTCGGGGCGTACACGGGGAGCGCCACGGGGACCCCCGTGACCTTTTCTGGAAGGGCTTCGAGCCTGGCCGCCACCGGATGCGGTTCGCGGCAGAGATGATCGTCCCGCTCAATTCGCAAGACGACTTCGGCCGAGCTGCAAAGGCCACGACCACGTTTTTGCGATACGAGCTTGAAATTGGCTACCAAGAGCCATCCGGACTTGACCGTTTCGGCCGCCTCACCCTGCTCCACGAGACGCTGAGCCACATCACCAAGGGCAGGGCTCCCCGGCACCTCCTCTTCCCTCACAGCGCGAAGGAATTCCGCAACACCGTCATCCAAGGCCACCGCAGCGGCGCCCCTTTCATCTCAACCACGACGGAATCTGGCGAATCTGTCGTCAAAATCCACCAGGATGGGGGCAGCCGAGGTCAGCCCAAACCGGCCGCAGCCTCCCGGGCGCCCGCAACCGTCGTCTCCACTATCACCAGCAGCGATGACCCCACCATCCTCGCGGCTCGCCGCGAAATGCAGTCCTGGCGGCGGCTCGCTCTTGAGCCGTCTGCACTGCGCAGGTCCGACCGTTATGTCGACCCACAGGTGATGGGCGCCGACGGCTCCCATCTGCCCGCGACGCTCTTCCGCGTTGCCCACGACACGCCCGGCGCGGATGCCAGCCAGGTATACGCCAGAGTGGCCGGGCGCCTAACAGACCTGACCGGTATCCATATCCGCGATCTGGATGTCGATCAAGATGAGGTACGGCAGCTCCTCACAGTCAACGTGCGCGAGGTGGCCGGCATGACACTGCCCGCACGTAGCCTTTCTGAGGGCACCCTGCGCTTTCTCGCCTTGTGTGTCCTACTCGAAGACACATCCGTTCGCGGTCTGATCTGTATGGAGGAACCCGAGAACGGCATCCATCCCGCGAACCTCAACGCTATGGTCACCCTTGTCCAGGACCTTGCCGTCGATCCTACCGAGCAGCCTGGGACGGACAATCCTTTCCGTCAGGTGCTGATCAACACACACTCACCCGGGGTCGTACAACTCGTCAATCCTGAAGACCTCTTGTTCGCGGACACCGCGGTCCACAAGTCTGAGAACGGCTCCTTGAACCGAGCACTACGCCTGCGTCCACTCGCCGAGACCTGGCGAGCTACAAGGGCAGGCGGCGACTTTGTAACGAAAGCCGACGTTCTGCCGTATCTCACCACACCTGTGGGAGCGCAGCTCACGCTGGACTGGGGGACCGCGTGACCGCTCGCATTCTGTTCATCGGCGAGGGCAGCAGCGACAACGGCCTCGTACCACATATCGAATCCATTGCCGCACGCAAGGAACTCGACATCTCGATCACCGTGCCCGATTTCGGTCTGCTCCGACCAACGACCGGCCATTCCGTCCCGGACAAACTGCGAGCAGCCCGCACCCTGGGAGGGACCTACGACCTGGCGGTGGTGCAACGAGACGCTGACCGCGGTCCCGCTCAGGACCGCAAGGACGAGATCAAGGACGCAGTGCTTGCCGAGTGGCCCAGTCTCCAGCACGTCGCCGTGGTGCCAGTCCGCATGCTGGAAGCCTGGCTGCTTCTTGATGAGGCGTGCCTACGCCAGGTCGCCGAAAACCCGCGCGGCCGCGTCAGCCTTGACCTTCCCAAGGGAGCTGCGGCGGAAAGAATCGCCGACCCTAAACAACTGCTCAAGGACTCGCTCGCGCGGGCAAGCGAGTACAAAGGGCGCCGCCTCACCCAGTTCCAGAAGCGTTTCGCGCAGCACCGGTTGCGCATGCTCGAACTACTGGATCCCGAGGGACCAGTGACCTGCCTGCCATCGTGGCAGGAGTTCATCAAAGACCTCGACGACGCACTCGAAATTCTCAGCGAATGACCTAACGGGCGATTTGATGTCGACCCTGGAAATCTAGATAGGTACGGAATTTCGCATGTGCCGACAGGTGCCGCAACCGCGCCCATCAACCAGCACTCGAAGCGTCACCCACCTAAGCACCTTCAGACCCCAAAAAAGGGTCTACCTAAAAGGAAGACCCCTCATGGCCTGCGCTTTTCGAAATCGCAGAAAGCAGTTTATTTTCAATTAAACATTGAAGCGGAACCTGTAGTGCAGAGCTCCCACCTGCGCAAACGCGAGTTCTGCAGGGGGTATCCCAGCACCATCCCAGCACGGGCGTTCTATCCCAGCACCACGCAGGCCAGCCAGTCCTCGGACGCCTACACAGCTCGACCGCCGGCACTCGAGCCCGCCTCCTCTGACGGCAAGGACGTCAGGTCCGGGGGTACGGGCCGCATGGAGCGCTGCAAGATTTCTCGGCAGCGCTCCCACGCGCTGGGCAGCAGATGCCCGTAGATATCGACCGTCGTCTTGACCGAACGGTGCCCCAGCCAGCGTGACACCTCGTGGATCGGCACACCGTTGGCCAGGGCGGTGGAGGCGAAGAAGTGCCGCAGGCTACGAGGCGAGTACTTGGCCTTGCCGTCCAGATCGACCAAGCCGGCCAAGAGGCATGCCCTCTTAAACTGGTAGCCGTAGGACGCGATGGACGGCATCACCCCGGCGCCAGGCTGACGCGGAGCGAAGAAGCTCTCAAGTCGAATCCGCTTGCCCTTCTGCCCGGCAAAAACCACGGGCACCGGCTTCCACCTGCGGATATGAGCATCAATCTCCTGCTCGACGAACAGGGCGGTGGGGATATCTCGGCACTCCTCTCCAGCCGATGCTTCATGGGGACGAAGGGCGTCTCACAGTCCTCGCGGTGCGCCTTGGCACTGACCTGCCATCGGATCCTGACGAAGCCAGACCGCCTGCACTCGGTGGAGAAGGCCAGGGCCTCGCTGGGTCGCTGGCCGGTGCCGGACTGAAGGTAGACGGCGAGGCGGAACTGTGGCGTGATGTGCGCAGCGATGAGATCAACCTCAGCTGGCGTCGGCACTGCGTCCTCGTCCACCGCCACAGCATCCCTACGGGATACCCGGATGCCCCGGGCAGGATTCTCAGTGATGCGTTTATCGACGACGGCCGCTTCCATGATGGCGGCCACCATCACCATGCGGTCGTTCACTGTCGACGCAGCCAGCCCTGCACCGCCTCGGTAGATGTCCTTGACGAACCTCTCAAAGTCCCGCCGCGCCAACCCAGCCAGCGGCTTACGACCAAGACTCGGCACGAGATGGTTGCGAACGAACCCTTCGTAGTTACAACGGGTCGCCTCACCGATGACTCGTCGCTCAAGCCACTCCCCGGCCCAGACCGACAAGGGCACAGCGCTGCGAGCAGGATCGACGCGCACGCGAGTCTGCTTATCCTGCTCCACAGCGGCAGCGAAGGCGTCCGCACCGTCCAAGCCGACCCTCCGCGGAAACGACTTCTCCCGCTGCCGCCCCTGTCTGCCGCCCAACTCCCGATACCGCACGGTCCACGCATGGCCGCACCTTGGACGCAAGCAGGGGTAGTTACCGTCGCGCGCATCCCTCTTGCACCTCTGAAAGACGCTCGCCAACCGCCACCCCCGATCTGCCGGACTGCTGTCCTTGAGATCGTGACCACCGCCTCGCATGTGTGCAAGAAGCGCGCTACCAATCCAATCTTCTCAGCGAATCCGCGCGATCGGTAACACGCGGACGGTGCAGACAGAAACCAGCCACACAAATCGACAGGCGTCGCTCCGCTACCACCTCATTAACGACGCATCTCCAAGGCGCACAGTCACTCTGGTTGCGATCTGCGTCCACTACATTGTGTGGATGAAAGCGTGGTACTCCCTGGCCACGATCTCAGCCTCGCGGGAGTGCCTGGCGATGTACTGCCCAACTGAGACGATCTCGCCATCAGCCGCGATGTTGGCGAACGCTTGCCTGTATTCGCGAGGATGCGAGGCCAAGGAATAGAATCGAGCACCCTGCTCGTGCTGCACCCAGATGCGGTGCTCGTCGGATTCAGATGCCTCAGACCGGGCGGGGCCGGTGCTTTCCAGGAGTACGTAGTGCAGCCCGAGGAGATCTAGGAGCTCGCGGTCGCGTTCCCACACCGTTCCCGCGTACATGTTACTCATGAGGAACAGGGGGTCACGGTATACGAGCCGTACTGCATCGGGGAGCGACATGCCTCGCCCGTTCCAACAAAGGGCGCCGCGCACTGAACTGCGCAGCCCGTGCCCGGATACAGCTTCACCCATGACCATCGGCAGAAGCTCCTCCATCCGGTCGGGCCAACCGTGGGTGATTGCTTGTAGGAGATTGCACGGGTTGTAGACGTGCAGCCCAATATCTCCGTCACCGACCTTTGGGCTCACTTCGTCTAGCCAGCTCTCCACCAGTGACTCCCACTCATGGTTGCCGCCGAGGCTCTGCCGAATCTCCTGCCGAAACGCCTTCCAGCGGCTGGCTACTTGCGGGCTGGCGGTACCCGTATAGGGGACCTGGCTGTCTCCTCGCTCGTCCCCGGTGAGGAAGCGGAACAGGTCTTGCTGCTCGAAGGCAGCAGTATCGTCGTAAGCGCCGGTTCCTCGGAAGCCTCGTATGGCCCAGTTGGGGTTTTCGGCAAGATTCTTAAGCAGTCCTGGCTGAGCAGATTCCATGTTCATGCCGCGCATCTCGCTGCGCGCAAGGCGATTGCAGATGGCACACAAGGCGAGGTACTCAGCCTGATATTCGGCGGCAAAAGGCTCTGGCCCGTCGTAACCGTCCAGGAGTTCTTCCGAGGCGATTTCCTCGTTCACCCGGCCTACCGCAAGGTACAGGCCGAAAAGCGCAGGGATGTAGTGCTTCTCCGCCACCCGGTCCAGATCCGCCGCTAGCAGGTCGAGCGTCCCAAGCTCGTCCGCGACCTTACTGATGACCTTCCAGCCCTGATCGCGCTGTTCCTCCGAGGTGAAGAAGAACAGGTTGTGGATGGGGGTAACCCGAGGCTCGAACGCCCGAGGCAGTAGCTCCACCCGCTCGGCCCCTTCAGGGGCACCGCTACCGTCCAGGAGGAGCCGATACCCGCGGAGATCATGGCTCCAGTCACGTGCCGCGTGACTGACAGCGACGAGGAGCTCATTCCAGTCATCCGGCATGGCCACGATCACGGCGCGGATGCGGTCCGGCGCGAGGTTCTTCTCCCGACAGAGAAGTTCCGTGTACTTGTTGACTTCGTGCAAGGCCTGTCGTGCGCTGGACCGGGACCGCTTCAGTTCTATGACCACCCACATCTGATGGCGATCGCGAGCAAGGATGTCGATGCTGCCCCTCGTGCCGTGGGCATTGGGGAGCGGGTACTCCTCGAGCTGAACCGGACGGAGCCCCGGCTCGATCAACTCTAGGTTCCTCACGAGTGCGTTGCGCAGAACATTCTCAAGGCGCGGTCGCATGGCCGAAGGCTAAACCAGAGGACTGACAAGGATCCTAAGACGTGTTCGCAGGGCTCAACAACGATCAGTCAGTCTGGTGCGGCTGATCTCCACCCGTCGTTTCCGAAGCCTCCACCGAAGTCGGGTCTGGAGCTGGAAACCCAGAGGGGCTGGAAGCCTCTCCGTCCAGTGCGTACGCGAGCGCGAGCGCGATCCGCTCGATCCAGTTCAGCGCGTCCGTGACATCAGCCTCGCCGATCAGCCGGCGCTGCTTGAGGTCGCCGTCGATCAGGTCCGCGTCGTGTGCAATCTGGTTTCGACGACGGAGCAGCAGGATGTACTTACTGCGCAGCCGCTTCTCATCGTATGAAGTGCGGTACTGGCTCCACCGGTTGACCCACTTCGCGGCCTCCCGCCACACCTTGACGTCGGTGACGAGCGCCATCACCTTCGCGATGGCGTCCGGGTTCTGCAAGGTCTGCCGGGCGATGTCCTGGCGCACCCTCTCTGCGACCACCTCAGAGGTGGTCGATTCGCCCCGCTGCACCCTCTCCAGACAGTGGAGCGGCAACGGGTATTCGCGGAGCTTCCGCGGCATGTCAGGGTCGTCCTTGGCAGCTTCCTCAGCGACCCGGCGCAAGACTTCTTCTTGCACCCAGTGCTCGAGGGCAGCGATGGACTGCACCCAGGCGGCCCGGTAGAAATCGCCGGTATCGATGCCGTTGGGGCTGAGCACCTCCAGCGCCTGTCCCGCTCGCACCATCTGGCGTGCGTACGACAGGTTCGTGACGAACGACTCGAACTGACGGGTCTGAGGGTGTGCGATGACCATTCATACCTCGGTGCGGCGCGTGGAAGGGTAGGAGCTTCGGGACGTGGACGCTTAAGTATTCCCTGTACTGCGCGGAGGTCGGTCAGTAGCTTTGCGTATCGCGCTCGGTGGTGGCTTGATCTGATCGTCTCGGCGCCAAGATCCGGCCCTTCACTCCCTCACCGCAGGCTCCCGGAGCGCTCCGCAGTACGTACGGGGTCGGCCAGACTCGTGTACAGGCATCACCTCAAGTTTTCGTGGCACACAGGCGAGCGACCGCCGCCAGTTGCGGGACCAACGCTAAGCCGTCGACCGTAGGCCGGTTCACCGCCTGATTCGGCAAAGACGAGCAGAATGTGCCGTCTGCACTGCCTCAGGGAGGGTGGCGCGGTTGGCCGAGGGGTGTCCGCCTTGGCACCTGTCGCAACGCTTCAGCATCGAGGCCGGTACATCGTAGAGGCTTCGGCATCCCCCTCAGAGGGATAGCCGGTAGCAATTGCACGGGAATGCCGGAGAGCCGCAAGACACTTGGCGTTGCGACTCTCCGGCAGGTTGACGACGAACGTTCACGCCGTCGTCAGATCTCTTCCGCCTCTGGTACGTCCACATCCGCGCCCAGTGACTTTGCGATGGCAGTGAACTCGGCGAGGGCAGACTGGAGATCGCGCACGATCTCCTCGGCGATGACCTCCGGCTCCAGGTCGCTGTCCGCGTCCTCCAAGGCCGGGTCCTTCATCCACGTGATGTCGAGGTTGACCTTGTCGCGTCCGATCAGTTCCTCATACGCGTAAGGCTTCCAGCAATCGTTCTCGTCCTCGTCCGCGACGCGGGCGGTCAGCGGCTCACCTGCCTTGTACCGGGCGACGAAGTCGTCCAGGTGGGCGCGGGTCAGCGGGCGCTGCTTCATGGTGAAGTGCTGGCCGGTGCGGAAGTCGTAAATCCAGGTGACGGTGGTGTGCGGCTTGCCGTCGGCGCGTGGGGGCTTCTTGTCGAAGAACAGTACGTTGGCCTTGACACCGCCTGCGTAGAAGATGCCGGTGGGCAAGCGCAGGATCGTGTGCAGGTCGAACTCGTCAAGGAGCTTGCGGCGGACCTTCTCGCCCGCGCCGCCCTCGAAGAGGACGTTGTCAGGGAGAACAACGGCAGCCCGGCCGTTGACTGCCGTCAACGACATAATGTGCTGAAGGAAGTTGAGCTGCTTGTTAGTCGTGGTGGCCGTGAAGTCGTCACGGTCGTACTGGACGTCTTCCTTCTCCAGCTCGCCGTCCTGACCGATCACAGCGATTGCGGACCTCCTGCCGAAGGGCGGGTTGGCGAGGATCAGACTCGCGTGCCGACCACTCGGCTTCTCGGCAAGCGCGTCGCCGACGTCGATCAGGCTCGGGCCGTCGCTCTTGCCGATGCCGTGCAGGAGCATGTTCATGGCGGCGAGTCGGGCGGTGCCGGTGACCAGCTCGGTGCCCCAGATCTTGGATCCACTGTCGTACGCCTTGCGGGCGTCGATGTCCATGTCCTGGACGTGGTGTCGGGTGACGTACGCGTGGGCAGCAATTAGGAAGCCGCCGGTGCCGCAGGCGGGGTCGGTAATGGTGTCATCCGGACCCGGCCGGGTCACATCCACCATCGCGTCGATGAGCGCTCGCGGCGTGAAGTACTGGCCGGCGCCGGTCTTCGTGTCCGAGGCACCCTTGGCGAGCAGGCCTTCATATGCGTCACCCTTGAGATCAGTTCCTGTGACTGTCCACTCCTCGCGGCCGATCAGCTCGACGACCAGCTTTTCGAGTAGAGCGGGCTTGGTGATCCGGTTCTGGGCGTCGGCGAAGATCGTACCGATGGTGGTGTGAGGCTTGCGGCCGAGGTGTTCCAGAATGGCGCGGTAGTGCGCTTCCAGATCGATGCCTCGCTTGCTGACGAGCGACTTCCAGTTGTAGTCGGCAGGCACGAGGGCGCTGAGGTCGCGACCGCCCCATGTGTCGTTCTCGATCTCGTCGACCATCTTCAGGAAGAGCAGGTACGAAAGCTGCTCAACATACTCGATAGTCGACATGCCATTGTCCCGGAGGACGTTGCAGTAGTTCCAGAGCTTCGCGACCAGGGTGTTGGTCTGCGCGGCGGCCTTCTTGGACTTGGGCGTCTCCGTGAGGGGGACGTTGTCGGAGGAAGGCATGGCGGCGGCGTCCGCCGGGTCGACAGAGGCGTTCTCGGGTGCGAGGGCGGACGCGGTCACTGGTCGAACAACTCCTGCTGAACGGAGGTGGAGGGGGCGGGGGTTGGAGCGGGCGCGGCCTTCGCCGCCGCGGCGGCAGCGGTCACCTTGTGCGGGCGCGCAGCCCGCTTGGCCGCCTGGCGGGCAGGCTTGGCATCGTCGCGTTCGACGGCAATGCGGGCGAGGAGGGTGGCGGCGAGCTCGTCGGAAGAGTCCTGCGGAGCCAGGGTTCCGTTGAACGCCTTCCTGAGAAGCGCAGAGCGCAATGCGTCAGCCCGTCGAGTTGCACGATCGATCTCACGCCCCATGGCCTCAACTCCGGACGACAACTCATCGCATCGCTGAATGAGCTCCTTCTGGACCTCCAGGGGAGGAATCGGAAACTCAACTGCCTTCAGCCGCTTGGACGACAGGTGCGCAATGTTCGTCGTAATGCGCACCTCGCGCATGAACCTGCGGGCGTGCAGGTGTCGACGGAAAACCATGAGCGCCCATTCGGGAAGCACCTCGGGGCCTGCCTGGAAGCGGAGCAAGCTATTCGTGAAAGCCACGGTCTCGGGAACGCCGCGATACATCGCCGGCCGCCCCACCAGGTGGGGACTCTGCCCCTCATTCAGAAGAATGTCCCCCTCGCGAAGCTTATACTTATCGAAGATCCCAGAAAAGTCCATCTCCATGACACTGGACGTGTCGATCCGGTCTTCGAATACGTTCGCCACACGAAGGTAGGGGCGCATTTCAGGGCCGTTGTGCCAATCTGGATGCCTGGCTCGCCCCAATTCGACAGTTCCGGCTTCGCCGACTGTCGTAACCGTCCAGTCAGCAGGAACATGCTTGGGAACTAGCGAGGTGAACACTGACTTGCGAAGGACCTCGACCCGCTTTCGCGACAAAAGCAGCGTCCGCTCAGCCGCGTCGAGCCGGGAGAGCTGCTCTTCGAGGGACTCGACGATGCGGTGTTGTTCTGCGAGTGGCGGTAGCGGAATGGGCCATTGCTTCAGTACGCTCTGGCTAATATTCAGTTGCGCACCTCCCTTTCCTGCCGCCTCTAGGAGTCCACGCTGGCTGCGCAAATACCAGAACAGGAATCCAGGATCCAGCACTTCCGGAAATGGCACCGCGTGTGCAATCGCCTGATTCGAAGTGAGCGGCACAGCAGTGCGTGCCACTTTCCCAATTGATCCAGTTCCATACATGGCCACCAAGACAGATCCCGACGGAATCCACTTCGCAGAGCTCGACGCCAGCCCATCTTCAGTAATACACCGAGCGGTCTTAGCGACAACCCCGTCGACCATATCGCCAATTACAGCCCACGGAATGTCGCCGTCATAATAATCAGTAACTTTAGCTTTCGGGGTTCCTCCGCTTCCCCACGCGGCCACATCCTGCAAAGTCGCCCAAGCCCACCCCTTCGGCAACCCGCCCATACCCTCGCTCAAGCCAATTCCCGATTCAGCTCGTCCAACAGTTCCAGCGCCTGATTCCTACCACCGAAGGCATTCGCGAATCCCGGACCACCGCCCTTTTCAGAGAACGGCATGTGGCCGAAGTCCTCGCGTTCCATTCCCAGATCGACCACGATCGCGTCCTTGATCCGATGCAGCCACCACAGCTGGTCATCTGTGAAATCCGCACCCGCCTGGCCCTGCCGTAGCAGCCAGCCCTCGAAGCGCTCCTCGACCACCGTACGGTACGGCCGAAGCTGGTCGTCCGCACCGAGCGTGTAGCGGACCAGGTTCATGAGGTCACCCAAGCCGGCTGACTTCGTCAGCGACTCGGCCGCCTCGCCGACCAGCTCGTAGTGGTCCCAGATGACCTTCGGGGTCCAGTTGCGCCTTGTGGCCTTGATAGCCGCCATCAGTTCCTTCAGGTGGGCCCGCGCCTCCTGTGGCCGCACCCGCGAGCCGCTACCGAGGATCACCTGGAGAGCGATGGCCTCCGCCGCCGCCTCGTCGTGCTTGCGGCTCTCCAGAAGTTGGCGCCATTCCGCCAGCTCCTTCGCTGCCCGCTCCTCCCTCGGGACCTCATTCAGCTTCAGCGTGACCTCGGTCGTCGCGTCGTACGTGAGGTCGTGCTGCTGCTTGATGCCAATGATCAGCTTTCGCAGTTCCGGGTGGGTGGTCAGAGTCTCGACCGAGTCGTGGACCAGCCGTCGCGCGCGGTCCGCGCCGCCTTCCCGGTACGCCCGGTCCTGGGTGTCGACGTCCACCGCGTCGGTGATCTTCCGGACGATGTCTGCCAGTGGCATCCCTCCCGATGCCTGCTCGATCCGCTCCCGCTCCTCTTTCGTGAGCTTGCGGTCAAGCCGGGCCAGCCGGCGCCCGAGCGTCTCGGCCTGCTCGGCCGTCAGCGAGCGGCTACCCGCCTTGTCCATCAGCTTGGTGAGGCTGAGACTGCCGCCGTCCGGCGGCAGCATCGGGCGGGTGTCGACCAGAGGCGATGCGGTGACGCCCACCGCGTCGACCAGGACGAAACGGTCCTTGGCCAGGTCCGCGGCCGGGTCTGGGGTGACCGCCTTCAGGTCGTCGGCGTCGATCGTGCGGGCGCCGCGTCCCTTCATCTGTTCGAAGAGGACAGGGCTGCGAACGGCCCGCAGGAAGATCACGCACTCCAGGGACTTGACGTCCGTACCCGTGGCGATCATGTCGACCGTGACGGCGACCCGCAGCAACGGCGAGTTCCGCAGGTCGTTGACGAGCTGCTCGGGGTCGTCGCCCTTGTCCCGGGAGCGGTAGGTGATCTTCTTGGCAAAGGCATCTCCCCGCCCGAAGACCTCTTTGACCTGCTTGAGGACTTCGTCCGCGTGGTCATCGCTCGCCGCGAAGACCAGCGTCTTGGGCAGTTCGGTCCGGCCCAGGAACCAGCGCTGCCAGTTGTTCTTGTATGCGGTGAGGACGGCCCGGATCTCGTCCTCGGCGATCACCGTGCGGCCGATCTGGCCGACCGTGTACACGAAGTCCTCGTCCAGCTCCTCGTAACGCTGGGCGCGGGTCTTGCGGTCGCGGATACGGACCGTCGTCCCCTTATCGATCTTTGCGCCGCCGTCCTCCCGTATGGAGGAGTCCATGGTGACCACGTCGAAGTCGACGTTGACGCCGTCAGCGACGGCTTGTTCGTAGGTGTACTCGGAGACCATGTTGCCGTCGAAGAAACCCTTGGTCTGCCGGGTAGGGGTGGCGGTGAGGCCGACCAGGTGGGCGTCGAAGTAGTCCAGGACGCCGCGCCACAGGCCATAGATGGAGCGGTGGCACTCGTCGATGACGATCAAGTCGAAGGACTCGATCGGGACGGCCGGGTTGTACTCAACGGTGACCGGGCTGTCGGTCATGTAGTTCTCGTCGAGAGTAGAGGTGTCCTCACGGTCCTCTGCCTCAGCACTGTCCTCCAGCGGCTCGCCCTTGAGGAGCGCGTACATGCGCTGGATCGTGGAGACGACGACGGAGGATGTCTCCTGGAGACCGGATCGTCCAAGTGAGTCGACGTTGTAGAGGTCAGTGAACTTGCGGTTCTCGTCCGGCGTCTTGTAGCGGTCGAACTCGGCCTTGGCCTGGCGGCCGAGGTTGTTGCGGTCGACGAGGAAGAGAATGCGGCGAGCACGCACATGCTTGAGCAGCCGGTACGACTCGGTGACCGCTGTATAGGTCTTACCCGCACCGGTGGCCATCTGGATCAGTGCGCGCGGCTTGTCCTGGGCAAGTGAACTCTCCAGGCCGACGATCGCCTCTTCCTGCGCCGCACGCAGGTCGTGCGACTCCAGTGCCGGCAGCGCGGTACGCAGGGCGGCCCGGAAGGTGGGGGTGTCCGGGTGCTCAGTAGCCCGCTTCATCCAGGCAGCGAAGGTCTCCGGACGGTGGAAGGCGAAAACCGAGCGGGAGCGAGCGTGCGGGTCGAGGAGGTTGAGAAAGAGCGTCTCGGCGCCAGTGGTGGCGTAGCGGAAGGCGAACGGTTCCCTCTCGCGCCAGACCGCCATGGAGTGTTCCTTGAGGACACCTCCCGCGTACCGCTCGTTCTGCGCGAGGGCGCCGGCCAGGGGGGTGCCCTCACGTTTAGCCTCGATGACACCGACGATCGCGCCGTCGACGTACAACACGTAATCGGCACGGCCGGTGGCCAGGCTGAACTCTCGGACCGCGATGCCCTGGGAGGCGAGTGGATTGAGGTCACCGTAGTCCTGGACCGTCCAGCCGGCCCGGGTGAGCATCTCGTCGATCCGGACACGAGCCTGCACCTCATTGAGCGGCTCGGGCCGCTGGGCGCGGGCGACGATCGCCTCACGCGCATTGACGCTGACCGGCCGGGGCTTGAGACGCTCCTGGTCGTAATAGTCCTGGTGGGCGCGCCGGAGCCGCTCGATCTCGTCTCGATGGCGGGCTACCTCCGCCTCAGACTCAGCACGGGCCCGCTCAGTGGCCTCGGTCAGCCTCTCGGCCTCCTCCCGACCGCGTCGCTCGGCCTCCAGCCGGTCACCGACCTCGCTGAGGCGGGTTCGGGAGTCAGCGAGGGTGCGCTGGTAGCGACCGAGCGCCTCGCGGAGCTCGGTCAACTCGGCGGATCCGCCCGCCACCTCGCTCGGCAGCTGGGGCGGCACGAACGCCGCGATCTCTCGCACATTGTCGATCGCGCGGGAGAAGAACTGGCCTAGCTGGAAGCATAGTTCGACGGCCTTGAGGGCCTTGCTGGTATCGAAGAGGTGATTGTGCGCGGCGTCGTTGCGCCCCCGGCGGAGCGTGTCGAAGGCATCCCGCGTGCGACCGGGGAGCAGGCCGGCGCGCTGTAGTCCGGCCAGCCGGTCGATCTGCCGAGTTCCCTCGACGCGCACCCCGGCCCGCTGCACCAACTCCTCGGCAAGCACCTCGCCGAACTGGCCGGAGGCGACATACGAGACGTTGGGGTTGGCGAAGACGGACTGCTCAGCCTGTGCTCCGTAGATCGCCAGCAGGGGCTGCATCGTGTAGAGCCGCCCGAAGTTGGGAGACCTCCGAGCTGCTGCTTTCAGCTGCTCCGGGACTTGCTCACGACGCCGTGCCTGCCCACTCATACGCTGCCGCTCCTCGACCAGGCCACATCCGGCCCTACCTGTGACAAGACCTCTCAGCGTATGCCCAACCAAGCGCTCCGCTCTGGCGAATAAACCGATCGCAACAAGATCCACTGCCTCGCGCCTGCCGCCCGCGCAGGGTCAGACAGACGCGCCCGCCTCGAGCGCCAAGCCCGCGTTCTCTGCCGCGAGCTGCCCTCCGGAGGTAGCACGGGGATCGCAATGCCAGCACGGGACAGCATCCCAGGGGTGGCCACAGGTGCCGAGGGGTGATCGTTTCCGGCCCTCTGGGGCAGCACCCAGCACCAAACCGCACCACTAGGCTGCAATGAGGCGCCCGAGGGGCCCATCTCGGACTGATGGACCCCTCTTGACCTGCACCTTTCCGATGCAGGGAGTTGAATTGAAGATTCAATTAAACATTGAACCGGAACTCCACCACGTCCCCGTCCTGCATCACATAGTCCTTGCCCTCCATGCGCGCCTTCCCCTTGGACCGTGCCTCCGCGACCGAGCCCGTCTCCACCAGGTCGGCGAAAGAGATGACCTCCGCCTTGATGAAGCCCTTCTGGAAGTCGGTGTGGATGACGCCGGCGGCCTCGGGGGCGGTGGCGCCCTTCTTGATGGTCCAGGCGCGGGACTCCTTGGGGCCTGCCGTGAGGTAGGTCTGGAGGCCGAGGGTGTCGAAGCCGACGCGGGCCAGGGTCGTCATGCCGGGCTCCTCGACGCCGACCGACTCCAGCAGCTCCATCGCCTCCTCCTCGTCGAGCTCGGCGAGGTCCGCCTCCAGCTTGGCGTTGAGGAAGATCGCCTCGGCGGGGGCGACCAGGGCGCGCTGTGCGGCCTTGAAGTCCTCGTCCACCAGCTCGTCCTCGTCGACGTTGAAGACGTAGAGGAAGGGCTTGGTCGTCAACAGGTGCAGGTCGTGCAGGAGTTCCTCGTTGCCGGAGCCCTGGACGATGCCCTGCGAGAAGAGGGTGTCGCCCTTCTCCAGGATCGCCTGCGCCGCCTCGACCGCCGCGACCTTCGGGCCGATGTCCTTCTTGATGCGCGACTCGCGCTGGAGGCGCGGGAGGACCTTCTCGATGGTCTGCAGGTCGGCGAGGATCAGCTCGGTGTTGATCGTCTCGATGTCGTCCTTGGGCGAGACCTTGCCGTCGACGTGGACGACGTTCTCGTCCTGGAAGGCGCGGATGACCTGGCAGATCGCGTCGGACTCACGGATGTTCGCGAGGAACTTGTTGCCCAGGCCCTCGCCCTCCGAGGCGCCCTTCACGATGCCCGCGATGTCGACGAAGTCGACGGTCGCCGGGAGGATCTTCTGCGAGGAGAAGATCTCGGCCAGTTTCGTCAGGCGCGGGTCGGGGACGCCGACCACGCCGACGTTCGGCTCGATCGTGGCGAACGGGTAGTTGGCCGCCAGCACGTCGTTCTTGGTCAGGGCGTTGAACAGGGTCGACTTGCCGACATTCGGCAGACCGACGATTCCGATCGTGAGCGACACGTTGCGACTTCCCGTACGTGAGTGGCGTGAGTGCGGTGGAGGGGCCGGCCGGGGGCGCGGGGACCGGGGCCGGGGGCCGATCCACCAGTCTACGGCGTGCGCCGCGCCCTCCCGGCTTCGCGTCGAACACCTGGCCAAGCTCTGCCCATCGGCGTGTCTGAGGACCTATTCGGCACATAAACCGACCTAAGTTGGTGCAGTGGAGCAACACAGGACACGACCCCCACAGCCCGGCGCGAGACGCGGGGCCCCGCCCCTTCCCCCGCAGGCGGGCCGGGGCCCGAACGGCGGCCCGGCCCGCACGGCACGGCCCGGCCCGCAGGCCCGCGGCACCGCGCAGCGCCGTCCGGCGGCCGTACGGCGGCCCGGTCCGGCGGAGGGCGCGACCGTACGGCAGCTGCCCAATCCCCGGCTCACTGGGCTCGGCGGCGGGTTGTTCTGCACGGCCGTCATGCTCGTGCTCGGGTGTCTCGACCAGCTGCTGTTCGGGGGTTCGCCGATCGTCTACGGCGTGCTGTTCGTGCCGGTGAGCGTCCTCACGGCGGTCTGGATCCGCCGCGGCGACCTGCTGACCGCGCCGGTCGTCGTCCCGATCGCCTTCGCCGTCGGCCTCTTCCCGGTGGCCGACGGCAGCGGCGGCCTCGCCAACCGCCTGGTCGGCGTCTTCACCGCCCTCGCCACCCAGGCCGGCTGGCTGTACGGCGGCACCCTCGTCGCGGGCCTCATCGCAACGGTCCGCAGAATCCGCCTGCTGAACCGACGCCGACGCGCGTGACACGGGACTGGTGATCCCCTCGCGGCCAGTCGTCCTCGTGCGGCTCGCGCGAAGCGCAGACCGTGCGGGACTCGGGACTCGTCACACGTCACACGTCACTCGTGAAGCCGTGGTCCCGTGCCGCCCGCGGCCACGCACGCGTGACATCTGCTCAGCCACGCACGCGCGGCCCCGCTCAGGCAGGCGGGCACGCGCGGGCGGCCCCGGGACCTTCCGCATCCCCGGAGGGAACACGGTCTAGTCGTCCCCCGCCGCGTGCATCGCCGCCCCCACGATCCCCGCGTTGTTCTGCAGCTGGGCCGGGACGATCTCGGCCTTGATGCCCTCGATGAAGTGCAGGAACTTGTCGGCCTTGCGGCTGACCCCGCCGCCGATGATGAACAGCTCGGGAGAGAACAGCATCTCGACGTGGGCGAGGTACTTCTGGACCCGGTGGGCCCAGTGCTCCCAGGTCAGGTCGCCGTCCTCCTTGGCCTTGCTGGACGCCTTCTTCTCGGCGTCGTGGCCGTTCAGCTCAAGGTGGCCCAGCTCCGTGTTCGGGACCAGGACGCCGCCTGCGAAGAGGGCGCTGCCGATGCCCGTGCCGAAGGTCAGCAGGATCACCGTGCCCTTGCGGCCCTGGCCGGCGCCGAAGTGCATCTCGGCCACGCCCGCCGCGTCCGCGTCGTTCACGACCGTCACCGGGAGGCCGCCCAGCCGGTCGGCGAAGAGCGCGCCCGCGTCCGTGTCGATCCAGCTCTTGTCGACGTTCGCCGCCGTGCGGATCGTGGATCCGCCGGTCACCACACCTGGAAACGTGAGCCCGACCGGTCCCGTCCAGCCGAAGTGGTCGACGACTTCCTTCACGCCGTCGGCCACTCCGTCCGGTGTCGCCGGGTGCGGGGTCAGCACCTTGCACCGCTCGTCCGCCAATTCGCCCTTGTCAAGGTCCACAGGGGCACCCTTGATCCCGGATCCACCGATGTCCACGCCGAAGATCTGCATGGCTCCACGCTACGACGAACGACTGACAGTCACTGCCCGGAGGGTGCCGTACGGTCACCGCCGGTGCGCTCGGCGACCAGGGCCGCCGCCTCTTCGCGCAGGTCGCGGCGGAGTTCCTTGGGCAGCGAGAACGTGATGGACTCCTCGGCCGCCTTGACCAGTTCGACGTCCTCGTAGCCGCGCGTCGACAGCCACTCCAGAACCTGCTCCACCAGGACCTCCGGCACGGAGGCGCCCGAGGTCACGCCGACCGTGGTGACGCCCTCCAGCCAGGCCTCGTCGATCTCGTCGGCGAAGTCCACCAGGTGGGCGGCGCGGGCGCCAGCGAGCTTGGCGACCTCGACGAGCCGTACGGAGTTGGAGGAGTTCTTCGAGCCGACCACGATCACCAGGTCGGCCTCCTCGCCCATCTGCTTCACGGCGAGCTGGCGATTCTGCGTGGCGTAGCAGATGTCGTCGCTCGGCGGGGAGATGAGCTGCGGGAACTTCTCCTTCAGGGCGTCGACGGTCTCCATGGTCTCGTCCACGGAGAGGGTCGTCTGGGAGAGCCAGACCACGCGGGACGGGTCCCGTACCTCGACCTTGGCGACGTCCTTGGGGCCGTCGACCAGGGTGATGTGCTCGGGGGCCTCCCCGGAGGTGCCGATGACCTCCTCGTGGCCCTCGTGGCCGATGAGGAGGATGTCGAAGTCCTCGTTCGCGAACCGGACGGCTTCCTTGTGGACCTTGGTCACCAGGGGGCAGGTCGCGTCGATGGTGGCGAGGCGGCCCTGCTTGGCCTCGTCGTGGACGACGGGGGCGACGCCGTGCGCGGAGAACATCACGATGTTCCCCTCGGGGACCTCCTCGGTCCGCTCGACGAAGACGGCGCCCTTCTTCTCCAGGGTCTGGACAACGTACTTGTTGTGCACGATCTCGTGCCGGACATAGATCGGAGCCCCGTACTGCTCAAGGGCTTTCTCGACGGCGATCACGGCGCGGTCCACGCCCGCGCAGTAGCCCCGGGGGGCGGCGAGCAGGACACGGCGGCCAGACGAAGCAGTCATGCGTCCCATCGTAAGGCCGCGCTCGACGGGTCAAAGATCGCGTCCTTGGGGAGACTGGCGGTGGAGTGGAAGGGGTGGGGGCGCACACGACGTACGGGAGACGCGAGATGGCGGAGACGGACACGGACACGACGGCCGCGAGCGGCGACGGGCCCAGGCTGCGGCGCAGTCTCGGTTTCCGGGATCTCGTCGTCTACGGGCTGCTGTTCATCGCCCCGATGGCGCCGGTCGGCGTGTTCGGCACCCTGGACGCCAAGTCGCACGGCGCCGTGGCGCTGGTCTACGTCGTGGCCACGGTCGCGATGGCGTTCACCGCGTTCAGCTACGCGCAGATGGTGCGGGTCGTCCCTCAGGCGGGTTCGGTGTTCGCCTACGCGCGCGTGGGGCTCGGCAAGGAGGCCGGGTTCATCGCCGGCTGGATGGCGATGCTCGACTACGTCCTGATCCCCGCCGTCGCCTATCTGTTCTCCGGGATCGCCATGAACGCGCTGGTCCCGGACGTGTCGCGGTGGGTGTGGACGGCGCTGGCGGTCGTCATCACGACCTGCCTCAACCTCTGGGGCGTGCGCGCGGCGGCCCGGGTCGGCTTCCTCGTCCTCGCGATGGAGATCGTCGTCCTCGTCATCTTCATCGTGTCGGCGATCGTCGTCCTCGCGCGCGACGGCGCCGAACGCGGCTGGCTGTCGCCGCTCTCCGGGGACGGCACCCAGGGCGCGTTCGCGCTGTCCGCGGTGATCGGCGCGGTCTCGGTGGCCGTCCTGTCCTACCTGGGCTTCGACGCGGTCGCCACCTTCGCGGAGGAGGTCACCGGAGGCTCCGAGAAGGTCGCCAGGGCGCTGCTGTTCTGTCTCGCCCTGGCCGGTGTACTGTTCATCGCCCAGACGTACCTGGTCGCCCTCCTGGAGCCGACGACGTCCGCGCAGCTCGCCGCCGACGCGGGCAAGCAGGGATCGGCGTTCTACGACGCGGTCGACGTGTCGGTCGGCGACTGGCTGCACAACCTGGTGGCCGTCAGCAAGGCGATCGGCGCGGCCTTCGCGGCGCTGGCCGGGCAGGCCGCGGCGGGTCGCCTGGTGTTCGCGATGGCCCGGGACCGGAGGCTGCCGCGGGCCCTGTCGAAGACCGACGACGGAGTGCCGCGGGTCGCGCTGCTCTCGGCGGCCGTGATCACGCTGATCGCCGCGGTCTGGGCGGCTCGGCGCGACGACGGGCTGGACCACCTGGTGTCGGTCGTCGACATCGGCGCGCTGACGGCGTTCACGCTGCTGCACGCGAGCGTGGTGGGCTGGTTCGCGGTCCGTCGCCGGGGTGGGCCCGTGGTGTGGTGGCGGCATGTGCTGGTGCCGGTGCTCGGCGCGGCGATCACCGTGTGGGTGATCGTGGAGGCGTCCGGGACCGCGCAGGTGGTGGGGGCGGTCTGGCTGGCGGTCGGGCTCGTGGTGCTGGTGGTGCAGTCTCGGGGGGCGGTCCGGCGGTAGGTGCGCGCGTGGTGTGGGGGCGGGCGTCCTCCTGGGGGCTCCGCTGAAAGGCGGCAGCCCACGAGCGGGACCACCGGCCCGCCCTGAGGCCCCCGCACCTCGACCGCGTTGTCAGAGCCGCCCGTTACGCTCTGTGGCATGGCTCTCAACACTGCTCCGGACGCGCCGATCCCCGTCGGCGAGGTCTCCCGGCTCATCGGCGGGTGGATCGACCGGCTCGGCGCGGTGTGGGTCGAGGGGCAGATCACGCAGCTGTCGCGGCGGCCGGGGGCGGGTGTCGTCTTTCTGACGCTGCGTGACCCGTCGCACGACATCTCGGTGAGTGTGACCTGTTTCCGGCAGGTGTTCGAGGAGGTCGCCGATGTGGTGACCGAGGGCGCGCGGGTCGTCGTCCTGGCGAAGCCCGAGTGGTACGCGCCGCGGGGCCAGTTGTCGTTGCGTGCCACGGAGATCAAGCCGGTCGGGGTCGGTGAACTCCTGGCGCGGCTGGAGCAGTTGAAGAAGTCGCTGGCCGCCGAGGGGCTGTTCGCGGCCGACCGGAAGAAGCCGCTGCCGTTTCTGCCGCAGCTGATCGGGCTGGTCTGCGGGCGTGCCTCGGCCGCCGAGCGGGACGTCCTGGAGAACGCGCGGCACCGCTGGCCGGCGGTCCGTTTCGAGGTGCGCAACGTGCCGGTGCAGGGTGTGCACGCCGTGCCGCAGGTCGTGCAGGCGGTCAAGGAGCTGGACGCGCTGGACGGCGTGGACGTGATCATCGTGGCGCGGGGCGGCGGCAGCGTGGAGGACCTGCTGCCGTTCTCCGACGAGCAGCTCGTGCGCGCGGTGTCGGCCTGTCGTACGCCCGTGGTGTCCGCGATCGGGCACGAGCCGGACACGCCCCTCCTGGACTACGTCGCCGACCTGCGGGCCTCCACCCCCACCGACGCGGCGAAGAAGGTCGTGCCGGACGTCGGCGAGGAGTACGAGCGGGTGCGGCAGCTGCGGGACCGGGCGCGGCGGTGCGCGGTGGCGTTCGTGGACCGGGAGGAGCGCGGGCTGGCGCAGGCGCTGTCCCGGCCGTCGATACAGGATCCGCACCGGATGATCGACGAGCGCGCGGACCATGTCGCGTCCCTCCTCGCCCGCGGCCGGCGCACCCTCGGCCATCTCCTGGACCGCGCCGACTCGGAGCTGGCGCACACGCACGCGCGCGTGGTGGCCCTCTCCCCCGCCGCCACCCTGAAGCGGGGCTACGCGGTGCTCCAGCGGGCCGACGGGCATGTCGTCCGGGACCCGGACGAGGTGGGTGCCGACGACGTGCTGCGCGCGCGGGTCGCCGAGGGTGAGTTCTCCGTACGAGTGGATACATAGGGTGGGCGAATGACCAGCAAGGTGACGGAAGAGACGCTCGGTTACGAGCAGGCGCGCGACGAGCTGATCGAGGTCGTCCGGCGGCTGGAGGCGGGCGGTACGACCCTGGAGGAGTCGCTCGGGCTCTGGGAGCGCGGCGAGGAGCTGGCCAAGGTGTGCCGCCGGTGGCTGGACGGCGCCCGCGCCCGTCTGGACGCGGCGCTGGCGGAGGAAGAGGCAGAGGCCGAGGAAGAGAGCGGCGAGTAGCCGCCTCGCGGGGCGACGACGGTGATCTGCTGTGAAGCGGATCACTACGCCCTGTTCTTTGTTGAAACTTGAACTTCCCTGCCGTACCGTCGGTGCCGTCAGCCTATCCGGACCGCGGTCCGGATACACCGGTTACCGGCCCCGAGGAAGTTCCCGCATGTCTCTCGTTCTTGACCCCGCCGCCCAGGACCTGCTGTTCCGCGAGGCCCGCACCGCGAACACGTTCACCGACGAGCCGGTGACGGACGAGCAGGTGCAGGCGATCTACGACCTGGTCAAGTACGGCCCGACCTCCATGAACCAGTCGCCGCTGCGCATCACCCTGGTCCGCTCCCCCGAGGCCCGCGAGCGCCTCGTGAAGCACCTCTCCGAGGGCAACCAGAAGAAGACCGCCGCCGCCCCGCTGGTCGCGATCCTCTCTGCGGACAACGAGTTCCACGAGGAACTGCCCACCCTGTTCCCGCACTTCCCGCAGGCCAAGGACGCCGTCTTCAGCGAGCGCTCGGTCCGCGAGGGCAACGCTGCGCTGAACGCCGCCCTCCAGGCCGCGTACTTCATCATCGGCATCCGCGCCGCCGGCCTCGCCGCCGGCCCGATGACCGGTCTCGACTTCGCGGGCGTCCAGAAGGAGTTCCTGGACGACGACCACACCCCGTTCGTCGTCATCAACATCGGCAAGCCGGGCGAGGACGCCTGGTTCCCGCGCTCCCCGCGACTGGCCTACGACGAGGTCGTCACGACCGTCTGAGACGCATGACACACCAAGGCCCCCGGCGCGCACAGCGCCGGGGGCCTTCGTCGTCACCGCCGGTCCACGTCGTCACCGCCGGTCCAATCCGTCGCGGCCGGGCGGTCCCGGACCGGGGCGTGCCGGTCGGGCTACTTCGTCCTCAACGCCTCGGCCATCTCGGTCAGCTGGTCGAAGGAGCCGGTGCCCGCGACGACCGTCGTCGAGCCCTTGTCCGCGAGCACGAGGGCGTCGTAGCGACCGCCGGTCCAGCGGGTCCAGGTGCGGCCGTCGATGTTCTGGGTGGTCTTCGTGGCGGAGGCACCCTGGCTGGCGGTGTCGATGAAGTCGGCCGGCTTCTGAGTCGACTGCTCTATCTGCACGTACTGACCGCCAGGGGCACTGAACCCGAGGTGCCAGGTGTCGAACGCGGCGCCGTCGTAGCTGACCGAGGTCGCCTTCCAGCTCTTGGCCAGGCCTTCCGGGGCCGCCACCGGGTACGGCGCCGCACGGCGTGCCGTGAGCAGCTCCACGCGGTAGTCGACCCGCTTGACGTCCGGAGCGTGGTCGCTGTGCGGGATGAAGATGTAGACGATCGCCGCCGCGATCCCGATCAGGCCCAGGGAGAGGATCATGTCCCGGACCGTCTTCTGCTTGCCGTTCGAACCTGCCACGTCCCTATCGTCGCAGGTGCCCTGGTCCGCTCATCCGTGGGCCCCCCTGCTCATTTTGTCTGCCTGGCGATAGAGTCGTGGCCATACCCTCATCCGGCCGTCGTCGTATCAGAAAGGTGCGCTCCGATGACCGAGCATCATCATCTGCCGTCCGAACTCGAGGTCCCCTCCGAGGCCCCCGACCGCAACCTCGCCCTGGAGCTCGTCCGGGTGACCGAAGCCGCCGCGATGGCCGCGGGCCGCTGGGTCGGGCGCGGTGACAAGAACGGCGCCGACGGTGCCGCCGTGCGTGCCATGCGGACCCTCGTCTCCACCGTCTCGATGAACGGCGTCGTCGTCATCGGGGAGGGCGAGAAGGACGAGGCGCCGATGCTCTTCAACGGCGAGCGCGTCGGTGACGGGACCGGGCCCGAGTGCGACATCGCCGTCGACCCGATCGACGGGACCACGCTCAACGCCAAGGGCATGCCGAACGCCATCGCGGTGCTGGCCGCCGCGGACCGGGGGTCGATGTTCGACCCGTCCGCCGTGTTCTACATGGACAAGCTCGTCGCCGGGCCGGAGGCGGCCGAGTTCGTCGACATCGAGGCGCCGATCTCGGTGAACGTGCGGCGGGTCGCCAAGGCGAAGCGGGTCACGCCGGAGGACGTCACGGTCGTCGTGCTCGACCGGCCCCGGCACGACGGGATCATCAAGGAGATCCGGGAGACCGGTGCGCGGATCAAGCTGATCTCCGACGGAGACGTCGCGGGGTCGATCCTGGCGCTGCGCGAAGGCACCGGCGTGGATCTGCTGCTCGGGGTCGGCGGTACGCCGGAGGGCATCATCTCGGCGTGTGCCGTGAAGTGTCTCGGGGGTGTGATCCAGGGCAAGTTGTGGCCCAAGGACGACGCCGAGCGGCAGCGGGCGCTGGACGCGGGGCACGACCTGGACCAGGTACTCACCACCGACGACCTGGTGTCGGGGGAGAACGTGTTCTTCGTCGCCACCGGGATCACGGACGGGGAGT
The DNA here is from genome assembly GCF_044747445.1 of Streptomyces sp. NPDC090083. Lineage (NCBI taxonomy): Bacteria > Bacillati > Actinomycetota > Actinomycetes > Kitasatosporales > Streptomycetaceae > Streptomyces > Streptomyces sp. NPDC090083. The sequence continues at coordinate 934,014 of NZ_JBIVED010000002.1, read as the reverse complement.
TGCTGCGGGGCGTCCGCTACCGGGCGGAGACCGCGACCACCGACTCGATCGTGATGCGGTCGAAGTCCGGGACGGTCAGGCGGATCGACTCGGAGCACCGGCTGAGCAAGTTGCGGGCGTACAGCGCGATCGACTTCGACCGGGCCAAGTAACGCGCCCTGGGCCCCCTTCGCGGGTGGCCCGCCCGGCAATTGAAGAGGCGCCCCCGGTGCGGTGGGGGCGCCTCGTCCTTGTCGGTTAGCCCGCCGCTGCTATGCGGGCTGCCGCTCGGGATTTCTGGAGTTCCAGGTCGCGGCGGCGGCGCCTGGCCAGGACCACACGGCGCTCGGCGGCGGTGAGGCCGCCCCAGACGCCGTAGGGCTCGGGTTGCAGGAGGGCGTGCTCCCGGCACTCCACCATGACCGGACAGCGGGCGCAGACGCGCTTGGCGGCGTCCTCGCGGGAGAGCCGGGCGGCGGTGGGTTCCTTGGAGGGGGCGAAGAACAGGCCTGCCTCGTCGCGCCGGCACACCGCTTCGGTGTGCCAGGGAGCGTCTTGGTCCCTGTCTCGCGCAGGCACCCGCTGGGCCGGGACAGCAGCTACCTGCAGGGACGAATGCGGCGGTTGCAGCACGGTCTACTCCTGACGACGGCTTCGCGAGCGAGAGACGATGCAGCAAGGCCTACCCGCTGTGCGCGCGCCTATGCACTGAGTTCCCAACCGCTGGTTCGCAAGCGTTTCCGTGCGCCGCAAGGGCTCTCAGGGCTTGGACCGATCAGCTCCACATGTGTTCCGGTTCACGACCGTCAATGCTCCAGGTGTTTGCGCAAACGCTTGTCGACCTTGCGCTGAACCCGGTCGAGAATGTCCGCGACCAGCTTGCCGCGCTTCGGTTTGGCCTCGATGTTCCCGAGGACGGCCCAGCCGTCGACGTAGATCACGGGCGCGTCCGGCTCCAGGGAATCCAGCGTGTCCACCTCGAAGTTGCCGAGGACGCCGCCGCCGGTGCCGCGGAGCGACACGTTCTCCGGGACGCGGATCTCGACGTTGCCGAAGACGGAGACCGCCTTGATGACGACCTGCTGGTACTCGAAGATCGCCTCGCTGAGGTCGATCTCGACACTGCCGAACACGGCGTACGCGTGCATCCGGCGGCCCGCGCGCCAGCGGCCCTTGCGCATCGCGGCGCTGAACACCGCCACCACGTTCTCGTCGGCCTCGGGCGGGATCGCGCCCTCCGTCGGGCGGTTCGGGGCCGGGCTGTACGACGGGGTCCGCGGCCGGTGGCCGTGCGCGGCCGGGAGGTCCTGGATGAAGACCTCCAGCTCGCCGACCGTCTTGGCGCTCAGCACCCCCTCGACCCGCTCGGCGTGCTCGTCCGAGTCCAGCCGGCCCTCGGCCAGGGCCTCGCGGAGGATGTCGGCGATGCGGTCGCGGTCGGCGTCCGACGCGCGCAGTGCCGAGGCGGCGGGGGCGGGCTGCTGGGCGGCGGACTGCGGGGCCGCGGGCTGCTTCTGAAGGTCCACGGCAGCAGCGTACCGAAACGCGATAGATCGCGACTAGGGGTGTGGACAACGTTGGCGTGGCGCGGCCCCGGAGAGAGGCCCTGGACTACTGAGCCTTACCTCACAAGCGGGCTGTCAGCGGCAGGTTCTACGCTGGTGAGCGCCCGCCAGTGTCGGCGGGCGGCCGTCTGTCGAGTGAGGAATGGGCTGCGATGCCTGAGTTCGCGTACACCGATCTGCTCCCCATGGGAGAGGACACCACCCCGTACCGGCTGGTGACCTCCGAGGGTGTCTCCACCTTCGAGGCCGACGGGCGGACGTTCCTCAAGGTCGAGCCGGAGGCGCTGCGGAAGCTCGCCGCCGAGGCCATCCACGACATCCAGCACTACCTGCGCCCCGCCCACCTCGCCCAGCTGCGCCGGATCGTCGACGACCCCGAGGCGTCGAACAACGACAAGTTCGTGGCGCTGGACCTCCTGAAGAACGCGAACATCGCGGCGGCCGGCGTGCTCCCCATGTGCCAGGACACCGGTACGGCGATCGTCATGGGCAAGCGCGGGCAGCACGTCCTCACGGAGGGCGGCGACGAGGCGGCCCTGTCGCGCGGCATCTACGACGCCTACCTGAACCTCAACCTGCGGTACTCGCAGATGGCCCCCCTCACCATGTGGGACGAGAAGAACACCGGGTCGAACCTGCCGGCCCAGATCGAGCTGTACGCGACCGACGGCGGCGCCTACAAGTTCCTGTTCATGGCCAAGGGCGGCGGCTCGGCGAACAAGTCGTTCCTCTACCAGGAGACCAAGGCGGTCCTCAACGAGGGCTCCATGATGAAGTTCCTGGAGGAGAAGATCCGTTCGCTCGGCACGGCCGCGTGCCCTCCGTACCACCTGGCGATCGTGGTCGGCGGCACGAGCGCCGAGTACGCGCTGAAGACCGCGAAGTACGCCTCCGCGCACTACCTGGACGAGATCCCGGCCGAGGGCTCCGAGCTGGGCTACGGCTTCCGGGACAAGGAGCTGGAGCAGAAGGTCTTCGAGCTGACCCAGCGGATCGGGATCGGGGCGCAGTTCGGCGGCAAGTACTTCTGCCACGACGTGCGCGTCGTACGGCTGCCCCGGCACGGCGCGTCCTGCCCGGTCGCCATCGCCGTGTCCTGCTCGGCCGACCGGCAGGCCGTCGCGAAGATCACCGCCGAGGGCGTGTTCCTGGAGCAGCTGGAGACGGACCCGGCGCGGTTCCTGCCGGAGACGACCGACGAGCATCTCGACTCCGCCGAGGAGGACGTCGTGCGGATCGACCTCAACCAGCCGATGGACGACATCCTCGCCGAGCTGACCAAGTACCCCGTCAAGACCCGGCTCTCGCTCTCCGGGCCGCTCGTCGTGGCGCGTGACATCGCGCACGCCAAGATCAAGGAGCGGCTGGACGCGGGCGAGGAGATGCCGCAGTACCTGAAGGACCACCCCGTGTACTACGCGGGCCCCGCCAAGACGCCCGAGGGGTACGCGTCGGGGTCCTTCGGGCCCACGACCGCCGGGCGCATGGACTCGTACGTCGAGCAGTTCCAGGCGGCGGGCGGGTCCAAGGTGATGCTGGCCAAGGGGAACCGGAGCAAACAGGTCACGTCCGCGTGCGACGCGCACGGCGGGTTCTATCTCGGGTCGATCGGCGGGCCCGCGGCACGCCTCGCCCAGGACTGCATCAAGAAGGTCGAGGTCGTCGAGTACGAGGAGCTCGGGATGGAGGCGGTCTGGAAGATCGAGGTCGAGGACTTCCCGGCGTTCGTCGTCGTCGACGACAAGGGCAACGACTTCTTCCAGAACCCGGCACCGGAGCCCACGTTCACGCACATTCCGGTACGGGGCCCGGGTCTGGGCTAGCCCGCAGCCCGTCCCGGTTCGGCCCAGTTCGTCCCAGGGACGTCCGGGACGGCATTTTCGGGCGCTTTGCCGGAAAAGCTCCGGTCGACTGGATCACACCCCGTGGTCCACGGTCGACTCGGAGGAACCCCCCATGTTCGGACGCCTTCTGCGCAACGGGCTCGTGGCCGCGGTCGCGGCTGTCGCCGTCTTCCCCGTGACAGCCGTCGCCGCCACCGCCGCCCCGGCCGCCCCCGCCGCGCACCACGTCACCCACCACGCGGCGCGGCACGCGGTGGGGCAGGTCACCACCCGGCACTACAAGCGGCTGAACATCCGTTCCGGCCCGGGCACCGGCTACCGCGTGGTCGGTTCCCGGCCGGTCGGCCGGATGCTGCCGATCGTCTGCAAGACGTACGGATCGAACGTCTACGGCAACCACCGCTGGTACAAGCTCCCGCACCACGAGGGCTACGTCTCCGCCCACTACGTCCGCAACCGCACCGCCGTCCGCTGGTGCTGACCCCCGCCTGACCCGCGGCGCCCCCGACGGGACGGTCCCGTACGTCCCGTCGGGGGACGCCAGGTCAACACCCCTTCATATTCCGGCGATCCGGGTGTGGCCCGGCACCGCCCCCGGGAACGGATCACGGCGGTCACCCCGGTACGGCGAGGGAGCAGGATGGAAAGCCATGTGACGGTCGAGCGGCAGCCGCCGCCCGGCCCGTACGACGACGCAGGGCGGCTCCTGACGGAACGGCTCCGTCTCCTGAAGCGGCGGACCGGGCTGAGCCTGGCCGCGCTCGCCTCCGTCACCCCGTTCAGCAAGTCCACGTGGCACCGCTATCTCAACGGCGACCACCTCCCGCCCCGGTCCGCGGTCGAGGCCCTCGCCCGGCTCGCGCACACCGACCCCGGCGCGCTGCTCTCCCTGTGGGACGCGGCGACCCAGGAACAGGCGAGGCCCACGCCTCCCCCGCCGCAGCCGCCTGCCGTGCCCTCTGTGCCCCCTGTGCCCTCCGTGTCGTCCGTGACGTCCGTGACGTCCGTGCCGTCCCGCCGGCTCCGGCTGCGGCCCCCGGTCCGCGCGCTCGTCGCCCTCGCCGCGATGGCCACCACGGTCGCCGTCACCGCCGGGGCCGCCGACGTCCTCGACCGCGACAGCGGGGCCGCGCAGCGCACGGTGGCCTCCTGCCGGGGCGGCGGCTGCCAGGGGGCGCTGCCGTCCGCGCAGACCTGCGCCCGGGACGCCCGCACGGAGCGGTCCGCCGCCCGGGCCGCCCAGGTCGTGCTGCTGCGGTACTCGCCGTCCTGCGCGACCGTCTGGTCCGAGGTGCGCACCCGGCTCGCGGGGGCGCGGGAGATCTCCATCAGGGCGGGCCAGGACGAGCTGTCCGCCGAGTACCCCGGTCACCGTGCGGACGGCTACAGCAGCCCGATGCTGGCCGCGGCGGACCCGCGCGCGGCCCAGGCGTGCGCCGAGGTGGGCGGCAGGCCGGTGTGCACCGGGCCCGGCCGCTGAGGCGCTCGCCCGGAACACTCCGTCCGCGCCCGCCGCGCCGGGAACACGGGACGGGTCCGCGATGCTGTCCCTCACAGGAGGTGATCGGCGATGGCCGACGGTCAGACAGCGGGTCCGTTCCGCATCGAGCACGATTCGATGGGGGAGGTGCGGGTCCCGGTCGACGCGAAGTGGCGGGCGCAGACCCAGCGGGCGGTGGAGAACTTCCCGATCTCGGGGCAGCGCATCGAGCGCGCCCACATCGAGGCGCTGGCCCGGATCAAGGGCGCCGCCGCGAAGGTGAACGCCGAACTGGGCGTGCTCGACAAGGACATCGCGGAGGCGATCCAGGAAGCGGCCCGTGAGGTGGCCGGCGGGACGTGGGACGAGCACTTCCCGATCGACGTGTTCCAGACGGGGTCGGGCACCTCGTCCAACATGAACACCAACGAGGTGATCGCCACCCTCGCGACCGAGCGGCTCGGGCGCGACGTGCACCCGAACGACCACGTCAACGCCTCGCAGTCGTCCAACGACGTCTTCCCGTCGTCCATCCACATCGCGGCCACCGGCGCCGTCATCCACGATCTGATCCCCGCCCTGGAGCACCTCGCGGGCGCGCTGTCGCGCAAGTCCGTCGAGTTCGCCGATGTCGTGAAGTCCGGGCGGACCCATCTGATGGACGCCACACCGGTCACGCTGGGCCAGGAGTTCGGCGGGTACGCCGCTCAGGTCCGGTACGGCGTCGAGCGGTTGGAGGCCTCACTGCCCCGGCTCGCCGAACTGCCCCTGGGCGGTACCGCGGTGGGCACCGGGATCAACACCCCGCCCGGGTTCTCGGCCGCCGTGATCGCCGAGGTCGCGCTGGTCACCGGGCTGCCGCTGACCGAGGCGCGGGACCACTTCGAGGCACAGGGCGCGCGGGACGGGATCGTCGAGACCAGCGGGCAGCTGCGGACCATCGCCGTGGGACTGACGAAGATCGCGAACGATCTGCGGTGGATGGCGTCCGGGCCGCGCACCGGGCTGTCGGAGATCTCGCTGCCCGATCTCCAGCCGGGGTCCTCGATCATGCCCGGCAAGGTCAACCCGGTCATCCCGGAGGCCGTGCTGATGGTCGCCGCGCAGGTCGTGGGCAATGACGCGACCGTCGCCACCGCCGGGGCCGCGGGCAACTTCGAGCTGAACGTCATGCTGCCGGTGATCGCCAAGAACGTCCTGGAATCCGTCCGCCTGCTGGCGAACGTCTCCCGGCTGCTCGCCGACCGGACCGTGGACGGGATCGTCGCGCACCGGGAGCGGGCCCGGGAGTACGCCGAGTCGTCGCCGTCCGTGGTGACCCCGCTCAACAAGTACATCGGGTACGAGGAGGCCGCCAAGGTGGCCAAGAAGGCACTCGCCGAGCGGAAGACGATCCGTCAGGTCGTGGTCGAGAACGGCTATGTGGAGCGCGGCGACCTGACCGAGGCGCAGCTCGACGAGGCTCTCGATGTCCTGCGGATGACGCGTCCGTAACCAATGACCGCCCCGGCACGAACCGTGACGCGGACCGCAGCGTCGTATGCCCGGGGCACCTAATATCTGTTCATGGCAGACGGTGGAGCGGTGCGAGCGGTGGAAGCGGGTACGTCTACGGCCTTCTGGGCGCCCGGGGACCAGATCCTGTGGCGGTACCGGGAGAACGCGGGGCCGCGCTTCCACATCGCCCGTCCCGTCACCGTCGTCCGTGACGACGAGGAGGTGCTCGCCGTCTGGATGGCGCCCGGCACCGAGTGTGTGCGGCCGGTGCTGGCGGACGGCACGTCGGTGCACGGGGAGCCGCTGGAGACCCGGTACACGAAGCCGCGCACGGTCCGGCGCGACCACTGGTTCGGCACGGGTGTGCTGAAGCTGGCGCGGCCCGGTGAGCCCTGGTCGGTGTGGCTTTTCTGGGACCCTGGATGGCAGTTCAAGAACTGGTACGTGAACCTTGAGGAACCGCAGCTCCGTTGGGACGGCGGGGTCGACTCGGTGGATCACTTCCTGGACATCTCCGTCCACCCGGACCGCAGTTGGCGCTGGCTCGACGAGGACGAGTTCGCGCAGGCCCAGCGGGACGGTCTGATGGATCCCCAACTGGCCGAACGCGTAAGGAAAGCGGGCTGGTCGGCGGTGGACGTGATCCGTTCGTGGGGGTCTCCGTTCGGGGACGGCTGGCAACACTGGCGCCCGAATCCGTCCTGGGCTGTACCTTCACTTCCGGAGGACTGGGACCGCTCCCCCGCTCACTTGTCCACATGAGACCCTTGATGCGCCCCCGGTCGACAACCGTAGGATCGTCCTCCGCAAGGACACAGCGACAACTCCCCGGGCAGGCACCGGGACTGACCAGACGTCACCGAGGGGCGGCAGGACGTGAGCGAGGGGTATCAGGACACCACCGGTCCGGGCCGCCGGTCCGCCGGTGGCACAGGAACAGCCTCTGACCACGCGGGAATTCCGTTCCTGGGGCACGTATTCCGGGTATCGGCATTTCGGCGGGACGATCCGCACGCGCGGCGTGCGGGCCCGGACGGACGGATTCGACACGCGTGACGGAGCACCCCATCTCGTTCGAGCGCCCCGGCGGCGCCGACCCCGCAGACCCCCGCGGGGCGCTCCTGCACACCTCGACGCCGTCCAGGCCGTCCGGTGGCGCCGGTTTACCGGCACAGGCACGCACCGGTGAGCCGCCTTCGGCACCGGGTACGAGCACGTCCCGCGCCAAGCGGAAGGACCCGGCAGGTACCCCTGTGAAGCCCGAGCCCGATACCGCCGCAGCCGGTTCCGAGCACTCCCAGCCCTCGGCGGCCGAACCCGACGCCCATCGCCCCCGTCCGTCGCCGGACGGCATCCCGGCCCAGCCGGGCGGTGGCGGGCTCACCGACGCCTCCGGCAAGGAGCGCCGTACGGGACAGGGGCCGCCGCCCGGTGGTCCCATGCCGATGCGGCGGGACGGGGACCGGCTGCGCTTCGTGGGCGCCGCGACCCGGCGGATCGCCCGCGGCATCGACCTCGACGAGATCGTCATGGGGCTGTGCCGGGCGACCGTGCCGACGTTCTCGGACGCGATCCTGGTCTATCTGCGCGACCCGCTCCCGGTGGGCGACGAGCGGCCGACGGGTCCCGTCGTGCTGCGCCTGCGCCGCACGGACCGGATCCCGGAGGAGCGGGACACGGAGAACGGCTTCATGCCCGCGATACAGCCGGAGCAGCCCTCCGAACTGTCCGCGGTCACGGCCGAGTTGTGCGAGGTACGGCCCGGCGGCGCACTGAACGAGGTGCTGCGGGGCGTCCGTCCCGTCTTCGCCGACTCGCCCGCCGCCCGCGCGGCCCTGCCCGAACTGCTCGGCGAGGGCGGTGAGTTGATCGTTCCGGCAGGTCAGCGGGCGATCCTCGCGCCGCTGCGCGGCCGGCGCCGGGTGATCGGTGCCGCGCTCTTCCTGCGCCGACCCGAGCGCATGGCGTTCGAGGCCGACGACCTCCTGGTCGCCGCCCAACTCGCCACGCACAGCGCCCTGGGCATCGACAAGGCGGTCCTCTACGGCCGTGAGGCGTACATCGCCGACGAGCTGCAGCGCACCATGCTCCCGGAGAACCTGCCGCGCCCCACCGGCGTCCGGCTGGCGTCCCGGTATCTGCCCGCCGCCGAGACGGCACGCGTCGGCGGCGACTGGTACGACGCGATCCCGCTGCCCGGCAGCCGGGTGGCGCTGGTCGTCGGTGACGTCATGGGCCACTCCATGACCTCGGCCGCGATCATGGGCCAACTCCGTACCACCGCGCAGACGTTGGCCGGTCTCGACCTGCCTCCGCAGGAGGTCCTGCACCACCTCGACGAACAGGCCCAGCGGCTGGGCACCGACCGCATGGCGACCTGCCTCTACGCGGTCTACGACCCGGTCTCGCACCGCATCACCATCGCCAACGCGGGCCATCCGCCGCCCGTGCTGCTGCATCTGGGCGGCCGGGCCGAGGTGCTGCGGGTGCCGCCGGGCGCCCCGATCGGTGTCGGCGGGGTCGACTTCGAGGCCGTGGAGCTGGACGCCCCGGCGGGTGCGACGCTGCTCCTCTACACGGACGGGCTGGTCGAGTCGCGGCTGCGGGACGTGTGGACCGGCATAGAGCAGCTGCGCGAGAAGCTCGCCGCGGTCGCGCAGCTCACCGGACCCGACCACCCGCCGCCCCTGGAGGCCCTGTGCGACGAGGTGCTCGACATGCTCGGCCCGGGCGACCGGGACGACGACATCGCGCTGCTCGCCGCCCGCTTCGACGGGATCGCGCCCAGTGACGTGGCGTACTGGTTCCTCGACCCGGAGGACTCGGCGCCCGGCCAGGCCCGCCGGCTGGCCCGGCGCGCGCTGGCCCGCTGGGGCATGGAGGACATGAGCGACTCCGTGGAGCTGCTGGTCAGCGAGGTGGTGACGAACGCGGTGCGGTACGCGTCCCGGCCGGTCACGCTGCGGCTGCTGCGGACGGACGTGCTGCGCTGCGAGGTCGGCGACGACGTGCCGCAGCTGCCGCGGCTGCGGCAGGCGCGGGCGACGGACGAGGGCGGACGCGGGCTGTACCTGGTCAACAGGCTGGCCCGCCGCTGGGGAGCCACGCGGCTGAGCACCGGGAAGGTGGTCTGGTTCGAACTGAACCGGAATTAGAACGCGTCCAAAAGTTGCCGACATTCCAGCGTCGGAGTTGACTGCTGGGGTACGCGAAGCGAAAGCGACCTACTTTCTTCCGAACAGGAGGACGCTCGTGACGCAGTCACCCCAGCACACTCCGTACACCACGAACAACGTCGGCATCCCGGTGGAGAGCGACGAGCACTCGCTCACCGTCGGTCCCGACGGCCCGATCCTGCTCCAGGACCACTACCTCATCGAGAAGATGGCCCAGTTCAACCGGGAACGGGTCCCCGAGCGGGTGGTGCACGCCAAGGGCTCCGGTGCGTACGGCTTCTTCGAAGTGACCAATGACGTCAGCCAGTTCACCCGGGCCGACCTCTTCCAGCCGGGCAGGCGCACCGAGATGCTGGCGCGGTTCTCGACCGTCGCCGGTGAGCAGGGCTCGCCCGACACCTGGCGCGACCCGCGCGGCTTCGCGCTGAAGTTCTACACAGAGCACGGCAATTACGACATGGTGGGCAACAACACCCCGGTCTTCTTCGTCCGTGACACGATCAAGTTCCAGGACTTCATCCGCTCGCAGAAGCGGCACCCGGTGACCGGGCTGCGCAGCAACGACATGCAGTGGGACTTCTGGACCCTCTCCCCCGAGTCGGCACACCAGGTGACCTGGCTGATGGGCGACCGGGGCATCCCGAAGACGTACCGCCACATGAACGGCTACAGCTCCCACACCTACATGTGGATCAACGGCGCCGGTGAGCGGTTCTGGGTGAAGTACCACTTCAAGACCGACCAGGGCATCGAGTACCTCACGCAGGACGAGGCCGACGAGCTGGCCGGTGCCGACGGCGACAAGCACCGCCGCGACCTGTACGAGTCGATCGAGGCCGGGAACGCGCCGAGCTGGTCCCTGAAGGTCCAGATCATGCCGTTCGAGGACGCGGCGGACTACCGCTTCAACCCCTTCGACCTGACGAAGGTCTGGCCGCACGGGGACTATCCGCTGATCGACGTCGGCCGGATGACCCTGAACCGCAACCCCGAGGACTACTTCGTCCACATCGAGCAGGCCTCCTTCGAGCCCTCGAACCTGGTCCCGGGCATCGGCCCGTCGCCGGACAAGATGCTGCTGGGCCGGCTCTTCTCGTACCCGGACGCCCACCGGTACCGGATCGGCCCCAACTACACCCAGCTGCCGCCGAACCGCCCGCACGCGACGGTCAACTCGTACGCCAAGGACGGCCCGATGCGCTACGAACCGTCGCGCACCGCCCGCCCGTACGCCCCGAACTCCTACGGCGGCCCCGCGGCCGACTACGGGCGGTTCGGCGAGCCGGCGAGCTGGCGGACCACCGGTGAACTGGTCCGCGAGGCGACGAGGCCGCACCGCGAGGACGACGACTGGGGCCAGGCGGGCACGATGGTCCGGGAGGTCCTGGACGACGCGGCCCGCGACCGCCTCGTCGCCAACGTCACCGGCCATCTGAAGGCCGACGTCTCCCGCTCGGTCCTCGACCGCGCCCTGCAGTACTGGCACAGCATCGACAAGGAGGTCGGCGACCGGATCGCCGCGAACTTCGCCTAGCGGAAGGCGAGTTCACCCGGAAGAACGCGAGAGGGCGCCCGGCGAAGTGCCGGGCGCCCTCTCGCGTCGTACGGGACGGTCCCTACTGGCCGAGTCCGTCGAACGGTTCGTCCGTGCCGTCGCCACCGCCCGGTGTCGTCGGCGGACTCGTCGTCGGCGTCGGGCTGGACGTGGGGGTCGGGGTCGGCGTGGGAGTCGGCGTCGGGGACTCCGTCGTCGGGGTCGGGGACGGCGACTTGGTGGTCGGCGTCTCGGACGGCGTCGCCGACGGGGTCGGGGTCGGCGTCGGGGTGTAGGACGGCTCGACGGCCGCGCCCTGGTCGGTGTCCAGATCGAACTTGTTGTTCGCCTTGGTCACCCCGAACATGTACGTCGCCCAGATCTCCGCCGGATAGCCACCACCGTTGATCCGGCCGCCGCTGGTGGCGATCAGCCCGGTCGCGCCGGTCAGCGGCACCTGCGCATGGCTCTTGGCGTCCTCGCCGAACAGGCCCACCGAGGTGACCAGGTCGGGCGTGTAGCCGGTGAACCAGGCCGACTTGTTGTTGTCGGAGGTACCCGTCTTGCCCGCGACCTGCTGGCCGTCGCGCCGGGGGTTGTTCTGCACCGACTTCTTCGCCGTACCGTCGTCGACCACCCCGGTCAGCACCGAGGTCACCGTGTCGGCGGCCTCGGCCGGGATGACCTGGGACCCGATCGGGTTGGGCAGGGTGACCGTGCGGGTGTTGTGCGCGACCGACTTGATGATCGCCGGGGTGACCTTCTTGCCGTGGTTGTCGAAGGTGGCGTAGACCCCGGCCATCTCCATCGGGCTCGCGCCCATGGTGCCGAGGGTCTGGGCCGGCACGGCCTTCAGGTCGCCGGTGTCCATGCCCAGCTCGCCCGCGGTCTTCATGACCTTGTCCATGCCGACGTCGACACCGAGCTGCGCGAACACCGAGTTGATCGACTGGTTCATCGCCGTCTGGACGGTGACCTTGCCGTAGTCGGCGTCGTCCTCGTTCTGCGGGGCGAACGCGATGTCGCTGCCCACGACCGGGCGCCTGCTGGTGCCGTCGTAGACCGAGTTCGTGGTGATCGTCTTACCGGACTGCGTCTTGGCCTGGTCGGCCAGGGCCGCGGCCAGGATCACCGGCTTGAACGTCGACGCGGGCTGGTAGTCGGTGCGGGTCGCGTTGTTGACGTAGTGCTCGGTGTAGCCCGCGCCGCCGTACATCGCCACGACCGCGCCCGTCTTCGGGTTCACGGAGACCGCGCCGGGCTGGACGTTGCCGTCGACCTTGCGCTTCTTGGCGTCGAGCTTGCTGGTCAGCTGGGACTTGACCGACTTCTCCAGCTGGGCCTGCTTCTTCTTGTCGATGTTGAGCGTGATCGTCCAGCCGCCCGCGCTGACCAGGTTCTCGGCGTCCTTGGTGCTGGCGGCCTGGCCCGAGGCGATGAGCTGCTTCTCCAGGGCCTCGTTGGCGGCGGTGACCATGTAGCCGGTCTGGCCCGCCATGCCGGCCTCGGCCTTGGGTGCCTTCGGGACCGGGAACTTCATGGCCTCGCGCTTGGCCGTCGTCAGCCAGTCCTGGTCGACCATGTTGTCCAGCACGTAGTTCCAGCGCGCCTGCACCAGCTTGCGGCCGGTGTCGGTCGCCGCCTGCCAGTCGTACTGGCTCGGCGCCTGGAGGAGCGCGGCGAGATAGGCGCCCTGCGGAACGGTGAGGTCCTTGGCGTCGACCCGGTAGTAGGCCTGTGCCGCGGCCTGGATGCCGTAGGCGCCGCGACCGTAGTAGCTGGTGTTGATGTACCCGGCGAGGATGTAGTCCTTGGACTTCTCGCGGTCCAGCTTCAGCGAGATGACCATTTCCTTCAGCTTGCGCGTGACGGTCTGGTCCTGCGTCAGGTAGTAGTTCTTGACGTACTGCTGGGTGATCGTCGAGCCGCCCTGCGCGCCCTTGCCGGACAGCGTGTTGAGCAGGCCGCGGGCGGTGCCCTTGAGGTCGACGCCGGCGTCGCTGTAGAACGTCTTGTTCTCGGCGGCGACGAAGGTCTCCTGGACGGCCTTGGGGACCTGCGAGAGGTCGACGTTCTCGCGGTTCACATCGCCCTTGCGGGTCAGGATCGAGCCGTCGCTGTACTTGTAGACGTTGCTCTGCAGCTTCGCGTCGGCGTTGCCCTCGGGGATGCTGATCATCATGTAGAGCACGATGAACGCGCCGATGCCGAGCAGGCAGACGCCGAGGAACGCGCCGAGGATCTTCTTCCAGGTGAAGAGCCTGCGTATGAAGCTCTTGCCGCCCTTGCCGCCTCCGGCACCCTCGGCTCCCGCCCCGGACGAGCGGCGGGTCTTGGGCGCAGCGCGGTGGCCACCGCGTTGGCGCGCTCGTCTCTCTTCCGCTCGTCCCATGAGTCCGTTCCGCTCCGCTTCGCTCTCTTGTGGTCCGATGTCACACAGGTTCGCCCGTGAAGTCAGCTCAGAAAGCTAACACCAGGAGTTGTGACAAAGGGCTGTCGATCCGGCCCATTACGGACGTGACAATCAGCACCCGTCCTTATGGAACCGACGTGCGAGAGGGGTTGAGGGTTGCCGCAGTCGGGTAAAGTGATATCACTTTGATTCAACCGAGCTACGGGGGAACACCATGACCACCGACCAGACAGCGGACGTCCCCGAGATGCCCGCACCGCGTGTGCGCGAGTTCGCCGCGCACAGCATCGGCGGCGCGCTCGCGCTCGTCCTCGGCCTCGTCGGACTGCTCGTCGCCGCCGGACTGCTGGCCGGAGCGGGCGCGGTCGACGAGGACGGCGTCAAGGCCGCGCTGATCATCGGCGGCGTCCTCGTGCTGATCGCCGCGTTCATCGCGATGCGCGGGCTGAACACGGTGGCGCCGGGCGAGGCACGGGTCGTGCAGCTCTTCGGGCGGTACCGGGGGACGATCCGGCAGGACGGACTGCGCTGGGTGAACCCGTTCACCTCGCGCACGAAGATCTCGACCCGGGTCCGCAACCACGAGACCGCGGTCCTCAAGGTCAACGACGCCTACGGCAACCCGATCGAGCTGGCAGCGGTCGTCGTGTGGAAGGTCCGCGACACCGCGCAGGCCACGTTCGAGGTCGACGACTACACCGAGTTCGTCGCCACCCAGACCGAGACGGCCGTCCGCCACATCGCCATCGAGTATCCCTACGACGCCCACGACGAGGGCGGTCTCTCGCTGCGCGGGAACGCGGAGGAGATCACCGAGAAGCTGGCCGTCGAGCTGAGCGCACGGGTCGAGGCGGCCGGGGTGCAGATCATCGAGTCCCGCTTCACGCACCTCGCGTACGCGCCCGAGATCGCCTCGGCGATGCTTCAGCGGCAGCAGGCGGGGGCGGTCGTCGCGGCGCGGCGGCAGATCGTGGACGGGGCGGTGGGCATGGTCGAGGCGGCGCTGGCGCGGATCACCGAGCAGGACATCGTGGAGCTGGACGAGGAGCGCAAGGCGGCGATGGTGTCCAACCTGCTGGTGGTGCTCTGCGGGGACCGGGCGCCGCAGCCGGTGCTGAACACGGGCACCCTGTACCAGTGACGGTTCCCTCCGGGGGCGCGGCCCCCCAACGCCGGCCGCAGCAGCGCAAGCAGGTGCTGCTGCGGCTGGACCCCGCGGTGTACGAGGCCATTGCCCGCTGGGCCGGTGACGAGCTGCGGTCCGCCAACGCGCAGATCGAGTTCCTGCTGCGGCGGGCCCTGGCGGAGGCGGGGCGGCTTCCCGGCGAGGCCGGGCCGCTGCCCCGTCGCGGCCGTCCTCCCGGGGGCTCCGTCCCCGGCCCCCCTTCGTCCTGAAAGGCCTCGTCCTCGCACGCCGGACGGGCCGGCCCACGCCCGCCGGCATGTGGCAGAACCGTGACAATCGGCCCCCACCCGCGCTCCACCTGCGCCTCCGCACCCCCCGCCATGATCTACACACGGTGCGTATACACACCGCGTATACCCCGTGTGTAGAGTGCTCGGCATGTCCATCGGTCACACCCTCCTGGGACTCCTGGAGTCCGGCCCGCGTCACGGTTACGACCTGAAGCGCGCCTTCGACGAGAAGTTCGGTCACGACCGGCCGCTGCACTACGGCCAGGTCTACTCGACGATGTCCCGACTGCTGAAGAACGGCCTCGTCGAGGTCGACGGCATCGAGGCGGGCGGCGGGCCCGAGCGCAAGCGGTACGCGATCACCGACGCCGGGATCACCGACGTCCAGCAGTGGCTCGCGACGCCGGAGAAGCCCGAGCCGTATCTGCAGTCGGCCCTCTACACCAAGGTCGTCCTCGCGCTGCTGACCCACCGCAACGCGGCGGAGATCCTCGACGTGCAGCGCTCCGAGCATCTGCGCAGCATGCGGATCCTCACCGACCGCAAGCGCACGGGCGATCTCGCGGACCAGCTGATCTGCGACCACGCCCTCTTCCATCTGGAGGCCGACCTGCGGTGGCTGGAACTCACCGCCGCGCGCCTCGACAAGCTCGCCGAGGTGGTGGCCAAGTGACGACACATCCCGCCGGTTCCCTGCTCGCGGCCCATGAGCTGCGCAAGGCCTACGGCCCGACGACCGCGCTCGACGGCGCCGAGTTCTCCATCCATCCCGGCGAGGTCGTCGCCGTGATGGGGCCCTCCGGGTCCGGGAAGTCGACGCTGCTGCACTGCCTCGCCGGGATCGTGCCACCCGACTCGGGCTCGATCACCTACAACGGGCAGGAGATGGCGACCATGAGCGACGCACAGCGCAGCGCGCTGCGCCGCTCGGAGTTCGGGTTCGTCTTCCAGTTCGGCCAGTTGGTGCCCGAACTGACCTGCGTCGAGAACGTGGCGCTGCCGCTGCGGCTGAACGGCACCCACCGCAAGGAGGCCGAGCGGACCGCGCTCGGCTGGATGGAGCGGCTGGAGGTCGACGACCTCGCCAAGAAGCGGCCCGGTGAGGTCTCCGGCGGCCAGGGGCAGCGCGTCGCCGTGGCCCGCTCGCTGGTCACCGGACCGCGGGTGCTGTTCGCCGACGAGCCGACCGGCGCGCTCGACTCGCTCAACGGCGAGCGGGTGATGGAGCTGCTGACCGAGGCGGCCCGGTCGACCAACGCGGCCGTCGTGCTGGTCACGCACGAGGCACGGGTGGCCGCCTACTCGGACCGCGAGATCGTCGTACGGGACGGCAAGTCCAGGGACATGGAGCGCATCGTATGAACACCCGGCAATGGGCGGCCGACCTGGCCATGGGCATACGGTTCGCCTTCGGCGGCGGGCGCGAGGGCTGGGTACGGGCCATCCTGACGGCCGTCGGCGTCGGGCTCGGGGTGGCGCTGCTGCTGCTCACCACGGCCGTGCCGAACGCGCTGGCCAACCGCGACGAACGCGGCAGCGCCCGGCAGGACTTCACCTACGGCGGGAAACTGCTGCCGAAGGCGGACGACACCGTCGTCGTCGCCGACCGGGACACCTCCTTCCACGACAAGGACGTCCGCGGCCGGCTGCTGCAGCCGGAGGGGTCCAAGGCGCCGCTGCCGCCGGGCGTCAAGGCGTTCCCGGCGCCCGGCGAGATGGTGGTCTCCCCCGCCCTGGACAAGCTCCTCACGTCCGACTCCGGGAAGCTGCTGCGCGAGCGGCTGCCGTACCGGGTCACCGGCACGATCGCGCACACCGGGCTCATCGGACCCGCCGAACTCGCCTACTACGCGGGCGGGACGGGCCTTGAGCAGCACCTGGCCGGCGGCAAGGTCGAGCGCATCGACTACTTCGGGCCCTCCGCCCACACCCAGCCGGACAAGCTGGACCCGATCCTGCTCCTGCTGATCGTGATGGTCTTCGTCGTCCTGCTGCTGCCGGTCGCCGTGTTCATCGCCGCGGCGGTGCGCTTCGGCGGCGAGCGCCGGGACCGGCGGCTCGCGGCGCTGCGGCTGGTCGGGGCGGACGGGCGGATGGCGCGCCGGATCGCGGGCGGCGAGGCGCTCGCGGGGGCGCTCCTCGGGCTCGTCTTCGGCACCGGGTTCTTCCTCGCGGGGCGGCAGTTGGCGACCCTCGTGGACGTGCGGGACATCAGCGTGTTCTCCAGCGATCTCGATCCGTCGCCCGCGCTCGCCCTGCTGGTGGCCGTCGCCGTACCGGCCGCGGCCGTCCTGGTGACGCTGCTGGCGCTGCGCGGGGTCGTCATCGAACCGCTCGGTGTGGTGCGCAAGGCGAAGCCGCCGCGCCGCCGGCTGTGGTGGCGGCTGCTGATGCCGCTGGTCGGCCTGGGGATGCTCTATCCGATGACCGGCAAGGGCAACACGAACGGCGACTTCAACCAGTGGCTGGTGATCGGCGGCACGGTGCTGCTGCTGGTCGGCGTCACCGCGCTGCTGCCCTGGGTCGTCGAGGCCACCGTGGTCCGGCTGAACTCCGGCTCGGTCTCCTGGCAGCTCGCCGTCCGCAGGCTCCAGTTGAGCAGTGGTACGGCCGCCAGGATGGTCAACGGCATCGCGGTCGCGGTGGCCGGGGCGATCGCCCTGCAGATGCTGTTCGCCGGCGTCCAGGGCGACTACACCAAGCAGACCGCCAACGATCTCACCCGGGCCCAGATGGAGGCCTCCGTCTCCGGCACGACCCCGCTGGACGAGGTCGGCCGCCGGCTCAAGGACACCAAGGGCGTGCGCGAAGCGTGGGCGATCTCGATCACCTCGGTCGGCAACCGGGCGCGGAACCCGGACGACGAGCTGGAGGTGACCGTCGGCAGCTGCGCCGAACTGCGCGAGGTGGCCGCCCTGACGAGCTGCCGCGACGGCGACGTCTTCCGGATCGAGGGCGGCGAGTACGACGACCAGACGCGACGCGTGGCCAAGGCGGGCAACACGGTCTACCTCGACCCGATGTACGACACCCTGCCGACCGCACCGACCGCGTGGAAGGTACCGGCCGGGATCAAGCAGGCGGCCCACCGCAAGGACCCGACCGGGTACGCGCGCGACGGCCTGCTGTTCACCTCGGGAGCACTGCCCGCGCGGGCGGCGAAGGGGCTGACCCAGAAGGCGTACGTCTCGCTGGATCCGTCGGTGCCGGACGCGACCGAGTACGTACGGAACACCGTGGCGCGGATGGACCCGCTGGCGGACGCGTACTCGCTGGTGGGCAGTGAGCAGTCCCGGCAGTTCCGCTCGATCCGTACCGGGCTGTTCGTCGGCGCCTCCTGTGTGCTGCTGCTCATCGGGGCGAGTCTGCTGGTGTCGCAGCTGGAGCAGTTGCGTGAGCGCAAGAAGCTGCTGTCGGCGCTGGTCGCCTTCGGCACCCGGCGGCGCACGCTGAGCCTGTCGGTGCTGTGGCAGACGGCGATCCCGGTCGCCCTGGGCCTGGTCCTGGCCACGGCGGTGGGGCTGACGCTGGGCGCGGTGCTGCTGAAGATGAGCGCTACGAAGATCCGCATCGACTGGTCGAGCGTGCTGGCGATGTCCGGCATCGGCGCGGGGGTCGTCCTGGCGGTGACCCTGCTGAGCCTGCCGCCGCTGCTGCGGATGATGCGGCCGGACGGGCTGCGCACGGAGTAGGAGCAGTCCCGTCCGCAGTCCGTCCGCCCGCCCTCGTCAGAGTCCGTACTCCCGCACCACGCGCCGGACCTGGGCGAAGAGCATGCCCACGTTCACCGACTTGCGGCAGACCACCACGGCGACGACGTCCTGTTGCTCGGTCATCCGCACGAACAGATGGGTGAGGTTCTCGCTGTTGACGAGGATCTCCTGGAAGAAGTGGTGGTCACTGGTGATCCCGCGACGCTCCTTGAAGACGTCCTCGATCATCACGACCGTCCGCCCCTGGAACAGGTCGAGGGTCGCACCCGCCAGCAGGTCGAGGACCTCTGGCGGGTGGTTGTCGATGGTCTCGTACGACAGCAGCATGCCGGTGGCCATGTCGACCACGCCCGAGGCCACACAGTCGGGGGCATCGGTCCTGAGGGTTTTGACCAGGCCCATCACCTGGTCGGAGAATCCTGGGGTCATACGTTTCGTCGCCATCCCTTCACACTCCTTCTGACGCCTTCTCGGCGAGGATCGACTCGATGCGGTCGAGCGTCGGCCGGGCCGCGAGATGCAGCCGGTCCACGTCCATCCCCTCGTCGCCGAGCACCACCATCAGCGCGGTGTCGCCGACGGCGTAGGTCACGGCGCAGCCGTGACTGCCGTACGTCACGGTCTGGCGCAGCGTGCCGCGGTCGGTGGCCTCGGCGGTGCGCCGGGCCAGACCCAGACCGGCCGCCGCCAGCGCGGCGAGGGCCTCCGGGTCGATCGAGGCGGCGGTGTCGGCCGCGATGAGCAGTCCGTCGGCCGCCGTGAGCGCGGTGTCGGTGATACCGGTCACCTTTTCCCGCAGTTCGCGCATTTCCAAAGCCAGGGCTTTGTGATCCACTTACTCAACTCCCCTGAAACTGATCGCGTTTGTCCATCGGGGTCATCTGGCGGTTCCGTTCCGCAGCCGGAAGAACCCTTTCCAACCCGCCCCGTTCTTCTCGGGGACGAGAGTTTCGGTGATTCCGCTGGCGCCCGGATTGCGGCGGGGCAGCTCGGCGGGCGCGGTGAACCGCGCGGGCGGGGGCGCCGGTTGCTCACGGCGGCGCACGGCGAACGCGTCGGGCTCGTCGGGCAGCAGCACCGGGATCGGCACGGGGGTGTCCGCGCACTCCAGCAGTCCCTCGGCGAGCATCCGCGCGACCTCGGCGGTGACCGGGTAGACCCCGCGCCCGGCACGGAACGCGAGATCGCGGGCGGTCCTGCGCCCGTCGGCATGGGCGAGCAACTCCCGTTGCAGCAGCCCGAGTCCGGCCTCGTCGAGCAGCCGCGCGGGAGGCCTCGGGCGCTCCCGGTCGGGGCGTACGGGATACGGCAGCGCGGCGAGCGCGGCAAGCTTGCGGGCCGCGTCCTGGAGCAGCCGGACCGGCGGCTCGCCGAGCGTGACCGGGGCGAACGGCCTGATGTCCGGGGCGCGTTGGCAGTCGTCGATGTCTCCGGAGGCGACCGCGAAGGCCGCGTCGTGCAGGGCCAGCACGCACACGATCCGCAACTGGGCGGCGCCCGCGTACCCGTGGGCGATCAGCCCCTCCAGCGGCCAGCGCGACCCGCCCGACTCCCGTACCAGGTCGGCCCATTGGTCCCCGCTGATCCGACCGGAGCGCAGCAGCAGCGCTTCCGGGCCGGGAGCGCCCGGACTCTCCACGGCGATGACGAGGCCACCGCGCAGATGGAAGGTGCCGCCGGGTCTCCCGGACACCCGCAGTCCCCCGGTGAACTCCTCGCGTCCGCAGTCCGCGAGAGCCCGCGCGAGCAGGTCGTGACCGACCCGGCCGAGGGAATCCCGAATGCCCGACATCACTCCCCTAGGCTTTTCGTACACGCAACTGACGTGTAGCGCTGAGGGGTGAAGGTTTATCAGTCCGGGCGCATATTCAGGACGGGTTCTTCCTACCTGCCTGCGGGTGACGGAAGTTGAGAATTCCCGCCGTTCGACTTCCTTCGTACGACGCTCATTTGACCGATCGGAGGCGGGTCAGTTGTCGGCCGGTACGGGCCGGTCGGCGCCCAGCACCCGGACCGGCAGCGGCCGTAGCGCCTCACGGAGGGCGGCGGCCAGCTCCTGGTACTCGGCGCGGCGGGCCGCGCCGGTGCGCATCGCGAGGGCGATCCGGCGGGTCGGGGCGGGCTCTTGGAAGTAGCCGGTGAGGAGCCGGTCGCTGCGGGTGGTCTCGACGCGGACGGCGGTGCGCGGCAGCAGGGTGACGCCGAGTCCGCCGGCGACCAGCTGCACCAGCGTGGACAGCCCGGCCGCGGTCGTGGTCACCGGGGCGTCCGCCCGCCCGGCCTCCCGGCAGATGTCGAGCGCCTGGTCGCGCAGGCAGTGCCCTTCGTCGAGCAGCAGCAGGTTCAGCTCGCGCAGCGCGTCGCGCGGGATGCCGGACCGGCCGCCGAGGGGGTGACCGAGCGGGGTGACGAGCACGAAGTCCTCGTCGAACAGCGGGAGTTCGACCACCCCGGGCACTCCGAGCGGCACGGCGAGCAGCAGCAGGTCGAGCCGTCCGGTGGTCAGCCCCTCCAGCAGGTTCGCGGTCTGCTCCTCGTGCACCTGGAGGTCGAGGTCCGGGTACCGGTCGTGCGCCAGCCGCAGCACGGTCGGCAGCAGATAGGGCGCGACGGTCGGGATGACCCCGAGCCGCAGCGCCCCGGTGAACGGTGCCCGCACCGCCTCCGCCTCCTCAAGGAGCGCCACGACCTCGTCCAGCACCGCCTTCGCCCGGACGGCGAGCCGCTCCCCGGCGGGCGACAGCAGCACCTTGCGGGTGGTGCGCTCCAGGAGGGTGACCCCGAGGGTCTCCTCCAGCGCGGCGACGGCACCGGAGAGGGCGGGCTGGCTCATGCCGATCGCGGCGGCGGCGTCCCGGAAGTGGAGGTGCTCGGCGACCGCGGAGAAGGCGCGCAGCTGCGCGAGGCTGGGCTGGCGCCTCTTACTCGTATTACTAACGGTCACTGATAACCGCCTCCGATCAACACGACCCAGTGTAGCTATTTCCACAATCAATGCACGTTGTGCCAGGATCAGGGCCGACCAACCCACGAGAAGCGCCCTTTTCGTCCGGGTGTTTCTCCGTTGCAAGGAGTGCGTGTGCTCACTGTCGGTGACAAGTTCCCGTCGTTCGATCTGACCGCCTGTGTCTCGCTGGAGAAGGGCAAGGAGTTCCGGCAGATCGACCACAAGACCTACGAGGGCCAGTGGAAGATCGTCTTCGCGTGGCCCAAGGACTTCACCTTCGTGTGCCCCACCGAGATCGCCGCCTTCGGGAAGCTGAACGACGAGTTCGCCGACCGTGACGCCCAGGTGCTCGGCTTCTCCGGCGACTCCGAGTTCGTCCACCACGCCTGGCGCAAGGACCACGACGACCTGCGCGACCTGCCGTTCCCGATGCTCGCCGACTCCAAGCACGAGCTGATGCGCGACCTCGGCATCGAGGGCGAGGACGGCTTCGCCAAGCGCGCGGTGTTCATCGTGGACCAGAACAACGAGATCCAGTTCTCCATGGTGACCGCGGGCTCCGTCGGCCGTAACCCGAAGGAGGTCCTCCGGGTCCTCGACGCGCTCCAGACGGACGAGCTCTGCCCGTGCAACTGGACCAAGGGCGACGACACCCTGGACGCGGGCGCGCTGCTCGCCGGGGAGTGACCTGAGATGTCATTGGACACCCTGAAGTCCGCCATACCGGACTACGCCAAGGACCTGAAGCTCAACCTCGGTTCGGTCATCGGCAACTCCGACCTGCCGGCCCAGCAGCTGTGGGGCACGGTCCTGGCCACGGCGATCGCCTCGCGCTCTCCGCTGGTACTGCGGGAGTTGGCGCCCGAGGCGAAGGCCAACCTGTCGCCCGAGGCGTACGGCGCGGCCAGGTCCGCCGCCGCGATCATGGCGATGAACAACGTCTTCTACCGGACGCGCCATCTCCTGTCCGACCACGAGTACGGCAGCCTGCGCGCGGGCCTGCGCATGAACGTCATCGGCAACCCCGGGGTCGACAAGGTCGACTTCGAGCTGTGGTCGTTCGCCGTGTCCGCGATCAACGGGTGCGGGATGTGCCTCGACTCGCACGAACAGGTGCTGCGCAAGGCGGGTGTCGAGCGCGAGGTGATCCAGGAGGCGTTCAAGATCGCGGCGGTCGTGGAGGCGGTCGGGGTGACGCTGGAGGCGGAGGCGGTCCTGGCCAGTGAGTGACGTCGGCTGACCCTCGTGTGCTTGCCGGGGCTCCGCCCCCAGACCCCCATGGCCAAGGGCCCGGAGGTCTGGGGGCGGAGCCCCAGGGGGTTCTACGGCTCCGGGTCCGGGCTCGGGCCCGGGGTGTCCTCCGGCGTCGAGGACACCGCCGTGGCGCCGCGTGGCCGGGGGGACTGGAGCGGGACCGGTTCCTGGGAGTACGACTTCAGGTAGCCGACCACCGTGTTCAGCACCGCCACCAGCGGCACCGCCACCACCGCTCCGCCGATCCCGGCGATCATCCCGCCCGCGGCGACCGAGAGGACCACCGCGAGGGGGTGCACCCGGACCGCGCGGCCCAGGATGAACGGCTGGAGGATGTGGCCCTCGATCTGCTGCACCGCCAGGACCACCGCCAGCGTCATCAGCGCGGTGAACACGCCCTGGGTGACCAGCGCGACGACCACCGCCAGCGCGCCGGAGGCCACCGCGCCGACCAGCGGGATGAACGAGAACAGGAAGATGAACACGGCCAGCGGCACGGCCATCGGTACGCCGAGGAAGTAGATGCCGATGCCGATGCAGACGGCGTCGATGAGGGCGACTATCACCGTGCCGCGGACGTAGGCCGTCAGCGTGCGCCAGGCGCGCGGGCCCGCGCCCGCCATGGCCGGCCGGGCCGCCGCGGGCACCAGCTTCAGCGACCACTGCCAGATGCGCGGGCCGTCGTAGAGCAGGAAGAGGGTCGAGAAGACCGTCAGGAGGATGCCGGTCAGGGCCTCCACGATGACCTGGACGCCTTCGAGTCCGGCCGAGGTGATCTGGTCGGTGTTGGCGCCGATGGCCTCGCGGAGGTTCTTCGCGATCTGGTTGATCTGCTTCTCGGTGACGTGGAACGGGCCCTTGAGCAGCCAGTTGCGCAGATCGTCGACGCCGTTCTGGACCTGGTCCGAGAGGTTGTCGATGTTCGCCATGACCTGCCAGGTCACGAACCAGCCGATCAGCCCCATCACGACGAAGCCGAGGATCGCGGTCAGCGCCGTGGCGACGCCGCGCGGGAAGCCGTAGCGGATCAGGCGGGCGACCGTCGGCTGGAGCAGGGCCGTGATGAGCAGGGCCGCCACGAAGGCCAGGACCACCAGCTGGACCGCGCTGATGACGCGCATCAGGACCCAGACCGTGCCGGCCAGGATCAGCAGCCGCCAGCCGGCCTCGGCGGCGACGCGCACACCCCAGGGCACGGCGAGCGCGGGGTCCGGGCGGTCACGGGCGATGGTGACCGGGACGGGCTCCCGGGGCTCGGCGTGTGCGGGGTGCTCGGCGGATGGTTCGGGCGCGGCCTCGGCGTGTTCCTTCGCCACTTCGGCGCGGCGCTCGTCCAACCGCTCCCCCATCTCGCTCAGTCCGGCGCCGACCTTGCCGAGCCATCCTGGTACTCGCGACATGATGCGTCCTCTTCCCCCGTCTTGCCCCACTACTCCCCCCTGGAGTCGTTGCGAGTCCGACCGTACAGGGCGAAGGCCCCTCCCCCTATGACGGGGAGGGGCCTCGTGAGGTTGAGCGGCCCGGAACGGGCGTCCGACCTAGTACCAGCTGTTCGCCTGCCAGAAGGACCAGGCCTCGCACGGGCTGCCGTAGCGGCTGTCCATGTAGTTGAGGCCCCACTTGATCTGGGTGGCCGGGTTCGTCTGCCAGTCGGAACCGACCGAGGACATCTTGGAACCGGGCAGGGCCTGGAAGAGGCCGTAGGCGCCGGAAGAGGCGTTGACGGCGCGGTAGTTCCAGCTGGACTCGTGGTCCACGATGTTGCTGAAGCACTGGAACTGGCCGCTGGGCACCATGGAGGCGGCCATCGACTGGATCTGCGCGACCGTGTAGGAGCTCTGCACGGGGAAGCTCGACGAGGAGCTGCTTGCCTTGGCGGACGCGGCCTTGGCCTCGGCCTTCTCCTTGGCTTCCTTCTCCGCCTTCTCGGCAGCCGCCTTCTTGGCGACGGCGGTCTTGGCGGCGGCCAGGCGGGCCGACTCCTCGGCGTCCTTCTTGGCGCTGGCGTCGGCCTGGATCGCCTGGGCGTCGGCCTGCTGCGTCAAGGAGGCGGTCTGTACCTGGGCCTGCTGGCCCGTGGGGATGTCCGCCAGGAGCGTGGTGTCGGCTGCCGTCGTCTCGGCGTCATTGTTCTGCGCCTGTGCGACGCTGCCCGAGGCAACGCCTACGACGCTTCCGACGGCGGTGACCGCGGTGGCCGAAGCCACTGCGAATCCCCGGACCGAAATCCGGCTCACACGGTGTCCTTCCAGCATCGTCCGCTTCGGTGACCCTGGCGGACGCAATCGTGCCCCTGAACGCTGGCCTCCCAACTACGGGGTCACGGGAGGCACGGGCCCGGTGGGCAACTCCCGCTCGGGGAGCGCCGCGTGGAGAGCGGGCGGCATACGACGTCGCTGTGAAGTTGGCGATGGTGCTCATGTGGTGCGTACCGCTGGGGGTACACGTGTGTCGTATGCGGGGCCTGACAGGAATGAGACTCTGCCGTAACCCGACGCCGAGTGGCAATTCCGAGTTGCGTGTGAAAGCTCACATCCCGTTTGCCCCATGGGATTTCGAGAAACAGCGGGACGCCAAAGCGCCGCCCCGCTAAGCTTTTCGGCTTCGCGGGACGGCGCCAACTTACCTGCAACTACCTCAGATTTGGCCGTCCTCCAGCATTTCGGTCACAAGCGCCGCGATCTGGGACCTCTCGGACCTCGTGAGGGTCACGTGCGCGAAGAGCGGATGACCCTTCAGCTTCTCCACCACGGCGACGACACCGTCGTAGCGGCCGACCCTCAGGTTGTCCCGCTGGGCCACGTCGTGGGTGAGGACCACCCGCGAGTTGGCGCCGATCCGGGACAGGACGGTCAGCAGGACGTTCCGCTCCAGGGACTGCGCCTCGTCCACGATCACGAACGCGTCGTGCAGCGAGCGTCCGCGGATGTGGGTGAGCGGCAGGACCTCCAGCATCCCGCGGGCGGTGACCTCCTCGATGACCTCGCGGCTGGTGACCGCGGACAGCGTGTCGAAGACCGCCTGGGCCCAGGGGCCCATCTTGTCGGCCTCGGAGCCGGGCAGATAGCCCAACTCCTGTCCGCCCACCGCGTACAGCGGCCGGAAGACCATCACCTTCTTGTGCTGGCGGCGCTCCAGGACCGCTTCGAGGCCCGCGCAGAGCGCGAGCGCGGACTTGCCGGTGCCGGCCCGGCCGCCCATGGACAGGATCCCGATGTCCGGGTCGAGCAGCAGATCCAGCGCGATGCGCTGCTCCGCGCTGCGGCCCTTGATGCCGAACGCCTCCCGGTCGCCGCGCACGAGGCGGACGTTGCCCTCGGCGGTGACCCGGCCGAGCGCCTTGCCGCGCTCGGACTGGATCGTCAGACCGGTGTGGACGGGGAAGTCGGCGGCCTCCGGGACGAAGACGTGGCCTTCCTCGAAGAGGATGTCCACCTGTTCGCCGGGCAGGGTCAGTTCGGACATCCCGGTCCAGCCGGACGAGCCCGTGATGGCGAGTTCCGCGCGGTACTCCTCGGCGAGGAGTCCGACGGACGACGCCTTGATCCTGAGCGGAAGGTCCTTCGACACGACGGTGACGTCGTACCCCTCGGCCTGCAGGTTGCGGGCGACCGCGAGGATGCGGGAGTCGTTGTCCCCCAGGCGGTACCCGCTGGGCAGCACGCTGGGGTCCGAGTGGTTGAGCTCGACCCTGACGGTGCCGCCGAGTTCCCCGATCGGGATGGGGGCGTCGAGGCGACCGTGCCGGACCCGGAACTCGTCCAGCAGGCGCAGGGCCTGGCGGGCGAAGTAGCCGAGTTCGGGATGGTGCCGCTTGGCCTCCAGCTCTGTGACCACGACGATCGGCAGCACGACTTCGTGCTCGTCGAAGCGGCTCAGCGCGTTCGGGTCGGCCAGCAGAACGCTGGTGTCGAGAACATAGGTGCGCCGGTCAGGCATACGGCGCTTTGTGCTGGTCACCACGGAAGGACGTACCCCCTCGGAAGAGGTCGGGGAGCGACGGAGAGGAGCTGGACCGGTCCGGACCGCAGTGCGCGGGCCGAGAACCGGCCCTCCGTCTCGTCCGTACTGACCGCACGGTCGGGCTGGTGCAAAGGGCCTCCCGGGCGGACGGCCCCGTGCCGTCCGCTGAGATACGACACCCGTGGTTCGGGCGTCGACCTGCTTGGCTTATGCCCTCGAACATGCGCGGCCATGCCACAGCGCATGACGGCGCCCTGGTGAACTCCTTGTTACTTCCGCCCCAGCGGGGGTGGTCGGGCGGCTCCGGCCGGTTGTCCGCACCCGGCCGTTCCCGCCCGTTCTCGGCCGTCCCTGGCCCTTCCCGGCCGTGAAGCCCCGGGTGTCAGCCGCCGTAGCGGCGGTGGCGTGCCGCGTAGTCGCGCATGGCGCGCAGGAAGTCGACCTTCCGGAAGGCCGGCCAGAAGACCTCACAGAAGTAGTACTCGGAGTGGGCCGTCTGCCACAGCATGAATCCGGACAGCCGCTGTTCTCCGCTGGTCCGGATCACCAGATCGGGGTCGGGCTGGGCGCCCGTGTAGAGGTGCTTGCCGATGAGGTCGACGTCCACGTGCTCGGCGAGCTCCTCCATGGAGGTGCCCTTGTCGGCGGCGTCCAGGATCATCGAGCGGACCGCGTCGGCGATCTCCTGGCGGCCGCCGTAGCCGATGGCGACGTTGACCAGTATCCCGTCGACGTGTGCCGTGGACTCCTGGGCCTCCTTGAGGACGGACTGCATCCCGGACGGCAGCAGGTCCAGCGTGCCGACGTGGTGGACGCGCCAGCGGCCGTCCGCGGCGAGGGAGGAGACGACGTTCTCGATGATGCCGAGCAGCGGGCCGAGCTCTTCCTGGGGGCGGTCGAAGTTGTCCGTCGACAGCAGCCACAGGGTGACGACCTCGACGTCCGTCTCGCTGCACCAGCCGAGGAACTCCTCGATCTTCTCGGCACCCGCCCGGTGTCCCATGACGGTGGTGGAGCCGGCCGCCTTCGCCCAGCGCCGGTTGCCGTCCATGATGACGCCGACGTGCTTGGGCACCTGCTCGTGATCGAGATGGCCTTCCACCCTGCGTGCGTAGAACCTGACCAGCAGGCGGCGCAGGGTGTCGCGCAGGTTCACGTGTTGTCAGCCCCTCCGTGGACGGCAATCCCCGGCTGCGAAGCCTACCCCCGCCAGGAGGCCGATTCCCCAAGCGGTGTCTGGGCTCATCCCGGTTCGGCACGAAGGTCGGACCCGGCGGGGCTCCAGCGGGAGGCGAGCGCGAGTCGAGCGGGAGTCGAGCAGGAGACGAGTGGGAGGCGAGCGGGACACGACGCGTCCTCCAGGCCGAGTCCGGTCCGCCTCCAGGCGGGCTCCAGGTCGCCTCGGGGTTTCCCCCCGTCGCCGGGCACAAAAAATCGGGCCGGTCCGTGGGGGGGATACGGACCGGCCCGAGGGGGGGTTTCCACCATAACCCTTCGTAAGTGATGCTGCGTGCATCGGCGGGAGACAACTACTCTCCGAAACCGTCCGACGACGCGTCAGGGGGTGGGGAAGCCTTGATTCCGGCCCTGATCATGGCCGGTTCACAGCGGATTCCGAGGAGAACGCGGAGGTTTTCCGTCCCGCGTCGGCGTGTCGCTCGCAGGGGTGACGCCGTCAGCGAACGTCCGCTTGACGGAGCGGGGCACCGCGCGGCCCCCTCCACCGCACGGTGCCGACCGCGCGGCTTTGCTCACGCGAATTACCCTTGGTCTGAACTTACGCGAGGCGACAGTCCTGACGCGAGTCGATCTCGGTAACGATGTGGAAAAACCGTGCACATGTCGAGGACGTGCCGTGAGGCCCCGCCGACGGTCAGACGAGTGGCTTGCGGGCGTCGAAGAGGTGGCGGGTGCTGTGCGCCACGAACGGGCCCTCGGCCTCGATCTGCTCGTGCAGGGCGCGGAGTTGGGGCTCGTAGGCCTCGACCGTGAAGTCCGGCACCATCCAGATCACCTTGCGGAGGAAGTGGACGACGGCCGCGATGTCGTGGAACTCCATGCGCAGCCGCTCGGCCCGCAGGCCGACGATCTCCAGACCCGCGGCCTCGGCGCCCGCCCGCTCGCGCTCCGGGTCACGGACACCGCTCACGGCCTCCGGCTGCGGGCCGACGAAGTGCTCGACGAGTTCGAAGGCGCTGCGGGGGCCGACGTGCTGGGCGAAGTACGTGCCGCCCGGACGCAGGACACGGGCGATCTCCGGCCAGTGGGCGCGGACCGGGTGGCGGCTCAGGACCAGGTCGAACGCGGCGTCGGCGAAGGGCAGCGGGGCGTCCTCGTCCGCGGCGACCACCACGACACCGCGCGAGCGGAGCAGTTCGGTGGCCTTGGCGACGTTCGGCGGCCAGCCCTCGGTGGCGGCGACCAGCATCGGGGGCTGCGCGGCGGCCCGGCTCAGCGCGAAGTCGAAGACCTCCCCACCCCCGGTCTGCACGTCCAGGGCGGTGGTCGCGCGCGAGAGGCAGTCCCCGGCCGAGCGCGCGTACCCCCACGAGGGGCGCGCCTCGGTGGCCCGGCCCTCGAACCACGAGAAGTCCCAGCCCTCGGTGGGGACGGCCACACCTTCCGCCACGAGATCCTCGAAGCTCCTGCTGTTGTCCATGGGGCGATGGTCGCAGGGCGGTGTCGGTGGGCGCTGCTAATTTCCGAAGCATGACCGACGACGCGGATACGGCCGCACGCCACCACGGCGACGAGAAGGCGACGCTGCACGCGAGCCTGGACCGGGTCAGGGACGCGGTCCTGTGGAAGCTGGACGGCCTGGACGAGGAACAGGCCAGACGCCCGATGACCCCCTCGGGCACGAGCCTGCTCGGACTGGTGAAGCATCTGGCATCGGTGGAGTACGGCTATTTCGTGGAGAGTTACGGCCGCGAGGTGGAACCCCTGTGGTTCGACGCGTACCAGGGCGAGGACATGCGCGCGGCCCCGGACGAGACGACGGAACGGATCGTCGCCTTCTACGGCCGCGCCCGCGCCGCCGCCGACCGCACGATCAGGGAGCTGCCGCTGGACGCCGTCGGCCGCCCGCCGTGGCGCGACCACTCGGTGTCGCTGCGGTGGGTGCTGGTCCACCTGATCGAGGAGACGGCGCGGCACGCCGGGCACATGGACATCGTGCGGGAGCTGATCGACGGGTCGGCGGGGGATCACCGGCCGGGGTAGCGGACGGGCCCGGCCGATCGCCGCGGGCGTCAGGGGGCGAGTGCCCTGACCTCCGCCGCGACCTCCTCCGCCGCGAAGCGCACGAAGGCCTCCGGGTCGGGTTCGTCGCCGGTGGGCTGGAGGACGACCGTGTCGGCGCCGGCTTCCGCGAGGCGCCGGACGGCCTTCGCCACGGTGGCCGCGTCACCGGCGACGCCCAGGTCGGGTACCGACTCCACGCCGTCGTCGGTGAGTTCGGCGCGCAGGCGGGCCGCGGCGTCGGGGCCGGTGGCGGTGAGGAGGTAGACGACGAGCTTGTGCGGGTCGGTGCGGCCGGCCGACGCACGTCCCTCGTCGATGAGCCGGCGGGCCCGGCGGACGCCGTCGGGCGGGGTGCTGGAGGTGAGGATGGTGCCGTCGGCCGCCGCGCCGGAGAGGCGCAGGGTGCGCGGGCCGCCGGCGCCGGCGAGGATCTCGACGGGACCGGCCGGCGGCCAGTCGAGAGCGACGTCGTCGAGCCTGACGTAGCGGCCCTCGGTCGTGAGGCGTTCGCCGCGCAACAGGGCGCGCAGCGCGTCGAGATGCTCGCGCAGCAGGGTCACCGGGGACTCGGCGCGGGCGCCGACCTGTCCCATCCAGTCCTGCACCCCGTGTCCGACGCCGATGATCGCGCGCCCCGGGAACAGCCGGTCCAGCGTGGCGACTTCCATCGCGGTGATGGCGACGTTCCGCAGCGGAACGGGCAACAGGCCGATCCCGACCCGGACATGCCCGCTCCACGCGAGCGCGGCGGCGGCGGCAGAGATCCCGCCCTCGCGGAAGCAGTCCTCCCACAGCCACAGCTCTTCGAGCCCCGAGGCGTCGGCGAGGCGGACCACCTCGCGCAGCCGCTCGGGAGGGAGTTGGGGACGGAACACAGCGCCGAGTCCGGTCATGGGTTCTTCCTACCTGGTCGGAGCGGCCCGGACAACAGC
The DNA here is from genome assembly GCF_044747445.1 of Streptomyces sp. NPDC090083. NCBI lineage: Bacteria > Bacillati > Actinomycetota > Actinomycetes > Kitasatosporales > Streptomycetaceae > Streptomyces > Streptomyces sp. NPDC090083. The sequence continues at coordinate 903,058 of NZ_JBIVED010000002.1, read as the reverse complement.
TTCACGCCCGGGCGGTGTCGGCGTCGGCGCGCTCGTAGCGCAGCAGGACGACGCCGTTGCCGAAGGCGCGGCTCTCGGTGAGGCGGAGCGGGGTGCGGGTGTCGGAGACGGGGAACATGGGCGTGCCCCGGCCCAGGACGATCGGGTGGACGTACACCTTGATCTCGTCGACGAGGCCGAGCCGGAGGAAGGTCGCGGCGAGGTCGGCGCCGCCGAGTCCCAGGTCGCCGCCGGGCTGTTCCTTCAGGGCCCGTACCTCTTCGGGGACGACCTCGGACACGACGGTCGTGTTCCATGCGGCGGGGCCGCCGGGCAGGGTCCGCGAGTACACGATCTTCGGCATGTCCCGCCAGATGCGCGCGAACTCGGCGATGACGGCGGGCGCTTCGGGGTCCGCGTCGGCGTGCGGCCAGTAGTCGGCCATCAGCTCGTGCGTGACGCGGCCGTCGAGGAAGGCACCCATGGTCGTGAGGGTGTCGTTCATGTGCTGGTGGAGTTCCTCGTCGACCCTGTGCCACTCGATGTCGTGGCCGGGTCCCTCCATGTACCCGTCGAGGGACACGGACATCATCAAGCTGATCTTCCGCACGGCTGCACCACCTCGTCGTAGTCGCCCGCCGGGCATCGGACTTCGGCCGCCGGGCCCATCACCGTCTCACGTCACCGCGAACGCCCCCAGCACCACACCCGTGAACGCGCCTCCGAGCATGAACGGCCCCAGCGGAATCGCCGTCTTGCGGCCCGCCCGGCGCAGGGCGACCATGCCGAGGCCGTAGACCGCGCCGTAGAGGATTCCCGCGAAGGCGCCCGTGACGAGCACCGCCCAGCCGTACCAGCCGAGGGCCGCGCCCAGCCCGAGGGCGAGTTTCACGTCGCCGAAGCCCATGCCGGCCGGGTTGATGAGGTACAGCACCTCGTAGCCGGCCCCGAGGGCGAGCGCGCCGAACAGTGCCGTGGGCCAGGAACCGGCGCCGGCGGGGAGTACGGCCGCGATGCCGAGGAGGGTGAGGGTGGCCGCGGCGAGCGGGAGGGTGAGGACGTCCGGGAGCCGGTGGACCCGGAGGTCGACCAGCGCGAGCAGTACGGCGACGGGGGCGGCGAGCAGCCAGACGGCGAGTTCGGGGCGGGGGCCGGTGGCGGCGGCGAGGACCGCGCAGACGAGGGCGGTGACGGCGGCGACGAGGAGGGTGCGGGGACCGTAGAACCCGCAGGTGACATCGGTGGGGTCGCTGGTGTCGGCGATGTCGGTGGTGCAGCGGGCCCGGCCCAGCCAGCCGTCGAAGCGGCCGGTGATCGGGTGGCCGTCGGGGCACCCGTCCTTCCAGGGCTCCTCGGGCTCCACGGAGAGGCGGTAGGCGGCGCGGGGCAGCGCGAGGCCCGACCACGCGCCCCACAGGGCACCCACGACGATCAGAATCAGGCGCACCTGGGGACGATACCGAGGCAGATGTGCGCGGGACATGGGTCCGTGGGCCCATGTGGGGCCCACTCCCGGGTGGATACGGTCGGTCCGCACCGGATCCGGAGCGGCGCAGGAAGGTGACCTGACATGGGACGACGCTGGAACGACGGGCGCGGCAGGCTGATCGTGCGGGGGCCCGCGGACGAGGTCGCCGTCCGGCTGGAGCTGGCGACCTCCTACCGGGCGCGCACGAAGGGCCTGCTCGGCCGGGACGGGATCGACGGGGCGATGCTGCTCTCACCGGCGAGCAGCGTGCACACGTTCCGGATGCGGTTCCCGATCGACGTGGCCTACCTGGACCGGGACCTGCGGGTCGTCGCCGTCCACACCATGAAACCGGGACGGTTGGGCCTGCCCCGGTTCCGGTCCCGGCATGTGCTGGAGGCCGGGGCGGGGGCCATGGCCGGGTGGGGGCTGGACGTCGGGGCCCGGGTGGAGGTCGAGACCGAGTAGCCGGGGTCAGCCGTCCTCGGGGAGTTCGACGACCGGCTGGTCGGAGACGACGGCGGACAGGATCATGGGCGCGTCGCCGTCGGACTGGCTGAGGGAGACGGCCAGGTGACGGACGGGGCTGTCCGAGCGGCCGGTCGGTACCGGTCCCCAGACCGCGAGGTCGCCCAACAGGTCCTCGTCGCACAGGGCTTGGAACAGCGCCGGCATCGGTTCTCCGGCGATCTTGCGGAAGAGCGGTACGTGCATGCCGACTTGGCGGTGCGGTCCGTAGCGGCCGTCCAACTCGTCGACGAGGAAGGACAGTCGGGCCTCGGCCGCCTCCTCCAGCGCGTTGCGCTCGGGTGCGTAGACGCCGGTGAGCGGTCTGCCGACCCACAGCGGGGTGATCACGAAGCCCTCGCCGCGGGTCCGGGTCCACTCCCCCCTGGCCGGGTCGCCCTCGCTCACGGTCGGGCCGGCCGCCGGAACGGGTCCGACGAGCACCGCGTAGAGGTCCGGGAGTTCCCGGCCGAGTGCGGTCACAGCGTGGCCCTGTCCATGGGGCGCGGCAGTGGACTCAACGCTCCGGCGTCCCGCAGCCGTCCGAAGACGCGCACCACGGTGTCCACGTCGCCCTCCGTCGCGATGTCGAGGACAACGCCCGCGCCGGGGACGGTCGTTCGGGGCGCGGTCAGGTCGTCCGGCACCAACGCGGCCCGGGCCGGGGAGAGATAGCCGACCCGGCCCACGCAGGGGTCGCCGACGCCGTACTCCGCCTCGTCCTCCAGCGCGTCCAGTACGTCGTCGTCGGTCACGTCACCGAAGTCGGGCTGCCAGAACTCGGCCAGGGCGGCGAGGAGTTGGGTGAGGCTGCCGGGCGGTTCGGCGTCCTCGGGCGAGCGGACGCCGATCACCAGGGACTGGAGCAGGAACCCCGAGTCGCCGCCGGCCAGTCCGCTCACCTCGGCCGTCCAGCCCGGCGCGCCCGCGGCGGTGAGCCGGAGCGCGGTGCCGGTCCCCTCCGACCAGTCGTCGGCGGCCCGCGCCTCCTGGAGGGCGGTGCGCAGACCACCCTCGTCCGACGGCACCGGCGCGGCCGGGGAGGCGGTGCCGGGCGCGCGGACCACGGTCCACTCCGTGGGCAGAGCGGCCTGCGGAAGGAGCCGCGTGACCTGCTCCAGCGTCGCCCTCCAGCGGCCGGCCAACTCCTCGACCGATTCCTCCCTGGGGCCCCAGAAGGCCCTCACCAGACGTCGCATACTCCTTCTCCGCCTCCGTAGTAGTCCCTTTGGCCACGCGTGCGTGCGTGCGCGTTCGGGCGAGTGGGTGGGTGTGTGTCTGTGCGTGTGGCTGTGGCTGTGGCTGTGCGGGTGTCGTAGCAGGTCCGGCCGCGGTGTCCGCGCCCGGCGCGCCGTCACCCTAGTCGAGCTAACCGAACGCCCCCGGCTTCCGCGTTCCGCCGACCGGCTTCTGCTTCTCGTAGACGACCTTGATGTCGAGGCCCTCGTCGCGGAACGCCCGCCTGGCCGCCTTGGCGACGTCCGGGTTGGAGAAGTGCCACTCGACGGTCTTGCCGCCCGCCGCCGCCACCTGCCGCCGCGCCTCGGCGGCGAACTCGGCCTTCGCGGACGGGGTCAGGTCCCCCTTGCTCGACTTGGAGAGGTAGCCCTCGTAGCCGTTCTTGGCCTCCAGATAGGTCTGCCTGCTCGCGTCCCAGCCGTCGAACTCGACGTCGGGCACGCCCTTCTTGGGGTACGGGACCACGTATTCCTCGCCGCGGACCGTGCCGGTGACCTGCTCCTGGTAGCGGAGCCACGACTCGTTCTTCCAGTTGGGCGCGGGGTTGCGGTCCCGGCTCGCCCAGTAGCCGTCGCTGCCGTCGGCGGAACCGAGGGTGTGGTCCTTCAGGTCGGCGGCCCAGTCCGGCGGGTTGTAGTTGCGCGGGTCCGAGGTGTCGTCGTGCTTGGGCTCGGGGTACTCCTTCTTGGCCGCCGCGGCCTTCGCCGCACGTCCCGGCTCCTCCGCCCGCTTCTTGGCGAGGTAGGCCTGCCGCTCCTGCTTGCGGGCCTCCTCCGCCTCCTTCTTGGCGTCCTCGTCGCAGCCGTCCTCGGCCAGCAGGACGTACGGGGAGGAGGCGCCCGCGGCCAGCACCGTGGTGCCGGTCCCGGTACCGCCGAGGACGGAACCACCGCCGCCGCCGTACGGGATCCGGCGCGCCGGGGCGCCGATGGTGCAGCCGGACTCGCGGGCCTTCTTCTCGGCCTCGTCCGCCGCGTCGTCGGCCTCCTTCGCCGCCTTCTCCGCGCCCTCGACATCGCCCGCCTTGGCCGCCTTCTTGGCGTCCTCGGCCGCCTTGCCGGCCTCCTCCGCGAACTTGCCGAGCTTCCCCAGCTTGCCGATCTTGCCCAGGTCGCCGAGTTTCTCCACGACCTTCGCGCCGTCGTAGCCCGGGATGAAGAGGGAGCCGACGTTCCAGAGGACGTGGGAGACGGCCCGGGTCTTGTCGCCGTTGTTCCAGTCCTTGGCCACGTCGTCGCCGATGAACACGTCGTAGAGGACCGTTCCGCCCGTCTTCAGGGAGGCGCCGGTCCAGTCCCAGAGGGCACCGCCGTAGTCCCCGTCGGACCACTTCTTGCCCGCGTCCTTGGAGTTCTCCGACCAGGCGTCCCCGAGCTGCTTCCCGTAGTCGCCGATGCCCTTCACGGTGTCTATCGGGTGACGGACCATGTCGTAGATGCCGGTGAGGTCGCCCCAGACGCCGTCGACGACGAGCCCCTGGCCGACCTGCTTGACCTGGTTGCCTGCACAGCCGAAGAAGGCACCGAATCCGGAGAAGCAGCCGTCGTCCTTTTTGCCGTTGTCCTTGTCGTCGGTGGAGGCGGGGACCTGGTCGTCGGTGGTGGTCGTGGTGCCGGAACCGGTGGTGCCGGTGGATCCGCCGGTGGTGCTACCGGTGGACCCGCCAGTGGAGCCGGTTGAACCGCCGGTCGTGCCGCCGGTCGTGCCGGTGGAGCCAGTGGAACCGCCGGTCGCAGTACCGCCGTTGGCGGTTCCCCCGTCGGTGGTCCCACCACTGGTCCCGCCGTCCGTGGAACCGCCGTCCGTGGAACCGCCGTCCGTGGAACCTCCGCTGGTGGTCCCGCCGCTCCCCTTGTCGGCGGTGACGTCCGTGCCGGTGCCGGTCGGGCCCGGGCAGGCCATGCCGGTGACCTTGCAGACCTCCGACTGGATCCCGGTGAAGACCTGGGTGCCGAGACCCGTGACGAGCAGCGCCGTGATGATGGCGGCCACGATCGCGATGAACCCGGCGTACTCGACCGACGTCTGTCCCTCGTCCCGGCGCCAGCGGATCAGCCGGGCGAGGGAGAACGGGCGGCGCTCCACGCGGTCCAGCTCGGCGAGCGCGTACCACTGACGGCTCTCGGGGCGGGTCAGGAGGAACAGGACGAGGATCGGAAGGAGCAGTTGCAGGCCCCCGCGGGAGGAGCCGGAGGCGAGGTTGACGACACCGCCGAGGATCAACCAGCCCTGTACGGCGCCCAGTCCGCGCCGGACCCGGACCCCGCCCTCCCAGCTGCGCCGGGCCAGCCACCAGCCGAGGACGCCCGGCGCGGCGGCGTAGGCGACGAGGGCGATGATCCGACCGTCCAGGGCGTCGTACGACGCGGCGGTCATCAGCAGGCCGAGTCCGCCGACGACGGTGACCACGAAGAGCGCGTGCACGAGCACCAGGGCGGCGGACAGCGACACCGGCATCTCGCGACGCCCGGCCGACTCGCCCTGCCCGCCCGGCACCCCTCCGATCGAGGCCATGCTGTCTCCCCCGTCCCCCGCCATCGCTCACGACGCCACGAACAGCGCCTCCGAGCTTCCAGAGGTTAGGGACGGGACGGCTGCCCGAGATGGGCCCGGGGACCCAAATCAGTGCCCAAGTCCCGGGTGGGTCCGGGGACTCGGGCCGCCGTCAGCTCTCCGTGCGCGGGAACGTCACCTCGACCCTGCGGTTCTTCTTGCGGCCGGCTTCCGTGGAGTTGTCGGCGATCGGGTACTGCTCACCGTAGCCGCGCACCTCGAAGGTGATGTTCGGGTTGTTCAGGTCCGCGTCCAGGACCGCCTGCACGGCGTCGGCCCGCTGCCTGGAGAGGACGTCGCCGTGGGCCGACGAGCCGAGGTTGTCGGTGAAGCCGAAGACGCGGACCGTCGACGCGTTCTGCTTCTTGATCTCCTGGGCGATCGCGTCGATACGGGACTTCGCCTCGGCGCTCAGCTTGGCGCTGTCCTTGCTGAAGAGGACCTCGGCCTGGAGGGCGAAGGTCACGTCCGAGTTGGTGTCCTCACGGCGTTCCTCACCGCCCTGGTCCTCGACGACGGACTTGATGTCCAGGACCTTGGGGTCGGCGAGCGTGGCGCCCTCGGGGAGCTTGAGGTCCGGGTCGTTCGGGTCGACCTTCACCGGGGCGGAGGCGGAGGCCTCGGTGCCCGGCGGGACGCTCGCACCCGGGGTTTCGTCGGCGTGCGCCGCCACCGCGCCGACGATGTTCGCGGCGACCATGATCGTGGCGGCGGTCACGACCAGGGCGAGACGGGGAGTGGTGGTCACTGTGGCCTCACCCTGAGATCTTGATCGTGCCGCTGGCGAAGGTGGGCAGTTGAATGGTGACCTCGGACGTGGTCGACGGCGGCGCCGGGAACTGCATGAAGACCGGCAGGGTCTGACCTGCGTCGAGCGTCCCGAAGTCCGTCGTCGTCAACGGCCGTCCGTCCGTGTCCCGCAGCACGTAATAGCGCTTCTTCGCCTTGGAGTCGACCAGTGTCGCGCCGCCGAGTGACGTCCCGTGCCGCAGGATCTCGGTCTCGTCGCCGCGCAGCGCGACCGGGATCACCACGGACTTGTCACCGTCGTTCTTCATGACGCCGTTCACGGTGACGAAGCCGCCCGAATCGCGATCGGCGGAGGTGATCTGGAGCAACAGCCCGTCCGGACCGTTGAGTTCGGCGAGAGGTGCCTGGGACTGCCCCTCCTGAGCACTCGGCTGCGATCCACTGGTCTTCGAGGCGGACGCCGGGGTGTCAGGCTTCTTGCCGCCGTCCCCGCCGCAGCCGGCCGCACCGAGTGCCAGACCGGCCGCAACGGTCAGCGCGACCATCCCCCTGCGGGCCTTCGCAGTGATCCGAACGCTCATCACTCTGCTTCCTTCGTCACTCGTCGTTCGCTTGTCAGTCGGCCAGATGGACGTCGAAGAGGTCCTCGGGTCCCGGCAGATCGGTGAGATCGGTCGGGTCCAGGTCCCACTTCCTGCCGCCCTCGCAGGTGAGCTGTGGCAACACGGCGCTCCCGGCGTCCGCGCCGGGGAGCTTGAACTCGCAGAGCGGCTCGATGACGGCCGTGGCGGAGGCCTTGGACCTCTTGCCCGACGTGATGGGCACGATGGACTTCCCCATCGTCTTCCTGGTCTGCACGTCGACGTCGTAGCGCAGGCGGAACGGGTCCGAATGGCACGCCAGTACATCGGCGTCGTTCTGGGCCGCCAGTTGGCCGGCTCGCGCGCACCCTGCGAAGTCCACGCCCTGTCCGTCGAAGATGTCCTGCCACTTGGTGGGGTCGAGTACGTCGGTCACCCACTCACCCGCGAGCTTGTCCCGGGTGTCCTGCGCCGCCGCCAGTGCCGCCGCGTCAGCGGCTGTCTGGGCGCCGCCCCGGTTCACCGTGGCCTGGCCGACCGCGAAGTACGCCAACGCAAGGAAGAGCAGACCTCCCACCACCGTGATGTAGATGGGGAAGGCCTGCCCTGCGTCGTCGTGCCGACGCGGTCGCGTCAATTGCCGACCTGGTTGATCAGACCGGTGATCTTGCCCAGGATCGTCGACCCGATGGACGTACCCGTGATCGCCAGCACGATCGCCACGACCACCGCGATGATCCCCAGGTACTCCACCGCCGTCTGCCCCTTGTCGCCCGCGCGGCGCTGCAGGGCCTCGACGGTCGTGTTCTTCCAGCCGTTCACGCGCGCCTTGGTCGCGACGGCGGTCTTCAGCATCAGGTCGCTCATGGTGTTCCCCTCCGAATGACGCGTTACCGGCTTCCTCGTCGCCGGTGCCGCTCTCGACATGAGAACGGTATGCCCGATCCACGGGTACGCCAGAGGGCCCCAGGGCCCAAAATCGGGCCCAATTGGAGCCCCTGCCGTCGCACTGGGCCCGCCCGTCGCCCGACCGGGGCCGTAGGCCCGGCCGTTGGGTCCACCGTCGCGGTGTCATGGGTCAGCCCAGCCCTCGGGCCGAACCCGGCGTCGTACCAAGCCACTTGGCGGCGGCCTCGGAGCGGCTGGTGCTGTGCAGCTTGGCGAAGATGCGGTTGATGTGGTTCTTGACCGTCTTCTCGGAGATGAAGCAGGTGGCGGCGATCTGCTGGTTGGTCATGCCGGACGCGATGTGGTCCATGATCTCCGCCTCCCTCGCGCTCAGTTGAAACCGTGACCTGTCCGAGGATGACTGTCTCACAGTCGGTTGCAGTTGCGAAAGCCCTTCCGCAGAATTCAGCCTATGATGGGTGATTGAAGAGGGCGCTCCGTTTGCAGGTGCACCTAGTTGAGAGTCGTACGTGCCTAGTCCCTCGGGCAGTGACCGGGGCGAACGCGCCGCCTGCTCCTGCCGCAGCTGGGCCAGCAGCGCGCCCGCCGCCGATGGCGTGAAATGGGCCCTGCCCTGCCTGATGTCCCGTACGGCGGCCACCAGTTCGTCCGCCGTGAACTCGCCGTGGACCAGATAACCGCCCGCTCCCCGGCGCAGCGCCTCCTGGACGATCTCCGACTCCCTGCTGTACGTGAGCATCACGACCGGAGCGATCCGCACCAGGTACGGCAGCGCCGAGATGCCGTCCACGCCCGGCATGCGGACGTCCAGGAGGACCACGTCGGGGCGGTGGAGGTGGGCCGCCTCGTAGGCCGCGCGGCCGTCCGCCGCCTCCGCCACGACCGTGATGTCCGCGCGGCCCGACAACAGGGCCGTCAGTCCGGCCCGGACCACCGGGTTGTCGTCGGCCACCACGACCCGGAGCGGCGAAGTCGGGGTGGGCTGCGGGAAGTCGGGGAACGGGTTCGGCGGCGGCTGGGGCGCGCCGGGGTGGGGCGTCATCCGGTCCGGCATGGCTGCCTCCTCTCGGGTCGTTGCGTGCGGGGCTCGCTCGCGTCCTCCACGGCTGCTGCGTCTTCTGCCGCGTCTTCTTCTACGTCTACGTCCATGTCCATGCCCACGTCTCCCGCTTCCGCTTCCGCGTCCGCTATGTCTTCGGTGACGTCAGCGCACCCAGCGGGAGTTCCAGGCGGACCTCCGTGCCCGTGTCGTGGCCGCCCCTGCCGATGCGGATGCGCGCACCCACCGATGCCGCCCGCTCGACCATGCCGACCAGGCCGAAGTGGCCCGCCCTGCGCAGCTGTTCGAGGGTGGTGCCCTCGGGGAGGCCGCGGCCGTCGTCGTAGACGCTGATCCGCAGGAGGCTGTCGTGCACCCCGGCCTGGACGTCGACCTTGGTGGGGGTGGCGTGGCGGTGGGCGTTCTCCATCGCCTCCGTCGCGATGGTGAGGAGCTGGCGGGCCACGGCGGGCGGGACCGGTGGTACGCCGTGCTCGCCGGTCGGGCGGTAGGTCGTGGGCAGGCCGGTCCTGATGCTGAAGTCCCTGGTGCGGGCGGCCAGTTCGACGAGGACGTCCGTGCCCTCGTCCGGGTTGGACTCGCGCCGCAGGTCCGCCAGGAGTTCGCGGGACTCCGCGGCCGCCCTGCGGGCCGAGCGGGCGACCAGTTCCGCCTGCTGTCTGATCAGGGTCGGGTTCATGTGGTCCGCGCCCGCCGAGCCGGCCAGGCCGTCCGCCGCGAGGGCGACACCGTGCAGGGTCTTCGCCACCGAGTCGTGCAACTCCCGTGCCAGGCGTGCCCGTTCCGCTCCCACCGCTTCCGTCACGGCGAGCCGGGCCTGGACCGTGGTCAGCGCGGTCGTGGCCTCGCCGAAGCGGAGCATCAGGTTGCGCAGGGTCACTCCCACCGCGCCGGCGATCACGCACAGGCCGGGGAGCAGGAAGGCCTGCGCGACGACCTTGTGGTGGTCCGCGGCGGCGGTCTGCGCCAGCAGCAGGATCACCGCCTGGAGGCCGGCGAAGCAGCCGGCGCCCCGCCAGCCGTAGACGATCCCGGCGAGGAGGGGGGTGCAGACGCTGACGTAGGCGAGGGTGCTGGTGGGCCCTGCCGAGATCAAGAGGAGGGAGGCGAAGAGGGTGTCCACGGCGAGGAGGAAGGGGTGGCGCAGGAGGAGCGGGCCGAAGCGTTCCCAGTCCCGGAAGAGGACGTAGGAGGCCATGAAGGTGACCACGACGGCCGCGCCCACCAGGCGGGTCGCCAGGCCCGGGGTCGCGTTGACCAGGGCGGAGGGGGCGGCCAGGGCGATCATCGCCAGGCGGAAGCCGAAGACCTGCCTGCACATCGCCTGCAGGGCGCTGATCTGGATGGGGAGGGCGACTTCCCGGTCTTCGGCCGGGGTCCGACTCCCGCCCGAACCATCCGTGTCGCTCTCGCCGTCGGGTGCGGGTGGTCCCTGCGGGGCGTCTCCCTCGTCGGCGGCCAGCCGTTCGGCCTCCGGCTGCCCTGCCGGACTCGGCACCCCCGGCAGGCCGGCCGGCACCCACCCCGGCGGCAGCGCCGGTGTCACCGAGGTCACCGGGATGTCCGTCGCCCCCGACCGGACGTGGGCCGGCAGGACCGTGCCCGCCGGCGGTGTCGTGATCTCGGTCGGTCTGGGGCGGCGGCGCAGCCGTCCCGTGCGCTCCCCCGTCGTCGCCATCGTCCCCGTCGCCCCCGTTCCCGTTCCTACTTGCCCGTGATCGTGCTGAAGTCCGTGCCGGAGCCGAGGAGGAGGCCCGCGCCGAGGAGCAGCATGGTGGCCGGGACCATGAACGTGGTGATCATCATGGTGGCCTTGGGGACCGCGCGGGCCGCCTTGCGGCGGGCGTTCTGCGCGTCCGTGCGGCGCATGTCCTTGGCCAGGGCGACCAGGGTGTCGACGATCGGCGCGCCCAGTTCCTCTCCCTGCTGCAACGCCGTGACGAACATGGCCACTTGCTCGCTGTCGTTGCGCCGCCGGAGTTCCGTGAAGGCGGCGCGGCGGCTCATGCCGAGGTCCATCTGCCGGAGCGTGATGCGGAGTTCGTCCGCCCAGGGGCCCTCGTACTTCGAGGCGACGCGGTCCAGGGCCTGGCGGAAGCCGAGCCCCGCGCTCACCACCACCGCGAGCACGTCGAGGAAGTCGGGCAGGGTCCGCTCGATGACGTCCCTGCGGATGCGGATGGCCGACCAGATGCCGACCTCGGTCCAGAGCGCGCCGAAGGCGAACAGGATGATGGCGAGGAGGTAGTTGCCCTTGAACAGGAACACCAGGCCGCCGAAGCCGCCGAGGAAGCCGTAGACCGCGCGGCGGGCCGCGTAGCGGTCGATGGTGAGGCCGCCGGGGTTGCCCGCGAGGTCGATCCTGCGGCGGTACTTGGCGACCAGCTTGGGGCCCATCAGGCGCAGGACCAGCGGGGCGTAGCGCATGCCCAGGCGGTCGACGAGGGAGTCGACGGCGCCGGTGCGGGTCGAGCCGACCTCCAGGGCGAGGACCAGGTCGGTGGGGAGTTTCGCGTCGGCGCGGTACATGCGGATGCCCGCGAAGATGCCCCAGACGCTGAGGCCCATCACCAGTCCGAGTGCCAGTGCTGTCATCGGGTCCCCCTCCTCAGACGTCGATGCGGGACAGGCGGCGGATGAGGATGAAGCCGACCGCGTACAGCCCGAAGGCGATGATCACGCAGGCCTGGCCGATCGGTGAGCCCGTCATCCGGTCCAGGGCACCGGGTTTGACACCGTTCATCAGGAAGAGGGCACCCACGCCCATCACCGGAACGGCGTACGACGTCATGTTGACCTGGGAGAGCTGGGTGCGGACCTCGCGGCGGGTCTCCTTGCGTTCCTCCAGGGTCTCCGTGAGGTTGCGCAGGGCGCTGACGACCTGGCCGCCCGCCCTGTTGGAGAGCACCAACGTCGTGACCAGTACGACGAGTTCGCGGGACGGGAGCCGGTCGGCCAGCTCGCTCAGCGCGTCGTCCATCGAGGCGCCGACCGCCAACTGGTTGGCGACCTTGGCGAGTTCCTCACCGGCCGGTGCCTCCAGCTCCTCCGCCGCCATGCCGATCGCGGTGCGCAGCGCGAGCCCGGCGTGGGTCGCGTTGGCCATGATGCGGGCCAGTTCGGGGAGTTGGTTGATGAACTTCTCGATGCGCTTCTGGCGCTGCCAGTTGAGGAACTGGATCGCCACCCCGATGCCCAACAGGCCCGCTATCGGCCCGAAGAAGGGCGCCAGGGACGCCTGGCCGATCAGCCAGAGGGCCGCCACGGTGGCGAGCATGTAGACGAAGAACTCGCCCGGGGTCATGTCCAGTCCCGTTGCCGCGAGCCGGAGTTCGAGCTGCCTGCCGAGCCGGGTGCGGCGCAGTCTGCGGTCCAGGCCGCGGAAGCGGCGGGCCCGGCCCATCTGGATCTGGCCGGTCGAGGAGAGCCGGTCGACCAGGGCCGCGCGCTGTGCCTTTCCCATGGCGTAGGCGTGCAGTCCTGCGACGCCCAGGACGCAGGTCAGCAGGGTGACGCCGGTGGTGAGCGTGACGATCGTCTGGAGATCCATGGGGTCGGTCCTACCTACTGGCTTCTCGGAGGGCGAGCTGCTGCGCGGTGTGGGCGACGCCGAAGGCCTGCGGCAGCGGCTGGCTCGCCATGTAGAGCCGGTCGGCGGTGCGGCGGGAGAGCGGGAAGTACTCGAAGGCGCCGTAGACCCGGCCGTCGGCGGAGATGGGCTGCGGGTTGAAGCGGGCCACCGTCGCCAGCCGGTACGGCTCGCTGCCGTGGCTGTCGAGGAGGGCGATCTCGGTGATGCGGCGGGCGCCGTCGGCGAAGCGGGTGAGCTGGATGATGACGTCGACGGCGCTGTTGATCTGGTCGTGCAGCGCCTCGAAGGGGACCTCCACCTCGGACATGGACGCCAGGGTCTTCAGGCGCATCAGGGCGTCCTCCGCGCTGTTCGCGTGGACGGTGGCGAGCGAGCCGTCGTGACCCGTCGACATCGCCTGGAGCATGTCGAGGGACTCGCCGCCGCGGACCTCGCCGACGACGATCCGGTCGGGGCGCATGCGGAGCGAGTTGCGCACCAGGTCGCGGATGGTGACCTGGCCCTTGCCCTCGACGTTCGGCGGGCGCGCCTCCAGGCGGATGACGTGCGACTGCTGGAGCTGGAGTTCGGCGGAGTCCTCGATGGTGATGATGCGCTCGGTCTCGGGGATGAGGCCGGAGAGGGCGTTGAGGAGGGTGGTCTTCCCGGTGCCGGTGGCGCCGGACACGATGATGTTGAACTTCGCGTGCACCAGGCCCGCGAGGAGGTACAGCATGTGCTCGTCGAGCGAGCCGAAGCCGACCATCTCCTGGAGCGTGAAGGAGCGCGGGAAGCGCCGGATCGTGAGCGTCGCGCCGGTCAGCGACAGCGGCGGGATGATGACGTTGACGCGTTCGCCGGACGGCAGTCGCGCGTCGACCATCGGATTCGACTCGTCCACCCGGCGGTTGACCGTCGACACGATCCGCTCGATGGTCTGCATCAGCTGGTCGTGGGAGGGGAAGCGGAGCGGCAACTGCTCGACCCGGCCGCCGCGTTCGACGAAGATCGCGTCCGGGCCGTTGACCATGATCTCGGTGATCGACGCGTCTTCGAGGAGCGGTTCGAGGATGCCGAGGCCGAGCGCCTCGTCGACGACCCGGCGGATCAGTTGCGAGCGCTCGACGGTGGAGAGGACCGGTCCCTCACGGCTGATGATGTGCCCGAGCACCCGCTCCAGGCGGGCCCGTCGCTCGGCGGCGGCCAGCGCGCTCATCTCCGCGAGGTCGATCTCCTCCAGGAGTTTGGCGCGGTACGAGGCGACCATGTGGCCTTCCTCGCCCCGGTGCCCGTTCTCCTCGGGGTGGTTGACTCGCTCCCGCAGACCCATGAGTGCTGTGCTCCTCGCTCCTTGTTCAGTCGAACTCTGTCGTTCTCTGCCGTTCAGTGGTCGAGCGGCATGGTGGCGGTCTTGCTGGCGTTCCCGAAGCCGTCGTAGCCGGGGATGACGGAGGGGATGTGGATGGTCGCGGTGACGCTGACCGTGTCGCCGCCGAACGACTCCGGGCAGCTGACCGACAGCCAGTCGCTGACGGCCTCGCTGCACGCCGGCTGCGCCCCCTGCCTCAGCGAGGCACTGCGCGCCCCCGCCCGGGCCGCCGTCCCCGCCTGCTGCGCGGTGTAGGCGACCAGCCCGAGCTGCACCGCCGCGAGGGCGACGAGGAGCAGGATCGGGATGAACCCCAGGTATTCGATGGCGACTTGACCGCGGTCGCGCGCGCGGAGGGCGTAGGACATGTCAGTTCTTCTCCTCCTCTACGGCGCCGGCGTGACCGTGCACCGTGAAGGGGAAGCCGATCGAGCCCGGGAAGAGGACGGGCACCTTGAGCGTGACGTCGGCCGTGACGAAGCCCGTGCCTGCGCAGGTCACCGAGGCGTCCCCCCTCCACGCGTCGCTCAGCTTGTCGAGGCCCGCCTGTTCGCAGGCGGCCTCCCGGTCGCCCCGGGTCGCGGCCGTCCCCGCGCGCACCGCCTCGTCCGCAGCATTCCCCGCGAGCGTGAAGGTGTACCCCACCAGCACGAACTGCCACATCAGCACCAGCGTCAGAATGATCAGCGGTGCCATGCCGAGGAACTCGATGCTGGTCTGCCCCCGGTCCCGGCCCCGTTCCCGGTCCGGTTCCCGTTCCCGTTCCCGTACGGTCGCGCGCACGTCCATCCCCCTCACTCCCTACGACGCCGGAAGCTCACCGAGCCGCGGTCGCCGCCGCCCCGCGACCGCCCGCCGCGCTGGGCGACTTCGGGCACCTTGACCAGTCCGAGTTCGCCCGCGAGCCCCCAAAGGGCCTGTTTCACCACGCTCTTGTTGTCGAGTTCGTGCAGCCGCCCGGCGTCCACCGCGCCCTGGAGTTCCTTGAAGTTGGCGGGGATCGCGGTGGCCGCGACCGCGGTGCCGGTGATGCGCTGGATGAGCGCGGGCTGGATCTCCGTGCCGCGCGTGTGCCGGTTGACGACGATCGTCGTCTCCTCGGCCTTGCGGATCTGCAGCCGGTCCCACATGCGGACGGTGCGCTTCGCGGCGCGTACGGCGACCACGTCCGGGGTGGTGAACAGCAGGGCGGTGTCGGCCATTTCGACGGCCGCCGCGCTCGCGCCGCTCATCTGGGCCCCGCAGTCGATGACGACGACCTCGTAGCGCGAGCGCAGCGCGCTGACGATCTGCCGGGCGGCCCGGTCGGTGACCTCCTCGCCGCGCTCGCCCTCGCCGGGGGCCAGCAGCAGCGCGACCCCGGTGTCGTGCCGGAACACGGCGTCGGCCAGGACACGCGGCGAGATGTCGGTGATCGCGGCGAGGTCGACGACGGAACGGCGGAACTGCACGTCCAGGTAGGAGGCGATGTCCCCGGTCTGCAGGTCCATGTCGACGAGCACGGCGCTGCGGCCCGACGCCTGGGCGGCGAGGGCGAGTTGGATCGCGGCGAGGGTCGCGCCGGTGCCGCCCTTGGCGCCGCTGACCGTGACGACGGTGCCGCCGACGCCGGTGAACACATCGGCGCCGTGGCCGAGATGGCGCCGTACGCCCACCGACCAGGCGGCGACGGCCTGGACCCGGTTGGCCAGTTCCTCGTAGCTGAGCGGGAGGGCGATCAGGCCGCGGGCGCCGGAGTCCATGGCGGCCTGGAAGAGGCCGGGGCTGGCGTCGGTGGTGACGAGGATGACGCCCACCGCGGGGAAGCGCAGCGCGACCTCGCGGACCAGCTCCAACGCCGGTACGGGACCGATGCGTTCATGCACCACCACGACCTCGGGCAGTTCGTCGACGGACTCGGCGGCGAGCCGGGCGAGGGTGTCGATGAGCTGCGTCGAGTCGGCCACCGGGGCCACCGGGTCGGCGTCCGGGAGCTGGCTGAGCAGGGTCGTGATGGCGCGGATGGCGTCCGCGTCTCCGACCGCCGGAAGAATCCTGGTGGGCATGCGGGCCTCTCACTTGTCCTTCGCGAGTTCGTACGTCCGGTCCCTGTCGGGCACGGTCGTATCGCTGCCGGGTGCCACCAGCGCGAGCCGCACCCGCTCGGCGAACGACTCGGCGTAGGTGATCCGCTGGGCGTCGAGCGCGGAGAGCGCGAAGGTGATCGGCACGGCGTTCGTGGACTGCTGCTGGTTCTTGTCGCTGTTGCTGCCGGGGTCCAGGGCGGTGATGTGGCCGACGTCGATGACCTTCGCGTTGGTCACGATGATCTTGGACTGGTCGGGGTCGCCCTCCTTCTGGCCCGCGAAGGTGGCGTACACGTTGACCGTGGAGCCCGGCGTGATCTTGCCGGCGACGCCGGTCGCCGCGTCGATCATGATGGCGACCTCCTGCTGTCCGGGCTGGAGTGCCGGCTGGTCCACGATCATGTCGGTCTGGAGCAGGGAGCCCCCGCGCAGCGTGGTCACCGCGATCTTGCCCTGGATCTGCCGGAGATCGGTCACGGCGGTGTCCGACAGCCACCGCTTGGGCATCTCGATCTTCTTGAACTGGGCCGCGGTGAGGGCCGTGTAGGGCGCCACGTTGTCCTTGACCTGGTAGGCCGTGACCTCGGGGCCGACCTTGGACTTCACGTCACTGATGACGGAGAGGACGCCGGCGAACGCGCCGAGGGCGCAGATCACCGACAGGAGCAGGAGTATCACGCCGCGGCGCTGACGGGAGTTCATGAACCGTGCAACCTCATTGGGGATATCGGTCGAGCGGAAATGAGCGGATCGAGCGGTGCCGGACCGGATCGAACGGGATCGAACCGGATCGAGCGAATCGTGTGCTGTAAGCGTGTCCTGTGAGTTGAGGACTTATCCGGTCGATGTTTGGTTCTCGTGAACGGGCGGTGTGGCGGAGCAGAAGACACAACGGTCGCCGATGACGTCGATCCCGCACCAGTGGCACACGGACTGCCGTACAGAGGTGACCAGTTGGTACAGGACCGACAGGTCGGGCAGATACGTACAGAACTCGATCAGCTTGCCCGTACCCCACCAGGCGGCCGACTCGGCGGGCAGGGTGGCCTCGCGCAGCCCCATCGCGTTCCACGCCGGAGCGAGGGTGCTGCCGACCCAGTCGGACTGCAGCTGCCCCTTGGCGACCAGCATCCAGGTGCCGAACTCCGGCCCCTCCAGGGTGGCTCCGGGGCCGACCCGGACCAACTGCGGCTCGGGGTGGGCGATCACCGCGAACTGGCTGCCGGGCACCCAGGACTTGGCGTGCTGCTTGAGGCCGACGGGGACCCGGTCCAGCCTGGTGACCGAGCCGAGGAGCGCGCCGGCGTGGATGTAGTGCGTGAGCAGCCGGCCGGCCGAGGCGAGCACGCCGGGACTGAGGTCGCAGGACGCCAGCTGCCTCAACTGGCGGGCCAGGACGGCGAGTCCGAGCGGGGGCAGATTCGGACGGAACAGGGCGATCCGGTCGCTCTCCAGGATGGACCGGACGGTGTGCAGCCGTCGGTCGACACCCTCGGAGACGGCCTGCGAGGACACGACGACGACATGCCCGTGCTGGTCGATCAGGGCCTGCATCTCCGACAGCACCTGGTCCAGCGGTCGTTGGTCGAGGTCCCGCAGCACGACGGCGGGCAGAGTCCGTTCGTCCTGTGGTGGCAGCGCCATGTCGGCGCTGGTCACGGCAATGGCAGTTGGCACGCGCAGCTCCCCGTCTCACGCCTGTCGGCCGGCCGGCATTACTCCGGTACGCCGAGTTGACTTCACTGCGTGACTACCTCAGCACTGTAACCACGCCCCTGTGACCGGAGAACAGCGTTTCTGTAGCTGTGCGGCAACTGTCATCGCACACACCACGCCAAAACGGGGCAGGTCGCACAACTGGTCGCGCGCACGGCCCTGTTCGGCCGACCGGAGAGGCCGGTCGGCGACCTCGCCCGGACCCCAAGTCGGTCTGGACCTCTTGACATCAGATTGGTCTGGACCAACTCTGGTCTTCCAGCGGTGGCCACCGTCGACACAGTCCCCTCCAAACTCCCCCACCGGAGGCATCAGTGGACCGCGCACCAGGCATGCCCGTCCTCAGGAACAGACGTCTGTGGGCGGGGGTCGCCATGGCCGCCCTCGCCCTCTCCTTCGCGGGCACCGGCCAGGCGTCCGCCGCCGACACCAACAACGCCAAGAACGCCGGTTTCGAATCGGGTCTGACCAACTGGACCTGTACGGCGGGCAGCGGCACGACCGTCTCGTCCCCGGTGCACAGCGGCGCCTCCGCGCTGAAGGGCACCCCGGCCGGCCAGGACAACGCCCAGTGCACCCAGTCGGTGGCGGTCAAGCCCAACTCGACCTACACACTGAGCGCGTGGGTGCAGGGCGGCTACTCCTACCTCGGCGTGACGGGCACCGGCACGACCGACGTCTCGACCTGGACGCCCGACACCACGTCGTGGAAGCAGCTGTCGACGACGTTCACCACGGGCGCCTCGACGACGTCCGTCTCGGTGTACACGCACGGCTGGTACGGCCAGGCCGCGTACTACGCCGACGACATCTCGGTCTACGGCCCGGACGGCGGCGGTGGCGGCGACCCGGCCCCGACCGTCCCCGCGGCCCCCACGGGCGTGAGCGTGTCCTCGACGACGTCCTCGTCGGTCTCCCTCGCCTGGAACACGGTGTCGGGCGCGACGGGCTACAACGTCTACCGCAACGGCACGAAGATCACGGCGGTGACCGGAACGTCCGCCACGATCACCGGACTCGCGGCCTCCACCGCGTACTCCTTCCAGGTCACGGCGACCAACTCGGCCGGTGAGTCCGCCAAGTCGGCGACGGTCACGGGCACGACGACGGCGACCGGCGGGAACGGCGGCGGCTCCCTGCCGAAGCACGCGGTGACCGGCTACTGGCAGAACTTCAACAACGGCGCGACCGTCCAGAAGCTCTCGGCCGTCTCCTCCCAGTACGACATCATCGCGGTGGCCTTCGCGGACGCGACCACGACTCCGGGCGCGGTCTCCTTCACGCTCGACTCGGCCGGCCTCGGCGGCTACACGGTCGACCAGTTCAAGGCGGACATCGCCGCCAAGCACGCGGCCGGCAAGAAGGTCGTCATCTCGATCGGCGGCCAGAACGGCACGATCTCGGTGAGCGACTCGTCGTCCGCGACGAACTTCGCCAACTCCGTCTACTCCCTGATGCAGACGTACGGCTTCGACGGCGTCGACATCGACCTGGAGAACGGCATCAACGCCACTTACATGACACAGGCGTTGAGGTCCCTCTCCGCCAAGGCGGGCTCGTCCCTCATCATCACGATGGCCCCGCAGACGATCGACATGCAGTCCACGTCGAACGGGTACTTCCAGACGGCCCTGAACATCAAGGACATCCTCACGGTCGTCAACATGCAGTACTACAACAGCGGCACGATGCTCGGCTGCGACGGCAAGGTCTACGGCCAGGGCACGGTCGACTTCCTCACCGCCCTCGCCTGCATCCAGCTCCAGGGCGGCCTCGCCCCCTCCCAGGTGGGCCTGGGCCTCCCGGCCTCGACGAGCGCGGCCGGCGGCGGCTACGTCTCCCCCACCGTCGTCAACAACGCCCTCGACTGCCTCACCGCCGGCACCAACTGCGGCACCTTCAAGCCGTCGAAGACGTACCCCGACCTGCGGGGCGCGATGACCTGGTCCACCAACTGGGACGCGTCCGCGGGCAGTTCGTGGTCGAACTCGGTGGGAGCGCATGTGCACGCGCTGCCGTAGCACCCGGTGAACGGGAAGGGGCGGGGAGCACGGCCGCTTTCGGGCCGCGCTCCCCGCCCCTCACCCGTTCCCGCGGGTCAGTCCTTGCGGTCCTCGCCCGCCTCCTCGGCGAGCCTCCGCACCAGCGCCTGCGCCTTGTCGACCGCCGTGTCGATCCGCTCGCTGTGCTTCCCGTCCGTCTTCTCGTCGACGAGGTCCCCGGCCTTCTCCAGGCCCCCGGCGATCTTGTCCCCGTGCTCCTCGGCGATCTCCTCCGCCTTGTCCTTGAGCTTGTCCAGGTCCCGCAGGTTGTCGAACACGGCAGTTCCCCTCGGTGCAACGGTCGTACCCGGTCAGGGACATGGTCCCCGCGGCGAGCGCCCGAGGACAAGGTGGCCTCGGCGCGGACGCGCGTACGCCCGTAGCCCCGCGCGCCCGCCGATCCGGCCGGTCTGAAACATTTCCCCGGGGCCACCGCATCAGTACAAGTGAGGGCGGCGCCGGCAACAGCCCGCGGGGGCAGGGGGATCAGGCATGAGACGTCACGGACGGGCCGACGAGTACGCGGAGTTCGCGGCCGCGCGGGCCGGACATCTCTACCGGTCCGCGTGTCTGCTGACCGCCGGGGACACCCATCTCGCCGAGGACCTCGTCCAGGAGACCCTCGGCAAGCTGTACGTCGGCTGGGGACGGCTGTCCCGGGTCGGCAACCCCGCCGGGTACGCCCAGACCGTTCTCACCCGTACGTTCCTCGCCCACCAGCGGCGCCGCAGCAGCTCCGAACGCGCCACCGACGCCCTGCCCGACCTGCCCGACCCCGGCGTCCCGGGCGCCGACACCCCGCTCCGGCTGACCCTCCTCCAGGCCCTCTCCCGGCTGCCCGCCAAGGACCGCGCCGTCGTCGTCCTGCGGTACTGGGAGGACCGGTCCGTCGAGGAGACCGCCGACGTGATGCACGTCAGCTCGGCCGCCGTCCGCACCCGCTGCGTCCGCGCGCTCGGCCGACTGCGGGAACTGCTCGGCGAGAACCTCGACGAGTACGCCCGCCCCTGACCCGCCCCGCACCACAGACATCAACTCCCTCATGCGAATCGGTGGTCCGCCATGCCCGACGTCCAGCACAGCGAACACCTCGACCCGTTCGAGGAACGGCTCTCCGCCGGCCTGCACGACGCGGGCAGCGCCTTCGACACCGACCGCGCCGCCCTCGCCACCGCGGGCGCCCTCAGGGGCCGCCGCAGGCTGCTGCGACGCCGCAACGCCGCGGTGATGGGCGGCGCGGCCGGTATCGCCCTCGTCGGCGTCGGCGGAGCCCTCCTCGTGCCGAGCGGGAACCCGGCCGACCGGCGTGGTTCCACGGCCACTTCGACCCTCTCCCCCGCCGCCTCCACCCCGGCGCCCGCGCCCGTCTCCGGCGACGCGCTGATCCGCACGCTCGAAAAGCTGCTCCCCCACGGCGAGTTCACGAAGGCGGAGGCCCGGGGCACGGACGACGAACCGTCGCCGTACGTCCAACTCGTCTACGACGACGGGAAGGGCGCGTCCGCCATCAGCGTCGGGCTGGACCGGCTGCGGCCGGGGAGCGACCAGGCGCGGCAGGCGACCCGGTGCCCGGGGAAGGCGCTCGCGCACTACGACTCGTGCGGCACCAGCCGGCTGGCGGACGGGTCGGTGGTGATGGTGATGCGCGGGTACGAGTACCCGGACCGGCGGGTGGACACCAAGCGGTGGAACGCCGAACTCGTCACGCCTCAGGGGCAGTACGTGAGCGTCAACGAGTGGAACGCCGCCGCCGAGAAGGACGCGCCGATCAGCAGGAGCCAACCGCCGCTGACCCCGGCCCAGTTGACGAAGCTGGCCGCCGCGGCGGTGTGGCGCAGGGCGATCGACGCGATCCCGCGGGACCCGGACTCGGCGGGCGCACAGCCGGGTTCGGAGGACAGCGGTCCCTCCGTGTCCGCCAGTTCCACACTGCTGGCCCTGCTGCCGAAGGGCCTGAAGGTGGCCGAGTCGGGGGCGAACGACGACGCCGGGTTCGGCTATGCCGTCGTCGACGACGGCAAGGGCAGGAGCCTCGTCCAGGTCAACGTCCAGGCCGACATGGGGGATGTCGAGGGCGAGCTGTTCGGCTCCGGCGCGGAGGTGCTCTCCGACGGCACGAAGGTCGCCGTGCGCCAGGGCACGGGCGAGAAGGGCGGCTCGGGTGTCGCGATGTGGACCGTCGACACCCTCCGCACCGACGGGAGGCGGGTGGTGGTCAGCGCCTTCAACTCCGGTGCCCAGGACACCCCGGCGACCCGTACGACCCCGGCCCTGACCCTGAAGCAGCTCCGGGAGATCGCCCTCAGCCCGAACTGGCGCTGACCCGGGGATACCGGGCCACCTCCAGTACCCGGAGCGACCAACACCTAGCCCTTGCGGACCTCAGCCTCCGCCTCGGCGAGCGCCGCCTCGTCCACCTCGGCGGACTCGTCGTCCTCGGCCTCGTCGCCGTCGTCGAAGTAGGCGTCGAGGACCGCGTCGAGCCGCGTCTCCCACTCGGCGAACCTGCTCCTGGCCGCCGCCTCGATCTCGATCGGGTACCAACGGCGGTCGGGGGTGTGGACGGTGATGGTAAACCGCTTGCCGAAGCGCGGGGACTCGGTCTCTATCGCGCCGATCTCGTCCCACCGGAACTCGCACGCCTGGTCGTCCAGGCGCAGCCGGACGCCCTTCGCGTCCGCGACGATCTCCGCACGGCGGTCGGACGCCTCGAAGACCGGACCGTCACCCTCGCCGGACTCGTCCGCGTCGGCATCGCCGTCCTCGGAGACGGCCTTCTCGGCGTCCGCCGTCGCGGCATCCGACTTCGAGAGATCGGCCTTCCCGGCCGACGGCTCCTCGGCCGGCGACTCCGCCGACTCCTGCGACTCTGCCGGTTCCGCCGCCTCGGCCTTCGCGTCCTCCGGCTCCGTGTCCCGCGGCTTCTTGTCCTCCGGCTGGTCGGAGGACACGGCGGGTGCGGTGAGCCCGGGGACGAAGGCCGGATCGGATCCGGCGCCCTCCAGGGGCTGGCTGCTCGAACCTATGCGCTGCTCCACAGCGGGCAGTATGGTCGACGATCCTGTGTCGGGCACAGCCAGCCCCTACTTCGTTATCAGACGCCTACATGGCACCCCACCAAAGTGGGACTACACGAACACGCTGAGCACCGCCGCCACCGCGAACCCCGCGACCGACAGCACCGACTCCAGCACGGTCCACGTCTTCAGCGTGTCCCGCTCACTGATACCGAAGTACTTCGCGACCATCCAGAAGCCTCCGTCGTTGACGTGCGAGGCGAAGATCGAACCCGCCGAGATGGCCATGATGACCAGCGCGACGAAGGCCTGCGAGTGGTCGCCCTCGGCGAGCAGCGGGGCCACGATGCCCGCCGTCGTGACGATCGCGACCGTCGCCGAACCCTGGGCGACCCGGAGGACCAGCGAGATCAGGTACGACAGGACCAGCACCGGCAGGCCCACGTCGTGGAAGGTGTCCGAGAGGGCCTGCGCGACCCCGCTCGCCTTCAGGACGGCGCCGAAGATCCCGCCCGCGCCGACGACCAGCAGGATGTTGCCGACCGGCTTGAGGGAGGCGGTGGAGACGGTCTCCAGGGACTTGCGGGACCAGCCACGGCGCAGCCCCAGGAGGTAGTACGCGAGGAGGAGCGCGATGGTCAGCGCGACGAACGGGCTGCCGAAGAACTCCACGACCGAGCGGCCGGTGGAGGGGTCGAAGGCGATCGAGGAGAACGTGGCCGCGAGGATCAGGACGAGAGGCGTCCCGATGATCGCGAGGACCGTACCGAGCGACACCGGCTTCTCCTGCGGTACGACGCCGGACTCCCGCTGCTCGTCGATGACGGCCTGCTTCGCCTCGGCCGCCGCCTCGACCATGTCCTGCGGTACGGCGACGAAGATCCGCTTGCCGATCCAGGCGGCGTAGGCCCACGCGGCCAGCACGGCGGGGATGCCGCAGACGATGCCCATGAGGATGACCCAGCCGAGCTGGACGTGCAGCAGGCCCGCCGCGGCCACCGGGCCGGGGTGCGGCGGCAGGAACGCGTGGGTCATCGACAGGCCGGCGAGCAGGGGCAGGCAGTACAGCAGGATCGACTTGCCGCCGCGCTTGGCGGCGGCGTACACGATCGGCGCGAGGACGAAGATGCCGACGTCGAAGAAGACCGGGATGCCGAAGATCAGGCCGGTGAGGCCCATGGCGAGGGGTGCCCGCTTCTCGCCGAAGAGGTTCAGCAGCCGGGACGCCAGCACCTCGGCGCCGCCGCTGACTTCGAGGATCGCGCCGAGCATGGTGCCCAGGCCGATGATGATCGCGACATGGCCGAGGATGCCGCCCATGCCGGACTCGATGGTGGAGACGGCGTCGGAACGCTGGACGGTGCCGAAGAGTTCGGTGACCGAGAGGCCCGACAGCAGGCCGACGGTTATGGAGACCGCGAGGAGGGCCACGAAGGGCTGGAGTCTGACCTTGATGATCAGGAAGAGGAGGAGCGCGATCCCGATGGCGGCGACCGTCAGCAGGCCTGCCGTGCCGTCGAGCAGGAGGAGCAGGCCTCCGGTGTGGGGTGGTGTCGCGGGGGTGGTCGCGGCGAGCGGTAGCGACATGTGGGGGTCCTCTTGATCGTCGTAGGAGCATGGGGCTTTCGGGCAGGGGAGATCGCGGTACGGCACCGCGAGGGGTGCCGTACCGTCGTACGCTGTGCGGGAGTTGAGGGAGTGTCGGCTCGGAGGGCTGGGCGGTGGTGACCGTCAGCCGAGGACGGCGAGCGCGTCGATCTCGATGAGCAGGCCAGCGGGCAGGCCGACGTAGACGGTGGTGCGGGCGGCGGGGATCTCGACGCGGCCCTCGAAGTACTCGTTGTAGAGCGCGTTCATCTCGGCGAAGTGGTCGACGTCCGTCAGGTAGACGCGGATCATCACCGCGTCCTCCCAGCTCGCGCCGCCCTCCTCCAGGATCGCCTCGACGTTGGCGAGGGTCTGGAGGGTCTGCTCGCGCAGGGTCGGGCCGGCCGGCGTGGGCGGCTTGCCCTCCTCGGCGGGGAGGAAGCCGACCTGGCCGGCGACCTGGAGGACGTTCCCCTTGCGGACGCCGTGCGAGAACTTCGCGGGCGGGGTGGTGTGGGTCTTGGGGGTGAGGGCGGTCTTGTCGGTCATTCGGTGTCCCTGGTGGTAGTTCTGCCGGAGTACTCACCGCTGATGGCGTCCGCCGTGCGGCGGACCAGGGGGAGCAGGGTGAGGAGTTCGTCGGCGGTGACGACGACGTTGGGCGCGGAGACCGACATGGCGGCGGCCACCCGTCCGTCGGCGCCCCTGATGGGCGCGGCGACGCAGTTGATGGACTCTTCGTGGCCGCCGAGGTCGGTGGCCCAGCCCTGTTCCCGCACCTTCTCCAACTCCCTGACGAATGCTGGGGCGTTGGGGGTGGAGCGGGCGGTGTACATGGGGTAGTCGAGCTTGTCCGCGAGGGCGCGGCGCTCGCCTTCCGGGAGGTCGGCGAGGAGCAGTTTCGCGACGGCGGCGACGGTGATGGCGACGGGCTTGCCGATCCGTGAGTACATGCGGACCGGGTAGCGGCTCTCCACCTTGTCGATGTAGAGGACCTCGTTCTCCTCGTAGACCGCGAGGTGGACGGTGTGCCCGCACTGCTCGTTGAGCCGGGCGAGATGGGGGTGGGCGATCTCGCGGATGTCGAGGTTCTCCATCGCTTCCTGGGCGAGGGCGATGAGGCGGGCGCCGAGGCGGTAGCGCTGGTCGGACTGGCGGTAGACCAGGCCGTGTTCGTGCAGGGTGCGCAGGAGGCGCAGGGCCGTCGACTTGTGGACGTCGAGACGGTCGGCGACCTGGCCGAGGTCGGCGGGACCCTCGGCGAGCAGCGGCAGGATGCTGAGCGCGCGGTCGACGGTCTGACTCATGGCGTACGTACCTCCTCGTCGGCCCGGTCGGTGGTGTCGGTCCAGCCGGGGCCGAGTCGAAGTCTCCCCCACGCCTGGTCGTCGAGGGCGACCAGGCGGTCGGCGTGGTCGCGGACGGGGGGTGCGGCGAGGTCGCCGGGCACGGTGAGGGCGGCGGCGGCCGTGAGATGGCCGTGCCGCAGCCGGTCCCGTACGGGAAGTCCCCGCAGGGTCGCGGAGAGGAATCCGGCGGCGAAGGCGTCACCCGCGCCGACCGCGGCGACGACGTCGACGTGCGGCGCGGGCACGAAGACGGTGTCGCCGCGGTGGAAGACGGTGGCCCCGCGTCCGCCCTGTTTGACGACGAGCGTCTCGGGGTCGGGGAACGCGGCCCGTACGGCATCGGGCCCGACGAGCCCCCAGACGTCGGCGGCCTCGTCCTCGCCGACGAACACGAGGTCGGCGTCGCGTGCCAGTTCCAGCAGCACGGTCGGCCCGTCGGATCGGCGCCCGAGCGCGGGGCGGTGGTTCACGTCGAAGGAGATCAGGGGCCGGCCGGCGCGCAGGGCGGTCAGCTCGCGGACCAGGCCGAGGCAGTCGTCGGAGAGCATCGGGGTGATCCCGGACAGGTGCAGCACCCGCCCGGCCCGTACGGCGGCCAGGTCGACGTTGCCCGGTGCCATCGCCGAGGCCGCGGATCCGGCGCGGTAGTAGGCCACTTCGTGGGCGTCGGTGGCCCGGTCGCCAGCGGTGCGGAAGTAGATGCCGGTCGGCCGCGCGGGGTCGCGGCGTACGGCGGACACGTCGACGCCGTAGCCGCCGATCGTCTCGACGAGGTGGTCGCCGAAGCCGTCGGACCCGACCCGGCTGATCCACCGGACGGTGTGCCCGGCCGCCGCCAGCGCGCAGGCGACGTTGGACTCGGCGCCGCCGATGGCGCGGTCGAAGGACGGCACGTCGGCGAGGCGGCCCGGTCTGCTGGGTAGGAACGTGACCATGGACTCGCCCAGCGCTACGACGTCCACGACGTCACGGGCGGCGGTGGACTGTCCGTCGGCGGTC
The DNA here is from genome assembly GCF_044747445.1 of Streptomyces sp. NPDC090083. Classification (NCBI taxonomy): domain Bacteria; kingdom Bacillati; phylum Actinomycetota; class Actinomycetes; order Kitasatosporales; family Streptomycetaceae; genus Streptomyces; species Streptomyces sp. NPDC090083. The sequence goes on along the minus strand of NZ_JBIVED010000002.1, from coordinate 876,296 downwards.
ACGATGCTGAGGCTCCTCGTCAGTGCGCCGGGCCGGCGGCGGCTCCGTTGACCCGGTGTTGGGCGAGATGTTAGACAGCGGTAAGCGATATACGCAATGAATGTTGCAAGGATTGCAACACTCCAGTTCAGGGAGGCCCCATGGTCCGCGACACCGGTACCGAAGCGCTGGCCCGGCTCGCCGGGGAACGCGTCGACCACCGTTTCAAGGGCCTCCCCCCGGACGCGGACGGCCACACCGTCGCCGAGCTGGCGGCCCAGCGCCGCAACCTGTTCACCGACGGCTTCACCACTCCCGTCCTCGCCCTCTCCGCCGAGCGCCTGGACCACAACCTCCGCCTGATGGAGACCTACGCGGCCCGCCACGGCCTGGCCTTCGCCCCGCACGGCAAGACCTCCATGGCCCCCCAGCTCTTCCACCGCCAACTCGCCCACGGCGCCTGGGGCATCACCCTCGCGGTCCCCCACCAGGTGCGCGTGGCACGGGAGTTCGGGATCGCGCGGATCTTCCTCGCCAACGAACTGGTCGACCCGGCCGCCCTGCGGTGGATCTCCGCCGAACTGGACGCCGACGACGACTTCCGCTTCGTCTGCTACGTCGACTCCGTGCGCGGCGTCGAGCTGATGGACGCGGCCCTGCGCGGCGCCGCCCGCCCGCTGGACGTCGTCGTCGAGCTGGCCGCGGGCGAGGGAGCCCGCACCGGCGTGCGCACGGAGGCGGAGTGCGCGGCGGTCGCGGACGCGGTGGCCGCCGCGGGGACGCTGCGGCTGGTCGGGGTCGCCGGGTACGAGGGCGAGGTGCCGCGGGCCGATCCGGAGCGGGTGCGCGCCTGGCTGCGCCGGCTGACCGCGCTCGCCGCGGACTTCGACAAGGACGGGCGTTTCGCGGGAGTCGGCGAGATCGTCGTCAGCGCGGGCGGCAGCGCGTGGTTCGACGCGGTGGCCGACGTCTTCGCCGAACTGCCCGAACTCTCGCTGCCCGCACTGAAGTTGCTGCGCTCGGGCGCCTATGTCTCGCACGACGACAAGCACTACCGCGAGATCACCCCCTTCACCCGCGTCCCCGAAGAGGGCGCGCTGGAGCCCGCGTTCCGGCTCTGGGCGCAGATCGTCTCCCGCCCCTCCCCCGAGCAGGCCTTCGCCAACGCGGGCAAGCGGGACGCGGCCTACGACCTGGACCTCCCCCTCGCCCAGGTGGTCCGCCGGGACGGCACCGAGCGCCCGGCGACCGGCGTCGAGGTGACGGGCCTGTCCGACCAGCACGCCTGGCTGCGGACGGCGCCCGGAGCGGACCTGGAGGTCGGGGACTGGATCGGCATGGGCCTGTCCCACCCGTGCACGTCCTTCGACAAGTGGCAGCTGATTCCGGTGGCGGAGGCGGACGGGACGGTCGTCGACTACATCCGCACGTTCTTCTAGCAGCCCCGCCTTCTCAGCCCGGCGTCCGGCGGCCCCGCCGGATTCCCGTGGAACCCCTGGCCGACCCCGTTGGAGGCATCGCATGGAAGAGCTGGTGATCCGGGACGCGGACGTCGTGGACGGCTCCGGCGCGCCCTCATACCGCGCCGATGTCGTGGTCGACGGCGGACGGATCGTCTCGATCGTGCAGGAGGCCGCGGCGGCGGGCTGTCAACGCCCCAAGGCGCGGCGGGAGTTGGACGCCGAGGGGCTGGTCCTCTCACCCGGCTTCATCGACATGCACGCGCACAGCGACCTGGCGCTGCTCCGCGACCCGGACCACAGCGCGAAGGCCGCGCAGGGGGTGACCCTCGAAGTCATCGGCCAGGACGGGCTGTCGTACGCGCCGGTCGACGACCGCACGCTGGCCGAGGTGCGCCGGGCGATCGCCGGGTGGAACGGGCACGGCGACGACGTCGACTTCGACTGGCGTTCCGTGGGCGAGTACCTGGACCGGCTGGACCACGGGTTCGACGGCCGGGGCATCGCGGTCAACGCGGCCTACCTGATCCCGCAGGGGACCGTCCGGATGCTCGCCGTCGGCTGGGAGGACCGGGAGGCGACCCCCCGGGAGCTGGATCGGATGCGGCAGTTGGTCGCCGAGGGCATGGAACAGGGCGCGGTCGGCATGTCGTCCGGGCTCACCTACACCCCCGGCATGTACGCCAAGAACGCCGAACTCACCGAACTCTGCCGGGTGGTGGCGTCGTACGGCGGCTACTACTGCCCCCATCACCGCTCCTACGGCGCGGGCGCGCTGGAGGCGTACGAGGAGATGGTGGAGCTGACCCGGGAGGCCGGCTGCCCTCTCCACCTGGCCCACGCCACCATGAACTTCGGCGTGAACGAGGGCCGCGCGCCGGAGCTGCTGGCCCTCCTGGACGAGGCCCTGGCGACCGGCGCGGACATCAGCCTCGACACCTACCCCTACACGCCCGGCTGCACGACCCTCGTGGCGATGCTGCCGAGCTGGGCGACGGAGGGCGGTCCCGAGGAGATCCTCAGCCGCCTCGCGGACGACGGCACCGCCGAGCGGATCCGCCACCATGTGGAGGTGATCGGCTCGGACGGCTGCCACGGAGTGCCGATGGAGTGGGACACGATCGAGATCGCGGGGGTGGAGAACCCCGAGCTGGCGGAGTACGTGGGCCGCCGCCTCGACGGCTGGACCACGGCCCGCCACCTCCTGCTGGCCGACCGGCTCGCCCCGTCGATCCTCCAGCACGTGGGCCACGAGGAGAACGTCCGCCGGATCATGCGCCACCGCGTCCACACGGGCGGCTCCGACGGCATCCTCCAGGGCGCGAAGCCGCACCCCCGGGCCTACGGCACGTTCCCCGAGTATCTGGGCCGGTACACGAGGGAGTTGGGCATCCTCTCCCTGGAGGAGTGCGTGGCCCATCTGACCTCCCGCCCGGCAGCCCGCCTGCGGCTGCCGGACCGGGGCCTGGTCCGCGAGGGCCACCGGGCGGACCTGGTGCTGTTCGACCCCCGGACGGTGGCGGCGGGTTCCACCTTCGACGAACCGCGCCGCCTGCCGACCGGCATTCCCCACGTACTGATCGACGGCCGCTTCGTGATGGAGGACGGCCACCGCACGGACGAGTTGGCGGGCCGGGCCGTCCGCCGCACTACGGCTTGGGCAGGACGCAGGCACTCGCACTCAGGTTGAGCACGTTCGCCGAGGTGAAGCACGCGGGGATGTTGTAGGTCTCCTCGGCGTAGTTGATGCCCTTGCGAACCGTCACGGTCCCGTTCTCGTCCACCTCGCACGGGTTGTCGACCGTGCAGCGCTCGCCGTCCTCGTTGCCCGTGTTGTTGACCGCGACGACCTGGCCGGTGCTGGTGTCGATCACCGGAGACCCCGACGTTCCCCCGATCGTGTTGCACGCGGAGGTGTAACGGAGCGAGTCCTTCCAGGTCCAGTCGCCCTCCTTGAGCCGGTACACGAACCCGTCGACGTTGCAGCTGTAGATCGTCTTCCAGTACCCGGAGACGACCTTGATGGCGGTACCCGCGGTCGGGTGCGTGGCGCTGACGGTGAGCGGGCTGATGTTGTACGCGCTCTTGATCGCCGCGTACGTCGTGGTCGTGCGGTAGATCGTCACGTCGGTGTCGGTCATCGTCGAGTAGACGACCTGGTTGGCGCGGAGCGTGGCGACCTTGGTGCCCGCCGAGTTCAGCAGCCCGAAGGTACGGCTGGAGGACTGGCCGGTGATGACCTCGCCGGGCTCGGGGAACCCGGTCTCCAGGCAGTGCCCGTTGGTCAGCACGAGCGCCGGGGCGGTGTCGGCCGAGCCGGGGAAGCGGATGACCGAGCCGGAGCAGTTGCTGAGCGAGACGGTGCCGGCGAAGTCGACGGTCACGGCGGCGGCCTTCGGCGCCGACTGTGGAGCGGCGACCGCGGGTGCCACGCCCGCCCCGGCGATGGCCAGGGTGGAGAGCGCGGCAAGGAGAGGCTTGTTCATGTGGGGGTCCCCTCTGATGACGAGGCGACCGGAGATCTTCCGGTCGTCTTTTGTCATGAGCATTGTTATGGGCGAGGGGTGGGTGGGCAAGGAGCGGTTTCAGGCCCGCGACTGGCGGATTTCCGCGCACGCCCGGTCGATGTGCCGGCGCAGCGACCTGCCGTCGGTGGCGATCCGGGCACCCAGTTCGAGACAGCGCCGCTCACGGGCCGGGGTGACCCGTCCCGTGAAGAACACCGCGGGCCCGGTGAAGGCCGCCCGCTCCCGCCAGCGCGCGAGCGCGTCCAGGCCCGCGTCGGAGTCCATACCGCGGGAGAAGTCGGACAGCAGGAGGTCGAACGGCCCGCGGGCCAAAAGCCGCTCGGCGCCCACCGCGTCCTCGGCCTGCACGACCTCGGCGCCCAGCTCCGTCAACTCCCGCACGTAGGCCCGGTTGTTGCCGGGGTGGTCGTCCACCCAGAGGATGCGGATGCCGTCGTAGCGGACGCCGTCCCGGCCATCGGGACGGCCCTCGTCCGTCCTGCGGGCACCGCCGGGCGGGGGCTCCGCGTCCACCCGGATCGTGACGACCGGGGCCGCGTCGCCCCGCTGGAGCCGGGCCACCAGTTCGTCGGCCTGCGCGAGCCGCAGCCACTCCCCGACGAGCCGGACGAAGTCACGGTCACGGGCCAACTCCGGGTAGACGGTCGGGAGTTGCTCCTCCAGTCGGCCCAGGACGGCCTCCCAGTCGCCGGGCCGCTCCGCGTCGGGCGGGGCGAGCCCGTGGCCGCTCACGGACGCCACCGTGGTCCGCCACGCCTCCGGGCCGGGCTCCACCCAGCGGCCGAGCACCCGCCGGGCCGTGTCGTACTCCAGGAACTCGCGTCCCGCGTTGGCGGTGTGGGCGGCGGCGTCGCCCGCCACCAGGATCCGGTAGAACTCCGGATACAGGTACTGCAGCAGCAGCGTCCTGATCACCGCCTCCGGCTCGATCCCCGTCCACACCGGGTCGAGGGGGCACTCCAGGCCGAAGCCGTTGATGAGCCGCTTGATCCGCCGGGGGTTGCGTGCCGAGCGGTCGGCGATCAGGTGCACCATCGCGTCGTCGAGCAGGTCGCGCACGCCCGCGCGCTCGGCGCAGTCCCGGACGTAGGCCCGCAGCTCCTCGCCGCCCGCCACAGGCAGCCGGTAGCTGGTCTGGAAGATCTTCTCCATGAACGCCGAACCGGCCGGGCCCAGGTCCCGCAGCAGGCCCGAGGGGCCGAGCATCGACCGGTCGCAGCCGATCACGAACACGAGCCCCGGCAGGTCGAGATAGGCCTTGACCGCCTCGCACACCGCGAGCACGGTGTCCTCCGCGCACCGGTCGAGGTCGTCGATGAACACGACGAGCAGCCGGCCCGGCCGGTCCGGGGCGGTCCTCGCCCACTCCTCCGCGAGCTTCTTCAGCTCGTCCCGCATGGTGGCGCGGGCCCTGGGGTCGACGGACAGCTCACGCCAGAGCCGGTCGACGAGCCCGGCCAGTCCGAACGGGGAGGCGACCACGGTGAGCGTCGCCAGGACCGCCCTGATCAGCGGGCCGCGCTGGGACAGCTGGTGCAGGGCCCGGCGCAGCAGACGCTTGTCGAACGTCATCAGGACCGTCTTGATGAGGCCTTCCAGCACATCGGGACGGGTCGCCGACCAGGCGTTGTACCAGACCGTCCGGACGTCCGCGCGCGGCTTCAACTCCGCCCGGACCAGGCCCATCAGACTGCTCTTGCCCATCCCCCAGCCCGCGTCCACGGCGAGCGTGAAGGGCGTCGCGGCCCGTGAGTCGTGGATGAGCGTGGCCAGTTGACGCGCCGCGGTGCCGGCGCCCAGCAGATCGCCCTCGGGCGCGCTCACCGGCTCGTCGCTCAGCAGCGAGAACTTCATGCCCTGCCTCCCCCTTCGGCAGGGTCAACGTACCCAGTCGGACGAGGTGTGTCTCATGTGGCGGAAAGCACGAGGCACGTCGCGTTACCGGGCCGTAAGCTCACCGACATGCAGGTGATCCAGTCGACCAAGCTCTCCAACGTCTGTTACGAGATCCGGGGCCCGGTTCTCGAGGAGGCGATGCGTCTGGAAGCGGCAGGGCACCGCATCCTCAAGCTGAACACGGGGAACCCGGCGGCGTTCGGGTTCGAGTGCCCGCCGGAGATCCTGGAGGACATCCTCCGGAACATGTCGTCGGCGCACGGGTACGGCGACGCGAAGGGCCTGCTGGCCGCCCGCCGCGCGGTCGTCATGCACAACCAGACGCTCGGCATCGAGACGGACGTGGAGCACGTCTTCATCGGCAACGGCGTCTCCGAGCTGATCGTCATGGCCATGCAGGGCCTGCTCGACGACGGCGACGAGGTCCTCGTACCGTCGCCGGACTACCCCCTGTGGACCGCCGCCGTCTCCCTCTCCGGCGGGACCGCCGTCCACTACCGCTGCGACGAGCAGTCCGACTGGATGCCCGACCTCGCCGACGTGGAGCGCAAGGTCAGCGACCGCACCAAGGCGATCGTCATCATCAACCCGAACAACCCGACCGGCGCGGTCTACGACGAGGCCATGGTCAAGGGCCTCACCGACATCGCCCGCCGCCACAACCTCCTCGTCTGCTCCGACGAGATCTACGACAAGATCCTCTACGACGGTGCCACGCACACCCCGACCGCGAAGATCGCCCCGGATCTGCTGACCCTCACGTTCAACGGGATGTCGAAGGCGTACCGGGTGGCCGGATACCGCGTCGGCTGGATGTCGATCTCCGGTCCGCGCGCGCACGCCGACTCCTACATCGAGGGTCTGACGATCCTGGCCAACATGCGGCTCTGCGCGAACATGCCGGGGCAGCACGGGGTCGTGGCCGCGCTCAGCGGGCGGCAGACCATCGACGACCTGGTGCTTCCGGGCGGCCGACTGAAGGAGCAGCGGGACGTCGCCTACGAACTGCTGACCCAGATCCCTGGGGTGACCTGCGTGAAGCCGAAGGGCGCGCTGTATCTGTTCCCACGGCTCGATCCGCAGGTCTTCAAGGTCAAGGACGACCGGCAGATGGTCCTCGACCTGCTCCGCCAGGAGAAGATCATGGTCGTCCAGGGCACCGGCTTCAACTGGCCGGAACCCGATCACTTCCGGGTGGTGACGCTGCCGTCGGTGGGGGATCTGCGGGACGCGGTGACCCGGATCGGGAACTTCCTGGACGGGTACAGCCAGCCGTAAACCTCACGGGGCCTTTTTCTCGGGTTCTTTTCGGTCAGATTTTCGGCCAACACAACTTTAGACGAGATCTAAGCTAGGATGGTTTCCTGTCTGAGCACAGGAGACCATGCCATGTACGAACCGATCCGCACGAAGTCGGTCCACAGCACGGTGGCCCGCACGCCGTCCTCCGACTTTCCGCACCGGTCGCGCGAGGAGGAGCTGGACATTCAGCTGGCCGGGCACCTCGCCGCCCTGCTCGCGGTGACCGACGAGCTGCGGGCGCTGGAGCCGTCGGCCGAGCTGGACGCGGCCGCGGAGCGGCTCGCCGGACAGCTGACGCGGCTGCGCGGAGGCGGCGCCTCCCCCAGCCGGGCAGTGGCCGCTTCCGCCACGGCGCGGTCGGACGCCCTGCACCGGCGGGCTCACGCGCTCGCCGGGCGGGCCCTGGTCGTCGCCGCCTCCCGGGCCGACACGGCCGCGGCGATCCTGTCCGCCGAGCGGATGGACGCGCACGCGGTGACCCCGGTGGCCTGAGCCGCCGCACCGCGCCGCCGTAAGGGTTCCGTCGTCGTGCGGGTGCGCGTCCGCCGCGGCCGGCCGCGCGGTTGCCCGCGCCCCCGACGGGGCGCCCCCGCGGGCCGTGTTGATCCGGGACCCCTCCGACACCTTCCGTTCATCCCTTTCCTCGGGGAATGTTGGGTTCCGCGAGCACGCTGCCCCTCGTGAGACGTATCGCTGGAATCGTCCTCGCGGTGTTGCTGATCGGCGGCGTGGTGGCAGCCGTCGTAGCGGGCCGGGACAACGGGGACAAGGGCACGGCAACGAAGACCGTGCGTGGTGTGATCGGTTCGGAGAAGGCGGACTTCTTCGCCGATCCCGATGTGGTGAAAGCCCTCGCCGCCAAGGGCTTCACCGTGCGGACGGAGACCTCCGGGTCCTGGGCCATGGAAGGCCTCGACCTCAAGGGCTACGACTTCGCCTTCCCCTCCAGTCAGGCACCGGCCGACGCGCTCGCCGCCAAGTACACGGTGCGGCAGCCGCTGCCGCGGCCCTTCTACTCGCCGCTCGTCGTGGTCGCCCACCGCAGCGCCGCCCAGGTCCTCGCGGACAACGGGCTCGCCACGCTGGACAAGGACAAGGACCGCGGCACCCTGAAGATGGCCGCCTATCTCGACGCGGCCAAGCGGAACCTGACCTGGCAGCAGCTCAAGGGGGCCGACCGGCACGGGGAGTTGACCGGCACCCTCTACATCGCGAGCACCGATCCGGAGACCTCCAACTCGGGCGCCCTGTACCTCGCCGCCGCCTCCTACGTCGCCGACGGCGGCCGGGTGGCCGCGAGCAGCGCCGACGTGGATCGCACGGCGCCGCTCATGCACCAGCTGATCAGCGTGCAGGGCGCCCAGCAGTCCAGCTCCGACGCGCCGTTCAGGGACTTCATCAGCGGCGCCGGCAATCCGCTGGTCCTCGTCTACGAGTCCCAGGTGGCCTCCCTGCTCCTCGACAAGCAGCCGGTCGGCGACCTCGTCGTGCTCTACCCGGACACCACGGCCACCAGCGACCACACCGTCGTACCGCTCACCACGGAGGGCCGCGAGCTGGGCCAACTCCTCAGCAGCGACCCGACGTTGCGCAAGCTCGCGGTACGGCACGGGTTCCGGCCGCAAGGTGACACCGCCGAGTTCGTCGCGGCCACGGCCGCCCACTCCAGCTATCTCAACCAGACGCTGACCGGCGTCCGGCAGGCGCCCGTGCCCACCTCGAAGGTGCTGCACGACATGGCGCGCCGGGCGCGCGGTTGACCGGGGGGAACCACATGAGCAGCAGTTTCAACACCAGCCAGAACAGCAGCCAGCACACCCAGAGCGGGGACGACCTCTTCACCCTCACCCCACCGGAGGCCGTCGCGCCGGTGCCGAAGGAGAAGGCCGGCGGGCTGGTGCCGGTGGATGACAGCGTCCGCACCGACATGGCGCGGAAGGCCGCCGCCTACGTCGAGGGGCTCGCCTCGCTCGACGCCCGCTCGCCCGAGTTCGCGGGCAAGGTCGGCGAGATCACCGCGCTCGGCGCCGGGGAGATGCGCACCGCCACCGCGCAGTCCAACCGCATGCTGGAGCGGACCGTGCGCAGTCTGCCGTCGAAGGGCGGGGACGCGCAGTCGCAGGTCGCCGGCTCGCTCGTCGAACTCCGGCGCGTGGTCGAGGACCTGGACCCGCGTGACCTGCCCGCCTCGAAGGGCCGCAAGTTCCTGTCCCGGCTGCCGGGCGGCAACAAGCTGCGCGACCACGTCGCCAAGTACGCCTCCGCCCAGGGCACGTTGAACAAGATCGTGGGTTCACTGCGCGGCGGACAGGACGAACTCCGGCGCGACAACGCCGCGTTGCAGACCGAGCGGGTCCGCCTCTGGGAGACCATGGGCAAGCTCCAGGAGTACGTGGTGCTCACCCAGGCCCTCGACACGGCCGTCGAGCAGCACCTCACCGGCGTCGAGGCCGCCGACCCCGGCCAGGCCGACACCCTGCGCGCGGACGTCCTCTTCCCGGTCCGGCAGAAGCACCAGGACCTGCTGACCCAGCTCGCGGTGTGCGCGCAGGGCTACTTGGCGATGGACGTCGTACGGCGCAACAACGACGAGCTGATCAAGGGCGTCGACCGGGCCGCGACCACGACCGTCTCCGCCCTGCGGATCTCCGTCATGCTCGCCTCCGCGCTCGACAACCAGCGCAAGGTCGTCGACCAGGTCAACGCCCTGCGCGGTACGACGGAGGACCTCATCCGGGGCAACGCCGAGATGCTCTCCACCCAGAGCGGCGAGATCCAGCGCATCGCGGCCGACCCGGCGGTGGGCGCGGAGACGCTCCGCACGGCCTTCCAGCAGATCTACCGCACCCTCGACGCCATCGACACCTACAAGGTCCAGGCGACCGAGGCGATGGCGGCGACCGTCGAGTCCCTGACGTCCGAACTCCAGAACGCCGGCTCGTACCTGGAGCGGAGCCGGTCGCGGAGCGCCCTGGAAGGCGGCCTCGGATGAGACGTCTGCTCGCGCTCGCCCTCGGCACGGCCGCGCTGCTGACCGGCTGCACGTCGGCGCCCGGCCACCCGAAGGCCGATCCCGACAACGCCGCCCGGCCCGGCACGCTGCGTGTCCTGGCCTCCAGTGAACTCAGCGACATGACACCGGTGTTCGACCAGGTCCGCAAGGACACCGGCATCACGATCCGCCCCACCTACATGGGCACCCTGGACGCGGTGGACCTCCTCGCCAAGGGCACGGTCGACGGCCGGTACGACGCCCTGTGGCTGTCCTCGAACGACTATCTGCGGCTCCGGCCCGACGCGGCGAAGAAGGTCGTCTCCGAGACCCCGATCATGTCCAGCCCGGTCGCGATCGGCGTCAAGAACGCCACCGTCAGCACACTCGGCTGGACGCCCGACCACGTCACCTGGTCGCAGCTCGAACAGGCCGTCCAGGACGGCAGGCTGACCTACGGCATGACCGACCCGGCCCGCTCCAACTCCGGTTTCTCCACACTGATCTCCGTCGCCTCCGCGCTCTCCGGCGCCCAGTCGGCACTCACCTCCGCGGACGTCACGAAGGCGACCCCCCGGCTGAAGGAGTTCTTCAAGGGGCAGAAGCTGACCTCGGGTTCGTCGGGCTGGCTGGCGAGCGCCTACCGTCGCCGGGGAAACGTCGACGCGCTGCTCAACTACGAGTCCGTCCTCAAGGGCATCCCGGGCCTGACCGTGATCCGCCCGAGCGACGGGGTCGTCACCGCCGACTACCCGCTGACCTCCCTCGCCTCGACGGACGCCACCACCCGCGAGAACGTCCGGCGCGTGACGGCCGACCTGCGCACGGACGCCCTGCAGAAGCTGATCACCACCCGTACGCACCGCCGCCCGGTCGTCGCCTCCGTGCCGCCCGCGTCCGGCCTCGACACCAGCCGCCGGCGTGAACTCCCCTTCCCCGGCAGCCGGTCCGTCGCCGACGGGCTCCTCGACGCGTACGAGAACACGCTGCGCCGGCCCTCACGGACCGTGTACGTGCTCGACACCTCGGGCTCGATGGACGGCGACCGGCTGTCCCGGCTGAAGAAGGCCCTGACCGATCTGACCGGCGACTTCCGGCAGCGCGAGGAGGTCACGCTGATGCCGTTCGGGTCGGCCGTGAAGAGCGTACGGACGCATGTGGTGAGCCCGGGCGATCCGCAGGCGGGGCTCGACGCCATCCGCGCGGACACCAGGGCCCTCAGCGCCGACGGCAACACCGCGATCTACACCTCGCTGGAGAAGGCGTACGAGCATCTCGGCTCCGGAGGCGACACGTTCACCTCGATCGTGCTGATGACCGACGGCGAGAACACCACCGGCGCCAAGGCCAGGGACTTCGACGCCTTCTACGGCCGGCTGCCCACCGCCCAGCGGGACATCCCCGTCTTCCCCATCCTCTTCGGCGACTCGGACAAGGCGGAGCTCCAGCACATCGCCGACCTGACCGGCGGCCGGCTCTTCGACGCCCAACAGGGCTCGCTGGACGGCGCCTTCGAGGAGATCCGTGGCTACCAGTAAGTTCCTCGGCTACCTGGAGTCCCGCAAGAACCTCACCGGCAGCGCCTGCGGGCTGGCCGGGCTGGTGCTGACGTTCGTGGGCGTGGCCGGGCCGTACTGGCCGGTCGTGGTCGTCGGTCTGTACGGCGCGGGCGCGCTGATCGCCCCGCCGGAACGGCCGCCGCTGCCCGACTTCCCGGACCCCTCCGCCCAACTGGAGGAACTCCGCGACGACTTCGAGCGGCTCGGCGGCTATCTCGCGGACGTCGAGCTGCCGCCGGCCGCCGCCGGCCGGCTCACCGAGCTGAACCAGCTCCTCGCCGGACTCCTCGATCCGCGGATCACCCACGACCTCGCGCAGGACCCGGAAGGCGTGCACATCCTGTCCCGGGCGATCCGGCAGGACGTGCCGGAGGCCGTCGACACGTTCGTGCGGACCCGCTGGTGGACCCGGCTGGCGCCGGGCACCGAGCCTCCGGAACGGCACCTGGAACGGCAGTTGACGGTGCTTCAGGAGGAGGCGCAGGGGCTGGCGGCCACCCTGCGGGAGGTCGAGGCGCGGCGCCAGGAGTCGCACACACGGTATCTGGAGGACCGGGGACGTTCACAGAACGGCTGACGGCTGACGGCTCGGGACGGGACGGGACGGATCGGCCGGATTCTCCGAACGGCACTGCCGCTCACAGCAGTTGCAGCACGATGATCAGCAGGAGGAGTGCCAGCAGGACGACGCCCACCACCTTCAGCGGGCCCATCGGCTGCTCCGGCCCCGGTGCCGCCGCCGGAGGCACCACCGGCACCGCGGGCCGTACCGGCACGTTGAACACGTCGTGGCCGGTCACCGCGGCCCGCGTGCACCACGGGCAGGTCGGGAGATGGGAACCGTAGGAGTGCAGGGGGCGTTGGCGGCAGCGCTGGACGCGGGAGCGCTCCTGGTCCAGGGCGCGCAGCCAGACCTCCGGGGTGGGGCGGGCCGACGGGGCGTGGACGCCCGCGCCGAACGCCGTGTGGGCCAGCGTCAGCAGGCCGGGCGGGAGGACCGACGGGTCGACGGTGCCGCGCGGGATGACGACCGACTCGGGGCGGACGACGTAGGAGACGCTCGCGGCGATGTTGTCCTTGACGGTGGACTCGGAGGTGCTGTCGTGCGGGACGCCGCCGAAGGGATGGTTGCCGGCCGTGAGCAGCTGGTAGATGAGCACCGCCAGCGCGAAGTTGTCGCTCTCCTCGGTGGCGGCGGCGCCGGACTGGCGTTCCGGTGAGGAGTAGTCGGTGGTGTGCATCAGGCAGGGGAACGGCTCGCCGGTGACCGGGTCGGTGAAGGCGATGGAGTCGCAGTCGAGGAAGGTGACGAAGCCGTTGGCGTCGACGACGACGTTGCTGCTGGAGAAGTCGCCGATGACGAGCCGGTCGTGGTGCATGCGGGCGGTCATGAAGGCGAGGTTCCAGGCGACGCCGAGGAGGAAGCGCCAGTCGGCGCGGTCACCGAACAGGCGCAGACGCTGGGCGCGGGTGAACAGGCCCACCAGCTGGACGTGTCGGGGTTCGCCGAAGCGGCGCATGGCGTAGCCGAGGAAGGTGTCGTCGGGGCCGCGGGCGATGGCGGTGGGCCAGGCGAGTTCGGGGGGCTGGCTGGCGTCGGTGGGGCGGGCGGCCAGCGGGGACATGGTGAGCATGCGAGCGAGGCGGCGCTCCAGGTCGGGGCCGGGGCGGTCGCGGTAGAGCTTGACGACGACCGTGTCGTCGCCCTCGACGGGGAAGACGGCGGCCTGTCCGCCGCCCTTGAGCGGGAGTTCGGCCAGCGTGACGGGCTTGCCGTCCAGGAAGACCGTGCGGCCGGTCACGGGGTCACCTCGCGCACGGCCCGCAGCAGGGTCTTGTCGTCGGCGTTGAGGCTGGTCAGCCGGTCCGACCGGAGGAGGGCGGCGAGGCTCTCGTGCGCTTTGTCGGTGACCGGTCCCGGGGTGTCGAGGGAGCTCAGCACCGCTTCCACGAACGAGGTGTTGGGCTGCGGCGGGCCGCCGCCGGAGAGCGAGAGGGCGGCCTGCGCGAGGCCGTCGGTGGACAGCAGGACGCCGTCGACACGCGGGTCCGCCACGCAGTCGGTGCGCAGCCGGCGGGGTGCGTCGGGCGAGGTGAGGAAGACGGTCTCGTTGCTGTACTCGCTGACGGCGGGCGGCTGCGGGAGCAGATGGAACTGCCGCTCCCCGTCCTCCGTTCCGGCGCGGACGACGACGAAGCCGTCGCCGACGCTGAGATGCCCGAGCCAGCCGGGGGTGAGGACGACGACGGTGAGGGTGGTGGCGTAGTCGGGGGCCGTGCTGCCGTAGGTGTCCAGGAAGATCTTGGACACGTCGTCGAAGGCCTCCGCGAGCAGGTCGTGGACCTCCTGCCCCGGCGGGCAGCCGGTCGCGGCGGCGGCCCGACGGCGGAAGTGCTCGGCCGCCAGCTCGACGGCGTGCAGCGCCCCCTGGTCGGAGTGCGGGCGGCTGCCCGCGCCGTCCGCGACCGCGAGGACGGACACGTTCGCCGAGGTCGTGTAGGTGCAGGCGTCCTGGCAGGGCGTGCCGGTGCGGCGGTGCCGGTAGCCCTCGACGCTCAGGCCGTGGACGCGCCAGGGCGAGTCGGCCACCGCTCAGCTCTCCCAGGCCGGGCGCTGGGTCTTGAACTGGCTGAAGATCTTCTCGAAGACCTCGTCGCCCGCGCCCTTCTGCTCGGCGTTCGCGCTGGCCGACATCATCTGGAGCAGTTCGCGGAACGGGAAGCCCTGGATGCGCGCGTTGAAGGTGGGCGCGAAGGCCCGGAGCACCTGCTCGCCCCGGTCGGTGATGGCGCCGACGCCGATCGCGTACAGCCGGAAGCGGCGGGCCTGTTGCTCGTCGGCGAGGACGGGCAGCAGGCGGTGCCAGGAGTCGGTCAGGTGGCCGGTGGCGTCGGTGGGGAGGCCGTCGGTGACCAGGCAGATCTGCGGGCGGTAGTACTGGAGCCCGGAGGCGCGCAGCTCCGCCTTGCGGGCGGCGACGACATGCATGGCCAGCTCCAGGGCCTCCGTCATCAGAGTGACCCCGGACGCGGTGAACCGGGGTGCCTGGAAGGCGTGCGCGGGTACGAAGGGGCTCACCGGGGCGCGGGGGTCGAGGAGCTGGGGTCCGCGCCAGGCGCCGACGCCCCGGCCGCCGAAGGTGATCACGGCGACCTCGACGCTGTAGCTGAGGGAGACGTCGTCGTGGAGTTCCCTGGTCCACTCGGCGAGCGCGTCGTTGAGGGTCTGGATCGGCGGGCCCGCCATGGAACTCGACGTGTCCAGGCACAGGACGAGGGGCAGCCGCTGCGCGTTGTTCTCGAACTCGATGTCGGCGTACTCGGCCGGCATCGTGGGCGGGTATTCGCTGTGCATGGCGTCTCCTGGTCGGCCGGACGGTACGGGGTTCACGAGGTGCCGCGCGCGTGGTGCCGGGCGGCGGGCGGGAAGGCGTACAGGACGTCGGAGTCGGGTTCGCGGGCGTCGGTGACCTCGACGCAGGTGCCGGGCACGGGCGGTGTGCGGTCGGGTTCGGCCCACACCGCGCGGTACAGGACGTGGTCGAGTTCGACGTAGCCCTGCGGGTGAAGTGCGGTACGGACCACGGCTGTTCGGGACGGTCCGGGGCGGGGGCCGACCCGGCGGCCGTGGGCGGCCGGGGCCGGTGCGGGTGGTACGGGGCGCAGTCGGGCGGTGGTCTCGGCGGGCTCCTCCTCGGAGTGGGCCGCCAGGGCGGGGGTGCGGGAGCGGCGGACGGCCAGGAAGAGGGCCAGCAGCAGGAGCAGCAGGACGGCGGTCAGGGCGAGGAGCAGCAGGCGGGTGCGGTCGGGGGACGTGTGGCCGCCGATCTCGGTGACGCCCAGCTTCCTGTCGAGGAGTTGGCCGCCGGTGAGCGAGGACTTGGTGAGCGCCTTGCACAAGTCGCTCGTGCAGGGGCCGAGTTGATGCTGTGTCGTGGCGTCGAGGCGGTCGATCCTGGCGTCGCGGTCGACGAGCGGATGGCCGGCCAGCACGATGAGCGCGGTGCCGCCCTGGCCGGTGTGGACGCCGGCCGGTACCCGCACCCGGAGGTTTTTGGTGTCCCGGCGGACCTCGGCCTGGTCGACCGTGCGGCCGGTGTCGAGGCCCAGCGGCTTGTCCAGCGTGACCGTGACCGTGGCCCCGTCGTCCAGCGCGTCCTGCCAACAGCCCAGTTTCGTGGGAAAGTTCGGACCGCAGTCCGGACCGGCCGCGGTCACCGGCCCGGCCGGAATCACCGCGATCAGCAAGCCGAACAGCACGGCAGTGAAGAACGTACGTCTCATGACGACCCCCCGTTGGCGCCCATAGTGGAGCCAACAGGCGGGTGGCCGAAAGGGGTTGACTGAGAATGCTCAATTCACTTCTACAGCTGGAAAACCTGATGGCAACGGGTGAACATCTGTCGCGCCCGTTCCACCCAATCACTGGCCAGGACATCGAAATCGGCCTGGGAGATCCGGCAGGTCAGCGGGAGGTCGCAGACGCCGGCGAGACAGGGCCGGGGCCCGCGGACGTCCCACACGGAGAGCATGGGATTCAGCTGTTCGGTGTTCCACGCGTTGGATGCGGCGGCGGCGATCGCCAATTGATCCTTGCGCAGAGAATGACCGTCGGTGACAAAGGCGACAAGGAGTCTTTTCGTGGTCATGAAACGCACGGTGAGCGTGCGCCCCGACGTCTCTAGATCGAATTGCAGCGAGACGGAATCGGCGTCGCTCTCGACGTGGTAATTCCGCCGGGCACCCCAGGTGTGCGTCAACTGCCGCCAGGACGAGGCGATGTCGTAGTCCCGGCCGGGCGGGAGGGAGGCCTCAGGCGTCGCCACGGACCACCGCCCGCGTGACCATGTCGTCGGTGAGGCCCGCGTCCAGCAGGGCCCGCGCGTGCAGCAGCAGACAGGACGGCACCGGCAGACTCGTGCCGCCCCCACGCCGGGCCGCGAGCTCACCGCGGCGGACCTCGATCGTGCGGGCCACGGCGGGCGGCGGCCAGCTCGCGGGGCGCTGTCGCGCCAGCAACTCGTCCAGCAGCGCGGCCAGTCGGGGCCGGTCCTCGGGCCGCTTGGCCAGGCACCGCGCGAGCAGCGGCCGTATCCCCGGTGGTACGCCGTCCAGTTCGGGCGGCCGGTGCACGACCCGCAGGCTCACCGCCTCGCCCGTGCCGAACGGCGGGCGGCCGGTCAGCGCGTACACGAGGACGCCGCCGAGGGAGAACACATCGCTGGGCGGGCCGATCCGACCGGCCGTCATCTGTTCCGGCGACATGAAGGGCGGGGTGCCGACCACGATCCCGGCCCGGGTGAGGCTCGGGGCGCCCTCGACGCGGGAGATGCCGAAGTCGATGACGCGGGGGCCGTCGGAGGCGAGCAGCACGTTGGCCGGTTTGAGGTCGCGGTGGACCAGGTTGGCCGCGTGGATCGCCTGGAGGGCCTCGACGAGGAACGCGCCGAGCCTGCGGACCTGCGCCTCGGGCAGCGGGCCGTCCGATCCGACGGCCTCGGCGAGGGAGGGACCGGGCACGTACATCGTGGCCAGCCAGGGCAGTTCGGCCTCGGTGTCGGCGTCGACGACGGCCGCGGTGTAGGCGCCGCTGACCAGCCGGGCGGCGGCGACCTCGCGGGCGAACCGCTCGCGGAACTCGCGCTCGGCCGCCAGTTCGGGCCGGACCACCTTGACCGCCACCTCGCGGCCGGCCGGTGAGCGGCCGAGGTACACCCAGCCCATCCCGCCGGACCCGAGCCGCCCGGCGATCCGGTACGGCCCCACGCTCAGGGGATCGCTGACCGGAGTGCGCACCCCGCTCACCTCACTTCGGGGTTCGTTGCAGGTTGTCCCGAGTGTCCCCCGAAATCCCGTCTTGGGCAGGGGAGATGCGTGAAATGGGAGTCGGGACCACGCCGTGGGGCCGCGCCGCGGCACGGGCAACGGGCAGGGCCCCGCACGCCGTTGTGCGGGGCCCTGCCCGTTGTGCAGCACCGCGGCCGGCCTGTGACGACATTGCTGGTCAGGGCAGGATCGGCGGCCGGCCGCGGAGTTCTCGGGCGCTAGGTCGTGTCCGCAAAGTCCTGTCTGCCGCGCTCCGGGCGAACGACAGGACTTTACGGACACGACCTAGCCCAGGCGCTTCACCAGCGCGTGGTACTCGTCCCACAGTTCCTTCGGGGTGTGGTCGCCGAAGGTGTTGAGGTGGTCGGGGACCAGGGCGGCCTCCTCGCGCCACACGTCCTTGTCGACGGTGAGCAGGAAGTCCAGGTCGGACTCGGAGAGGTCCAGGCCCTCGGTGTCGAGGGCGCCCTTGGCCGGCAGCACGCCGATCGGGGTCTCGACGCCCTCGGCGCGGCCGTCGAGGCGGTCCACGATCCACTTCAGGACCCGGCTGTTCTCACCGAAGCCCGGCCACACGAACTTGCCCGCGTCGTTCTTGCGGAACCAGTTCACGTAGTAGATCTTCGGCAGGGTCGCCTGGTCGCGGCCCTTGGCCACATCGACCCAGTGGCCCATGTAGTCCCCCATGTTGTAGCCGCAGAACGGCAGCATGGCGAACGGGTCGCGGCGCAGCTCGCCGACCTTGCCCTCGGCCGCGGCGGTCTTCTCGGAGGCCACGTTGGCGCCCAGGAAGACGCCGTGGTTCCAGTCGAAGGACTCCGTCACCAGCGGGACGGCCGAGGCGCGCCGGCCGCCGAAGAGGATCGCCGAGATCGGCACGCCCCTGGGGTCCTCCCACTCGGGCGCGATGATCGGGCACTGCGAAGCGGGCACCGTGAAGCGGGCGTTGGGGTGCGCGGCGGGCGAACCGGACTCCGGCGTCCAGGAGTTGCCCTTCCAGTCCGTGAGGTGGGCCGGGGTCTCCTCCGTCATGCCCTCCCACCAGATGTCGTTGTCGTCGGTCAGCGCCACGTTGGTGAAGACGGAGTTGCCCCACAGCGTCTTCATCGCGTTGGCGTTGGTGTGCTCACCGGTACCGGGCGCGACGCCGAAGAAACCGGCCTCGGGGTTGATCGCGTAGAGCCGGCCGTCCTCGCCGAACCGCATCCAGGCGATGTCGTCACCGATGGTCTCGACGGTCCAGCCGGAGACGGTGGGCTCCAGCATCGCGAGGTTCGTCTTGCCGCAGGCGCTCGGGAAGGCGGCGGCCACGTACTTCGACTCGCCCTGCGGCGGGGTGAGTTTGAGGATCAGCATGTGCTCGGCGAGCCAGCCCTCGTCCCGCGCCATCACGGAGGCGATGCGCAGGGCGTAGCACTTCTTGCCGAGCAGCGCGTTGCCGCCGTAGCCGGAGCCGTAGGACCAGATCTCGCGGGACTCGGGGAAGTGCGAGATGTACTTGGTGGAGTTGCACGGCCACGGCACGTCCGCCTCGCCCTCGGCCAGCGGCGCTCCGAGCGTGTGCACAGCACGCACGAAGAATCCGTCGGTACCGAGTTCGTCGAGGACGGGCTGTCCCATGCGGGTCATGGTGCGCATGGAGACGGCGACGTAGGCGGAGTCGGTGATCTCGACGCCGATCGCGGAGAGGTCCGAACCGAGGGGGCCCATGCAGAACGGGACGACGTACATCGTCCGGCCCTTCATGGAGCCACGGAAGATGCCCTTGTCTCCCGTGAAGATGTCCCGCATCTCGGCGGGGGCCTTCCAGTGGTTGGTGGGGCCAGCGTCCTGCTCGCGCTCGGAGCAGATGAACGTCCTGTCCTCGACCCGGGCGACATCGGTCGGGTCGGAGGCGGCGTAGTACGAGTTGGGGCGCTTGATCGGGTCGAGCTTCTTGAAGGTGCCCTTTCGGACGAGCTCCTCGCTGAGCCGCTCGTACTCCGCTTCGGATCCGTCACACCAGACCACACTGTCCGGCTGGGTCATTTCTGCGATCTCGTTGACCCACGAGATCAATTCCTTGTGCTGGGTGGGGATGACGGGGGGAGCCGCGATGTCGCGCGCCACGATTGCTCCTATGATGAGGGATTTTGTCCTTGTTGCCCCGTGGGGGCCGCGACCCGGATGCTTCACGATGGTCGATCTTGGCGCTCATCCGGTGCCGACCGCACTCATTT
The DNA here is from genome assembly GCF_044747445.1 of Streptomyces sp. NPDC090083. NCBI lineage: Bacteria > Bacillati > Actinomycetota > Actinomycetes > Kitasatosporales > Streptomycetaceae > Streptomyces > Streptomyces sp. NPDC090083. The sequence goes on along the minus strand of NZ_JBIVED010000002.1, from coordinate 856,535 downwards.
GATCATCCGACGCGTCCGCCCATATGTCCAGAGGGCCTCACAGACGAGCGACGTGAGGATCGCCACGTATCGAGTTGTTTTCCGCGCGTCACCATCGATTCACCCCGCGTACCCGGCGCCCGGCTACGCATGAGAGAGTGGCCACTTCTGGCCCCTCATCTCGCCGCACTGACACGTAACTTACGGTTCCGTAGGTACGATTGAGCGCATGACTGCGTCCGTCCCCGACGCGCCCACGGACACGCCGGCAGCCGGCCACGGTCCCTCCGCGCTCTCCCTCCCCGACCACGTGAAGCCGAAGCTGCGCGGCTGGCTGCACCTGGGCATGTTCCCGGCCGTCCTCATCTCCGGCCTGGTGCTCACCGCTCTCGCCGACTCGGCCCGCGGCCGTATCGCCTGCGGGATCTTCGCCCTGACGGCCTGTCTGCTCTTCGGCGTCAGCGCGCTGTACCACCGGGGCAACTGGAGCCCGCGCATGGACGGCGTCCTGCGCAGACTCGACCACGCCAACATCTTCCTGATCATCGCGGGCACGTACACGCCCCTGACGATGCTGCTGCTGCCGGGCGCCAAGGGCCAGTGGCTGCTGTGGGGCATCTGGGGCGCGGCGGCGGCCGGGATCGCCTTCCGCGTCTTCTGGGTCGGCGCGCCGCGCTGGCTCTACACCCCCTGCTACATCGCGATGGGATGGGCGGCCGTCTTCTTCCTGCCCGACTTCATGCGCACGGGTGGCATCGCCGTCCTGGTCCTGGTGATCGTCGGCGGCCTGCTCTACAGCGCGGGCGGCGTGATCTACGGCATCAAGCGCCCGAACCCGTCACCGCGCTGGTTCGGCTTCCACGAGGTCTTCCACTCCCTGACGGTGGCGGCCTTCCTCGTGCACTACGTCGGGATCTCCCTGGTGGCGTACCAGCACGGATAGCACCTGGGGCACCTCCCGTTCATGGCCACGGCTTTCGAGCCGTGGCCATTCTTCGTGCGCCGGCAGCCGGTTCCCCGCATTCCGACAGTCGATCCCTGTTGACATGGACCACCTTTTGACAGTTACTCTCATTTCATGGCTACTGTCACTGACTCCCCCGACGTGCGACGCGACCCGCGCCGCTGGTGGGCCCTCGGGGCCCTGGTCGCGAGCATGCTCACGCTCGGCTTCGACACCACGATCCTCAACGTCGCGCTGCCCACGATGGCCGGCGAACTCGGCGCGAGCACCGGCCAGCAGCAGTGGATGGCCGACGCCTACGTGATCGTCTTCGCGGCGCTCATGCTCCCGGCGGGACTGCTCGGCGACCGCTTCGGCCGGCGCCGCATGCTCATCACGGGCCTCGGCATCTTCCTCGCCGGTTCCCTGGCGGGCGCCCTCGCCGGCGACGTCACCTGGGTCGTCGTGGCCCGCACGGTGATGGGCGTCGGCGCGGCCCTGGTCACACCGCTCGCCCTGTCCGTGCTGCCCTCGCTGTTCGGCCCCGACGAGCGCACCAAGGCCGTCGGCATCATCTCCGCGGCCTCCTCGCTCGGGCTGCCGCTCGGCCCGATCATCGGCGGCTGGCTGCTCAACCACTTCTGGTGGGGCTCGGTCTTCCTGGTCAACATCCCGATGGCCGCGATCGGCATCGCGGCCTGCGTCTTCCTGCTCCCCGAGACCAAGGACCCCGCCTCGCCGAAGGTCGACACCCTCTCCACCGCGTTCACGGCGGCCGGCCTCGGCGCCCTCATCTACGCGATCATCGAGGCGCCCAGCCGCGGTTGGGGCGACCCGCTGATCGTGGGCATGCTCATCGGAGCCGCGGTCCTCATCGCCGCCCTGGTGCTGCGCGAACGGCGCATGGCACGCCCCATGCTCGACATGACCCTGCTCGGCCACCGCGGCTTCCTCTTCAGCACACTCGCCGCGACCCTCGTGATGTTCGTGCTCTCCGGCCTGCTGTTCGTGCTGCCTCAGTACCTCCAGGCGGTGCTGGGCAACGACGCGCTCGGCACCGGCGTCCGGTTGCTGCCCATGATGGGCGGCCTGATCGTCGCGGCCCGGGCCGCCCAGCCGCTGGTGAACAGGTTCGGCTCGCGTGCCGTGGTCTGCGCGGGCCTGGTGGTCCTGGCCTTCGCCGCCCTGCTCGGCAGCCGTACGACGGTCGACTCCGGCTACGGCTTCACCGCGCTGTGGCTGTCCGTCACCGGGTTCGGCTTCGGCTTCTCGATCGTCCCCGCGATGGACGGCGCGCTGGGCGCGCTGCCCCGCGACCGGGCCGGCAGCGGCGCCGGACTGCTGATGACCATGCGCCAGGTCGGCGCCGCGATCGGCATCGCCCTGCTGGGCAGCCTGCTGGCGAGCAGCTTCCGGGACCGCCTCGACGTCACCGGCCTGCCCGCGAAGGCGGCCGACACGGCCGGGGAATCCGTCGTGGCGGCGCACATGGTCGCCCAGAAGGCGGGCTCGGCCGACCTCGTGGCCTCCGCGAACAGCGCCTACGTGCACGGCATGGGCCTGGTCCTGCTGGTCTGCGGCATCGCGGCGCTCGTCACCGCCCTGCTGTCGGCGGCCTTCCTGCCGAACACACCGGCCGCGCCCGGCGGGCGGGCGGAGGCGGACGACGACCCGGCCGCCGCCGTGGCCACGGCTCTGGCGGATGCCGGACAATGAGCGGTATGACGGCCGCACCCTCCCCCTTCAGCCCCGCAGAACGCCCTCAACTGGGCCTCCGGGAGCGAAAGAAGATCAAGACCCGCGAGGCGATCCGCTCCGCGATGTACGCACTGGTCAAGGAACAGGGGTACGACGCGACGACGATCGAGCAGATCGCCGAGCGCGCCGAGGTGTCGCCGTCGACGGTCTTCCGCTACTTCCCCACCAAGGAAGACATCGTCATCACGGACGAGTTCGACCCGATCATCATGGAGGAACTGCGGGCCCGCCCCTCCGACGAACCCTGGACGGTCACCCTCCGGTACGTGATGCGGAAGGCCATCAAGTACGGCATCGACGAGGACGCGGAGACCACCCGGCTCCGCACCCATCTGATGGTCCAGGTCCCGGCCGTGCGCTCGCGGATGATGGAGAGCATGTCGGTCACCGGCTCCATGCTCTGCCAGGCCATCGGCGAGCGCACCGGCCGGGACCCGGAGAGCCTGGAGGTCCGGGTCTACGCCATGTCCCTCGTCGGCGGCCTGATGGAAACGTCCCTGTACTGGGCGGAGAACGGCCACCGCGAGGACTTCCTGGGGCTGGTGGACCGGACGATGGACGTACTGGAGCACGGGCTGTCCGAGTAGAGCCAGATGTACATCTGATACATTCGTGACATGAGCGAGCCGGTGATTGAGCCCATGGCCGACGTCCGCAAGCACCTGGCGGACGTCATCGACCGCGCCCATCGCGATGAGACGCCGACGATCATCACGCGACGCGGCAAGCAGGAGGCGGTGGTCATCGACATCGACGAGTACCGGCGCCTGCGCGAACTGGAAGAGCGGGCCGAGGACTCCTGGCTGAACCGCCTGGCGGACGAGGCCGAGGCCGAGGGGCGCGACGGCTCTGTCTCCCTTGAGGAGATGGCCGCCCTGCTCCGGTCTCACCACGCCTGATTCCGATGGCATACGTCACCCGGTTCACGCCGTCCGCCCAGCGGGACCTGCTCAAGATTCCTCGGCCGGACGCCGTGCGCATCCTCCACCGGCTCACGGAGTTGCAGAGGGCACTCGACGCGGACGACACCTCGGCCCTCGACATCAAGGCCCTCCAGGGACACAACGCCCGCTGGCACCTGCGCGTCGGGGTCTTCCGCGTCGTGTACACGGTGGAGGACGGCCAACTGATCGTGTGGGTACTGTCCGCCGGTCATCGCCGCGAGGTCTATCGGAACCTGTGAACCCGGCGAAGGCGCACGCTCCAACAGGCCTGCGCCCTCGCCGAGTTCGCGGGCGACCGCTAAGCCTACTTCCTCACAGGCTTCACGCTCCTCACGTCACCCTTCCCGCACGCCACCCCGTCCCTGTCCGGGTCGAGGCCGAGCGGGTCGTCCGCGCCGTTGACCTTCAGGCGGCCGTAGGAGTTGTGCTGGAGCCAGGTGCAGCGGGCGGTCGTCGACTTCTTCACCTCGGGCGGGAAGACCGTGGGGACGCAGACGTTGACCGTGCCGTAGTGGCGGTCGCAGCCGGAGACGGTGGGGCTGACCGGCTGGGAGGCGCGCTTCCTGCCGGGCTTGGTGACCTTGCCCTCCAGGGAGTCCGCGAAGGAGTGGACGTGGGCCGACGCCGTGTCCGCGCTGAGGGCCGAAGGGCCTTGCAGATGAACCCACTTGGCCACCGACGGGACCCCGTTGGCGTCGACCGCGAAGAGCATGTACCAGCCGGGCGGCGCCAGGTCGGGGTTGCTCGTCACGTTCAGGTCGACGGTGTTGCCGTCCACCGACAGGGGCAGGTCCACGAACCGCTGGTTCGGGTCCGAGGAGTGCGTGACCGCCGCCGGGCGGATCAACTCGGCCTTCGCGACGGGCCGGTCGACGGTGATCGTCTGGGTGTCGCCGTACTCCCACTCGGTGTCGATGACCGAAGTGATCGTCGGGCGGGTGCCCTTGAGGAGATAGGGCGGGGTGTAGATCGAGACGTTGTGGTTCCAGGTGCCGTTGCCCGGGTTGTCACCGGTCGACATCACCCGGCCGTCCGGCAGCAGGAAGGACGACGAGTGGTACCCGCGCGCCTCCGGGTCCGCGGCCACCGGGTCGAAGGTCGTGGTCGCCGGGTCGAAGATCGACGCCTCGTAGACGGGGTTGGCGCGGTTGTGCAGCCCGCCGCCCGTCTCCAGCACCGTGCCGTCCGGGAGCAGTACGGCGGACACGTACATCTTGCCCTGGCCGCCGGTCTCGGCCACCGGGCCGTTCCCCAGGTCCACCGTGCCCTGCGGGAGCTGCGGGCCGGCCGTGTACACCGGATCGGCCTCCTTGAGGTCGATGATGTCGGTCAGCCGGTTCGCGTCCGGGTTGGAGTCGATGTTGCCGCCGCCGATGGTGAGGACCTTCTGGTCCTGCGCGGGAGGCAGCAGCACGCTCGCGGACTGGTCGCGCTGGTCCTTGTTCTGCAGTCCCGGGACCGACGTGATCGTGTTCGCGCCGTAGTCGTAGATCGCGCTGCCCGTGCCCGGGATGTTGTTCCCGAAGACGTGGCTGCCCGTGTAGAAGAGCCGGCCGTCCTGCATCAGGACCATCGACGGGTACAGCCCCCAGTACGACCAGGTCTGGTTGACCTGCGACAGCGGCAGCCACTTCTGCTGGGCGTCCGACCAGTACTCGGCGGTCACCGACCCGGTCGAGTCCTCGCGCAGCCCGCCGAAGGAGATGACGTCACCGTTGCCCAGCTCGGTCGCCGAGGGGTACCAGTGGCCGTCGTTGAGGTCGTTGGTCCTGCTGTACGTCTCCGTCGCCGGATCGAAGACGTACGACTCCTTGTACCCCTCGTACCCGTGCGAGCCGTCCGCCGCCGGGAACGCCTTGTTGCCGCTGAGCACCAGCACCCGGCCGTCCTGCAGCTGGATGTGGCCCGAGCAGAACATGTCCTTCGGAGTCGGGATCACCTTGTACGTCCCGGCGACCGGGTCGTACACCGCGCTCGTGAACGTCCCGGCGTCGAACTGCTCCTCGCTGTTCCCGGAGCCCGCGATCAGCAGCACCTTGCCGTTGTTGAGGACGACGGAGTGCATCGAGCGCACCGGGTTCTGCGTGGGCAGCACGTCCCAGCGGCCGTTCGCGCACTCCTCGGCGGTCGCCGTGCAGACGGCGGGCGGGAGCGTGTCCGGGACCTGGTCCATGGTGTAGTCGTCGGTGGTCGCGGACCCGGTGCCGTAGACCGAGACGCCCCAGGTGATCCGGTCGGTACCGGCTGGGACCTCCGGTGTGCGGACCGTGGCCTGTGTCCAACTCCCCTGCATCTCCAGGGTCTTGAGGTCGGTCCAGTACTGCCATCCGGCCGTCGTGTCGTGCCGGAACAGCGTGATGTTCGCGTCCGGCGTCGTCGTCTTGTACCAGAGCCCGAGGTCGTACTGCCTGCCCGCCGTCACCACCGGCGCGCATCCCGTCGACTCGGTGATCAGCGCCTTGCGGTCGCCGTCCACCCGCCGCGTCAGGGTGACCTTCATGGCCTGGGAACCGGAGTGCGCGTCCGACGTCGTCGTGAAGTCGACGTCGTTGTCGCCCCAGCCGGACTTCTCCCAGCAGTACGGCATCCCGTCGCCGCCCGCCGTCTCGAAGCCCGGGTTGAGGACGAGGTTCGCGGCCTGGGCGGACTGCGGCGAGGTGAGCAGCAGCCCGGCGGTCAGCGCCCCCACTCCGAGGAACGCGGTTCTTCTTCTGCGGTAGGTGTTCACACGGCTCTCCTCGGTGCTGTACGGCTCTCACGTCCCCGGCGCGGGAGGTAGACCAGCGCCTCGGTTCCGGCGAAGCGCAGGACGAACGTCATGACCAGCGCGAGCGCGGTCGCCGGCACGGCGCCCATGCCGAGCGTGTGGACGAACAGGGCGATCAGCGGGATCCGCAGCACCAGATCGGCGTTGGCGAGCAGCGCGAACCGGCCCACCCGGTCCCACCAGGCGCGGTGTCCGCGCCGGTCGCGGAACAGCAGGTGCTCGATCAGCAGGAAGTTCCAGGCCACGCCGAGCTGGTTCGCGAGGATCTCGGCGGGGACGTAGTGCATGCCCGCCTCGGTGAGTGCCCACAGGCCGGCCAGGTTCGGCACGAAGCCGGTGGCGCCGATCAGGCCGAAGACCACCATGCGCGCGACCGGCGAGGCGGTGCGCAGCCCGAGCAGATGGCGGAGGAAGCGGAAGCCTTCCCGCGCCGTCGACTTGGACTCCCCGGCGAACCGGTCCTGGAAGACGAACGGCACCTCGGTGACCTGGCGCGGACGGCTGCGTACGGCGAGTTCGAGCAGGATCTTGTAGCCGAGCGGTTTGAGCGCCTCCGCCGTCACCGCGCTGCGCCGGATCGCGAAGAAGCCGCTCATCGGGTCGCTGATGCCCCGCAGTCTGCGCGGGAAGAGCGTCTTGGTCAGCCATGTCGCGCCGCGGGACACGGCGATGCGGTAGCCGCCCGCGAGCCCTTCCCGGCTGCCGCCCTTGATGTACCGGGAGGCGACGACGAGTCCGGCGTTGGCGCGTTCGCCGGTGCCGACCAACTCCGGTACCAGGGACGGCGGATGCTGGAGGTCGCCGTCCATGACGACGACCCAGTCGGAGGTCGCCGCCTTGATGCCCTCGACGACCGCGCCCCCGAGCCCGCCGGCCGGCTCCTCCCGGTGCAGCACGGTCACCGGGAACGGGCAGTCGCGTGCCGCCTCGGAGATCACCTCCGGGGTGTCGTCGGTGGAGTCGTCCACGAAGACGACCTCGCAGGGCAGGCGGGTGGGCACCGATTCCGTGATGCGGTGCAGCAACTCCCGTACGTTCGCCGCCTCGTTGAAGGTGGGCACGACGATGGTGACCGCGCCCGGTTCGGCGAGCTCGGCTCCCCGTACCGCCGGGTCGCCCAACTCGCCCGGGACCATGGACTCTTGGCTCATCGCTTGGCTCCCGCGGTCTCGGGCCGGATCTGCCGGATCTCGATGCGGTCGTCGCCGGTGCCGAAGGTGGCGACCGGGGTGGAGTGCTCGATAGCCGCCTTGACGTTGGGCAGGTCGACCGCGTCGCGCCGTACCGTCGGGGAGGCCACCACGTAGTCGATGTCCTTCCAGCCGTGCGGCATCGTCCTGGTGACGGCGGGGTCGAGGTCGGCCTTGTAGAACCAGATGACCCCGAGCCCGGGCCGGTACCCGGCGTGCACCAGGTCGAGCCAGAGCGCGTCGTCGACGAGGACCCGGGTGTCCTCGGGGTCCTTCACCTGGGTGGACAGCCACGTCGAGGCGCCCCGGTAGGGCGCGTTGGCGTCGGCGGTCATGGCGATGCGGTCGCCGTCGTACCACTTCGGTACGACATAGGCGCCGGCCGCGACCGCAAGGACCACGGCGAGGGTGTACCGCCCCCCGGTGACAAACCGTTTCTCCTCCGCCCCGCGCCGGCGGCGCAGCACCGCGTGGGCGACGGAGGCGGTGCCCCCGGCCAGCACGAGCGCGAGGAACGGCAGCGCGCCGATGATGTACATCGCGGGCAGATAGCCGCCCGGCCGCAGCGAGACCAGGGCGAGGATCGCCACGGTCATCGCCGGTCCGGCGAGGGAGCGGGCGGTGACCGACCAGCGCCAGGTGAGCAGCAGGAGCAGGGCCCCGGCGAGGCCGCCCAGCGGCAGCACCCGGTCGTAGTACAGCCAGGAGTGCAGGACGCCGTGGGAGCCGGAGGCCCGGTCCAGGATGAAGCCCGAACCCGGTCTGGTCATCTGGTACGTGAGGCCGTCCCACAGCGAGACATGGCCGCTGCCCGGCACCAACTCGCCCTTGAGCAGGGCGAAGAGGGGGTACGAGAGGCCGATCAGGGTGCAGGCGGTGACCGCGCCGGTGAGCGCGAACTTGCGGGTGTCGCGGTGTCCGTGGCGCCACATGGTGACCAGCAGCGCGGGCAGGACGACGAGCATCGTCTCCTTGGTGAGGACCGAGGCCGCACCGGCGAGACCCGCCCCGAAGTGGTGCCAGAGATGGCGGCTGGGGGACGCGGCCAGGCAGAACGCGAGCAGCATCCACATCACGGCGATGTTGTCGAGGAAGATCTCCCGCTGGAGGATCACGGACAGCGGGGAGAGCCCGAAGAGCAGCATGGCCAGGCCCGCCGCCCAGCGCGGGAGCGCGAGCCGGCGGCCCAGGACGTAGACGAGGGCCGCGCCGGCCGCGCTGATGACCAGCATGGCCAGACGCATGGTGGCGACGGTCATCGAGTCGGGGCTGACGTGCGCGGGGATCCAGGTGAGCAGGGCGATCTGGATCCAGCCGAGGGGCGGGTGGTCGTACCAGTACGTGTAGTGGGCCAGCCCGGTGCCCTGCTGGACGGCCCAGGCCTGGGCGAGGTAGGTGCCCTCGTCGTCGCTGAGGGCCGGGTAGTCGGCGATGTTCCAGCCCTGCACGACGAGGATCACCGCGAGGAGCAGGCCGCAGAGGAGGAGGTCGGGGCGCGAGGAACGGAGTCTGCCCGGCGGCGTTGTTCGACCGGCCGAACCGGTTTCCGGCGCAGGCTGCCGCTGCGCGGGGACCGTGGTGGTCACCGCGGGAAGGGTGGAAGTCACGCAGGAACGTCCTCTCGGATCACTGCGGTTTCGGTGAGGTGCGCGCCGACGTGGGAGGTCAGCTCCCAGTCGTTCCGTCCGCGCTGCTCGCGCCAGACGGCGCGGAGCGCGGCTCCGGCGAGCAGCACCTGGTAGAAGGGGCCGCCCACGACGAGCTTCAGGTAGTGGACGGCACGGACGCGGAGTCCGTACTGCTTGCCGAAGTCGTGCAGGCCGACGACCTCGAACACGAAGGTGACGGCGGCGGTGACCAGCGGCAGGAAGGTGAGGAACGCGATGCCCACCGGCACGTCCAGGAAGAGCGCGACCGCCGCGTTCAGCGGGATGACGACACCCGAGAAGGCCTGGAGGAACGGGGTCATCAGCGTGTAGCGGGCGAGCAACCGCTGCCCGAATCCCGGGAGTTGCCGCCAGTCCTTCTTGCGGTAGACCTGAAGGAAGCCCTGGTTCCAGCGAGTTCGCTGCTTCAGCAGGGACATCAGCGAGCCGGGAGTCTCCTCCCGGGTCACCATGTCGGAGTCGTAGGCGACGACGACCTTCTTGCCGACGCTGGACAGCCGGACGCCCAGGTCGCAGTCCTCGGCGAGGCAGTCGGGGTCCCAGCCGCCGGCCTCGCGCAGGGTGCCGGTGCGCACGAAGACGGTGTTGCCGCCCAGCGGGATGAACCCCTTCTGCGCGTGCAGATGCAGCCGGGACCTGAACCAGAAGAAGTACTCCAGGCAGTTGCGCAGGCTGTACCAGCTGGAGTGGAAGTTGATCAGCTGGACGCCGCCCTGGACGACGTCCGCTCCCGTCGTGCGGAACGCGTGGTCGACGTGGGCGAGCAGCTCCGGATGGACCTGGTCCTCGGCGTCGAAGACCCCGACGACATCGCCGCGACAGTGCGGCAGCGCCGTGTTCATGGCCTTCGGTTTGTTCTTCCTCTCGTGCGTGTCGACGACGACGCGGACCCGCGGATCGCGCACGGCGGCACTGTCGGCCACCGCCGCGGTCTCGGGGTCGTCGTGCCCCACGATCACGATGATCTCGAAGTCGGTGTGCGTGGACTCCAGCAGCCGCTGGATGGTGTGGTCGAGCACGGCCTGTTCGTGCCGGGCCGGCAGCAGCAACGAGAACGAGACGTGCTCGTCCCCGTCCGGACTGCTGAACCGGGTGGAGGCGAGCACTTCGGGCGTGCGCCACGCGTGCATCTGCCACCACAGAGTGAAGGCGGCCATCCAGAACAGGGCCAGCGAAACGACGGCGATGAAGACGGACATCAGCACAACAGATCCCCCCAGATCCCCAAACCCCCTGGCGCGACGGTGAGTTACGGCCGTCGCGTCACGGAGCAGAGACTATGAGCGGTCTGTGAAGAGGGCAGATGATTTCAGTGAAGAGCGTGTTTCATCACCATGAGGCCCGCAGATGAGCATTTCTCGTACAGGTCGCGTTTAGGGTGGTTCCGACTTCGGCGTTTCACCTGCTCAGCGCGGTGCGCAACCGCTCGGGGTCGGTCGTCGGCGCGTCACACGTGAAGTTACGGCAGACATACGCGGCCGGTTCACCGTCCACCAGCGGCCGGTCCGCGAGCAGCGGCAGCTCGTCACTCCCCGCCACCCCGAAGGCGACCACGGCCCCCGGAGCGGTCCCCAGAAGTGCCGTACGGTGCAGGGCCCTTGCGACCGCGTCGTCGAGCGACGGCCCTACGACGGCGACCTCGCGCGGCCCGTCGAGGTACGCCTCGGCGACCGCGAGCCCCCACCCGATGAACCGCGGCACACGCGTCCCGAGCGCCTTCACGACTCCCAACGCCCGTTCCGCGGCGGTGCGATGGGGTTCGGCTCCGGTCTGCGCGGCATAGCCCAGCAGGGCACCGGCGGCGGCGGTCCAGCCGGACGGGGTCGCGTTGTCGGTCGGATCCTGCGGCCGGCGGATGAGCCGCTCGGCGTCGGCGGCGGTGTCGTAGAGCGCCCCGGACCCGTCGACGAACCCGGCGAGGACGTGGTCGAGCAGGAACCCGGCGAACTCCAGCCACACCCCCTCCCCCGTGACCGACGCCAGCGCGAGGAAACCCTCCGCGACATCGGCGTAGTCCTCCAGCACCCCGGCGTTGGCGCCGACCTGGCCGTCCTTGCTGGTACGGGCCAGCTTGGCGTGCTCGTCCAGGTGCAGGCGTACGAGGAGATCGGCGGCGGAGACGGCGGCCTCGACGAGGTCGGGGCGGTCGAAGTAGGCGCCGGTCTCGGCGAGCGCGGCGATCGCGAGCCCGTTCCAGGCGGCGACCACCTTGTCGTCGCGGCCCGGGGCCGGGCGCCGTGAACGGGCCTCCAGCAGACGGCTCTTGACCGAGGCGATCCGCTCGGCGTCGAAGACCCCCTCGTCCTGCGGGAGTTGGAGGACGGACTGCCCCTCCTCGAAGGTGCCGTCCGCGGTCACCCCGAAGTACTGGGCGGCGAGCGGGCCGTCCTGCTCACCCAGGACCTCGGTGAGCTGCGCGGGCGTCCAGACGTAGTAGGCGCCCTCCACGTGCCTGCCGGTGCCGTCGTCGCTGTCGGCGTCGAGCGCGGAGGCGAACCCGCCCTCGGCGGTGCGGAGTTCACGCACCATGAAGTCCGCGGTCTCGATGGCGACGCGACGGGCCAGGTCGGAGCCGGTGCTGCGCCACAGGTGCGCGTAGACCCGGCAGAGCAGGGCGTTGTCGTAGAGCATCTTCTCGAAGTGCGGGACGGTCCACTCGCGGTCGACGGAGTAGCGCGCGAAGCCGCCGGCGAGCTGGTCGTAGATGCCGCCGCGGGCCATCCGCTCGCAGGTGTCCCGGGCCATCTCCAGGGCGCCCTCGGCACCGGTGCGGGCGTGGTGGCGGAGCAGGAACTCCAGGGCCATGGACGGCGGGAACTTGGGCGCGCCGCCGAATCCGCCGCGCTGCGGGTCGTACTCGCGGGTGAGGCCGAGGAGGGCGGCGGACAGCTCCTCCTCGCCGGGGGCCTCGGTGCCGCCGTAGTCGATCTCGCGCTGCGACAGGTCGCGGGTGATCTTCCCGGCGACCTCGGCGACCTCGTCCCGCCGGTCGGTCCAGGCGCCGCGCACGCCTTCGAGGACCTGCCGGAAGGAGGGCATGCCGTGGCGCGGCGCGGGCGGGAAGTACGTGCCGAAGTAGAAGGGTTCGGCGTCGGGGGTCAGGAACACCGTCATGGGCCAGCCGCCCTGGCCGGTGGCCGCCTGCACGGCCTCCATGTAGACGGCGTCGACGTCCGGGCGCTCCTCGCGGTCGACCTTGACGCTGACGAAGTGCTCGTTGAGGTAGTCGGCGGTGGGCTGGTCCTCGAAGGACTCGTGGGCCATGACGTGACACCAGTGGCAGCTGCTGTATCCGACGCTCAGCAGTACCGGTCTGTTCGTCTTCCGCGCCTCCTCGAAGGCCTCGGCCGACCAGGGCCACCAGGCGACGGGGTTGTCGGCGTGCTGGAGGAGGTAGGGGGACGTCTCGTGGGCCAGTCGGTTCGGCATGCCCCCATCGTGCCTGACCGGAGCCGGGGGCCGTGGGACCGGCCGCCGGTTGCGTTTCCGGACCCGGTTCCGGTTCCGGTTCGGGCGCCGCGCGGCCGACGGATGATCGTCGCCCTCTCGCGCTCGCGCGCTCACCGAAGGACACTCGTAGGCCAGGGAGTTGACGCCGGAGGGGGACGTGACATGCGGGACGGGCATCGGACCGATGCCGAGCGGCTGTTGGCTCGGGCCGTGGAGGAGGAGGTGCGGCGCTCCGGCGGGCGCACGGACGGGCAGGTGCTGCTGGCGCGGTCCCGGGCCGCTCTGGACTCCATGGCGGAGACGGCGGCCGAGGAGTACGCGGCCTACACGGGCGCGCTGGACGAGGCGTCGGCGGGAGCGCTCACCTTCGGGCAGCGCTACGCGCGCGACGGCGGCGGAACTCCCCTGCTGGTGGCGGCCGTTGCTGCCGTCGCCGCGGTGGTCGCCGACCTCGCCCTCGGCACCGGGAGCGGTACCGCGTTCGGTGCCGGGGTGACCGTCGGTGTGGTGGGCGCGGCGGCGACCGTCGTGAAGGTGACCGCCTCGCACCTGCCCGCCGCACACCACCGCGCCGGTGCCGTCAGCCAGCCGGGCGGGCCCGAGCAGTTGCGGCTGCAGTGGCTGACGGCGCTGGAGGTGCGGGGCATCCGGCCGTTCCTCGACCAGCAGCGGGTGCTCGCCGCCTCGACCGGGCCGACCCGGAAGCCGGGGCCGCGGCTGCGCGGCGCGGACAAGAGCGCGGCGGCGCGGCGGCGGAGTGTGCTGGAGCAGTCCTTCGGTCAACTCCCCGACGCCGAGGACGTGTTCGCCGGGCGGCGGGCCGAGTTGGCCCGCATCCGGCAGTGGGTGCAGGCGGGCCGGGCGAGTACGGAGACCCGGCCGACCGTGGTCGTGCTGCACGGCGCGCCCGGTTCGGGGCGCACCACCCTCGCGGTGCGGGCCGCGCACGATCTGCGGGACCAGTTCCGCGGCGCCTGCGTGGTGGACCTGCGCGGCGACAGCGCGGGCGAGCCGCCGCTGCCCACCCGTGACGCCCTGCTGCACCTGCTGAACCGGCTCGGCGCACCCCGCGAGCAGCTGCTCTTCCGGGAGCGGTCCTCACCCGACCAACAGGTCAAGCGGCTCAGCGAGTTGTACCACCAGCACCTGACCGGCCTGCCCGTGACCATCGTCCTGGACGACGCCTCCGACATCGCGCAGGTGGCCACACTGGTGCCCGAACGCTCGGACAGCCTGGTCGTGGTCACCGCCCGCAAGCCCCTCGACCTGCCCGCCGAACTCGCCGCCTGGGTCCACCAGTTGCCGGTGGAGCCGCTGGACGCGGCGGGCTCGGAGGAACTGCTCGGCGCGGCGGCACAGGACGGCTCGGAACCCTACGACGCCGAATCCGCCGACCGGATCAGGGACTTGTGCGGCGGACTGCCGCTGGCGCTGCGGATCGCGGGCTCGTCCCTCGGCCCGCGCTCACCGGGCCTGCTCGCCACCGACCTCGGCGCGTACGGCCCGGTGGAACCGGTCGAGCGGGCGCTGTGGCTGCGCTACACCGACCAGTCCGACCCGGCCCGCACCCTGCTGCGCCGGCTGGCGCTGGCCGGCCGGGCCTCGCTGGGCGCGGCAGCGGCGGCGGCCCTACTGGGCGCCGACGAGACCGAGGCCACCCGCCATCTGACGGCCCTGTCCCGGGCCGGCCTCATCGACCACGTCCGCGGCACCCGCTACCGCCTGCACGACCTGGTCCGCGCCTTCGCCCTGGCCCGTCTCCTCGACGAGGAGGAGGCCTCGGAGCGCACGGCCGCGCAGGAGCGGCTCATCGTGAACTACGGCGAACTCGCCGACTCCGTCCTGCGGTTGGTGGACGGCAACATGTCGACGCGCTCGGACCGCTTCGGCCCGCACGGCTTCACCTCGCTCGACGAGGCGCTGCGCTGGCTGGACGACGAGTCGAGCTTCATCACCTCGACGCTACGGCACGCGGAGGGCGTCGACCAGGGCGCCGTACTGAACCTGCTGGGCGCGCTCTGCGACTACTGCCTGCTCCGCGGCGACCTCTACCGACTCGGTGAGATCAGCGAGTTGGCGCAGGCCGTCGACCAGGGGCTGCTGGTCCGCTCGGTGCAGTGGCGCACCGGCATCGCGGCCCGGCAGCTCGGCGAACTCGACAAGGCACGCACCACCCTGGCCTCCGTCGTCGACCTCTACAGGGAGGCCCACCACGACGCGGGCGCCGCCAGCGCCCTCTGCTCGCTCGGCATCACCCTCCACCACCAGGGCAACCTCACCGAGGCGGCGACACGACTGCGCGAGGCCCTCGACCTCCAGGCCCCGCCCGAACTCGCCACCGACCGCGCCTGGACCATGCACGCCCTGGCCGCCGTCGAACGCGACCGGGCCCGACTCCCCGAAGCCATGCGGCTGTTGACCGAGTCCCTGGTCCTGCACCGTGCCGGGGAATCCGTGCACGGCGAGGCCTGGGCCCACTTCCAGCTCGGCCAACTCGGCCTGCGCATGGGCGACATCCCACGCGCCGAGTCCGAACTCACCACTGCCCTCGGCCTCTACGGCCGTACCCGCGACGCCCGCGGCGAGGCCTGGGCGCTGACCCAGCTGGCCCGCGCCCGGCTCGTCGCCGGCGACCCGTCCCCCGCGGTCGACGGCCTGCGCCAGGCCGCCGCCCGGCACCGCGACAACGAGGACGCGCGCGGCGAGGCCTGGACCGTCTACTACCTGGGCCAGGCCCTGGAGGAGACCGGCAACCTCGACCTCGCGGTCCGCGAGCTGGAACGCTCCCGCACGATGTTCTCCCGCATGCGCGACGTCTACGGCCTGGCCTGCGCCCGGCACCACTCGGCACGCGTGACCCGCGACCAGCGCGCCGCCCAGACGGGTTCGCTGCGCAACTCCGGGTTCGCCCGCCAGCTCCTCGTCGACGCCCGCGCCGACTTCCAGCGCATCGGCGTCGCCCACGGCGAGGCCTGGACCTGCCTGGAGCTCGCGGTCGTCGACGCGGGCAACGCCCGTACCTCGCAGGCACTGGCGCTGTGCGACGAGGCCGTGGGCCTGTTCACCTCGTACGGCGACCACCGCGGCGAGGACTGGGCGCACTTCCTGCGCTCCACGCTGCTGCCGTACGCGGCCCCCGGCGGGGTCGAGGTCGGCACGGCGGTCGCCCAGGAGGAACTGGCCCAGCTGTCCCGCACCCGGCATCCCCACCGCGACACGAAACTCGACGACTACGTGGAGGCGTACCAGCTGCTGCTGGAGCGGGGCGTGAACCTGGAGGCGGGCTGGCAGGCGTGGCGGCTCGGCATGGTGCCGAGCCGGCATGCGCGGGAGGTGATGGGGGTGACGGTGGCCGACACCCCCTGAGAACGGGGGGCGACGGTGTCCTGCACCCCCCGAGCACCGCTCGCGCGGGCCGTCGGAACGGCCGGGTCAGCCCTGCTTGGCCTGGCGCTCCGCCGGAGTGGCGGCCTGCGGGTCGGCCTTGCCCTCGGCCGTGTCCACGGACTCGGCCCTCGGGTCCGAGGCCTCCTTGAAGTCGACCTTGTTCATCTGCTTGCTCATGGACTTCATCAGGCCCCAGACGGCCAGGGCCATCACCGCGAACACGATGAAGCCGAGGACGCCGGGGGTGACCTTGTTCTCGTCGACCTCGGCGAGGGGGACCAGGTGCGTGATTGCCAGGGCTGCGCTTGAGCTCATGTCAGGCATTGTCGCGGATGCCCGCAAAGAGGTCGTCCTCGGGGAGGGACGTAGCGACGAGGGTCTTCGCCAGCTCGTACTCCTCGGTCGGCCAGACCTCCTTCTGGATCTCCATCGGCACCCGGAACCAGCCGCCGTCGGGGTCGATCTGCGTGGCGTGCGCGAGCAGCGCCTTGTCGCGGATCTCGAAGAACTCGGCGCACGGGATGTGCGTGGTCAGCACCCGCTCCGTCCGCTCGGCCTCGCTCCACCGCTTCAGCCACTCCTCGTACGGCGACTCCAGGCCGCGCGCCAGCAGCGCGTTGTGCAGGGCCTCGGTGCGCTGCCGGTTGAAGCCCTGGTTGTAGTACAGCTTCTGCGGCTGGTACGCCGGGCCGAACTCAGGCTCCGGGTACTTCTCGGTGTCCGCCGCGCCCTCGAAGGCCACCATCGAGATCTTGTGGGTCATGATGTGGTCGGGGTGCGGGTATCCGCCGTTCTCGTCGTAGGTGGTGATCACCTGCGGGCGGAACGAACGGATCTGCTTCACCAGCTCGCCGGCCGCCTTGTCGACGTCCTCCAGCGCGAAGCAGCCCTCGGGCAGCGGCGGCAGCGGGTCGCCCTCGGGCAGTCCCGAGTCGACGAAGCCGAGCCACTTCTGCTTGATGCCGAGGATCTCGCGGGCCTCGTCCATCTCCTTCTTGCGCACCTCGTGGATGTGCTCCTCGATGTACGTGTCGCCCTGGAGCTTGGGGTTGAGGATGGAGCCGCGCTCCCCACCCGTGCAGGTCACGACCAGCACGTCCACCCCCTCGGACACGTACTTCGCCATGGTGGCCGCGCCCTTGCTCGACTCGTCGTCGGGGTGCGCGTGGACGGCCATCAGTCGCAGCTGGTCAGTCAAGACTCAATCCTCAGTAAGTCGGCGCCCCGGTGTCCTGGGGTGCAATTCAGAAGGTACCGTCCCGCGGGGACGTCGATGAGGGGCGGTGGTCGGGCGGCGGGCGGGGCCTCCTATAGTGACCGAATCCGGGGGCGAATAATTCCGGGGGCCCGCATCCACGGCCCCCTGCCGAAAGGACGATCATGAGCACGGCGAGTGCGCGACTGCCCGAGGGCCGCTACGGCCGCTCGTCGGACGAGCGTGCCGACCACAAGCTCAGGATCGCCGGCGCCGTCCTCGCCGCGCTGCTGGTCGCGCTCGTCGGGTACTTCGCCTACCACTACGTCGTCGAGGCCAGGATCAGCGCCGAGGTGATCACCTTCCAGGCCTCGGACAACGAGGTCAAGGTGCACCTGGAGGTCCACAAGGACTCCGGGACCACCGGCTACTGCACCCTGCGCTCCCAGGCCGCCGACCAGTCCGAGGTGGGCCGCGCTGACTTCCACTTCGACGGCTCCGCGACCCGCATCGACCGGGTCGTCACCCTGCGCACCACGGCCAGGGGCACCACCGCCGAGCTGCTCGGGTGCCACTCCGACTGACGTCACCCTCGTTACGTAGGTGTTGACCTGGGTTGACGTATTTCTGACGGCTTATGTCCTCCCCCTGACGCCATTGAATTGTTAGGCTCGTGGTTTCGCCCTTCCATGAAGGAACATTCTTCTGGGTAGGGCGATGCTTTGTATTCCCAGTACCTACGAGGAGCACCTGTGACCCAGACCAGCGAAGACGTCACCTGGCTCACGCAGGAGGCGTACACCAAGCTCAAGGACGAGCTGGAGTACCTGTCTGGTCCCGCGCGCGCCGAGATCACCGTGAAGATCGCGGCCGCTCGCGAGGAGGGCGACCTGCGCGAGAACGGCGGGTACCACGCGGCCAAGGAGGAGCAGGGCAAGCAGGAGCTCCGCATCCGCCAGCTGACCCAGCTCCTGGAGAAGGCCAAGGTCGGCGAGGCCCCGGCGTCCGCGGACGGCGCGGTCGCGCCCGGCATGGTCGTGACGATCGCCTTCGACGGTGACGAGGACGACACGACGACCTTCCTGCTCGCCTCGCGCGAGTACGCGAGCGCCGACATCGAGACCTACTCGCCGCAGTCCCCGCTGGGCTCCGGCGTGCTGGGCCACAAGGTGGGCGAGGTCGCGCAGTATGAACTGCCCAACGGCAAGAAGGCCTCGGTGACGATCCTCAAGGCCGAGCCGTACAACGGCTGACCCTCGGGAACCGCCCTTCGGCGAAGCCCCCGGCGGCCTTGCGGCGCCGGGGGCTTCGCCGTGCCGTCCTCAGGCCGTCGCCGAGCGGTACTTCCGTACCGCCAGGGTCCGGAATATGAGGATGATCAGCAGCGAGTAGATCAGCGAGGCCCACACGGGGTGCACCATGGGCCAGGCGTCCGAGGGCGACTGTCCCGGGTTGGCGAAGAGCACCCGGCAGGCCTGCACGGTGGCGCTGAAGGGGTTCCACTCGGCGATGTGGCGCAGCCAGGGGGTCATGTTGCTGGTGTCCACGAACGCGTTCGAGATGAACGTCACCGGGAAGAGCCAGATCAGTCCGCCGGAGGTGGCCGCCTCGGGCGTGCGGACACTGAGGCCGATCAGGGCGCCGATCCAGGTGAACGCGTACCCGAGCAGGAGCAGCAGCCCGAAGGCGCCGAGCACCTTTCCCGCGTTCGTGCCGCCGTCCGATCCGACCCGCCAGCCGACGAGCAGGGCGACTATCGCGAGGACCAGCAGGGTCAGCGCGGTCTGCACGAGGTCCGCGAGCGTCCGCCCGGTCAGCACGGCACCGCGCGCCATGGGCAGCGAGCGGAACCGGTCGATCAGGCCCTTGTGCATGTCGTCCGCGATGCCCGCGCCGGAGCTGGCGGTGGCGAACGTGACGGTCTGCGCGAAGATGCCGGCCATCAGGAAGTTCTTGTAGTCGGTGGCGCTGGTGCTGCCGCCGATCTGCATGGAACCGCCGAAGACGTAGGTGAACAGCACCACGAACATGATCGGCTGGATCAGTCCGAAGATGACCATCTCCGGGATGCGGGACATCCGGATGAGGTTGCGTTTGGCGACAACCAGCGAGTCGTGCACGGACTGGCCCAGCGCGCTGCTCGGCGCCGCGATCGGGGTGGCATCGGTGACGGCGCTCACTTCGCGGCCTCCTTCTTGTGCTTGCGGTCCTTGGGGTCCTGGGTGGCGTCCGTGCCGTTGTCCTCGTCCTTCTCCTCGGCCAGGTGGCCCGTCAGGGAGAGGAAGACGTCGTCGAGGGTGGGGCGGCGGAGGCCGATGTCGTCGATCTCGATGCCTCGGGAGTCGAGCTCGCGGATCACCTCGGCGAGGAGCTTCGCGCCGCCGGTGACGGGGACGGTGAGCTTGCGGGTGTGCTCCTCGACGGTGGTGTCGCCCTTGCCGAAGCCGAGCAGGACGTCGGAGGCGATCCGGATGTGGTCGCGCTCGTGCACGACGACCTCGACACGCTCGCCGCCGGTGCGGGCCTTGAGCTGGTCGGAGGTGCCGCGGGCGATGACCCGGCCGTGGTCGACCACCGCGATGTCGTGCGCGAGGTGGTCGGCCTCCTCCAGGTACTGGGTGGTCAGCAGGAGGGTCGTACCGCCGGAGACGAGCTGTTTGATGACCTCCCACAGCATCTGGCGGTTGCGCGGGTCGAGGCCGGTCGTCGGCTCGTCCATGAACATCACGGGCGGGGAGACGACGAGCGCCGCGGCCAGGTCGAGCCGACGGCGCATGCCTCCGGAGTAGGTTTTGGCGGTGCGGTCGGCGGCCTCCGCGAGGTTGAACTGTTCGAGGAGCTGGTCGGCGCGGGCCTTCGCGGCCTTGGCCTTCATCTGGTAGAGCTGGCCGACCATCTGCAGGTTCTCCCTGCCGGTCAGGTATTCGTCCACCGCGGCGAACTGGCCGGAGAGGCCGATGGAGCGCCGCACTTCGTTGGGCTGCTTCAGCACGTCGAGGCCGGCCACGACCAGTCTGCCGCTGTCGGGGCGCAGCAAGGTGGTCAGACAGCGGACGGCGGTCGTCTTGCCCGCGCCGTTGGGCCCGAGAAGGCCCAGCACGGTGCCCTCGGGGACATCGAGGTCGACGCCGTCCAGAGCTTTCACATCGCCGAAGGTCTTCACCAGGCCTTCGGCATAGATGGCGCCTGGCATATCTGTCTCCACGTCGTCGGGGATTCTTTGAAAAGCCTAGGTTTGTGTCTTTTATTCTGCCCAGGGAAGCGGCATGCTGCTGCCTGCGGGTGGCACAAGACACACCATAACGCGATGTATCGCGTCTCTCGACAGATTTTCTCGAACGAGTGACGGGACGGTGGCGAAGGGGCTCCGACCTCAGTCGATGACGGTGTAGCCCGCTTCGCGCAGGGCGTGACCGACCTCGGCGCAGTGCACCGGACCCTTCGTCTCCAGATGCAGCTCGACCTCCGCCTCCGTGAGCCCGAGCCGTGGGTCGGTCCGGACGTGGCTCACATCGAGGACGTTAGCGTCGACCACTGACAACACCCCGAGAAGCGTCGCGAGAGCACCGGGCCGGTCCGTCAGCCGCAGCGTCACGGCCAGGTAGCGGCCCTGCGCGGACATGCCGTGGCGCAGGATGCGGTTGAGCAGCAGCGGGTCGACGTTGCCGCCGGACAGCAGCGCGACGACCGGGCCCTCGAAGCCCCGCGGGTCGCTCAGCAGCGCCGCGACGGGGCTGGCGCCGGCCGGTTCGACGACCAGCTTGGCCCGCTCCAGGCAGAGCAGCAGCGCGGCGGACAGCTCGTCCTCGGTGACCGTGCGGACCTCGTCGACCAGTTCGGCGACGATCCCGAACGGCACGTCTCCGGGGCGCCCGACCTTGATGCCGTCGGCCATCGTCGCCGGGTTGCGGACGGACAGCGGGCGCCCGGCGGCCAGTGAGGGCGGGAACGCGGCGGCGCCCGCCGCCTGGACGCCCACGATCCGTACGTCGGGGCGCAGCGCCTTCACGGCGACCGCGACCCCGGCCGCGAGCCCGCCGCCGCCGATGCCGACGACGATCGTGCGCACCTCCGGGCACTGGTCGAGGATCTCCAGGCCGACCGTCCCCTGGCCCGCGATGATGTCGGGGTGGTCGAAGGGGTGGATGAACACCGCGCCCGTCTCCTGGGCGTACTCCTGCGCGGCGTGCAGCGTCTCGTCGACGACATGGCCGTGCAGCCGCACCTCGGCGCCGTACTCCATGGTCGCGCTGATCTTCGGGAGGGGCGCACCCTTGGGCATGAACACCGTGGAACGCACGCCCAGGAGTGCGGAGGCGAGGGCGACGCCCTGGGCGTGGTTCCCCGCGCTCGCGGCGACGACACCGGCGGCGCGCTCCTCGGGGAGCAGTCCGGCGATACGGACGTAGGCGCCGCGGAGTTTGAAGGAGCCGGTGCGCTGGAGGTTCTCGCACTTGAAGTGCACCGGCGAGCCGACGAGCTGGCTGAGGTGCCTGCTGCCCTCCATCGCGGTCACCCGCGCCACGCCCGTGAGCATCTTCTGGGCGCCGCGCACATCGTCGAGGGTGACGGGTCGCAAGGAGTCAGCCGTGCTGTAGCTCATGACTCAAGCATCGCAGTTCACAGACGCGCGCCACGGCTGTGACCAACCTCCGAGACTGGTTTGCGCAGCGCCGGTACGGCCTGCCTTCCGGCCGCGTACCCTGTCCCCCAACCCAGCACCCCCTTCATGAAGCGAGCCTCCGGCCATGCCCACAACACCTGAAATGTCGATGGACATGACGACCGTCGGTGAACCCGGTCTCCTCGACACGCTGCAGCACGAGGTGGCGGTGTTCGCCCGCCGTGCCGAACAGACCCGGCTCGGCGGCGTCGGACAGGTGCGCAACTCCATGGACCGCGCCGCGTACCTGCTGCTCAACCGCCTGGACAAGGAAGGTCCGATGGGCGTCAAGGCGCTCGCCGCGAGCATGGGGATCGACTCCTCCACGGTCACCCGGC
The DNA here is from genome assembly GCF_044747445.1 of Streptomyces sp. NPDC090083. Classification (NCBI taxonomy): domain Bacteria; kingdom Bacillati; phylum Actinomycetota; class Actinomycetes; order Kitasatosporales; family Streptomycetaceae; genus Streptomyces; species Streptomyces sp. NPDC090083. The sequence continues at coordinate 834,254 of NZ_JBIVED010000002.1, read as the reverse complement.
AGGTGGCGCCGCTGGTCGACACCGGGCTCGTCAAGCGCACCTCGCACCCCGAGGACGGCCGCGCGGTGGTGCTGCAGCTGTCCCCGCGCGGGCAGTCACGGCTGGAGGAAGTGCGCTCCTCCCGGCGTCAGTTGATGGAAGAGCTGACACACGACTGGGCACCGGAGGAGCGCGAGACGTTCTGCGCGCTCCTCACACGCTTCAACAGCGCTCTCTCCGCGCGGATGGCCGTCCCGGGCACCGACACGCCGTCCGCTTCCTGACGGGCGGGCACCCGCGCGTGGTGCCCGGCTCCCGCCTTTCGTACCGAACTCTTGACCTCGCGACGCCCCTGGCCTCATATGAAACCGGGTCCTTCAGGGGGGAGGGTGCACGGTGCGAGAACGGCAGGCGTTCCAGGGCGCCCGCCGGGCCCGGGAGTTCGAGGCGTTCGTCGCGGGCGCGGCAGGGCGGCTGCTGCATGCCGCCACGCTGCTGACCGCCGAGGCACCGGACGACAACCCGCGCGCGCGGCGCCTGTTGACGCTGTCCCTGGCACACACGTACGCAAGCTGGGACCGGCTGCGCGGGGAGGACCCGTACGACCGTGCCCGGCAGTATCTGGCGACCCGGTTCTCCCGCGCCGCCTGGCACCAGTACGGCGGCCTCGGCAGGGGCCGCCCGCACCCCGGCAGCGCGCTGGGTGCCCTCGCGCCCCAGGAGCGCCTGATCATCGTCCTCAGGCTGTACGAGGGGGTCGCCGAGGAGCAGGCCGCGGCGCTGCTCGGGCTGCCCGCGGAGCGGGTCCGGACGATCTGTGAGCGGGCGACGGCGCGGCTGCTGCACCCGCCGCGCGGTCCCGCGCCGAAGGTGGGCGGGGCCGAGGTGGTGCCGTCATGAGGCCCGGGAAGCCGTGGGACGGGGGTACGCGCGCGTGAACAGGCCCGAGCGGGAGGCCGCCGTACGGCGGATCATGGACCGGACTCCGCCGCAGGTGCCGCCGGAGCTGTACGCGGAGGTCGTGCGGCGCGGCGGCCGGATGCTGCGGCGCAGAAGGGCCGCGCGGCGACTGTTGTGGCTGCTGCTGTGGACAGCCGTCGTGGCGTTCACCGTATGGGCCGTGATGGTCCATCCCTGGGTGGAGCCGCCGTCGGAGACGACCCCACCCCTGACGGGTTGGTGAGACTGACGGGCTGGTGAGACCGGCCGCGGACTAGCCCAGGGCCTGCTGCAGGTCCTCCAGGAGGTCCTGCACGTTCTCGATGCCCACGGAGAGGCGCACGAGGTCGCCGGGGACCTCCAGGGCCGAGCCGACCACGGACGCGTGCGTCATGCGCCCCGGGTGCTCGATCAGCGACTCGACGCCGCCCAGGGACTCGCCGAGCGTGAAGACCTTGGCGCGGTTGCAGACCTCGACGGCCGCCTCCTCACCGCCCTCGACCTGGAAGGACACCATGCCGCCGAAGGCCCGCATCTGCTTGGCGGCGACCTCGTGGCCGGGGTGGTCCGGGAGGCCCGGGTAGAGAACGCGCGTCACGCGTGCGTGCCGGGTGAGCATGTCGGCGATCTTCGTGGCGTTCTCGCTGTGCCGGTCCATGCGCACCGACAGCGTCTTGGCGCCGCGCAGCACCAGCCAGGAGTCGAAGGGGCCGGCGACCGCGCCCATCGCGTTCTGGTGGTAGGCCAGTTCGTCGCCGAGCGCCTCGTCGGCCGCGATCAGCGCGCCGCCGACCACGTCCGAGTGGCCGCCCATGTACTTGGTCAGGGAGTGCACGACGACGTCCGCGCCCAGGGCCAGCGGCTGCTGGAGGTACGGCGTCGCGAAGGTGTTGTCGACGACGAGCTTCGCGCCCGCCTCCCGGGCGATCTGCGCGACGACCGCGATGTCGGTGATGCCGAGCAGCGGATTCGAGGGGGTCTCGACCCAGACGACCTTCGTCTTCGGGGTGAGGGCGGCCCGGACCGACGCCGGGTCGCTGGTGTCGGCGACCGACCACTCGACGCCCCACCGGGAGACGACCTTCGCGAAGAGACGGAAGGTGCCGCCGTACGCGTCGTTCGGGATGACGACGTGGTCGCCGGGGCTGAGCAGCGTACGCAACAGGCAGTCCTCGGCCGCCAGTCCGGACGCGAACGCGAGGCCGCGGCGGCCGCCCTCGAGGGCGGCGAGGTTCTCTTCGAGGGCGGTCCTGGTGGGGTTGGCGCTGCGGCTGTACTCGTAGCCGCCGCGCAGACCGCCGACGCCGTCCTGCTTGTAGGTCGAGACCTGGTAGATCGGCGGGACCACCGCGCCGGTCAGGGGATCGGCGGTGTTGCCCGCGTGGATCGCGAGGGTCTCGAAGTGCTGACTGATGTGCCTGTCGCTCATGAGGCCCGAGCGTAGTGCGCTCGCGGGGTGCGCGACGATCCGGAGTTTCCAGGGGCGGCCGGGGGCAGCCGAGGAGGGCGGCGAAGAGAGGACAGCGAGGGGAGGACAGCGGGGGGAGTACGGGGCGGCAGGGCAGGAGCCGCGGGACGGGGCAACGGTCCGCTGGGGCGAGCCGGCAGGGCCGCGGCTGTTTTCCACAGGGACGGGACGGAGGGCGGGCCGGCGGCCGGCGCGAGTTTTCCACAGGGTGGCGCACCGGTTGGCCAATTGTCGGACGCGTCTGGTTCGCTTGAGGCATGGAGATTCTCTGGGTCCTGATGGCGCTGGTCTTGCTGGGCTTCGTGCTGGTCCCGTTCATGCGGCGCAGGCGCGGCATGATCGAGCAGGTGGCGCCGGGCCACCCGGACGCCGCGGACCCGGCGACGTACGGCTTCGTGCGCGAGGAGGAGCTGGACATCCGCATGCCCGGGCCCGACCAGGACCTGCTGGACGTCCTCGACCTGGTGCAGCGCACCCAGGACTACCGCGCGGCGATGCAGCTGCTGGCCGGCACCGAGATCACCGGTGAGCTCCGCTGGCAGCGCGTGCAGGCCTTCGCGGGGGCCGCCTCGCTGGAGCTGCAGCAGCGGCCCGGCGGGGTCAGCGAGACGCCGGGCGGCCAGTGGCTGCGGGTGTGGCGGCTGGAGCACCCGAAGGACGCGGGCGGCGCGGCCGTGCACGCGGAGTTCCTGGTGCAGCAGGCGTGGCGTACGTCGACGCGAGGGACGGACGAGTTCCGGATCATCATGGAGGAGGCGCGGGACGCCTGCGGGCAGGCGGCGCTGCTCTCCCCCGGTGACCCGGTGCCGTACATCGTCGAGCTGTCGGTGGCACGTGGACTGACGTATCCGCAGCCGGAGTTCGAGCAGGTGTGGCTGAAGATCCTGGACCGCTCGCCGGCGCACATGGGGGCGCATCTGGCGGCCCTGCACTACTGGTGCGAGAAGTGGCACGGCTCGCGCGAGCTGGCGAACTCGTTCGCGGAGGCGGCCGCCGCACGGGCCCCGCAGGGTTCCCTCCTCGCCGCGATGCCGCTGTTCGCGGTCTTCGAGCACCTGCCCGAGGTCAACCTGGTCAGCAGCTTCTACCAGAGCGAGGTCGTCGAGAAGGCGATCCACGGCGCCCTCTTCGCCGTCCACGCGGCCCGCCCCGACGACCCGATGCTGGCGCACGTCCGCCATCTCCTGGTCTTCTTCCTGGTCCGGGCCGAGCGCTGGTCCGAGGCGATGAACCAGCTCATACACATCGACGGCCACGTCGGGGCCCTGCCCTGGACGCTGTCACCGGACCCGGCGGCGGAGTTCGCGGTGTACCGGGCACTGGCGGTGGCGGGGTACGAGGCGAACGGAGGGAGCCCGGCGAGCCTGCCGCACTGACGTTTCCGGAGGGAGCGGTGGGGTCAGGGGCACTGCGAGAGGGCCAGGGGCACTGCGCGGAGGCCTGGGGTAAGGCGGTCGTGGGATGAGGCGGTCGTACCTTCGCAAACGTGGCGGAATTCTCGGCGGCTCCCGCCCGTTCAGGACGTACGGACCCGTGGTGAGGCCCGATTGGAGACCGTATGTTCCTGCACAGCCGTACCCCTCAACTGCCGTCCCGTGAGCAGGCCTTGCAGGGGCGTCCGGAGCGGATCTTCGCGGTCCCCGATCGGCACACCGTCCTCGGGGCGCCGCTGCTGGGCCCCTACCCCGGACATCTGGAAGTCGCCGATTTCGCCATGGGCTGCTTCTGGGGCGCGGAGCGGACGTTCTGGCGGCTTCCGGTGGGCGTCTGGACGACGCTGGTCGGCTACCAGGGCGGTTACACCGAGAACCCCACGTACGAGGAGGTCTGTTCGGGCCTGACCGGTCATACGGAGGTGGTCCGTGTGGTCCACGACCCGCAACTGATCTCGTACGAGAGGCTGTTGAAGACGTTCTGGGAATCGCACAACCCGACCCAGGGCTTCCGCCAGGGCAACGACGTGGGCACGCAGTACCGTTCGGCGATCTACACCCACACCCCCGCCCAGGCAGCCGCGGCGGAAGCCTCGCGCACGGCGTACCAGCAGGTCCTCACCCGCTCGCGCTACGGCACGATCAGCACGGAGATACTCCCGGCCGAGGGGCGGGAGTTCTATCCGGCCGAGGGATATCACCAGCAGTACCTCGACAAGAATCCGGCGGGGTACTGCGGGATCGGCGGGACGGGGGTGTCCTGCCCGATCGGTGTGGCGCCGGCAGCGGGATGAGCGGCGGCCTCGACGGAGATCGACTGTCCGCGCTGTGGGAGCGCCAGTACCCGAAGGGGCCACCCGTCGCCCATGAACTGCGCACCGCCTACAGCGACCGCTGGGTGCGCTTCCACAGCCTCCCCGGCTCGAAGCGCTACCCGGAGACCGAGGCCGAGTACGCCATCGCCCTCCACCGGTACAACACGGTCCTGGACGAACTCTTCGAGGGCACCGAGGTCTACGTCATCACCATGGGCTGGTCCTGGGAACCGCGCGGACCGGAACTCCCGCCAGAGCGGAACAAGGTGCACCCCCAAGGCATCCGATGGACGACGCTCGCATACGACGACGACCCCGACCCCGAACTCCACAGCTACACCCACCTCTACGCCGACCGCCGCCCCTGGCGACGGGGCACGGTCGACGGCATCCTCCGCGCCGTGGCAGACGACGTACTCAGCGGCGTGATCATCACCGACAGCGAACTCAGCCGCATCCACCATCCGTACGACGGTGGCGCAGACGTCATCGCAACGAGCACCGCGGAACGCGACCGAATGCGTGACAGCCACCCGGACTGGCTTCCTCGAAACCCCGCCGGGCTTTGAAACGGCGATCGGGGAGCGACCGGCCTCTCCCCGATCGAGAGCTGACACCATCTCGTGCCGCCGGACAACTCCCTTGGCCAGCCCCGCCGGTACTACTCGACCAAGTAGGCGGGAAGGGGAACGCCTCGGTCTGCGGCGACGGCATGCGCGCCTCGAAGACATGTCGCCCATCGACGTCCTGCCCGATCCTGGACGACCACTACAGGCTCCTCTCCGCAAGGGTTCTCACGATCGCCGTGCCAGGTACAACGTCCTTCCCGCCGGGACACACTGTCCGGCCGCAAGTCGATCGGGTATCGCAGCCACACATCAGCGCTCTCCATGTCCATGTCGCCAAGGTAGGGACAGCCCCGCGAAATGACTCCCGTCCTGCGCTGAGCCGCTAGAAGACGCGAGCGCGCATGAGCTGCGTGCGGTTCTCGAGGATCTCGCGCAGCCACGGGCTGGCGCTGGCCGGCAGCCGGACCAGCGTGTGCTGGAAGACCCTCGAATCCGCTCGGAACAGGGAATCAGGGCGCTGCGCGGGCGGATCGTCGCGAAGGACACCGCGGGGCATGCCGCCGGACGCGGGGTTGGGCAGGTTCGGCTCGGGAGAGACCAGCCACCGCCAGACCCCGTACGGCAGCGGTACCGCGTGGGCTGGGCCAGCGTGGGTCCAGGGCTCCCCCGTCTGCGGGTGGTCCGGCACGAGGAGTATGTCGGCATCCGGGTCAGGGACGGGCAGCCCCGGTCCGGCGAGGACGGCGCGCCGCGCCGGTGCTAGTCCACTTCGATGCCGAAGTCCTGGACGAGTTCCTCCAGGCCGCCCGTGTAGCCCTTGCCGCCGAGCACGAAGTCCCAGTCCCCGTTCGGCCTTCGGCGGAACGAGCCGAGTACCAGGGCGGTTTCGTGTGGCCGGCCGTCGGAGACTTCGAGTCGTCCCAGCTCGTTCAAGCCCGGGTCCCGCAGGCAGATGCAGGCGTTCGTGAAGCCGGAGAGGTCTGCCTCAGGGTTTGCCTCCGGGTCGATGGCGGCGACGAGAACGAACCGGTCCGCGCTGTCCGGCAGGCCGTCGAAGGAGACACGGATCGCGGCCTTGTCAGGTGCCGTGGGAGGAAGGGCGCGGACCGAGCCATCCGCTGTCCGAGGGTTGTTGAAGAAGACGAAATGGTCATCGCTGAGGACACGGTTGCCATGGCACACGAGAGCGCACACGTCCAGGGCCACACTTCCGGTCCACGACATGCCCAGGACGTTGTGGTCGCCGGGCAGCGGAGTGCCCGAACCGGACGGCGCTGGTTGAGCCGGAGCCTGACGGGCGGTTTCGCCCAGGCGCCCCCGCAGGCCATGGCGGTGCAACAGGTCGACGAGTTGAGTACCTGAGATCAGTTCGAGCGGCTTTCCGTTGGCGAAGGTGTGCGAGCCGGGGCCGAATCCTGACGTCGTCACGAGGACGCCCTTGTTGGCGCCGGCATCCTGGACGGTCCCGTACAGGTCGCGCACGGCGGTGGGCGGCACCGTGTTGCGGTAGCGCTTCACCTGCACGACGATCTTTCCGCCGCGGATCGGTGTCGGATCCAGTGCGTCGACGTCCACGCCGCCGTCGTTGGAGCGCTGGGTGGTGACCGCCTGCATCCCCATGGCCCGGAAGAGATCGGCGACGAGGTCCTCGAACACGATCGGATCCATGCTGTACAGGTCCGGTTCCTCATCACCGCCCTGCGCGACAACGCGGCTCCCGACATCCAGCGGCAGGCGACTCGGGCGTACTGGCGCCAACTGGTCCGGGCGGGGCGAGAGTTGGCCGCGCAGCGCGTCGGCCAGACAGCTGCCTGCATCCACCTGCGCCAAGTGCAGGTCGCGGAAAGTCGAACGCGACGCCATGACGGTAGCCAGGTAAATGCGTCCTGGTCGGCCCGTCGTCGGGTCGTGCCCGTCGACGAACCCGTTCAACGTCACCGACTCGAGCGCGCCCGGCTCATCCGCGGCGAAGAGCTGGTGCAGGACGAGCAGTGCGCACTGTGCGAGAACGTCCCGGTACAGAGACCGGCGCTGACCCACCGGGCGGAGGGTCTCCTTGTCCTGGTCCGTCCCGGCCACGTACCGAACGGACTTGACCTCGGGAATGACGTCGTAGGCAGGCAACTCCCAGTCCAGCACCAGTTGTCGAGCTGCCGGATCGTAGGCGGCCACCACCTGACGCGGGAAGTCCTCCGGCCATGATGCGGAGGTGTAGAGAGCACCCGAGAAGTACTCGACCACGGATTCAGGATCGCGGCGCCTCACCCCGTCGGTCATCTCGATGATGCCGGCGTTGTACTGACGCACTTCGGTCAGCTGGGCATCGGCCCACTGCTGGTACTCCCGCTGGTAGGACGCCAGTTGCTGCTGCCGCTGAGCCTCCGCCGTCTGGGCGGCCTGCCAGTCCCGCTCGAAGCGCGCCCGTGCCTCGGCCTGCGCCTGAGCCCGACGACTGGCGGTCCACCCGCTCTGTGTTTGGTACTGGTTGAAGTCCGGCATGGGCACGGGATGGGCCAAGGGGCCCGGGGCGAAAGGCTGTACGTCCTCGGGGCGGAGAAGGGCGGAAGCCTGGAAAGCCGGATCCTGACAACCCGAGGCGAGAAGACCTTGCAGCGACGCGACCTGCGCGTCCAGTTCCTCCGTGCGGCGCAGCGCCTCAGCCTGCCTGTACTCACGATGGCTCTGCGCGGCCCGCCGCTGATAGGCGCGCGCTTGCTGCGCTTCCTGTCGCTGTCGTCTGGCTTCCGCCTGTATCTGACGTTGCTGCTGCCGCTGCATTTCAGCCCAGACGCCGACAACGCCGGTAGAACGACGACTCATGAAGTGCTGGCCCTCCCCGAGGCACTCTGGTTGTCCCCACAACCAGGTGTAACCACACGACTGTACTCAGCAATTGCCGTCTCGCATATCCACGCGCCAACGGCAACCTCCCCTCCGCATCTCCCCAGGTCAACCGAACTGGAGGGTGGCCGAGGACGCGCCAGGCACCGCTGCGGCTGGGCCACGAAGGGCGGGCAGGAGACGGTTCTCGCCGTCGACATCACCCGCGGCGGTTTCGAGTGGGCGCTGCGGAACGCGTGTCTGTCGAGCCACGTCCGCGGGGTGCACGCCGATCTCGCGGGCTGGCGGCGGGAGTTGAGGCGTGCGCCCGCCCGGGTGCAGTGGGACCCGGAGCGGGATCTGCGCCTGCGACCGCTGTCGTACCGCTCGTTGCAGCTCGGTCTCTCCGGTGAGGCGGTACGGCGTTACGCGGACGAGTGGACGGTCGGCATCCGCGATGTCACTCCGCTCGCCCGCGAGATCCACGCGCTCGTGAGCGACGGGGATCTCGACTCGGCGGCCAGGTCGCTGCCCCAGGAGCGGCCCTGTCCCGCGGGCGACGACCTCCTTGCCCACCTGCGGGGTTGACCGGAGCGGACAGTCGATCGGCGGGCGGGGACGGCCGTTCTTCCCCGCGCGCGTCGGTAGTCGGCGGCCCAGCCCGTGAAAGCCGAGCCGCCTCCTCCCCCCACCAGTGCTCAACCCCACCGAGCCGGACGGGCCCTCCCCCGGCCCTTCCTCCCGCTCAGCCCTCCGTCAGCCCTCCGAGCGCGCCGGCAGGCGCCAGCCCGGTCGGGGGAAGTGGCAGGTGTAGCCGTCCGGGTACTTCTGGAGGTAGTCCTGGTGCTCGGGCTCCGCCTCCCAGAACGGACCGACCGGCTCCACCTCGGTGACGACCTTGCCCGGCCAGAGGCCCGACGCGTCGACGTCCGCGATCGTGTCCTCGGCGATGCGCTTCTGCTCGTCGTCGACGTAGTAGATCGCCGAGCGGTAGCTGAGGCCGATGTCGTTGCCCTGGCGGTTCTTGGTGCTCGGGTCGTGGATCTGGAAGAAGAACTCCAGCAACGCGCGGTAGTCGGTCTGCTCCGGGTCGAAGAGGATCTCGATGGCCTCCGCGTGCGTCCCGTGGTTACGGTACGTGGCGTTCGGCACGTCCCCGCCGGTGTAACCGACCCGGGTCGCCGTCACGCCCGGGAGCCGGCGGACCAGCTCCTCCATCCCCCAGAAGCATCCGCCCGCCAGCACGGCCCTCTGCGTCTGCGCAGCCATTGCGACCCTCCAATTTCCGTCACTCGGTCACGGGGGCTGCCCGGCACACATCTCACCGGAGCCCTTTACCCAGTGTGCTCAACGCGCGAGGGCCCCTGACGATTCCGCGATCGAGCAGCAGCCCCTACGGCCGCCACCCGACCCGCCCCCCTGCTCTCCTCTCCCACCCGGCCTGTCTCACCCGGCCTGCTGCCCCGCGACCCCGAAGCCCCCGAAGCCCCCGAAGCCCCCGATCCGCTCCTCCAGCAGTTCCGCCAGCCGCAGCGGCGTCCGGTCCTCGTACATCGGGCCGATGATCTGCACGCCCACCGGCAGTCCCTCGGGCGAGCGGCCGGCCGGTACCGCCGTGGCGGGCAGTCCCGGCATGGTCGCGACGCCCGCCCAGACGAGCTGGTCGTAGTACGGGTGGCCTACGCCGTCGATGTCGAGCCGGCGCTGCTCCCCGTCGGGGTGGTGGTCGTGCGGGAACGCGGGGGTGGGCGTGACGGGACACACCACCGCGTCGAACTCCGCGAAGAGCCGCCGCCAGCCCTGCCGGTGCCGCTCGCGACGACCGTTCGCCTCGATCCAGTCGCGGTGGGTGAACACCAGGCCGCGCACCCGCGCCGCGTCGAGCCCCTGCTCGTCCGCCCCCATCCCGGCGGCCCGGGTCCGCCACTCCTCGTAGAACTCGACGGGGAAGCCCGCGGAGAAGCCCGCGAACAGCAGCTGGGTGTAGAGCAGTGCCGCCTCGGTCGGGTCGGGCAGCAGTGGGCTGTGCCGTTCGACGCGGGCGCCGGCGTCGGCCAGCGCGGCGGCGACCCGGTGCACGCCCGCCCGGACCGCGGCACCGGTCGGGATGAGCGGGTGGTCGTCGAGGACGAGGACGCGGAAGTCGCCGAGCCGCTCGTGGCGGGCGGGCGGCAGGTCAAGGCCGTAGGCCAGGCCGAGCGTCAGCGGGTCCGGGCCGGCCATGACGTCGAGCAGGAGGGTGAGGTCGCGGGCGGTGCGTGCCATCGGGCCGACGACGGCGAGGTCGGGCTCGGCCGGGTACGGCGGTGCGGTTGGCGGGACCATGCCCCGGCTCGGCGCCAGGCCGAGGGTCGGCTTGTGGGCGTACACGCCGCAGAAGTGCGCGGGGGTGCGCAGCGAACCGGCGATGTCCGACCCGATGGACAGCGTGCCGAACCCGGCCGCCAGGGCCGCCGCCGATCCGCCGGAGGAGCCGCCCGACGTGCGGGTGGGGTCCCAGGGGTTGTTGGTGGTGCCGTAGATGTCGTTGAAGCTCTGCACGTCCTGAAGGGCGAGCGGCACGTTGGTCTTGCCGAGGATCACCGCGCCGGCCGCCCTGAGCCGCGACACCTGTACCGCGTCCTCGGTGGGGATGTGGTCGCGGTGGGCCGGGATGCCCCAGGTCGTGGGCAGCCCGGCGATGTCGTACGACTCCTTGACCGTCACCGGCAGGCCGAGCAGCGGCCGGTCCTCGCCTCGGGCGCGTGCTTCGTCGGCGGCGCGTGCGGCGGTCCGCGCCCGGTCGAAGTCCGGTACGCAGATCGCGTTGATGCTCTTGTCGTCCCGCTCGATACGGGTGATCGTCTGGTCGGTCAGCTCCACCGAGGACATGTCACCGGCGCGCAGCGCGGACATGAGTTCCTCGGCCGTCGGGAAGTTCTGATCATCCATGGATCCGACCGTAACGACCCCTCGGAGGAGCCACGAAACACCGTTCCGCGCAAGGGATTTGAGGCCCCACCGGCGCCCGCTCCCCGCTCGCCGCTCAGTACCGGACGCCGCTCGCCGCCAGCGGCGGATACACCGCGCTCTCCACGCCGTCCACCGTCGCCCCCGCGTACTTGAGCATGTCGCCGACCTGGCGGTTGAGGTCGTAGGGGAAGTTGAGGGCCGGGGCGGACACCTCGTCGAGCCGGGCGGTCAGGGCCGAGGGGAGGTGGAGGTCCAGGGCCGCGAGGTTGGCCTCCAGGTGGGCGAGGGTGCGGGGGCCGATGAGGGTGGACGTGACGCCGGGGCGGTTGCGGACCCAGGACAGCGCTACGGCGGCGGAGGTCGCGCCCGTCTCGCGTGCCGCCTCGGCGACCGCGTCGATCACCGTGAACTGGGCGGGAGTCGGGGCACCGAGGACCGCGGAACGCCTGGTGCCGGCGGGAGCCGGCCGCTCGCGCGTGTACGCCCCGGACAGATAGCCGCTCTTGAGGGGGCTCCACGGCAGTACGCCCATCCCCGCGTCCTGGGCCAGCGGGATCAACTCGCCCTCGATGGTGCGTTCCAGGAGGGAGTACTCCAGCTGGAGCGCGGTGACCGGGGTCCAGTCCCGCAGCAGCGCGGTGGTGTGCGCCTTGGCCGTGAACCAGGCGGGGGTGTCCGAGAAGCCGACGTAGCGGATCTTGCCCGCCGTCACCAGGTCGTCCAGTGTCCGCAGGGTCTCCTCGACCGGGGTCGAACGGTCGTGGTTGTGCAGCCAGTACAGGTCGATGTAGTCGGTGCGGAGGCGGCGCAGCGAGTCCTCCAGCTGGCCGATGACCGCCTTGCGGCTCGCGCCGCCGCCGTTCGGGTCGCCGAGGTGGAGGTTGCCGTAGAACTTGGTGGCGAGGACGAGGCGGTCGCGCAGGGCGGGGCGGGCGGCGAGGAAGTCGCCGAGGATCGCCTCGGAGTGGCCGTTCGTGTAGAAGTTCGCGGTGTCGAGGAAGTTGCCGCCGCGGTCGAGGTAGGTCCGGAGGATTCTCTCCGACTCCTCGACGCCGCTGCCGAAGCCGCCGTCCTCGCCGAAGTTCATCGCGCCCAGGCAGAAGGGGCTCACCTTGAGGCCGGAGCGGCCGAGTCCGACGTACGAGTCGAGTGCCATGAAGTGCTCCTCTGGGGAGTCGCTGGGAAACCGACTCCTCAAGGACACCACCGTGACCTGCGAAGTCGTTAGGGCAATCCCACCGACCTCTTGCACGATCCTGCCGCAAAAGCGGGTGACAGAGGCCGAGGGGACGCGGTGGGATACCTCTGTGAACGAGCCGAGCGGCCCCAGCACCTTCCTCGTCGGCGGCGGATGGTCCGACCCCGCCGTCCACGAACCCTTCCTGCGCGCGGCGACCCGCGCCCCCGGGTCCGTGCCCCGCATCGCCTGCGTGGTCGTCGATGAGGGCGAAGGCGACGGGGAGCGTCAATTCGCCCGCTACGACGAGGTGTTGAGGAGTGCCGGCGACTGCGCGCCCGTACCGGTGCTGGTGCCGGCCGGTGGGCGGGTCGACGTCGAGGCGGCGGCGGGCGCGGGCGTGGACGGGCTGCTCGTCTGCGGTGGGCTGACGCCCGCCTACCAGGACGCCTTCGCGGACTGTCTCGACCGGCTGCCGGGGCTGCTCGCCGCACGGGGCGTCCCCTACGCCGGGTTCTCCGCCGGTGCCGCGCTCGCCGCGCGGTCGGCCGTCGTCGGGGGGTGGCGGCTCGACGGGGTCGCGGTGTGCCCGGAGGACACGGGTGAGGACCTGGACGAGATCGCCGTACGGGACGGGCTGGGGCTCGTGCCGTTCGCCGTGGACGTGCACGCGGCGCAGTGGGGGACGCTGCCCCGGCTGATCGCCGCCGTCACCCGGTACCGGCTCCCGCACGGGGTCGCCGTCGACGAGGACACGCTGGTCGAGGTGGCGGCGGACGGTCGCGCCCGTGTGTCGGGGGCGGGGCGGGCGCACTCCGTACGGCCGGCGGGCGGCGGGGACGGCGGGGTGGTCGTGCGGTCCTACGGGGCCGGCGAGTCGTTCCTCACCGAGTGATCCCGCTGCCGTACGGGCGGGTCAGGATCTCCAGGGCGTGTCCGTTCGGGTCGTCGAAGTAGACGCCGCGGCCACCGTCGTTCGTGTTGATCTCGCCCTCGCGGCGATGGGCCGGGTCCGCCCAGTACGTGAGTCCCGCCGCCTGGACGCGGCCGAAAATCGCGTCGAAGTCGTCCTCCGAGACGAGGAACGCGTAGTGCTGCGGGGTGATCTCGGCGAAGCCCGAGCCGGGCTGGTCCATGTAGTCGAGGGTCACCCCGTTCGGGATCGCGACCGGGATGAACGGGCCGTACTGCGGGCTCACTTGGAGCCCCAGCAGGTCGGCGAGGAACCGGGCCGAGGCGTGTTTGTCGTGCGCGGTGACGATGGTGTGGTTCAGCTGCACTGTCATCGTGTGGGCCTCCTCGTGCCCACGCTACTCCGACGGCAAGATAAGGTAAGCCTTACCTGGCCAGTTCTGATCGGAGAGACAGTGACAGTGCGTGCGTTCCAGAGGAAGGCTGTCACGGCGCTGGTCGCCGTGTCCGCCGTCGGGGGGCTGCTGGCCGGCTGCTCGTCGTCGTCCGCCGACAACGATGCCGAGAAGTCGGGCGACGGCCGCCAGAACAAGGTGATCGGCGCCTCGGAAGGGCCCGCCGCCGCGCCGAGCACGCTGGAGACCGGCATGGGCTCGGACACCGACACCGACGGCACCTTCCCGCGCACCGTCACGCACTTCGAGGGCAGCACGACGATCAAGGCGAAGCCCACGAAGATCGCCGTGCTCAGCACCGGACAGCTCGACGACCTGCTCTCCCTCGGCACGGTCCCGACGGCCACCACCCGCGCCGACAACGCCGGACTCGTCCCGGACTACCTCGCGAACGCCTTCCCGGCCGACAAATCGAAGCTCGCCGCGATGACGGACGCGGGCACGCGCCAGGCCCCCAACCTGGAGACCCTGGCCGCCGCGAAGCCCGACCTGATCCTCGCCAACGACTCGCTCGGCGACCTCTACCCGAAGCTGTCGAAGATCGCGCCGACCGTCATCACGGCGGGCAACGGCATCAACTGGAAGCGCGACCTCCTCCTCGTCGGCGACGCGATCGGCAAGGGGCAGCAGGCGCAGAAGCTGCTCGACGGGATCGTCGAGGACGCGGGGGCGAAGGGCGAGAGCCTGTCGAGGACGTCCGTGTCGATGCTGCGCTTCACGCCCGGCAGGACCCGGATGTTCGGTGTCTCCTCCTTCACCGGTTCCATCGCCGTCGACATGGGCCTCGACCGGCCCAAGTCCCAGCAGTTCAAGGCGATTTCGGAGGACATCGGCGCCGAGAGCATCGACAAGGCCGACGGCGACTGGATCTTCTACTCGGTGCAGGGCGATGCTTCGAAGACCGATGCCGGGAGCGTGCTCGCCGGCCCCCTCTGGAAGTCGATGAGCGCGGTCGGGGCCGGACACGCCGTGAAGGTCGACGACGACCCCTGGTACCTCAACGCGGGCCCGACCGCCGCCCGCCTCGTCGTGCTCCAACTCGCCGAGGACATCAGCAAGTAGAGCGCCCCGAAGGACAGCACAGAGTACGCAGTGAGTACACAGTGAGCGTCAGACGCCTCGCCTGGCCGGCGGCCGCCCTCGCGGTGGCCGCCGCCGTGCTGCTCAGCCTCGCCGTCGGCACCCGCCCGGTCCCTCCGTCCGCCGTCCTCGACGCGCTTCTGCACGGCGGCAGTTCACCGGACGCGCTGGTCGTACGGTCGCTGCGGCTGCCCCGCACCGAGATCGGACTGACGGCGGGCGCGGCGCTCGGCGTGGCGGGCGCCGCGCTCCAGGCCGTCACCCGCAACCCGCTCGCCGACCCCGGCATCCTCGGCCTCAGCCAGGGCGCGGCGGCCGGCGTCGTCCTCGCCATCGCGACCGGCCTCGCGAGCGGTTTCAACGGCTACGTCTGGTACGCCTTCGCCGGCGCGGTCCTCGCCGCCTGTCTCGTCTACGGCATCTCCGCGCGCGGCCGGGGCGGCGCCTCACCCGTCAAACTCGCCCTCGCCGGTACGGCGTTGTCGGCGATGACCGCCGGTGGTACGACCGTCGTCCTGACGTCGAGCTCGGCGACGCTCGACCAGTTCCGGTTCTGGCAGGTCGGCTCGCTGAGCGGCCGGGACGCCGGCACGGTCGTGAAGATGCTGCCGTTCCTGCTGGCCGGGGCACTGCTGGTGCTCGTCTGCGCACGCGGCCTTGACGCGCTGGCCCTCGGGGACGAGACGGCGCGGGCGCTGGGGCACCGGGTGGGGGTCGTACGGGTGGGCGCGGCGCTCGGCGCGACCCTGCTGGTGGCGTCCGCGGTGGCCGCCGCCGGTCCGATCGCGTTCGTCGGCCTCGCCGTTCCGCACCTGGCCCGCCGCCTCACCTCCGGCGGCCATCGCAGCCTGCTCCCGCTGTCCGCCCTGCTCGGTGCCGCGCTGCTGGTCGGCGCGGACGTGGCGGGGCGGGTCGTGCGCTCGCCCGCCGAGGTGCCGGCCGGGGTGATGACGGCGCTGGTGGGGGTGCCGGTGCTGGTGGTCCTGGTACGGCGGAGGGCGACGGCCGTATGAGCCTCACCGGTGTCACCGTCCTGCGTCCTCGCCCCTCCGTCTCCCTTCTCCTGCACCGGCGTTCGGCCGCCGTAGCCGCAACTCTCGTGCTTCTGCTGGCCGTTGCGATGCTCGCCGCCGCCTGCCTCGGCCAGACCTACATCCCGCCCGGCACGGTCTGGCACACGCTCCGCACCGGTTCGGGTCAGTACGACCTGGTCGTCAACGAGTTGCGGGTCCCCCGGATCGTGCTCGGCGCGCTGGTCGGTGTCGCGCTGGGCCTCTCCGGTGCGCTCGTGCAGACCGTCACGCGGAACCCGCTCGCCAGTCCGGACGTGATCGGGGTCGGGCACGGTGCGGCTGCCGCGACCGTGCTCGCGCTGTCCGCCGGGGTGGTGAACTCGCCCGGCGCGATGCCCGCCGTCTCCGTGGCGGGCGGGCTCGCGGCCGCCGCCCTGGTGTACGTGCTGGCGTGGCGGCACGGGATGCAGCCGAGCCGGTTCGTGCTGACGGGAGTCGGGATCGGGGTCGCGCTGTCGGCCGTCGTACAGCTGTATCTCTCGGACAGCGAGCTGGCGGCGGCCGAGACGGTCAAGCTGTGGCTGACCGGTTCCCTCAACGGGCGGGGCTGGGCACAGGCGGCGCCCCTGGCCGTCGTACTGCTGCTGTGTCTGCCCGCGCTGGTGTGGGCGAGCCGGGCCGTGCGGCCGCTCGGGCTGGATGCCGACACCGCCGCGTCGCTGGGGGTGCGGGTGGACCGGACGCGGCTCGCGGTGACCGTGCTCGGGGTGGTGCTGGCGGCCACGGCGACCGGGGCGGCGGGGCCGATCGGGTTCGTGGCGCTGACCGCGCCGCAGTTGGCCAGGCGGCTCACCCGTACGCCTCAACTGCCGTTGGTGTGCTCGGCGTTGACCGGTGCGGTGATTCTGGTCGCCGCGGACCTCGCTGCCCGGACGGTGCTGCCTCCGCTGGAGGTTCCGGTGGGGGCGCTCACCTCGCTGGTCGGGGGCCCGTACCTCCTGTGGCTACTGGGCCGGACCAGACAGGGCACCTGAGGTCCATCGTCGCCCGCGGCCCGAGACGCCTGGCGTGCCCCCACCCAGGGGCGCGGGGAACTGCGCGACCAGCCACGACGCACCCGCACCCACCCCGACCCCACCCCCGTACTCGCGACCGCACCGGACCCCGGAGCAGTGCGGCTCCGGGGTCCGGGGTGAGGGGACGGCGTCAGATGGTCGCCGTGTCGATCACGAAGCGGTAGCGGACGTCACTCGACAGCACCCGCTCGTACGCCTCGTTGATCTGGTCCGCCGAGATGACCTCGATCTCCGCACCGAACCCGTGCTCCGCGCAGAAGTCCAGCATCTCCTGGGTCTCCCGGATGCCGCCGATACCGGAACCGGCCAGGGTCTTGCGGCCGCCGATCACGGAGAACAGGTTCAGGGAGACGGGCTCCTCGGGCGCGCCCACGTTGACCAGCGCGCCGTCCGTCTTCAGCAGCGAGAGGTACGCACCGAGGTCGAGCGGAGCGGACACCGTGGAGATGATCAGGTCGAGCGTGCCGCGCAGTTCCTCGAAGGTCTTCGGGTCGCTGGTCGCGTAGTAGTGGTCGGCGCCCAGCTTCAGGCCGTCCTCCTGCTTGCGCAGGGACTGCGAGAGGACGGTGACCTCCGCGCCGAGGGCGTGCGCGATCTTGACGCCCATGTGGCCGAGGCCGCCCATGCCGATGATCGCGACCTTCTTGCCGGGGCCGGCGTTCCAGTGCTTCAGCGGCGAGTACGTGGTGATGCCGGCGCAGAGCAGCGGTGCCGCCACGTCGAGGGAGATGCCCTCGGGGATGCCGACGACGAAGTTCTCGTCGACGACGACCTTCTCGGAGTAGCCGCCGTAGGTGGGCTCGCCGTCCTTGCCGACGGCGTTGTACGTGCCGACGTTGCCGTTGGTGCAGTACTGCTCCAGGCCGGCCTTGCAGTTGTCGCACTCCCGGCAGGAGTCGACCATGCAGCCGACGCCCACCCGGTCGCCGACCTGGTATTTCGTGACCCCGGGGCCCACCTCGGAGACGATGCCGGCGATCTCGTGGCCCGGGACCATCGGGAAGATGGCCTCGCCCCAGCCCTCGCGGGCCTGGTGGATGTCCGAGTGGCAGATACCGGCGAACTTGATGTCGATCAGGACGTCGAACTCACGTACGGCCCGGCGCTCGATGGTGGTGCGCTCCAGGGGAGCCTTGGCGGCGGGGGCTGCGTATGCGGCGACTGTGGTCATGCCGGAACACTCTCCTTGCGGGGGGTTTGTGCGCCCGGCTGCCTTCTGACCGGGCACGACGGCAAGCCTGCCCGAAAGTCCCGGGGCTACCCAGGCCACGCTTCTGCGTACGTCCGCTGTGCCTACCACCAGCGAGGTCAGGCTCTTGGTCGTACGACCGGGAATACTGGACCGTATGGACGAACACCCCGAATCCGCCTCCGGGCCCGCCGACGCCGGTCCGCCGCTGGACCGGCGGGCCGAGCTGAGCGAGTTCCTGCGCACCCGGCGGGCCCGGCTGAAGCCCGAGGACGTGGGCCTGCCGGACTTCGGGCGGCACCGCAGGGTGCCGGGGCTGCGCCGCGAGGAGCTGGCGCAGCTGGCCGGGGTGTCGGTGGCGTACTACACCCGCCTGGAGCAGGGCAACGGGCGGAACGTGTCGGCGGAGGTCCTGGAGGCCATCGCCCGCGCGCTGCGCCTGTCCGACGCCGAGTCCTCGCACCTCACGCACCTCGCGAAGCCGAAGCAGCTCAAGAAGAAGCCGTCGGCCCCCACCCAGCACGTCCGCGCTCCGCTACGGCAGCTGCTCGACGCGTTCGAGTCGGTCCCGGCGTACGTCACGGGCCGCCGCTCGGACATCCTGGCGTGGAACCGGATGGCGGCGGCCGTCTTCGGCGACTGGTCGGAGCTGGCGCCGCAGGACCGGAACTGGGCGCGGCTGGTGTTCCTGCGGCCCGAGTACCGGGAGCTGTTCGTGGAGTGGGACCAGAAGGCCTCGGACATCGTGAGCATGCTCCGCATGGACGCGGGCTGCCACCCGGACGATCCGCGGCTGTCCGGGCTGGTGGGCGAACTCTCCGTGAAGAGCGAGGAGTTCAGGCGGCTGTGGGCGACCCACGACGTCAAGGAGAAGACGTACGGCGTCAAGCGTCTGCAGCACCCGCTGGTCGGCGATCTCACGCTGCACTTCCACGGTTTCCGGCTGGACGACGGCTGTGAGACGAGCCTGATCACCTATCACGCGGAGCCGGACTCGCCGTCGGCCGACGCCCTGCGTCTGCTGGCCAGTTGGGGCACGGACGCGACCCGGGCGGGCGCGTCGGCCCAGCGCCCCGACCTCACTCCGTGACGCCGAGGTCCGCCCGCATCAGCTGCCGCATCGCGACCAGCCGCGGTTCGGCGTCCTTCAGCCGGAGCAGCGCGTCCTCGGCGCTCTCGCCGTCGCGGGCGAGGCCCCGGTCGAGCCGCTTCACGGTGGCGTCGGCACCGGCGAGGACCTGGTTCACCGAGCGGGACGCGTCGAGGATCCGCTCGGGCACGACCATCTGCGCCTCGGCGTAGCGGTCCCGGTAGTCGCGGCGGGCCTCCTCCAGCTGGTCGCGCTCCACCTGGGTGTAGACGCCGTCGCGGAGCCGGTGCAGGGCGTCCTTGAGGAGTGTGTGGAACTGCCGTGAGGCCCTGTTCATGGCCGTGTAGGCGTCCCGCCGCTCCTCGAACCGCCGTCTCCGCTCGGCGACTCGGGCCTCGTCGGAGCGCTGCCGGGCGGTGAGGCGCTGGCTGAGGACGGGGGCGAAGAGGGTGCCGAGCACGCCGACGACGGCGGTGATCATGGCGGTGACGGCGGCGGTCATGGGGCGACCCTATGGGACCGTGCCCGCACGGAGCCGTCCCCGGACGTGAACGGCCCGCCGGAAGGCGACTTCCGGCGGGCCGTCGCGTCATCGAGCCGCGGGGCTCACGTGCCGTAGTACGCGTTGTAGATCGAGATCGTCGACTTGTTGCCCTTCTTGTCGGCGATCTTCGCGTGGAACGAAATGGCCTTGCCCTTGGCCGGGTTGGTCACGGTGATCCGGCCGTTGACGACGGGGATCTTCTTCCAGGTCTGGCCGTAGTCGTAGGACACCCACACGCCCAGGGACTTGAGGTTGCGGCCGGCCGCCGCGCCCTCGACGGTGACCGGGAAGGTCGCCTTCCTGCCCGCCGCGACCCGGCTGTCCAGGCCGGTGGTCGCGTTGAACCGGGCGGTGGAGACGGGGAGTTGGACCGCGTAGCCGCCGGACGGCTTCTTCGAGGAGAAGGTCCAGCTCGCGTCGATCCGGGTGGAGGCGGCGGCGACCTTGACGCTCCGGATGACCGAAGTGGTCAGCTTGTACGAGGCGTTGGCGGCCGGGACCTTGAAGACACCGTCGCCGAACAGCGGGTCCTGGTTGGAGCCGACCTTGGTGCCGTTGCGGTACAGGGTCGTGTCGACCGAGGTGAACAGCGACGAGCCCGCGTGCCGCGCGGAGTCGGCGAACAGCGGCACGATGCCGGAGATCTCGTTGCCGTCGCGGTAGACGCCGTAGACGTCGTCGAGGTGCGGGCCGAAGACCGCCGTGTTGAAGGTCCGGGTGTACGTCCGGCCGGACGTGAAGGTCTCCGGGCTGTCCGTGACGTAGGAGGACTCGGTGATCGGGAAGCCGTCCGGGTCGAGCCCGGCGTCCTGCTCGAAGTCCAGTTCCCACTGGGCGCCGTCGATGGTGGAGACGTGCAGGACGCGGGTGCCGGGAAGCGGCTGCGGGCTGCCGATGCCGGAGGAGCCGAAGGAGTCGGGCAGATAGCCGAAGGCGTTGAGCACCCCGGTCTTGCCGCGGGCGGCGGCGCCCATGCGGGCCTTCACGGTGGCGAGTTCACTCGCCTTGTAGTGCTTGGTGAAGCCGGTGGCGAGCTGCTTGACCTGGCCGCCGGTGGTGGTGTCGTACTGCTCGTCGGCGCCCTTGAGGAAGTGCGCGTCCCACTGCTCGGTGAGCGAGCCGTCGGTGATCCGCGGACCGAGGTGCGCGGAGCGGAAGTTGGTGTACGAGTCCAGGAGCCAGCCGAAGGAGGCGCCGCTGTCCGCCGTCGCGAGCGAGTAACTCGGCGCCGCGAAGGCCGCCTTGGCGCCGGTGTCCGGGACGGTGATGTCGACGGGCCGGGTGGTGCGGGCGTCGAGCGTGACCGTGGTGTTCCGGTCGACGGTCAGCTTGGGCCGGGCGATCCAGTCGGCGCCCTTGGTGAAGTCGTCCGGGTCCACGAAGATCCCGGTGTCGAGGACGTAACCGCCCTTGGGGACACGGACCTTGACGGTGCCCGAGGCGTCGTAGGGAGTGGCGGAGCTGCCCGCGCCGAGGCCGGACAGGCCGGCGACCGTGGCGGTGTAGTACTTGGCGGGGGTGCCGTCACGGTTGATGAACTTCAACGTGAGGTCGTACGACTGGACTTCGCGCACCACGGCCGCGGCCGTGCGGACGGTCTGTCCGCCGCCGGTCGCCGTCACGTACGCGGAGTAGGCGCCGTCGAGGGTGCCGCCCAGCCTGGTGTCGACGGTGAGGCCGACCGGGGCCGTGCCGCCCGCCGGTACGGTCACCGAGGTCTTGGCGAGCTTGAAGAAGCCCGAAGGGGCCGCCTGGCCCTTGGGGTTGGTGGCGGCGACCGTGAGCTTGAGGGTGACGGGCGCGGTGCCGAGGTTGCGGTAGGTGACCTTCCTGGTGACCGGGGTGTCGTCGGTGTGCGGCCACTGCTGGACGCCGAAGCTCTCCGACACCGGGTCGGCGATGACGCTCTGCTTGACGGCCTTGTCGACGGCGATCCGGCCCGAACCCTGCTGGAACGGCGTGTAGTTGCCGCCCTTCGCGGATCCGGTGAGCGCGCCCTTCAGCTCGGCGTAGCCCCAACTCGGGTGTTCCTGCTTGAGGATGGCGGCGGCACCGGCGACATGCGGGGTCGCCATCGACGTACCCGAGAGGGTCAGGTAGCCGGGCGGGTTCTCGCCGACCTCCTTGTCGATGACGCTGCCCGGGGCCGCGGCGGCGGTGATGTCGACGCCCGGCGCGGTGACGTCGGGCTTGATGGCGCCGTCGCCGACGCGCGGGCCGGTGGAGGAGAAGTCGGCGAGCTTGTCGTTGCCGTCGACCGCGCCGACCGTGAGGGCCGCGTCCGCGCTGCCGGGCGAACCGATCGACTCCGGGCCCTCGTTGCCCGCGGCGATCGCGAACAGGATGCCCTTCTCGGCGGAGAGTCTGTTGACCTCCGCCTCCAACGGGTCGATTCCCGGGGTGTCCTGGCCGCCGAGGCTCAGGTTGACGATGTCGGCGCCCTGTTGGGCCGCCCACTCCATGCCGGCGAGGATGCCGGAGTCGTCACCGGAGCCGCTGTCGTCGAGGACCTTGCCGTTGAGGATCTTCGCGTCGGGCGCGACCCCCTTGTACGTGCCGTGCGACTTGGCGCCGGTGCCCGCCGCGATCGAGGCGACGTGCGTGCCGTGCCCGAAGTGGTCGTTCGCGTCGGCGGCCGTGGAGAAGTTCCTGGACGCGATGACCTGGGTCCTCAGGTCCGGGTGGTCGGCGTCGACTCCCGTGTCCAGTACGGCGATCTTCACGCCCTTGCCCGTGTAGCCGGCCGCCCATGCCTTCGGGGCGCCGATCTGCGGGACGGACTTGTCGAGGCCGGCCTTGCGGACCCCGTCGAGCCAGACGTGCGCGATGCCGGACGCCGACGTGTCGCCGTCGGTGACGGCCTTCCACAGCTCGGGCGCGTCCTGCCGCGGGGTCTGGACGGCGTCGGCGTTCAGCGTCTTCAGGGAGTGGCGCAGCCTGCCCGCGTCCCGGACGTCGGCCTTGGTCGCGGTGGCCGCTCCCCGGTAGCCGACGATGACCTTCAGACCGGACTTCTGGGAGGCGCGCTCCGCCGACTTGTTCAGTTCGGTGATGTCGAAGAGCCGCTGGTCGAGCTTGCCGGACACGATCAGCCGGGCCGCGTCCACGGGCAGGACGAGCGTGTGCCCGTCGAGCCTGCGGACCTGAACCGGTATGTGTTCACGGCCCTTCGCGGGTTCCAGACCGGTGACCCGGCCCTTCGCGTCGACGGTGACGCGGTCGCCGGTGATCAGGGTGATGTGATGGCTGCCCTTGAGCCGCGCCTGCGCGGCTGCGAGGTGGCCGGCACCGGCCGCGCCCGATACGGGCTTCGCCGACGCCGGGCTGGTCGTTCCGGCGGCGAGGGCTACGGCGGCGGACGCGGCGACGGTGGCCGCGCACGCTCTCTTCACGTGTCTGCGCAAGGCTCCCCCTGGAGCTGAGGTACCGGGCGAATTCCCCGTTCACCCGGCCAGGGGAAAGCCCGTACACCTGTGCGTGACACCCCCCGGAACACGCAGTATGCCGAGGGGTGATCACCCGCTCAAGAGATGAGAGGAGGATGAGAAAGCGCGTCCGCGAACTGTTACGCCGTCGCCCGGACTCCGTTACGCAGTCGACGGGTGAAGGCGGCGAGAACTCGGCTAGGGGGCCGCCGAGTCACCCGTCCGAGCACCGAACTTCCTTTCCTGGAAGCCAAGTTGCTCGCATCTGATGCCGGGGTCACTTGGAGGCGGCGTTCTCCTTCACCGTGATCTTGCCCTTGCGGATGGTCGCGAGGCGCGGGGCCTTCTTCGCAATGGCGGAGTCGTGGGTGACCATGATGAAGGTCAGCCCGTGCTCCTTCCACATGCGCTCCAGCACGTCCATGATCTCGTCGCGCATCGACTCGTCGAGGTTGCCGGTCGGTTCGTCCGCGAGGAGCACCTTGGGCTGCTTGACGAGCGCGCGGGCGATGGCGACGCGCTGCTGCTGCCCGCCGGACATCTCGCCGGGGAGGTGTCCGAGACGCTCGCCGAGACCGACCGACGTCAGTGCCTCGGCGGCCCGTTCGCGGCGTTCCTTCGCCTTGGTGCCGAGCGGTACGAGGGCCGTCTCGACGTTCTCCTGGGCGGTGAGAGTCGGGATCAGGTTGAAGGACTGGAACACGAAGCCGATGTTCTCGCTGCGGACCTTGGTGAGCCTGGCCTCGGAGAGTTTCGCCAAGTCCGTGCCGTCCAGGACGATCTCGCCGGCGGTGGGGCGGTCGAGGGCGCCGATCATCTGGAGCAGGGTGGACTTGCCGCCACCGGTCGGGCCCTGGATGACCAGGCGGTCGCCGTCTCCGATGGTGAGGTCGATGCCGTCGAGGGCGTGGACGGTTTCCTTGCCTCGTGAGTAGAGCTTGGTGACGCCTCTTAGTTCGTACATGGTGCAACTCCTGGAGAAGTAAAGGGGGTTGGGGCCCGCCGTGGGACGGACCCCGTTTCGCCGTCCGTCGTCCGCGGTACCGTCGTGGCTGGTCGCGCCCGCGCGGCGGAGCCGCACATCGACGCGGCCCCGCACCCCGAAGGGGCGCCGCGGTGAACGGTGTTGACCAGGTGCTCGCTACTCGACCCTGCGCAGGGCGTCCGCCGGGCGGAGCCGCGACGCGCGCCAGCCGCCGAAGGCGCCTGCGATCAGACCGCCCGCCACCGCGAGGCCCACAGCGAGGGCGATGGTGGTGGCGTTGACGGGCGCGGTGAGCGCGACGTCGAGCGTCTTGGCCGCGGCCTGCCGGCCGGGGCCGCCGAAGCCGCCGCCACCGCCGCCGGGCCCGCCCGCGCGGCCACCGCCGCCCGTGCTGCCGAGGGAGGCCGAGAGGGTCGGGCTGATCGCGGTGACGACGTACGCGCCCGCCAGGCCGAGCGCGATGCCGAGGACGCCGCCGACCAGGCCGTTGACGATGGCCTCGCCGACCACCTGCCGGGTCACCCGGCCGGACTTCCAGCCGAGCGCCTTCAGCGTGCCGAACTCCCGCACGCGGCGGGAGACCGCCGAGGAGGTGAGCAGCCCGGCGACCAGGAACGCGGCGACGAGGACCGCGATCGACAGCCACTTGCCGACGCTGGTGGCGAGGGAGGAGGCGGTGGACAGCGAACCGGAGACCGTGTCGGCGAGATCGGCGGAGGTGGTGACCGTCGTGCCCGAGACATTGCTCGTGATGGTCTTCTTGACGGCCGAGATCTGCTGGGAGTCGGTCGCCTTGACGTAGATCGTGGTGACCTTGTTCTTGTCACCGCTCAGGGTCTGCGCCTGCGTCAGCGGGATGTACAGGTTGGCCGCCGCGTCGCCGCTGGTCGCGGTGGCGATGCCGATGACCTTGTACTTGACGCTCTTGATCGTGACGGTCGAACCGACCTTGAGCTTCTTCTCCTTGGCGTACGCCGAGTCGGCGACGACGACCTTCGCGTCGGTCTCCGCGGTGGTGAAGGTACGGCCGCTGGTGATCTTCGAGGAGGTCAGCGGGCCGAGCGCGGGCTTGGTGACGTCGGTGCCGTAGACCGTGTACGCGTTGATGTTGAAGTTGGCGCCGCCGCCGGTGACTTCGCCCTGCGGCGCGCCGCCACCGCCGCCGCCACCGCGGTTGCCGCCGCCTCCGGTGCCGCTGCCCTGGTTCTGCCGGAACTGGCCGCGGGTGAACTGTCCGTCGACCTTGACGACGTTGAGGCTCAGCCCGCCGACGGCGTCGGAGACGCCCTTCTGCCCGGCCACCTTGGTGACGGTGGTGGAGGCCAGCGTGGTGAAGCCCTGGACCATGACGCGGTCGCTGCTCTGCGTCTTGCTGTCGTCGTTGTTGTTGGCGTCGAACTGGAAGCGCGGCTGCTGCGAGCCGCTGGCCGCGGGCGTGGCCGCCTTGGTGACGGTCATGTCCGTACCGAGTCCGTACAGCGACTGGAGGACCTTGTCCTGGGCCTTACCCATGCCGGAGGACACGGAGTTGACCACGATGACCAGCGCAATGCCCAGTGCGAGGCCGGAGGCGACGACGAGGGCCGCTTTTCTGCGGCGGCGCAACTCGCGCCTCAGGTAGGTGAAGAACATGGCCCGCAAGCTAGGTACAGCGCGTGATGATGCCATAAGGCCGACATAAGAGAACGATGAGAAGGCTGTCCATGGCCAAGGAGAGAGCCCGCGCGGAGCTGTCAGCGGCAAGGCGCTCCGCACCTTCTACGAGACTTTCGGCACGCGCTGCGCCTGTCGCCGCTATCCGCGTTGCCGTACGCGATGTGCTGATGTGATGATTTCCCCCATGTCCGATCGCGGGGGAAACGACGACATGGCGCACGGCGGTGAGAACGCCGGGGAGACCGGGGCCGCCGGGGAGACCGGAGGCGTACGCCGGTCCAGGCTGCTGGACTACGCGGAGCCGGGCCGGGCGGGGCCGGCCGCCGCACCCGCCGCCACCTCCGAGCCCCTGATCAGCGACGACGCCGTGGTACGCGCGCGCCACGAAGGGGCCGTACTGCTGGGCGAGTTCCGTCGTACGGCGGTGCTGGTGCCGACGGACGAGGACGGCGCGCCCCTGGTCGGCGATCTCGGCGGCATCCGGTGGATCTACGCGTTCTCCCACGAGTCGGCGTTGGCCCGGTTCGCTATGGCGAGGGGTGAAGGCGGGCGGGAGTGGCCCTATCAACGGCTGCTGGGAGCACGCCTGCTGGACGCGGCGGTGCCGGCCGCGGGTGTGCCGTGCGGAGTCGCGCTGGATGTGGGGACCGAGGGCGAGGGCGTGCTGTTCCCGCCGGTGACGGGGATCGTGCCGGAGGAGGCGGCGGTGGACGCGGGGAGGACCGCGGACGCCGACGCGACCGTGGACACGGCTGTGGGGGTACGGGGATGAGCGGCGACGGTGGTCAGGACATCGAGGCGGCCGGGCTCGACGAGATAGCGCAAGGGATCACCCTGGTGCTGGGCGAGTTGAAGGAACTGGGCATCGACAGCCTGGCCGGAGCGGGCCGCGGCTTCTCCGAACTGGGCCTCTCCGGGCTGGAGTTGGGCAACGAGGAACTGCTGTCGGGCTTCACGTCGTTCTGCGAACGCTGGGAGTGGGGCGTGCGCGCGCTCGTGGCCGAGGGCAACAACTTCGCGGCGGGCGTGGGCCTTTCGGCGGGCACGCTGTACGAGACGGACCAGTACGTCCAGGGCACGATGAAGATCGTGGTCAACGCGGGCATCGGCAACCCGTACGCCACGGAGGACGAGGTCACCCAGGAGAGCTGGGGCGACCTGGTGCGCCACAACGAGTACACCGGCGGCGTCGACTACAGCGCCGAGTCGATGGACAAGGCGATGGACAACAGCAAGCAGGCGTACAAGGACGCGGCGCGGGACGTGCTGACCTCGCACACGTTCAGCCCGCTGGGCCCGGGCCTCAACCCGGCGAACCTGGCGAGCGCGGCGGGCGTGAGCGGAGACGACTACAACG
Organism: Streptomyces sp. NPDC090083; assembly: GCF_044747445.1. Lineage (NCBI taxonomy): Bacteria > Bacillati > Actinomycetota > Actinomycetes > Kitasatosporales > Streptomycetaceae > Streptomyces > Streptomyces sp. NPDC090083. The sequence continues at coordinate 807,320 of NZ_JBIVED010000002.1, read as the reverse complement.
CCTTCCTGGACAGCGAGTTGGGCCCGTCGCCGGAGGAACGGGCGAGGGCGGCCGAGGCGCGGGACGGGGACGCGGGCTGATGGGGATCGGCGATCTGGTCAACTCCGGCCTGAACAAGGTCGGCGATGTCGTCGACTCGGGCAAGAAGCTGGTCGGCGAAGGGGTCGACAAGGGCACCGATCTGATCGGGGAGGGCCTGGACCATGTCGGCGCCCACCGCTACGCCGTCGCGGTGGAGAACGCGGGCGACCGGATCGCCTCGAAGCTCGGCGCCACACCGGGCGAGAAGCAGCTCGGCGACACCGACCTGCCGTCCGACCTGGTCCACGGCGACCCGAAGGCGATCCGGGCGACGGCCAAGCACCTGGCCGACTTCTTCACCGCCTTCGACAAGGTCGGCGACGGCATGCGCAAGCTCGACTCGTCGTCCTGGCGGGGCGAGGCGGCCGACACCTTCCGCGAGAAGTTCGCGATGCACCCCACGAAGTGGCTCCAGGCGGCGGACGCCTGCGACGCGGCGGGCAGGGCGCTGTCCTCGTACGCGGACACGGTGGAGTGGGCGCAGGGCCAGGCGCGGGACGCGATCCGTCTGTACGGCCCGGGGAAGAAGGCGTCGGACGCGTACAAGGCGGAGGTGGCCAGGCACAAGGACGACGACAAGAAGCCGGCACCGACGACGGACCCAGGCGCCGCCGCCGTACGGCAGGCCCACGAGATCCTGGACGAGGCCCGCCGCCAGCGCGACGAGGCCGCCCGCACCGCCGCGGGCGCGGTCCGCGAGGCCCTCGCCCACGCCCCCGCCGAACCACCCCCGCTGACCCGCCTCAAGGCCGACGCGGTCGACGGCTACCAGGCCGTCAACACGGAGATCCTGCACTTCGACGCCGGCATCGCGAAGGGCACCGCGGGCATCCTCACCTTCGCCCGCGGCCTCAACCCGACGGACCCGTACAACCTCACCCACCCCGCCGCCTACGTCCAGAACGTCAACATGACCCTGGCGGGCCTGATCTCGACGAGCGCGCATCCTGAGCGGGCCGCGGAGACGATGCTCGACGACTTCATGAAGGACCCGTCGGAGGGGACGGGGCGGTTGCTGCCGAATCTTGTGGGGGACGGCGCGGGACTGGAGGCCGCGTTCGGGCGGGCGGCGCTCAAGGACGGGGTGGAGAGCGCGGTCGAGTCGGGGGTGCGGCGGTCGGCGGCCGACGCGGCCGAGGACGCGGCGGGCGCGGGGCGGAAGGGGGCCACGGAACATCCCGAGGGCACCAGTCGCCGCCCGGAGGAGACGGTCTGCGAGCGGGACCCGATCGACGTCGCCACGGGTCACATGGTCCTGCCGCAGACCGACCTGTCCCTGCCGGGCGCACTGCCGCTGGTCGTGAAGCGTTCGTTCAACTCGGCCTACCGGGCCGGTCGTTGGTTCGGTCCCACCTGGTCGTCGACGGTGGACCAGCGGCTGGAGATCGACGCCGAGGGAGTCGTCCTCGTCGCCGAGGACGGCCTGCTGCTGGCCTACCCGCACCCCGCACCGGGCCTGCCGACCCTCCCCGCCCACGGCCCGCGGTGGCCCCTGAGCCGCGAGGACGGCGGCTACACGGTCACGGACCCGGACTCCGGCCGGACGTGGCACTTCGCCGACAGCGGGCCGGGCTTGGCGGTCCTGGAACAGCTCGACGACCGCAACGGCAACTGGATCACCTTCGAGTACGACAGGGACGGCGCCCCGCTCGGCATCACCCACAGCGGCGGCTACGAGCTGAGGTTCAGCACGGCGGACGGGCGCGTCACCGCTCTGCGCAGGGCAGGCGCGACGCACGACGACCCCGGACCGGAGCTCCTCCGCTACGGCTACACCGACGGGCACCTCACCGAGGTGACCAACTCGTCAGGAATCCCGCTCCAGTTCGGCTGCGACGAACACGGCCGCATCACGTCCTGGACGGACACCAACGGCAGCCGCTTCGACTACGTCTACGACGACCGGGACCGCTGCACCCACCAGTCGGGCGTGGCAGGCCACCTCGACTCCGTCTTCACCTACGACGAGACCGACCCGGAGACGGGCGACCGCGTCACGGCGATCACCGACTCGCTGGGCCACACGGCCCGCTACCTGGTCAACGACCGCGCACAGGTGACCGCCGAGATCGACGGGACGGGCTCGGTCACGCGCTACCGGCGCGACCGCCGCAACCGCCTTCTGTCCCGCACCGACCCGCTCGGCCACACCACCGCCTTCCGCTACGACGAGACCGGCAACCTGCTCACGGTCACCCGCCCCGACGGCCGCGAGGCTTGGGCCGACTACAACGAACTCGGCCTGCCGGTACGGCTGGTGAACCCGGACGGCACGGTCCTCCACCAGACGTACGACGCCCGCGGCAACCGCACATCGGTGACCGACCCGGCAGGCCACACCACCCACTTCGCCTACGACGACTCCGGCCACCTCACGAAGGTGACCGACGCGCTGGGCCGGGCCACGACCGTCCGCTGCGACCGCACCGGCCTCCTGGTGGAGATCACCGACCCGCTCGGCGGAAGCACCCGCTACGAACGGGACGGCTTCGGCCGACCCGTCACCGTCACCGACGCGCTGGGCGCGACGACCCGCCTGGAGTGGACGCCCGAGGGCCACCTGTCCCACCGCACGGCACCGGACGGCACGACCGAGTCCTGGACGTACGACGGCGAGGGCAACTGCACCACGCACACGGACCCGTTGGGCGGCGTCTCCCGCTTCGAGTACACCCACTTCGACCTGCTCACGTCCCGCACCGGCCCGGACGGAGTCCGCCACGACTTCGCCCACGACACCGAACTCAACCTCACCCGGGTCACCAATCCACAAGGCCTGACGTGGAGTTACGCCTACGACGCGGCGGGCCGCCTGACCGCGGAGACGGACTTCGACGGCCGCGTCCGCACCTACACCCACGATGCGAACGGCCGCCTGACCACCCGCACGAACACCCTCGGCCAGGTCGTCGAGTTCGAACGCAACGCGCTGGGCCAGGTGACCCGCAAGAACGCGGCCGGCCAAGTCACCACGTACGCCTACGACATGACGGACGCCCTCGCGCAGGCGACCGGCCCCGACACCACGCTGACGATCCTCCGCGACCGCCACGGACGGGTCCGCTCGGAGACGGTCGACGGCCGTGAACTGACTTACACCTACGACGAGTTCGGCCGCCGCACCGGCCGTACCACCCCGACCGGCGCGACCACGACCTGGTCGTACGACGCCAACGGCCGCCGCACCGGCATGACGGCATCGGGCCGCGCCATCGACTTCACGTACGACGGGGTCGGCCGCGAACTGGCCCGCCAGGTGGGCGAGACACTGACCCTCAACCACACCTTCGACACGGCCGGCCGCCTGAAGACTCAGTCGGCCGTCGGAGCAAGAGGCGACTCCCTCCAACACCGCGCCTACACCTACCGGGCCGACGGCAACCTCACAGCGATCGACGACCAGCTCTCCGGCAGCCGCCGCTTCGACCTCGACGCGGCGGGCCGGGTGACGGCGGTCCACGCGGCGAACTGGACCGAGACGTACGCGTACGACGAGGCGGGCAACCAGACCCAGGCGCAGTGGCCGGCGGGGCACCCCGGCCAGGAGGCGACCGGCGCCCGTGCCTACACGGGCACCCGTATCACCCGGGCGGGCACCGTCCGCTACGAACACGACGCGCTGGGCCGCACCACGCTCCGCCAGAAGACCCGCCTGTCCCGCAAGCCCGACACCTGGCGCTACGAGTGGGACGCCGAGGACCGGCTGACGTCGGCGACGACTCCCGACGGCACACGGTGGCGCTACACCTACGACCCCCTCGGCCGCCGCACGGCGAAACTCCGCATGGCCGCGGATGCCGAGACGGTCGCGGAAAAGGTGACGTTCACCTGGGACGGCACCACCCTCTGCGAACAGACCACCACGTCCCCGGACCTCCCCCACCCGGTGACCCTCACCTGGGACCACCAAGGCCTGGCCCCCATCGCCCAGACAGAACGCATCACCGCGGCGGAAACGCCCCAGGACGAGATCGACTCCCGCTTCTTCGCGATCGTCACCGACCTGGTGGGCACCCCGACCGAACTGATCGACGAACAGGGCGACATCGCCTGGCACACCCGCAGCACCCTCTGGGGCACGACAGCCTGGTCATCGACCAGCACGACATACACACCACTCCGCTTCCCGGGCCAGTACTTCGACCCCGAAACGGGCCTGCACTACAACTACTTCCGGCACTACGACCCGGAGACGGGGCGGTACCTCACCTCGGACCCATTGGGACTCACCGCCGCTCCCAACGCGGAAGCGTATGTCGACAACCCCCTGACCTGGAGTGATCCCCTCGGTCTGACCCCGTGCCCGCCTGAGCAGAAGGTCACCCAGACCCCAGAAGTGGTCGCACCCAAGCCACTGAAGCCTCACCAGGTCATGGGCGAGTGGGAAAAGTTCCTGGGCGAGGGTCCTTACACGAACATCCACCCTCGCACCGGTCTGCCGGATCCAGATCGTCTCGTCTCCGCAGACGGCCAACGGAGTATCCGCCTCGGGCCGCACGAGATGAACAGCAAACCAACCAAATTCCACTTCCACATGGAAACCTGGACGTTCATCTCCCCCGCAAATGAGTGGATCGTGGACAACACCATGGTTCGAGTACCGCTAGGACTGAAGTAATGCGCATTGAGATTCTGGACGTCCTCGACAACGTGGAAGAGTCCGAAGGACCTCGCATCGTCTTTCGCAGCGCGCTCGGACAAGTCTGGGCCCGCTGGCGCGGGGCAGCAGCACCACAGGCGGGCGACGCCGCAGACGTCGAGATCGACATCCCGGACGATGTCGTGCACTGGGTCCATGCAGAGGGGCCGGACGCACTGCAGGCGGAAGCTGCGGGAGCACCGGTTCGAATCCGGGGGACTGTCGTCAATGCCGACGAGGACGCGGTGGTGTCGATCCGACTGGGCATCTACATCATTCTCGCGGAGTTCGCTGCCGGACATCCAGAAGAACAGGGCAGGCCTGACAGGCCTTCGAACGACGACCGCATCGAACTCTCGGTCCCTCACATCGACGTCTACCCGTATTCCGTCTGAGCCGTCCGAACAAGCCTGCGAGAGGACCCCTGCGATGGCATCAGTCGAGCAGCGGCTGACAGGTAAGGGACGCGTGGTGATCGAAGATTTTCTGCGTGATCGGGGGGCCGATGACATGCCTCATCCCGGTGGGACGTTGCTGGGTCATCTGGGGCGTGTTCAGGGGATGTTGGCGGAGTGGGGGGCCGATGCCGACGTTCGGGCGGCGGGGCTGTGTCACGCGGCGTACGGGACCGACGGCTTCGCAGCCGGCCTGCTACCCCTCGCCGACCGGGCCACGCTCGTCGCGCTGATCGGTGAACGGGCCGAGGCGCTGGTCTATCTGTACGCCAGTTGCGACCGCGGTGCCGTGTACCCCCGCATCGACGGGACAACGGAGTTCGCCTTCCGGGACCGCTTCACCGGCCGCGAACTCAGCCCACCCGTCGACCAGTTGCGCGCGTTCTTCGATATCACCGCCGCCAACGAACTGGACGTCCTGGCCCACAACGCGGAACTGGCCGAGCGTTACGGCCCGGGCCTCCGCGCCCTCCTCACCCGCGCGGGCACCCTCCTCTCCCCCGCCGCCCGCGCGGCCGTCACCCGGCAACTGGGCTGACCTCAACGCCCCGTTACCGTGCGGCTGTCGAGATCACCCTCCACCTCGCACCACACCGTCTTCCGATCAGCCCCCTGCTCCACGCCCCAGCGCCTCGCCAGCGCGTCCAGGAGCGCCATTCCCCGGCCGTGTTCGTCCGTCGCGGTCGCCCGGAGGAGCAGTGGCAGTGCGCGTGGGTCCGGGTCGGTGACCTCGATACGCGTGTGCCCGTCGGCCGTGCCGAGGACTCTGACGGTCACCGGGGTTCCCTCCCCGACGTGGTCGATCACGTTGGTCACCAACTCCGTCGCGCAGAGGCGGACGTCGTAGGCGTGGTGGCGGAGACGGTGACGGAGTTCCGGTACGGCCTTCGGGGTGGCCAGCAGGTGGAGTTCGACGGTCATCGCTTCGCCGCCTCACGGAGAGCGGCGGCGAGTTCGCGGGCCGTGGCGGTGTTGCAGTTCCCGAGCGCGACGAGGCCGGCGGCGAGGATGTCCACGCCGAGAGAGGGGAGTGTGATGCCATGCAGAGCGAGAGCCTCGCGGAGTTCCTCCACGCAGAGGGTCGTGTCGTAGGGGGTGGGGGTGGACATGGACCGGAGCCTCCTGTGCGCTCTGTGACGAATCCCTCACAGAGTGACGTTGCGCTGGCTACCGTAAAAGAGGTTTCGCGTTCGCGACCGGGGCTGCGGAGGAGGGCACGTGGTGGCACGGGGCAAGGACATCGACGGGTCGATGAGCGTTCCGACCTTCTACGGCAAGGAGTTGCGGTGGAAACGGGAGGAGGCGGGGCTGTCGCTTGAGGCGTTCCTTGAGGGGATCTTCTACGGCAAGACCTTCCTCAGCGACATCGAACGCGGCGAGCGGCGGATGCCGCTGGATCTGGCACGGCACGCGGATCGGGTACTGGGGACGGACGGGTTCTTCGAGCGGCATTGCGAGGACGTTCGGAAGGCGCGGAGAGCGGGGCACGCCGAGTACTTCGAGAAGGTCCTGGACGCGGAGAAGCACGCCACCACCATCGAGGAGTGGTGTCCCATGCTCCTGCCGGGACTGCTGCAAACTCCGGCCTACGCGCGGGCAGTTGTCCTGGCGGGACTCCCGCTGTCCCTCGACGAGGAAGTGGAGGAGAAGGTCACAGCCCGAATGGCGCGCGCGAGGCTCTTCGAGGACGACCACCACATCCCGGAGTACTGGGTGATCCTGCACGAGCGCCTGATCGTCGAACCGCTCCTGCCGGAGGCTGACATGACGGCTCAGCTCGACCGCATCGCGGAACTGGCTGACCGGCGCCGGATCATTCCGCAGATCGTTCCGCGGAAACAGAGGGCGCACCCTCTGATGGCAGCCTCCATTCTGACGATGAAGTTCCCGGACGCCCCACCACTGGTTTACACCGAAGCGTCCTACACAGGTGACACCATCGACGATCCGGCCCTCGTGGAGCAGTACCGCAAGGCATACGATCAGCTCAGGGCCGTCGCGCTGTCACCAGACACGTCCCTCGCCATGATCAAGTCAGCGGCAGAGGATTATCGAAATGGCAAGCAACCGGACCGACTTGAGTGAAGCACTCTGGCTCAGAAGCAGCTATAGCAACGAGAGCGGCGGCAACTGCGTAGAGGTCGCCCACAACCTCCCCGGCCTCGTGCCCGTCCGTGACTCCAAGGCCGTGCCCGGCGGTCCCGCGCTCCTTCTCGGCGCCTCCGCCTGGGCGCCCTTCATCCGTGCCCTCAAGGCCGACGGCATCCGCTAGTCCGCGACAGCGAAAAGGCGGTCGCCACCAGCCGGAGCCGGGGGCGACCGCCCTCACGCGTGACGGAGTCGGCAGGTCGGGGTCGGGTCAGACCGCCGAACCCGCCTTCCACTGGGCCCAGTCCATGTTCCAGCCGTTGAGGCCGTTGTCCGGGGACACCGTCTTGTCGCCGGTGTTGGAGATGACGACGACGTCGCCCACCATCGAGTTGTTGTAGAACCACGCCGCCGGCATGTTCTTGTCGCCCGCGCCCTTCACGTCCTGGAGGCCGACGCAGCCGTGGCTGGTGTTGACCGAGCCGAACACCGAGGGCGAGCCCCAGTAGTTGCCGTGGATGAACGTGCCGGAGCTGGTGAGGCGGATGGCGTGGGGGACGTCCTTGATGTCGTACTCGCCCTTGCCGTCGTCATCGGTGAAGCCGACCGTCGCACCGTTCATCCGGGTCTGCGTGAACTTCTCCGACATCACCATCTGGCCGTTGTACGTGGTGTGTTCGGGGGAACCGGCGGAGATCGGGATCGTCTTGATCACCTTGCCGTCCTGCTCCACCTTCATCTGCTTCGACTTGGCGTCGACGTACGAGACCTGGTTGCGGCCGATGTGGAAGGTGACCGTCTTCTGCTGCACGCCGTAGACCCCGGAGGCGCCCTCGACGCCGTCGAGCGCGAGCTTCAGCGTGACGGTGGAGTTCTCCTTCCAGTAGTCCTCGGGGCGGCAGTCCATGCGCTGGGTGTTGAACCAGTGGCAGACGACTTCCTGGCCGCTGGTGGAGGTGACGGTGATGCCCTTCTGGACGGCGGCCTTGTTGGTGATCGCCTTGTTGAAGTTGATCGAGACCGGCATGCCGACGCCGACCGTGGAGCCGTCCTCGGGGGTGAAGTTCCCTATGAAGCTGTTGGCCGGGGAGACCGTGGTGAAGGAGGCGTTCTCGTGGGCGACGAGGCCCGCGGAGTCCTTGGCGGTGGCCGCGAGCTTGTACGTGGTCGAGCGGTCCAGCTGCGCGCTCGGCTTCCAGCTCAGCTTGTCCGCCGAGATGGCGCCCGCGACGGCCTTGCCGTCCGCCGTCGTCATCGTCACGCCCGTGAGCGTGCCCTTGCTGACGGTGACCGCGGCCGAGTTGTTGATGGAGGCGTTGTCCGAGCCGTCCGCCGGCGTGATCTTGATCTGCGCCTCGGACGACTTCTTCGCCGCCGCCTCGTCGACCTTCGACTGCGAGCTCTGGCTCGAATCGCTTCCGGAGGACTTGTCGTCGCTGCCGGAACACGCCGTGAGCACGAGCACACCGCCGAGCAGTGCGGACGCGGCCACCAGACCCTTGCGCCGCTTACCGTCCGTCATCACACGCTTCTCCATCGTTGCCGAAAAACCTGAAAACCCGAGTGGCCCCGTTGACCCCGGGTGGCCCCGGCGGCCTCGTACGTAGTTCCCGCGTCGTTCCCGTTGAACAAATCCTTAAGAAACCAACGCTACGACCGGTGCGTACCGTTCCGCCTGTCGCCCGGATGTGGGGCACACCACGTCCACGACGAGGCCCCGGACAGCGATCGCCGCCCGGGGCCTCGATCGCCCGCGCGCGGCTCAGCCGGCCACTGCCGTCCCGTCTGATTCCTCGTCGTCCTCGACATCATCCTCGTCGATGTCCCAATCCGGCGAATCCGGGTCGTAGTCGATCTCCTCACTGCTCCACGAGGCCTGGGCGAGGTCGACCCCGGGCATCTCGCTGACCAGGTCGAACGGGTCGACGAGATAGGCGAGGGCCTCGGCGGTGTCTTCGGTCACAGCGGTCTCGGCGTGGCCGCGCTCGTCGCCGGGCAGCTCGGGATCGTCGGCGATCTTGGCCAGCGCGGCCCGGGTCACGGCGTCCTCGTTCTCGACTTCGAGAACGAGCTCGACACGAAGGCGTACAAAACGTGATGTCTCTGGGGTGCTCATGCCGGGAGCGTACGGCCCACGGCTCCCGTGACTTTCCCGCACCCCGCAGAGTTCATTAGCATCGCTCCACACGGCCAATTCGCCAGCGCCACAAGGGGATCGATATTCCGTGTCAACCGCTCGCCGAACGATGCTGACCGCCACCGCCGCGGGCACCCTGCTGGGCGCCCTGTGGTTCGTCCCCTCCGCCAACGCGACGGTGACCGACCAGGCCAGAGTGGAGACTTCGGCGACGCCTACCTCGCAGGTCACCCAGCAGGCCCGGGTCACCTCGACGGACGTCACCGCCACCTCGGACCACACCCAGCTCGCCGACACGGGCAGTCCGAACACCACGCCGTACATCGTCGGCGGCACCGTGTTCCTCGGCCTCGGCGCCGGATTCGTGGCGTATTCGGTGCGTCGGGAACGACTGGGCTTTTAACTCGCTTGACACTCCTTTGACCCAAGCTTCACAGTCCGCTCATGAAGAGATCATCGGGCATACGGCTGTGCGTCACCGTCGCGGTGGGCGCGCTGTCGCTGGCCCTCGTCACCGGTTGCTCCGACGGCGGTTCGGACAAGGCCGAGAGCACCACCGAGCGCGATACCGGGAGTTCCGCCCAGGGCGCCTCGAAGACCACCGTCAAGGCGCTCTCCGCCGCCGAGTTGAAGAAGCTGGCCCTCGCGCAGGGCGACGCCGCCGGCTACGAGGTGGGGCCGGTCGGCAAGACGTTCCCCGCGGCCAAGAGCGCCGTCACCGCCGACAAGGCGCAGTGCTGGCCGCTCGCCTGGGCCATGTCGGGACAGGCACCGGGCGACGCGGGCACGTCCACCAACAGGATGGTCACCGAGGCGAAGAAGCCCTCCTCCGCCGCGTCCCGGTCCATCGAGGACATGACGGAGAAGGAGTTCGACGACGCGTTCGGCGCCGCCCTGGACCGTACGAGCACCGTCGTCGGACTGTCCTCGTACGACGGCGACGGAGCGGAGCGGGCGTTCAAGTCCGTGTCCGACGGGGTCAGGAGCTGCTCCGGCGGCTTCACCGTCACCGCGGGCGGCGACAGCCAGAAGTACACCGGGGTCACGGCCGAGAAGGCGTCCGGCACCGGGGACGAATCGGTGGCGTTCGGCGCGAGCGCCGTGATGGAGGACTCCGGCGGCAGGACCGGCACCGCGCACACCGAGGTGGTGCGTCACGGCAACACCCTCGTCACCTACTACACGGTGAACCTCGGCGCCCTGATGTCGGGCAAGGCCTACGCCGTGCCGCCCGCCGTGATCGACGCGCAGGCGGCCAAGCTCAAGTGACCGTCGGGGCCCCGCCGTTGGCGGGACGGGGCCCCGACCGCCCTACCGCAGCGGCCCGGTGACCTTCTCCACGGCCTCGACCACGTGCCCGCCGCGGACGAACGCGTCGGCCGCGGCGAGGTCGGGGGACAGGAACCGGTCGGGACCCGGACCCTCGACTCCCGCCGCCCGTACGGCGTCGATGACCGCCCGGGACGCCGGCGCGGGCGCAAGACCCTCGCGCAGCTCCACGGCGCGCGTCGCGGCGTACAGCTCGACGGCGATGATCCGGGTGAGGTTGTCGACGGCGGTGCGCAGCTTGCGGGCGGCCGACCAGCCCATGGAGACGTGGTCCTCCTGCATCGCGGAGGAGGGGATCGAGTCGGCGGAGGCGGGCACCGCGAGCCGCTTCATCTCGCTGACCAGCGCGGCCTGCGTGTACTGGGCGATCATCAGCCCGGAGTCGACACCGGCGTCGTCCGCGAGGAACGGCGGCAGGCCGTGCGAGCGGTTCTTGTCGAGGAGACGGTCGGTACGGCGCTCGGCGATCGAGCCGAGGTCGGCGACGGCGATGGCGAGGAAGTCGAGGACGTAGGCCACCGGCGCACCATGGAAGTTGCCGTTGGACTCGACCCGCCCATCGGGCAGCACCACGGGGTTGTCGACGGCGGACGCCAACTCCCGCTCCGCCACGAGGCGGGCGTGCGCGATGGTGTCGCGTCCGGCACCGGCGACCTGCGGGGCGCACCGCACCGAGTACGCGTCCTGCACACGCGGCGCGTCGTCCTGGTGGTGCCCGGTCAGCTCCGAACCGGCAAGCACGGCAAGCATGTTGGCGGCGCTGGCGCCCTGCCCGGGGTGCGGGCGGATGGCGTGCAGCTCGGGCGCGAGCACCTTGTCGGTGCCGAGCAGCGCCTCCAGGGAGAGGGCCGCCGTGACGTCGGCGGACTTGTAGAGCATGTCGAGGTCGGCGAGCGCCATGACCAGCATGCCGAGCATGCCGTCGGTGCCGTTGAGCAGGGCGAGGCCCTCCTTCTCCCGCAACTCGACCGGCGCGATGCCGTGTTCGGCGAGCAGCTCGCCCGCGGGACGGACGACCCCGTCCGGGCCCTCCGCGTCGCCCTCGCCCATGAGCGTCAGCGCGCAGTGCGAGAGCGGGGCGAGGTCGCCGGAGCAGCCGAGGGAGCCGTACTCGTGGACGACGGGGGTGATCCCGGCGTTGAGGACGTCGGCCATGGTCCGGGCGACCTCCGGGCGGACGCCGGTGTGGCCCGAGCAGACGGTCTTGAGCCGCAGGAACATCAGCGCGCGGACGACCTCGCGCTCCACGCGCGGGCCCATGCCGGCGGCGTGCGAGCGGACGATGTTGCGCTGCAGCTGGGCGCGGAGTTCCGGGCTGATGTGCCGGGACGCGAGCGCCCCGAAGCCGGTGCTCACGCCGTACACGGGCTCCGGCTTGGCCGCGAGCGCGTCCACGATCTCGCGCGCCGCGGCGAGCGCCGCGACGGCCTCGGCCGAAAGCTCGATCCGGGCGCCCCCACGCGCCACGGCGAGGACGTCGGACGCGGTGACCCCGGACGTCCCCACCACCACAGTGTGCATATCCATATTCAGGAGCGTACGCATTGAATGTGGTGGTGTCACTACCGGGTGCGCGCCGAGACCCTTACAGGTAGGTCACACACCCGGACCCCGCGCGGCTCACGGTCTGCGGCCCCGGAACCGCCGCCGCTCCGCCGGCGCCTCCGGCGTCGGGGAGTCCGCGAGCCGTACGACCGGATCGTCCGGCCCCTCGCGCCCGGCGACCACCGGCTTGTCCCCGCGGAGCGCCTTCGCACGGTACTGGGCGGCGTCCGCCAGCCGGAACAGCCGGCGCCCGGACCGTACCGCCCCGATGGGGTCCTCCGTCGACGCGACCCCGCACGCGACGCCCTCGCCCAGCTCCAACTCGGCCGCGCGGCGGCAGAGTTCGACCGCCGCGTCGACCACCTCGTCGGCGGGCGGCCCCACCGCGAGCAGACAGAACTCGTCCCCGCCGAGCCGCGCGGCCAGCGCGCCCGGCAGCATCGCGCCGCACAGCGACAGCACCGAGCCGAAACGCTCCAGGAGCCGGTCGCCGACCGCGTGACCCCGGGTGTCGTTCACACGCTTGAGCCCGTTCAGGTCGCACACGACGAGGCTGACCACGACCCCGTCCCTCCGGTGCCGCTCGATCGCCTCGTCGAGCCGCACGTCCACGGCACGGCGGTTGGCGAGCCCGGTGAGCGCGTCCGTGAACGCGAGCCGCCGGGCCTCCTCCAGCCGCTCGGTCTGCGCGATCCCGGCGGCGACGACGGACGCCAGCACGGTCGCGAAGTCGGCGTCGCCCCGGCCGAAGAGAGGCGCGCCGACCGGCCGGGCCACGTACAGCTCGCCCCAGGCCCGTCCGTGCAGCACGATCGGCGCGATCACACAGCATCCGCGTCTGCGGCGCCGTAGGGCGGCCACGCGTTGGTGGCAGTAGCCAGGGCTGCCCGCGGCCGGGCCCTCGGCGGTCTCGACCCAGGCGTTGGGCTCGCCGCCGCCGGCCCAGCGTTCGTGCAGGAACTCGGTGATCTCGGGGAACTGGTGCACCGGGTAGGTCTCGGCGTCCGGGAACTCCTCCTCGCCCGTGGCGCGGTCCCCCACGTTCACCAGGACCCTGAGGCGGCCGAGCTCGCGCTCCCAGACCGAGAGCGCGGCGAAACTGCCGTTCAGTGCCCGGCGTGCGCCGGTCGCCGCGGCGTGCCAGGACTCTCGCGGGGTGTGGGCCGCCGCCATCCCCTGCGCGAGCTCCACCACTGCCGTGAGCCGCCTGTCCTCACCCATCACTCCAGGCTAGGGAGGTTTGGGGCATAGCGGGACATTGATGCGGCGAACAGGTGTCGTGGGGGGCGGGCTCGGGTTGTTCTTCGGGTGCGGGCCGGTGGGGGCCAGTCGCGCAGTTCCCCGCGCCCCTGGGGGGTGGCGCCTGCCGGGGTGGGGGTGCTGGCGGGTGGCGGTCGGTGTCATGAGCGAATGCACGACAGCGCAGACCAGCCCCAACCCCCTAGGGGCGCGGGGAACTGCGCGACCGGCCACAACGGACCCGCACCCGACGACGCGCACAAGCCCGCTACTCCCCCGGCCACTCCGGCGTCCGCTTCTCGTTGAACGCCGCGACCCCCTCCGCCCGGTCCCCCGAGAACGCCACCGACCGCCACGCCGCGTCCTCCACCTCAAGACCCGCCCGCAGATCCAGCCCGTGCCCCAGCCGCAACGCCCGCTTGGCCGCGCGCAGCCCGACGGGCGAGTTCGCGGCGATGCGGGCCGCCAGGGCGAGGGCCTCCTCGCGGTCCCGGCCCGGATCCACCAGGGCGTCCACCAGGCCCAGGTCCGCCGCCTCGGGGGCCGGCAACCGGCGGGCGGTGAAGATCAGTTCGGCCGCGCGGGCCGCGCCCACCCGGCGGGGCAGCAGCTGCGTACCGCCGCCGCCCGGGATCACGCCCACCGACACCTCCGGCAGGCCCACCACGGCCGTGCCGTCCGCCACGATCAGGTCGCAGGACAGGGCGAGTTCGAAGCCGCCGCCGAGGGCGAAGCCGTGCACGGCGGCGATCGTGGGCATCGGGAGGTCCAGGACGCCCGTGTACGCGGCGCGTGCGAGCGGGCGCTGCCGTACGAGTTCCGCGTCCGTGAGGGAGTTGCGCTCCTTCAGGTCCGCGCCGACGCAGAACGCCCGCTCGTGGGACGAGGTCACCACGGTCACCCGGACCTCCCGGTCCGCCGCCAGTGCCGCGCAGGCCTCGGCGATGGAGCCCGCCATCGCCGTCGACACGGCGTTCATGGCCTTGGGCCGGTCCAGGACCAGTTCCGCGACGTGTCCGTGCCGCCGCACCAGTACGAACTCCCCGAACCGTGACTCGGACCGCTCCGCGCCCATGACAGCCTCCTGGTTAACGTGGGTTAACTAATCTGGTCCCGATCATCGCACGCGGCCTCCCCGTTCGGGTGACATCACACCCAACTCCCGCCGCACCGCCCGGAGAAGCGCATAACGTGCGTCCGCCACACCACAGGGGAGGGATCGTGACGACGACCACGAAGGCGGAGCGGGCCGAGGACACCGAGGAGATAGCGCCGCCGCTCCCGAAGGGCCGGCACCGCCGTCGCCGGCCCCGGAAGATCCTGCTGGCCGTCGGAGCGCTCGCCGTGGCCGCCGGGGTGCTGGGCCTCGTACGACTGGCGCCGGAGTCCGGAGTCGGCGGCCTGGGGACCGCCGAGGCCGAGCCCAGCGCGGAAGTGAGCGCGAGCACCGACCGGCCGGCCGACGCCGCCGCCACGATCCGCGCCGACCCGAGCCGGATCCCGGCCTCGATCCCCTCCGCGGCCCCCTGGACGATCCCCTCCGCGACCTCGGTGACGGGCGGCGCGAGCGCGGCTCCCCCGACGGCTTCCGGGGTCGTACCGACTCCGTACGCGACGGTGCGGCGCCCGCCTGCGCAGACGCGGCCGACGACCGTCCCGGAGGCCCCCGCGGCCGTCACGCCGACGGCTGAGGCACCGGCTCCGCTTCCCACCACCAGCGCCGCGGCGGAACCCGCGCCCACCCCGAGCCGGAGCGCCGACCCGCCCTCCCCCGCGCCGAGTCGGCCGCGGCTGTGCGTGCCGGTCATCGGGCTCTGTGTCGACGGGCTCGCCGGCCACTGAGCCGGGCGGGCGAGTCGGGCCTACGCCGGTGTCGAGTCCCGGCGGGTGAGGAGCCAGGGTTCGACAACTCCCAGGCCGCGCACGGGGCGTTGCCACATCGGCTGGAGGGCGAAGCGGTAGGTCGGGGGCTCCTCGCCCTCCTTCTCCGCGGTGGCCGCGGCCTCCGCCGCCTCCGCCTCGGAGGCAGGGGCCTCACCGCTGCGGATGAGCTCCTCCGCGAAGGCGCTGTCCACGAGGACGGCGTCGCGGGGAGCTATCGACGTGAGCCGGGAGGCGAGGTTGACCGTCGTGCCGAAGACGTCGCCCATACGGGTGGTGACCGTGCCGAAGGCGATGCCGACGCGGAGTTCGGGCATCGTCTCGTCGCCCGCCATGGTCTCGATCAGGCGCAGCGCGATCTCGGCGGCGACCCCGGCGTCGTCGGCCGAGAAGAGGACCTCGTCGCCGAGGGTCTTGATGAGGCGTCCGCCGCGCGCCGCCACGAGGTCGGCGGCCGTGGTCTCGAAGGCCTCGACGAGTTCGCCGAGTTCCTCCTCCTCCATGCGCCGGGTCAGCCGTGTGAAGCCGACGAGGTCCGCGAAGCCGACGGCCAGGCGCCGGTCGACCATCTCCTCGTCGTCGCCCGCCTGGACGACCCGGCCGGCCGAGGCGGCGAGCTGGCGCCGCCAGACGTAGACGAGGAACTCCTCCAGCTCGGGCAGGAGCAGCTCGATGATCGGGTACGTCACCTCGGTGCGGGACATGCCCGGCTCCGGCGGTTCGGTCAGGCCCTCCAGGAACGAGTCCATCTGCCAGCCGGCCAGCCGCGCGGTGGTCTGCCCGGTGGAGCGGGCCACCTGCACGGCCATCGCCTCGCTGAGCAGCCCCGCCTCGACGAGACCGGCCAGGCGCCGCAGCGCGAGGACGTCCGCCTCGGTGAAGGCCTTGGCCTGGCCGACGTCGGCGAAGCCCATCGCCCGCCAGAAGCGCGTGGCCAGCTCCATGGAGACGCCGGCGGTGCGGGCCGCCTGGAAGGGGGTGTAGCGGCGCTCCGCGCCGAGGATGAGTCCTTCGAGACGCAGCGCGAGCGGGTTCTCGCCGGGATCGGCGGCATCGGGGGCCACCCGGCCGTCCTCGTCCGCGCCGGAGCCCGTGTCGTCGACGGTCACGCCTGCTGCCCTTCCGATCTGCCACGGTCAGGTATCGACCGGGCCCAATGCTACGGCAGGTGTGGGCCAGCTCACTCCGTGAGTCACACGGAGATGGTGGCCGCAAGAGCGGTCGGTGTCACGCGGGGCGCAGGTGGACGATGTCGCCCGCCCCCACGGGCTCCTGCACGCCGTCCTCGGTGGCGAGGACGAGCCGCCCGTCGCCGTCGATCGCGACGGCCTCGCCGGTGATCGACCGGTCCCCGGGGAGTTCGGCCCGCACGGTCCGGCCGAGCGTGGCGCAGCCGGCCGCGTAGGTCTCCTGGAGGCCGCTGTCCACCGGGTCGCCGCCCGCCGTGCGCCACTTGTCGTACCAGTGCTCCAGGGACCGCAGGACGGCCCTCAGGAGGGGATCGCGGTCGGTGGTGACGGCACCGGCGAGGGCGAGGGAGGCGGCCTGCGGCACGGGCAGCTCCTCCTCGCGGAGGGTGACGTTGATGCCGACGCCGACGATCACGGCGGAGTCCCCCGCGCGCTCGGCGAGGATGCCGCCGGCCTTGCGTTCCTCGCCGCCGACCGTCACCAGGAGGTCGTTGGGCCACTTGAGTGCCGTGTCCACCCCGGCGGACCGCGAGAGCCCGGTCGCGACGGCGACCCCGGTCAGCAGCGGGAGCCAGCCCCAGCGGGAAACGGGCACGTCACCCGGCTCCAGCAGCACGGAGAAGAAGAGCCCCGAGCGGGCCGGCGCCGACCACTGCCGGTCGAGCCGGCCGCGCCCGGAGGTCTGCTCCTCGGCGACCAGGACGGTGCCCTCGGCGGCCTTGCCCGCGGCGGCCAGGGCGACCAGGTCGGAGTTGGTGGAACCGGTGCGCTGCACGACCTCCACGCCGGTCCACAGCCCGCCCGCGCGGACCAGGCCGCGGCGCAGCGCGCCGGCGTTGAGGGGCGGCCGTTCCAGATCGGACCAACGGCTGCTGTCGTCTGAGGCATCTCGCGGCGTCATGCAAGCCACCCTAGGTGTGTTGTACGCCGCACTGCCGATCGGTAGGCCCGCCACTACTCTACGGATGAGTAACCGTCCCCCCTTTTGAGCAGGCAGGGAGCCGCAATCCCGATGTCCGAGCCGGAAGCGCCTCAAGAGATCGACATTCACACGACCGCCGGGAAGATCGCGGATCTTCACCGCCGCACCCAGGAGGCGACGCACGCCGGCTCGGCACGTGCTGTCGAAAAACAGCACGCCAAGGGCAAGTTGACGGCCCGGGAGCGGATCGAGCTGCTCCTGGACGAGGGCTCCTTCGTCGAGTTCGACGAGTTCACCCGGCACCGCTCCACGGACTTCGGCCTGGAGCGGAACCGCCCCTACGGCGACGGGGTCGTCTCCGGCTACGGCACGGTCGACGGCCGCCCGATCGCCGTGTTCTCCCAGGACTTCACGGTCTTCGGCGGCGCCCTGGGCGAGGTCTACGGCCAGAAGATCGTCAAGGTGATGGACTTCGCGCTGAAGACGGGCTGCCCGGTCATCGGCATCAACGACTCCGGCGGCGCCCGCATCCAGGAAGGCGTGGCCTCGCTGGGCGCGTACGGCGAGATCTTCCGCCGCAACACGCACGCGAGCGGGGTGATCCCGCAGATCAGCCTGGTCGTGGGCCCGTGCGCGGGCGGTGCCGTCTACTCCCCCGCGATCACCGACTTCACGGTGATGGTCGACCAGACCTCGCACATGTTCATCACGGGCCCGGACGTCATCAAGACGGTCACCGGCGAGGACGTCGGCTTCGAGGAACTGGGCGGCGCGCGCACCCACAACGCGGTGTCGGGTGTGGCCCACCACATGGCGGGCGACGAGAAGGACGCGATCGAGTACGTCAAGCAGCTGCTGTCGTACCTCCCGTCCAACAACCTCAGCGAACCGCCGGCGTTCCCGGAGGAGGCGGACCTCGCCGTCACGGACGAGGACCGCGAGCTGGACACCCTGGTCCCGGACAGCGCGAACCAGCCGTACGACATGCACACGGTGATCGAACACGTCCTGGACGACGCCGAGTTCTTCGAGACGCAGCCGCTGTTCGCCCCGAACATCCTCACCGGTTTCGGCCGGGTCGAGGGCCGCCCGGTGGGCATCGTGGCGAACCAGCCGATGCAGTTCGCGGGCTGTCTGGACATCGACGCCTCCGAGAAGGCGGCCCGGTTCGTCCGCACCTGCGACGCGTTCAACGTCCCGGTCATCACCTTCGTGGACGTCCCCGGCTTCCTCCCGGGCGTCGACCAGGAGCACTACGGCATCATCCGCAGGGGCGCGAAGCTGATCTACGCGTACGCGGAGGCCACGGTCCCGCTGATCACGGTGATCACCCGCAAGGCCTTCGGCGGCGCCTACGACGTCATGGGCTCCAAGCACCTCGGCGCCGACCTCAACCTGGCCTGGCCGACCGCCCAGATCGCCGTCATGGGCGCCCAGGGCGCGGTCAACATCCTGCACCGCCGCACGATCGCGGAGGCGGAGGCGGCAGGCGACGTGGAGGCGACGCGGGCCCGTCTGATCCAGGAGTACGAGGACGCCCTCCTCAACCCCTACATCGCGGCCGAGCGCGGCTACATCGACGCGGTCGTCCTCCCCTCGGACACCCGCCGCCACGTCGTCCGGGGCCTGCGCCAGCTCCGTACCAAGCGCGAGTCCCTCCCGCCGAAGAAGCACGGCAACATCCCGCTGTAGAGGAGCGCCGCATGAACATCAGAGTCGTACGGGGCAACCCGACCCCGGAGGAACTGGCCGCCGCGCTGGCGGTGGTGAGGGCCCGCGCGGCGGCGGCCACCGCACCGCCGGACGCCCCGAGGCGGCGGGACGCCTGGTCGGACCCGGCGAGGATCGCCTCCGCGAGGCTCCCGCAGCCCGGGCCCAGCGCGTGGACCCGCACGTACTGGCCCGCCTAGGGAACCGTCCCAGGGGCGCGGGGCCGCGTCGGTGCGCGGCCCCGCCTGCCGTCCGGCGGGACGGGGAAGTTGAGTACCCGTACTCAGGCGCCCGCCCCCGCCAGGGCGCACGCTGGTGACATGCTGTGGTCCGACCCCGACAACGAACCTCCCGAGGAACTCCGGGAGACGGAGGTCATGCTGCGGCGGCTCGGCATTCTCATGGCGCTCGCGATGGTGCTGGCGATGATCGTGATCGGTCTGGCGTGAGCGCCCGAGAGCGCGCCGATACCCTGAGCGCATGACAGATCAGCCGCGCCGCCGACTCGTGCTCGCCTCCCAGTCCCCCGCCCGGCTGGGCCTGCTGCGGCAGGCCGGACTCGACCCCGAGGTGATCGTCAGCGGGGTCGACGAGGATGCCGTCAGCGCCCCCACCCCGGCCGAGCTGGCCCTCGCGCTCGCCGAGGCCAAGGCCTCCGTCGTGGCAGCGAAGCCCGAGGTCAGGGGCGCGCTCGTCATCGGCTGCGACTCCGTGCTCGACCTCGACGGCGAGGCCCTCGGCAAGCCCGCCGACGCCGAGGAGGCCACCGCCCGCTGGAAGGCGATGCGCGGCCGGGCCGGGACGCTCCAGACCGGGCACTGCGTCTACGACACGACGAGCGGCCGGTACGTCTCGGCGACCGCGTCCACCGTCGTCCGCTTCGGCGAGCCGACCGACGCCGAGGTCGCCGCGTACGTCGCCTCGGGCGAACCCCTGTACGTCGCGGGGGCGTTCACCCTGGACGGTCTCTCGGCGCCGTTCATCGAGGGCATCGACGGCGACCACGGCAACGTGATCGGCATCAGCCTGCCGCTCGTCCGCCGGCTGCTGGGCGAACTGGGCGTCGGCATCACGGAGTTGTGGACCCCGCGGGAGAAGTAGCGGCCGGTCAGGAGGGGTTGGGGGCGGCCGGGGCGATCGGTCCCGGGCCCTCGTTCCTGTCGGCCGTGTCGGCGCCCGGCCCGGGGGTCCCCTCGGGCGGGGTCTCAAGGCGGTCGTACGTCATCAGGAGCAGGACGACGAGGCCGAGCACCACCACCATGGCGGCGAACGCTCCGGGGCCCACCAGGCCCCACGCGAAGGCGGCCAGCAGGCCGTGCACGACGGCCACGCTGATCAGCAGGACGCGGCCGAAGCCGGCCGGCGCCCGGTCGCGCAGGGCGACGAGCAGGGCGACCACGCCGCACAGCACGAAGTAGAGCCCGAAGACGATCCCGCCGACCTTGGAGGACACGGACATCGCGTCCGGGTCGAGACCGGCCAGGGACATGTCCTGGCGGTCGACGACGATGCCGAGGAACCAGTTCAGCGCGGCCACTCCGAGCGCCTCCACGAAGAGGACGAGCGCCAAGATCCATGCCACCGGCCTGCGCACCACCGGGCCCACCCACTTCCGCCGTTACCCCAAGTACGTTCCGGACAACCTGAACGCTACTAACGGGTAAACCGCGGGACAAGGGTTGCGATGGAGGCAAAGAATCATTGGGCCATTCGTAGGGACTCCACAAAGAAACGGAGTGGGGCGCGGCACGCTCTCACAGAGACCTTGACCACACCGGAGGACTAGGGTTTCCCGGAGGAGTCCCGGGTACCTAGGTGCGACAAGGGATTTCGCGGGTCGAGCGAGCCTCGAATCACGCTCCGTGTGGGCAAGCTCACCATTGGGGACGGGTCGATGCGCCGTGTCGGCTGTCCCTAAACTCGGCTTGTTTCAAGGAGGGAGCCTCAATCGTGCGCAAGGTGCTCATCGCCAATCGTGGCGAAATCGCTGTCCGCGTAGCCCGGGCCTGCCGGGACGCCGGGATCGCGAGCGTGGCCGTATACGCCGACCCGGACCGGGACGCTCTGCATGTCCGCGCCGCGGATGAGGCGTTCGCCCTGGGCGGTGACACACCGGCGAGCAGCTACCTGGACATCGGCAAGGTCCTGGCCGCGGCCCGCGAGTCCGGTGCCGACGCCATCCACCCCGGCTACGGATTCCTGTCGGAGAACGCCGAGTTCGCTCAGGCCGTGCTCGACGCGGACCTGATCTGGATCGGACCGCCGCCGCAGGCGATCCGTGACCTCGGTGACAAGGTCGCCGCCCGGCACATCGCCCAGCGCGCCGGTGCCCCGCTGGTGGCCGGCACGCCGGACCCGGTGTCCGGGTCGGACGAGGTCGTCGCGTTCGCCGAGCAGCACGGGCTGCCCATCGCGATCAAGGCCGCCTTCGGTGGCGGCGGTCGCGGGCTGAAGGTGGCCCGGACGCTCGAAGAGGTCCCCGAGCTGTACGACTCCGCGGTGCGCGAGGCGGTCGCCGCCTTCGGTCGCGGCGAGTGCTTCGTCGAGCGCTACCTCGACAAGCCGCGGCACGTGGAGACCCAGTGCCTGGCCGACACCCACGGCAACGTGGTCGTCGTCTCCACGCGTGACTGCTCGCTGCAGCGCAGGCACCAGAAGCTGGTCGAGGAGGCGCCCGCGCCGTTCCTCTCCGAGGCCCAGGTCGCCGAGCTGTACGCGTCGTCCAAGGCGATCCTCAAGGAGGCCGGCTACGTCGGCGCCGGGACCGTCGAGTTCCTCGTCGGCCAGGACGGCACGATCTCCTTCCTGGAGGTCAACACCCGCCTCCAGGTGGAGCACCCGGTCACCGAGGAGGTCGCCGGCATCGACCTCGTCCGCGAGATGTTCCGCATCGCCGACGGCGAGGAGCTCGGCTACGGCGATCCCGAACTGCGCGGCCACTCCTTCGAGTTCCGCATCAACGGCGAGGACCCGGGCCGCGGCTTCCTGCCCGCGCCCGGCACGGTGACGCTGTTCGCGCCGCCGTCAGGCCCGGGTGTCCGGCTGGACGCCGGTGTCGAGTCCGGCTCGGTCATCGGCCCGGCGTGGGACTCGCTGCTGGCCAAGCTGATCGTCTCCGGCGCGACCCGTGAGCAGGCGCTCCAGCGGGCGGCGCGGGCGCTGGAGGAGTTCCAGGTCGAGGGCATGGCCACGGCCATCCCGTTCCACCGCGCGGTCGTCAAGGACCCGGCGTTCGCCCCCGAACTCACCGGTTCCGCGGACCCGTTCACGGTCCACACCCGGTGGATCGAGACCGAGTTCGTCAACGAGGTCAAGCCCTTCGCGGCCCCGGCGGACGCCGAGGCGGACGAGGACGCGGACCGCGAGACGATCGTCGTCGAGGTCGGCGGCAAGCGCCTGGAGGTCTCCCTCCCGGTCTCGCTCGGCATGTCGCTGGCCCGCACCGGGCTCGCGGCGGGCGCCAAGCCGAAGCGCCGCGCGGCCAAGAAGTCCGGTCCCGTCGCCTCCGGTGACACCCTCGCCTCCCCGATGCAGGGCACGATCGTCAAGGTCGCGGTCGAGGAGGGGCAGGAGGTCAAGGAGGGCGACCTCATCGTCGTCCTGGAGGCCATGAAGATGGAACAGCCCCTGAACGCGCACAAGTCCGGCACGATCAAGGGACTCGGCGCGGAGGTCGGCGCGTCGGTCACCTCCGGCGCGGCGATCTGCGAGATCAAGGACTGACCCCACCGCACGCCCAGAGGTGCCCGGCGGACAGGAACAGCCTGTCCTCGCCGGGCATCTCTGTACTGTGACGGGACAGCGCCGAGGAGGGCAGGTGGGAGTCATGGCCGACACAGTCAGACCGCCGGCTGGGCTGCGCGCCGACGCCCGCCGCAACTACGAACGGCTGCTCACCGAGGCCCGGGTGTGCTTCGCGGCGCACGGCACGGACGCGTCCCTGGAGGACGTGGCGAAGCGGGCCGGGGTCGGTATCGGCACCCTGTACCGGCACTTCCCCAACCGGCAGGCCCTGATGAGCGCGGTCTTCGAGGACGCGGCCCGCGAACTGCTCGTACGGTCACGGGAGTTGCTGTCCGCTCCGCAGCCGTGCGGGGCGCTCGTGACCTGGTTGCGGGAGATGGTGACGCACGCCAGTGAGTACCGGGGGCTGTCCCGGGCGCTGATGGCGGTCGACCTCGACGGCTCCTCCGCGCTGGCCCGGTGCAGTCATCCCATCCGGGAGGCTGGGGGCGCGCTGCTGGTCCGGGCGCAGGAGGCCGGTGACGTGCGCGGTGACGTCGAGATCGGCGACCTGCTCCAGCTGACCCACGCGATCGCCCTCGCGGCCGAGGGCAACCCCGGGGACCCCGAACTGGCGGACCGGTTGCTGACGTTGACGTTGCGCGGGTTGAAGCCGTAGTACTTCGGGCGCGGGTCCGTCGTGGCTGGTCGCAGCCGAAAACCGCCCCCGCCCCCGATGCGCTCAACGCCTCCGCAGGTCCGCCACCCTGGCCGCCCGCTCCCGTTCGGGCGACTCCCCGGCCAGGACACCCGCCGACCTCAACCCCGGTGCTCCGCCCGGTACTTGACCCCGTCGCGGTGCCGGGAGGGGGACATCCCGGCGGCGTTGGTCGCGCGTCGGGGTCTGATCACCCCCCTGGGCTCCCGAACCGCCCGCGACGGCGATCTGCACCCCCTGGTCGGCCAGCGCCTGCAACTCCGTCCCGGCGCGGTCGTCATGGCCCGGGGGCTCGTCGGTGACGAGGCGGGTGATGACGTCCGTGGGCACGGTCTGGAACATGGTGTCCGTGCCGAGCTTGGTGTGGTCGGCGAGGACGACGACCTCGGCCGCCGCCTGGACGAGCGCGCGGTCGACGGACGCCGAGAGCATGTTGGACGTGGACAGGCCGCGCTCGGCGGTCAGCCCGCTCCCGGAGAGGAAGGCCCGGGACACGCGCAGCCCCTGGAGGGACTGCTCGGCCCCGCTGCCCACCAGCGCGTAGTTGGAACCGCGCAGGGTGCCCCCGGTCATGACGACCTCCACGCGGTTGGCATGGGCCAACGCCTGGGCCACCAGCAGGGAGTTGGTGACGACGGTCAGTCCGGGCACCCGGGCGAGCCGGCGGGCCAGCTCCTGGGTGGTGGTACCCGCCCCCACCACGATCGCTTCGCCCTCTTCGACGAAGCTGGCGGCGAGATCGGCGATGGCCGTCTTCTCGGCGGTCGCGAGATGCGATTTCTGCGGAAAGCCGGACTCCCGCGTGAACCCGCCCGGCAATACCGCACCGCCGTGCCGGCGGTCGAGGAGTCCTTCTGCCTCCAGTGCGCGCACGTCCCGCCGTACGGTCACTTCGGAGGTCTGGACGACGCGGGCGAGCTCACGGAGCGATACGGCCCCATTCGCTCGCACCATTTCGAGGATCAATTGGCGACGTTCTGCAGCGAACACGAAACTGACAGTAACCCCAACGACCGTCTGCTTTCAGCTGTTTGCGGTGAATAGCAGAAGTTGTTCGCACAGGGAGGCGAGAAGTGGTATAGGGCTTAGTCGCCGCGCCTATGCCGTGCGAATGAGCGGCAACTCCCCGTGACCAGCGGGGAGTCCGCGCCGCCTCAGACTTCGCCGGTCGCCTTGCGGGTGTGCAGCTGCCGGGCCACCTCGGCGATCGAGCCCGAAAGGGACGGGTAGACGGTGAAGGCGTTCGCGATCTGTTCGACCGTCAGATTGTTGTCCACGGCGATCGAGATGGGGTGGATCAGTTCCGAGGCGCGGGGCGCCACGACCACACCGCCGACGATGATGCCGGTGCCCGGGCGGCAGAAGATCTTGACGAAGCCGTCCCGGATGCCCTGCATCTTCGCGCGCGGGTTGCGCAGGAGCGGGAGCTTGACGACACGGGCGTCGATCTTGCCGCCGTCCACGTCGGCCTGGCTGTAGCCGACGGTCGCGATCTCGGGGTCGGTGAAGACGTTCGACGAGACCGTCTTCAGGTTCAGGGGCGCCACCGCGTCGCCCAGGAAGTGGTACATCGCGATACGGCCCTGCATCGCGGCCACCGAGGCCAGGGCGAAGATCCCGGTCACGTCACCGGCCGCGTAGACGCCGGGAGCGGTCGTACGGGAGACCTTGTCGGTCCAGATGTGGCCCGACTCGCGCAGCTTCACGCCCGCCTCCTCCAGGCCCATGCCCTCGGAGTTCGGGATGGCGCCGACCGCCATCAGGCAGTGCGAGCCGGTGATGACACGGCCGTCGGCGAGGGTGACCTCGACCTTGTCGCCGACGCGCTTGGCGGACTGGGCGCGGGAGCGGGCCATGACGTTCATGCCGCGGCGCCGGAAGACGTCCTCCAGGACGGCGGCGGCGTCCGGGTCCTCGCCGGGCAGGACGCGGTCGCGGGAGGAGACGAGGGTGACCTTGGAGCCGAGGGCCTGGTAGGCGCCGGCGAACTCGGCGCCGGTGACACCGGAGCCGACCACGATCAGCTCTTCGGGGAGTTCGGTGAGGTCGTAGACCTGGGTCCAGTTCAGGATGCGCTCGCCGTCGGGGCGGGCGTCGTCCAGCTCGCGGGGGTGGCCGCCGGTCGCGATGAGGACGGCGTCGGCGACGAGGGTCTCCTCGGTGCCGTCGGCCGCCTTCACGATCACCTTGCGGGAACCGTCGATCGCCTGCATGCCGTCGAGCCGGCCCCGGCCGCGCATCACCCGGGCGCCGGCCCGGGTCACGGACGCGGTGATGTCGTGCGACTGGGCCAGCGCGAGGCGCTTCACACGGCGGTTGACCTTGCCGAGGTCCACGCCGACGACCCGCGCCGCCTGCTCCAGGGGCGGGGTGTCGTCGGCGACGATGATGCCGAGTTCCTCGTACGACGAGTCGAAGGTGGTCATCACCTCGGCCGTCGCGATAAGGGTCTTCGACGGGACGCAGTCGGTCAGCACCGACGCCCCGCCCAGACCGTCGCAGTCGACGACGGTCACCTCCGCGCCGAGCTGCGCTGCCACCAGCGCCGCTTCATAGCCGCCGGGTCCGCCACCGATGATCACGATCCGAGTCACGTACCCCATTGTCCCGCACGCTTCAAGATGCTTCCGCCCGGGGGCGAGGCCCCTGCCGGGCGCGGGAGGCCGGCGGGAGGCGGCCCCGAGCCGTCGGTACAGGTGAGGAGGGCGCGGAAGGGACGACGGGATGTGAGCGAAGTCAAGAACCCGAGCGCGGGGGCGGGGCGGGGCGGGGCGGACAGGGATGGCGGTGGGCGTGCGGAAGCCCGCGGATGCCGCCGCGCGCCCCCGGCTCCCCGCTCCCCGGTGTCGCCAGGCACTCCCCGGTGTCACGAGGAGCCCCCGGTGTCGGGAGGTGCCCTCGGTTGCGGGAGGTGCCCTCGGTTGCGGGAGTGGCGGGTGGTTTCGCTGCCGTACTCTCGAAGCATGTCGCTCTACGCCGCGTACGCCGGCAATCTCGACGCGCGGCTGATGACCCGCCGCGCCCCGCACTCGCCGCTGCGCGCCACGGGCTGGCTGAACGGATGGCGGCTGACCTTCGGCGGTGAGCACATGGGCTGGGAGGGCGCGCTCGCCACGATCGTGGAGGCCCCGCGCTCCCAGGTCTTCGTCGCGCTGTACGAGATCGCGCCGCCCGACGAGGAGTCCATGGACCGGTGGGAGGGCGTCGGCCTGGACGTCTACCGCCGGATGCGGGTCCGCGTGCACACGCTGGAGGGCGAGGAGCCCGCCTGGCTGTACGTCCTCAACGGCTACGAGGGCGGACTCCCGTCGGCCCGGTACCTCGGGGAGCTCGCGGACGCCGCCGAGTCGGCCGGCGCCCCGCACGACTATGTGATGGAGCTGCGGAAGCGCCCCTGCTGAGGGTTTCCCACACACAACCGCGTCACAGCTCTCGTTGGAAACGACAAGACAACGATCGCCATCCCGTGCGCTCTGTCATCTACGCGCGTAGGCCCGGAGCGGCTACGCTCATCCGCGTGAACGCATCTCTTCTTCCGGACGACATCCAGGGCGACCCTCATGCCGCCGCTGACGCCGCCGCCACGCGCCTGCGCGAACTGACCGGCGCCGACACCCACGACGTCGCCCTTGTGATGGGCTCCGGCTGGGGGCCGGCCGTGGACGCCCTCGGCGTACCCGAGGCCGACTTCCCCGTCACCGAGCTGCCCGGTTTCCCGCCGCCGGCCGTCGAGGGCCACGGCGGGCGGATCCGCTCGTACAGGACCGGCGACAAGCGGGCGCTGGTCTTCCTCGGGCGCACCCACTACTACGAGGGCCGCGGTGTCGCCGCCGTCGCGCACGGCGTCCGTACGGCCGTCGCCGCCGGCTGCAAGACCATCGTGCTGACCAACGGCTGCGGCGGGCTCCGCGAGGGGATGCGGCCGGGGCAGCCGGTGCTGATCAGCGACCACATCAACCTCACCGCCACCTCGCCCATCGTCGGAGCCAACTTCGTCGACCTCACGGATCTGTACTCGCCCCGGCTGCGCGCCCTGTGCAAGGAGATCGACCCGGCGCTGGAGGAGGGTGTCTACGCCCAGTTCCCCGGGCCGCACTACGAGACCCCGGCCGAGATCCGCATGGCCCGGGTGATCGGGGCGGACCTGGTGGGCATGTCGACGGTGCTGGAGGCCATCGCCGCGCGCGAGGCCGGTGCGGAGGTGCTGGGGATCTCCCTGGTGACGAACCTCGCCGCCGGGATGACGGGTGAGCCGCTGAACCACGAGGAAGTCCTCCAGGCCGGGCGGGATTCCGCCACGCAGATGGGGGCACTGTTGGGGCAGGTCCTCGGGCGGCTGTAGCCACCGTCCCCAGGGATGTCCCCCACACCCGTTCATCGTCGGCCAAGCCGCTGACGCACAAACCGACACACCCCACGAAAGGCTCACCCGCCGTGCACGACGACGAACTCATCGCGCGGGCCAGGACCTGGCTCGCCGAGGATCCCGACGCGGACACCCGTGAGGAACTGGGCAAGCTCATCGAAGCCGGGGATGTCGCCGAGCTGGCCGGGCGTTTCGGCGGCACTCTCCAGTTCGGCACCGCGGGCCTGCGGGGCGAACTGGGCGCCGGGCCCATGCGGATGAACCGTGCGGTGGTCATCCGCGCCGCCGCCGGACTCGCCGCGTACCTGAAGAAGAACGGCGGGGCCGACGGCACGGTCGTCATCGGCTACGACGCCCGGCACAAGTCCGCCGACTTCGCCCGCGACACCGCCGCCGTGATGGTCGGCGCCGGGCTGCGGGCCGCCGTGCTGCCCCGGCCCCTCCCCACCCCCGTACTCGCCTTCGCCATACGGCACTTGGGCGCGGTCGCGGGCGTGGAGGTCACCGCCAGCCACAACCCGCCCCGGGACAACGGCTACAAGGTCTACCTCGGCGACGGCTCCCAGATCGTGCCCCCGGCCGACGCGGAGATCGCCGCCGAGATCGACGCGATCGGCTCGCTGCACGACGTGCCCCGCCCGGCGGAAGGGTGGCAGGTCCTCGACGACGGCGTCCTGGACGCCTACCTCGCCCGCACGGACGCCGTCCTCGCCGCGGGCTCCCCGCGCACCGCCCGCACCGTCTACACGGCGATGCACGGCGTCGGCAAGGACGTACTGCTGGCCGCGTTCGCGCGGGCCGGGTTCCCCGAACCCGTGCTCGTCGCCGAACAGGCCGAGCCCGACCCGGACTTCCCGACCGTCGCGTTCCCCAACCCGGAGGAACCCGGCGCGATGGACCTCGCCTTCGCGCGGGCCCGCGAGAGCGACCCGGACCTGATCATCGCCAACGACCCCGACGCCGACCGCTGCGCCGCCGCCGTCAAGGACCCTGCCCAGGAGGGCGGTTGGCGCATGCTGCGCGGCGACGAGGTCGGCTCCCTGCTGGCCGCGCACCTCGTGCGGCGCGGCGCCCGGGGCACCTTCGCCGAGTCGATCGTCTCCTCCTCCCTCCTCGGCCGCATCGCCGAGCAGGCGGGCCTGCCCTGCGAGGAGACCCTCACCGGCTTCAAGTGGATCGCCCGCGTGGACGGTCTGCGCTACGGCTACGAGGAGGCCCTCGGCTACTGCGTGGACCCGGACGGTGTGCGGGACAAGGACGGCATCACCGCCGCCCTCCTCATCACCGAGCTGGCTTCGGAGCTGAAGGCCGAGGGGCGTGACCTGCTCGACCTCCTGGACGATCTCGCCGTGCAGCACGGTCTGCACGCCACCGATCAACTCTCGGTGCGTGTCGAGGACTTGTCGGTCATCGCGGACGCCATGCGACGGTTGCGCGAGCAGCCGCCGACCGCGCTCGCCGGGCTGGCCGTCACCAGGGCCGAGGACCTGACCGAGGGGACCGAGAAGCTGCCGCCCACGGACGGGCTGCGGTACACGCTGGACGGCGCCAGGGTCATCGTCCGGCCCAGCGGCACCGAGCCCAAGCTGAAGTGCTACCTGGAGGTCGTGGTGCCGGTCGCCACGCACGCCGACCTCCCGGCCGCGCGGGCGCGGGCGACGGAGACGCTCGCGGCCGTCAAGCGGGACCTGTCGGCGGCGGCCGGCATCTGAGCCGACCTCAGCTCGGCCCGGTTCACCGGGAGTTGGGCTGCCGCATGCTCCGCGGCAGCGCTCTTCCGCCGCATGTGTTCCATACTGGAACAGTTATACGGATGTCCTCCTCACCCCCCTTGGAGACATCCGCCGGTCCGCGCCCGCCAAGCCCCCTTACTGGGCGGGCCGCGTCCGTGCACGAGCCGCGCACGGGGTTCAGTCACGCACCAGGTAGCTGAACCCCGTGTCCGGTCCCACGCAGGACTGCAGGGTGAGGTCGCCCCAGTAGAGGCCTGCCGCCGGGACGCCCCGGCCCGGGGTGACGTAGTGCGCGTAGACCCGGTACGTCCATGTGCCGCGCGGGGTGGCGAGGGTGACCTTCGTGCCGAGCGGCAGCGTGGCGAAGCGGTCGAAGCCGCAGTAGTCGTGGCCGACGATCACCGCGGTCCGCAGCGCGTAGCCGTCCTCGGTGCCGATCGCTGGTCCCGTCCACTGCACGGCGTTCCGGCAGGCGTCGACCTCCGCCTGGTCGCCCCGGACGACGGTCGAGGACCAGGTGCCGATCCGGATCGTGGTGGAGGTGGGCCGGCCGGTCGTCGCCGTGTCGGTGCGGGGCGCGGCGGATCTCGTGGGCGTGCGGCGGGGTGTGACGGGCGGGAGCTTCCGGGAGAGGTCCGGGCCGGGGACGCGGGCGTCGGCGGGGGACGGGGAGGCGGCGGTCCGGGCCGATGCCGGTGTGCGGGCGGGTGGAGCGGCCGGGGAGGCGGTCGTGGCCGGGGCGGGCCTCGGCGGCGCGGGCGCGGACGGCGCCGGTGGTGCGGGGGCGGGCGGGGCGGCGGCCGGGACCGTCCTGTCCGTCGGGCCGGCCGCCGTGTCCCGTGCCCCGGCCGCGCAGCCGGTGACCAGCAGCAGGGCCGCGGCCGTGCCCAGGAGCCGGCCCGCGACCGGCCCCGGCGTCATCCGAAGCGTCCGTTCACGTAGTCCGAGGTCCGCTCGTCCTGCGGGGAGCTGAACATCGCCTGGGTGTCGCCGTGTTCGACGATCACGCCGGGGGTGTTCTGCGAGGCGAGGAAGAAGGCGCAGGTGTCGGAGACGCGGGCGGCCTGCTGCATGTTGTGGGTGACGATGACGATCGTGACCTCGGACTTCAGCTCGGCGATGGTCTCCTCGATGCGGCGGGTGGAGGTCGGGTCGAGAGCCGAGCAGGGTTCGTCCATGAGGAGGACCCGGGGGCGTACCGCCAACGACCGTGCGATGCACAGGCGTTGCTGCTGGCCGCCGGAGAGGGCGCCGCCCGGCTGGCGGAGCCGGTCCTTGACCTCTTTCCACAGGCCCGCCTTGATCAGGCACTCCTCGACCAGGTCGTCCTTGCCGTCGCGGGTGGCCTTGATGGCGTTGAGCTTGAGGCCGGCGAGGACGTTGTCGTGGATCGACATGGCGGGGAAGGGGTTCGGCTTCTGGAAGACCATGCCGATCTGGCGGCGGGCGTGGGTGATGCGGCGGCCGCGGTCGTAGATGTCCTGGTCGTCGAGGAGGACGCGGCCGGCCAGGGAGGCGGAGCCGATCAGTTCGTGCATGCGGTTGAGGATGCGCAGGAAGGTCGACTTGCCGCAGCCGGAGGGACCGATGAGGGCGGTCACCTCGCGGGCGGGCATCGTGAGCGAGACCCGGTCGAGGACCTTGTGGTCGGAGAACCAGGCGGAGACGGAGTCGGCGCGCAGGCTCGCCGGGCCCTGTTCGGTGCCGGTCGCCGGCGGCTGGAGGAGGGTGTCCGAGGGGGCGTAGCCGGTGAGGTCGGTGGACATGGTGGTGGGGTCAACTCCCGTACGAGGTGGGATGGTTCAGAGGAGGTTCGGCAGCAGGGAGACGATGGCGCCGGAGTCGGCGAGGCCCAGGGCGAGCAGCAGTGGTCCCGCGCAGATCCAGGTCTGCCAGCGGCCCCAGACCCGGTGGGCGACGACCGCGAGGAGCGAGGCGAGCAACAGGCCCTGGGACCACAGGAAGACGCGGAGCCAGGCGCCGCCGTCGCCCCCGAGCGCCTCTTCGGAGGCGGCGATCCAGCCGGGGCGCAGATCGCGCGGCGGGCCGGCCTGCACGGGGGTGATCAGCTCGGCGTCGATGCGCAGGACCCCGCTCGGGGTGTACGGGCCTCCGGTGGCGGTGATCAGGGTGAGGCGGCCCCGGCCCTGGCCGATGGGAGCGGGCAGCGGGTCGCCCGCGCGGCGGATGCCGGTGACCTCGTAGACGGACTTCGCCTGGCCGGTGGTCAGTTCGAGGCGGGCGCCGGTGGGCAGGTTGTGGAGTTCGAGGAAGGGGCTGCCGTAGCCCCATTGGCGGCCCATGATCACCGAGGTGCCGGCCTGGCCCGGGAGCGGGGTGTCGCGGCGGTGGCCGGGGCCCGACATCAGGACCTCGGAGGTGGTGCCCTCGGCGACGACCTCCTTGATGCCGAGGGCGGGGACGCGCAGCAGGGCGACGGGCGCGCCCGGCTCCAGCATCTTTCCCTCGTAGTCGCGTTGGCCCACGGGGGCGGTGCCCAGGGCGAGTTCCTTGCGGAGTTCGTCGTAGGCGGTGCGCTGGTCGCGGGCGTGCTGGAGGTGGCCGACGACGGTGAGGTTCGCGGCGAACCCGAGGAGTACGGCGGCCAGGACGCACAGGGCCGCCCCGGCGAGTGCGAGCCCGGGGCGGGCGGGGGGCCGCGGGGTCTCCTGGCGCGGCGGGTCGGTCGGGGGTGGCGGGCCGGGCGGTCCGTCGGGCGGCGCCGGCGCGTCGGCCGGGGGCGGGGCGAGCGTGGTCACGGGGTGCGCTCCTCGAAGCGGGACGGGGTCCTTCGTAGCGGCGGTGGGCGGGCCGGGGGCACGTGGCGGTGCCCCCGGTCCGGCCCGGCGGTCAGCGGTGCTGCGGGGTGTCGTCCGTGCCGAAGGCCAGGAGGCCCTTGCGCCGCATGTGGAGGACGAGGGCCGCGCCGGCGGCGAGGAAGGCGAGGGAGGCCAGGCCGATCGCGCCGGCCTCGGTGCCGGTGGCGGCCATCGAGCCAGTGCCGCCGCCGGTGGTCGTGCCGGTGCCGCCGTCGCCGCCCGTCGTTCCGCCCGTGTCCGTGCCGCCGCTCGTCGAGCCGCCGGTGTCCGTGCCGCCGGAGGCCGAGTCGGACGGGGAGGGCGAGGGGGAGTCGCCTGGGCCGTCGGTGCCGGTCGTGAAGGCGAAGGCGACGCTGTGGCCGTCGGTCGTGTCCTCGGCGAGGGTCAGCGTGTGGTCGCCGTCGGCGATGTCGCCCGGCACGGTGAAGGCGTAACCGTCCACGGTTCCGGCCGAGTCGGCCTTGGCGTCCGCGAAGGTCGCCTCGCTGTCGGCGAGGGTGACCTTGACGGCGGCGCTCGCGGTGTAGCCCCGGGCGGTGATCCTCAGCTTCTGGCCGGGTTGGAGGGCGGGGTTCGTGTCGAGGGTCTTGCCGTCCTCGTCGGTCACCGTGAGGTCGGGGTCGCCGGTGGGGTCGGGGCTCGCGGCCGCGTCGGTGCTGACGAAGTCGAAGGACCCGAACACGCCCGACTTCTCGGTGAAGTGGAGGCCGTGGTCGCCGTTGGGCAGTGCGTCGGGCACGGTGAACGCGTAGTCCGTGACGGCTCCGTCGGCGCTCGCGGTCACGTCGGGGTAGGTCGTGTTGGCGCCGGTGAGGCTGACGCTCACGGTGGACGCCGGGGTGAAGCCCCGGACGGTGACCTTCACCTTCTGGCCGATGGCCAGCGTGGGATCGGCGGCGAGGGCCTTGCCGTCGGCGTCCTTGGCGGAGATGGCGTAGCCGATGGTCGGGGTGACGGTGGCCTCGGAGGTGGCGTAGGCGTCGGGGTCGGCGGGGGTGAACACGGCGCTGTACGTCGTGAGGCCGCCGATCGCGGGTGCCGTTACGGTGAGGGAGGCGGTGCCGTCCGCGACCGTCGCCGTGCCCAGCGAGGTGTCGCCGTTCCTGAACTCGACGGAGCCGGCCGCGGCCGGGGTCACCGCGGCGGTGAGCTTGAGGTCGCCGCCGACGGAGACACCGGAGGCGGCGGTCACGGCGAGGGACGTGGGCTGCTGTTCGAGCAGGGCCCAACTGGTGCCCGTGACACGGACCTTGGCGAGGAAGCCGTCGGCGGTGGTGCCGCCGCCGCAGCCGAGGCCCAGGGTGTAGGTGCCGTCGAGGGACCCGTCGGGGATCCACTGGCGCAGCGCCTGCTCCAGGCTCTTCGCGGTGGTCCCGGCCAGTGCCTTCATGTCCACGGTGAAGGGGTCGGTGCCGAGCGGGGGCTTGGTGACGCTCTGGGCGAGGTTGGTCTGCACGGCGGAGTCGGTCGGCTTGTACACCTTGAGGACGGCCGTGACCTGGGTGGTGTTCGGGCAGCCCGCGCTGGAGGTGACCGAGGTGGTCATGGGGTTGTCCGCGATGCTGCCGGTGGCCGGGGCGAGCGTGAACTTGCCCAGGGTGGTGGCGGCCTGGGCCCGGCCCGAGAGGGCGAGGACTCCGGCCAGGGCGGCGAGCAGCAGGGCGCAGCAGCTCAACAGGGCCACTGGGGATCTGAGTTGGGCGAGACGTCGGTTCATGTGGTGGTCCCCCGCGGGGTCTGGGTCGTGGATGAATACGCCGACAGGGCCGGGCACCCCAGGGGTGCCCGGCCTGCGCGCGGTTACTGGACGGTGCTCAGCTCTCGCCCTTGACGTCCGTGCTGCCGCAGTCGCTGCCGAGGGCACCGAAGCCGTAGCCGGTGATGGTGGCCGTGTTCTGGCACACCGCCGAGCCGGTGCCCACGAAGGTGGCCGCGATCAGGGAGTCCGACAGCTTGGCGGTCGGGACGACGTTGTAGACGTTCCGGAGGTAGGGGAAGCCCAGGTTCAGCGTCAGGTCGTCGTTGCGCGAGCCCACGCCGTTGACGGAGCCGAGCACGGCGGAGCCGCGGCGGTCGTCCACGACGAGGGTCTCCTGCGCGGTGTACTGGGCCACCGAGTACGGGAAGATGTCGCCCGCGCTGTCGACCGCCGAGCCGTCGTTCTCCTGGATCGTGGAGTTGGACGTGACACAGGAGCCGGGGGTCGTCACGCCGATGGAGCTGAGGAAGAAGGCGCGGGTGCCCGAGGCCGACTGCGGCAGGATCGGGGTGAGGGTGACACCGTTGAGGGTGGTCAGGGTGCACTCGTAGATCGCCTTGAGCTGGGCGGTCGTCAGGTTGTCGGGCAGCGCGCTGCCGTCCAGCTTGACCCAGGACACGGCGTCCTTGGCGTACGGGATGAAGGTCAGGTCCGAGGTGGTGGTGTTGTTCGGGCCGCGCGAGGAGCGGGCGAAGTCGACACAGCCGGTGGAGCCGTCGACGGCGGTGTTGAGGGCCGTGATGCCGGCGCCGGACCCGTCGGGACGCGGGATGGTGCAGTTGCCGGTCGCCTTGGTCGTGATCGTGCTGGAGCCGGTGGCGTTCCAGGAGGCGACGACCTTGCCGCTGCCGTTCGTGATCGTGTCGCCGAGGGCGTTCATGACGTCCTGGGTGGTGTCGGAGCCGACTCCGGCGAGCTGACGGTAGTCGGTGGCCGAGCCGGGGTCCGCGTAGGCGGGGGCGGCCAGGGCACCGAGGCCCAGGGCGACCGCTCCGATACCGGCACCGACACGCAGGCGGGTCTTGACGTTCACTTGGGTTCTCCTCCGTGGAAACGGATCGAGCAGAGGACGTACAAGAAAAATCCGGATCTCCATTCACCGCCGACCCGTCGGCCGGCAGCGAGAACAATTCCGTAGAACCGCGTCCCGCGACCACTAATTCCAGCCGGTCATCAGGTTACGACTCCCTTTCCTAAGTGACTCCAAGGGAATTCACTCGGCGGTGTGCGA
This sequence comes from Streptomyces sp. NPDC090083, assembly GCF_044747445.1. Lineage (NCBI taxonomy): Bacteria > Bacillati > Actinomycetota > Actinomycetes > Kitasatosporales > Streptomycetaceae > Streptomyces > Streptomyces sp. NPDC090083. The sequence continues at coordinate 771,755 of NZ_JBIVED010000002.1, read as the reverse complement.
ATTCCCGGGGCGTGAATACGCCCCGGGAATCCGGACGTCCGGGAATCCTCAGCCGCCGGCCGCTCCCCGGCGCAGCGAGAGGCGGAGCGCGACCGGGCCCGCGAGGGCGGCGGCCCCGCCCGCGACGAGGACGCCGAGCAGCACCCAGCGGACGATGCCGAGCACCTCGGAGGGGGTGTAGCCGCCGGACTTCGCCACGTTCTGCTTGGCCGGGTCGGTCTCCGTGGGCGCGGTGGAGGGCCGCGCGGTGTCCGGCGCGGCGGCGGCGCCCGAGGTGCCGGTGGCGCCCGACGTGCCGGTGCCTCCACCGGTGCCGCCGGCCGCGCCGCCGGACACCGAACCGCCGCTGCCGGTGCCGCTCACGTCGTCGCCGCCGCCTCCCGAGGTACTGCCGGTGGACTCGCCCGCGGCGGGCACGCCCTTCTCCAGCCGGTCCGCCGCCTGCTGCGCCAGGGTGCGCAGGGCGGTGGGCAACGGGGCGTATCCGTAGGGCAGTTGGCCCTTCGCGGTGCCCTGGGTCTGGCCGGCGCCCGCCGCGTAGCGCATCACCTTGGCGTAGTCGAGGCGGGCGTCCTTGGCCTGGTCGAGGGAGGCGGCCGCGTAGACGACAGCGGTGAGCGGGTAGGCGCCGTCCTTCATGCTGCCGGGTGCGGGCGCCTTGACGCCGGTGACGTCCGAGTCGGGCATCTGGGCGACGGCCTTGAGGAGGGAGTCGCCGGTCGGCTGGACGTACTGCCCGTCGGCGTTCGGGAGGGCGGCGGCGCCCAGCAGGTAGCGCACGGCGGACGCGTTGTCGACCAGGCCGAACTGGCGCTGGTTGGTCGGGATCGGCCGGCCCAGCGCCACGAGTTTCGGCACGCCGTCGGTCACGGTGCACTGGTAGGCCGTGCCGATGTCACCGCGGCGGACCCGCAGTGCCGCGTCGTGCATGTCGTTGACGTAGGGCACCACGTCGAGGCCGGTGTAGGTGATGGTGTCGGTGTTGCCGCCTCCGCAGTCGGTCGTCGTGGGCGCGGTGTCCGTCTTGGGGAAGAAATCCAGGGAATCCGAGACGACCCCGTCCTCGTATGCGGGGTTGACCTTCATTCCCCAGGGGTCGGATTTCCCGGCGATGAATTCCTTCGCGTCGGTGTCGGCCAGAATGTATTTCCACACCAGGCGGGCCGAGTCGGTGTTGGCGAGGGTGAGGGCCAGTCCGAGGGGTGCGTTTCCGGCCGCCTGGCCCGCGAGCCCGGGATTGAGCTGGAGGAATTCCGGGTCCTTGACGATGCTCTCGGGGTTGCCGGAGAGGTAGGCGGGCATCCTGTCGCCCGGCTTGACCAGGCTGAGGGGGTAGGACTGGGTGAGCACCTTGGCCAGCAGCCGCTGGTTGAGCTTGAGTTGGGTGAGCGGACGGCTGCCGGCCTGGGCGTCGTACATCCAGACGTAGCCGATGGTCAGTCCGGTGACCGCGACCGGCGCGTGCACCACCTCGGCCACGCCGTCGGCCGGTTCGACGGGGTACACCGTCATGGCGAGCCCGGCCACCGAGTCGCCGGAGGTCACGGCCTCGCGCGCCTGCTCCTCGCCGGACTGCGTGTAGTTGAACCGGTAGGTCCCGGACGCGCACAGGGCACTCTGCCAGGACGTGATGACGTCGGTGGCCAGTTCGGAACCCATGATTCCGCGCTCGGGCTTGCTCGGGTCGCAGCTGTCGGTGACCGGCGCGAAGTCGAGCCGGAACACGATGCGCTGGTCCCAGTTCGACCGGCTGAGCGAGGAGGTGACCGCGCTGCCGGGGCTGTGCTGCTGCCCGTTGGGGTCGTGGGTGCCGCGCGGCACCACCACCAGCCAGCACGGCTGGATCTTCCCGGCGGCGGTGGTGCGGGCCCCGCAGCCCAGGGCGGGCTGTTCCACGGCCGACTTCAGCTCGAACGACATGTCGCCGCCGCCGTCCCCGTCGTTCGGCATGAACGGGACGGCGTTGGTGTCCCCGTCGGTGAAGTACGTGGTGTCGGTGGCGGACGTGGTGGGGTCGCCCTGTCCCGTGACCGGAGCGAACGGCACGTAGTGGGTGCCGTTGCGGTCGACCGGGGTCGAGGAGTCGGTCTCCAGCGGGTCGTGGCCGGAGGTGTCGCCCCGGTACACGTACCGCCCGTCCCCCTTCTGCCCGCCCGCCGCCAGCCCGAACTCGCACTGCGTACGGTCGGGTCCGGTCGCCGCGTCACCCCAGCACTGCATGACCGAGAGGAAGTCGGTCTGGTCGTTGGCGGACGGCTCACCGCCGGTCCAGGTCACCCGCACGCCCTGCCCGGTCAGCTCCTTCGTCTGGTGCACGGTGACCTTCAGCTTCGAGAAGTCGTCGCCGTACGCCCCCTCGGCACCGCTCTCGGTCACCGCGGAGCTCTCCGCCGTGGCCGCCTGCGCCCGCTCCGCGCCCGGGGGCAGCGGCAGCACCGCGAGCACCAGCGCGGACATCAGGCAGCCCACCCCCGCGGCCACCCGCCGCGGGACCGGGGACATCCGTGTCGTGGGCCGTCCCATCAGAACTCCCTCCTGCGGCGCGAGCGGGCCGCCAGCATCCGTGCGGTGAGCGGCGGTCCGACGACCACCGCGACGAGCAGTACGGCCGACAGGGCCATCAGGGCGCCGCGCATCCCGAGGCCGTTGTCGGAGGCGAGGGCCACCGGGTTGGCGGCGACGGACGTGTCGCCGGTGCCGCCGGTGCCGGTCCCGTCGCCGCTGACCACCTCGCCGGTGTCGGGGTCGACGGCGCCCGCGGACGTACCGCCGGCCGTGGCGCTCGCGGTGCTGTCGGGCTTGCCGTCACCGTTGGTGTCCGTGCCGCCGGTGCCGCCCGAGGCGGTGGAACCGGCGGAAGTGGAGCCGCCGGTCGCGGAGTTGGTGCCGCCCGAGGTGCTACCGCCGTTGGCGGAGGGCTTCACCGGTGTGCTGGTGCCCGCCGCGCCCGCCGTGCCGGTGGTGCACTGCGTGGACCCCTTCTTGTCGCAGGACTTGGGGTAAGGGGCGTTCTGGATCAGGGTGTTGACCCCGCCGGAGAAGGTGGGGTTGCGGCAGTCGTTGATGTCGATCGTGCTCGTCGGCGCGCCCGGCACCCGGCGGATCTGCGCGAAGCCCGCCTCGACGAGGTTCTTCGGCAGCGGCGAGTAGCCGAGGTCGTCCGCCTGCTGCTGTCCGTCGCACAGGAAGTAACGGGCGAACGTGCCGAGGGAGTTGCCCTTGGCCTCGGTGAAGCCCGCCTCCACCTTCGTCGGCAGGATCATGTAGCTGTAGCTGGACAGCGGGTAGGTGCGGGCGTCCGCGTTGGTGTAGACGTTGTCGAGGATCTGGGTGAGGTAGTTCGAGGACTGCTTGTTCTCGTTGATCTCGGCCTTGGTCAGCGCGACCGCGACGCTCGCCGCGGTCGGCTCGACGTAGAAGTTGTCCTTGTTGAGCACCTTGGCCACCGGGAAGCCGGTGTTCTTGGCGTAGGAGTACTCGACGTAGGTGATCGCGCCCTCGCCGGAGGGCTGGCGGACATGGCCGGAGACGCCGAGCGAGCCGGACTTGGAGACCATCGTGGAGCCGCTGAGCAGCGGGTAGAACGAGGTCATGCCGCAGTTGCCGCTGCCGCGTCCGGTGCGGGAGCAGTAGTCGCTCCACAGCGCCGGGTACTCCTTGGACATCCAGGTGGTGAACTGCGCGCTGGTGCCCGAGCCGTCCGAGCGGACCACCGGGACGATCGCGCGGGCCGGCATGGTCAGCCCCGGGTTGTCGGCGGCGATCGCCGGGTCGTTCCAGCGGGTGATCCTCCCGGTGAAGATCCTGGTGAGTACGTCACCGGAGAGCCGGAGGTTGGTGACCATCCTGCCGTTGATCCTGAGGTTGTACATGAACGCCGTACCGCCGGCCACGATCGGCATGTAGGCGTAGCCCCGGCTCGGCGGCACCTCGGTGACGCCCTGTTCCTTGAGGCCGTAGGGGATCTCGGAGACCGCGAAGTCGACGGTGTTGTTCTTGAACTGCTGGCGGCCCTGCGAGGAGCCGTTGGCCGAGAAGTTCACCGTCATGCCGTAGTTGGCCTTGACGTTGCGGACCCACTGCTGGACCGCGTTGGAACTCCAGGTCGAACCGGAGCCGGTGATCTTCGCGTAGGAGGCCGCCGCGGCGGACGGTGGCCGAACGGCGAGCACGGCGCACAGCAGTGACAGCACGGTGGCCGCCAGACGGAGACGAGTGGCGGGTTTCACGACGAACTCCCGTTTTCGGTGAGGGCGTTGGGGCTCGGAGTGGCGGCGGAGGGCACCGGACGTTCGGCGAAGCGACGCGCGTCACGCCGGGACGCGAGGACGCGCCGGTGTTCCTGGCGGCGGCTCAACTGGCCTGGCCCGCGCCCGCCGACGACACGGGCGGCCACGAACAGCAGCAGCACCAGCGTCATCAGCAGGGCCGCCGTGCCGAAGCCGCGCGAGATCATGTTCGGCTCGGGCGACTTGACGAACTCGAAGGTGACCAGCGGCAGCGAGACCATCGGATCGTGCAGCGGGTTGAGGTTGAGGTCGTTGGTGTAGCCGGCGGTCAGCAGCACCGGGGAGGTCTCGCCGATGCCGCGCGCGGTGCCGAGGATCACGGCGGTGGTCAGACCCGAGCGGCAGGTCGGCAGGACGACGTGCCACACCGTGCGCCAACGGCTGGTGCCCATCGCGTAGGCGGCCTCGCGCAGGGTGCCGGGGACCAGCCGGATGACGACGTCGGCGGCCCGGATGATGATCGGCAGCATCATCACCGAGAGCGCGAGCCCGGCGGCGAGCCCGGACTGGCCCAGCCCCAGGCCCAGGATCACGGTGGCGTAGATGAACAGGCCGGCGACGATCGACGGCAGCGCGGTCATCGCCTCGACGATCGTGCGCACGAACCGGGCGTAGCCGCCGGGCACTTCGGTGAGGAACACCGCGCAGACCAGCCCGGCCGGGACGGTGATCAGCAGCGCGATGGTGATCATGATGAGGGTGCCGGCCGCCGCGTGCAGCGCCCCGCCGACGCTGAGCGGCTCCAGCGGGCCGGCCAGGTGCATGTCCTGGGTGAAGAAGTTCAGGTGCACCAGCGCCTTGCGGCCCTCGGCCAGCGCGTACACGACGACGAACGCGAGGATCACGACCAGCAGGACACCCATCGAGCGGACCACGGCCGCCGCGATCCGGTCGACGACGGCCGGGCCGTCCTCGTCGAAGGAGACCAGCAGGGCGTAGATCAGCAGGAACAGGCCGTAGGCCAGGACGACGAAGCCGACCGCGCCGTTGAAGGGCAGCAGCCAGGCGAACAGCAGCCAGGTCAGCGACAGCGCGGACGCGGCGGCGCCCGCGACGGCGTACAGGTCGGTGGCGCGCAGCCGGGTCAGGGCGCGGCGGCGCTCGCCGCCCGGCCCGGCGGTGCGCGCGAGGCCCGGCAGCGTGGTGCGCGGGCGGCCGGTCGCCTGACGCGCGCCGGGCGCTTCAGGGGCAGCGGTCATGGTCGCTCATTCCTGTCTGGCTGTGGCGTAACGGGCTGCGGGCGCCGGGGAGTCGGCGGTGGAGCGGCGGGGTCGTCAGGCGTCGCCGGTCGCGCCCGAGCGGGACCGGGCGACGATGGACGAGGCCGCGAAGTTGACGATCAGCGTCATGAGGAACAGCGCGAAGCCGGCCGCCATCAGGGCGGACATGCCGAACTCGCTGGCCTCGCCGTAGTGCAGCGCGATCAGTGCGGCGATCGAGCTGGTGCCGGACTGCAGGACGTGCCACTGGATGTCGAAGGTCACCGAGATGATCATGAAGATGGCGATGGTCTCGCCGAGGGCCCGGCCGAGCCCGAGCATGGTGCCGCCGATCATCCCGCCGCGCCCGAAGGGCAGGACGACGCTGCGGATCATGCCCCAGCGGGTCGCGCCGAGCGCGTAGGCGCCCTCGCGTTCACCGGCCGGGGCCTGGGAGAAGACCTCGCGCATGATCGAGCAGACGATCGGCGCGATCATCATGCCGACGACGAGACCCGCGATGAACGTCGAGGACGTGTAGAGGCTCTCGGGCGCCAACGGGTCGGCGGGGTCGGCTCCTCGCACGTCGAAGACGGGGATCCAGCCGAGGTAGGTGGAGATCCAGCGGGCGACCGGCAGCACCTTGTCCTGGAGGAAGAACACGCCCCACAGGCCGTAGACCACCGAGGGCACGGCGGCCATCAGGTCGACGGTGCTGATCAGCGTTCTGCGCAGCCCGGCCGGCGCGTACTCCGAGATGTACAGCGCGGCGCCGGTGGCCAGCGGTACGGCGACCAGCACGGCGACCACGGCGATCAGCACAGTGCCGACGAGCACCGCCGCGATCCCGAAGTTCCCCTGGTCCGGGGCCCATTGGGCGGTGGTGAGGAAGGACCAGCCGGCCTTGTCCAGCGCCAGCCACGCCCGGTAGAGGAGGAAGCCGCCCACCAGCAGCATGACGCCCAGCACGAAGGTGCCGCCGGAGCGCAGCACCACCCGGAAGACCCGGTCGGGCAGCCCCGGGTCGGCGTACAGGCGTCTCGGCACGTCGTCGGCGGCGGGCCCGGCCGCGAGAGCGGTCACGGGCTGCGGCGGTCTGGTTCGTCTCGGCACAGGCACGGCCCCGACGCTCCGGGCCCGTGGTGGACACGCTCGCCCCGAGGTGTGAACAAGAGGTTCCCTGGGGGCAACAACCGTTGCGCGGATCCCGCACACACCATGCACAACTCGACCGACAGCGGCCTCAGTTGACGATCACGTCCACAGGACGGGTGAGTTGACCGTCCGTCAGCCGCTGTCGCCGAATAACTCCGGTCCCGCGTGCATCAGTTCGGGCAGCATCGCGCGGAACCGGTCATAGGCGGCACGACAGGTCGCGTGCCGCTCGTACGTCCGCGCCGCCCCGGCGAGATGCCGTCCCGACGTCTCCCACACGACCCACACCCAGCCGCCGCCCTCGGCACCGTGCTGGATGCCGCCGCCCATCTCGGCATGGCGCGCGCACAGCCGGACGAACGCCTTGCGACATCGGTCGTGGCTGTCGTGCGAGGTCAACGACACCGCCACCGACCGCCCGTTGGGGGCGACCAGCCGCCACCCGAACCCGCCCCGGCCGTCGATGTCGATCAGACATCTCATGCCCATCACCGCGACGGCAGGTCTTGCCGCCTCGCCGGACCGCTCCATGTCCCCACCCCTGCCGCCCATCGATGAGTAAAACCCGCAGGTACGGCGCTATGGACGGCATCAGCAATCTACTGAGGCGGAGATGAACGGGACGAGACAAACGAGACGCCCGGGCCCACGCTTCATGTCGAAGTATCCCCTAGGAAACCCCTAGGACAGACACAGGGAAAGCGCTCACTCCGCACTCGGGACAACGTTGCCAATAGATGGACGGAAGGGGCTGCATGGGGGCACCGCCCCGCAACCACGGTCAGGACAGCCAGCGGGTGACGAGCACCGCGATCCAGGCGAAACCGAGGACCGCGGCGAACGGCCACAGCGGGCGCCCGCGTTCCTTCGCACCGCTCTCGCCGGTGGGGCGGAGGGCGGGGTCGGCGATCATCGCGGTGAGCTCGGCGGCCAGCGCGTCGTACGGGTGGACGAGCCGGCGCCTGCGCTGGAGCCAGGGCCAACGGGGCGCGGCCACCGCCCAGTTGTCGCCGTCGCGCACCCGGAGCTGGAGCTCGAACGACTCACGCCGGGCCGCGCGCAGGTCGTCCCACGGGATGTGCCGCGGGGCACGCAGCCGGTTCAGCCAGACGCCGGTGCGGTCGGCGGTGACGCGCCAGCGGATTTTCACGGGGACGCGGACAGCGCACATCAGCCCGGTGACGAGCAGCAGCGCCTGGAACCAGAGGCTGTCGTCGATCACCAGCAGGAAGTACCCGGTGCACCACAGCGCCGTCAGGAAGCCCGCCAGCAGGTCCACCGCCCCCGCCCGCCAGTGCCGCACCGGCACCACGGTGATCCCCGCCCGCACGGTCTCGGCCAGTTCCGCGTCCCGCGCCGCGCGGACCGCCGCCCGCTCCTCCCGGGCGAGCCTGCGCCCCGCCGCACGCTCCGGCAACGGCCGCACGGGCCCGGTCGAACACTCCGCCACCGGCGGCTCACCGGGCTCCTCCGCCGCGCCGACCAGCAGGATCTCGGCGCCGTCGCAGGGCGCGCCGTAGAGGACGGCCTCGCGCAGCGGGCCGGGGACGGGAGCGGCGGCCTTGTCGAGAAGTTCCTCCAGCTCCTCCCGGGCCGCCACGTCGTCCCGATCGCCGCGGTCGCCCCGGTCGTCCGGGTCGCTTCCGTCGCCCTTGCCGTCCGCGTCCCCGTAGCGTGCCGCCCGTGTCGCGACGGTGAACAGCGGCCGTAGCGCCCGGGTGTCGTCCGCCGCGTAGACCACCGCGTCCTCGTGCTCGTCCTTGCCGACGAGGACGCGCAGGACGGGTGCGGGGGTCGTGCGCAGTGCGGTCGCCCGGCGACGGCCGAGGGTGCCGGAGAACAGCAGGGTGAGGGCCAGGCCGACCGCGAACAGGCCCTCCGCGAGCGCCAGCCGACGGCCACCGGACCCGTGCCACAGGCCGGAGGTGGCGAGCAGCGCGACACCGGGTACGGCCAGACCGGCCCCGAACCTGAGGAACAGCCCGCCCCGCCGCACCGGCCCGTCCGCGCCGGGCGGCACGGCCACGACCCCGCCGGCCGCGGCGAGGGCGCCCTCCCGCTGGCGGGCACGCGCGCGTGCCCGCAGTCCGGTGGCCGTCACGGACGTCAGCACCAGCAGGGCGGCGCAGACCAGGACCGGCCACGGCAGCCCGGTGGCCCGTACCGCGACCAGCACGACCAGGACGGGCGCGGAGAACCGTACGACCTCGGGGCGCCACAGCCACCAGACGACCTGGAGCGGCAGGAGCGCGACCAGGTCAGGGGGCAGATCCGTGGTCGCCAGCAGTCCGAAGGCGGCCAGCACCGCGCACCAGAGGACCAGTTCGACGGACCAGCGGCGCGGTCTGACCGGCACCCACGACGGCAGCGCCGCATCGGCCCACGCGCGCGCGTGCCCGCCGTTCCAGGCCACGCATCCGCCGGGTATCGCGGAGGCGGCCAGCAGCGACGGCTCCCGGACGTTCGTGGTCATGTCATCCCAGGGTGAGAAGGGGTGAGCGCGGGGAGCGGGGGGGGTCAGCCCGTCGCCAGCAGGATCGCCAGGACCACCGCGCCCGCGACCGCCGGTCCGATCACCTCGTACGCCCAGCGCACGGTGACCTCGCCCTGTGCCGGCTCGGCCTCCTCCCGGCCCTCCAGCAGCTCGCGCAGGTCGGCCATGATCTGGTCGGACTCCGGGCGCGTGGGCCCGGCCTGCGCGGCACCGCCCCGCAGGGCGCTGCCCGCGCCCATGCCACCGCCGAAGCCGCCGAGCCCGCTCAGTCCGCCGCCGAGGCCGAGGCCCCCGGCCCGGCCGCCGCGCCGCTCGCCCGCCGCCTCCGCCGCGGCCTTCGCTTCGCGCCGGGCCGCCTTCTTGCGGGCCCGCAGCGAGACGGGCACCGACCACAGCTGGAACTTGGCGCCCGCCTTCGTGACGACCTCGTTCGAGAACCCGGAGCGCAGGCTGGCGATCTCGCCCCACGGCAGCACGACGACCCGGAAGGGGTTGCGGACGCGGAGGCGGTTCTCGTTGGCGTACACGGCCGGGCGGAGGGTGAAGGCCACGAGGACCGGCACCACGAGGATCATCCCGGCCAGCGCCAGCCACGGGGTGCGGCCATGGCCGCTCACGAGGGCGTCGATGCCCAGCCAGCCGACGATGACCAGCAGGAGGACACCGGCGACGAGGCCCGCGGGGGAGCGGTAGATCCGGTCTTTGTGAACGGGGAGCGGGGTCGTCATGGTGCCGATTGTGCCTCAGGGGTGCGCCCGGTCGCCGTCGGGGTTGTGTGCGTCTGCGACCTCGGGTGCTCCGCGGCCGGTCGCGCCCGCGCGGCGGAGCCGCATCCGGACACGGCCCCGCGCCCCCAGCCAGGATCACGTGCTCGGGGTGTACAGCCGCTACGCGCGTAGATATGCTCGGGTGGTGACCATGCCCACCACTGCACCTGCTGCTGCACACGCACTCGGCGAGGTAACGGCCTCCGACAGCACGCTGCGCCGCTTCCTCCACGGGCTGCCCGGCGTCGACGCGGTCGGCCTCGAGGCGCGTGCCGCCTCGCTCGGGACCCGTTCCATCAAGACCACCGCGAAGGCGTACGCCATCGACCTCGCCATCTCGATGGTCGACCTGACGACGCTGGAAGGCGCGGACACCCCGGGCAAGGTCCGGGCGCTCGGCGCCAAGGCGGTCCGCCCCGACCCGACCGACCGCACCAGCCCGTCGACCGCGGCCGTGTGCGTCTATCCCGACATGGTGGCCACCGCCAAGGAGGCCGTCGCCGGTTCCGCCGTGAAGGTCGCCTCCGTCGCCACCGCCTTCCCGGCCGGCCGGGCCGCGCTCGACGTGAAGCTGGCCGACGTGCGCGACGCGGTCGCCGCGGGCGCCGACGAGATCGACATGGTCATCGACCGCGGGGCGTTCCTCGCGGGCCACTACATGAAGGTGTACGACGAGATCGTCGCCGTGAAGGAGGCCTCGGGCGCCGCCCGCCTGAAGGTCATCTTCGAGACCGGCGAGCTGTCGACGTACGACAACATCCGCCGCGCCTCCTGGCTCGGCATGCTGGCCGGCGCGGACTTCATCAAGACGTCCACCGGCAAGGTCGCCGTCAACGCGACCCCCGCGAACACCCTGCTGATGCTGGAGGCGGTCCGCGACTTCCGCGCCCAGACCGGCATCCAGGTCGGCGTGAAGCCCGCGGGCGGTATCCGCACCTCCAAGGACGCCGTCAAGTTCCTGGTCATCGTCAACGAGACGGCTGGCGCGGACTGGCTGGACAACCACTGGTTCCGCTTCGGCGCGTCCTCGCTCCTGAACGACCTGCTGATGCAGCGTCAGAAGCTGGCCACCGGCCGCTACTCCGGCCCCGACTACGTGACGGTGGACTGATCCCCCATGGCATCCGCATCTGTTTCCGCTTTCGAGTACGCCCCGGCGCCCGAGTCCCGCTCGGTCGTCGACATCGCGCCGTCCTACGGCCTGTTCATCGACGGTGAGTTCACCGAGGCCGCGGACGGCAAGGTCTTCAAGACCGTGTCCCCGTCCACCGAGGAGGTCCTGTCCGAGATCGCCCAGGCGGGCGAGGCGGACGTGGACCGCGCGGTGCGGGCCGCCCGCAAGGCCTTCGAGAAGTGGTCGGCGCTGCCGGGCTCCGAGCGGGCGAAGTACCTGTTCCGCATCGCCCGGATCATCCAGGAGCGCAGCCGCGAACTGGCCGTCCTGGAAACCCTGGACAACGGCAAGCCCATCAAGGAGACCCGCGACGCCGACCTCCCCCTGGTCGCCGCGCACTTCTTCTACTACGCGGGCTGGGCCGACAAGCTGGAGCACGCCGGATTCGGCTCCGCGCCAAGGCCGTTGGGCGTCGCCGGCCAGGTCATCCCCTGGAACTTCCCGCTGCTGATGCTGGCGTGGAAGATCGCTCCGGCGCTCGCGACCGGCAACACGGTGGTGCTGAAGCCCGCCGAGACGACCCCCCTGTCCGCTCTCTTCTTCGCGGACATCTGCCGCCAGGCGGGCCTGCCCAAGGGTGTCGTCAACATCCTTCCGGGATACGGCGATGCGGGCGCCGCGCTGGTCGCGCACCCGGACGTGAACAAGGTCGCCTTCACCGGCTCCACCGCCGTCGGCAAGGAGATCGCGCGGACGGTCGCGGGCACCGGCAAGAAGGTCACCCTCGAACTCGGCGGCAAGGGCGCGAACATCGTCTTCGACGACGCGCCCGTCGACCAGGCCGTCGAGGGGATCGTCACCGGCATCTTCTTCAACCAGGGCCAGGTCTGCTGCGCGGGCAGCCGCCTGCTCGTCCAGGAGTCCGTCCAGGACGAGCTGCTGGACTCCCTCAAGCGCAGGCTCTCCACGCTCCGCCTCGGCGACCCGCTCGACAAGAACACGGACATCGGCGCGATCAACTCCGCCGAGCAGCTCGCGCGGATCACCTCGCTCGTCGAGCAGGGCGAGGCCGAGGGCGCCGAGCGCTGGTCCCCGTCCTGCGAACTCCCGTCCTCCGGCTACTGGTTCGCCCCGACGCTCTTCACGAACGTCACCCAGGCGCACACCGTCGCCCGCGACGAGATCTTCGGCCCGGTGCTGTCGGTGCTGACCTTCCGCACGCCCGAGGAGGCGGTCGCGAAGGCCAACAACACGCAGTACGGCCTCTCGGCGGGCATCTGGACCGAGAAGGGCTCCCGCATCCTGGCCGTCGCGAGCAAGCTGCGCGCGGGCGTGGTGTGGTCCAACACGTTCAACAAGTTCGACCCGACCTCGCCGTTCGGCGGTTACAAGGAGTCGGGCTACGGCCGCGAGGGCGGTCGCCACGGCCTGGAGGCGTACCTCGATGTCTGAGAAGTCAGAGCAGCAGCGACTGTCCGTCTTCAAGACCTACAAGCTGTACGTCGGGGGCAAGTTCCCGCGTTCCGAGAGCGGCCGGGTGTACGAGGTGACGGACTCCAAGGGCAAGTGGCTGGCGAACGCGCCGCAGTCCTCCCGCAAGGACGCCCGGGACGCGGTCGTCGCGGCCCGCAAGGCGTTCGGCGGCTGGTCCGGCGCGACGGCCTACAACCGGGGCCAGGTCCTCTACCGCGTCGCCGAGATGCTGGAGGGCCGCAAGGAGCAGTTCGTGCGTGAAGTGGCGGACGCGGAGGGCCTGTCGAAGGCGAAGTCCGCCGCCGTCGTGGACGCGGCGATCGACCGCTGGGTCTGGTACGCGGGCTGGACCGACAAGATCGCCCAGGTGGTCGGCGGCGCGAACCCGGTGGCGGGCCCGTACTTCAACCTCTCCTCCCCCGAGCCGACGGGTGTCGTCACCGTCCTCGCCCCCCAGGAGTCGTCTTTCCTGGGCCTGGTCTCGGTCGTGGCCCCGGTGATCGCGACCGGCAACACGGCGATCGTGATCGCGAGCGAGACGTCCCCGCTCCCGGCGCTGTCGTTGGGCGAGGTCCTGGCCACCTCCGACCTGCCCGGCGGTGTCGTCAACGTCCTCTCCGGCAGGACGGCGGAGATCGCGGCCCCCTTGGCCGCCCACCAGGACGTCAACGCCATCGACCTGGCGGGCGCGGACGACGTGCTGGCGAAGGAGCTGGAGATCGCGGCGGCGGACAACCTCAAGCGGGTCCTGCGTCCACAGCCTGTGGACTACACGCGGACTCCCGGCACCGACCGCCTGACGGCCTTCCTGGAGACGAAGACGGTCTGGCATCCGACGGGTTCGCTGGGGGCGAGCGGCTCCTCGTACTAGGCGGGCCGAAGGCCGTGCCTCAGGGGCGCGGGGAACTGCGCGACCAGCCACTGCGGACTCGCACTCGGCACCGGATCCGCAGCTCCCCGCCCCTGCCCCGCAATCGCTCAGCCCCCCAGCAACCCCGTGACCTGCCCCACCACCGGCATGCTCCCGATCGACTGCGCCTCGGCGACCGGTCCGGTCAACGCCTGCGAGGCCAGCGGCTGGAAGTCCGCGAGCTGGGTCGCCACCCCGTTGTCCAGCGGGTCGACTCCCGTGCCCGCGAGGGGGTTCGGCTTGAGCCCGGCGACAGGCCCGGTGACATAACCGACCGTGCCGGTGAGGGCGCCGAGCCCCGCCGCCGGGTCGATCTTGCCCAGCGAGGTGGGCCGGGTCGCCACCGGCGAGGTGTCCGCCGCGGCCGTCGCCGCCCCCGCGCCCAGCGCGACTCCGGCGGTCGCGAGGGCGACCAGGGCCCGCTGGGCGGTCGGGTGCTGGGAGGACGTGTGTCGTGCCATTGCTGGTGCCACCTTCTGGTGCGCAGGGTAATCAGGTCAGCACGAAGGGTAGTTGACGTGTGATGCGCGTTCCACTGGCGACCCGCGGGGTCGGCAGGACGTACGGAATGCGTCAAACTGGTGTCCCGTGAGCATCATTTCCCCGTCACCGGCCCGTGTCGTGCTGCTGTGCGGCCCCTCGGGTTCCGGCAAGTCCCTCGTCTCCGCCCGGTCCGGCCTGCCCGTGCTGCGGCTCGACGACTTCTACAAAGAGGGCGACGACCCCACTCTGCCGCTGGTGGCCGGGAGTTCGGACATCGACTGGGACCACCCCGACTCCTGGGACGCGGACGTCGCGGTCACCGCGATCGTCGAACTGTGCCGCACGGGCCGTACAGACGTGCCGGTCTACGACCTCTCGCTCAGCGCGCGGACGGGCACGGAGGCGGTCGACGTGGGCCGCACCCCGCTGTTCATAGCGGAGGGCATCTTCGCCGCCGAGGTCATCACCCGCTGCCGGGAGCTGGGCGTGCTCGCGGACGCGCTGTGCCTGAGCCGGGGGCCGGTGCGCACGTTCCGCCGGCGTTTCCTGCGGGATCTCAGGGAGGGCCGTAAGTCCGTGGCGTTCCTGGTGCGGCGGGGCTGGCGGCTGATGCGGCTGGAGCGGTCGATCGTGGCCCGGCAGACCGGGCTCGGCGCGTACGCCTGCGGCAAGGACGAGGCGCTGGGCCGGCTGGCCGCGGCGGCGGTGGGGCGACGCCCGGCGGCGGCCCCCGCCCCGACCCCCACCAGCTGACGACGGCAGTCCGGCGACGGGCACCTGACGACGTACGAGAAGAGCGGGACTGGACGGACCCCCCGGCCCTCCAGTCCCGCTCCTCCGTTCCCCCGTGGTACTTCCCCCGTGATCCCCCTGGTTTTTCCCCCGTGTCCCCCGTGTTCCCCCTGGTCCCGGTGACCCCGTCGGCACCCCCCGGTACCGATCCCCCGCGGTCCCCAGGACCTCCCCCGTTTACCTTCCCCCCCCGAACCCTCAGGCGACGAGCTCCCCGAAGGCGTCCTCCTCGTCACGGCCGAAGCTGAGGACCTCGTCCTCGCGCATGCGGCGGAGCGACCGCCAGATGCTGGACTTCACCGTGCCGACACTGATGTCGAGGATCTCCGCGATCTCCGGGTCCGTGCGGCCCTCGTAGTAGCGGAGGACCAGCATGGTGCGCTGGAGTTCCGGCAGCCGGGACAGCGCCTGCCACAGGACCGCGCGCAGCTCCGTGCCGCGCATCGCGTCCGTGTCGCCGGGCGTCTCCGGCAGCTCCTCGGTCGGGTACTCGTTCAGCTTGCGGCGGCGCCACGCGCTGATGTGCAGGTTCGTCATGGTGCGGCGGAGATAGCCCCCGACCGCGGCCTTGTCACTGATCCGGTCCCACGCCTTGTACGTCGAGAACAGCGCGCTCTGCAGCAGGTCCTCGGCCTCGAAGCGGTCGCCGGTCAGGTGGTAGGCGGTCGCGTACAGGGAGGCGCGGCGCTCCTGGACGTAGGCGGTGAACTCCGCCTCCGACAGCGAACGACGCTCCCCCGTGTCCTCCCTGTACCCGCTTCCCCCGTGCGCCTCCCCCGTGTGCGCGTCAACCACCGTCATGTAACCGGTGTGCTGACGCCCGGCGCTGCGAGCGCACCCCCGCCCGCTCACAGCGCCGGACTTCTCCGAGCCCCGGGTGACGTCGTGCAGACGCGTGATGACTGCGTTGTTGCTGGTGCTGTGCAGCGTGTTCATCTCGCGCCCCCCGTAGTGGACTTGCCCGGTGTTCGGAAGTTCCGGCGTGGTTCCTTGCCTGTGCCGAAAATCCTGCCGGGGTCACTTCATGGACGTGTCCCCCGACTGTCACAGACCTGTCACAGGGGCCGGTCTCCGCGGCCGACCTCAGAAAACGGACAGTCCGGTCACAGGGAAGGGCGCTAGGGGTGCGCACACCGGGCCGCGAGGGCTGTGTAGCCGTACAGGTGTCGAAACCCCGGGCCGCCATGGGCCAGAATGAGCCCCGTGCCTTCCCTGTTGCTGATCGAGGACGACGACGCCATCCGGACGGCCCTGGAGCTCTCTCTGACGCGCCAGGGACACCGGGTGGCCACCGCTGCCAGCGGCGAGGACGGTCTGAAGCTGCTGCGTGAGCAGCGGCCGGACCTGATCGTGCTGGATGTGATGCTGCCCGGCATCGACGGTTTCGAGGTGTGCCGTCGTATCCGGCGCACGGACCAGCTGCCGATCATTCTGCTCACCGCGCGCAGCGACGACATCGACATCGTCGTCGGGCTGGAGTCCGGCGCCGACGACTACGTGGTCAAACCCGTGCAGGGGCGTGTTCTCGACGCCCGGATCCGGGCCGTGCTGCGGCGCGGGGAGCGCGAGGCCAACGACGCGGCCACGTTCGGTTCGCTGGTGATCGACCGCGCCGCGATGACCGTCACGAAGAACGGCGAGGACCTCCAACTCACGCCCACCGAGCTGCGGTTGCTCCTGGAGCTGAGCCGGCGGCCCGGACAGGCCCTGTCCCGGCAGCAGTTGCTGCGGCTGGTGTGGGAACACGACTACCTCGGTGACTCACGGCTGGTGGACGCGTGTGTCCAGCGGCTGCGCGCCAAGGTCGAGGACATCCCGTCGTCCCCGACGCTCATCCGTACCGTGCGCGGCGTCGGCTACCGCCTGGACTCGCCTCAGTGACCGACGCGCCAGGGGGGATCCGGGGCTGGCGCCCGGGTCGTAAGGGAGTCCTGTCCCGGCTGCGGTTCACCAGCCTGCGGCTGCGGCTGGTCGTGGTCTTCGGCCTGGTCGCGCTGACGGCCGCCGTGTCCGCGTCCGGCATCGCGTACTGGCTCAACCGCGAGGCGGTCCTCACCCGCGCCCAGGACGCGGTGCTGCGCGACTTCCGCCAGGAGATGCAGAACCGCGCCGGCGCCCTGCCCGTCCACCCCACCCAGGACGAACTGATGCGCACGGCGGGCCAGATGGCCAACAGCAGCCAGCGCTTCAGCGTCCTGCTCGTCGCCGAGGACACCAACGACAAGACGGTCTACGGCAACTCCGGTGGCCTGAACGGCTTCTCGCTGGAGGACGTGCCCACGTCGCTGCGGACGGCGGTGAACAAGCAGCAGTCGGTGTCCGACGGCAACAAGGAGCCGTACCACCTGTACTGGCAGCGGGTCACCGAGCACGGCACGCCCTATCTGGTGGCCGGGTCCCGGATGATCGGCGGCGGGCCGACCGGCTACATGCTCAAGTCCCTTGAGCCGGAGGCCAAGGACCTCAACTCCCTCGCCTGGTCGCTGGGGATCGCCACCGGGCTCGCGCTGATCGGTTCCGCGCTGCTCGCGCAGGCCGCCGCGACGACCGTCCTCAAGCCCGTGCACCGGCTCGGCATCGCCGCGCGCCGGCTCGGCGAGGGCAAGCTCGACACCCGGCTGCGGGTCTCCGGCACCGATGAACTCGCCGAGCTGTCACGGACGTTCAACCAGACCGCCGAAGCGCTGGAGAAGCGGGTCGCCGACATGGCCGCCCGCGACGACGCCTCGCGCCGGTTCGTCGCCGACATGTCGCACGAGCTGCGCACCCCGCTGACCGCGATCACGGCCGTGGTGGAGGTGCTGGAGGAGGAACTCGACGCCGAGACCGGCAGCGTGGACCCGATGATCGAGCCCGCCGTACGCCTCGTCGTCAGCGAGACCAAGCGGCTCGGCGACCTCGTCGAGAACCTGATGGAGGTCACCCGCTTCGACGCGGGCACCGCCCGGCTGGTCCTGGACGACGTCGACATCGCCGACCAGATCACCGCGTGCATCGACGCCCGCGCCTGGCTGGACGCCGTCGACCTGGACGCCGAGCGCGGCATCCACTCCCGGCTCGACCCGCGCCGCCTCGACGTCATCCTCGCCAACCTCATCGGCAACGCCCTCAAGCACGGCGGCTCCCCGGTCCGGGTCTCGGTCCGGCTGGAGGACGACGACCTCGTCATCGCCGTCCGCGACCACGGTCCCGGCATCCCCGAGGACGTCCTGCCGCACGTCTTCGACCGCTTCTACAAGGCGAGCGCCTCCCGGCCCCGCTCCGACGGCAGCGGCCTCGGCCTCTCCATCGCCCTGGAGAACGCCCACATCCACGGCGGCGAGATCACCGCCGCCAACTCCCCCGACGGCGGCGCGGTGTTCACCCTCCGCCTGCCCAGGGACGCCTCCGCGCTCACGGAGGAACCCGGCACCGAGAACGGCGAGAAGGGCGAGGGCTCCGGCCCCGAGGAGAACGCGTCATGACCGTACGACGCCGCTACGGCATCGCAGTCGCCCTTCCCCTGCTCGGACTGCTGCTCGCCGGGTGCGGGATCCGGGCCACCGAGGTGCCGACCGACTTCGGGGCGGCGCCCTCCCGGGTGCCGTGCACGCTCACCGAGCCGGACGTGTCGCCGCAGGCCGCGCGCGGGGTGCCCGTGCAGGTGTTCCTGCTGTGCGGGTCGTCGCTGGTGACCGTCGACCGGGCGGTACAGGTGCCGGACGGCACGGCCGACGTGCAGCGCCGGGTCATCGTCGCCCAGGGTCTCCTCGACCAGCTCGCCGAGTCGCCGTCCGCGGGCGAGCGGGACGCCGGGTACACGACCGACGTGCGCGGCGGCATGACGGTGAGCGGGCCCCGGGTGAGGGACCCCAAGGACGCGCTGCGGCTGAGCAACTCACCGGCCGACCTCACGTCGTACGCGCTCGCCCAGATCGTCTGTACGTTCTCCGACTCGGCCGCGGCCGAGGGCGACGGCTCGGTGATCCTCGGCGGCCCGGACGGCACACCGCTGCGCCGCTACGAGTGCACGGACGACGTCCGTACCGACCCCGGCACCAAGGCGCCACCGTCCAGCGAGGTGACGGACGGCTGACGCCGCGGGCGCCCCGACGGTGAACGGGGCGCGAAAAGGGGCGTGTGGCGCAGGCCTCACCCTGGTGCGTGGCACCTACCCGGAACCGATCGTGCCGGACAGGGCGTCTTGTGGGGCGTGCAGCGTCAAGGCTCCATCGGCGGCAGCGCCGCGATTCGCATCCGTGTGGCAGGAGGTGTCCTCCTCGTCGCACATCTCGTGCTCGTCGCCTGGGTCACGCTGCGCCCCCGGGACGTCCCCTGGGTGATGCCCCCGAACCTGCACCCGCTGGCCAGCATCAGAGCCGACCTCGCGATGGGCTGGCCCGAGGCGTCGAAGCGGATCGGTGAGGGCCTCGCCCTACTGGCGCCCCTGGGCGTCCTCCTCCCGATGGTCAGCGGGCGGCTGCATGTCTCCCCGCTCGCGTCCCTCATCCGTACCGTCGCCGCGGGCGCCCTGATCTCCCTGGGCATCGAACTGCTCCAGACCGGGGTCCCCGGCCAGGTCGTGGACATCGACTCCCTGCTCATGAACACGGTGGGCGTCGCCATGGCCCATGCCGCGATCGTCCCCGCGGCCCGCGCCCGGCTCCGCCGCAGGGGCGAGACGGGCCCTCCTCTGGCCCTCCTCCAGGAGGAACCGGCTCAGGGCCGGACCCCGACGATTCCCAGGGTCGGCATCGCTCCGTAGAGCGACGCGGGGCGGACGGCGGCTC
This sequence comes from Streptomyces sp. NPDC090083, assembly GCF_044747445.1. Lineage (NCBI taxonomy): Bacteria > Bacillati > Actinomycetota > Actinomycetes > Kitasatosporales > Streptomycetaceae > Streptomyces > Streptomyces sp. NPDC090083. The sequence goes on along the minus strand of NZ_JBIVED010000002.1, from coordinate 752,310 downwards.
CGTACCGTTGAGGACAGATGAGGCGCCCGGACGGGGGCCTCCGACAGCCGCTCGCGAAGGAGCCCCTCATGACCGCCATTGCCCGCCCCACCCAAGGCCGCATGATCGGCGGAGTGTGCGCTGCGCTGGCGCGGCGCTTCGGGACCTCCGCCACCACGATGCGGGTGATCTTCCTGGTCTCCTGCCTGCTGCCCGGCCCGCAGTTCCTGCTCTACATCGCGCTGTGGATCCTGTTCCCGGCCGAGGACAAGGTGCGCACCGAGGCCTGGTGACGCGCCGGTCCCGGACATCGCCCGCGTCCGCGCAAGCCGATGGGGCGCACCCCTCTCCAGGGGTGCGCCCCATCGGCGCGTGCGGGGGTGGGGTCAGCCCAGCGGGATGCCGTTCAGCGGCACGCCGTGCGTGGGGAGGCCCGTCTGCGACAGCGGCAGTCCGCCCAGCAGCCCGGCGACGGGCGCGGTCGGACCGTCGGCCAGGACCTTCTCGGCGGCCGGCTGCACGGCGGAGAGGCCACCGGCGAGCGCGGGCTGCGCCTGGCTCAGCGCCTGACCGGCACCCGGCAGCGCCTTGGCGACGTTCTCCGCGGGCAGCGTGTGGGTCACGGCACCCAGCGTCTGGGTGGCGTCCGGCAGGGCCGGGGCGGCGCTCGCGGCACCCGCGCCCGCGGCGGCGAAAGCGGCACCGAGGGCGGCGACACCGAGGGTCTTGGCAGCAGACTGCTTCATGGTGAATGCGTCCTTGAATGGGATGACGGGGATGTGAGCGGTCCAAGACCGTAAACATGCGAAGGCGCCCGCCGCAAACATCGAAATGCGGACGGATTGTGAAAGCCCGTCCGCATTCCGATACCGTCCCGCTCCCCCGTTCAGCCCTCTTCCGCCGCAGAACCGCTGGTGGAAGCGGTCTGCCGGAACAGCCATTCGGATTTCAGCTCGGCATATCCGGGCTTGATCACGTCATTGATCATCGCGAGTCGTTCATCGAAAGGAATGAATGCTGACTTCATAGCATTGACGGAGAACCACTGCATGTCGTCGAGCGAATAACCGAACGCGTCGACAAGGTGCTCGAATTCCTGGCTCATGCTGGTGTGCGACATGAGACGGTTGTCGGTGTTGACCGTCGCCCTGAAGTGCAGCCGGCGCAGCAGCCCGATCGGATGCTCGGCGTAGGAGTCGGCGGCCCCGGTCTGGAGGTTGGAGCTGGGACACAGCTCCAGCGGGATGCGCTTGTCCCGCACGTACGACGCGAGCCGCCCCAGCTCGACGGAACCGTCCTCCTTCACCTGGATGTCGTCGATGATGCGCACCCCGTGCCCGAGCCGGTCGGCGCCGCACCACTGCAACGCCTGCCAGATCGACGGCAGCCCGAAGGCCTCGCCGGCGTGGATCGTGAAGTGGTTGTTCTCGCGCTTCAGGTACTCGAAGGCGTCCAGGTGCCGGGTGGGCGGGAACCCGGCCTCCGCGCCCGCGATGTCGAAGCCGACGACACCCGAGTCGCGGTGGCGGTTGGCGAGTTCGGCGATCTCCAGGGCGCGGGCGGCATGCCGCATGGCGGTCAGCAGAGCCCCCACCCGGATCCGCCGCCCACCCTCCCGGGCCGCGGACTCCCCTTGCCGGAAGCCCTCGTTGACGGCCTCGACGACCTCTTCGAGGCTGAGCCCGCCGTCGAGGTGCTGCTCGGGCGCGTACCGCACCTCCGCGTAGACGACACCGTCCTCGGCGAGGTCCTCGGCGCACTCGCGGGCGACCCGGATCAGCGCGTCCCGGGTCTGCATCACGGCGACGGTGTGCGAGAACGTCTCCAGGTACCGCTCCAGCGAACCGGAGTCGGCGGCCTCGGCGAACCACACGCCGAGCTTGTCCGGGTCGGTCTCGGGGAGTCCGGTGTACCCGGCGTCCCGGGCGAGTTCGACGATCGTCCCCGGGCGGAGACCGCCGTCGAGGTGGTCGTGCAGCAGAACCTTCGGCGCCCGGCGGATCTGGTCCGAGCTCGGGATGTTCGTGGTCTGGCTCGTCATTTCGGCACTCTAACTCCTACGCGCGTAGATCACCCGCTGTACGAATCCGTCGATACGTAACGGTGACCGCGCGGAAGGGTGGCGTACACGCTCGCTTCTGACACTGTTCTGTCATGGCACAGCAAGCGACGCCGGTCAGGACGGCCCGGCTGGGGAGAGCGCTCGGCTCCGAACCGACCTCGGTGAGCGGCGTGGTGCTGCTGCTCCCCGGCGGCGAGGAGGTCTCCAGCCGCAGGCCCTCCCCCATGATGGCGACAGCCTCCGTACGGACGTTGGGCCGCAGGCTGGCCCGCGCGGGCCAGGCCGACGGGCTCGCCACCCATGTCGTCCACTACCGCTGCCGCGGCTGGAACGGCAGCGAGGCGCAGCTCGCGCACGACGCGACCTGGGCGGTCGAGGAGGTCGTACGGCGGTACGGGGATGTGCCCGTGTGTCTCACCGGTATCGACATGGGCGCCCGCGCCGCGTTGCGCTCCGCGGGGCACGAGGCGGTGAACTCCGTGGTGGCGCTGGCGCCTTGGCTGCCCGAGCAGGACGTCGCGGCGCCACCCGAACCGGTGAAACAACTCGCCGGGCGGCGGGTGTTGATCGTGCACGGCACCAACGACGAGCGGACCGACCCCGAGTTGTCGTTCCGGCTGGCGGCCCGGGCGAAGAAGGCGAACCGGGACATCTGCCGGTTCGAAGTGCACTCCGACGGACACGCGTTGCACCAGCACCGGCAGGAAGTGCACGCGCTGACCGAGGACTTCGTGATGGGGGCGCTGTTCGGGCGGGCGTTCTCCCGGCCGGTCCAGGACGCGTTGATGGCTCCGCCGCCGCTGGGGCTGCGGATGCCGTTGGCCGCGGGGTTCGGGCGGTCGCTCCGCAGGCCCTGAGGTTCCCCGCGCCCCTGGGCGGGCGGTCCTCACGTCGGCAGCAGGTTGCCCCTCCGTGCGAGCAGGAACTGCTTGAAAGCGGCCACCGGCGGAGTGTCCGGACGGCCGTCCAGCCAGGCGACGCCGATCTCCCGCACCGCCCTCGGCGCGGTGACCGTCAGTTCCGCGACTCCCGGGCGGGGTACGGCCGGCGGCGGGAGGAGGGCCACCCCCAGGCCCGCCGCCACCAGACCCCTCAGGGTCTCGGCCTCCTCGCCCTCGAAGGCCACCCGGGGCCTGAAGCCGGCCTCCTTGCAGACGTCGTCGGTGATGCGGCGGAGGCCGTAGCCCGGTTCCAGGGTCACGAAGGTCTCGTCGGCCGCCTCGGCCAGGCGGATGCGCTTGCGGGCCGCCAGGCGGTGGTCGGCGGGGACGACCAGGCGGAGCTTCTGCTCGTCGAGGCGGCGGGCCACCAGGCCGGGGGCGTCCGGGACCGGGGAGGTCAGGCACAGGTCCAGCTCCCCCGCCCGCAGCCGCTCCAGCATGGCCTCGCCGTAGTTCTGGACGAGGCTGAAGCGGACGCGGGGGTGGTCGGCCCGGAAGGCCCGGATGAGACCGGGGACGGTCTCCGAGCCGAGGGTGTGGAGGAAGCCGAACGCGACCTTGCCGGTGGTGGGGTCGGCGTCGGCGCGGACCTCGTCGGCGGCGCGTTCGATCTCGGCGAGGGCGCGGTCGACGGAGGCGAGGAAGGTACGGCCCGCCGGGGTCAGCGACACCGTGCGGCCCCTGCGGGCGAACAGGTCCACGCCCAGGTCCTGTTCGAGGCGGACCATCGCCCGCGACAGGGTGGACTGCGGGACCTGCATCTCCTGCGCGGCCCGGGTGACGTGTTCGGTGCGGGCGACTCCGGCGAAGTACGCGAGGCGGGGCGCGAGCAGCGCGACGATGTCTTCTGTGTCACCGGACGGTGACAGGTGAGTCTGTGACCTCTGCTGATGCACCATGGGAACGATTATGACGTTTCCGTGCATTGGACGGATGAGCGGGCGCGTACGTAGCGTCGCAGCATGCCTTCCGCCGATACCGGGGCGTCCACGACCGTGGCCGCCACCCTCCCCGCCCCCGACTCCGACTCACGGCTGACGCCGGGTGGTCCCGGCTATCGCCGAATGAGCTTCGCCCTGTTCCTCGCGGGCGTGGCGACCTTCGCGCTCCTCTACTCCACCCAGGCCCTGCTGCCGTTGATCTCCTCCGGTTTCGCGGTCTCGGCGAGCGCGGCGAGCTGGACCGTGGCGGCGGCCACGGGTGGGCTCGCGCTGTTCGTCCTGCCGATGAGCGCGCTGTCCGAGCGGTGCGGACGCCGTACGGTCATGACGGCGTCGCTGGCCGTCGCCGTGGGCATCGGGGTGCTGGTGCCGTTCGCGCCGTCGCTCGGCGCGCTGGTGGTGCTGCGGTTCCTCCAGGGTGCCGCGCTGGCCGGGCTGCCCGCCTCGGCGACGGCCTACCTGGCGGAGGAGGTCCGGCCGAAGGCGCTGGTGACCGCGATCGGACTGTTCGTGGCCGGCAACAGCGTCGGCGGGATGAGCGGCCGGATCATCACCGGCTGGGTCGCACAGGAGTGGGGCTGGCGGGTCGCGGTCGGGGTGATCGGCGTCATCGCGGTCGGCTGCGCGGTCGCCTTCCGGCTGCTCCTCCCCGCCCCCCGGCACTTCACACCGGGTTCGCTGCGCCCCCGCGTCCTGGCCCGCGCGGTCCGCGACCACCTCGCGAACCCGCTGCTGTGCCGCCTGTACGCGATCGGCGCGCTCTTCATGACGGTCTTCGGCGGCGTCTACACGGTCATCGGCTACCGCCTCACCGAAGCCCCCTTCTCCCTCCCCCAGGGCATCATCGGCTCGATCTTCCTGGTCTACCTGGTGGGAACCGTGTCCGCGTCCACGGCGGGCCGGCTGGTGGGCCGGCTCGGCCGCCGGGGCGCGCTGTACCTGGCAGGCGGCACGACGGCGGCGGGCCTGCTCGTCTCCCTCGCCGACTCGCTCCCGCTGGTGCTGCTGGGCCTGGTCCTCATCACGGCCGGCTTCTTCGCGGGGCACGCGGTCGCCTCCTCGGCGGTCAGCAAGACGGCGACCACAGGACGCGCGCAGGCCTCCGCGCTCTACCAGTCCGCGTACTACATCGGCTCCAGCACCGGCAGCACGATCGGCGCGACGGCGTTCCACGCGGGAGGCTGGGCCGGGACGGTCGGGGTCGGCCTGCTGGCGGTCGTCGGCGTGGTCACGATCACCGTGCTCGGATCACGCGCGGCCCGGGTGGAGCGGCGGGGTGTGGTGGCGGCCTGAGGCCCGTACCCCCTCCGAGCTGCACGTTCATTCACTCCTCGCGCCATTGTCAGTGGGCTGCGCTACGTTTCGGGGTAAGGGAAGAACGGCCACAGGGGTGGGTGGGCGAGACCATGAGCGACAGCACCGTGACGGCGACGGACGACCTCGACGTCAGGCTGGAGAAACACCGCGTCGAGCTGACCGGGTACTGCTACCGCATGCTCGGCTCCTCCTTCGAGGCCGAGGACGCGGTGCAGGACACCATGGTCCGCGCCTGGCGGAACTACGAGAAGTTCGAGGGCAGGTCCAGCCTGCGCTCCTGGCTGTACCGGATCGCGACGAACGTCTGCCTGGACATGCTGTCCGCGGGCAACAAGCGGGCCCGCCCCGTCGACCTCAGCGACTCCACTCCCCTCGCGCAGGCCGCGCTGTCCCCCCGCCCCGACAACACCTGGCTGGAACCGATGCCGGACGCGCGCGTCCTGCCGACCGTCGCAGACCCCGCGGAGGCGGCCGTGGCCAAGGAGTCGGTGCGGCTCGCGTTCATGGCGGCCCTGCAGCAACTCCCGCCGAAACAAAGGGCGGTGCTGATCCTCCGCGAGGTCCTCGCCTGGCGGGCCAACGAGGTCGCCGAGCTGCTCGACACCTCCGTCGCGTCGGTCAACAGCGCGTTGCAGCGGGCCCGCGCGACCCTCGCCGAGCGGGACGAGAAGGCGGCCGACGCCGCCGTCTCCGACCCGCTCGACGAGGAGCAGCGCAAGCTCCTGGAGCGCTACGTCGCGGCCTTCGAGGGCTACGACATGGCCGCGCTCACCGCGCTGCTGCACGAGGACGCCATCATGACGATGCCGCCGTTCGACCTGTGGCTGACCGGCCACGACGACATCACGGGCTTCATGACGACGATCGGTGCCGCCTGCGAGGGCTCCCGCCTGATCCCCGTCGAGGTGAACGGCCTGCCCGGCTTCGCCCAGTACAAGCCGGACCCGGACACCGGCGGCTTCTCCCCCTGGGCGGTCCAGGTCCTGGAGATCTCAGACGGCGGGCTCACCGGGTTCCACTTCTTCCTGGACACCAAGCGCTGGTTCCCGCTGTTCGACCTGCCCCTCCATCTCGAAGCGGAGTCCGACGAGATCGAGGAGGGCGCGTAGCGCAGGGGCGGGTGAGCGCAGCCGTATCCGGCCTCCGGACCGGCGGGCGGTCAGATGGAGGCGGGCCAAGAGGTCGACGGCGCCGAGCCCCGGTGGTCCGGGGCCGACGACTTCGACGAGGACCACTCCGGCACCGGTCGTCGTCTTCAGCAGCGCCCGTACCTCGGCGCACAGCTCCGCCACCTCGTCGGGGGTGACGGGGCGGGCCGGCACGAGTACAGCGGGTGTCTTGGCGTCCACGATCGGTAGACCGGGTGGGCGGGCGTAACTCATCGGGGGCGACCGCCTAGGTTTGGTGTATGCCCCACGGATCAGCCCCGCCCTGGATACCCGACGGCCTCTCGCGTGCGGACGGCTCCGCCGAGGGGGTGCCGTGCAGGGGGTGCTGACCGGGTTCGCGGTCATCGGAGTGGTCATCGCGGTCGGCTATCTGCTCGGGGTGCGCGGGTCCCTCGGCGCACACGGGCGGGACGTCCTGACCAAGCTGGCGTTCAACGTCGCGTCCCCGGCGCTGCTGTTCACCACCCTGGCGCGGGCCGACCTCTCGGTGATCTTCTCCGGCGGTCTGCTCGTGACGATGCTGAGCACGGCGGCGGTGGCGGGGCTGTTCGTCGCGGTGGGGGCCGTACGGGGGTGGGGCGTCGGCCGTACGACGATCGGCGCGCTCTGTTCGAGCTACGTCAACTCCGGCAACCTCGGGATCCCGATCTCGGTGTACGTCCTGGGCAATGCCTCGCTGGTGGCGCCGGTGATGCTGTTCCAGCTCGTGGTGGTGAGCCCGCTCGCGCTGACGGTCCTCGATCTGTCGGGGGCGGGCGAGAAGGGGCCCTTGTGGCTACGGCTGCTGACTCCGCTGCGCAATCCGATCGCGCTCGGGTCGCTCGCGGGGGTCGCGGTGGCGGGGGCCGGGGTGCATGTTCCGGATCCGGTGCTGGATCCGCTCACGCTGATCGGGAACATGGCGGTGCCGGCGGTGCTGATCGGGTTCGGGATCTCGCTGCGGGGGAGTTCGTTGCCGGGGCGGGGGGTCGACCGGTGGCCGGTGCTGTTGTCCGTCGCGCTGAAGGCGGTGGGGCAGCCGGTGATCGCGTGGGTGCTGGCCGCGATGGTGTTCGGTATGCGCGGGGCCGGGTTGCTGGACGTGGTGGTGACGTCGGCGCTGCCCGCCGCGCAGAACCTGTACACGTACGCGAGCCGGTACCGGGTGGGTGAGGGGTTGGCCCGGGACTCGATCCTGCTGTCCACGGTGTTGTCGGTGCCGGTGTTGGTGGTGGTCGCGGCGGTGCTGGGGTGAGGTGAGGTGAGGTGGGTGGTGGGGTCGTGTGCTGTGTGCGGGTGCGTTGTGGCTGGTCGCGCAGTTCCCCGCGCCCCTGGGAGTGGCAGTGATCCGGGGTTTGTGCGTCCAGGTCCTCCCCCGCGTCCCCGGGAGAGGCAGTGATCCGGGGGTTGTGCGTTCGAAGGGCCGGGACTCTGGACGTCCCGGCCCTCCCCCGCTGTCGGCTCTCGGCTAGGCGATGCGCTCCAGGACCACCGGCGTCGCCTTGAAGTCCGTTCCCTCGGCGGCGATGTCGTAGGAACCCTTGACGGCCTCCAGGGCGTACGCGAAGCGGTCCGGGGTGTCCGTGTGGAGGGTCAGGAGGGGCTGGCCCGCGGTCACGGTGTCGCCCGGCTTGGCGTGCATCTCCACGCCCGCGCCCGCCTGGACCGGGTCCTCCTTGCGGGCGCGGCCCGCGCCGAGGCGCCAGGCGGCGATGCCGATGTCGTAGGCGTCGAGGCGGGTGAGGACGCCGGACGCCGACGCCGTCACCACGTGCTGCTCGCGGGCCACCGGCAGTTCCGCGTCCGGGTCGCCGCCCTGCGCGGCGATCATCCGGCGCCAGACGTCCATCGCGGACCCGTCGGCGAGGGCCTTCGCCGGGTCGGCGTCCTTCACTCCGGCCGCGTCGAGCATCTCCCGGGCCAGGGCGATCGTCAGCTCGACGACGTCCGAGGGGCCGCCGCCGGCCAGGACCTCGACCGACTCGCGGACCTCCAGCGCGTTGCCCGCCGTCAGGCCCAGGGGGGTCGACATGTCCGTCAGCAGGGCCACCGTCCGCACGCCGTGGTCCGTGCCCAACCCGACCATCGTGGAAGCCAGTTCACGCGCGTCCTCGATCGTCTTCATGAACGCGCCCGTGCCGACCTTCACGTCCAGGACCAGGGAACCGGTGCCCTCCGCGATCTTCTTCGACATGATGGACGAGGCGATCAGGGGGATGGCCTCCACCGTTCCCGTCACGTCCCGCAGGGCATACAGCTTCTTGTCCGCCGGGGCCAGGCCGTCGCCCGCCGCGCAGATCACCGCGCCGGTCGTGTCCAGCACGTGCAGCATCTCCTCGTTGGAGAGCAGCGCGCGCCAGCCGGGGATCGCCTCCAGCTTGTCGAGGGTGCCGCCGGTGTGGCCGAGGCCCCGGCCGGAGAGCTGCGGGACGGCCGCGCCGCAGGCCGCGACCAGCGGGGCCAGCGGGAGCGTGATCTTGTCGCCGACGCCGCCCGTGGAGTGCTTGTCGGCCGTCGGGCGGGACAGGGACGAGAAGTCCATGCGCTCGCCGGAGGCGATCATCGCGGCGGTCCAGGTGGCGATCTCGCGGCGGTTCATGCCGTTGAGGAGGATCGCCATGTTGAGGGCGGCCATCTGGTAGTCGGCCACGTCCCCGCGGGTGTACGCGTCGATGACCCAGTCGATCTGCTCGTCGCTCAGTTCACCGCGGTCCCGCTTGGTACGGATGACGGAGATGGCATCCATCGACACTTGCGCCATGGCTTGGCTTTCCTTCCGAACGTTCAGAAAATGCGCGGCCCTTCCGTGTCGTGGTCGCCGACTCGGAAGGGCCGCACGGGAGTTACCTGGTGAGATGGTCCGGCCCGAAGGCCTGCGGGAGCATCTCCGAGAGCGGCAGGATGCCCTTCGGTGTCTCCACCAGCAGATCCGGGCCGCCGAACTCGTAGAGCAGCTGGCGGCAGCGGCCGCACGGGACGAGGATGTCGCCCTTGCCGTCGACGCAGGTGAAGTGCGTCAGCCGGCCGCCGCCGGTGCGCTGGAGGTGGGAGACCAGCCCGCACTCGGCGCACAGGCCGAGGCCGTAGGACGCGTTCTCCACGTTGCAGCCGGAGACCGTGCGTCCGTCGTCGACCCGGGCGGCGACCCCGACGGGGTAGCCCGAGTACGGCGCGTACGCGTGGGACATCGCCTCCCGCGCCTCGGCGCGCAGTTCGTCCCAGTCCACGGCCAACTCGGCGGCGGGCGAGGTCACTTGCCCTGTCCCTTCCGGTACGGCAGGCCGTCCGCCTTCGGCATCCGCAGGTGCTGCGCGGAGAGCGAGAGCACCAGCAGGGTGACGATGTAGGGGCTGGCGCCGACCAGTTGGGTCGGGACGTCGTCCGTGGTGGCGTACCAGACGAACATCAGGGCGGCGACGACGGCGGTGGCGACGGCCGGGACGTACCGCTTCTTCCAGATCATGTACGCGCAGCCGGCGACCAGCAGGAAGCCGATGAGCAGGATCAGGGCGTGCACGTTGGTGGAGCCGCCGCGCAGGTTGAGGCTGTCGGTGTAGCCGAACAGGCCCGCGCCGAGGGCGAGTCCGCCCGGCATCCAGTTGCCGAAGATCATCGAGGCGAGGCCGATGTAGCCGCGTCCGCCGGTCTGGCCGTCGAGGTAGACGTTGGACGCGACGATCGACAGGAAGGCGCCGCCGAGGCCGGCGAAGCCGCCGGAGATGATCACGGCGATGTACTTGTACTTGTAGACGTTGACGCCGAGGGACTCGGCGGCCACCGGGTTCTCGCCGCAGGAGCGCAGCCGCAGGCCGAAGGCCGTGCGCCAGAGGATCCACCAGGTGGCCGGGACGAGGGCCACCGCGATGACGGTGAGCGGGGAGAGGTCGGTGAACAGGCCGCCGATCAGGCCCCCGAGGTCCGAGATCAGGAACCAGTGCTTCTCGTTGAGCTTGTCCAGCCAGGTGGAGAGGCCGGGGATGTCGAAGGTGCCCAGCGAGTCGATCGGCGGGGACTGCTTGGCGGAGCCCTGCTCGGTGTTGGCGAAGGTGAACTTCGACAGATAGCGGGTGGTGCCGAGCGCCAGGATGTTGATGGCGACACCGGAGACGATGTGGTTGACGTTGAACGTCACCGTGGCGATGGCGTGCAGCAGCGCGCCGAGGCAGCCGCCGATGACGCCGAAGACGACGCCGGTCCACGGGCCCCACTGGTAGCCGGCCCAGGCGCCGAACCAGGTGCCGAGGATCATCATGCCTTCGAGGCCGATGTTGACGACGCCCGCGCGCTCGGCCCACAGACCGCCGAGACCGGCGAGGCCGATCGGCACCGCGGCCCGCAGGGCGGTGGACATCTGGCCGGTGGAGGTGATGCCGTCGGCGCCGGTGATGACGCGGACCAGCGAGGTGAGGATCAGGGCGCCCGCGACGATCAGCAGGAGCACGGGGAGCGAGAAACGGCGGCCGCCCTTGCCGGGCTGCTGCGCCTGCGGCTTGGCGATGGTCGCGGTACTCATCGGGCCGCCACCTCCTTCTTCTCGGAGTTGTTCCGGGCGGCAGCGGCGAGTTCCTCACCGACGCGCTTCTGCTGGCGGCGCAGGCCCCAGGTGCGGACGACCTCGTACGAGATGACGACCGCGAAGACGATCAGGCCCTGCATGATCGTGGCGATCTCCTTCTGGTACGCGACCGGGGTCGCGTAGTCCAGGGCGGGAGACGCCTTGTCGAGGAAGGCCCACAGGAGGGCGGCGAGTGCGATGCCGCCCGGGTTGTTGCGGCCGAGCAGGGCGATGCCGATCGCGGTGAAGCCGAGGCCCTCGGGGAAGGTGAGGCTGTAGGTGTGGCTGTCGCCGAGCAGCAGCGGCAGGCCGGCGAGGCCCGCGACCGCGCCGGAGATCAGCATCGCGGTGAGCGTCATGCGCTTGGCGTCGACGCCGGAGGCCGCGGCGGCCGACTCGGACTCGCCGGTGGCGCGCAGGTCGAAGCCGAAGCGGGTGCGGTTGAGGACGAGCCAGTACAGGACGCCCATGATCACGGCGAGGAAGACCAGGCCGTAGATCTCGCCGACGTCCGAGCCCAGGTCGATGCCCGGGATCCAGCCGGACTTCTTCATGATGCCGGTCGTCATGTTGTTGCCGACCTGCACGCCCCAGGTGTTGGTCTGCGTGAGGTAGAGGATGAGGCTGGTGGCGATCGCGTTGAGCATGATCGTCGCAACGACCTCGCTGACCCCGCGGGTGACCTTGAGGACGCCCGCGATGCCGGCCCAGAACGCGCCGGTGAGGACGGCGACCAGGAGCAGCAGCGGCACCTGGAGCACGGCCGGCAGGCCCACGTGCGCGCCGACGACCGCGGTCATCACGGCGCCGAGGCGGTACTGGCCGTCGACGCCGATGTTGAACAGGTTCATCCGGAAGCCGAGGGCGACCGCCAGGGCGGCGATGTAGTACATCGACGCCTGGTTGACGATCAGGACCTGGACGTCCGAGTACCCGATCTGCTGGAGCATCAGGTTGTACGGCTCGATCGGGTTCTTGCCCGAGGCGAGCAGCACGACCGAGGTCAGCAGGATCGCCGCGACAAGCGCCATGACCGGTCCGGCCACGGCGAGGAGCACGCGCTCCTTGTCGAACTTCTTCATCGGGCCTCGTCCTCCGGGGCGGCGGTGTCGTCCGCGTTCTCTACGGTGCTGTCGGCGCCGTTGTCTACGGTGCTGTCCGCGCCGTCCGCTGCTTCCTCGACGTGTTCGAGGTGACCGGAGGCGGCGCCGGTCATGGCCGAGCCGAGTTCCTCGGGGGTGACGGTGGCCGGGTCGGCGTCGGCGACCAGCCTGCCGTCGTAGATCACGCGCAGGGTGTCCGACAGGCCGATCAGCTCGTCCAGGTCGGCGGAGATGAGCAGGACGGCCAGGCCGTCGCGGCGGGCCTCGCGGATCTGGTCCCAGATCGCGGCCTGGGCGCCGACGTCCACACCGCGGGTGGGGTGGGCGGCGATCAGGAACTTCGGCTTGTGGCTCATCTCGCGGCCGACGATCAGCTTCTGCTGGTTGCCGCCGGAGAGGGAGGCGGCGGTGACGTCGATGCCGGGGGTGCGGACGTCGTACTCCTCGACGATCCGGCGGGTGTCGGCCTGCGCGCCCTTGATGTCCAGCCACACGCCCTTGGAGTTGGGCTTCTCGGTGACGTGGCCGAGGATGCGGTTCTCCCAGAGCGGGGCTTCCAGGAGGAGGCCGTGGCGATGGCGGTCCTCGGGGATGTAGCCGATGCCCTTCTCGCGGCGCTTGCGGGTGGCCCACGGCGTGATGTCGTCGCCGAGGAAGCCGATGGTGCCGGAGTCGGCGTTCTTCAGGCCGATCAGCGCGTCGATCAGTTCGGTCTGGCCGTTGCCCTCGACGCCGGCGATGCCCATGACCTCACCGGCGTGGATGGTGAAGGTGACGTCGTCCAGGACGCGCTTGGCGGTGCCGCCGACGGCCGCGTCGCCCAGCAGTCCGCCGGCCGCCGGCTCGGACTCGGCGCCGAGGGAGGCGCCGCCCGCCGCGTAGACGGTGAGGCCCCGGACCTCGATGACGGGCCGGTCGGTGACCGTGGACTCCGCCGTCTCGGGGGTGGGGAGTTCGCTGCCGACCATCATCTCGGCGAGCTGGCGGGGGGTCGTCGAGGAGGGGACGGCCGTGCCGACGGTGGTGCCGCGCCGGATGACGGTGATCTCGTCGGCGACGGAGAGGACCTCGCCGAGCTTGTGGGAGATGAAGATGACCGCGAGGCCCTCGGACTTCAGCTCGCGCAGGTTGCTGAAGAGGGCGTCGACCTCCTGCGGCACCAGGACGGCGGTGGGCTCGTCCAGGATCAGGGTGCGGGCGCCGCGGTAGAGGACCTTGAGGATCTCGACGCGCTGGCGCTCGGCGACGCCGAGGTTCTCGACGAGGACGTCCGGGCGGACGTTCAGGCCGTAGCGGTCGGAGATCTCCTTGATCTTCTTGCGGGCGCCGCCGCCGATGCCGTGCAGCTTCTCGCTGCCCAGGACCACGTTCTCCAGGACGGTGAGGTTGTCGGCGAGCATGAAGTGCTGGTGGACCATGCCGATGCCGCGGGCGATGGCGTCGGCGGGCGACGAGAAGGTGACGTGCTCGCCGTCGACGGCGATGGTGCCCTCGTCCGGCTTCTGCATGCCGTAGAGGATCTTCATCAGGGTCGACTTGCCGGCGCCGTTCTCGCCGACGAGGGCGTGCACGGTGCCTTTGCGGACACTCAGGTGGATGTCGCTGTTGGCGACGACACCCGGGAAGCGCTTGGTGATCCCCACCAGCTCGACCGCGATCGTCGACCGATCGCCGAGTGGAGGGTTGCTGGACGCGTCGATGGCGAACTCTCCTCGTGGAAAGGGGCCTCTCTACGCGCGTAGCGCCCCTGCTTTAAATAGTGCCCGGACCTGATCGTTCTCTGACTGGCATTCGATCCGTTCCGAGCATTCTGCCGCGCGAACGGGGTGTGCGTCCCTGGCGTCGATCGCCGCGTGGCAGACGGGAGATCGACGGCAGGGGCGCGGGGAGACATCCTCCCCGCACCCCGTTCCGTGGCCGTAACGCTGTCATTACAGCGCTCTTTTGGCCATGGTCGTGACTGGCCTAGAACCAACGGTTCAGGAGGTCTTGACCTTGATCGAGCCGTCCTTGATGCCCGCCTCGGCCTTCGCGAGGGCGGCCTGGAGGGCGGCGTTGTCCTTGAAGGTCGGGTTCGAGTCGGCCAGGCCGACCGCGCCGTTGCTCAGCGAGCCGCGGATCTCGCCGCTCAGCGGCTTCTTGTCCTTGATGACGGACTTGGACAGGTCGTACACCGCGCCCGAGACGTTCTTCAGCGCCGAGGTCAGGATGTAGTTCTTGTACTTGGCCAGCGCGGCCTGCTTGTACTGGTCGGAGTCGACGCCGATCGCCCACACCTTGTGCGCGGCGGCCGACTTGATGACGCCCTGGCCGGAGAGACCCGCGGCGGCGTAGACGACGTCCGCGCCGGCCTCGATCTGGCCGTCGGCCGCGGCCTCGCCCTTGTCGGGGCTGGAGAAGCCGCCCTGCGCGGCGGTCTGGGTCAGGTACTGCGCCTTGACCGTGACGCCCTTCTTGGTGTCCTTGACGCCCTGCTCGAAGCCGGCCTCGAACTTGTGGATCAGCGGGACGTCCACGCCGCCGATGAAGCCGACGGTGTTCGACTTCGTGGTCAGCGCGGCGGTGACGCCGGCCAGGTAGGAGGACTGCTCCTCGTGGAAGACCATGTCGGCGACGTTGTCGGCCTGGATGGTGTTGTCGTCGATGATGCCGAAGGTGGTCTTCGGGAACTTCGCGGCGGCTTCCTTGACGGCGGGGGCGTAGGCGAAGCCGACACCGATCACCGGGTTGTAGCCGGCCTTGGCCAGGGTCTCCAGGCGCTGCGTCTTGTCGGCGTCGGACTCGTTGTCCTGCGGCTCGACGTCACGGCCGCCGACGCCGAGGTCCTTCTCGGCCTTCTGCAGACCGGCGAAGGCCGCGTCGTTGAAGGACTGGTCGCCCTTGCCGCCGACGTCGTAGGCAAGGCCAATACCCTTGGACGTGCCGCCGCTGCTGTTGCCGCTGGAGCTGGACTCGCTGGACGAGCTGCCGCAGGCGGAGACGGTTACTGCAAGAGCTGCGGTTGCAACGCCTGCAACCGCGATTCGGGACACCCGGCGCATGGAACGAGACTCCTTCGTGCAAGCGCCCAAACCAGGCGCTGGTTCCGCCGCAGCGTAACGCGCGTAGACCAGACGGAAAACCCCATCTGTCCGGTCCGTTATAGAGCTGTGGCCACAGATGGTGACAAGCGTACGGACAGCCGGACGCCCCTTGCGGGAGGCAAGGCCCGGGGCGCCGATCTCCCGTCGTCCGCCCGCAGGGCGGGCCGCGCGGCGTCTGGTGCGTGCGATCGCAAGGCGCCGGAGCGTTCGCGTGGCGGAGCCACGTGGGCGGTCCGGCAACGCGGCGAGCGTGCGTGCCAGGCGTCGCGCGGCAGACGGGAGATCGGTGCCCCGGGCCTAGGGGCGTGCAGGCTGGAACGATGCACTAAGGGGCTAGTGCTACTTGGTGTTGACGGTGATCTTGCCGGAGACGATGTCCGCCTTCGCCTTGTCCACCGCGGCCACCGCGGCCGTCATCGCCTTGTACTTCGGGTTGGTGTCGGAGAAGCCGACGCCGTCGTTGTCGAGGCCGTAGCGGACCACGCCGGTCTTGGGCTTGCCCTCGTAGACGGACTTGACCAGGTCGTAGACCGCGCCGCCGACGTTCTTCAGGGCCGAGCCGAGGATCGCGTCCTTGTACTTGGCGAGCGCCTTCTGCTCGTACTGGTCGGAGTCGACGCCGATGGCCCACACCTTCTTGGCGGAGGCCTCGGAGATGACGCCCTGGCCGGAGAGACCGGCGGCGGCGTACAGGACGTCCGCGCCCGCGTCGATCTGGCCGCTCGCCGCGTCCTTGCCCTTGTCGGGGCTGGAGAAGCCGCCCTGGGCCGCGGTCTGCGTGAGGTACTGCGACTCGATCTTGATGCTCGGGTTGACGGACTTGGCGCCCTGGTCGAAGCCGGCTTCGAACTTGTGGATGAGGGGGACGTCCACGCCGCCGATGAACCCGATGTGGTTCTTCTTGGTCGCCTTGGCCGCGGCGACGCCCGCGAGGTACGAGGACTGCTCCTCGTGGAAGACCAGGTCGGCCACGTTCGGGGCGGTGATGGTCTCGTCGTCGATGATGCCGAAGGTGATGTTCGGGAACTTCGCCGCGGCCTCCTTGACGGCCGGCGCGTAGGCGAAGCCGACACCGATCACCGGGTTGTAGCCGGCCGTGGCGAGGCTCTCCAGGCGCTGCACCTTGTCCGCGTCGGACTCGTTGTCCTGCGGCTCGATGTCGCGGCCGGTGAGGTTGAACTCCTTCTCGGCCTTCTGGAAACCGGCGTAGGCCGCGTCGTTGAAGGACTGGTCGCCCTTGCCGCCGACGTCGTAGGCGAGGCCGATGCCCTTGCCGGTGTACTTGCCGGACGAGGACGACGCGCTGTCGCTCGTCTTGTCGGCGTCCTTGCTGGAGCTACCGCAGGCGGTGGCCGCGAGGGCGATGACCGTGACGGCCACCGCAGCTTGGGAGAACTTCGTCCTCCGAGATGTCTGACGCACAGCAAGCACTCCTTCGTCCCCACGGCACCGTCACCGGACCGCTTCCCCAAGCCGCCGCCTCTGTGGCGATTTCCGCGCACAGTAACGCGCGTAGAAGAGGAGGGGAACGGTGTTTCTCCTTGCCGTTACCGGATCGTGCCGCCGCCGCGTTACGTTCCCGCGCGGGTGGTTACACCCGGGTGACACAAGGGGACGTAGGGGTACCGAACGGGCACCCCTGCGTCCCCCGGGTCACGGCGTGCCGGTCAGATCGCGCCGTCGATCAGGGCGGCGGCGGTGAACAGTTCCACGCCGACCGTGATCGCGGACTCGTCAGCGTCGAAGTCGCCCTGGTGGAGGTCCCGTACGGTGCGCTCGCCCGGGGTGCGGACACCGAGCCGGGCCATGGCGCCGGGCACCTGCTCCAGGTACCAGGAGAAGTCCTCGCCGCCGAGGCTCTGCTCGGTGTCCTCGACGGAGAGGGGTCCGCGGCGGGCGGTCATGGCGTCCCGGAGCAGTTCGGTGACGAGCGCGTCGTTGACGACGGGCGGCACTCCGCGGACGTACTCGATCACGGACTTGGCCCGGTGCAGTCCGGCGATCTCGTCGATCGCCGCGTGCACGACGTCGGGCGCCTGCCGCCAGGCGTCGAGGTCGAGGCACCGCACGGTGCCCGACAGTTCGGCGTGCTGCGGGATGACGTTGGGCGCGTGCCCGGACTCGATACGGCCCCAGGTCACCGAGACGCCGCTGCGCGCGTCCATGCGGCGGGCGACGACCGCGGGCACGTCGGTGGCGACGCGGGCGGCGGCGGTGACGAGGTCGGTGGTCAGGTGCGGCCGGGCGGTGTGGCCGCCGGGGCCGTCGAGGGAGACCTCCAGCCGGTCGCAGGCGGAGGTGATGGGGCCGATGCGCAGCCCGATCCGCCCGCTGTCCACCTTGGGATCGCAGTGCACGGCGATGATCCGCCCCACCCCGTCGAGCACCCCGCACGCGATGGCGTCGGCGGCGCCGCCGGGCAGGACTTCCTCGGCGGGCTGGAAGAGGAGTCGTACGGCCCGTGGGAGCAGGCCCTGCTCGTGCAGCCGGGCGAGCACGAGGCCGGCGCCGAGGACGACGGTGGTGTGCACGTCGTGGCCGCAGGCGTGGGCGCGGTCGGGCACGGTGGAGCGGTACGCGCAGTCACTCTTCGTGTCCGGGATGGGCAGGGCGTCGATGTCGGCGCGCAGCGCGAGCATGGGTACGGCGGGGTCACGGGGGCCGATGTCACAGATGAGGCCGGTGCCGATGGCGAGGACGCGCGGTTCGAGACCGGCGGCCTCCAGCCGGGCCTTGATCGCGGCGGTGGTCCGGAACTCCTGGTTGCCCAGTTCTGGGTGCATGTGCAGGTCTCGGCGGAACGCGACGAGCTCGGCACGCAGGAGGTCCGGAAGGGTGCCCGGGAGCACGTTCCCGACGGGTTCGACCTCGGGCTCTGCCTCGGACTCTGCTGACATCAATTGCTTCACCCTCTGAAGGGTAGGGCGCCCGGATGGTCAACTGACCCTCGATCAACAAAACTTCAACCCGTTAGTCGAAGAAAATCTGACCGCCGGCCGCATAGCCGCCTGTGGAGATGGGTACACTCTCCGCTCCTCCTGGGATACCACGGCTCACCACAGCCCGGCTCGACCCGTCCGCATCCCGGAATCCGCACGGCCCCACAACAGTGCGAACACCGCTACGCAGCGTGAGATTCCCGAACCGGCGTGTCCGTTGCGGTCCCTTGGTAGGGTCCGCCGACGTGACCGACCCGAACGCGGACCTGACCGCGGACTTCATAGAGGCCACCCGCTCCTCCTACGACGCCATCGCGCCCGCGTACAGCGCCGAGCATCCGGACGGCCTGGGCGACGGCCCCGTCGAGGCCGGTCTGCTGACCGCCTTCGCCGCGCTGGTCCGTACGGCGGCAGACGAGCCCCGGGTGGCCGACGTCGGCAGCGGCCCCGGCTATGTGACCGCCCGCCTGAACGACCTCGGCCTCCAGGCCTTCGGCATCGACATCTCCCCGCACATGGTGGCGCTGGCCCGCGAGGCGCATCCCCGGCTCTCGTTCCGGGTCGGCTCGATGACCGCCCTGGACGTCCCGGACGCGACCCTGGCCGGCGTGCTCGCGCTCTACTCCACGATCCACGTCCCGGACGCCGAACTGCCCGGTGTCCTCGCGGAGTTCCACCGGGTGCTGCTGCCGGGCGGCTATGTCCTGCTGGCGTTCCAGGCCTCGGAGGGCGAACACATCCACCTGGCGGAGCGCTACGGCCAGGACATCTCGCTGGACTACTACTTCCGCACCCCCGCCCAGGTGGCGGCCCACCTCACGGAAGCGGGCCTGAGCGTGTACGCCCAGGCCCGGATCGAACGGCAGGGCCAGCAGAAGTGGGGCCGGGCCTTCACCCTGGCCCACAAACCCCCGGCCACCGGCTGAACCGCCGGACAGGTCCTAGGCCGCCGTCACCGCCGACAACCGGTGCACGTCCCGCGCCGTGCCCGTGACCCCCGACAGGAAGCCCTGTGCACGGGGTGAGGCGTTCTCGGTCAGCCAGGCGGGGTCGATGTCGCAGACCGCGACCCGTACCTCCGTGCCGACCAGGGCGAGGGGCAGGGTGTGGACGACGGTCGACGGGAAGCTGAGGATCGTCCGGCCGATCGGACCGCGCCGGGCGATCAGTTCCAGGGGCAGGTCGGGGCGGACGATCTCCAGGCCCGTCTCGACCGCCAGCCGGTGGAGCTTCTCGGTGCTTTCGCGGCGGTGGGCGAAGTAGCGGGTCGCGCCGTGGGTCTTGGCGAGCGCGGAGACCGCCTCCAGGTAGCGGTCGTTGTCGACGACTCCCGTCTCCACCAGGGACGTTCCGACCATGTCGGCGCCCTTGGTGATGCGGGGCGGGCCGAAGGTGGCGCGGGTCCAGGCGAATGCGTTCGCGGTGATCGTGACGCCCTCGGGGGTCGTCTCGATCGGCATCGAGGAGAAGACCTCGACCGTGCGCCGGGCGCTCGGGGTGAGGCGGCGGCGGGCCGCCGAGGAGACCGGGGCGAAGACCAGGTCGCGGGGACCGGGCCGGCCGCCCTTGCGGTGCCAGCGCACGAGGCGTTCGCCGCTGGCCAGTTGGGCGACGAACTCCATCGTCGCGGTGCCGTCGTCGACCACCACCAGCTCGCGTGCCCTGGTGATGGTCAGGAGGAGTTGTACGTAGCGGGAGAACGGGTCCCCCATGACGATCCGGTCCGCCCTGCGGAGGAGCCGGGTCAGGCCGCCGATGGTCTGGAAGGGGGCGGCGGGTCCGCCCCGCGCCTCCTCCCAGCGCACGGTGTGGCCCTCGTCGCGGGCGAGGTCGGCCATGCGGCGCAGCTGGCCGCGGGTCATCGGGTCGGTCGGTGACAGGACCACGAGGGTGAGCCCCCCGCCGGGTGCCTCCTCGGCCCTGGGCGCACGCAGGTGCGCCCACTCCAGCACGTTCAGCAGCTGTACCGGACTCTCCACGAACGCGAGAGTGTGGGGGGTGAGGCCGGCGGTGCCGGCGCGAGGGCTCATCGTCGTACGACCGTCCCGTGACCGTAAGTGGCGCTTAATGGCTCAAACTCAGACCGAGACCGGCTCGCCGGCGGCCGCGGCGATCTCCGCCTCGGCCACCACGCCGGTGACGCGGCGCAGCTTCTTCATCGGGCCGAGCTCCGACTCGTAGACCTTCTTGACGCCGTCGCCGAGGGAGGCCTCGATGGTGCGGATGTCGCGGACGAGGCGGGTCAGGCCCTGCGGCTCGACGGAGGCGGCCTGGTCCGAGCCCCACATGGCGCGGTCGAGGGTGATGTGGCGCTCGACGAAGGTGGCGCCGAGCGCGACCGCGGCGAGGGTGGTCTGCAGGCCCGTCTCGTGACCGGAGTAGCCGATCGGGACGTTCGGGTACTCGGCCTGGAGGGTGTTGATGACGCGGAGGTTGAGCTCCTCGGCCTGCGCGGGGTAGGTCGACGTGGCGTGGCACATCAGGATGTTGTCCGAGCCGAGGACCTCGACCGCGTGGCGGATCTGCTTCGGGGTCGACATGCCGGTGGAGAGGATGACCGTGCGGCCGGTGGCGCGCAGCGAGCGGAGCAGCTCGTCGTCGGTGAGGGACGCGGAGGCGACCTTGTGGGCGGGGACGTCGAACTTCTCCAGGAAGGCGACGGCCTCGGTGTCCCACGGGGAGGCGAACCAGTCGATGTTCTTCGACTTGGCGTACTCGTCGATCTGGCGGTACTCGTCCTCGCCGAACTCCACGCGGTGGCGGTAGTCGATGTAGGTCATGCGGCCCCAGGGGGTGTCGCGCTCGATGTCCCACTGGTCGCGCGGGGTGCAGATCTCCGGGGTGCGCTTCTGGAACTTGACGGCGTCGCAGCCGGCCTCGGCGGCGGCGTCGATCAGCTTGAAGGCGTTCTCCAGCTCACCGTTGTGGTTGATGCCGATCTCGCCCACGACGTAGACGGGCTGGCCGGGGCCTGCGGTCTTCGAACCGAACTGGCGCAGACGGGAGTTGATGCTCATGACAGCGGGTTTCCTTACTTGGTGAGGGAATCGAGAGAGGGGCCGAGGATCCAGCTGGCGATCTCTCGGACAGCGCCGTCGCCACCGGCCACGGTGGTGACCGCTCGTGCGGCGCCGCGTACGACGTCGTGGGCGCTCGCGACCGCCACGGGCCAGCCCACGAGGGCGAAGCACGGGAGGTCGTTGACGTCGTTGCCGACGTAGAGCACGCGCTCCGGCGCGATGCCCTGCTCCTCGCACCACTGCTTGAGTGCGAGGTCCTTCCGGTCGATGCCGTGCAGGACCGGGAGCTGGAGCTTCCGGGCCCGGGCGGCGACGACCGGGTTCTGCTCCGAGGACAGGATGAGCATCTTCAGGCCGCTCTTGCGCAGCGCCGCGATGCCGAGTCCGTCTCCGCGGTGCACGGAGACGAACTCCCGTCCGTCGGAATCGATCAGCACCCTGTCGTCGGTCTGGGTGCCGTCGAAGTCGAGTACAACCGCGTCGATGTCGTCGGCGGTCGGGAGCGAGCCGGGGCGGTCCGCGTCGAACAGCGGGGCCAACGCCCGTGCCCTGGCCAGCTCGTGGGGGTCGTCGATCTCCAACACCCGTGCGGGGTCGGTCCGGACGAGTTCGGTGCGGCCGAAGAAGCGGTGGCCGACCGTGCGGAAGCCGGCCGCGTCCATGCCGTAGACGGCGCCGGTCTCCAGGAAGTCCTGGGGGCGGTCCTGGCGGCGCGGGCGGAACGACTTGTCGTGGTTGACGCCGTAACCGCCGCTGGCCACCGTCGAGTTGGCGACCTTGGTGGCGCCCGCGACCTCTTCGCTGCGGGCGGGTTCGACGACCGCCGTGGCCTCGTCGTCGGCGTCGCGCCACACGAAGCCGTGGAAGGGGGCGACGGTGTGGGCGGTGTCGGCGCCGTTCGCGACGATCGCGTTCACGATGCCGTCGACGTCCTCGCGGACGATGAAGGGGCTGGTGCACTGGACGAGCAGGACCACGTCGACGGACGCGCCGTGCAGGGCCTCGTGGGCGTCCATGGCGTGCAGGACGGCGGCCTCGGAGGTCGCGGTGTCGCCGGCGATGGCGGCGGGCCGCAGCACGACCTCGGCACCGGCCTGGCGGGCGGCGGCGGCGATGGCCTGGTCGTCGGTGGAGACGACCACGTCCGTCACCAGGCGGCTGGCACGGCACTCGCGCACCGCGCGGGCCACCAGCGGGACGCCGCCGACGGGGGCGAGGTTCTTGGCGGGGACGCCCTTGGAGCCGCCGCGCGCGGGGATCACCGCGAGCACCCGGCGCACGGAAGCGCCTTGGCCCGCTTGCGGGTTGGACATGGGCTCTACTCCTTGAGCGGAAGACGGGGCGTTCACAGCTCCCCCATCCGGCGGATGACGGGCGCCACGCGCTGCACTCCGTGGCGGTAGGCGCCCCGCGCGGCCCGGCGGACGATCTGCCGGACGGGACCGGGCGCCTTGTCCGCGGCCGGGGCGCCGGGCAGCGGGGTGCCGTCCGGGCCGAGGTGGTGGCGGGCGAGGATGCCGGGCAGATAGCCGGGGGCGGTCTCGGGCGTGTAGTAGGGGGTCAGCGGCGCCATCCCGTCGCCGGCCAGCAGCTCGGCGATCCGCTCCCTGGCCGCGTCGAAGGCCGTCTCGTACGACCCTCCCCCGGAGGCGGAGCCCCCGGCCATGACTCCCTGCCGGGCCACCCACTCCGGGTCCGGCACCGGCTTGAACCCGGCGTCGAGCTGTTCCCAGGAGGCCAGGCAGCCGGAGCCCACGAAGTGGTGGTTGCCGAGCCCCTCGCGGATGCCGAGGTCGGTCAGCACGACGGTGGGGATACGGCGGTGCAGGGACTCCAGGGCGGCCGTGGAGCTGATGGTCACCAGGAGGTCGGTGCGGTCGAGCACCTCGCCCATGTGCCCGTACACCAGGCTGAAGTTGGCGGGGAGGTCCTTGCCCTGGACCAGCTTCTGGTAGGGCAACTCCTCGATGTGCGTGGTGTGTTCGCCGGGCTTGGAGCGCAGCTTGAGCAGCACCTCGCGGCCCGGGTGGAAACGGGCGTGCTGGATCGCCCGGTTGAGCAGGTAGTCGCGGTCCCTACGGTTGTCGGGCACCGAGGGCTGCACGGCGAAGACGACCGTGTAGGGGTCGTGCTCGCCGGTGTACATGTCCCCGCCGAGAAACGGCAGGGCGACCTCGGTCACCGCCGAGGAGTCGGCGCCGACACCGTCGTAGACCGCCGTGAAACGGTCCGCGTCCTGGCGGGAGTTGGCGAGCACGAGGTCCGCGCCGTGCCGCAGCAGCAGGCCGTCGGTGAGCTTCTCGTAGACGACGCCGACGTAGCCGGTGACGACCACGGGCCGCTGGGCGCGCCCGGCCCAGACGCGGGCCAGACCGTGCAGCATCGCCTGGACCCCGCCGCCGACGAGGGAGAGCACGAGGATGTCGTACGGCTCCGACTCGTTCTCCATGGCGCGCAGGAACTCGACGGCGGTCACCTCGCGGAGGGAGTCGGCGGTGACGCCTACTTCCTTCAGCTGGCGGGCTGTTGGGGTGGCACGACCCCGCAGGAGGTACCCGTCCAAAGAGATGTCCGAATTCGCCGGAGCGATGCGGTTCGCGGTGAGCGAACCCCATTTCCACCGGGTGTCGGAATCCGCGAGGACGGCGACTCGCAGGGTCTGCGTTGCACTTGCTGGCACACCGAAGACGCTAGGAAGCGATTCCGTTGATCGGCCCAACCCGAGGGCAACAAACGGTTAACAGCGCGCCGCCGAATGGCGAATCAGGGCGCGGGCGGCGCGAAAAACAACCCGCTTCACTGCTTCGCCACGCGGCGTTCATCCAATATCAAGGTGAAGGTAAAGACGGATGACGGGCCGCCCCCTAACGTCGACTGCGTGGTCAAGCTCTCCGTCATCGTGCCGTTCTACAACGTGCAGCAATACGCGCCCGACACGCTCAAGAGCCTGCGGGCGAACGCGCGTGCGGACTACGAATTCATCCTCGTCGACGACTGCTCGCGCGACGGGACACCCGACATTCTCGCGCGCGCGGAGCGCGAGTTGCCAGGCGCGGTGTATGTCAGACACGAGAAGAACGGAGGACTGGCGACCGCGCGCAACACCGGCATCGACAAGGCCCGGGGGGAGTACCTGACGTTCCTCGACGGGGACGACTGGCTCGCTCCCGGCTACTTCCCCCAACTGGTCAACTCC
This sequence comes from Streptomyces sp. NPDC090083, assembly GCF_044747445.1. Classification (NCBI taxonomy): domain Bacteria; kingdom Bacillati; phylum Actinomycetota; class Actinomycetes; order Kitasatosporales; family Streptomycetaceae; genus Streptomyces; species Streptomyces sp. NPDC090083. Next base: position 728,026 of record NZ_JBIVED010000002.1, on the reverse strand, counting down.
ATCGAGGAGTTGGGCTGCGACTTCGTGCGCACGGACCATGTCCAGTGCACCGCGCGGGCCCGCACCGTCAACCGCGTGCCGCACGGCAGGCGCGGAGTCGTGATGAGTCCGCGCGAGGCGATCCTGCCCGCCGACCGGTCCACCTCCGTCGACTACGCGTTCGCCTGGGCGGGGATCTACCACCGCCGGCTGGTCGACCGCGGCCTGCTCCACTTCACCGACGGGCTGCGCACGGCCGAGGACCGGCCGTGGATCTGGAAGCTGCACCGGGAGGCGGAGTCGTTCGCCGCGGTGAGCCTGCTCGGCGTCTTCTACCGCCGCGGGGTCGCCTCCTCGCTCACCCAGATCGGCGATGTCCGCCAGCTCGACTTCATCCGCGCGTTCGACCAGGTCATCGAGGAGACGGCACAGGACAGGGACGCGGCGTCGCTGCTCCCCAAGGCCGTCCGCACCTATTGCGCGATCATCTCCCATCATCTGGGATCCATCGAAAGGTTCGAGCCCGCGGTGGCGAGAAAACTGAAGTCGATGAGCGCCGTCGCCCTGCGGCGCATGCCGCAGGACGTGGTGGACGAGGCACTCGACTCCATGGACATACAGCGTGCGACGAGGCTGCGCCGGCTGCGCCGCCGTCCCGCCGCCGCGGGGGCCGCCGCGTGACCACCCAGATCTTCCTGGCGTCGACGCTGTACGGCACCGCCACACTCGCCGCGGCCCTCGACTCCGACTGCTTCCGCCCCGCCGACCGGCGCATCCTGCTCGTCTGCAACAACGCGGCGACCCCCGAGACCACACCCGGTCTCGACGAGGCGCCCGGCTTCGAGCGGCTGCGGGAGCGCTTCGACGACGTGAAGTCGTGGAACGAGACCATCTCCCCCTTCCATCCGGGCGGCTGGGCCCCGCGCCTGGACGACGTCCCGATGTGGGAGCGGCATCTGCGCCTCCTGTGGGACCTCGGTGACGACCCTGTGGAACTGGCCGTCGAGTCGATCCAGGTCAACCCGGCGCTCGGCGTGGCCCAGATCTTCACCGGCGCACCCGTCACCGTCTACGCCGACGGCCTGATGAGCTACGGCCCGACCCGCAACAAGATCGACCCGCTGGTCGGCACCCGCGTCGACCGTCTGCTCCACCTGGACCTGGTGCCGGGCCTGGTGCCGCTGCTCCTCACCGAGTTCGGGGTCGAGCCGGAGATCGTGCCGACCGACGCCTTCGTGAAGGTGCTGTCCGAACTCGTGGACACCGCCGAGGAGTTGCCCGCACTGCCGGACCAGCCCGCCCTGCTGCTCGGCCAGTACCTCTCCGCGCTCGACATCCTCACCGCCGAGGAGGAAGAGGACCTGCACGTCCGGATGCTCCGGGGCGTGGTCGAACTCGGCCACACCCGCGTGGTGTTCAAGCCGCACCCCTCCGCGCCGGCCCGCTGGTCGCGTGCGCTGGAGCAGGAGGCCGAGCGGCTCGGCGCCGACCTGACGGTGCTCGACACCCCGGTCCTGGCCGAGGTCCTCTACCAGCGGCTGCGGCCCGTCCTGGTCGTCGGCTGCTTCTCCACCGCCCTGCTCACCGCGGGCGCGCTGTACGAGCTGCCGGTGGCCCGGGTCGGCACGGCCACCCTGCTGGACCGGCTGACGCCGTACGAGAACAGCAACCGGGTGCCGGTGACGGTGGTCGACGCGCTCCTGCCCGAGCTGACGGACCGTCCGGCGGTCGCCGAGCAGCGCCGGGGCATGGACATCGGCGCGCTGAACGAGCTGGTCCAGGCGGTCGGTTACGCGATGCAGCCGAAGATCTACCCGAATCTGCGGCCGGCCGCCGAGGCCTATCTGTCCCGGCGGCTGAACGCGCACAGCTGGCGCTACTTCAAGCGCAAGCGGCTCACCTCGCTGGCGCTGCCCGGCGCGGTTCCGGCCCAGCTCGCGTTCATCCCGCGCAACGCGACGGTGCGCCGGGTCGCACGGCGCGCGCGGCTGCTGAAGCGGACCGTCAGCCGCTGACACCCGGCACGGCACAGGGCGGGACGGCTCCTCGGGAGCCGTCCCGCCCTGTGCGTGCCCGCGGTACACGGGGTCCGTTGCGGTGGCTCCACGAGGTTGGGTACGCGAAAACGAAACCTGGGTGAACTCCCGCGGACGGGGTGACGAAGGGTCGCGTCCGGAGCGCAAACCCGCCCGGATGTCGGACTAGTGTGCTGTGACCCAGCAACGTCCCACCGAGGGGAAACCTGTGATCGACACGCCCGCGGACACTCGGGAAAACCCGACGGGCAACGTGATCCGCGCCGTCCTGCCGCCGACCGCCGACACGCTTCCACCGTCCGACCCGCCGAAGCCTCCCCGGCGCCGGGAGAGCCGCCTCCGGGCCCTGGACGGCCTGCGTCTGGTCGCCGCGCTGATGGTGGCCGCCTACCACTACGGCGGCCGTGACGGTGACGTCACCAAGGCGTGGGGCTCCTCGCCGAAGCACCAGTTCCCCACCCTGCACCTGCTGTTCTCCTACGGCTGCCTCGGCGTGCAGGTGTTCTTCGTGATCAGCGGCTTCGTCATCTGCATGAGCGGCTGGGGCCGCCCGCTGCGCTCCTTCTTCGCCTCCCGCGCCTCCCGGCTGCTGCCCGCGTACTGGGCGGCGCTGCTTCTGGTGACGGCGGTCTTCGCGCTGCCGATGGTGGCGTACAAGGCCGCCGCGCCGAGCGACCTGCTGGTCAACCTGACGATGATGCAGATGCCGCTGGGCGTCGACCGGGTGCTCGGCGTCTGCTGGACCCTGTGGGCGGAGATCCGCTTCTACGCGCTGTTCGCCCTGTGCATCGTGCTGCCCGGCGCGAACCGACGCCGGGTGATCATGTTCTGCGCCTGCTGGACGCTGGCTGCGGTGATCACGCAGGGCGCGAAGTCACCGCTGCTCGACATCATCGTGATGCCCGAGTACGCGCCGTACTTCATCGGCGGTGTCGGCCTCTACCTCGTGCACCGCGACCGCAAGGACGTCTACGCGTGGGGCATCGTCGCCGTCAGCTGGCTGATCGGCCAGCACTACGCGGTGGCGAGCCTGTGGCACTCGCCCAACACGACGGCCTTCTCCAACCGCTCCGCCTGGGGCATCATCCTGGTCGTCACCTTCGGCTACGTCGCCGTCGCGGCGATCGCCCTGGGCTGGCTGCACTGGGCGAACTGGCGCTGGCTGACGGTCGCGGGGGCGCTGACGTATCCCTTCTATCTCGTCCATGAGCATCTGGGCTGGGTCGTCATCAAGGCCTATCACCAGTCCCTGGGCATTCCGTCGTACGCGACGTTCCTCCTGACGGTGGTCACGATGCTCGTCCTGGCCTGGCTGCTGAACCGCTTCGTCGAGAACCGGCTGACACCCGTACTGCGCTCGGCCCTGTCGAATCCCCCGGGTGCGCGCCGCTGAGGATTTCAGCGTCGGCGATTCCGCATGTGAAAGGGGGGCATCCGAGAATTTCCCGGACACCCTCCCTTTTTCATGGCGCTCGTACACCACACGTACAGGAATTGGTCTGCCGTTCACTTCTCCGTCCGTTTCACCGGGCGCCGTTGGGCAGATGCTGGGGAGTCCCGCACTGGCTCAATCCGGCCGGCCCGTCCGTACCAGGGAGTGTTCTCGACAATGACCCTCGTACCCCGCACGATACGACCGCCCCGTCGATTCGAGGACGTTCCCGGGTGGTTCCCCGTTCTCGACCAGGTGCTGTTCGAGTGGTTCCTGGACCGGCAGGAGTCGACGGGAACGCGGGGCGATCTGCTGGAAGTCGGGGTGTACATGGGCAAGAGCGCGATCTGTGTCGGCCGGCACCGCCAGGACGGCGAGCGGTTCACCGTGTGCGACCTCTTCGAGGGCGACGCGCTCGACGAGGCCAACCAGGCGGAGGCGACGAAGTCGTACGCCTCCCTGACCCAGCGCACGTTCGAGGAGAACTACCTCGCCTTCCACGAGGAGCTGCCCCGGGTCCTGAAAGGCCCGAGCAGCGTCGTCCCGGCGGAGGTCGCCCCCGCGAGCTGCCGGTTCGTCCACATAGACGCCTCGCACCTCTACGAGCACGTCCGCGACGACATCGGCGCCGCCCAGGACGCCCTGCTGCCCGGCGGGATCGTGGTCCTGGACGACTTCCGCTCGGAGCACACGCCCGGTGTCTCCGTCGCCGTCTGGGAAGCCGTGCTCACCAGGGGCCTGCGCCCGATCTGCCTGAGCACCCAGAAGCTCTACGGCATGTGGGGCGACCCCGAGCCGCTCCAGGACGAGCTGCTGGAGATGGTGCGGGGCCGCGAGGACTGTCACCTGAGCATCCAGCAGGCCGCCGGACACCGGCTGGTCCGCTTCAAGTCCAAGAAGGGCATGCAGGCCCCGCCGTTCCCGCCGTCCCGGTTCGCGGACGAGCCGGTCCCGGAGGAGCCCGTGGAGCGGCCCGCGGCGGTCACCGCGCCGCCCCGCCGCAAGGCCCGCAGCCGCACCCGCCGTCTCGCGGCCGACGTGCTGCCGCCGATCCTGACGCGCGCGATCCGCAACGGCCTCAGCAGGTCCTGAACCGCGCCTCGATACCGGCGACGATCAGGTCGAGCCCTTCCTCGAAGTGCCGGCCGTAGTTCTCGAAGATCTCCGCGCCCGCCGCGGCCGACAGGGGGAAGTCGGCCATCAGGCGGGCGCGTTCGTGTATGTCGTAGCCCTCGCGCCGCTCGTCGGGCAGGGGCGTGACGCCCTGCTCCTCGCTGACGAAACCGATCGTGAAGAGGTACGAGGTGGAGGTCGCGCGGACCGCCTGGGCGAGGGTGAAGCCCGCCTCGGTGAACAGGCGCAGGGTGCGTTCCATCTCCACCGCGTGCAGGGTGCCGGTGAAGCGGGAGCCGCTGAAGACCTTGGCGCCGTCGCGGTAGCCGAGCAGCGCGTCGCGCAGGGCGCGGTTGGACTTCAGCAGCCGTTCCTGCCAGGTGTCCTCCGAGGCGAGCGGGGCGTCGGCGACCATCCGCCGGTACATCTCCGTGGCCATCTCGTCGAGCAGCGCCTGTTTGTCCTTGAAGTGCCAGTACAGCGCGGGCGCCTTGACGTCGAGTTCGCGGGCGATGGCGCGCAGGGTCAGCCCGTCGAGGCCGACCTCGTTCAGCAGCTTCAGGGCGGTGTCCGCGACGCGCTTGCGGTCGAGGGGGGTGCGTCGTTCCGTGCTCACGGTTGACAACTTAACACCGTTAAGGCCATGCTCGGGACCACCGGCACTTAACAGCGTTAAGGAGAAGGATCGTGACCGAGCACCTGGACGTACTGATCGTGGGCGCGGGCCCCACCGGACTCGCCCTCGGCGTGGACCTCGCCCGGCGCGGGGTGGACGCGCTGGTCGTGGAGCGCGGCCCGGAGCTGTCCCCCGGCTCACGCGGCAAGGGCATCCAGCCGCGCACGATGGAGGTCTTCGACGACCTCGGCGTACTGGACGCGATCCTCGCGGCGGGCGGCGAGTACCCGGTCGGAATGGTCTGGCAGGACGGCGAGCGGGTCGCCGAGCAGAGCATGTTCGACCCGGCCGAGACCACCGAGGACTCGCCGTACGGCGCCCCGTGGATGGTGCCCCAGTGGCGCACCCAGGAGATCCTGCGGGCCCGGCTCGACGAACTGGGCGGCCGGGTGTCCTTCGGCCGCGAGGTCACCGGCCTCAGCCAGGACGAGGACGGCGTGACGGTCGCCTTCGCGTCCGGCGCCCCCGTCCGCGCCCGGTACGTCGTGGCCGCCGACGGCGGCCGTTCGGTGATCCGGCGCGGGCTCGGCATCGGCATGACCGGCGAGACCGTCGACCCGAACCCGATCCTGGTGGCCGACGTCCGTATCACCGGCCTGGACCGCGACAACTGGCACATCTTCCCGCCGCGCGGCGACGACGGCTTCCTCGCGATCTGCCCGCTGGCCGGCACGGAGGACTTCCAGGTGATCGCCCAGATCCTGGACGACAGCACGCCCGACCTGTCCCTCGACGGCGTACGGAAAATCGTCGCCGCCCGCTCGCACCTCGCGCCCGAGTCCCTCACCGAGATCCGCTGGAGCTCCGACTTCCGCCCCCGCGCCGCCCTCGCCGACCGCTTCCGGCAAGGCCGGGTCTTCCTCGCCGGGGACGCGGCCCACGTCCACTCGCCGGCCGGCGGACAGGGCCTCAACACCAGCGTCCAGGACGCCTACAACCTGGGCTGGAAGCTGGGCGCGGTCCTGCGCGGCGAGGCTCCCGCGAGCCTGCTCGACACCTACGAGGAGGAGCGGCGCCCGAACGCCGCCGAGATGCTCGGCCTGTCCACCAAGGTCCACCGGGGCGAGGCCCGCCGCGGCGAGGCGACCCGTCAACTGGGCATCGGCTACCGGGAGTCGACGCTCACGACGGAGACCCGGGCAGCGGGCGGGGGCCTGCGCGCCGGTGACCGCGCACCCCACCGGACCGTCGCGGGCGTACGCCTCCTCGACGCCTTCCGCGGCCCGCACTGGACCCTGCTCGCGCTGGGCACGAAGGCACCGGCGATCGGCACCGGCGACACCGTGCGGGTCGTGGAGGGCCCGGCGGCCGAGACGTACGGCACCGTTCTCTTCCTGGTCAGGCCCGACGGCTACGTCGGCTGGGCGGGCGACACGGACGGCGGTCTGACGGAGTACGCCGAACGCTTCGGCCTGAACGGCTAGTCACACGGAACTGGCCAGGGACAGCTTCACCGCGAAGCCCAGGAAGAGCGCCCCGGCCGCCGAGGTCGCGCCGGCCGCGAGACGCCTGCGGCGGCGGAAGGCGGTCGCGAGCCGGGTGCCGCTGAAGATCAGGGCGCTGAGGTACAGGAAGCTCGCCAGCTGCGCGAAGGCGCCGAGCACGACGAACGACAGCGCGGGATAGGCGTACCCGGGGTCGACGAACTGAACGAAGAAGGCGACGAAGAACAGGATCGCCTTCGGGTTGAAGAGGCTCACCACGAAGGCGCGGCGGTAGGGCCGTTCCTCGGCCGCCTCGGCGACGGGAGCCGGCTCCGCCGCCGCCCGCTCCTTGCGGCTGCGCCACATCGACCACGCGGCCCGCATCATCCCGATCGCGAGCCAGGTCAGATACCCGGCCCCCGCGTACTTCACGATCCCGAACAGCACGGCGTTGGCCTGCAGCAGCGAGGCGACCCCGGCCGCGGAGAGCGTCATCAGCACGGTGTCGCCGCACCAGACACCGGCGGCGGCCGTGTACCCGGCACGGGTCCCGCGCCGCGCGGCGACCGAGAGGACGTACAGCGAGTTGGGACCGGGCAGCAGGACGATCAGGACCAGGCCCGCGAGGTAGGTGGGGAGATCGATGACACCGAACATGAGCACGAGTGTCGCACGCGGACGCGTGGCCCCACAGCCCTTCGCGCGCCCCGCCCCGGCCCCCGTTCGCGACCCGCCGTCCGGGGGTACGACGCCGGTGAGACGACGGGGGTGCGCGATGCGTACTACGGGCATGGGAAGAGCGCTCGCCGCCGCCGCGGCCCTGTCGGCCCTGGTGACGGTGTGCGGCTGTACGGCGCAGGGCGCGGACGGCGGACACCGTCTGCCCGTACGCATCGAACTCCCCGGCGGCAGCGGCGGCCGTACGACCGCCGGTGACGGCAAGTCCTCCGCCGTCCCGGCCCCCGCCCGCCCCGCGGACGTCCTGTGGGAGCGCGGCGACAGCGGCACGGACGTGCGCGAACTCCAGGCGCGGCTCCGGCAGGTCGACTGGCTCTTCGACGGCCCGACCGGCTCCTACGACGACCTCACCGAGCAGGCCGTCGCCGGTTTCCAGGGCAAGCGCGGGCTGCCGAGGACGGGCCGGACCGACCGGGTCACCTGGCAGCGGCTGGTGAGGATGACGCACGAGCCGGGCAAGTGGGACCTGTACCTGATGGGCGGCCAGCCCGCCGGCGCCCCCGACCCGCGCTGCCTGACCGGCCGGGTGCTCTGCATCGACAAGACGAGCCGCACCCTGCGCTGGATGATCGACGGCCGCACGGTGTCGACGATGGCCGTCCGGTTCGGCGCGCAGTACACCCCGACCCGCGACGGTGTGTTCCAGGTCTACTGGAAGGCCCGCACCTGGGTGTCCACGCTCTACCACTCCCCCATGCCGTACGCGATGTTCTTCAGCGGCGGCCAGGCGGTGCACTTCTCGTACGACTTCTCGATGCGGGGTTACGCGGGCGGCTCGCACGGCTGTGTCAACGTGCGCGACGAGGCGGCGATCGCGAGCCTCTTCGCCCAGGTGCGGACGGGCGACAAGGTCGTCGTCCACAAGTGAGGGTGAATGAGGCGCGAGCGGGACCGGGGGAACGTGTCCCGCCCGCGCCAGGTGCACGAGCCGTAGGTACGGGGGGAACCCCGGCTCAGTGCGTTGGCCGATGACCAGTCGGCTTATTCAGTACTGCGCCGCCCGGGCCGAAAACGTCACACCCCGCGCGAAAAAAGTTCCACGCCTCACAGAAGCGCAGGTCAGAGCACGGGTCAGAGCGCGCTGTACGACGGGCTCGGCGAGACAGCCCGGCCACTGGCGGTGGTGTGCGCCGACGGGTGCCGGGTGATCGGGGCGAACCCCGAGGAGCCCGAGGACCCCGCCGGGCCCGGAGCGGCGGCGCCGTTGTCCAGGTGCCCGCCGCCCCCACCGCCGGCGCTGCCACCACCACTGATGCCGTTGCCGCCACCACCCGGTGCGATCGGGGATATGTGCCCGTCGTCGTCACCGCCCTGGCCGCCGGGACCGTTCTGGTCGTTGCCCTGAGCACCGCCGTTCCTGCCGGTGCCGGTGCCCTTTCCGGTGCCCTTGCCGTCCGAACCGGCGCCGGTGTGCTTGAGGACGCCCTTGCAGTACGTCCACACATGGGTCGTGCCGCCCGCGGCACCCTCCAGCGCACGCTTGCGGCCGGAGGCCAGGGGTGTGCCGTCGCGCACCGCGCGGCAGGACGAGGCGACCCCGCGCCACCAGGTGCCGGAACCGCCGGGCGTGCCGTCGCCGGCCTCGGCCGACGGCGTCGGCTGCGCGCCGCTCCCGGCGGCCTCGCCGGAGGAGTCGTCCGAACCGGCACCCGCCGTGGGCGTGCCCGAGCCGTGCGTGTCCGTCGGCGAGGGCGAGACCGGGGTCCGGTCGGGCGGCACGGCGGCGGAGATCGAGGCGCCGGGCGTCGGTTCGTCGCTGAAGGGCGACCGCAGGGCCCCGGTGCCGGCCGCGACCGCGACCCCGCCGAGCATCCCGGCGGCGAGCACGGCGGTCAGCCCGAACCGCACGGGTCTTCCCCAGCGGGAACCCGGCACGGCCGAGGCGGGCCGCCCGAGCCGGACGAGTCCGGCGTCCGATGACTGCGCGGCGTGCGCGGAGCCACGTCCGCCGAAGCCGGCCCGCGCCACGTCGTGACCGCTGCGCGCGGCCCGGAACGCCGTCAACGCGGCGTCCTCACCAGGGAGTTCGACCTTGGTCTGCGGGGGTTCCACGGCCAGCGCGCCGAGGGTTCTGGCGAGCCGTTCGGCCTGGTCGCGGGCGGCCGGATCGACGGCGTCGAGGGACTCGCCGCGCAGCAGCAGTTCGGCGGTCTCGCGGTCCAGCCATCGGCCGGGGGTCCGGCCCGCGGCGGAGCCGCCGGCGGATTCGGTGTCCCCCGGAAAAGCAGAGCGCTCGTCGGCCATCACATGTCCTTCTGCGTCCGCGCACGCGTATGCGTCACAGTGGCGGACGTCACCGCGCGGTCGCGCGGGTCTCGCTGGGGCGGCAGGGCGTCGAGTGCCTCGGCCGATTCCGGGTCTCCGCCGAGCAGTTCCGCGAGCCGTTTCAGACCTCGGTGCGCGGCCGTGCGGACGGCGCCGGGCCGCTTGCCGAGGGTCTCCGCGGCGGTCTTGGCGTCGAGGCCCATCACCACCCGCAGGACGACGGCCTCGGCCTGGTCCTGCGGCAGCTGGGCGATGAGGGAGAGGGTGAGGTCGGTGGCCAGCGCCTCGATGGCCTCGCCCGCGGTGTCGGACTCGGCGGCGCGGCCGGTGAGTTCGGTCTCGTCGCCGCCTATCGCGGGGCGCCGGCCGCGCATCCGTATGTGGTCCAGGGCGCGGTTGCGGGCGATCCGTGCCGCCCACCCGCGGAACCGGTCCGCGTCCCCGCTGAACCGGTCGAGGTCCCGGGCGATCTGCAGCCAGGCCTCGGACGCGACGTCCTCGGCGTCCGGATCGCCGACCAGCGTCCGTACGTATCCGAGCAACCGTGGATGCACCGTGCGGTACACAGTCCGGAACGCGGTCTCGTCCCCGTCCTGTGCCGCAAGCACCGCGGCGGTCAGCTCCGCGTCGTCCCCCAGCACGTGGTCCCTCGAATGGTGTCGGTCGCGTCCGCACTCCGGCGCGAAAGGCACGTTACGACCTGAAACTGTTCCTCGTCCATGTCCGTACAAGATGCAACTACCTGGTTCGCCGCCATGGTGTGACAGAAAACGCACTCGTGGCGCTGTAGGGAGTACGGGCCGCCGCGCGGCCCGTACCGCGCGACGGCCGGGGCCTCTCCTGTGGGGGGTGGCGGCTCCGGCCGTCTCCGCGATGTCCCCCGCGCACACCAGGTCCGGCCCCGGTGATCCCCTCACCCGGCCCCGCCCGGCCGCCAGTCGTCCTCCCTGCGCGTCGGCGCCGACGGACACCCCGCGTCCCGTACGGCCCGGAAGGCGGCCACCGCCCGACGCTCCGCCTCACGGTCCACGTCCCCCTCGCGCAGCGCCGCGCCCAGCAGCGCCGGGAGCCCCGGAGGACCCGCGCATCCCGCGTCGTGATCAGCCATGCCCGTCCCCGTCCTTCTCCGTGTCCTTCTCCGAGTCCCTCTCCGGATCCCGCGCCGAGCCCTTCGCCGGGTCCGTCTCCCGCTCCAGGACGCCCAGTTCGCGTGCCAGCCGTCTCAGCCCACGGTAGGCGGCCGTCCGCACCGCCCCCGGCCGCTTCCCCAGCACCCGCGCGGCGGCGGGCCCGTCGAGCCCCACGACCACCCGCAGCAGCACGGCCTCGGCCTGATCCCGCGGCAGCCCGCGGACCAGCCCGAGGGCGTACGCGGTGGAGAGGGACTCCAGCGCCTGGTCGTGGGTGCTGTGCGGGCCGGGCAGGTCGAGTACGTCCGGTTCGAGCGCCGCCGGCCGGGGCCGCACCCGCTGCCGCCGCAGATGGTCGAGCGCCCGGTGCCGGGCGATGGTCGCCGTCCAGCCCCGGAACCCCGCCCCGTCGCCCCGGAACCGGCCCAGGTCGCGGGCGATCTCCAGCCACGCGTCGGACGCCACGTCCTCGGCCTCGGCGCCGACCAGCCCGCGCAGATACCCGAGCAGCCCGGGCTGCACGAGCCGGTACGCGACGGCGAACGCCCGCTCGTCGCCCTCCTGGGCCCGCGCGACGGCCGCGCCCAGTTCCCCGTCGTACGCGTGCCCGCGCCGGGGCTCGCCTGTCTGGCCCAAGGACTGTCCTCGTCGGTACCGGTGCGCGAAGGGCCCGCACCGAGAACGGCGGGACCCGTGCCGGGCGCGACGCTCCCCCCGCACCCCTCATCGCCCTCAGCGCCGCCCCGCACCGAAACGTCACAGCCCGCGGCCCGCCCGATCCGGACCTCGTCGTCCGTCGCGAACGGGGACAGGGGCCCTAGAGGGTGGTGTCCACCGGCTGTTGGGGGAGTTCCTCCGCGACCGTGCCCGGTGTCGGCACCCGGTCGGCGTTCACCAGGACGCCCGCGATGAGCGCGGCCAGGAGGATCGAGGCCATCGCCCACCAGGTGGCGACGTTGAAGCCGTGCACCGCGGCCTTCGCCTCCAGGAGCCGCCGGTCGGCGCCGGAGGCCGCGTGGGCAGTTGCGTAGCGGGTGGTGACGGAGGCGGCGATCGTGTTGAGGAGGGCCGTGCCGATCGAACCGCCCACCTGCTGGGCCGTGTTGAAGGTCGCGGACGCGGCGCCGGAGTCGCGGGGCGCGACACCGCCGGTGGCCAGGGACACCGAGGTCATCATCGCCGTGCCCATGCCGAGGCCGAGCATCAGCATGCCGGGCAGGATGTACGTGGCGTACGCGGGCTCCACCCCGACCTGGGCGATCAGCGCGAGCGCGCCCGCCGCGAGCAGCAGGCCCGGGACCATCAGGGTGCGCGGCGGCACCCTGTTGAGCAGCCGGGCCGCGATCTGGGTCGAGCCGGTGATCATGCCGACGGTGATGGGGAGATAGGCGACGCCCGTCCTGACCGGCGAATAGCCGAGGACGCGCTGCATGTAGTAGGTGAGGAAGAGGAACACACCGAACATGCCGACGGTGACGAACAGGATGGTCAGGAACGCCCCGACCCGCTGACGGTCCTTCACCACCGCCATCGGCAGCAGCGGCACCCGCGCCCGCGTCTGCCAGAACCCGAACGCGCCGAGCAGCACGACCCCGGAGCCGAGCAGTGTCAGGACCAGTCCGTCGCCCCAACTCCGCGACTCCGCCTCGGAGAAGCCGTAGACCAGGGTCAGCATGCCGAGGGAACCGAGGAGCGCGCCCGGTATGTCGAGGTGCGCGTCCGGGTGCCGGGCGCTGTCGCTGAGCAGGAACCAGGCGCCGGCGAACGCGACCAGCGCGATGGGGACGTTGACGTAGAGGCACCAGCGCCAGTCCAGGTACTGGGTGAGGAAACCGCCGGCGAGGAGCCCGACCGCCGCTCCCGCGCCGACGATCGCGCCGAACACGCCGAAGGCCTTGCCCCGGTCCTTCGGGTCGGTGAACGTCGTCGTGAGCAGCGACAGCGCGGAGGGGGCGAGCAGGGCGGCGAAGACCCCCTGCAGCGCCCGGGCGCCGAACAGCATGCCCTGGTCGGCGGCGGCGCCGCCGAGCGCGGACGCGGCGGCGAAGCCGATCAGCCCGATCATGAAGGTGTTCTTGCGTCCCGCGAGGTCCGCGATCCGGCCACCGAGCAGCAACAGCCCGCCGAACGCGAGCGTGTAGGCGGTGATGACCCACTGCCGGTTGCCGTCCGACATGTGGAGGTCGACCTGCGCGGACGGCAGCGCGATGTTGACGATGGTCATGTCGAGGACGACCATCAACTGCGCGAGCGCGATGACGACCAGCGCCCACCAACGACGGTTCTCGGCCATATGCCCTCCCCGGTCCGGCGGCCGCCCTCATCGTCCTCCCGGACCCGGCCCACGGGGAACGCGGGCGTTTCTTATTACGCCGATTTTGCCGAACTCCCGTTCCTCGCAACTCCCCTACCGCCGTGCGCCGTTCACCGCGTCCCGGCACAGCAGCCGCAGCGACCCGTCGCCGCCGAAACACCGCCGCGCCTCGTCGATGGGATCCCACAGCCGCCCCTCCGGCGTCCGCAGCCAGTGCTCGCCCCCGGTCGCCCACCACTCGCCGCCGGTCTGCCGCGCGATCACCTCACCGGCGTAGGCCCCGAACCCGCGCAGCTCGCGCTCCATGGCGGCGTACGGCGCGCCCTCCCGCCGTATCTCCTCGATCAACCGGTCGACCCGCCACAGGCTCCGCGCCGAGTAGTCGAGCCGTACCCGGGCTCCTTCGCGCATGGTCGCCACGGTGTCCGCGGCCCACCGCACGGGCTGGGCGGCGGCGGAGGGCCGGCGCGTCGTCTGCTCTGTCAGCTGCTGTGTCATCACACCAGGAGAAGCATGGCGGGGCGGTGTTCCGGCACCCCGATCCGGACATTTCGCCGGACCCGCGCAGGACCGCCCCACCCCCACCGCACGACGGTCACAGACCGCCGCTCAACTCCGCCCGCGCGCCCGCCGCGAGACCACCGCGCGCAGCACCCGCCGCCCCTCGGTCGACACCGCGAGCACCTGCCGCAGGCCGCCCGAACCGGTCCCGTCGAGGAGTTCGAGCACGGCGATCTGCCGGCGCAGTTCGGCGGCGACGAGCGGGGACATGCCGTCGGTACGGCCTTCACGGCGGCCCTCGACGTCATCGGCGCCGCCGGCCGGGACCATGACCTCCAGCAGCCGGTGGATCCGCAGCGAGTCGAGCGAGCAGGCGTCGGCCCACGCCCGCACCCCGGTGCCGGCCGGGACCGGCGGCGCGCTCGCGAGCATCGTGCGGGCGAGCCGGACGGCCTGATCCTCGCCGGGCTCCTCGAAGAGGGCGGGGAGCTTGGCACGGGCCTGCTCCAGGGACTCGCCCCACGTCTCCCCCGCGGCGCCGTCCGCGAGGCTCGTCCACACCGGGCGCAGCACCTCGTCGTCCCCGCCCAGCAGCGGCACGCACCGATCCAAACAAGCCAGTCCGCCTGCGGCCAGCGCACGATCGTCGGCCTGCGCGATCAGTTCCACCAGACTCATCCAGACCTCCCTCGGCGGGGCCCCTCCCCTACGGAACCCGCTTCTCCCCTGACAGCGCGCCCCACCCCGGGAGTGTCACACGGGACGCCCCCGCGCAGACAGAGAAAACGGAAGAAGAGGTTTTCGGCCAACGGGCCGGGATCTCCGCGGGACGGCCGCCCCCGTCGGCCCGCCTTCCCGCGCGCCCGTCAACCCACCTTGTCCGCAAGGGACTTGAACTGGGTCCAGGTCAGCGACGGTGTCCCCGGGTCCCAGAGTTTCTGGATCGTGGCGCGCAGCGGCATCCGGATGCCTGCCGCGACCTGGTTCTGGGTCTGGGAGCCCGCGAGGTCGCACCAGACCGCGAAGGAGCCGCCGAGGATCTGGGCGTCGTACTTCGCGGGGACCGCCGTCGTGCCGCGCAGCACGCGCGGGGTCCACTGCTCGTAGATCCGCTGCCCCGTCGGGTAGACGAAGGTCTGCGGCTCGCCGAGGACGTAGTACATGTACTCGTCGTTGTAGTTGAGGACCTTGCGTCCCGCGCTCAGATAGGCGACGGGCTGCCGGGCGCCGATCTCCTTGCCCGTCCAGTAGGCGACCTGGAGGTCCTTGGCCGCCTGCACGGACGTGCCGGCGAAGAAGCCGTCGTTCCACACCCGCATCGTGCGGTCGTGGTTGCGGACCGTGTCGGCGCGGTCGTTGAGCCAGCCGGTGGTGAGGTCGGCGACGGTGCCGCCGGAGCCGTAGGCCTTCACCGCCTCGGACGCCAGCTGCGGGAAGGACGCCTGGGGGTTGGCGACGGTGAGTGCCTGGTACTCGTCGCCGCCGAGGTGCCACTGGTCGCCGGTGAACAACCCGGCGTACTCGTCGAGGAGTTCGTCGACGATCGCGGCGGACGCGTCCTTGGAGATGTCGATCGCCCCGCGCGTGGCGACCCCCGACACGTTCCGCAGCTGGAGCTCCGGATGGGCGGCGATCACCGCGCCGAGGTGTCCCGGGGAGTCGATCTCGGGGACGACGGTGATGTGCCGGGACGCCGCGAGCGCGACGATCGACTTCACCTGGGCCTTGGTCAGATGGTCCTTGGAGACGATCTCGGGGTGGGTCGTGGACTGGATCCGGAAGCCCTGGTCGTCGGAGAAGTGCAGCCCCAGTTCGTTGAACTTGAGGTCGCCCAGCTCCCGCACCCGGTCCTCGATCCAGGCCGCGGTGAACGGCTTGCGCGCGATGTCCAGCATGAACCCCCGCCGCGGCTTGGCGGGCTGGTCGTGCACGACGCCCTCCGGCGCCGTACCGCCGCCGTGCACCTCCTGCTTGAGCGTGCGCGTCCCGTAGAACACGCCCGCGTCCGAGGGCCCGCTGATGGTGACCCGTCCACCGCGCACGGTCATCGCGTACGACTCCGGGTTCGCGCCCTCGTCGTCGTTCAGCGCCAGTCGTACGTCCCCGGAGCGCACGTCGCTCGACTCGCCGCCGTAGGTCAGCCCCAGCTCACCGGCGATCAGCCGCCCCTCGTCGGCGAGATCGGCGTCGTCGACCACGACCCGGTCCCCCTTCGCGGGCCGCCAGCCGGGGCCGCGCGCGGGGGTGTGCGAGCGCACGGCCGGGATGGTGCGGGGCGCCTGCGACAGCGGATACGACCGGGTCGGACTCGGCGTCGGCGAGGCGGAACCGGAGGCCGCGCCCCGTGAGGCGGCGGAGGTCTCGTCGCCGGACCCGACCGACCCGCCTCCCTCGTCACCGGAGGCCGCCCACAGCCCGAGGCCCACCCCGCCCGCGACCACCGCGGTGGCGGCGGCGACCGCGATCAGCCCCCGCCGCTGCTTCCCCTGCTTCGCCGACGAGCGGCGCCTGTGCTGGCTCACGGCGCCAACCTACGGCCCCGGGGGGACCGCGGGTGTCCACCACACGTTCCGAAACTCTCCCGTCCGGGTGAAATTCGGGCATCCGTCGGACACCTCATGACCACTCCCGATAATCTGCCGTCGCACCTTTTCACCACCTCCCCTGCCGCACCATCCGCGACGCGAGGATCCACACTGCCTGCGCACCGCCTTCCCCAGCTCCCCGACCTTCCCGGCCGAGTGGCCGTCCCGGCGCTGCCCGAACAGTCCCGCACCTCGCACTCCCCGTACTCCCTGGACGCCTTCAACACCGCGCCGGCCGACGACGTACGGCACACCCTGCTCGCCTGCCTCCGCAGCCACCGCTGGTCCCACCGTCTCACCGACCACCGCCCCTACCCCGACCTCGACGCCCTGCTCGCCGCGTCCGACGAGGCGTCGTACGACCTGACCCCGGGCGATCTGACGGAGGCGCTGGCCGGCGAGTCGCTGCCCGCGCTGCCCGCCGACTCCTACGAGGCGGCCCATATGGCGCTGGACGCGGCCCACGCGGCGTACGAGGCGAGATTCGGCCACGTGTTCGTCATCTGCGGGGACGGCGTGGCCCCGGACGAGGTCCTCGACCACGTCCTGGCAGGCATCCGGTCACGTCTGGCCAACGATCCGGAGGAGGAACGGGTGGTGGTGGCGGAGGAACTGCGGCGCCTGGCGAGAGGGCGGCTGCTGCGTTCCTTCGGCTTGTGAGGGCGTCCGGCCTCCAGGGGGCGCGGGGCTGTGACATGTGCGGCTCCGCCGCGGGGCGCGACCGGCCACCACCGCGCCGCACCCGGCATTCAGCACAATTCCCCACCCCGCCGGCCGCCCGGAACTAGCCCGTACGTGCACCTTTGGGTGCCAGTTTGATCACACGGGCAGGCCCGCTGTAAGACCGGCGTCAAGGGCTGGATACGATGCTGAGGGCCGGAGGACCGTACCCGGCCGGGCCCGACCGACAGAGAAGCCGGCGCGGCCCTAAATCCCCGCTCCCGGAGGGTTCTTCCGTGCCGGCTGGAACGCTGTACCGCGGCCGGGAAGGAATGTGGTCCTGGGTGGCTCATCGAGTCACCGGCGTCCTCATCTTCTTCTTCCTGTTCGTACACGTGCTGGACACCGCTCTTGTGCGTGTCTCCCCCGAGGACTACGACAAGGTCGTAGCCACCTACAAGACGCCGATCGTGGCACTGCTGGAGTACGGCCTCGTCGCCGCGATCCTCTTCCACGC
The DNA here is from genome assembly GCF_044747445.1 of Streptomyces sp. NPDC090083. Lineage (NCBI taxonomy): Bacteria > Bacillati > Actinomycetota > Actinomycetes > Kitasatosporales > Streptomycetaceae > Streptomyces > Streptomyces sp. NPDC090083. The sequence goes on along the minus strand of NZ_JBIVED010000002.1, from coordinate 710,656 downwards.
ACTCAACGGCCTGCGCGTCATCGCCGTCGACTTCTGGTCGAAGGGCCCGCGCTACCAGAAGCAGATGCTCTGGTCCGTCGTGGGCCTGTGGCTCGTGCTCATGCTCGGGGCGATCTACCCCGTGCTCGGCCACGCCGCTCGTGTTCTGTTCGGGAGCTGAGGCAGACGCATGTCAAACAACACCGTCACGACTGAGACCGCGTCGGGCATCGGGCCGGTCGAGAGCGCGTCCGTCTACACCGTGGACAACCCCGCGCCGCTCATCGAGGCCCCCCGCAAGCGCACCCAGAAGACCCCGAAGTCCACCCGGGGCAACTTCGAGATGTACGGCTGGCTCTTCATGCGCCTGTCCGGCGTCGTGCTGGTCGTCCTGGTCCTCGGCCACCTGCTGATCCAGCTCGTCCTGGACGGCGGCGTCTCCAAGATCGGCTTCGCCTTCGTGGCCGGCCGCTGGGCCTCGCCGTTCTGGCAGGTCTGGGACCTGCTGATGCTCTGGCTCGCGATGCTGCACGGCGCGAACGGCCTGCGCACGGTCATCAACGACTACGCGGAGCGCGCGAACACCCGGCTGTGGCTCAAGGGCCTGCTCTACACCGCCACGGTGTTCACCATCCTGCTGGGCACGCTGGTGATCTTCACCTTCGACCCGAACATCCGTTAGGCAACGGGGCTGAGGAATTTCCTGATGAAGATCCACAAGTACGACACCGTCATCGTCGGCGCCGGCGGCGCCGGTATGCGCGCCGCGATCGAGTCGACGAAGCGCAGCCGCACCGCGGTCCTGACGAAGCTCTACCCCACCCGCTCCCACACGGGCGCCGCGCAGGGCGGTATGGCCGCCGCGCTCGCCAACGTGGAGGAGGACAACTGGGAGTGGCACACCTTCGACACGATCAAGGGCGGTGACTACCTGGTCGACCAGGACGCCGCCGAGATCCTGGCGAAGGAGGCCATCGACTCGGTCCTCGACCTGGAGAAGATGGGCCTGCCGTTCAACCGCACGCCCGACGGCACGATCGACCAGCGCCGCTTCGGCGGTCACAGCCGCAACCACGGCGAGGCCCCGGTCCGCCGGTCCTGCTACGCGGCCGACCGCACCGGCCACATGATCCTCCAGACGCTGTACCAGAACTGCGTCAAGGAGGGCGTGGAGTTCTTCAACGAGTTCTACGTCCTCGACCAGCTGATCGCCGACGTCGACGGCGTCAAGACCTCGGTCGGCGTGGTCGCGTACGAGCTGGCGACCGGCGAGATCCACGTCTTCCAGGCGAAGGCCGTGATCTACGCGTCCGGCGGCTGCGGCAAGTTCTTCAAGGTGACGTCGAACGCGCACACCCTGACCGGTGACGGCCAGGCCGCGGTGTACCGGCGCGGGCTGCCGCTGGAGGACATGGAGTTCTTCCAGTTCCACCCGACCGGCATCTGGCGCATGGGCATCCTGCTGACGGAGGGCGCCCGCGGTGAGGGCGGCATCCTCCGCAACAAGGACGGCGAGCGCTTCATGGAGAAGTACGCGCCGGTCATGAAGGACCTCGCGTCCCGTGACGTCGTGTCCCGCTCCATCTACACGGAGATCCGCGAGGGCCGCGGCTGCGGTCCCGAGGGCGACCACGTCTACCTCGACCTCACGCACCTCCCGCCGGAGCAGCTCGACGCCAAGCTGCCCGACATCACGGAGTTCGCGCGCACCTACCTCGGTATCGAGCCGTACACGGACCCGATCCCGATCCAGCCCACCGCGCACTACGCGATGGGCGGCATCCCGACGAACGTCGAGGGTGAGGTCCTCACCGACAACACCACCGTCGTCCCGGGCCTGTACGCGGCCGGCGAGGTCGCCTGCGTGTCGGTGCACGGCGCCAACCGCCTCGGCACCAACTCGCTCCTGGACATCAACGTGTTCGGGCGCCGGGCGGGCATCGCCGCGGCGGAGTACTCGCAGAAGGCGTCCTACGTCGAGCTGCCCGAGAACCCCGCGCAGCAGGTCGTCGACCAGGTCGAGCACCTGCGCAACTCCACGGGCACCGAGCGCGTGGCGGTCCTGCGCCGCGAGCTGCAGGAGACCATGGACGCCAACGTCATGGTGTTCCGCACCGAGCAGACCATCAAGACGGCCGTGGAGAAGATCGCGGAGCTGCGCGAGCGCTACCGCAACGTCTCGATCCAGGACAAGGGCCGCCGGTTCAACACGGACCTCCTGGAGGCCATCGAGCTGGGCAACCTGCTCGACCTCGCCGAGGTCATGGCGGTCTCGGCGCTCGCCCGCAAGGAGTCCCGCGGCGGTCACTACCGCGAGGACTACCCGAACCGCGACGACGTCAACTTCATGCGCCACACCATGGCGTACCGCGAGGTCGGCGACGACGGCACCGAGTCCATCCGTCTCGACTACAAGCCGGTCGTCCAGACCCGCTACCAGCCGATGGAGCGTAAGTACTGATGGCAACCCCTGTTCTGGACAAGGAAGAAGCGGCCGGCCAGCCCGAGCCCGGCTTCGCCGACTCCCCCTACATCACGGTCACCTTCCGGATCCGCCGCTTCAACTCCGAGGTCTCGGCGGAAGCGGTCTGGGAGGACTTCCAGCTGGAGATCGACCCCAAGGAGCGCGTGCTCGACGGTCTCCACAAGATCAAGTGGGACCTCGACGGCTCGCTGACGTTCCGCCGCTCGTGCGCGCACGGCATCTGCGGTTCGGACGCGATGCGGATCAACGGCAAGAACCGTCTCGCCTGCAAGACCCTGATCAAGGACCTCAACCCCGAGAAGCCGATCACGGTCGAGCCGATCAAGGGTCTGACGGTCCTGAAGGACCTGGTCGTCGACATGGACCCGTTCTTCCAGGCGTACCGCGACGTCATGCCGTTCCTGATCACGCACGACACGAACGAGCCGACGCGGGAACGCCTCCAGTCGGCGGAGGACCGCGAGCGCTTCGACGACACCACGAAGTGCATCCTCTGCGCCGCGTGCACGTCCTCGTGCCCGGTGTTCTGGAACGACGGCCAGTACTTCGGCCCGGCCGCCATCGTCAACGCGCACCGCTTCATCTTCGACAGCCGTGACGACGCGGGCGAGCAGCGCCTGGAGATCCTCAACGACCGTGACGGCGTGTGGCGTTGCCGCACGACCTTCAACTGCACGGACGCCTGCCCGCGCGGTATCGAGGTCACGAAGGCGATCCAGGAAGTGAAGCGGGCACTGATCACGCGCCGCTTCTGAGGTCGTTCTTCCGTACGGTCGCGAGGGCCCCGTTCCCGGGTGGGGAACGGGGCCCTCGCGCGTGCGTGACACCCGCGGGGGCGAACGCGGTCGTCACGATTCCCGTGCCTCCGGCAGGACGAGGCGGCACCGACCGTCCCGTCCCGTCGGCAATGCCGGGCCCGCGCCGATCATCGCCCTAATCTGATGGCATGTCAGACGAAGAGTCGTACGAACTGCTCGGCTTCGACAACGTCCTCCTGCCGGTCGGGGATCTCGCCGAGGCCGTCGGCTTCTACGAGCGTGCGGGGTTCACCGTCGGGTTCCGGCTCGATGAGGCCGGCATCGCACTGCTGAAGGTCGGCGGCGAGACGCCCGGGGTGCTGCTGCGCCACGAGGAGGGGCTCGGGCACCGGCCGCCGCCGTGGCCCTCGCCGCGCGTGTGGCTGGAGGTGCCGGACGCCCGGCGGGCCGCGGCGCATCTCACCGCGGCCGGTGTCGCGCTGCTCGATCCGCCGTTCTCCGTGGCCACCGGGTGGACCGTCGAGATCGCCGACCCGTGGGGCAACGTCCTTGGTCTCACGGACTATTCGAAGCGCCCGGAGCTGGCGCGGCGGGTGTGACGCAGCTCCCAGCGCAAGAAAGTTGAACGCGTTCAGAAATGCTCCTACAGTTCTTCCTGTCAGCATTTTTGAACGTGTTCAAGAAGGGGGAGGCGCATGGACCGCACGGTCGTCGCCTACGTCATCTATCTGATCGTCAGCATCGGACTCACCGTCTGGGTGGCCCGCACCCTCAGCCGCAACGGACGGATCTTCCTGTCCGACGTCCTCCGGGGGAACGAGAAGCTCGCGGAGGCCGTGAACCACCTCCTGGTGGTCGGCTTCTACCTCGTCAACCTCGGGTTCGTCGCCCTCTACCTGAGCGGCGACGGCACCATCGACGACACCCGGGGCATCTTCGAGGCCCTGTCGACGAAGGTGGGCGTGGTGCTGCTGGTGCTCGGCGTGATGCACCTCGGGAACGTGTTCGTGCTGAACAAGATCCGGCGGCGCGGGGTCATGGAGCGGGAGCAGATACCGCCCGTCGCGCCGCAGGGCTGGGTCCCGCCGACGGCCGGGGCGTGACGGGGGTGGCCCCGGCCGCCGGCGGGACCCCGGACCGGGACGCCTCGCGCGTCCCGGTCCACGGGCTCACCGTCCTCTACGACGCCGACTGCTCCCTGTGCGTCTTCGTCCGCGACTGGCTCGCACGGCAGCCGCAGCTGGTGCCCCTGGACCTCGTACCGGCGTCCTCCGACGAGGCCCGGCGGCGCTTCCCCGGACTCGATCACCGCGCCACCCTCGACGAGGTCACCGTCGTCGGCGACTCCGGGCAGGTCTACCGGGGCGCCGCCGCCTGGATCGTCACCCTGTGGGCGCTGCGCGAACACCGGCCCCTGGCACACCGGCTGAACACCCCGGCCGGGGCCCGGCTCGCCCGGGGCGCCGTCCTCGCCGCCGCCAAGTGGCGCGGGGCGCAGTGGGGCACCGGCCGGTGGGGCGGCGGGGTGTACCGGAAGGGTGAGGGCTGGTCGTACGACCCGCGCCAGGGGTGGAGCTACACCGCGCCGGGCTGCGCGGACGGTTCCTGTCCCACTGGATAGGCTCTCCTTCCGTGCCCGCGAAGAACGACAGCCCCCAGGCGGACGGCGGTACTCCCGCCAGGTCCGCGAAGTCCGAGCAGACCCGTGCCCTCATCCTGGAGACGGCCATGCGGCTGTTCCAGGAGCACGGCTACGACAAGACGACGATGCGGGCGATCGCCAAGGAGGCGGGCGTCTCGGTCGGCAACGCGTACTACTACTACGCCGGCAAGGAGCACCTGATCCAGGGCTTCTACGACCGGATCGCCGAGGAGCACCGGATCGCGGTCCGCGAGGTGCTGGACCGGGAGACCGACCTGGAGGCGCGGCTCTCGGGCGTGCTCCGGGTGTGGCTGGACATCGCGACGCCCTACCACGAGTTCGCGGTGCAGTTCTTCAAGAACGCCGCCGACCCGGACAGCCCGCTCAGCCCGTTCTCCGCGGAGAGCGAGCACGCGCGCGTGCAGGCCATCGACGTCCACCGGGAGGTGCTGTCCGGGGCGAAGACCAAGGTGGCGCCGGAACTGCGGGACGTGCTCCCGGAGCTGATGTGGCTCTCCCAGATGGGGCTCGTGCTGTATTGGGTGTTCGACCGCACCGAGGGCCGCGAGCGCAGCTACCGGCTGGCCGCGCGCGGGGCCCGGCTCACCGCGCGCGGGGTGTCCCTCGCGCGCTTCCGGGTGCTGCGGCCGCTCGTCCTGGAGGTGCACGACCTGTTCACGGACTTCCTGCCGGGCATGACCGGCGCGCTGCCCGACCCGGCGAAGGCGAAGAAGGAGAAGCGCGGGGCGCCCGCCGCCGGACCCGCCGACGACGGACGCCCCTGAGCCGCCGTTCCTCGGCCGCCCTCCCGGGGAGCCTGCCCGCACCTCCGACAGGCTCCCTCCGGCGCTCAGTTGACGGCGTCCACCTCGCCCTCCGCGAGCTCCACGTCGTGGATCAGCGGACCGTCCGTCACCGTCACATGGCGGACGATCGAGCCGTACGAGGCGGCCGTCGTCGCCAGGAGATAGGCCCCCGGGGCCGGCACCGACACGATGTACGAGCCGTCCGCCAGGGATTCGACGCGGTCCAGCTGACGTCCGCCCGCCGACAGCAGGGTCACCGCCGCGCCCTCCAGGGGCTCGCCCTCGGCCGTCCGGACGAAACCGTGGACGGCCGACGCCGGGCCCTCGGGAGCGGCCTGTACGGGCTCCTCTGCGGGTTCCACGGCGAGGTGCGGCAGCGCCTTGTCCAGCCAGCCGGGCAGCCACCAGTTGGACGCGCCCAGGAGGTGCATCGCGGCCGGCACCAGGGCCGTACGCAGGATGAAGGCGTCGAGGGCGACCGCGGCGGCCAGGCCGACGCCCGCCGTCGCGGCACCGGAGTTGCCGCTCAGGACGAAGGCCAGGAAGACGCAGACCATGATCAGGGCCGCGCTGTTGATGACCCGGCTGGTCTCCGCGAGGCCGACGCGGACCGCGCGGGCGTTGTCCTTGGTGTGGACCCACTCCTCGTGCATCCGGCTCACCAGGAACACCTGGTAGTCCATGGAGAGGCCGAACAGCAGGGACAGCATGATGACCGGCAGGAAGGCGTTGATCGGGCCCTCCTTGCCGAGGCCCAGCATGTCCAGGCCCCAGCCCCACTGGAAGATCGCCACCAGCACACCGAAGGAGGCCGCCGCCGCGACGAGGTTCATCAGGGCGGCCGTCAGCGGGACCACCAGCGAGCGGAAGGCCAGCAGGAGGAGCAGGAAACTCAGGCCGATGATCGTCGCGACGAAGAGCGGGAGGCGGTCTCCCGTGACGGTCGCGAAGTCCTTGGAGATCGCTGTCACACCGCCCACGTGACCGGTCGCACCGGCCCCGGGTATGACCTTGTCGCGCAGGGTGTCGATCAGGTCGTCCGTCTGCTGCGACTGCGGTGAGGTCTTCGGGACGACCTGGATCACCGTCACACCGTGCGCGGGCGGCAGCGCGGCGACCTGGGCCACGTCCTCGGTCGCCTGGATGTCCTTGACCAGGGTGGTCGTGTCACCGCTCGACGTGACCACCTGGAGAGGGCCGTTGAAGCCGGGGCCGAAACCGTCGGCAAGGAGGTCGTACGCCTGCCGGGTGGTCGTCGAGGAGTCGTCGTTGCCCTGGTCGGTGGCGCCGAGGCGCAGCGACAGGACGGGGAAGGCGAGGGCGGCCATGACGACGAGCGCCAGCACGGCGATCCGGCGCGGGCGCTTCTGCACGGCGGCCGACCAGCGGACCGCGAGGTTGTCGGTGCGCTCCGGCTCGGTCCCGTTCACGGCCAGCCTGCGGCGCTGCTTGCGGCTGAGCACGCGGACGCCCAGGAAGCCGAGCAGGGCGGGCAGCAGCGTCGTGGCCGCGAGCACGCTCAGGACCACCGTGAGCGAGGTGCCGATGACCACGCCGTCCAGGAAGCGCAGGTTCGTCACCAGCATCCCGGCGAGCGCGATGCACACCGTGCCGCCCGCGAACAGCACCGCGCGTCCCGAGGTGTTGAGGGCGATGACCGCCGACTCCTCCGGATCGAGGCCGCGCTGGAGGCCGCGTCGGTGCCGGGTGACGATGAACAGGGCGTAGTCGATGCCGACGCCCAGGCCGATCAGCGTGGCCAGCAGCGGGGCCAGGTCGGGGATGTCGGTGGTGTGGCTGAGGAGCTGGGTGGAGAACAGGCCCGTGCCGACGCCGAAGACCGCGACGCCGATCGGGAGCAGGGCCGCGTAGAACGAGCCGAAGGCCAGGAACAGGACGATGGCCGCCGCGAGGATGCCGACACCCTCGGCGATGCCGCCGGGCGGCTCCTCCACGCGCTGGACGGCCTGGCCGCCCAGTTCGACCTGGAGGCCCTTGCGTCCGGCGTCCTGGGCGGTGTCCACGACCTTCTGGACGAGGTCCTTGGGGACGGCGTTCGCCTGGTCGGCGAAGGTGATCTGCGCGTACGCGATCGTCCCGTCGGCACTGATCTGACCCGCGCCCCGGGCGCCGGTGTAGGGGCCGGTGACTCCACCGACGCCCTTCATGCCGGCGATCCTGTCGAGCGCGGGCTGGATCCGGGACCGTACGGACGGGTCCTTCACCGAACCCGAGTCGACCTTCCAGACGACCGTGTCGGTGTCGCCCGAGGTGTTCGGGAAGGCCTTCGCCATCTGGTCGTACGCGCTCTTGGAGTCCGTGTCCGGAAGGGAGAAGACGTTCGCGTAGTCCGTCCCCGCCGTCGAGGCCGACAGGCCCAGGCCGAACAACGCCCCCACCCACAGCAACAGGACCACCAGCCGGTGCCGATAGCACCACCGTGCCAATGCCGCCACGCTCAACGCTCCTTATTCGTAACCGAGTTGACTCGGTCGATCGGTCGGATGGTCCCCCAGGTCCTGGGCTACAGAATTGGCGGCGGCACGCACGCGTGGACACGTATCGGCCATGACTCTCAAGGAACTCCAAAGACCGAACCGGCCCGGCTGTCGGTGCCGCGGCCGATACTGGGGGCATGACGGCTCCAGGAACCGTGCTGGTGGTGGAGGACGAACCGAGCATCGCGGACGTCCTGGCCATCGCGCTGCGCTACCACCGCTTCGAGGTGATGGTCGCGGGCACCGTGCGCGAGGCGCTCGCCCTCGCCGAGCGCACCCGCCCCGACTGCGCCCTGCTCGACGTGATGCTCCCGGACGGCGACGGCCGCGCCCTGGGACACGAACTGCGCGCCCGCAGGCCCGACCTGGCGCTGGTCTTCCTCACCGCGCGGGACGCGCCGGCCGAGATAGTCGGCGCCCTCGGCTTCGGCGACGACTACATCACCAAGCCCTTCGACATCGACGTGGTCGTCGCCCGCATCACCGCCGTCCTGCGCCGCACCCGCCCCGCCGACGTCCTCCCCCAGCGCCCGCCCCTGCGCTACGGCGACCTGGAGCTGGACGAGACGACGTACTCGGTCCACCGCGCGGGCAACTCGGTCGAGCTGACCCCCACCGAGTACGCCCTGCTGCGCTTCCTGGTGCGCAACGGCGGCCGGGTCGTGCCCAAGGAGCAGCTCCTGCGCCACGTCTGGCAGTACGAGCACACCCCGCCGGAGTCGACCGTCGTGGAGACCTACATCAGCTATCTGCGGCGCAAGCTGGAGACGCTGGGACCGCCCGTGATCACCACACGGCGGGGCGTCGGATACGGCCTGGCATGAACATCCGCCTGCCGAACTGCGAGCGCGGCGCGCACTCCCTGCGCGCCAAGCTGACGCTGGCGAACCTCGTGCTGCTGGCCCTCGGCATCGTCATGGCCACCGCCGTCAGCCTCATGGGCATGCGGCACTACCTGCTCGCCCAGGTCGACACCGAGCTGACCAAGTCCCGTGACTCGCTGGGCGGTTCGCAGCTCACCATGGACCAGCTCAACATGCTGAGCACCCTGTCCGGCCTCGGCGACCAGCTGATGCCCCAGCGGAACGCCGCCTCGGCGAACCCGGACAAGGTGTTCGCGGCGGTCGACGCCCACGGCACGGTGCTCACCATCGCGGGCTTCGCCCCGACCGCCGACCAGCGGGCGCTCGCCGCCCTCTTCAGCGACCCGGCCGCGCTGGCCGCCGACGGCACACCGCGGGACATCTCCCTGGGCGACGCCCCGTACCGCGCGGTCGGGACCCGGCTCGCCGACGGCACGTACATCCTGATCGCCGCCTCCACCGGAGGCCTCCACCACGCGATGGCCAAGGCCCTCAAGCTGGACCTCGCCTTCGGCAGCCTCCTGCTCGTGCTGCTCGCCGCGCTGACCATGATGAACGTGCGCCGCCGGATGCGGCCCCTGGAGGACATGGTCGAGACCTCGACGGCGATAGCAGAGGGCGATCTGACCCGCCGCGTGCCCTCCAGCCACCATCCGACGCAGGAGGTCGAGCAGCTGCGGGTCGCCCTCAACTCCATGCTCCACCAGGTGGAGTCGGCGTACCGCACGCGCGAGCGTACGGCGGCCCAGCTGCGCCGCTTCGTGGCGGACGCCTCGCACGAGCTGCGGACCCCGCTGTCGGCGATCCGCGGCTACCTCCAGCTGTACGACAAGGGCATGCTGACCGAGCCCGACGAGCGCAAGCGCGCCTGGGACCGGATGAACGCGGAGGCGGACCGCATGGGCCGTCTCGTCGACGAACTCCTCATGCTGGCCCGCCTGGACCAGCGGCCCGAACTGCGCTTCCGCAGCGTCGATCTGAGCCGCCTGGTGCGCGACGCCGCCGAGGACCTGCGCGTGCAGCAGCCGGAGCGCCCCGTCACGGTCGGCGCCGACGGCTCCCTCCTGGTCCGCGCCGACGAGTCGGGGCTGCGCCAGATCCTGGGCAACCTGGTGACCAACGTCCGCACCCACACCCCCGCCGACGTGCCCGTGCGGCTCGGTCTCGAACGCGAGGACGGCGTCGTGCGCTTGTGTGTCGCGGACCAGGGACCGGGGCTGTGCGAGGACGACGCGGCCCGCATCTTCGACCGCTTCTTCCGGGCGGGCGGCGGCGCGGGCAGCGGTCTGGGGCTCGCGATCGTGCAGGGTGTCGTCCAGGCGCACGGCGGCGACGTGGCGGTGCGGACGGCGCCGGGCGAGGGGCTCGCGGTGACGGTGACCCTGCCGACGCGGACGCCCGTGCCGTCGTAGGAGGGCGCGGTCGTCAGGTGGTGCCGGGCTGGACCAGGGCCCAGACGGTCTTGCCGTGGGCGCCGCGGCTCCAGACGCCCCAGGCTGCCGCTATGCCCTCCACGAGGTGGAGGCCGCGGCCGGCCTCCTCCAGGGCCGTCACGTCCCGCAGGCGGGGCTCGGCCCGGCCCGCGTCCGACACCTCTATGAGGCAGGAGCCGTCCGCCAGGGCCGTCACCGCCACCTCGAACTCCCGCTCCAGGAGCGGCCCGTGGCGTACGACGTTGGTCGCCAGCTCCGACACGAGCAGCACCGCGTCCAGGAGCGCCGGATCATCGCTCCGGTGCCCCCAGTCGGCCAGATGGTCCCGGACCCGGCGCCGGGCCAGACCCACGGAAGCCGGGTGCCGGGGCAGCCGGAAGGAGTTGCGTCTGACCACGTCGGCTCCTCACCCCGCGCACGCCTCCGTCACATGGTGCTGCGTGCGTCGGCCGTCCGGCGTCACTCGGACGAAAGATCGAACGAAGGTCAACGGAGCGGGAGCACGCGCGAGGGCGGGCGACGGCCTCAGATCCAGTCCAGCGCCCACAGCCGGAACACGCCGGTGCCGTCCGTGAGGTAGGAGATGCCGCCGACGTCCTCACTGCTCACGACGTACTCCTTGCGCTGCCACAGCGGGATCAGCGGCACGTCGGCGGCCACGTCCGACTGCAGGTCGCGGAAGTCGTCGTCGACGCGGCTGCGGTCGGCGAACTTCTGGCTGCTGAGGATGAGCTGGTCGACGATCTTGTTGCTGTAGCCGGTGTTCATGGTCGACCCGGTGCCGACGAGCGGGGAGCCGAAGGTGTCCGGGTCGGGGTAGTCGGCGACCCAGCCGACGGCGTACGCGTCCAGCTTGCCGGTCGCCCAGCGCTTCTGGAAGTCGGTCCACTCGTAGCCCTTGACGTCCACCTTGAAGAGCCCGCTCGCCTCCAGCTGCTTCTTCAGCTCGGCGGCCTCCTCCTTGCCCGCGCCGTGCCCGATGCCGTAGCCGTAGGTGAAGTGGACCGGGACGGAGACGCCGGCCTCTTCGAGGAGTGCCTTCGCCTTCTCGGCGTTCTGCGAGGGGTAGTCGTCGAAGAACGACGTCGTGTGGCCGACGATCCCGGTGGGGATCAGCGAGTACAGCGGGTCGACCGTGCCGTCGTACACCGTGGCGGCCAGCTGTTCGCGGTCGACGAGCCAGGCCATGGCCCGCCGCACGAGGACGTTGTGCAGGGGCGTGCCCTGACGGGTGTTGAGGTACAGGTTGCGGGTCTCGGAGCTGTCCGCCTCCGACACGCGCTGGTCGGGATCGCTCGCCGAGAGCCCGGAGAGCATCTTCGGGGGCAGCTGCCGGGTGGCGACCTGGACCTGCTTCTCCTGGTACGCCTTCTGCAGCGCGTCCGAGTCGGCGTAGTAGCGCAGCTCGATCGGGCTCCCGGTGGTGCTGACGGCCCCCTTGTAGTGGCTGTTCGGCGCGAGGACCGCCTTCTTGTCCTTCGTGTACGCGGACAGGGTGTACGGCCCGGTGCCGTCGACCTGGTAGCCGTTGCGCGGGGCGTCCTTCGGGTACTTGGTGCTGTCGACGATCGCGCCCGCGCCGGTGGCCACCTTGAACGGGAAGGTGGCGTCCGGGGACGACAGATGGAAGGTGACCGTCATCCCGGAGGCGTCGACCGAGCCGAGCGTGGAGAGCAGCGACGCCGGACCCACGTCCGCGTTGATCTTCTTGACCCGGTCGAAGGAGAACTTCACGTCCTCGGCGGTCATCGCGCGCCCGCTCGGGAAGGTGAGCCCCGAACGCACCTCGCAGCGGTACGTCCTCAGCCCGCCGCCCACGAAGCCGCAGCTCCTGGCCGCGTCCGGGACGGGGGTCGTGCCCCCGGAGTCGAACGTCATCAGCGACTGGAAGACGTTGCTGTACAACGCCCAGGAACCGGCGTCGTAGGCGGCGGCCGGGTCGAGGGACGTGACCGCGTCCGTCGTGCCGACCGTGATCGTCCTGTCCTTGCTCCCGTCCGACGGCAGCAACTGCCAGCCCCCGACTCCCACGGCCGCGAGAACCAGCAGCATCGCGAGAATCCGCATGCGAACCGACCGCATCGGTGTGCCCTCCCAAGGGCCCTCCCGGGCCCCTCACATACGCCACTCCCCTAGTGGCGCGGATCACCTAACCACAGGAGTTTCATCCGGGGGAAGAGGGTTCTGGCGAGATGAGAAAGAACTTACCGAGGGGTGTTAAATGCCCGTTTCACAGCCGGTTCCCAGCCGGCCCCCAGCCGGCGCGCCGGCCGTGAGCCGGCATCCTCCGGCAGCGTCAACTAAGCCTGTTTCGAGGCCAGTTGGACGACGGTGATGTCCGAAGGCGCCCCCACGCGCGTGGGCGGTCCCCAGGCACCCGCGCCCCGGCTGACGTACAACTCGGTGTCGCCGTAACGCTCCAGGCCCGCGACGGTCGGATTGGCCGCCGCCGCGATGAAGTTGCCGGGCCACAGCTGGCCGCCGTGGGTGTGCCCGGAGAGCTGGAGGTCGACGCCGTGCCTGACGGCCTCGTGGATCTGCACCGGCTGATGCGCGAGCAGCACGCACGCGCGCGTGGTGTCCCGATCGCCGAGCGCCTTCCCGAAGTCGGGGCCCTGGCCCTCGCTCTCGCCCTGGAGGTCGTTGACCCCGGCGAGGTCGAATCCGGCCAGTTCGGTGCGGGCGTTCTCCAGGGGGTGGATCCCGAGCGTGCGGACTTCTTCCAGCCATTGTTCGGCGCCGGAGAAGTACTCGTGGTTGCCCGTGACGAAGTAGCTCCCGTGACGGGCCTTCAGCCCGGCCAGGGGTGCCGCCGCGGGCCCCAGGTTCTTGACGCTGCCGTCGACCAGGTCACCGACCACGGCGATCAGGTCGGGCTGGGTCGCGTTGATCGTGTCGACGACCTTCTGCGCGAAACCCCTCCCCAGGAGCGGCCCCAGGTGGATGTCGCTGACGACGGCGATCCTGAACCCGTGCGCGGACCGCGGCAGTTTGGCCAGGGGCACGGTGACCCGCTTGACGCTCGGCCCGCGCAGCACGCCGTACGTGCCGTATCCGACCGTCCCGACGGCCGCGGCGGCGGCAGCGCCTCCGACGACACGGGAGACGAAGAGGCGGCGGGAGGGGGCGTTCCGCGGCGTTTCCGGGGCCGCTTCGGAGGGGGCCTGCGGTTCCGCAGCCGTCACGGTCGTTCCGGACTGCCCGCCGCGCCGTTCGAGGAACCGGCGCAGCAGCGGCCGCAGGACCTCTCCCGCGAGGACGGCCAGCAGCAGGTAGATCGCCAGGGCCATCCACAGGAAACCGGGCCAGCCCAGGGTCTGCTGGAGCCAGAAGGGCGCGCCGCCGCGCTCGGCGGCCAGGGCGGCGATCATCAGCACCGGGCCGGCGACGAGCACCGCGGTGCCGGTGACGCGGGCCGGGCCCCACGCGCGCGTGGTGTCGCGGACGAGGCGGCGCCAGACGTACCAGTGGAGTCCGCCGAGGACGGCGACGGCGACCAGCGCCACGAGCACGATCACGAGAACGGCCACTTCTTTATGAGGTGCGGCGCAGTGCGCGCAGTCCACGCAACCCGAGGCCCCCGATGACCGTCCCCCATACGAAGGACACGATGGCCAGCGTCAGGTGCACCCAGAAGTACGCCGTCGGGCGGCCGTCGTCGAAGGCCAGTCCACTGCTGTCTTTGACCAGGTTTTTGATGAAAGTGACCCAGATGACCCAACTCCACACCCCGAAGGCGAGCAGGAACCAGGAGACGGGGCGGCTGAGCTTCATGCGTCCAGTATCGCCGTCGTCCCCGGGGGCCCGTGTCCGGGGTGGGGCGGGTGACGGGACTTCGGGTCCCCCGGCATGTACGTTCTCGTCCGTGCCCGCTCCGCTGCAGACCATCAGGCGACCCCTGCTGGTGCTCTCCGCCGCCCTGTCGTCCCTCGCGCTGACCGCGCCCGTCGCCCTGGCGGCCCCGAGTCCGACCCCGACCCCGACAGCCACTCCCCCGGCGAACATGTCGTCGGTGGGCGGCGCCCGCCTCGGCCTGGCGGGGACGCAGGTCAATCTGACGTCCGGGGTCCCGGTGCTGCCGAAGGACGTGACCGCGCGGTCGTGGATCGTGAGCGACGCCGAGTCCGGCGCGGTGCTCGCCGCGCACAACGCCCATTGGCGGCTGCCTCCGGCGAGCACCCTGAAGATGCTGTTCGCGGACACCGTGCTGCCGAAGTTCCCGAAGGCGACCGAGCACAAGGTGGTCCCGTCCGACCTGGCCGGCATGGGCGCCGGTTCCAGCGTGGTGCCGATAAAGGAGGGCGAGAGCTACACGGTCCACGACCTGTGGCTCGGCGTCTTCCTGCGCTCCGGGAACGACGCGGTGCACGTCCTGTCGCACATGTACGGGGGCGTCGACAAGACCGTCGCCGACATGAACACGCACGCCCAGGACCTCCAGGCGCTGGACACGCACGTGGTGACACCGGACGGCTACGACGAGCCGGGGCAGGTGTCGTCGGCGTACGACCTGACGCTCTTCGCCCGCTCCGGGCTGCAGAAGAAGGACTTCCGGGAGTACTGCTCCACGGTGAGCGCGAAGTTCCCGGGCGAGACGACGAAGAAGAAGGGCAAGTCGGTCCGCGGGACCTTCGACATCCGCAACACCAACCGGCTGCTGAGCGGCGACTCGGACGTCTCCGTATACCCGGGCATCGCGGGCGTCAAGAACGGCAACACCACCAACGCGGGCGCGACCTTCACCGGCGTCGCCGAACGCGGCGGCAAGGTGCTCCTGGTGACCGTCATGAACCCGGAGAAGAACGAGCACAACGAGGTCTACAAGGAGGCCGCGAAGATCCTCGACTGGGGCTTCCAGGCGGACGGGAAGGTCGAGCCGGTGGGTGAGCTGGTCCCGCCGAAGAACGTCCCGCAGGCGAGCGCGCAGCCGGGCGCGACGGCCTCCGGGGAGGCGGGCGGGGACACGTCGGCGAAGCCGGCCGCGAGCGGGCCGGTCTCGGCGGCGGCCTCGGAGGACGGGGGGTCGAGCGGCATCGGGATCGCGCTGGCCGTCACCGGCGGGCTGCTGGTGCTGCTCGCGGCCGGTGTCTTCTTGGTCAACCGGCGCTGGCCGCTGCCGGACCTGGTGCGGCGCCGTCGTCCCTGACCTTGGGGTTCTCGGTCTCGTCGGCGGGGTCGTAGGCGTCGTCCTCGGGGTCGTCCTTGCTCGGCGTCGCCGTCCAGGCGGCGCAGAACAGGACCAGCTTCGAGGTGAAGTTGATCCACAGCAGCAGCGCCACGGGGACGCCGAACGCGCCGTACATGCTCTTCGCGGCGACGCCCTGGATGTAGCCGCTCAGCAGCAGCTTGAGCAGTTCGAAGCCGACCGCGCCGATCAGCGCGGCCACGGAGAGCCGGCGGCGCGGCGGTTCGACGCCGGGCAGCAGGGTCAGGACGTACAGCAGCAGCAGGAAGTCGACGAACACGGCTACGGCGAACGCGGCGATGCGCAGCAGGATCCCGCCCCAGCCGCCCTCCACCAGGCCCATTTCGCGGCTGATCCAGTCGACCAGGGCGGAGGCGACGGTCGAGATGGCGATCGTCGCGAGGACGGCGCCGCCGAGCCCGAGCAGCACTCCGGTGTCGATGAGCTTGCGCAGGAGGGGGTTCTCGTCGCGGTCGGGCAGCTCCCACACCGCGCGCAGGCACTCCCGCATCGAGCCGACCCAGCCGATGCCGGTGAACAGCAGGACGGCACCGGCGATGAGGCCGATGGTGCCCGCGTTGTCGACCAGGGCACCGATGTCGAGCTGGTCGGAGATGCCGGGGACCTGTTCGGCGATCTTGTTCTGCAGGTCGTGCTGCTGGTCGGTGCTGAGGGTCGCGGCGGCGATCGCGGCGGCCACGGTCAGCAGCGGGAACAGCGCGATGAAGCTGATGAACGTCATGGCGGCGGCCAGTTGCGCCCACTTCACCCGGTCCAGCCGCTCGTACGACCGCCACGCGTGCGTGAGCATCAGGCGCGCCACCAGCGGCCCGATGACGGGGAGCTTCTTCAGCCAGTCCATGATCCGATTCTGCCCTCAGTCCATGACCTGAATACGACCTCCCTCGCGGAGGACCAGTGTGCGAGTACCCCAAGAACGCGCAAGGACCGCACGACTTGCCCGAACTCCGCAAATAGTGAGCGACATCCGACTAATCACCCATCTCGGGGAGGGCGTCGACGGCGCACGGCGTATCGCCCATAAGAGGACGATACGGTCACAGGTAGGGCTGCCGACACCATATCGACGCCGCTCCCGTCCCCTACCGGCCCGGACCCCTCGTCGAACCAAACCCCTAGGAGCTGTCGTGAAGGACGCTTTCGGTCTCCCCCAGTCCCTGCTCGTCCTCGGTGGTACGTCCGAGATCGCGTTGGCCACCGCCCGCCGGATGATCGCCCGCAGCACCCGCACGGTGTGGCTGGCGGGCCGTCCGTCGCCCGCCCTGGAGACGGCCGCCTCGGAACTGCGTGCCCTGGGGGCCGCCGTCCACACCGTCGCCTTCGACGCGCTCGACCCCGACTCCCACGAGGTGGTGCTCGGCAAGGTCTTCGCGGAGGGCGACGTCGACATGGTGCTGCTCGCCTTCGGGATCCTCGGCGACCAGGCGCGGGACGAGCGCGAACCGGCCGCCGCCGTGCACGTGGCGCGGACCAACTACCTCGGTGCCGTGTCGGCCGGTCTGGTCAGCGCGCGGGCCCTGCAGACCCAGGGACACGGCTCGCTGGTGGTGCTCTCCTCCGTCGCGGGCGAAAGGGCCCGCCGCGCGGACTTCATCTACGGCTCCAGCAAGGCCGGCCTGGACACCTTCACCCAGGGGCTCGGCGACGCGCTGCACGGCACGGGCGTGCACGTCATGGTCGTACGACCGGGGTTCGTGCGGTCGAGGATGACGGCCGGCCGGGAGGAGACACTGCTCGCGACGACCCCCGGAGCCGTCGCCACGGCCATCGAACTGGGCCTGCGCCGACGCTCGGAGACGGTCTGGGTGCCCGGCGTGCTGCGCGTGGTGATGGCGGCGCTGCGCCACCTGCCGCGGGCGCTGTTCCGACGCCTCCCGGTGTGAGAGCGGCGGCCGGGGACCGCGCTACGGGTGACTGGGGATCGTGCCGCGCTCGGTGCGGGCCGCCTGGGGCGGCACGACGGCTCCCCCGAAGACGAACTCACGGAGCTTGCGCCAGACGCCGTCGGCGCCCTGCTCGTAGAGCGCGAAGCCGGTGCACGGCCACTCCGCGCGGTAGTCGGCGAGAGCCTCGAAGGCGCGGTCCATCAGCGCCTCGTCGATGCCGTGCGCCACGGTGACGTGCGGGTGGTACGGGAAGTGCAGCTCGCGCGCCATCGGCCCGGAGGCGTCGCGGATCTGCTTCTGCAGCCAGCCGCAGGCCGCGGCGCCTTCGACGACCTGGACGTAGACGACCGGCGACAGCGGCCGGAAGGTGCCGGTGCCGGACAGCCGCATCGGGAAGGGGCGCCCGGCGGCGGCCACCTCGACGAGATGGGCCTCGACCGCGGGCAGCTGCGAGGCGTCCACCTCGGTCGGCGGCAACAGCGTGACGTGCGTGGGGATGCCGTGCGCAGCGGCGTCGCCGAAGCCCGCGCGCCGCTCCTGGAGCAGGCTGCCGTGAGGCTCCGGGACCGCGATCGACACACCGATCGTTACGGTCCCCACGTCGTCTCCTGTCGTCCTGTAGGTGGTGCTGACGGTGAGCTGCGGTGGCCGCGCGCGCGGCCACCCGGCTATCGACTGTACGGCCACGACCGGGTTGTGGGCAGGCGCAACCGTAGTGATGTGCAGCGCTCTGTCCAGTGGTACTTCGGTGCGGTCGTACGCCTCAGTGCTTGGCGGGCAGGAAGCCGACCCGTTCGTACGCCTGGGCGAGGGTCTCGGCCGCGACGGCGCGCGCCTTCTCCGCGCCCTTGGCGAGGATCGCGTCGAGCGTCTCCGGGTCGTCCAGATACTGCTGGGTGCGCTCCCTGAAGGGCGTCACGAACTCGACCATGATCTCGGCGAGGTCCGTCTTGAGCGCGCCGTACATCTTGCCCTCGTACTCCCGCTCCAGCTCGGCGACCGACGTGCCGGTGAGGGTGGACTGGATGGTGAGCAGGTTGCTGACGCCCGGCTTCTCGACCACGTCGTAGCGGATCACGGTGTCCGTGTCCGTCACCGCGCTCTTGACCTTCTTGGCGGTCGCCTTCGGGTCGTCGAGGAGGTTGATGAGGCCCTTCGGGGTGGACGCCGACTTGCTCATCTTGATCGACGGGTCCTGAAGGTCGTAGATCTTCGCCGTCTCCTTCAGGATGTACGGCTTCGGGATCGTGAAGGTCTCGCCGTAGCGGCCGTTGAAGCGCTCGGCGAGGTCGCGGGTCAGCTCGATGTGCTGGCGCTGGTCCTCGCCGACCGGGACCTCGTGCGCCTGGTACAGCAGGATGTCGGCGACCTGGAGGATCGGGTACGTGAACAGGCCGACGCTGGCACGGTCGGCGCCCTGCTTGGCCGACTTGTCCTTGAACTGGGTCATCCGGGACGCCTCACCGAAGCCGGTCAGGCAGTTCATGACCCAGGCGAGCTGGGCGTGCTCGGGGACATGGCTCTGCACGAAGAGCGTGCAGCGCTCCGGGTCGAGTCCGGCGGCCAGCAGCTGCGCGACGGCGAGCCGGGTGTTGGCGCGGAGGTCCGCCGGGTCCTGCGGGACCGTGATCGCGTGCAGGTCGACGACCATGTAGAACGCGTCGTGCGACTCCTGCAGAGCCACCCACTGGCGGACGGCGCCGAGGTAGTTGCCGAGATGGAACGAGCCTGCGGTGGGCTGGATCCCGGAGAGCACTCGGAAGGGGGGCAGCGGCGCGGAGCGCCCCGTTTGAGGGCGGTCGTCGGCGACGGGTGGGCGGTCAGAAGCCATGCTCACCATTCTCTCAGGTGTTGGGGCCCGGTCCGGAACTGGTCGGAAACAGGTGGGACCCGATGGGGCTCCGGCGGTGTAACAAGAGGGGGAGAACGCGGGAGGCGGGCCGCATCGTCCATGCGCGCCGGGCGGACGGAGGGGGACGGATGGCACGCGGGTGGGGACGAACGAGGTTACGGGGCCTGTGTCTTGGTCTTGTGGCGGGGCCTGTGGTGATGACCCTGGCCGGGCCGGCCCCGGTCCAGGCCGTGGAGGCGGGCCGGGCGAAGGTCACGGCTCGGACCCCGGCCACCGGGATCGTTCAGGCGCAGGACCCGACACGGGACATCCCGGATCTGGCGTTGGTCGTGTCGGGCGGCACCGGCCGGACGGAGACCTGGCGGTCCGGGCAGTCGTCGTTCGCGCGCCTGTGGGCGTTGCTGCAGCCGACGTACACGGGGACGGAGCAGGTGTCGGACGCGTGGGAGGCGGGCCGGTATCCGGCGGTGCGGATCACCGTGGTGTGGGGGCTGACCGGCGTCGGGGGCTGGCCCCTGACCCATCGTGCGCCGGGCGGTGACGTGGCGGTGGAGCGGGAGGACCAGTTGTTCGTGGCCTCGGACGGCACACCGTGGGTGCGGACGGATCCGGCGCCGGAGGTGGCGGACGACGACATCCGCTGGCATCGGGCGCCGCGCACGGTCTTCGCCCAGTGGGAGCGAGCGGGGTCGCTCGGCGAAGCCGGCGGCTCGGGCCCGGCGAACGGGGCCGGCGCCGGATGGACGGGACCCGCCGGACCCGTGTGGTGGGCGGCGGCGGGCGTGGCCTTCGGGGTGGGCGGCACGCTGCTGACACGCCGCGCGGCGGCCCGGCGTGAGGCCGGACCGCCGCGCGGGGAACCACGACAGGAGCTCATCGATCTGTGAGAGTCGCCGGTCTCTGACAACGCGACAGCGGGCGTGTGGCGGCTGTCAGGGCGGGTGGCGGCCGTCAGCCGAGGTCGATCTCCGGGTAGAGCGGGAAGCCGGCGACGAGGTCGGTGGCGCGGTGGGAGATCTCGTCCGCGATCTTCGGGTCGAGGACGTGCTGCGCCTTGGAGGGTGCGCCCTTGCTGGTGGTGCCGGGCTCCGTGGTGGTGAGGACGCGGTCGATGAGACCCGCGACCTCGTCCATCTCGGCGGTGCCCAGACCGCGGGTGGTCAGCGCGGGCGTGCCGATCCGGATGCCCGAGGTGTACCAGGCGCCGTTGGGGTCGGCCGGGATGGCGTTGCGGTTGGTGACGATGCCCGAGTCGAGCAGGGCGGCCTCGGCCTGGCGGCCGGTGAGGCCGTAGGAGGAGGCGACGTCGATCAGGTTGAGGTGGTTGTCGGTGCCGCCGGTGACGAGGGTGGCGCCGCGGCGCATCAGGCCGTCGGCCAGCGCGCGGGAGTTGTCGACGATGCGCTGGGCGTAGTCCTGGAAGGAGGGCTGCCTGGCCTCGGCGAGGGCGACGGCCTTCGCGCCCATCACGTGCGCGAGCGGGCCGCCGAGGACCATCGGGCAGCCGCGGTCGACCTGGTCCTTGAGGGAGTCGTCGCACAGGACCATGCCGCCGCGCGGGCCGCGCAGCGACTTGTGGGTGGTGGTGGTGACGATCTGGGCGTGCGGGACCGGGTCGAAGTCACCGGTCAGCACCTTGCCCGCGACCAGGCCGGCGAAGTGCGCCATGTCCACCATCAGGGTCGCCCCGACCTCGTCGGCGATCTCGCGCATGACGCGGAAGTTCACGAGACGCGGGTAGGCGGAGTAGCCGCCGACGATGATCAGCGGCTTGAACTCACGGGCGGAGGCGCGCAGGGCGTCGTAGTCGATGAGGCCGGTGACCGGGTCGGTGCCGTAGGAGCGCTGGTCGAACATCTTGCCGGAGATGTTCGGGCGGAAGCCGTGGGTGAGGTGACCGCCGGCGTCCAGGGACATACCGAGCATGCGCTGGTTGCCGAAGGCCTGGCGGAGTTCGGCCCAGTCGGCGTCGGAGAGGTCGTTGACCTGGCGGACCCCGGCCTTCGCGAGGGCGGGGGCCTCGACCCGGTCGGCGAGGACCGACCAGAAGGCGACGAGGTTGGCGTCGATGCCGGAGTGCGGCTGGACGTAGGCGTGGCGGGCGCCGAAGAGTTCGCGCGCGTGCTCGGCGGCGAGGGCCTCGACGGTGTCGACGTTGCGACAGCCGGCGTAGAAGCGGCGGCCGATGGTGCCCTCGGCGTACTTGTCGCTGAACCAGTTGCCCATGGCCAGGAGGGTGGCCGGGGAGGCGTAGTTCTCGGAGGCGATCAGCTTGAGCATCTCGCGCTGGTCGGCGACTTCCTGACCGATGGCGTCGGCGACGCGGGGCTCGACGGCGCGGATCACGTCGAGGGCGGCGCGGAAGGCGGTGGACTCGTTGGAGAGGGGCGCGGCGTTGTCGGGCATGGGGACCTCCGGACGTGGCGTTCGGCGTTCACGGTACGGCCCAGGCGCACGGCACACATTGCAGCTCGGGCCGCTCCCCGATGGTCGGTCCCATCCCAGCGCGCCAGTCACGGCCCGCCGGTCAGCCTACCGGGCGGGCCCGCCGGTGCGGCTCCCGCGTCCACCATGCGGGCGGGGACGGGAAAGGGGCACCCTCGCCCCCGGGAGACGCCGTGACCAGTACGGAAGCACTCATCGCCGCCGAGGCGCACGAGGATCCGGACGGGGGACTGGCCCGGTTGCGCGCGGTGTCGGGTGTCTGATCGCCGCGCCCGTTCCGGACGTTCCGGGAGTTCGGTGAGAGGGCTCACCTGAGGGGCCGCTGCGATCTCCGCTCCCCTAGAGTCACTTTGTGCTCTTTGGAATGGTGTGCGCGCTCGGCGCGGCGGTCTGCTTCGGTACGGCGACGGTGCTGCAGGCGGTCGCCGCGCGGGCGGCCACGGCGGGTGGCGGCGGGGACGCGGCGCTGCTGCTGCGGGCGTTGCGGCAGTGGCGGTATCTGGCGGGGCTGGGGCTGGACGGGCTCGGGTTCGTGTTCCAGATCGCGGCGCTGCGGTCGCTTCCCATCTACGCGGTCGGGGCGGCGCTGGCGTCGAGCCTCGCGGTGACGGCGGTGGTGGCCGCCCGGCTGCTGGGAGTGCGGCTCAGCGGGGTCGAGTGGGCGGCCGTGGGTGTGGTGTGCGCGGGGCTGGCGATGCTGGGGCTGGCGTCCGGGGCGGAAGGGCACCGGGACGGGTCCATGGCGCTGAAGTGGGCGATGCTGGCGACGGCGGTGGCCGTGCTGCTGCTCGGGCTGATCGGTGGGCGACTGCCGGAGCGGGGGCGGCCGTTGACGCTCGGGCTGGGGGCCGGGTTCGGGTTCGGCGTGGTCGAGGTGGCGGTCCGGTTGATCGACTCGCTCGAGCCGGCGACGTTGCTGACCAATCCGGCGACGTACGCGCTGCTCGTCGGTGGGGGTGCCGCGTTTCTGCTGCTGACGACGGCTCTGCAGCGGGGGTCCGTCACGACCGCTACGGCGGGGCTGGTGATCGGGGAGACGCTGGGCCCGGCCGCGGTGGGGGTGGTGTGGCTCGGAGACCGGACGCGGGACGGGCTGGCGTGGCTGGCGGTGCTGGGGTTCCTGGTCGCGGTGGCGGGGGCGTTGGCGCTGGCGCGGTTCGGCGAGGCGCCTGCCTCCGGCGGTTCGGCGGGTGACGGTGCGGGTGGCGGTTCGGCGGGTGAGGGTGCGGGTGAGTTGGGGTGACCGTCCCCGGGGGCTGCGCCCCCGGACCCCCGCTTCGGCCCTGAAAGGGCCTCGTCCTCAAACGCCGGACGGGCTGGCAGCTAGCAGGCCTGTGCTGGAGAGGCACCAGTACCTCCACCGAAGGCGCCCTCCTCACGGCAGTACCCGGCACAGTGCCTCCAGCGCACCCGCCCACGCGTGGTCCGGTGGGGTGCCGTAGCCCACCACCAGGGCGTCCAGGGGGTCGGCGAGGGCGTGTTCGTGGCGGTAGAAGGACAGGGCGTGGACGGCCAGGCCCTGCCAGGCGGCGGCTTGGATCACGGACTGTTCGGTGCCGGGCGGGAGGCTGAGGACGGCGTGGAAGCCGGCGGCGATGCCGGTGACGTGGACGTCGGGGGCGTGCTGGGCGAGGGCGTCGACGAGGGTGTCGCGGCGGCGGCGGTAGCGCAGGCGGGCGGAGCGGACGTGCCGGTCGTAGGCGCCGGAGGTGAGGAACTCGGCGAGGGTGAGCTGGTCCAGGACGCCGCAGGTGTCGATGCCCCCCTTGGCCTTCACGACCTCCTCCGCGAGGGACGGGGGCAGCACCATCCAGGCCAGTCGGAGGCCGGGGGCGAGGGACTTGCTGGCGGTGCCGAGGTAGACGACGTGGTCCGGGTCGAGGCCCTGGAGGGCGCCGATCGGCTGGCGGTCGTAGCGGAACTCGCCGTCGTAGTCGTCCTCCAGGACCAGGCCGCCGGTGCGGCGGGCCCAGTCGACGGCGGCGGAGCGGCGGTCGTGGCGGAGGGGGAGGCCCATGGGGAACTGGTGGGCGGGGGTGAGCAGGACGGCCGGCTCGTCCGTCAACCGGCCCGGGGCGGTGCCCAGTTCGTCGAAGGGGAGCGGGCGGGTGCGCAGGCCCGTCTCGTCCAGGATCTGCCAGTGGGCGGGCAGGCCGTAGGACTCGACCGCGATGTCCTGGGCGCCGCGGGCGCGCAGCACCGCGCCGATCAGTCTCAGGCCGCTGGAGATGCCCGCGCTGATCAGGATGTGCTCGGGGTCGGCGCGGACGCCGCGGACGCGGGAGAGGTAGGCGGCGAGGGCGGTGCGCAGTTCGACGCGGCCACGGGGGTCGCCGTAGCCGAGGGCCTGGTAGGGGGCGGCGGTGAAGGCGCGGCGGGCGGCCTTGAGCCACTCGGTGCGGGGGAAGGAGGCGAGGTCGGGGGTGCCGGGGATCAGGTCGTAGGCGGGGCGGGTGTGGAGGCGGCGGGGCGGGGTGGTGTCGGCGGGCGGGACGACGGCGCGTTCGGCGACGCGGGTGCCGGAGCCCTGGCGGGCGGTGAGCCAGCCCTCGGCGACGAGGTCGGCGTAGGCGTCGGCGACGGTGTTGCGGGCGATGCCCAGGTCGGTGGCGAGGGCGCGGGAGGAGGGCAGCCGGGTGCCGGGCGCGAGGCGGCCGGTGCGGACGGCGTCGCGCAGCGCGTCGGTGAGGCCGCGGCGGACCCCGGTGCCGGTCGGTTCGACATGCAGGTCGACGCCCAAAGTGGCCCAAGATTTCACCATGGAAATGGACCATACTCCTGGGCTGCCTCGCTTCTAGGGTCGTAGACATGACCACAGCACACAAAGCTTCCTACGCCCCCGAGCACACTCCCCGTCTGGACTTGGCCCAGCTCGCCCCCGAGGTCTACAAGGCGATGGTCCGGCTCGACGCCGCCGCCCAGAAGGGCCTCGACCCGACGCTGCTGGAGCTGGTGAAGATCCGCGCCTCGCAGCTCAACCACTGCGCGTTCTGCCTCGACATGCACACCAAGGACGCGCTCGCGGCGGGCGAGAGTGTGGAGCGGCTCATCCAGCTCGGCGCGTGGGAGGAGTCGCGGCACTTCTACACCGAGAAGGAGCTGGCGGCGATCGAGCTGACCGAGGCGGTCACCGTGCTCACCGAGGGCTTCGTGCCGGACGAGGTGTACGAGCGGGCGGCGGCGCGGTTCGAGGAGGCCGAGCTGGCGCAGCTGATCGCCGCGATCACGGTGATCAACGCGTGGAACCGGTTCGGGGTGAGCACGCGGATGGTGCCGGGGCACTACACGGCGGGACAGTACAAGTGACCGTGCGGACAGGCCTGTTGGACCCTGAGGTCGGGCGGGCGCTGGCCTCGGTCAGCGCCGCCGCGAAGCGGGGTCTCGGCGATCCCGCGCTCGCCGAACTCGTCGTGATCCGTGCCTCGCAGCTCAACCACTGCGCGTTCTGCCTGGACATGCATCTCGGGGTGGCGCGTGAACTCGGCGTGAGCGAGCTGAAGTTGGATCTGCTGGCCGCCTGGGAGGAGGCCGAGGACGTCTTCGACGAGCGGGAGCGGGCCGCGCTCGCGCTGGCCGAGGCGGTCACGGTCCTGGCGGACGGGTTCGTGCCGGACTCGGTGTACGCGCGAGCCGCCGCGCACTTCGACGACCGCCGGCTCGCGCATCTCATCGGGCTGGTCACCGCCATCAACAGCTGGAACCGGGTGATGGTCAGCCGCCGTGTCGAGCCCGGGGGGTACCGGCCGTGAGGGGCGGCGTCGAGCTGTTCCGGAGTC
The DNA here is from genome assembly GCF_044747445.1 of Streptomyces sp. NPDC090083. NCBI lineage: Bacteria > Bacillati > Actinomycetota > Actinomycetes > Kitasatosporales > Streptomycetaceae > Streptomyces > Streptomyces sp. NPDC090083. The sequence goes on along the minus strand of NZ_JBIVED010000002.1, from coordinate 685,027 downwards.
TGCATCGGGGGCGGGTGCCGGGTGATCCGCTGGTGCTGCCCGGGCCGTGGGACGCGGCGAGCGCGCGGGCGCTGGCGGCGGCCGGGTTCCCGGCGCTGGCGACGCCCAGTGCCGGGGTCGCGGCCTCGCTGGGGTACGAGGACGGGGCGACTCCGGCGGACGAGATGTTCGCGGCGGTCGCGCGGATCGTGCGGGCCGTGGACGTGCCGGTGTCGGCCGACGTCGAGGGCGGATACGGGCTCACGCCGAAGGAGTTGGTGGAGCGGCTCCTGGAGGCGGGCGCGGTGGGCTGCAACCTGGAGGACTCCGAGGACGGGGTGCTCAAGGACCCGCGGCGGCACGCGGAGTGGCTGGCGGAGGTGCGGGCGGCGGCGGCGGACCGGCTGTTCGTCAACGCGCGGGTCGACGTCTTCGCGCACGGTGACGGTGATCCCGAACGGGCCATCGAGCGGGCCGCGTTGTATGTCGCGGCGGGTGCCGACTGCGTCTATCCGATCATGGCTCCGGCGGCGGTGCTGCCGTTGCTGCGGTCCGGCATCCAGGGGCCGGTCAACGTGCTGGCCCGGCTGGACGGCGAAGGCCCCTCGCCCACCGCACTCGGTGAACTCGGGGCCACGCGCGTCACGTTCGGGCCGGGGCTCCAGCGCTGGACGGCACGCGCGCTCGCGGAGCGGGCCGTGACGCTGAAGCCTTGAGCGGGGTCAGGACAGCCATGCCTTCCAGGTGGCGGGGTGGCTGTCCACCCACTTCTTCGCGGCGTCGGCCGGGGAGAGTTTCTGGTCGGCGATCATCAGGGAGACCTCGTTCTGGTCGTCGGTCGTCCACGTGAACTTCTTCAGGAAGGCCGCCGCCTTGCCGCCCTTCTGCGCGAAGTCCGTGTTGAGGTACTTCTGCAGCGGGGTGTGGGGGTAGGCGCAGGCGACCTTGGCGGCGTCGGCGTCGCAGCCCTCCTTGTAGGCGGGGAGCTTGACCTCCGTCATGGGGACCTTCTTGAACAGCCACTGGGGGGCGTACCAGTAGGTGAGGAAGGGCTTCTTCTCCTTGGCGAACTGTTTCATCTGGGTGATCTGCGCGGCCTCCGAACCGGCGAAGACCACCTGGTAGTTCAGCTTCAGGTTCGTCACCAGGGCCTTGTCGTTGGTGACGTAGGAGGGCGAGCCGTCCATCAACTGGCCCTTGCTGCCGCTCTCGGCGGTGCGGAACAGCGAGGAGTACTTGTCGAGGTTCTTCCAGTCGGTGATGTCGGGGTGCTGCTTGGCCAGGTAGGTCGGGACGTACCAGCCGATGTGCCCGGTCACCCCGAGGCCGCCCGCGCGCGTGATCGTCTTCTTGTCGTCGACGTAGCGCTTCTCCTGGTCGGGGTGGCCCCAGTCCTCCAGGATCGCGTCGACCCGGCCCTGGCTGAGCGCGTCCCAGGCGGGGACCTCGTCGACCTGGACGGTGTCGACGCGGTAGCCGAGCTTGTGCTCCAACAGGTACTGCGCGACGGCCACGTTGGCCTGTGCGCCCACCCAGGACTGGACGGAGAGGGTCACGGTCCTGGCGCCCTGCGCGTTGGCGAAGGGTGAGGCCTGCTTGGTCATGTCGGCGGCGCCGCAGCCCGAGAGCAGGGCGAGGGATGTCACCGCGGCCACCGAGTAAGCCGTACGGGTTCGCATGTCACGCTCCCTTCTTGGTGCGGCGTTCCGTGGGCTGGGTCACCCGGTCGAGCATCAGGCCGAGGCAGACGATCGCGGCGCCGGCGACGAGTCCGGTGGCCAGGTCGCCCTGGGCCAGGCCGAACACGGCGTCGTAGCCGAGGGCGCCGCCGCCGACCAGGCCGCCGATGATGACGACGGCGAGGACCAGGACCACGCCCTGGTTGACGGCGAGGAGCAACGCCGGGCGGGCGAGCGGGAGTTGGATCTGCCGCAGCTGCTGGGCGCTGGTCGCGCCGAGCGAGCGGGCCGACTCCAGCGCGGCCGGGTCGACCTGGCGCAGGCCCTGCGCGGTGATGCGGACGACGGCGGGCAGCGCGTAGACGACGGCCGCCGCGACGGCGGGGGCGCGGCCGACGCCGAAGAGGGCGACGACCGGGATCAGGTAGACGAACTGCGGCATGGTCTGGCAGACGTCGAGGACGGGCCGGAGGGCGCGTTCGAAGCGGTCGCTGCGGGCGGCGGCGATGCCGGTGGCGAAGCCGAGGACGAGAGTGACGGCCACGGCGGCCAGCACCTGCGAGAGCGTGTCCAGCGACGGCTTCCACACGCCGAGCACACCGATCGCGGCCATGGCGAGGACGGCGGTGAGCGCGGTGCGCCAGGTGCCGATCACCCAGGCGAGGGCGGCGACGATCAGCAGCACCGACCACCAGGGCAGCCACTGCAGTCCGTCGCGTACGGGGTCAAGGACCCAGGTGGTGAAGTGGCCGGCCCAGTCGGCGGTGCCGCCGAGGTAGGGGACGCCGGAGTAGAGGTGGGCGGTCATCCAGTCCACGACGCGGTTCACCGGTTCGGCGATGCCCAGGGTCCAGCCGGAGGGCCAGTCCAGGGCGCCGGCGAGCCGGGCGACCACGGCGACGGCCACGGTGGCGCCGAGGGCGTACAGCCAGGGGCGGAGGCCCGAGCCCGGTTCGGCCGCGGACGCGTCGGTCTGTTCACCGGCCGCCGCGGTGACGCGGTCGAGGACGACGGCGAGGAGCACGATCGGGATGCCGGCGGCCAGGGCGGCGCCCACGTCGACGGAGGCGAGGGCCTGGTAGACGCGGTCACCGAGGCCTCCGGCGCCGATGACGGAGGCGATGACGGCCATGGAGAGGGCCATCATGATCGTCTGGTTGAGGCCGAGAAGGAGTTGTTTGCGGGCCAGCGGGAGGCGTGCCGTCAGCAGGCGCTGGCGTCCGGTGGCGCCGAGGGACTCGACGGCTTCCAGGACCTCGGGGTCGGCGTTGCGCAGGCCGAGCGCGGTGAGGCGGGCCATGGGCGGGGCGGCATAGACGACCGTGGCGAGGACAGCGGCGGGGACGCCGATGCCGAAGACCAGGACGACGGGGAGGAGGTAGGCGAAGGCGGGGAGCACCTGCATGGTGTCCAGGACCGGGCGCAGTGCGCGGTCCGTGCGTGCGGAGAGGCCGCCGGCCAGGCCGAGCAGGGCGCCCACGACAACCGAGGTGAGCACCGCGACCACCATCAGCGCGAGGGTCTGCATGGTCGGCACCCACATGCCGAGCAGTCCGCAGGCGAGGAAGGCGACGCCGGTCCCGATCGCGAGCCGTACGCCCGCGACCCGCCAGGCGACGAGCGCGCCGAACGCGGCGACGCCGGCCCAGCCCGCGGCGAGCAGGACCAGGTAGACGGCGCGTACGGAGAGGACGACGGCGTTGCTGATGTAGCCGAAGAAGTAGAGGAACAGCGGGGAGCTGTCCCGGTTGTCGATGATCCAGTCGTTGGCCCGGCCCAGCGGGCCGGACAGGTCGACGGTGAGGGCGTGCGGCCAACTGCCGCTGGACCAGTGCGCGTCGGCGAGCGGTATGAGCACCGCGGCGGCGAGCGCCAGCAGCAGGAGTTTGTGCGCGGCCCGGTGCCGGAGGATGCCGGGGAGGGCGGGACGCGCGGCGGGTGCGGTGACCGTTGCCATCAGACCGCCTCCTGGTGGAGCTCCGCTCCCGCGACGACGTCCAGCAGCCGTGCCTGGTCGACCACGCCGAGGCAGCGGCCGTTCTCGACGACGCAGGCGGGCCTGCCGGTGCGGGACACGACCTTGATCGCCTCGGCGACGACCGCGTCGGCCGCGAGCGCGTCGGGGTGCTCCGCGCCTCCGCAGTCTCCTGGGCGCATGGCCGTGCGGACGGTCATGACGTCCGCACGGGGGACGTCGCGGACGAACTCGCGGACGTAGTCGTCGGCGGGTGAGCCGACGATCTCCTCGGGGGTGCCGAGCTGGACGATGCGGCCGTCGCGCATCAGGGCGATGCGGTCGCCGAGGGTCAGTGCCTCGTTGAGGTCGTGGGTGATGAAGACCATCGTGCGGCCCTCTTCCTGGTGCAGCCGGACGACCTCCTCCTGCATGTCGCGCCGGATCAGCGGGTCGAGCGCGCTGAACGGCTCGTCGAACAGCAGGACCTGGGGGTCGACCGCCAACGCGCGGGCGAGGCCGACGCGTTGGCGCTGGCCGCCGGAGAGCTGGCCGGGGCGGCGCTGCTCCATGCCTTCCAGGCCGACCTTGGTGACGACTTCGGCGGCGCGGCGGCGGCGCTCGGCCTTGGAGACGCCCTGGATCTCCAGGCCGTAGGCGACGTTGTCGAGGACCGTGCGGTGCGGGAGGAGGCCGAAGTGCTGGAAGACCATCGCGGCACGGTGACGGCGGAGTTCGCGCAGCCGGGACCTGTCCATGGCGCGGACGTCCTCGCCGTCGATGGCGATGGTGCCGGCGGTGGGTTCGATGAGACGGGTGAGGCAGCGCACCAGGGTGGACTTGCCGGAGCCGGAGAGGCCCATCACCACGAAGACCTCGCCCTTGCGGACGTCGAAGGAGACGTCGCGGACGGCGGCGGTGCAGCCGGTGCGGGCGCGCAGGGCGGCGGCGTCGAGGGAGGTGAGTCCGGGGTCGCCGGGGATCTCGTCGGCCTTGGGGCCGAAGACCTTCCAGAGGCCGTCCACCGAGAACACGGGGTCACCGGCCCCACTCGGGTCCGCCGGACCGCGGGAGGCACTGTCGTGCGCCGAACTGTCGGACGTGTCAAGGCCGTTGGGTGTGCTGAGGGTACTCATCGCGCACCGCCTCCGATCAGGTCGACGGCCCTCTCGCCGACCATGAGCACTCCGATCATCGGGTTCACGGCGGGCATGGTCGGGAAGACGGAGGCGTCGGCGATCCGGAGGCCGTCCAGGCCGCGGACGCGCAACTCGGGGTCGACGACGGCGAGTTCGTCGGCTTCGGCGCCCATGCGGCAGGTGCCGGCCGGGTGGTAGACGGTGTGGGCGACCTTGCGGGCGTACTCGCTCAGCTCGGCGTCACCGAGGATCTCCGGGCCCGGGCAGACCTCGCGCTTGAGCCAGCCGGCGAGGGGCTGGGTCCTCGCGATCTCGCGGGCGATGCGGATGCCGTCGACGAGGGTGCGGCCGTCGTAGTCGTCCTCGTCGGTGAAGTACCGGAAGTCCAGGGCGGGTTTGACGGCCGGGTCGGCGCTCTCCAGGTACAGACGGCCGCGGCTCCTGGGCTTGGGGATGTTCGGGGTCATGGAGACGCCGAACTCGGGGCGTTCGTAGCCGAGCCGCTCGGGGTTGTCGGTGAACGGAACCTGGTAGAAGTGGAACATCAGGTCCGGGCCCTGGTGTTCGGGGTCCCGGCGGACGAAAAGGCCCGCGTCGGAGTCCATCGCGGAGTTCTCCGGGATCGGCCCGTCGGTCTCCCAGACGATCACCGACTCGGGGTGGTCGAGCAGGTTCTCGCCGACGCCCGGGAGGTCCACGGCGACGGGGATGCCGAGCGCTTCGAGGTCCTTGCGGGGGCCGATGCCCGAGTGCAGGAGCAGGCGCGGGGAGTCGACGGCACCGGCGCACAGGATCACCTCGCGGCGGGCGCGGACGAGGAGTTCCTCGCCGTCCTCGGTGCGGACGTGGACGCCTTCCGCGCGGGTGCCGTCCAGCTCCAGCTTGTGCGCCCATGTCTCCAGGAAGAGGGTCAGGTTGGGGCGCTCGTCCATCACCGGGTGCAGATAGGCGACCGACGCCGACGACCGCTTGTTGTTCTCCGGGTGGTAGGCGAGGTCGAAGAAGCCGACGCCCTCCGTGAACGGGGCCTTGTTGAAGCCCTCGACGCGCGGGACGTCGAGTGCCTCCTGGGCCGCGTCGACGAAGTCGCGGGCGATGGCGTTCCGGTCCTTCTCGTCGACCGGGACGATGTTGTTGAGGAGGCGCGCGTAGTACGCCTCCATCGATATCGCGCCCCAGCCCTTCGCCCCGGCCGCCTCCCACTCGTCCCAGTCGGACGGCAGCGGCTTGAAGGCGATGAGGGTGTTGTGCGAGGAGCAGCCGCCGAGGACGCGGGCGCGGCTGTGCCGGATGTGCGAGTTGCCGCGCGGCTGTTCGGTGGTCGGGTAGTCGTAGTCCAGCTCACCGCCGAGGAGGCCCATCCAGCGGCGCAGGGTCAGGACGTCCTCGCGGCCGACGTCGCTCGGGCCGCCCTCGATGACGGCGACGGTGACGTCGGGGTTCTCGGTGAGGCGGGAGGCGATGACGGAGCCGGCCGTTCCGCCGCCGATGACGACGTAGTCGTACAGGTGAGGGTTCTCAGGCATGGAGCAACTCCGGGTAGAGGTGGTCTCTTCGGGTGCGGGCGGGTCGTGGCCGGTCGCGTCCACGCGGCGGAGCCGCGGGTCGACCGAGCCCCGCGCCCGTGGGCGGGCCGGGGTGGCGGGGTCGGCCGGTCGGCGGGATCAGCCCGCGAACCAGCGCACCGGCTTCGGCGCCAGGTTCTGGTAGACGTGCTTGGCCTCGCGGTACTCGGCGAGTCCGGCGGGGCCCAGCTCCCGGCCCACACCGCTCTTTCCGAAGCCGCCCCACTCCGCCTGCGGGAGGTAGGGGTGGAAGTCGTTGATCCAGACGGTGCCGTGCCGCAGCCGTCCGGCGACGCGGCGCGCGCGGCCCGCGTCGGCGGTCCAGACGGCGCCCGCGAGACCGTACTCGGTGTCGTTGGCGAGTGCGACGGCCTCGTCCTCGGTGCGGAAGGTCTCGACGGTGAGGACCGGTCCGAAGACCTCCTCGCGTACGACGGTCATCTCGCGGTGGCACTGGTCGAGGACGGTCGGCTCGTAGAAGTAGCCGGTGGCGGGCCGGGTCGCGGCCGGCTCGGGGCGCTTGCCGCCGGAGCGCAGCACCGCGCCCTCGGCGAGGGCGGCGGCGACGTACGACTCGGTCTTGGCGCGCTGCTGTTCGGAGACGAGGGGGCCGCACTCGACGCCGTCCTCGGTGCCGCGGCCGAGCCTGATCCGCTCGGCGCGGCGGGCGAGTTCGGCGACGAAGCGCTCGCGGATCGACTCCTCGACGATGAGGCGGGCGCCCGCGGAGCAGACCTGGCCGCTGTGGATGAAGGCCGCGTTGAGGGCCTGGTCGACGGCGGTGTCGAAGCCCTCCTCGGTGGCGCAGGCGTCGGCGAAGACGACGTTGGGGTTCTTGCCGCCGAGTTCGAGGGCGACCTTCTTCACGGTCACGGCGGCGGCCTGGGCGACCTTCGTGCCGCTGACGAGGCCGCCGGTGAAGGAGACGAGGTCGACGTCGGGGTGCTCGGCGAGGCGGGCGCCGACCGAGTGGCCGGGGCCGGTGACGATGTTGGCGACACCGGCGGGCAGACCGGCCTCGACGAGGAGGTCGATGAGGGCGATCGTCGTCAGCGGGGTGATTTCGCTGGGCTTGACGACGAAGGTGTTGCCGGCCGCGAGGGCGGGCGCGATCTTCCAACTCGCCTGGAGCAGCGGGTAGTTCCAGGGGGTGATCAGCGCGCAGACACCGACGGGCTCGTGCACGACGACGCTGTGCACCTCGGGCGTGCCCGCGTCGACGACCCGGCCCGGGGCCTCGCCCGCGACGAGGTCGGCGAAGTAGCGGAAGGCGTCGGCGACGCAGTCGATGTCGACCCGGCCCTCCTCCACGGTCTTGCCCGCGTCCCGGCTCTCCAGCAGGCCGAGCTGTTCGCGGTCGCGCACGAGCAGGTCGGCGACGCGGCGCAGCAGGGCGGCGCGCTCGGCGACGGGGGTGCGCGGCCAGGCGCCCTGGCCGCCGTCGAAGGCGGCACGGGCGGCGGCGACGGCCGCGTCCGTGTCCTTCTCGTCGCCCTCCGCGACCACGGCGAACGGCTGCGCGTCCGCGGGGTCGACGATCTCGCGCGTGGCGCCGGAGACGGCTTCGAGCCACTCTCCGCCCGCGTGAATGGTCTTCCCCGCCCGCTGTTCCGTGGTGTCGGCCATGATCGGTATTGCCTTCCGTTCCTGTTCAGCGCCCCAGCGTCACCTAACTGTCACTCTCGGGGACGGTGAGCGCCTGCCCGGGACGTCCGTACGCATGCGCAATCCATGGCCGGAAGTGGGCCGCGTCACTGAACATGCGGACATAGGGGGCGAAAAGCGGGCCGAATCAGTTGACGGAGGCGTCGTCGCAGGTCCCGGCCTGCGGGCAGAACCAGGTCACGGCGGTGGCGAGCAGCTCCAGCTCGTCGGAGCGGCCGTCCGCGTCGGGGCCGTAGGCGGCGATGGCGTAGATCGCGCCGTCGGACGCCACGAACCGCTCGTCGTAGACGTGCCAGGTGCCGATGTCGGGCTCGCCCTTGAGGGAGTCGGCCGTGTACTCCAGCCGGGTCCCCGTGAAGCTGCCGTCGTCGAGGGTCTGGAGAGCGAGCTTGCGGAACCCGTCCGGCTTGGGCGTCTGGTCGGAGAGGTACAGCTCGAACGAGGCGGCCGGGGTGGGCTCGGCCACCTGGTACACCTGCAGCCGGTGTTCGCCGTCCCCGCTGCGGTAGTTGACCACGTCGATGCCGTACGTCGACGCCACGGTGGAGCGGGTCCAGCCGTCCGGGTGGGCGATCCGGAAGCCCTCGGGGTCGTCGAACGAGGTGTAGCCGGCGGGGAGTTCGGGGGTGGAGGCGGACGGCGACGGGGACGGCGCCGGGGACCCGTCCGTGGACTGCGAGGCGCCCGGCCCCGACGAGGAGGCGACCGTACGACCGCCCCCGCCCTTCCCGTCGTCACCACCCCGGTCGACCACGAAGGTGAGCACCAGGCTCACGGCGACCCCGACCACCGCGGCCCCCACGACCACGGACCACACGAGCCGACGGCTGTACGCGGGACGGGCCGACGGCGACGGGTCCGGCGGCAGCCCGGTGGAAAAGGTGGTCGGCGGCAGCCCGGAGGAAAGGGTCGGCGGGGGCAGGTGGGACGGCGGCAGAGGCGACGGCGGCGGGTTCGACGGAGGAACCGGGGGCAGAACCGAGTGCCAGTCCGGAGGCGGAGTGACCGAAGCCGTCGGCGCCTCGGGGTTCACCTCCTCGGTGCCCGCCAGGTGCCCGGACTCGGGGACCGACCCCTCCCGCTCCCCCGGCTCCGCCCCCGGCCGCGCCCCGTCACCGTCCTCCCAGCGCTGGGTCTCCTCGTTCCAGTACCGCGGCCCCGAGCCCGACCACCACTCCGACCCTGCCCCGGACCCCGAGCCCCATCCCGCTCCCCCGCTCATCGCATCCCTCTCCCCACCCCGCTCACAGTCCCACCATCCCCGCCACGGCCCCCGCCGAAGCGAGCACGCCCAGGAGGGCCTGCGAGTCGGACAGGAGCTCGCGCAGACGTTCCCGGCGCGTCGGGGCGGCCTGTCCGGTGCGGGTGATCTCGTCCTCCGTGTCGGCGAGCGCGGCGTCCAGCGCCGCCGTCCGGTCCGTGGCCCGCACCCGCGTGAGATCGGCGCGCAACTCCCTGACCGCCTTGAGGAGTTCCTCGGTCGCCTGGTCGCGCCCGGGTGCCGCGCCGTGATGGCTGACGGCCCGCGCGTGGCTGCCCACGGCGAAGGTGCTGTGGGAGACGTCCCCGAAACTGACGTGTGGCTCATCCGTTGCCATTGGTCGATGTCCCCCTCGTGGAATGCGTGGAATGCTTGGAATGCGTGGAACTCGCGGCGCTCGTGGAGTTCGGAGCGTCCGTGGAATGCGTGGCGTTCGTGGAATGCGTCGTGCTCGTGGAGGACGCCGACCCGTGATCGCCGACCACGAACGTGCTGCCCTCCACCTTGTCCGCGTGCACGGTGTTGTTGCTGACGTGGGTGATCTTCTGGACGAACTCGCCGGTCAGGTACCCCGATGCGGCGAGCGCGTCGGCGACTCCGTGGGCGACCCGGTCCTGAACATTGCGCAGATACCGCCGCACGTCCATCTCCTGGAACGTGGACCCGGCCGACGCCGACCCCAACTCCCGTACGGACAGGGCAGGTCCGTCGGGCAGCGCGCCCGCGTAGCCCCCGGTCAGCAGCCGCCAGGCGTACAGCGCGCCCTGGGCGAGCACGGCGAGGGAGCCGACGGCGGAGCGGGGCACCCGCGCGACGGCCCAGGCCGCCTTGCCGAAGGCGCTGTTGTGGCGGAAGCGGTGGGCCGTGCGGTCCGCGTTCTTGAAGTCCTCGCGGACCGGCAGCAGGACGTGCGGGGCGATCTCCAGGGTGAGCATGCGGCCCTGGGTGTGCACGCGCACGAACACCGTGACGACCAGCTCCTCCTCCCAGCCGCCGACGCGGATGCGCAGGAAGTGCCGCCGCTTCTCGGCGCCCTCCTCGACCGAGCGCGCCCGGTGTTCCTCGAAGGCCTGCGGATGGTACGGCGCCTCGTCGCGCCGCATCAGTCCCTCGGCGGGCAGGAACACGCACTCGTCGATCTCCAGCCGGCGCAGCCGGTCGCGGCCCAGGTGGACGGCGTGGTCGGCGGGCAGCCGGAGCTGGGCGAGCAGCGGGCGGATCGTCTCCAGGACCGTGCGGTTGCTGATCGGCCGCTGTTCCTTCTCGGGGTCGGGCCGGAGTTCGGCGGCGAGCACCCAGGTCTCGTACGCCTCCCCGGCCCCGCAGAACGGGCGGGCCTCGTGGTACATGACCAGCGGTGCGTGCTGCTCGATCCGGATCCGGTCCCTGAGCCGCTGGAAGCGCCGGCCCTCGCCCCGCTCGGCGGGGTCGTTCGCGATGTCGGGGAAGCGCTTCGGGGACAGCTCGGCGCCCAACGCCCGTGCGAACTGGCCGCGTTGGGCCGCCAGGCAGTACGCGATCAGCGCGAACAGGGCGAGCGTGAGCCAGGCCTGCCAGACCTTGATCAGGCCGTCGAAGTCGTCGGTGCCGGGGAACAGGAGATCGGTGGCGCTGGAGGGGCCGGAGGAACCGTAGGGCCCGGAGGTCGAGCCGTAGGACGACGAGGAGTCGTCCGAGCCGCCGCCGAAGGCGATCACCACCGTGAAGACCAGCAGGAACGCGACCATGACGCGGCCCCACCAGCGGAGCACGAAGGCGGTGATCAGCCGGTACAGCGGCGGGTGCGTGGCGCGGCCCCTGATCCAGCCGCCCAGTGCGAGGTAGAGGCTGGGGACCAGGAACAGGGCCAGCAGTCCGCCGCTGAGCAGCGTGCCCACCACCCACAGGCCGAGGATCGCCCCGGCCCACTGCAGCTCCTGGCGGCGGGCGCGCACCGCGTGCGCGAGGACGCGGGCCGCGTCGAAGCCGAGGGAAGGGGCCACGATGCGCTGTTCGTTGAGGTGCAGCTCGTCGATGACGCGGTCGCGGTAGCCGGGGTCCAGATAGGTGCCCGCGCACAGCAGCCGGCCGGCCTCGCTGGCGTGCGGCGGGACGGGCGGCGGCTGTGGCTGCGGTTGCGGTTGCTGCGGCACGAAAGCGGTACTCACGCGACTCCCCCGATACGCGGAACCTGCCTGCTGAACACCCGCACCCCAGCAGTCACTAACGGAGAGTCAGCATAGACCCGCGCTGCGCGACCATGGACACCAATTAATCCTTTGACTAAAGTCAAAGAAATATGAGGCCCCTCACGGAACCGGAACCTGAACCTGAACCGGTGTCGCCGGAGGACGTCGCGTCCTTCCGCCGCTTCAACCGCTCCTTCACCCGCCGCATCGGCGCCCTCGACGACCACTACCTCGGCCAAGACCGCCCGCTCGGCGAGGCCCGGCTGCTGTTCGAGATCGGCGCCGGGGTCTCGCTGCGCGAGCTGCGCGGCCGACTCGCCCTGGACGCCGGGTACTTGAGCCGGATGGCGAAGTCCCTGGAGGCGCAGGGCCTGGTGCGGCTGACCGTGCCTCCGCACGACACCCGGCTGCGCCTGGTCGAGCTGACCGACGCGGGCCGCGTCGAGGTCGAGGAGCAGCACCGCCGCGCCGACGCGCTCGCCGCGGGTCTCCTCACCGCCCTCACCCCGCCCCAACGCACCGAACTGGCCGACGCGTTGGCGACCACGCACCGTCTCCTCCGGCTGGCCGGCATCACGGTCGCGCTGGTCGACGGCGCCGCCGAGGATGCCCGCGCCTGCCTCGACGCCTACGCGGCCGACATCGACGCCCGCTTCCCCGAGGGCTTCGACAAGACCGATCTCGTGCGGCCGGAGGAGGTCACGGGGGACGCGGGCGCGTTCCTCGTCGCGTACGAGGAGGGCCGTCCGGTGGCCTGCGGGGCGCTGCGCACCCTGGAGCCGGGCACGGGCGAGATCCGGCACGTCTGGGTGCACCCCGGCGCCCGCCGCCTCGGCCTCGCCCGCCGTATCCTCGCGCGGCTCGAACAGGCCGCCGTGGAGCACGGGTTGACCGTCGTACGGCTGGACACGCACGCGGTGCTCACGGAGGCGCGGGCGATGTACCGGGCGTGCGGGTACACGGAGATCCCGGCCTACGTCGACCATGTCTACGCGGACCACTGGTTCGAGAAGCGGCTAACCGGGGCGCGTTGAGCGTTCCTCCGCCAGCAGCTCCCGCACGCACGCGCGCAGCCAGGCGTGGGCCGGGTCGGCGTCGTGGCGCGGATGCCAGGCCAACCCGACCTCCAGGACGGGGAGTCGGAGCGGCACGTCGAAGGTGGCCAGGCCCAGGGAGTGGGCGATGGGCACGGTCCAGAGGCTGATCAGGCCGACCAGGTCGGTGTCGCGCAGCACGAAGAGCGAGGCCGGGAAGGTGCCGACGGTGCCCACCACCCGGCGTCTCAGGCCCAGTTCGGCAAGGCTGGTGTCGATGGGGCCGTGCAGTTTGCCGCGCCGGGAGACGATCAGGTGGTCGGCGTCCCCGGCGAACCGCTCGGGCGTCAACTCCCCTTCCAGCAACGGGTGTCCGGTCCGCACCACACCGACCATCCGGTCCTCGTGCAGCATCTCGACATGGACCTCGGGCGCCGTCGAGTCGACGACCCCGACCTCCAGGTCGGCGGTGCCCTGGCGCAGATAGGGCGTGTCCACATGGCTCTCGGTGAGGAACCGGAGACGGATGCCGGGTGCCTCGGCGGCGGCGCGGGCCAGCAGCCGGGCGCCGTGGAGGGCCGGGAAGGAGTCGTGGCCGATGATCGTGAGGGTGCGGCTGACGTTTCTGAGGTCGGTGTCGTGGCCCGGCGCGAAGAGGGCCCGCGCACGCTCCACCACCGCGCTCACCTCGGCGCGCACGGCCAGCGCGCGCGGGGTGGGCACCATCGTGCGCCCGGCGCGCACCAGCACGGGGTCACCGAGCGCCTTGCGGATCCGGCCCAGGGTGCGGCTCATCGCGGGTTCGGAGAGATGCAGCCGGCGCGCGGCACCCTGCACGCTCTGCTCCTCCAGCAGCACGTCGAGGGCGACCAGCAGATTGAGGTCGAGGCCGGCCTCCGACCGCCGGGCTCCCCCGGAATCGCCGGATTGCGTCACACGCATTCTCCCCTTGCAAAGGTTGCACTGGAAAGCAGGTCACCTCCGAGCCTACGGTGACAGGGCACCCACCACCACACCGGACTCCCTGGAGGAGCCGTGCCCTCTCCTGCCCACCGGCCGACCCCCGAGCCCGCCTCCGGACCCGCGCCCGCACCCGCACCCGCACCCGCACGCACCCTGAAGCGCTCCACCCTCCTCACCCTCTGCGCCTGCGTCCTCGTCGCGCAGAGCATGGTCGCCGCCATCAACCTCCTGATCCCGCAGCTGAGTTCGTCCTCCCTGCACCCCTCGCACACCGAGCTGCTGTGGATGGTCGACGCGTACGTCATCGTCTTCGCGGGACTCCTCATCCCGGCCGGCGCGCTCGGCGACCGGCACGGCCGCAAGGGCGCGCTGCTCGCCGGTCTCACCCTGTTCGCGGCGGGCGCCGCCACCAGCGCGCTCGCGCAGAACCCGGCGACGCTGATCGCGGGCCGCGGTCTGTCCGGCGCGGGCGCGGCACTGATCACGCCCGCGACGATGTCGGTCCTGGTCCACCTCTCCGCGCCGGAACACCGGTCACGGGCGCTGGCGTCCTGGACCCTCGCGCTCGGCCTCGGCGGACTCGCCGGGAACCTCGGCGGCGGCCTGGTCGGTCAATTCCTGTCCTGGCGTGCCCTGTTCGGTGCAATGGTCCCGCTGGCAGCCCTGCTGGCCATCGCGGTCGCGCTCACGACACCGCACACGGCCCGCTCGGCGCGCAGCAACCTCGACCCCGCGGGCACCGCGCTGCTGACCACCGGCCTGGTCGCGCTGCTCTTCGGCATCATCGAGGGCCCCGCCTACGGCTGGACGTCCCCGCGCATCGTCACGGCCTTCGCGGCGGCGGCCCTCCTCGTCGCGGCCTTCACCCGCCACGCCCTCCGCTCCCCCGCCCCGCTCCTCGACCCGCGCGTCTTCGCCTCCCCCACCCTCCGCGCGGCCACCCTCGGCACGGCCACCGGCTTCTTCGGCCTGTTCTCCCTCTTCTACGTCAACTCCCAGTACCTGCAAGGCATCAAGGGCTACGGCGCCGCCGTCACCGGTGTCGCGATCGTGCCGCTGACGATCGGCATGGCGCTGGTCCCGAAGCTCGCGGTCCGCTGGTCGCACCGCCCCCGCGCGGTCATCGGCACCGGCCTCGCCCTGATCGGCCTGGGCCTGCTGGGCGCGTCCACCGCCGACGCGGGCACCCCGTACTGGACCTACGCCTGCTGGCTGCTGGTGATCTCGGCGGGGACCGGGCTCTCCATGCCGGCGCTCACGGTCGGGGTGGTCACCTCGCTGCCGCCGCACCAGACGGGCCTCGGCTCGGGTCTCGGCACCTCGGCCCGTGAACTCGGCGCGGCGCTCGGCGTGGCGGTGACCGGCACGATCCTGGCCGCCCACCCCGATCTGGGGCACGGCATGGGCCCGGCGCTGCGCACGGTCGCGGTGATCGTCCTGGCCGCCACGGCGGTGGTGACCGTCGGCCACCGCACCCGCACGGCGAGCACACGCACTATCGCGTCCGAGGAGGAACGCGTACTATCGCGTCCAGTCGGCCGGTCCTGATCGCCAACTCCCCCTACGTGCCATCCAGTTGAGGAGCCACCCGTGCCCACCGCCCTCCTGAACCCCGTCCTCGACCTGGTCACCCTCCGCGCGACCGTCACCGCGGCCGAACAGATCACCGACCGCATGCGCCGTCTGCGCATCGAGGGTGACGCCCTCGCCGGCCTGGACGTCCGCCCCGGCCAGCAGGTCCGCGTCCTGGTCACCGGTCTGACCCTGCGGACGTACTCGGTGTGGCGCCACGACCCGTCCGGCGTCGTCGAGTTGTGCGTGCTGGACCACTCCGAGGGGGGACCCGGGGCGCGGTGGGGGAAGAGCGTCGGCGTCGGCGAGCAGGTGCGGCTGCGGAAGCCCGAGGGCACCTTCACGCTCCGCCCGGACGCGTCCCACCATGTCTTCGTCGGCGAGGAGACGGCCTCCGTCGCGTTCGCCGCGATGCTGGACGCGCTGCCCGAGGAGGCGCGCATCTCCGGTTGCGTCGAGACGGAGACGGCGGCGGACCGGCTGCCGATGGCGCACTCGGACCGCCTCGACTGGCTGACCAGGGGCGGGACTTCACTCCCGGACGCGGTGCGGGAGCTCGCGCCGGAGCCGGGCGGGATCGCGTACGTCGCCGGGGAGGCCCGTACCGTGCAGCAGGTCCGGCAGGTGCTCGTGCGGGACCTGGGGTGGGACCGGCGTGCGGTGCTCACGAAGCCGTTCTGGGCACCGGGCAAGCGGGGCATGGAATAGGGCCCCGCTCCGGTCGCAACCGGGGCGGGGCCCACGAGTTCGGCTCAGATGAGGCCGAGGGAGCGGACCGCCTCGCGCTCCTCCTCCAGCTCCTTCACCGACGCGTCGATGCGGGCGCGGGAGAACTCGTTGACGTCCAGGCCCTGGACGATCTCGTAGACGCCGTCCTTCGTGGTGACCGGGAAGGACGAGATGAGGCCCTCGGGGACGCCGTAGGAGCCGTCCGACGGGATGCCCATCGAGGTCCAGTCGCCGTCCGCCGTGCCGTTGACCCAGGTGTGGACGTGGTCGATGGCGGCGTTCGCGGCGGAGGCCGCCGAGGACGCGCCGCGGGCCTCGATGATCGCGGCGCCGCGCTTGGCGACGGTCGGGATGAAGTCGTCGGCGAGCCACTGCTCGTCGTTGACGGTCTCGGCGGCGTTCTTGCCGGCGACCGTGGCGTGGAAGATGTCGGGGTACTGGGTGGCGGAGTGGTTGCCCCAGATGGTCAGCCGCTTGATGTCGGCGACCGTGGTGCCCGTCTTCTTCGCGAGTTGGGTCAGCGCGCGGTTGTGGTCGAGGCGGGTCATCGCGGTGAAGCGGTCGGCCGGTACGTCCGGGGCGGCGGCCTGCGCGATGAGCGCGTTGGTGTTGGCCGGGTTGCCGACGACGAGGACCTTGATGTCGTCCGCGGCGTTGTCGTTGATGGCCTTGCCCTGCGGCTTGAAGATGCCGCCGTTCGCGGAGAGCAGGTCGCCGCGCTCCATGCCCTTGGTGCGGGGGCGGGCGCCGACGAGGAGGGCGACGTTCGCGCCGGCGAAGGCGACGTTCGGGTCGTCCGTGATGTCGATGCCCTGGAGCAGCGGGAAGGCGCAGTCGTCGAGCTCCATCGCGGTGCCCTCGGCGGCCTTGAGCGCCGGGGTGATCTCCAGGAGACGCAGCTTGACCGGCACGTCCGCGCCGAGCAGCTGGCCGGAGGCGATGCGGAAGAGCAGGGCGTAACCGATCTGGCCGGCCGCGCCGGTGACGGTGACGTTCACGGGAGTGCGGGTCATGGCGTTCTCCGTTATGACAGCTGGCGGTGGGGCGGCACTGCCCCGGGGTGCGGGACGTACAAATGATCGATCTCTTGGCATCAAGAGATCCACCGGTCAGGCTATCGCGCATCCGCGATCCCGGACTCCCGGGTCCGTGTGGCCCACCCCACAGAGCCGGGACCGGGGGCAGCGGTGACCGGGGCCGGAAAGCGCGAAAGGCGGCCGTCCGGCTCGGGAGAGGAACACCGGACGACCGCCGTGGGGGGACCGCGGTCCGGAACTCCCGTGGGGGTACTTCTCGTCTGCCCGCTCCCGGAACGGCCATTCCGCACGTACACCGAATCCCCACACTTGCGGCCTGATCCGCCGGACAGGCCCTGGCTAGGCGGTGCACCCCTTCTGCCCCGACGCCAGCGTCACACACGCCCTCGCCTCACCGGCGTCCTTCACGGCCACCATCGGGGTGTACGCGATGGCGTCACCGGCCGCCGTGATCGTGTCGGTCTCCTTGACGGTGCCCGCACTGATCTGCACCGAGTCCCCGGCGACACCCGTGGTGATCCGGCCCCAGGCGGCGCCGCAGGTCCTGCTGTAGCGGACCTCGACGACGGTCGTGCCGACGGTCGCGGTCCTCGCGGTCGTCACCGCGCCCGCCTCCGTGGTGCAGCCCATCGCCTCGGCGTCCTTGCCGGTGCAGCCGTCGCCCACGCACTTCACCCCGGCCGGCGGCTCGGTGGTCGCGCCGGTGGACGCCGAGGCCGAGGTGTGCGCGGCCGCGGCCTTCCCGCCGTCGCCGTCATTGCCGTTGGTGAACAGGAAGACGGCCCCGATCACGGCGAGAGCCCCGAGCACCCCGGCACCGAACATCAGTGCCCGGCGCCGGGCACCGCCCGTGCCCTCGGGCGGTGCGGGCCGTACGGGTTCGGCACCGGGGACCGGCGCCCCGGGTCCCGGCTTCGCGACGGGCGCCGGGGCAGCGGGCCGGGCCGGCCCCGGATACCCGGCGATCCCCCACGAGTTGGCGACCTTCCCGGCCCCCTCCCGCACACCCCCCGGAGCACCTGCCGGCACCCCCTTCGAAGGAGTTTCCCGTACGCCCCGGTCGGGCGCCGTCGGCTGCGGCGGCACCGTCGGGGACACGCCCGCCGGGCCGGCGATCCCCGGGGTCGCGGTGACGCCGCCGCCCTTGCGGAACATCCTGCCGCCCTTGGCGGGGGCGGCCGGGGCCGCCGCGGGCCCGTCCAGCGCCGCCCGCGCCCGGGAGATCCGGAGCGCCTCCATGGTCGTGTCGTGCCGCAACTCGGAACGGCTCCAGGCGCGCTCGGCCAGCTCCCACATCGTGGTCAGATGGACGGGGCTGGTGCCGGTGACCTCGGCGAGGGCGATGACCGCGCCCTTGGGAGCGAGGAGCCGTCCGTTGAGATAGCGGTCCCAGGACGTCCTGCCGTAGCCCGTGCGGTCGGCCAGCGCCGCGATGCTCAGCCCGCTGCGGTCCACGAGTCTGCGCAACTGGCTCGCGAACTCCCTGACCTGCGGATCGAGTTCATCCGGCAAGGCCTTCCAACGAGGCATTGCTTCCCCCTCTGCCCTGAATTGTCCACACTGACGCGGTTGTCGGCCGGCTTCGTTGCATATCCTCAGACGTGTCAATACGTCGACACAAGGGCCGCGACTCCCACCACGGCGGTGAGGAGCAGCAGAAGCAACAGCACCAGCGTGTACCGGAGCAGCCGTCCGCCGGGCCGCTGTGCCGGCTCCTCGGGAGGCGTGTCCCACCAGGGCAGGGTCGGGTCGTCCCGGTACTCGTCCCCGCCGTCCGGCCGTTCGGGGACCGGCACCGGCCGGGGCCAGGCCTGGACCGCCAACTCCCAGCGCACCCCTATGCGTTCGGGGTCGACGCCGGCCACCCGGCACAGGGCGAGCACGGCCTGCCGGGGCGGGGGCTGGGTGGCGTTGAGATAGCGGTGCCAGGAGGACTTGCTGTAGGCGGTGCGTGCGCCGAGCGCGACCAGGCTGAGCCCGGTGCGGTCCTTGAGGAGGCGCAGCTGCTCCACGAAGTGCCGTACCTCCGCCGGCAGTTCGTCCGGCAGCGGCTGCCAGCCGCCCATCGCACCTCCCCGGTGTCCCCCGCGTCCCCTTGCGCCCGCTCCGAGCGAAATGACGACATCGGAAGGGGAACGGTTCCCTCGTCGCCGCACGGTGCGGGCCACGTAGCGAAACGGTCACCCCCCTGCCACAGCGTGCCGACAGCCGTTGAACAGGGCGTCGACAGCGCGCCAGGCTGCATGCAGACGGCGGCGCGTCCTTCCTCGGGGGAGAGGACGGGCCGCCGTCGTGCACCGCGAACCGCCCGGTGCCGGGCGCTAGTTGCTGTTGACCGTGTAGTGCAGCGTGTCCTTGAGGTACGGGATCGTCAGCCACGGTTTGGGTTGCGCCATCAGCGCCAGCAGGACGATCGCGACGCCCAGGACGGCGTAGGTGACGATGTCGGTGAAGCGGGAGCGGACGGCGAGCATGCCGACGTCCGGCATGACCCAGCGCAGCACGGCACCGGCCAGCAGGGCGGCGCCGATCAGCAGGATGCCGTAGCGGAAGACGTCGAAGGCGGTGAGCAGGAGGCCGAGGCCGACCGTGCCGAGGACGGCGAGGATCGGCCACTGGCGGGCCGGGGCCGGGGCGTCCCGCGGAGCCGCCCGGCCGCCGCCCTCGGGGCGTGCGGTGTCCCGGGTGAAGAGGGGGAAGCGGCGGGTCACCCGGCGCGGCCTGCCCTCGGCGTCGGGCGCGCTGACCGGGTCCGTGACCTCGATGTCGTCCGTGACGTCGGTGACAGCGGCGTCCTGGGTGTCCTGGGTGCCCTCGGTCTTGCCGGGGTTGCTGTCAGGCGACACTGCGCTCCGCCGCCTCGACCACGTTGACGAGCAGCTGGGCGCGGGTCATCGGGCCGACTCCGCCGGGGTTCGGGGAGATGAACCCGGCGACCTCGGCGACACCGGGGTGGACGTCGCCCACGATCTTGCCGTCGGCATTGCGGGAGACACCGACGTCAAGGACGGCAGCGCCCGGCTTCACGTCCTCCGGACGGATCAGATGGGCCGAACCGGCGGCGGCCACGATGATGTCGGCGCGCTTGAGGTGCGAGGAGAGGTCGCGGGTGCCGGTGTGGCACTGGGTCACGGTGGCGTTCTCGCTGCGCCGGGTGAGGAGCAGGGGCATGGGACGGCCGATGGTCACACCACGGCCGACGACCACGACCTCCGCGCCCTTGATCTCCACGCCGTAGCGGCGGAGCAGGGTGAGGACGCCGTTCGGGGTGCAGGGCAGGGGGGCCGGCTCGTTGAGGACGAGGCGGCCGAGGTTCATCGGGTGGAGGCCGTCGGCGTCCTTGTCCGGGTCCATCAGTTCGAGGATGCGGTTCTCGTCGATGCCCTTGGGGAGCGGGAGCTGGACGATGTACCCGGTGCAGGCCGGATCCTCGTTCAGCTCCTTCACCACCGCCTCGATCTCCTCCTGGGAGGCGGTGGCGGGCAGTTCGCGCTGGATGGACGCGATGCCCACCTGCGCGCAGTCCCGGTGCTTGCCGGCGACGTACTTCTGGCTGCCGGGGTCGTCCCCGACCAGGATCGTGCCGAGGCCGGGCGTGACGCCCTTCTCCTTCAGCGCCGCCACGCGGGCGGTCAGATCGGACTTGATCGCGGCTGCGGTGGCCTTGCCATCGAGAATCTGGGCGGTCATGGACCCATCCTCGCGGATGACGCCCTCCGGGTTCCAATCCGGGTACACGCCGGGTGTATCACCATGATCACTGATGTTGCACTTACACAACACCTATGGAATGCCGCTGGACAAAAACTCGCCCCGAATAGAACGATGAACGGCGCAGCACTGCGGTAGGTGTTGGGGGGCAAGCCGCTCATATCGTGACGTACCTCCGCGCAATCCGCATCGTCCCCGCATTGCCAACGGAGGAAAACCCGCCATGAGCTATGACCCCAACAACCCCTACGGGCAGCCGCAGCAGAACCCCCAGCAGGGCTACGGCCAGCCGCAGGGCCAGCCCGGTTACGGCCAGCCCCAGGGCCAGCCCGGCTACGGCTACCCGCAGGGCGCCCCCCAGGGCGTGCCGCCGCAGCAGGGCTACGGCTACCCGCAGCAGCCGGCCTACCCCGGTTACCAGCAGGCCGGTTACGGCGCGACCCCGCCGTACGCGAACTGGGGCCAGCGCTTCCTGGGCACGCTGGTGGACGGGCTCATCTTCCTGGTGCCGTACATCCTGATCATCGTCGGCAAGGGCAAGGGCGCGCTGGTCGCGATCGGCGCCCTCATCATCATCGGCGTCGCCATCTGGCAGCTGATCCAGGAGGGCAGGACCGGCCAGACCGTCGGCAAGAAGGCGCTGGGCATCCGCCTCGTCCGCGAGAGCGACGGCCAGCCCCTCGGTGTCGGCATGGCGTTCGTCCGCCGCCTCGCCCACTTCCTCGACTCCATAGCGTGCTACCTGGGCTGGCTGTGGCCGGCGTGGGACGCGAAGCGCCAGACGTTCGCGGACAAGGTCTGCGGCTCGATCGTGATCCGCACGCAGTAGTCGGCGGTCCGCCGGAGAACATGACGGCCGCTGGTTCCCGTACACGCAGGATTACGGGAACCAGCGGCCGTTTCGCGTCGGACCGGCCGTGGGCCTGTTGGATCAGCACTCGGGAACGGCCCGGACGTGAAACGCCGCGTTCTCGCAGAGCCTGCGGTGGAGGGCCCGCAGTGTCATGCAGGAGCCCACTCAACGGAACCGGCCCACTGGACGAAGGGGGCCCAGGCGGCGATGGGAACGAGAAGGGCGGGGCCCTGCGGGACCTTGGAGTCCCGGACGGGGACGAGACCGGCGAGTCCGTCGCGGACCTCGACGCATTCGCCACCGCTGCCGTTGCTATAGCTGCTCGCGCGCCAGAGGTCTGCGACCTCGACGCATTCGCCGCCGGTGCCGTTGCTGTAGCTGCTCTTGCGCCACACCGCAGCGCTTAAGTCAGGCTCTGCGCTTGCCATTTCCGTGATCCTCCGAGGTAGAAGGCTAGGCCTGGCCGGCCCAGTCGACGAAGGGCACCCACGCGGAAGCGGGAATGAGCAGCGCCGGGCCCTGCGGGACCTTGGAGTCACGGACGGGGACGAGGCCGGCGAGATCGTCGCGGACCTCGACGCAGTCACCGCCGCTGCCGTTGCTGTAACTGCTCTTACGCCACACCGCAGTACTCAAGTCAGGCCCTGTGCTTGCCATTTCGACAGTCCTCTGCCAGTCGCTCAACCATAGTCAGGGACGCATCTGGTGGTAGTGCCGCGGCCCTGAGCAGATCGTACGACCTGCGGTAGTCCTTCACGAGGGCTGGATAGTCGATCAGTTGGCCACTGTGCAGGCCCTCCGTGTACACCACCGGTGGCGCGTCCGGAAAGGTCATCACTTTGATCATGCCCATCATGAACGGGTGCGCCACCGCCGTTTCCGGCAGGATCTGCAAAACGCCCTGATTACGTCTGATCACCTGCCCGATGTGCTCCAGTTGGACCGCCATTTCCTCTGGCGGCAGCAGCGGCTTACAGATCAGCGACTCGTGCAACACGGCCCAGAACGACGGACGCTCGTCCCGTTCCCAGAGCTTCGCGCGGTCCAAGCGAGCCGCGACCTGCTTCTCGACGGTTTCAGGCGGCAGCCAAGGCAGCGAGGTGTGGACAACTGCGTTGGCATAGCTCTCTGTTTGCAACAGTCCGGGGATGAGCGACGGTGCCCACTCCTCGATCGACTCCGCGCTCTTCTCCATCTCCGCCACATCCGCGAAGTACTCTGCATGCCCCGCCTGCTTCGCCTTTCGGGCGTCTTCGCAGCGGCGGGCGAAAAAGCCGTCCGTGCCGAGGCGTTGGTCGACGTGCTGGGCCAGGTCCAACGGCATTCTCCGCTCGCCGCGCTCGATCTGGCTCAGGAACGGGACACCGCGAAAGCTTCCCTCCGCCAGTTGTTCGAGCGTGAGGCCCGCCGTCTCCCTCTTGAAGCGCAACTCCGCGCCGTAGAAAGAGGGGACGTTCGCCGACGCGTCGGTGTCCTTGCGTGGGGGCACAACTCACCACCGCCTTTTGCCAGTTCCCGGGTGCAACCCAAACCACTGTCACGGTACGAGACTTCGCGTCACTCTGTGAGTGATTCGTCACAGAGAGAGGCGTACGACCATGATCAGTCCCCGGTCCCAGGAGGCCACCACCCGCGTCGCGGAGCTGCAGGCCGCGTTGGCGGCGCACGGGATCATCCTGCCGTCCCTCGGGGTCGACCTGCCCTCGGTCGTCCAGACCTACCGCGCCCCGCTCGTCGAACTCGGCAACTGCAGCCTCGACACCGCCAGGGCCCTCACCGCAGCCCTCCGCAAGGCGGCCGACCGGTGACGTCGCTCCGCCTCGAACTCCTCGCCGTCGCCAAGGCGGTACCGGAGGCCCGTCGTGCCGTACGGGATCACCTCGGCGTCCCGTGTCCCGAAGTCCAGCTCTGCGTCAGCGAGTTGCTGACCAACGTGATCAAGCACCTGGGCGAGGGCACCCCCGTGACCCTCCGGCTGACCCGGACCGGCGGCCGGGTCCGCGTCTCCGTCAGCGACCCGGAGCCGTACGCCTGGCTCGTCGTACGGGATGCCGGGCCGGACGACGAGAACGGGCGCGGGCTGCTGCTGCTCGACGCGCTCGCCGTGCGATGGGGCGTCGAGCAGGGGCCACGGGGCAAGACGGTGTGGTGCGAACTCGACGGCCCGCACCCGCACCGCACGCCCGACCTCAGTGGAAGAAGTGCCGCGTCCCCGTGAAGTACATCGTGACGCCGGCCTTCTTCGCCGCCTCGACGCTCAGCTCGTCGCGGAGCGAACCGCCGGGCTGCACAACGGCCTTGACCCCGGCCTCCAGCAGGACCTCAAGGCCGTCCGGGAAGGGGAAGAACGCGTCCGAGGCCGCGTACGAACCCTGCGCCCGCTCCGCCCCGGCCCGCTCGACCGCCAGCTTCGCGGAGTCGACGCGGTTGACCTGGCCCATACCGACGCCGACCGAGGCGCCGTCCTTGGCCAGCAGGATCGCGTTGGACTTCACGGCCCGGCAGGCCTTCCACGCGAAGGCGAGCTCGGCCAGCTCGGCCGCGGACAGCGCCTCGCCCGTCGCCAGCGTCCAGTTGGCCGGGTCGTCGCCGTCGGCCTGGAGGCGGTCGGTCACCTGGAGCAGCGCGCCCCCGTCGATCGCCTTGATCTCCACGGCGTTCGACGGGCCGCCCGGCGCCTTCAGCACCCGGATGTTCTTCTTCTTGGCCAGCGCCTCCAGGGCGCCGTCCTCGTAGTCGGGCGCGACGATGACCTCGGTGAAGATCGGCGCGACCTGCTCGGCCAGCTCCTTGGTCACCGGACGGTTGACCGCGATCACCCCGCCGAACGCCGACAGCGGGTCGCACTCGTGCGCCTTGCGGTGCGCCTCGGCGACGTCCGAACCGATCGCGATACCGCAGGGGTTGGCGTGCTTGATGATCGCGACACAGGGCTCGTCGTGGTCGTACGCGGCACGGCGGGCGGCATCCGTGTCCGTGTAGTTGTTGTACGACATCTCCTTGCCGTGCAGCTGCTCGGCCTGCGCGAGGCCACCGCCGCTGCCGTCGACGTAGAGGGCGGCGGGCTGGTGCGGGTTCTCGCCGTAGCGCAGGGTGTTCTCGCGCTCCCAGGTGGCACCCAGGAAGTCCGGGAATTGGGACTCGTCGACCGGGGCGTACTCGCTCGCGAACCAGCTCGCCACGGCCACGTCGTAGGACGCCGTGTGCTGGAACGCCTCCGCCGCGAGCCGCTTGCGGGTGGTGAGGTCGAAGCCGCCGTTCTGCACGGCGTTCAGGACGTCGGCGTAGCGCGCGGGGCTGGTGACGACCGCGACCGACGGGTGGTTCTTGGCGGCGGCGCGGACCATCGACGGGCCGCCGATGTCGATCTGCTCGACGCACTCGTCGGCGGACGCGCCCGACGCCACCGTCTCCCGGAACGGGTACAGGTTGACGACCACGAGGTCGAAGGGGGCCACGCCCAGCTCGTCGAGCTGCTGACGGTGGCTCTCCAGGCGCAGGTCGGCGAGGATGCCGGCGTGCACCTTGGGGTGCAGGGTCTTGACCCGGCCGTCCAGGCACTCGGGGAAGCTGGTCAGCTCCTCGACCTTGGTGACGGGCACACCGGACGCGGCGATGCGCGCGGCGGTGGAACCCGTGGAGACGAGCTCCACGCCCGCCTCGTGCAGGCCGCGGGCCAGCTCCTCCAGGCCGGTCTTGTCGTAGACACTGACCAGCGCGCGACGGATGGCTCGCTTGTTGCTCTCGGCGGTCACTGGATAACTACCTTTCGTCCCTCAATGCGATAGCCGTTGCGGGCGAGCCGCCCCACGACATCGACGAGCAGCGTGCGCTCGACTTCCTTGATGCGCTCGTGCAGAGCGCCCTCGTCGTCCTCGTCCCGGATCTCGACCACGCCCTGAGCGATGATCGGCCCGGTGTCGACGCCGTCGTCGACGAAGTGGACGGTGCAGCCGGTGACCCGGGCGCCGTACGCGAGCGCGTCCCGTACGCCGTGGGCCCCCGGAAAACTGGGCAGCAGGGCGGGATGCGTGTTCACGACCCGGCCGCCGAAGCGGGCCAGGAACTCCTTGCCCACGATCTTCATGAACCCCGCCGACACGATCAGGTCCGGCTCGTACGCGGCGGTGGCCTCGGCGAGCGCCGCGTCCCACTCCTCGCGCGTCCCGAAGTCCTTCACCTTGCACACGAAGGCGGGCAGCCCGGCCCGCTCGGCGCGGGCGAGCCCCTCGATGCCCTCGCGGTCCGCCCCCACGGCCACGATCTCGGCGCCGTAGGCCTCGGTGCCTGCGGTCTCGATGGCGTCGAGGAGCGCCTGCAGATTCGTACCGGATCCGGAGACCAGCACGACGAGGCGCTTGGCCACGGGCTTGGCGGCCACGGCGGGGCCCTTTCTCGGGGGAGCGTCGTCTTGTGCGGCCGGCGCGCGCATCCGTACGTCTCGTGCGTTCATACGAATGCTTCGCGCCCCGGGATACGGGGAAGTCTACGAAGCGGCCGACCGTCAGCAACGATACCGGCACACCGGACGGCCCCCACGGGACGGGGGCGTGGCCGGAAGGTAGCGTCTGGGGCGAGCGGGTTCGGGAACGCCGCCCTCGTGCGACGCGTTCACGAAGTGACAGCTCATGAATGACAGTTCATGCCGGAGACGTATCCACCAAGGGGAAGACGCTCTTTTGATGCCGGACCGCAGTCTGCGACTTCTCACGTTCCCGCCGCAGTCGGTACTGCTCCGGGAGCGGCCCACCTCACCGCCCGACGCCCCCTCCGACGGGACGAGCGGCTCGGGCCAGGACGACAATCCGTTCGCGCCGCCGCCCGAAGGCACCCCGGACCGGCCGTGGCAGCCGCGGCGGCCGGAGGGCGGTCAGGGCGGTGAAGGACCGCGGGGCGACGGCGGGCATTCGCCGTGGGGCAGTCAGTGGAGCGACCAGCAGCCCGGCCGTTCCCAGGGCGGCTTCGGCGACCGGCCCGGCCGGCAGGGCGGACCCGGCGGCCAGGGCGGACCCGAGGGACCCGGCGGCGGTCCCGGCCAGGGAGGCATGCGCTGGGACCCGACGGACCCGGCACAGCGCCGTGCGCGGTACGCGCTGCTGAGCGGTATGTGGGCGTTCTTCTTCGCCCTCTTCAGCTGGCCGTACGTGGCCCTGCTGCTCGGCGCGCTCGCCCTCTACTGGGGCGGCAGCGCCCTGCGCGCCAAGCCCGCGGCCGGCGACCCCGGCACCCCGGCGGTGCCCGAGTCGCAGGCCCGCCCGCAGACGACGGCCGCGGTGAGCGGTCTGGTCACCGCGTCCCTGGCGATCGCCCTGGTCGCCGCGATGTTCGCCGCGCAGCTGGCCTACAAGGACTACTACACCTGCGCCAACGACGCCCTCACGAACCAGGCGAAGCAGTCCTGCAACGATCTGCTGCCGAAGGACCTGCGCGGAATCCTGGGCACCAGCAACTGATCCGACGCGCGGGCGGGGCCGGTCAGTTCGCCGGCGGCGGTTCCGGCCCGTCCGCGGGTTCCGAGGATTCCGGTGGCGTCGACGCCTCCCGCAGGGCAGCCCAACGGGCCTCGCGGGAGGCGTCGTCGTACCAGGGGGTGGGCGACGGCTCCGAGGGCACGTCGACGGGCAGGAAGTCGTACGGGTCGAACGTGGGGTCGTGGTCGTAGGCGATGTACGGCTGGTCGACGGGCCCCTGCGCGGGTGCGGGCACCGGCACCGGCTGCTCCGCCCTCCCCGGCCCGCGCGTGCACCAGCCCCGGACGACCGCGAACGGCTTCCGGAACCAGCGCTCCGAGACGTCTCCGACGGACACCGGCGCGGGGACGGAGGCGGGCGCCGGTACGGAGACCGGCGAGGACGCAGAGGCAGGCGCGGCAGCCGAGGCGGGCGCGGACGCCGGTGCCGGGGTGACGGCGGCTCCGCCCTCCCGCGGCCTCCCGATCGTCGGCACGGGCACCCGGCGTTCCCGCAGCCGCCACGCCCGCAGCCCCACCGCCGTGGGCACGGCCGTCGCCGCGATCCACACCAGCGCCGCTCCCCCGGTCTGCCACCACACCGGCCCGAACCGTGCCAGCGCCGCACCGCCGAGCGGCCCGCCGGACAACTCCGCGAGCAGCGCCAGCACCACGGCGCAGAGCGCGGCGGCGAGCAGGGCGGTGGCGGCGGTACGGCCGCGCGCCCAGGGCGCCCGGATCGCGTGGGCCTTCCCCGGGAACGTCTGGGCCGGCTGCTGCCTGAGTCCGGCACCGGCCGCCCGCCGCCGCTGCTCCTCCGTCAACTCGCCTGTGCTGTGCGCATGTTGATCCGCGGTGCCGCCCACCGCGACCCGCGCCACGAACCATCCCGCCATCACCCCGGCGACCACCGGCAGCAGCCCGGCGAGCCAGTTCAGCGGGGTTCCGGCGCCCGCGTCCGGCACCGCCGCGAGGAGCGGGAAGGGCGGGAGGAGGGGAGCAGGGGCCGAGGAGAGGGGGGCGACGGTGTGGTGGACGCCGAGGGCGAAGCCGGGGCCGAGTCCGTAGGACGCCGACCACACCGCCGCGTTCGGGATCAGGGCGAGGCAGAGCAGCAGGACGGCGAACCGGCCCGACAGGCCCTCCGTCAGCTGGAGGAACGAGGTCCGGGCGGCACCGCCGTGCCAGATCAGGGACGTCCCGAGCAGCAGCGCGCCACCGCCGACCAGGACCGCCGTGCCGAGCGCCGCGGCGCGTACGGCGGTGCCGATGCGGGCCCGGGACTCGCGGGCCTCCGGGCCGAGGACGAGCCGTCGCAGCCCCGACGGCAGCAGGATCAGCACGCTCAGCACGGGTTCACGCGGGCGCCCGTAGGCCGTCCACACGCCGGAGCCGGCCGCGCCCGCCGCGAGCAGGGGCAGGCAGACCGCGGTCCAGCTCCAGGACGGGGAGAGTTCGCCGCCGGACGCGTAGAGGGCGGCGGCGGTGCCCACGGCGAGGTAGCCGACGGCGACGCCCGTCCAGGCGGTGCGGGCGGCGATCAGGGGCGGGCCCTCGGGGTCGTCCTCGCCGGTCTCGCCGCCCAGCACCGCGTGCCGTGCGGCCCGGTGCAGCAGCCACAGCGGCAGAGCGAGGAGCAGGAGCGGGGTGACGCCGACGGGTGCGGGGACGCCGGAGAGGGTGTCGGTGCGGACCAGTTCGACGCCGTGCGCGAGGAGCCACAGGGCGGCGGCCACGTGCAGGGCGCCGCCGGGTCCGCTGTCGGGGTAGGGCGAGCTGATCCACAGCACCATCACGAGCACCGCGAACGAGCCGAGTCCGAGGCCCGCCGCGACCGCGCCACCCAACAGGCTGGCGGCCAGTCCGGGGGATCGGTCGCGCATCCGGGTGAGCAGGGGCGACAGCAGCGCTCGGCGGTGGGTCATCGGCATCACACCCGCCATGCTCCCAACGACACGCGCTTTCCCGTCGTAACAGGCGAACCTCGGAAGTGTCGCTCAATATATGTTTATGTACTTTTTCGTACGAAGGGGCGTCCGGTGACGCAGAGCCCTGCAACCCCCCTCCCCCCGCCCAAGGAACGCCGACGCCTGCGCGAGGCGGCCTCGCTGACACAGGCTCAGCTCGCCGAGCGGGTGGGCGTCAGCCGCGAGACGGTGCGGTCGTGGGAGACCGGCCGGACGACACCTCGCGGCGCGAAACGGGAGGCGTACGCGACCTTGCTCACCGGTCTGGGTGAAGAGACGACGGTGACGGACGCACCGGTGAAGCGTCGGGTACCGGTGCCCGAGACCCTCGCGGCGAAGGTACCGGCCGAGGTGCCGACGGCGGCCGAGACGGTGGTGCCGGCCGAGGCGGTCACGGCGGATGCGGGCGCGACGGTCGACGAGGACGTGACGGTGGATGCGGAGGCGACGGCTGACGAGACGGTCACGGCGGACGACACCGCCGTGCTCGCACCCGTCCTCGTCCCCGTGCCGATCGAGGTACCGGCGCGCGCCTCCCTGACGCCCGCTCAGGCCTTCGACGCGCTCTACGCGTTCTGCGCGCCCGCCCTCGTACGGCAGGCCTATCTGCTGACCGGGCGGCGGGAGTTGGCGCGCGAGTCCGTCGAGCGGGCCTTCCAGACCGCCTGGCAGCGCTGGCCCGAGGTCGCCGTCGACCGAGACCCGGCCGGCTGGGTGCGGTCGGTGGCCTACGAGTACGCGCTTTCCCCCTGGCACCGGTTCCGCCCCCGATACCGCCACCCCGAGCCGCCACCCCCCGACACGTCCGACCGCGCCCTGCTGACCGCCCTCCTCAACCTCCCGCCGTCCTACCGCCGCACGCTTCTCCTCTACGACGGGGTCGGGCTCGGGCTCGCGGAGACGGCGGCGGAGACGGAGGCGAGCACGCCCGCGGCGGCCAACCGGCTGCTGCACGCGCGGGAGGCCATCGCCGCGCAGCTGCCCGACCTGTCCGACCCGGGCGAGCTGCGCCGGCGGATGACCGAACTCGCCTCCACCGGGCGGTTGCACGCCGCCAAGCCGCCGACGGTGCGGTTCGTGGGGGAACGGCGGACCGTGTTCTGGACCCGGGCGGCGATCGCGTTCACCGTCGCGATCATCGGGGCGACGGCGTTCACGCTCCAGGTGGCACCCACGCGCTACGAGGCGCCGGTTCCCGTGGGGGAACGGGTGGAAGGGGTGCCCGCACGGGTCGTGCAGGGGTCCCTGTCGGAGGCGGAGATCGCCCTCCGGGACCGGTTGCGGAGCGGGATGACCAGCGGTCCGGAGAGACTGGCCCCGTTGAGCCGGTAGGTCGTCGGGGGCAGGCCGGTGGGGGTTGGTCGCGCAGTAGCTCGACAACCGGACCCGGCACCCCATGACGCGGATGGGCCCGCCCCCACTCAGGGGAACGGGCCCATCGACGTGAAGCGCGGTGGATCAGCCGGCCAGGATCTCGCGGGCCAGCTTCGCCGTCTCGGTCGGGGTCTTGCCGACCTTGACGCCGGCGGCCTCAAGGGCCTCCTTCTTCGCCGCGGCCGTACCGGAGGAACCGGAGACGATGGCACCGGCGTGGCCCATCGTCTTGCCCTCGGGCGCGGTGAAGCCCGCGACGTAGCCGACGACCGGCTTCGTCACGTTCTTCGCGATGAAGTCCGCGGCCCGCTCCTCGGCGTCGCCACCGATCTCACCGATCATGACGATCAGGTCGGTGTCGGGGTCGGCCTCGAACGCGGCGAGCGCGTCGATGTGCGTGGTGCCGATGACCGGGTCGCCACCGATGCCGACGGCGGACGAGAAGCCGATGTCACGCAGCTCGTACATCATCTGGTACGTGAGCGTGCCGGACTTCGAGACCAGGCCGATACGGCCCGGCTTGGTGATGTCGCCCGGGATGATGCCGGCGTTCGACTGGCCCGGGGTGATGAGACCGGGGCAGTTCGGGCCGATGATCCGGGTCTTGTTGCCCTTGGCCACGGCGTACGCGTAGAACGCGGCCGAGTCGTGGACGGCGATGCCCTCGGTGATGACGACCGCGAGCGGGATCTCGGCGTCGATGGCCTCGACGACGGCGGCCTTGGAGAAGGCCGGCGGTACGAAGAGGACGGACACGTTCGCGCCCGTCTTCTCCATCGCCTCGGCGACCGTGCCGAAGACCGGGATCTCGGTGCCGTCGACGTCGACGGACGTGCCCGCCTTGCGGGGGTTCACGCCACCGACGATGTTGGTGCCGTCGGCCAGCATGAGCTTGGTGTGCTTCATGCCCGTGGAGCCGGTCATGCCCTGGACGATGACCTTGCTGTCCTTGGTGAGGAAGATAGCCATGGCTGTTTTGTCCCTCGTCCCTTACTTCGCAGCCGCGAGCTCGGCGGCCTTGTCGGCCGCGCCGTCCATGGTGTCCACGCGCTGGACCAGCGGGTGGTTGGCGTCGGAGAGGATCTTGCGACCCAGCTCGGCGTTGTTGCCGTCGAGGCGGACGACGAGGGGCTTGGTGACTTCCTCGCCCTTGTCCGCGAGCAGCTGCAGCGCCTGGACGATGCCGTTGGCGACCTCGTCGCACGCGGTGATGCCGCCGAAGACGTTGACGAACACGGACTTGACGTCCGGGTCGCCGAGGATGATCTCCAGGCCGTTCGCCATCACGGCCGCGGACGCGCCGCCGCCGATGTCGAGGAAGTTGGCCGGCTTCACGCCACCGTGGTTCTCACCGGCGTACGCGACGACGTCCAGGGTGCTCATGACGAGACCCGCGCCGTTGCCGATGATGCCGACCTCGCCGTCGAGCTTGACGTAGTTGAGGTTCTTCGCCTTGGCGGCGGCCTCGAGCGGGTTGGCGGAGTCGTGGTCGATCAGCGCCTCGTGCTCCGGCTGGCGGAACTCGGCGTTCTCGTCGAGGGAGACCTTGCCGTCGAGCGCGATGACGCGGCCGTCGGCGACCTTCGCGAGCGGGTTGACCTCGACGAGGAGGGCGTCCTCCTTGACGAAGGTGTCCCACAGCGTCACGAGGATCTCGGCGACCTGCTCGGCGACGTCGGCCGGGAACTTGGCCTGCGCGACGATCTCGCGGGCCTTCTCGATGCTCACGCCCTCGTTGGCGTTGACCGGGACCTTCGCGAGGGCCTCGGGGTTCTCCTCCGCGACGACCTCGATCTCCACGCCGCCCTGGACGGACGCCATGGCGAGGAAGGTGCGGTTGGTGCGGTCGAGGAGGAAGGAGACGTAGTACTCCTCCACGATCTCGGGCGCGGTCTCGGCGATCATCACCTTGTGGACCGTGTGGCCCTTGATGTCCATGCCGAGGATGTCCGTCGCCCGGGCGACTGCCTCGTCCGGGGTGGCGGCGAGCTTCACGCCACCGGCCTTGCCACGGCCGCCGACCTTCACCTGGGCCTTGACGACGGACTTGCCGCCGAGCCGCTCGGTGGCTGCGCGGGCCGCCTCAGGCGTGTCGATGACTTCACCGGCCAGCACCGGTACATCGTGCTTGGCGAAGAGGTCCCTCGCCTGATACTCGAACAGGTCCACGCGCTTCCGTCCTCAGTGATATCGCGGTTCGTTGGATGCGTGGGCGTGCCGCGAAGGGCAACGTGACGTCCGCTGTCACAAGGGAGGCGCACACGGTGACCGAGCGCGCGGCATGTCCGTCTCGCAGGTTATCCCTGCTTGCAGGGGGCCCCTAAATCGAGGGTCACACCTGAGCGGTGATACCTGTCACATGATGCCGGAATTCGTGACACGGAGTGCCGCTCATGGGGAGGAACGGGCAGGTCGTTCGCGTGAGGTCCGGACGCGGACCGGATGCCGTCCGGAGGCGGTCCCGGGCCAGGGAAGGGTGGGGGGACGGGCCAGGGTACGGGTGAGGGGCCTCGCCGGGTTGGGGTTGGCCCGGCGAGGCCCCGGACCGTGAGACGTGCTCCGGACGAAACGACGGCATTCGACCGTCCGGGGTCACCGCCTCACGGAGTCGGTCACTCCCAGTGCCGGGCCCGGCGCGCCTCGGGGGCGGGGGCGGTCTTCCGGATGCAGACATTGCGTGCGGCCTGGGCACCCTGGATGGCCGCCGCGGCCCGGACCCTGGAGTGCCCGGGGACGGAGACATGGGCGTCGACGAGGCGTCGGCGGAGTTCGGCGGGGGTGAAGTCGGAGTTCGCGCTCAGGCTGTTGATGCTCATGCGTACGTCGGTTCCTCAGAGATTCCGGGGCTGGAGACATGGCGACATTCCGGACAGCTCAGCTGCCGGAAGGGCCTTGCCTAACCCGGGAAGACGGGAACGTCCCGGTACCTGTCCCGTGTCTCCGCCGCGTCCACCCGTGCCACGACACCGGGCACGATCCGCACGGCCACCCGGTACTCCGACGTCACGGCCTGCGCGTCGCAGTGCCGCGACGCCCCGCCGTCCACACCCGACTGATCCCGCGAGGCGCCGTCGGGATCACCGGCGGGCGCCTGATGCCGTGCGGGCGCGCCCCCGACGGACGGACCCGGGACATGCCTCACGACCGCATGTCCTACGGCGCCGGGCGCATCGCCGGTGTCCACGAAGCGCGGCCCGTACGGGTCGCCCACGCCTACCGTCACCTCGGCGGGCGTCGCGTCCGGGTGCTGCCCGGCGTCCGAGGGCTGCGGGGCGGACCGCGCGGGCACCGGGGTCGGCACGGGCGCGGTGTCCGCCGGAGACGCCGGTGCCGGAGACGCCGGCTGTCCCGGCACCACCGGGACCGAGGGCGACGTGGGCACCGAGGGAACCGTGGGGACCGACGGCAGCGTGGGCAGGGTCGGCAGCAAGGGTGTCCTGGTCAACACCTCGGTCACCGTCTGCGTCACCACGTCCGTCACCGGCCGCACGACCCGCTCCACGGTGTCCGAGACCGAAGCCAGCACGG
The DNA here is from genome assembly GCF_044747445.1 of Streptomyces sp. NPDC090083. Lineage (NCBI taxonomy): Bacteria > Bacillati > Actinomycetota > Actinomycetes > Kitasatosporales > Streptomycetaceae > Streptomyces > Streptomyces sp. NPDC090083. Next base: position 651,400 of record NZ_JBIVED010000002.1, on the reverse strand, counting down.
GGGTCAGCACCGGACCGAGAACAGGAACCGAGGCCCGGGCATGCCCGGCCACGGGAACGGACGGCGCCGACGGAGCCTCCTCGGCCGCCGTGACGGACTTGGCCGACGTGACGGACTTGGCCGCCAGGATGGGCTTGGCCGACGGGACCGGCTTGGGCAGCGGAGCCTTCCTGGCCACCGGAACGAGGCCGGCCGACGAACCAGGCTCGGCCGTCGGAATCCGCTTGGCCGCAAGGGCGGGCTTGGTCGGCGAAGGTGCCAGCGGGGTCACCGGGCGGTGCCCCGTCACCCCGTCCGCCGCCTGTGCCTGTCCCCCGCACAGGAACCCGAGCACGAACAACCCGCCCACCAGCAGCGCGACTTGAAGCACGCGTCGACGCACACGCCGCCCAACCGCCGTACGCGTCACGCGCACAGCGGCACCGGGCAGTGCGGCGGGCCAGTTCATGAGGTGACGATCCTCGCACGGGTGTCCGGCGACCGCACAAGCCCCCTCCGGCTCAGGGCAGTTCACCACGAGGGCGCAGGGCGGTTCATCACGCCGTGTCCGGTATCGGCAACGGCCGCTTCTCGATCGCCGCCGCCATCACCTCCGGGAACAGATCCGGTGTACAGGCGAACGCCGGTGCACCCAACGCGCCCAGCGCGGCGGCGTGTTCGCGGTCGTAGGCGGGCGCGCCCTCGTCGGACAGCGCGAGCAGCGTCACGAACTGCACCCCGGACGCCTTCATCGCCGCGACCCGCTTGAGCATCTCGTTGCGGATGCCCCCTTCATAGAGGTCGCTGATCAGCACGACGACCGTCTCGGCGGGCCGGGTGATCTGCGACTGGCAGTACGCGAGCGCCCTGTTGATGTCCGTGCCGCCGCCGAGCTGGGTCCCGAAGAGCACGTCCACCGGATCGTCGAGCTGGTCGGTGAGGTCGACGACCGCCGTGTCGAAGACGACGAGCCGGGTGTTGATCGACCGCATGGAGGCGAGCACCGCGCCGAACACGGAGGCGTAGACGACGGACGCCGCCATCGAGCCGGACTGGTCGATGCAGAGGATGACCTCCTTCTTCACGGACTGGGACGCGCGCCCGTAGCCGATCAGCCGCTCCGGCACGATCGTCCGGTACTCGGGGAGGTAGTGCTTGAGGTTGGCCGCGATCGTGCGGTTCCAGTCGATGTCGTGGTGGCGCGGCCGGTTGATCCGGGCGCTGCGGTCGAGCGCGCCGGTGAGAGTGGCCCGGGTGCGGGTGGCGAGCCGCTTCTCCAGGTCCTGGACGACCTTGCGGACGACTGCCCGCGCCGTCTCCTTCGTGGTCTCCGGCATCGCCTTGTTGAGGGAGAGCAGCGTGCCGACGAGATGCACGTCCGCCTCGACCGCCTCCAGCATCTCCGGTTCGAGCAGCAGCGCGGACAGCCCGAGCCGGTCGATGGCGTCGCGTTGCATGACCTGGACGACGGAGGACGGGAAGTACGTCCGGATGTCCCCGAGCCAGCGCGCGACGGACGGCGCCGACGCCCCGAGCCCCGCCGAACGGTCCTTCGCCGTCGACCCCTTGTCCCCTCTGCCGTACAGCGCGGTCAGCGCCCCGTCCATCGCGACGTCCTGCCCGGCCAGCTCGCACCCGGTGCCGTCGGCCGCCCCGCCCCCGAGCACCAGCCGCCACCGCCGCAACCGCTCCTGCCCGGGGTCAGCGACCCCGCCGGCCCCACCGACCGCGACCGCCTCGGCGGCCCCGGTGCTGCCGGCCGTCCCGGTGGTGCCCGTACTCATCCGCGCACCCCCGTACGCAGCCCTTCCCACAGCGGTACGACCCGCACGCCCTTCGTCTGGCCGCCCTCGGCCCGCCGCCCGCGCACACCCTCGCCCGCACCCGGCGTCTCCGGCTTCCTGCTGGCCTGCCTGCCGTTGTTCGTCATCCCGCCGCCTCCACAAGCTCGTTGTCGTCCAGCCCCAACAGCAGCCGCAGCACCGGCACGACCGCGTCCGCGCGCCCGGCGTCCGGCTCCGCGCCGAAGCCGGGTATCCCGGCGGCCGCCGTCGTCGTACCCGTCTGCTTCCCCGGCCCGCGCCGCACCAACTCCCCGAGTGTCCGGCGCACCCCCGGCTCGTACGACGAGAACGTCCGCCTCAGCAACGGCAGGACGTCCGTGAACGCCTCCGCCGGCACCCGGGTCAGCCACTCGTCCACCAGCCCGAGCAGCCGCTCGTCGTGCACGAGGAGCAGACCGCCCCCGCCGCCCACGAACCCCTCGATCCACGCCGCCGCGTCCGCCGGAGGTGTCCCGGGCGAGAGCACCAGCCCCATCAACCGGGCCGCCTCGTCCGGCCCCAACTCCCCTTCGTCGAGCAGAAGTCGGACGGCCCGCCCGCGAATGACTCCGGGAACGGTGTCCCGCGCCGAGAGCGTGCGGAGCACTGCGCGCCACCGGGCCCGCAGGTCACCATGACCGGATCCGGGGTCGCCCGCGTCGCCCAGCAGACCCACCGCCCCGTGCACCGCGTCCACATGCCGGCGCATCTCCTCCGCGGCGTCCCCGTCGAGGGCCGCGCAGGCCGGGGGCAGCCCGACGAAGACCCGCTCGGCGAGGCCCGCCGCCACCTCCGTCAGCGCGCCGGTGTCGGTGCCGCGGACATCGCCGTAGCGCAGGGAGCGGACCAGCGCGGGCAGCGCCTGGGCGAGATGGCCGACGTCCGTGTCCAGGGCCGCGCGGTCGGCGAGGACCTTCATCACCACCGGGAGCGCGTCCGGCAGTTCGGCCAGCAGGCAGCGCTCGGCGAGTGCGGTGACGTCGGCGAGGCTCTCCGCCCCGACGGCGTCCGCCTCCGCCTTGGCCGTGGCCGCGGCCGGCACCGTGGTGCCCCACACCCCCGCCTCGGCGACCCGCACCGCCAACTCCGGCTCCCAGCGCAGCCGCCAGGTCTCCCGGAACGTCCCCGTGCTCCCCCGCGACGCCGTCGGCTCGCCCCACTCGATGCGCAGCAGCCGCAGCCGGTGCAGGAGCGTGCTGCGCCCGGCGTCGATCTCCTTGCGCAGGTCGAGCTCCACCTCCCGCTCCAGCGCCTCCGGTTTCATCCGCAGCCTGCGCTGCGCGCGGTCGAGGTCGCGCTGCAGGGGCACCGCGGGCGCTCCCGGCGGCACCTCGCCCAGCACATCCCCGACCACGAGCCGGTCCCGCACCAGCGACAGCGGGACGTCCGAGCCCTCGCACATCACCGCGCGCACCGCGTCGGTGGTCTCCCCGAGCCCCGGCAACGGCCGCCCGCGCATCACGGCGAGGGTCTCCGCCAGCCGTACGGCCTCGATGACATGGGCCGAGGAGACGATCCGGTCCTCCTCCCGGAACAGCCCCGCGACCTTGGTCATCCACCGCTCGACCGGCCGGTCCGGCGCGCCGAAGAGATGGCCGTACCAGCCCGGCGAGTCGATCCCCGCGCCGTAGCCGCTGGCCCGCGACAGGCGGCGGTGCGTCCACGGCACCCAGGTCAGATCGGCCTTGACCTTGGGCAGCCCCTTCAGCAGCGCACGGTCCGCGGCGACCGACGCCTTCCGCCGCAGCGCGGGCACGTGCCACGCCCCGCACACCACGGCCACGTCGTCCCCGAATTCCCGCTGCGCCGAGCGCACTTGAAGCCGCATGTACGCCTCGCGCACGAGATCCCGGTCGTGCCCGCCGACCCCGTACGTCTCGCGCAGCGCCCCCATCGCCTCCTCCAGCGCGGTGAACGGCGCGAAGGCGTCCCGCTCGCCCGCGCCCCGGTGCTCGACGACGTCCTCCCACCAGCGCTCTGGGTCGTCGTACCCCGCGGCCTCGGCGAGGACGGCGAGCGGGTCGACGCGGATGTCGGCGTCCGGGTCAGAGGGGTCCTGGGCGGCGGGGTCCGGGACAGCGGGGTCAGGGGCGGTCGGGTCCGGCGGCTGCTCCTCCCCCGTCGGCCCGTCCTCGGCGTCGGCCTTGTCGTCGGCCTTGTCGTCCTTCCCCCACGCCAGGGTGTGGGTGGCCGGGAGGTCGATGAAGCGGGCCGGGACCCCGTGCTCCAGGGCCCAGCGGATCGCGACCCATTCCGGGGAGAACTCGGCCAGGGGCCAGAAGGCCGAGCGGCCCGGCTCGTCCACGGCGTGGGCGAGCAGCGCGACCGGTGGCCGCATGCCCTCGTCGGCGGCCAGCGGGATCAACGCGTCGGCCTCCGGCGGCCCTTCGATCAGGACGACCCGGGGCCGGGCCGCGGCCAGGGCCGCCCGTACGGCGCGCGCCGAACCGGGTCCGTGATGCCGCACCCCGAGCAGCAGCGGCCCGGCGCCCCGGCCCCCCTCAGTCCCTGCCACGTCGTCCCCCTCCCGTCCGGATCCCGCTCCGCCAGTTCCAGCAGTTCCAGTGGTTCAAGCGGTTCAAGTAGTTCGCATAGGCCGGGTAGTTCGAGTAGTTCCAGCTGGAGTCCTCGTCGTCCTGCCGCCCGAACCCGCTCACGCGCTCACCTCGCGGCAGGCCCGGTAGAAGTCCTTCCAGCCGTCCCGCTCGCGGACGACCGCCTCCAGGTACTCCTGCCAGATCACCCGGTCGGCCGCAGGATCGCGGACGACGGCGCCGAGGATGCCCGCGGCCACATCGCTCGGGCGCAGCAGTCCGTCGCCGAAGTGGGCCGCCAGGGCGAGGCCGTTGGTGACGACGGAGATCGCCTCGGCCGTCGACAGCGTGCCGCTGGGCGACTTGAGCTTCGTGCGGCCGTCAGCCGTGATGCCGTCGCGCAGTTCACGGAAGACGGTCACCACGCGGCGGATCTCGTCGACGCCCTCGGGCACCGCGGGGAGGTCGAGGGAGCGGCCGATCTGGTCGACGCGGCGGGCGACGATCTCGACCTCGGCATCGGCACTCTCCGGCAGCGGCAGCACCACCGTGTTGAACCGGCGGCGCAGCGCGCTGGAGAGGTCGTTGACCCCGCGGTCGCGGTCGTTGGCCGTGGCGATCAGGTTGAAGCCGCGGACGGCCTGCACCTCGCCGCCCAACTCCGGTATGGGCAGCGTCTTCTCGGACAGGATCGTGATGAGCGAGTCCTGTACGTCGGCCGGGATACGGGTCAGCTCCTCGACGCGGGCGGTCATCCCCTCGGCCATGGCCCGCATGACGGGGCTGGGCACGAGTGCGGCGCGGCTCGGGCCGTTGGCGAGCAGCTGCGCGTAGTTCCAGCCGTAGCGGATCGCCTCCTCCGGGGTGCCGGCGGTGCCCTGCACGAGCAGGGTCGAGTCGCCGCTGACCGCGGCCGCGAGGTGCTCGGACACCCAGGTCTTCGCGGTGCCGGGCACGCCGAGCAGGAGCAGGGCGCGGTCGGTGGCGAGGGTGGTGACGGCGACCTCGACGATGCGGCGCGGGCCGACGTACTTCGGTGTGATCACCGTGCCGTCCGCCAGCGTGCCGCCGAGCAGATACGTGGCGACCGCCCACGGCGACATCTTCCAGCGGACCGGACGCGGCCGGTCGTCCTGCGCCGCCAGCGCGGCCAGTTCATCGGCGAAGGCGTCCTCGGCGTGCGGCCGCAACGCCTCGCTCGACGGATTCCCGCTCGCCGCCGCGGACGTCGACGGTGTGGGTTCTACGGACACAGTCATGGCTGAGGCCCCCTCCAGCTCGGCCGGTTCGGATCTGGTGTCCACCGTGCACCACGCCACTGACAATCCGTTCCGACCTGCGGAAACGCGTTCGCGCCAGTGGATCGGCCTCCGCTCGCGGGCCGATTGTCAGTGGGGGGATCTACCGTCGAAGACATGACTCAGCAGGGGGTGCGCTGGACGGCTGACCAGGTGCTGGCACTGGCGCCTGACGCAGCGTCACGCAAAGCGGGAAGCAAGCTCGGGGCGGCGGGGCCGTGGTCCGAGGCGGGCAGTTCTGACGAGGGGACGGTGTGGGGGCTGTGCAAGGGCAGTGGCAGCAAGCCGTATCAGACGGTCGTCGACATCGCGGACACCGCGGGTCCGGCGTACAAGTGCAGTTGTCCCAGCCGGAAGTTCCCGTGCAAGCACGCGCTGGGACTGCTGCTGCTGTGGGCCGGCGAGGACGGCGCGGTGCCGTCGTCGGACCAGGCGCCGGACTGGGCGGAGGAGTGGCTCGCGGGGCGGCGGAAGCGGACGGAGGAGAAGCGGGCGGCGGGCGCGTCCGGTGCGCAGGCCGCCGCTGATCCCGAGGCCGCGCGGCGCCGGGCGGAGCGCCGGGCCGAGCGGATCAGCGCGGGCGCGGGTGAGCTGGAGCAGCGGCTGACGGACCTGCTGCGCACCGGCCTGGCCTCGGCGGAGCAGGGCGGGTACGCGCTGTGGGAGGAGACGGCGGCCCGCATGGTCGACGCGCAGGCGCCGGGACTGGCCGCGCGGGCGCGGGAGTTGGGGGCGATCCCGGCCTCGGGTCCCGGCTGGCCCGTCCGGCTGCTGGAGGAGTGCGCGCTGCTCCATCTCCTCGACCAGGCCTGGCTGCGCCGCGAGCGGCTGCCCGACGACCTGGCGGCGACGGTCCGCTCCCGCATCGGCCTGTCCGGCACGGCGGACGGCCCGCCCCTGCGCGACCACTGGCTGGTCCTCGCCCAGTACGACACGGTGGACCCGAAACTGACGACCCGAAGAATCTGGCTGCACGGCACGGAGTCGGACCGCACGTCCCTCCTCCTCTCCTACGGCGCCGGGGGCCGCGCCCCCGAGCTGGCGCTGCCGATGGGGTTGGCCCTGGACGCGGAGATATCGGCGTTCCCGGGCGCGGGGCAGCTCCGGGCGGCTCTGGGCGAGCAGTTCGCGGCCCCGTCTCCCACGACGGCCCGGCCGAGCGGGATGTCGACGGCTCGGGCGACCGCCCGCTACGGGGAGGCCCTCCGGCACGACCCGTGGCTGGACGCGGTCCCGGTGACTTTGGACCGGGTCGTACCCACCCCGGACGGCGACTCCTGGCAACTGGCGGACGCCGACGAGGACTTGGCGGTGCCGCTCACTCCGGGCACCCGTTCCCGCCCCGGTCTGTGGCGGCTCGTCGCGCTCTCCGGGGGTGCCCCGGTGAAGGTCTTCGGCGAGCTGGGCCACCGTGGCTTCACCCCGCTGACGGCCTGGCCGGAGGGGGCGGGAGAGGCCGTGTCCCTGTGCTGAACCGCTGAACCCCACCCCTCAGACACACCGACGGAAAGGCACCGCATGAACAGCGCCTCCGCTCCGGCGCCCCCCGCGGGCGACTGGGAGGACCTCGTCACCACGGCCCTGCTCGGCACGGACCGCCGTACGCCTCCGGGGCACGCCCCCGGCCAGGACGCACCCGTGACCCTCCTGGACGCGGCGGCCGTGGAGACCGTACGGCGGCGGGCCGGGCTGTGTCCGGCGCCGGCGGCCCGGCGGCCGGAGCCGGCCGCGCCCGACACGCGTCCGGCGCTGCCCGCCGCGGCGGCGCGCAGGCTGGCGATGCTGCTGGCCGACCGTCCCGGCGCCGGCGGTGGCGGCCGTAGGGGCACCTCGCCGGATCTGATGGAGTTGCTGCCCCAGTGGCTCACGGCGGCCAACGCGCGGGGTTTCGCCGCGCCCGTCCAGGCGTTGCCGGCGTTGCTGGACGCGGCGCGGGGGCGTACGGATCTGCGGCCTGCGGCGCTGGAGTTCGCGGGCCCGCGCGCGTTGTGGCTGTCCAGGCTGAACCCGGACTGGCGGTTCGCCCTGCGCGCGACACCGGGCGGCGGCACGGCGCTGCCTGATCTCGACGCCCCGGACCAGGTGGAACAGCTGTGGCAGGAGGGCCTGTTCGCCGAGCGGGTCGCCCTGCTGGCCGCGATTCGGGCGCACCAGCCGGACGCCGCGCGCGAGTTGCTCGCCACGACGTGGGCGACGGAGCGGGCGGAGGACCGGCTGATGTTCCTCGACTCGCTGCGGGCGGGGCTCGCGGCCGGGGACGAGCCGTTCCTTGAGCAGGCGTTGGCGGACCGGAGCCGCAATGTGCGGTCCACGGCGGCCGAGTTGCTGTCGGCGCTGCCGGACTCGGCGCTCGCCGCGCGGATGGCGGTGCGGGCGTCGGCCTGCGTGGCCGTCGACCGGACGCGCGAGGAGCCTGGCCTGGTCGTCGAGGCACCGCACGAGTGCGACTCGAGCATGGAGCGAGACGGTGTCGTGGCGAAGGCTCCGGCGGGACGAGGTGAACGCTCGTGGTGGTTCGGCCAGTTGGTGGAGGCGACGCCGCTCGGGACGTGGGAGCGGCGGCTCGGTGGTCGTACGCCCCAGGAGATCGTGGCGCTGCCGGTCGCGGACGGCTGGCGGAGCGAGTTGCACGCGGCGTGGTGCCGGGCGGCCGTACGGCAGCGGAACGCGGACTGGTCCCGGGCGCTGCTCGGGATGCCGTCCGCGCCCGAGGCGGGCGGGCCCGGGGCGGTGTCGCTGGCCGAGCGGGCGAAGCTGCTGAGCACGTTGGGCGGCGGCGAGCGCGCGGAGTGGGTGGCCGGGTTCATCGCGGCGCAGGGGCTGTCCGAGGCGTTCCAGCTGCTCGGGGTCTGTGCGGTCCCGTGGGCTGCGCCGCTGGGGCGCGCTGTCGTGGACGCGCTCAACATCGCCCGGGACGCGGGGAGTTACCCGTGGAGTTTCAGCGGGGTGATGGGGCTGGCCGAGCGGTGTCTCGATCCGGGCGAGGCGGGGCGGCTCGACGGGTTGCTGGCGGTGCCGGACGAGGCGGAGGACGCGGCGCCGGGAGCGGGGAGTTACTGGGCGGAGGCGTTCCAGCGGCTGGTCACGACGCTGCGGCTGCGGGACGCGATGGTCCGGGAGCTGGAGGCGCCGTAGAAGCCCGGGGGCTGGGCCCCCGGACTCCCCTGCCGTTCCGGGGCCTACGCCCCCGCGGGCTGTCGCACGTTCTCCCGCACCCAGTCCACGATCGCCTGTGTGGTCGCCCCGGGGGTGAAGATCTCCGCGACGCCCTTCTCCTTGAGGGGGGCGATGTCCGCCTCGGGGATGATGCCGCCGCCGAAGACGAGGATGTCCTCCGCCTCGCGCTGCCGCAGCAGGTCGATGACGGCGGCGAAGAGCGTGTTGTGCGCGCCGGAGAGGATGGAGAGGCCGATCGCGTCGGCGTCCTCCTGGATCGCGGTGTCCACGATCTGCTCGGGCGTCTGGTGGAGGCCGGTGTAGATGACCTCCATACCGGCGTCGCGCAGCGCCCGCGCGATCACCTTGGCCCCGCGATCGTGACCGTCGAGCCCCGGCTTGGCCACCACCACGCGGATCGGACCGGCTGCCACACCCATCACTGCCTCCATGAAGCGACTGCGTTCATCCCTACCCACGGGTACCGCGGCACCCGCGTCAGTGCGGGAAGTGAACGAACGTTATCTCCAGCATCCCGCAACCGGCAGTTTCGCGGCGGATACCGAGGGGGAAATCACACAATGGGACACGTTCACCGCGCGACGTTCCAGCGGGAACAAGCGCACCGGGAGCCGCAACGAGGTCGCCGCACCACCGCGCCGCAGGCCGCGCGCCGTGGTGGTGCGGCGCATCGGCGCAGGCACGAAGGGCACGCAGGGCAGGTACGGCACGACAGCGGGCAGCCTCGTCGCCACCTCGGCAGGGTTCCCCGTCCGGTCGACGGCATCGGTTCCGCCGCACGGCGCGCCCACCCCACGCCCACCCTTCGCGCACCGTCGGTGATCCTCGTCGCGGCCTCCCATGAGGGCACACGGGGGACGGAGCTGTCGTTCCGTGTGCCGACAGGAGGTCGGCCATGAAGGTCACCGGGGCCGCAGCGCCCTTTCTCCCGCTCGGTCAGCGCCTCCTGCCCGGCAGGCTGGCGAACCTCTCCATGACCCTCCTCAAAGCGACCGCCCTGGAGATCGTGATCCTCGCGGGCCACCTCCTCCTCTATCCCTCCGGCATCACCCAGGAACGCCGGGAACCGCTGCCCGAGCCGCCGTCCCCGCAGGACGCGACCCAGCTGCCGACCGAGGCGAAGCCCCCGGTGGTGCTGCTGCACGGGTTCATCGACAACCGCTCGGTCTTCGTGCTGCTGCGCCGCTCCCTGGCCCAGCACGGCCACCGCCAGGTCGAGTCGCTGAACTACTCGCCGCTGACCTGCGACATCCGCGCCGCCGCCGAGCTGCTCGGCCGGCACGTCGAGGAGATCTGCGAGCGCATGGGCAGCCGGGAGGTCGACATCGTCGGGCACAGCCTCGGCGGCCTGATCGCGCGCTACTACGTGCAGCGCCTCGGCGGCGACCTGCGGGTCCGCACGCTGGTGACGCTCGGCACACCGCACTCGGGCACCGCCGTGGTCCCGCTGGCGAACGCGCACCCGATCGTCCGCCAGATGCGGCCCGGCTCGCCGGTGATCGAGGAGCTGACCCGGCCCGCGCCCGGCTGCCGCACGCGTTTCGTCGGTTTCTGGAGCGATCTCGACCACCTGATGGAGCCGCTGGAGACGGCCTGCGTCGACCACCCCGACCTGATCGCGCAGAACGTCCAGGTCAGCGGTATCGGCCATCTCGCCCTGCCGGTCCACCCGGCCGTCGCGACCGGCATCCGCCAGGCTCTCGACACCCCGCTGCCGGAAGCCCGGCCCGCGACCCGCGCCGGCGGGCTGACAGTGGCCTGACCGGAGACCGACGGAGGGCTCACAGACCCCAGAAGATCGAACGCTATTCGAACCCACGGCCAAACCCGTGCCCGCCGTCCCCCGAAACACGGCCGAATGCCCGTTTCCTGCTGACGCGAAACCTGGCGAAGATTGTCGTGCCCGCATACTGCCGGGTACAGTCCACCGCACTGCTCTGGCAGCCCCTGTTGTCGAGGCGAATAGAGAAGTTGGTGAACGATCGTCACCCGTCGGGGACCATGACCACCCCGGCTCCGGCTTCCGATGCCACCTCGGCGCACTACGCGTCGTACGGCGGGCAGGACGCCCAGTACGGTGACTTCACCTACGGCGACCACACCGCCACGGGTTTTCAGCAGAGCGCGGCCGGCGGCCACGCCACCGCGAGCTTCGCGACCGACCCCCTCTTCGGCGACATGTCGGGCCACGGCCACGGCACCGGATCGCACCACACCGGCGCCTACGACTCCGCCGCCTGGTCCACGGGCGCCCAGCACACCCTGAACTACGACCCGTACGCGGCCCAGCACCACGCCGGCTACGACACGGGCGCCTACGAGACCACCGCCTGGTCGGCCGACTACCAGCAGCTGTCCGCCATCCCGCCGCAGACCGCCGGTCACGACGCGAGCGGCCAGTGGGACGCCAACGCCTGGCTCCAGCCCGACACTTCGGCCCATCACCCGGCCCCGGCCGACCAGACCCAGCAGTGGGAATGGGGCACGCAGGCCTTCGACACCGGCGCCTACGACGCCACGCAGTGGAACGCCGACGGCACCCCCGCCGAGGCCACCACCACCTTCGAACAGGCCTCGTACGACGGGACCTACGGCGGAGCGGGCGAGTCGTACGGCGAACCGGCCCCGGAGGACGGCGAGTTGACCGCCACCGGCGAGCTACCCGCCCTCGACGACGCCGACCCGGACCACGACGAGGCCCAGCCGCACCACGAACTCCTCGAAGACGAGGAGGAGTTCACCCCCGGCCCGGAGAACGCCTCACAGGTCGCGTCCCGCAATGGCAGCCGTTCCCGGCGCCGTACGCCCCCGAAGCGGTCCGCGCTGATGACCATCGCCGTACCGTCCGCGTGTGTGATGGGTGTCGCCGGGATCGCCGCCGCGTCCGTCGGCACGCTGACCGGGGGCAGTGACACCACCGCGTCCGCCGCCGACGCGACCACGGTGCAGCCGTCCGTCGCGAACAACAAGCTGGACGCCCAGATCAAGAGCCTGTCGGCCGGTGCCGACGACTTCGCCGACCGGGCCAGCCGCACGCAGGAACGCATCGACCTCAAGGCACAGCAGGAAGCCGACAAGAAGAAGGCGGCGGCGGAGGCGGCCCGCAAGGAGCGGCTGCGCCCCAAGTACGTGCTGCCGGTGACGCAGAGGGGCCTCAGCGCCTACTTCGGCCAGGCGGGCGTCAACTGGATGTCCGTGCACACCGGCATCGACTTCCCCGTCTCGTACGGCACGACGGTGATGGCCGCGACCGACGGCGTCGTCAGCACGAAGTGGAACAGCGCCTACGGCAACATGCTGATCCTCACGGAGAAGGACGGCACGCAGACCTGGTACTGCCACCTCTCCAGCTACCGGGTCTCCTCCGGCACGACGGTGAAGGCCGGCGACCCGATCGCGTACTCCGGGAACTCGGGCAACTCCACCGGCCCGCACCTGCACTTCGAGGTGCGCCCGGCGGGCGGGGCGGCCATCGACCCGCTCCCGTGGCTCCGCAGCCACGGACTCGACCCGACCTAGGGCCTGTCCGGCCCCTGGACCGCCGCCCCGGCTCCCTTACGGGCAGACCCCGTAAGGGCAACTCCCTTACGGGCTACAGCTTCTCCACCGGCGCGTACCGCAGCAGCAGCCGCTTCGGCTTCGGCTCCCCGAAGTCGACGGTCGCCTCCGCGTTCGCCCCCGTGCCCTTCACGCCGACGACCGTGCCGAGGCCGAACTGGTCGTGCGTCACCCGGTCGCCGACGGCCAGCGCCACGACCGGCTTCTCCGAGGTACGGCGGGTGGCGAAGCCGGAGGCCCCCGACGCCGACGAGCGCGAGCGGGACGAGGACAGCGAGGCCGCGATGCCCGAGGCCGGACCCGTCGACGGCGGAGCCGCCATGGCACCGGTCCGCTTCCACTCCACGTGCGCGGCCGGGATCTCCTCCAGGAAGCGCGAGGGCGGGTTGTACGACGGCTGCCCCCAGGCGCTGCGCAGCGACGAGCGGGTGAGGTAGAGGCGCTCCCGCGCGCGCGTGATGCCCACGTACGCGAGGCGCCGCTCCTCCTCCAGCTCCTTGGTCTGGCCGAGGGCGCGCATGTGCGGGAAGACGCCGTCCTCCATGCCGGTGAGGAAGACGACCGGGAACTCGAGCCCCTTGGCGGTGTGCAGCGTCATCAGCGTGATGACTCCGGAGCCGTCCTCGTCCTCGTCGGGGATCTGGTCCGAGTCGGCGACGAGCGCCACCCGCTCCAGGAACGCGGCGAGCCCGACCGGCGTCTCGCCCTCCCCGTCACTGTTCTCCTGTTCGAACTCCAGGGCCACGGCGGCCAGTTCCTGGAGGTTCTCGATGCGGGTCTCGTCCTGGGGGTCGGTGGAGGCCTGCAACTCGGCGAGGTAGCCGGTGCGTTCGAGGATGGCCTCCAGGACCGTCGCCGGGCCCGCCCCGGAGTCGACGATCGTACGGAGGTCCTCCATCAGCGTGTTGAACTTCTTGACCGCGTTCGTCGACCGCGCGGCCATGCCGTAGGCCTCGTCGACGCGCTTCAACGCCTGCGGGAAGCTGATCCGCTCGCGCTGCGAGAGGGCGTCGATCATCGCCTCGGCGCGCTCGCCGATGCCACGCTTGGGGACGTTGAGGATGCGGCGCAGCGGGACCGAGTCCTCCGGGTTGGCCAGCACGCGGAGGTAGGCCAGGACGTCCCGGACCTCCTTGCGCTCGTAGAAGCGGACTCCGCCGACGACCTTGTAGGGCAGGCCGACGCGGATGAAGATCTCCTCGAAGACACGGGACTGCGCGTTCGTCCGGTAGAAGACGGCGACGTCCCCGGCCTTCGCGTCGCCCGCGTCGGTGAGACGGTCTATCTCCTCGGCGACGAACTGCGCCTCGTCGTGCTCCGTGTCGGCGACATAGCCGGTGATCTGCGCGCCCGCGCCCGCGTTGGTCCACAGGTTCTTGGGGCGGCGGGACTCGTTGCGCTCGATGACCGCGTTGGCCGCGCTCAGGATCGTCTGCGTGGAGCGGTAGTTCTGCTCCAGGAGGATCGTCGTCGCGTTCGGGTAGTCCTCCTCGAACTGGAGGATGTTGCGGATCGTCGCGCCCCGGAAGGCGTAGATCGACTGGTCGGCGTCACCCACCACGCACAACTCGGCGGGGGTCAGGTCGTGTTCGCTGGGCGGGGTGTCCTCGTCGTGCGCGGCGGTGCCGACGAGTTCCCGTACGAGCGCGTACTGCGCGTGGTTGGTGTCCTGGTACTCGTCGACCATGACGTGCCGGAAGCGGCGGCGGTAGTGCTCGGCGACGTCCGGGAAGGCGCGCAGCAGGTTGACCGTCGTCATGATCAGGTCGTCGAAGTCGAGGGCGTTGGCCTCGCGCAGCCGCGACTGGTACATGGCGTAGGCCTGGGCGAGGGTCTTCTCGAAGCCGTCGGTGGCCTGGGCGGCGAAGTCCTCCTCGTCGATCAGCTCGTTCTTCAGGTTCGAGATCTTGGCGCTGAAGGACTTCGGGGGGAACTTCTTCGGGTCGATGTCCAGGTCGCGGCAGACCAGGGCCATCAGGCGCTTGGAGTCGGCGGCGTCGTAGATCGAGAAGGAGGAGGTGAAGCCGAGCTTCTTCGACTCGCGGCGCAGGATGCGGACGCACGCGCTGTGGAAGGTCATCACCCACATCGCGTTGGCACGCGGGCCGACGAGCTGCTCGACGCGCTCCTTCATCTCGCCCGCGGCCTTGTTGGTGAAGGTGATCGCGAGGATCTGCCCGGGGTGCACGTGGCGCTCGCCGAGGAGGTAGGCGATGCGGTGGGTGAGCACACGGGTCTTGCCGGAGCCGGCGCCGGCCACGATGAGCAGCGGGGTGTCGGAGTGGACGACGGCCGCGCGCTGGTTCTCGTTCAGCCCGTCCAGGAGGGCCGCCGGGTCGGCCACCGGGCGGGGGGCGCCGTCCCGGTAGTGGGCGTCCCTGCTCGCGGGCACGTCGAACTTCCCGCCGAACAGGTCGTCCGGAATCGGCTCAGGGCCGTGCTCGTCCTCGGGCGGGGGCGGGGGCTCTCCCTCGTGGGCCCGGGGGCCCTGGAGATCCGCCAGGAAGCTGTCGTCAAAGAGGCTGCTCATCGCCTTCCGAGTTTAGGGCGCCCCACTGACAACCGGCCGCCACCCCGAGAACTCGGGAAAATTCACGGAACAGAACCGCCCCGTCACGATCAGCGAGGAGCGGTCCCGCACATGGCCAAGGTCACGGGCGCGTTCCGGGCAAACCGAACATCAACCTTCACATGAGCCACACATATTGGTTAGCGTTCGGTCAAGCCGCACGGCCCCGCCGACCTGGGGCGCGTCGGTCCAACTCCCTTTCCGGGCACGGACCGTAGCCGACCGCGGCCGCAGGACAGACACAACCCACCGAACGGTCACGGCCCTTGGGGCACCATCTGGAAAGGGTCGCATCCTTGGCGTCGTCGCACCGCAAGCCGCGTTCCTCGGGCAGGCGCACCGCAGACAACCCGGTCCTCGGAGAGGTCGAGAGGAAGATCGACGACCTCTACCGGCGGGCGGAGTCGACGACCGAGCGGCACAGCACGCCCAGGGCGAGGCCCAACTCCGCGCGGGAATGGCTGGGTTCGTTCACCACCGCGCCGTACCGCGCCGGGGCCTCCGCTCCGGACGCCTCCTCCTTCCAGCTCGCGGACATCCCGCCGGACTACTTCGACCAGACCCAGCTGATGAGCCGCCTGGCCATGCGCCGGAGGGACGCGGGCGCCGCGTCGGCCACCGGGCGCCCGACGGCCGCCACGAAGCCCCAGCAGGCGACCGAAAGCCTCCGAGCCCCCGAAGCCCCGCAGTGCGACCTGGGCACGGCCAAGGCCGCCGTCCAGAAGAAGCTCGCCACCGCACGCGAACTGCTGGCGCAGCTCACCGCGCAGGAGCAGCGGACGGAGACGGCGAAGGTCACCCCGGCCGACTCCTCGTACGCCACGAAGGCCGCCAAGGCCATAGCCTTCGCCCGCGCCCAGGTCGGCAAGCCGTACGTCTGGGGTGCCACCGGCCCGGGCTCCTACGACTGCTCCGGCCTCACCCAGGCCGCCTGGAAGGCCACCGGAGTCACCCTCCCGCGCGCGACCGCCGACCAGGCCGGCGCCGGCACCACGGTCCCCCTGGCCGACGCACAACCCGGTGACCTGGTCTTCTTCCACGACGACATCAGCCACGTCGGTGTCTATGTGGGCGACGGCCTGATGATCCACGCCCCGAAGCCCGGCGCCTACGTCCGCGAGGAGTCGGTCCACCACGACGGCACGGCGATCGTCCACAGCGTGGTGCGGCCGGCCTGAGCCGGTTCCCGGCACGCACACACGCGTGCAGGTGTTTTTGAGCTCCACGCGCGCGTGGCCCGTCGTCGGCACCGGGGCCGCTCCCTAGCATCGGCCCATGTCCGCTACCGGTATGTCCCGCTTCCGCGCCTGGTGGTCCCAGCGGCCCGCGGCGGCCGGAACCGCCGTGATGGCCGCCGCGATCGTGTCGATCGGCCTGCACCTCATCGGCCGGGAGACGCTGTCCCGCATCCTCCTCGCCCTGGCCTGCGCCGCCTGGCTGGCCCTGGCCGCGGACTTCGTCGTACGGCTGCTGGTCAACCGTCGGCGATGGCTCGCGGAGGCGGAGACACCGGCCGGACTGACCGCCGTGGCCGCCACCACCGTCATCGGCACCCGCTTCTCGGCGGCCGGCTGGCAGACCCTCGCGGAGGCGCTGCTCGCACTGGCCGCGGTGCTGTGGCCAGGGCTGCTCATCGACGTCGTACGGCACTGGAAGCGCGGGATGGCGGGCGCGGTGTTCCTCGTCTGCGTGGCCACCCAGGGCCTCGCCGTGCTGGGCGCCACGCTCGCCGCGGCCGAGTCGGTGGCCTGGCTCGCCCACACCGCGCTGGTGCTGTTCTGGCTGGGACTGGTGCTCTACGGGGTCGCGCTGCCCCGTTTCGACGTACGGCAGGTGGTGACGGGCGCCGGGGACCACTGGGTGGTGGGCGGCGCGCTGGCGATCTCGACGCTGGCCGGGTCGAAGCTGGTCGCGGCGGGCGACACGGGGATGTACCTGTGGAACTCCGACGACCGAGGCGTCCTGCGCGGCGTGACGGAGGCGCTGCTGGTGATCGTCATGGCCTGGTACGTCGTCCTGGCGGTCGCGGAGGTCGTCCGGCCCCGGCCGCGCTACGACGTGCGGCGCTGGGCGACCGTGTTCCCCCTGGGGATGACGGCGGTGGCCGTGCTCTCCGTGGGGACCGCGCTGGGTATTCCGTGGCTCAGGACGCCCGGACAGGTGCTGGTGTGGATCGCGGTGGCGGGCTGGCTGGTGGTCGCGGCCGAGGCGGTGAGGTGCTACACGGGGCCCGAGGGACAGGTCACGTCCACAGGACCGCGATGAAGACGTTCACCATGGTCAGGCCGCCGACCAGTGCGAACTGGCTCTTGTCGACCGTCTCCTCGTCCCGCTTCACGTAGACGAGCCCGAGGATCACGATCAGCAGCGCGAGCTTGACGCCGATCTTGATGTTGTTGACGTGCTGGTCGTCGGCCTGGTTGAGGCCGACCAGGACCGCGCCGGTGACCAGCATGGTCAGCGCGCCGTGCAGCATGCCGGGAACGAAGCGGGCCGTGCCCTGGCCCATCGCCTTCATCTGGGTGAGGAAGCCGCCGAGCAGCGCGGCGATGCCGATGATGTGCAGGCCGACGAAGAGATGGATGAGTACGTCCATGGGTCCGGAGCCTAATCCGGGGTCCTGAGGCCGCCCGACACCGCCCCTGCGTAGCGCCCCGAGCCGTTTCCCGACCCGATTCCCAAGCCGCCTCCCGGGCCGCTTTCCTGGCCGCCTTCCGGGCCGACCCTTGGTTGTCGCATATATGCGGCCCATAGCACCGTGCCCTCCCGCCCCACGCCGGAACCGCCGCATCGGTCAGCGCGCCGCGAGAAGGCGGCGGCCCCGGACCGCGATCACCGTCATCCATGGTCAATCGGCGGTCACCTCCTGTCAGTTCCGGACATGCGTTACCGGGCTGTCACCGTCAGGTTTAGCGTCCTCCACCAGGTGACCGGCTCCCCACCGCCGCCCGGACCAGGGGCGGCAGTCGGGCACCACCGCCGAAGAGGTCCGGCGGCGGCCCCGCTCCCCCTGTGCGGGCCGCCGCCGGACGCGCAATCGCCCGCTCCCCCGGCGGTCGTACGAAAGGACGTGCAGTCCACGTGGCAGCGCACCGCAAGCTCCGACAGCGCTCGCTCAGCGGCAATACGGCCCGCACCGCCGTCACCATCGCCCTCGCGGGCGCGGCGACGGCGACGGCCTTCGACGGCACCTCGAACGCCGAGCCGCAGCTGACACCGACCCAGGTCAAGGCGAAGGTGGACAAGCTGTACCAGGAGGCGGAGGTCGCGACCGACAAGTACGACGGCGCGAAAGAGAAGGCGGACGCGGCGGAGAAGCAGCTGAACACCCTGCGGGACGAAGCGGCACGCAAGACGGAGAAGCTCAACTCGGCCCGCGACGCGCTGGGTTATGTCGCCGCCGCGCAGTACCGCAGCGGCGGGATCGACCCCGCGGTGCAGCTCATGCTGTCGAGCAACCCCGAACGGTATCTGGACGGCGCCGAGTTCGCCGACCGGGTCGGCCACCGGCAGACGGCCGCCGTGCAGCTCGTACGCCAACAGCTGCGCGAGATCGAGCAGTTGCGCGGTGCCGCGCACATCGAACTGACCTCGCTGAAGTCACGCCAGGCCGAGCTGAAGAAACAGAAGACCACCATCACCGGCAAGCTCGACCAGGCCCGCCGCCTGCTCTCCGGCCTGACCCCGCAGCAGCAGGCCCAGGTCACGGACCCCACGCCCGGCGTCCGCGCTTCCCGCTCCTCCACCGCGGGCCGGAGCGCGCTGGCCGCCCCCGGCTCCTCCGCCGCCGCTGCCGACGCCCCCAGCTCCCGCGCCGCCGCGGCCGTCTCCTACGCCTACCAGAAGCTCGGCAGCCCCTACGTCTGGGGCGCCACCGGCCCCCACGCCTTCGACTGCTCGGGCCTGGTCCAGGCCGCCTACAACTCCGCCGGCGTCTCCCTGCCCCGCACGACGTACGCCCAGATCAACGCCGGGCAGCGCGTCTCCCGGTCCGAACTGCGCCCCGGCGACCTGGTGTTCTTCTACTCCGGCATCAGTCACGTCGGCATCTACGTCGGCGATGGCCAGATGATCCACGCCCCGAACCCGTCGGCCCCGGTGCGGCTGGCACCGATCGACCAGATGCCGTTCGCGGGGGCGACCCGGGTGGTGTGAGTCCCCGGGTGGACTCCCTCGCGGGTCAGACCAGTCGCCGTGCCGTCGCCCACCGCGTCAGCTCGTGCCGGTTCGACAGCTGGAGCTTCCTCAGCACCGCCGAGACATGGGACTCGACCGTCTTCACCGAGATGAACAGCTGCTTGGCGATCTCCTTGTACGCGTACCCGCGGGCGATGAGGCGGAGCACCTCGCGCTCGCGCTGGGTGAGACGGTCGAGGTCCTCGTCGACCGGCGGGGCGTCGGTCGACGCGAAGGCGTCGAGGACGAAGCCGGCCAGCCTCGGGGAGAAGACGGCGTCGCCCTCCTGGACACGGAAGATGGAGTTGACGAGGTCCGTACCGGTGATCGTCTTGGTGACGTAGCCGCGCGCGCCGCCGCGGATCACGCCGATCACGTCCTCCGCCGCGTCCGACACGGACAGGGCGAGGAAGCGGACGGGCTGCTCGGCGTCGCTCATCAACGGAGCGCAGCGGCGCAGCACTTCGACCCCGCCGCCGCCCGGGAGGTGGACGTCCAGGAGGACCACCTCGGGGCGGGTCGCGGTGATCACCGTGACCGCCTGGTCGACGTCCGCGGCCTCGCCGACCACCTCGACGCCGGTCTCGTCGGTCCGGCCGATCTCGGCCTGGACCCCCGTACGGAACATGCGGTGGTCGTCGACGAGGACCACGCGCACGTGACGCCCGCCCGCGCTCCCGCCGGTCGGCTCCGCCGGTTCGCTCGTCTCGGTCGTGTCGCTCATGACGTCTTCTCCGCCCTCTCCATCTCCAGCTCGACCTCGGTGCCGCCGTCCGGCACGGCACGCAGCCGTGCCGTCCCGCCGTGGCGCTCCATACGGCCGATGATCGATTCCCTGACGCCCATGCGGTCCGCGGGTATCGAGTCGAGGTCGAAGCCCGGCCCGCGGTCGCGGACGGACACGAAGACCTTCTTCCCCTCCACCTCGGCGTAGACCTGCACGGCGCCGCCCTCGCCACCGTACTTGGCCGCGTTGACCATCGCTTCGCGCGCGGCCTGCATCTGGGCGCCGATTCTCTCGTCGAGCGGGCAGTCGCCGACCACGACGACCTCGATGGGAACGCCGTGCTTGTCCTCGACCTCGGCGGCACTGCGGCGGACCGCCTCGGCGAGGGTGTCGGGTTCGTCGGCCTCGTCCTTGCCCGTGCCCTCCGGTTTGTACAGCCAGGCGCGCAGGTCGCGCTCCTGGGCGCGGGCGAGGCGGCGCACCTCGCCGGGGCTGTCGGCGTTGCGCTGGATCAGGGTCAGGGTGTGCAGCACGGAGTCGTGGACATGGGCGGCGACCTCGGCGCGCTCCTGGGCGCGGATGCGCATCAGGCGCTCCTCGGAGAGGTCCTGGGTCATCCGCACGAGATAGGGGCCGGCGAGCAGGGTGATGCCGACGAGGACCGCGAGGGCCGCCTGGAGGACCGAGCCGAGGTGGTCGGCGGAGCCCTGCAGCACGAAGATCGCGGTGGCCCCGGCGGTGACGAGCAGGACCCCGCCGCCCGCGCGCAGCAGGCTGAGCGTACGGCGGCGGCTGCCGACCTCGGCCCAGCGGGCGCGGCGCGCGTTGTCCGCCTGGCGCCAGACGAGGGCTACGCCCGCGCCGACGAGGACGGTGGGGAAGAGGTAGGCCTTCGCACCGTTGCCCAGGTTCACATTGCCGACGAAGACCAGGGCCACGACGACCATGAGGAGCAGGGCGACGATCTGGCCCTTGTCCGGCTTGCGGGCGACGAGTCTGCGGCGGCCGTCGGGTGAGGTCTCGGTGGAGACGAGCGACGGGGGACGCTGGCCGGCGACACCGCCGACGCCGAGCGGCACGAAGAACCAGAACGACGCGTACAACAACGCGCCGAGTCCGTCCGCGAGGAACAGCCCGACGAACACCAGCCGCACCCAGATCACCGGCAGGCCGAGATGCCCGGCGAGCCCCCGCGCCACTCCACCGAGCCAGCGACCGTCACTGCTGCGGTAGAGCTTGCGCGGCGGCCGCGGGTCCTCGACTGGCAAAGCTGCGGCTTCCGGCATGCCACCGATGTTCACACGCCCCGCCGTTCAGAGCATCAGGGTCGACCCCCGAGACTCCCCTGATCTTCGAATCCGCCGGACCGCGCCCCCGAAACCGGCCCACGGCGAGCGGCTTCGGCGGGGTCGCCGAGCGACGGTGCGCGCTGCTCGTGGAGCGGCGGGCGCGCGGATCGTAGGGCGGCGGGCGCGCCGATCGCGAAACAGCGTCAGCACGGATCGTGAAACGGCGACCGCGCCGACCGTGAGGCGACATCCGCACCGATCGCGGAACAACGTCAGCACGAATCGTGAAACGGCGGTCGCACCGATCGCGGAGCGATATCCGCGCCGATCGCAGAACAGCATCCGCGCCGATCGCGAAGCAGCGTCCGCGAACTCACTCAGCAGCTTTCACGGAATCGTGGGCGCTGTCCAACACTCCCCCGGTCCGGGTCGGGGCGGATCTCAGGGTTCGGCCAGGGTTGTCCCGACTGCCATCGGCGGCTCGCGGCGGGCAGCATGGACGCATGACAGATCACGAGCACGCCGCGACGGGTCCGGGACCCGGCTCCGGCCCGGCCCCGGAAGCGGGCGGCGGGCCGCGGGACGCCGTGCCCGGCGAGGGCACCGCGGCCGCGGCTCCGCACCGCTTCCGGCGGGACCGGCGGTCCAAGGTGCTCGCGGGAGTGTGCGCGGGGCTCGGGCGCCAGTGCGACATGGACCCGGTGATCTTCCGGATCACCCTCGCGGTGCTCTCCGCGACGGGCGGCATCGGCCTCATCTTCTACGGCTTCGCCTGGCTCTTCGTCCCGTACGAGGACGAGGACGAGAACGAGGTCCGCAAGCTCTTCACCGGCCGCGTCGACGGCCAGGCCCTGGCGGCCGTGCTGTTCGCGCTGGTGGGCTGCGGTGTGTTCCTGTCGATGCTGAGCAACGCGAGTGTGCTGACGTTCGCCGTCGTCCTCTCCCTCCTGCTGGCGGGCGCGGGGTACTGGTCGCAGCAGCGCGGCGCCCCCGACCCCGACCCGCTGGCCGCGCAGGCCGTCGCCGATGCTCCGCCGGAGGCCCAGGCACCGCCGGTGGTCACCTCCTATCCCTCCTGGTGGCGTGATCCGATCGTCAAGGACGGCACGCACGTCGGTGGCACCGGTTATCTGTGGGGTCCCGGCGACTCCCGCGACCGGGACATCGCGGGCGTGATCGACGCGAGGCTCGCCCCGTCGTACCCGCACTGGCGCGAGGACCAGCGCACCCCGCGCCCGGCGCCCCCGAAGCCGCGCGGCCCGCGCTGGATCGGCGGCTGGATCTTCCTCCTCGCGCTCGGTGCGGGAGCGGTCGGCACCGCCGCGAAGTGGGACGACCAGGCGCTCGGCACCAGCCTGCAAGCGGGTCTCGCCTGTGCGCTCGTGGTGTTCGGTCTGGGCATCGCGGTCAGCGCGTTCCTCGGGCGGACAGGGGCGGGCTCGGTGTTCCTCGCGATCGTCACGGCCGGCCTGCTCGCCGCCTCGGCGGCCCTGCCCAAGGACCTCACCACGCACTGGGAGCGCGTGAGCTGGCAGCCGACGACGGTCGCGGAGGTGCAGGAGAAGTACGACTTGGGGAACGGGGTGGGGACGCTCGACCTGACCGGCCTGCGCCTGGCCAAGGGACAGACGGTCGCGACGGACGCGGAGGTCGGCGTCGGACAGCTGCGCGTGATCGTCCCGCCGGACGTGACGGTGAAGCTGAATGTGGACGTGGGCGTCGGGGACATCCAGTTGCCCGGTGACGACAAGAAGGACGTGGATGTGGAGCCGGGCAAGCACCAGCGGGTCACCCTGACCCCGGAGACGGGCGTCAAGAGCACCGGCACCCTGTCCCTGGATCTCCATGTCGGCCTCGGACAGGCGGAGGTCAGCCGTGCTGCGTCATGAGTTCCAGCCCGGAAAGCTGGTCGCCGGCCTCTTCCTCGCCGCCGCGGGCGTGGTCTACGCCGGGGACGCGGGCGGCCTGTGGGTGACCGAGTGGTTCGCGGTGATCCCGCTGGTCACGGTCGGCCTGCTCCTGGCCGGAGTGACGGCGGGCATCAACGGCGCGATCCGCAGACGCCGAGGGGCCGGCCGCAGGAACACGGCCGACCCTGGTCCGGACATATCCGGCTGACGATCACCTACGGACGGTACGGACGGCCGACCCCGGCCCCGGACTCCGACTTGGACCCGGCTTCTCGCGGCCTACCCGAGCGACCGGAAACCACCGGAGCAACTGGAGCGACAAGGGCAACCGGAGCAACCGCCCGGAACTACCGGTAGCCCCCGCCCCGTTGCCGTCGCCTGCCGCGGATCACCGCGTCCAGGGAGAACATGGAGGCACCCGCGAGGACGAGAGGCAGCCAGGCCATCAGGTAGGCGAGGTCGTTGCCGTAGTAGTAGGGGTCGTTGGCCCAGCTGATGGTCAGCCACAGGCTGAGCGAGATCAGGGCGCCGCCGAGTGCGGCGAGGCGGGCCAGCAGGCCGATCAACGTGCCGATGCCGACGGCGAGTTCACCGAAGGCGATGGCGTAGCCGAAGCCGACGGGGCTCTTCAGGGCGAGGTCGACCAGGGCCGGGATCGCCGACGAGTCGCGGACCGCGCGCATCGTCTCGCCGATCGAGCCCGCGCCGGAGGACTTCATGAAGGCGCTGTCGGTGAGTTTGTCCAGGCCCGCGTAGATGAAGGTGACGCCGAGGAAGACGCGCAGGGGGAGCAGGGCGTATCGGGTGGCGGTGTCCCGCCAGTTCCGGTCGCCGTCGAGGTACGGGGTTTGCGTATCCATTCGAGTGCCGTGAGTCATCGCCCTTAGCCGCCTCTCGCCCGCTGTGCCGTGACCCCTCAACAGACCATACGTACGAATAGGGGGACCCGCTCAATGATTCTTCAACCAGTTTTCGCGACCTTGGCACGGCTCGCGCGGTGGGCGGCCCGTCGGGGGCGTCAGTCCGTGACGTCGACCACGCAGGCGTTGGTCTCCAGGCCGGCGGCCGTCACGACCTGTACTTCCACGCGGCCGGGTTCGACGTCGGCCGGGACCGGGACGGTGAGGAGGGTGTCCGTCGGGTTGGAGAAGCCGCCGGTGACCGGGACGAGGGGGACGTGGACGTTGACGGGGCCGATGCGGACGACCATGCGGGAGAGCCGGTCGGCGGTCTGGGCGCCCGGCGGGACGAAACCGGCGCCGCGGATCTCGATGTCGTCGCCGGTCCGGATGGGGGCGTCCAGGTCGCCCGCCTCACGGGAACGCACCACCGAGAGGATGACCGGGCGACCACCCTCGGCGTACTTGCCGGCCAGGTATGTCGCGGCGGAGATCAGCACCACGACCGCCAGCCCCCAGGGCAGGTCCGGCAGTTGGTCGGGGCGGCGGGCCAGGCGGACGGCGGCGAAGACGAGGGCGACGGCGCTGATCGCGACGTACTGGATGTCGGCGAAGGTGCCGCGGCCCGCGTCGTCGGTGAGGAGGTCGGCCGCGCGGGGACGGTCCGCGGGGAGCTTCTGGAGGCGCTGGCCCAGCACCCGCAGGCCGACGACACGGCGGACGAGCACAGCGATCGCGCAGACCACGGCGAGGACGGTCACCGCACCGGCGGCGCGGGCGAGTTCGAGACCGGAGATGAGGGCGTCGCGTTCGGCGTGGTCGGAGGCGGCGGCGAGGCGCCCGGCCAGGACCAGCACGGCGTACGCCACGAACAGCACCCAGGACACGGCCACGGCACGGGACGTCGACAGCCGGTTGTCCTCGCCGATGACCGGGGCCAGCGCCCCGCCGCGCGCCCGGTGGAACCAGGAGGCCGCCGTCAGCGCGGCCGCGACCACGAGCGCGGCGAGCAGTCCCGCCGTGCGGGCCGCCGTCCAGCCCGCGCCGATCGCGGTGAGCGCCTGCACCAGGAGCAGCACGACGAAGGCGCCCCACACCGCGAAGGCCGTGCGGTGCCAGAGCCGGGCCAGCCAGGCGCCGCCCTCGGCGCGACCGCGTTCGGCGACGACGTCGGCGGACTGGGTCAGCTCGTCGGAGACCCATTGCCGGGAGGCGGACGCCGAGTGCGCCACCGCCGCCGGCAGCCCCTCCCCGGCGGCGAACCCGTCCCGCTTGAGCAGGAACGCGGCGACCGCGCGCCGGTGTCCCTCGCGTGCTCCGTGCGGGCAGTCCCCGCAGGTGCAGCCGCCCCCGTGGACACCGACGTGCTCGCCGCCCTGTCTCGCCTCCTGCACCGCCACGCCCGACGCCTGCCTTCCCCATGCCCCGCGGCCCGCGACCCCGGGCCCTCCTGTTCGGCGACCGGCTTCCGAGCCTTTGGCCACCGCCTCGCAACTCCCGTACGACAACAGCGGATTGTGCCCTACGGGACACGGCCCGCGTTCGGCAGGTCTGGTCAGGGCGGGTGACGTGACGGCCGCCGTGTTGACCCGGCTGCGAGAATTCCCCTATGGCCGAGATCATCCAGCGCGACGGGACCTGGGCCTTCGACGGCACAACGGTCCGGATCACGCCGGGACTTCACCGCTCCGTGCCGCTGTTCCGGCAGACGTACGGGGAGATCACCGTGCCCCTCGAAGCCGTCGCGGGCGTCGTCTACGAACCCGAACGCCGGCGTGGCCGCCTGCGGTTGAGGCTGCGCGAGGGCGCCGACCCGCTGCTCCAGGCGACCGGCGGACGGCTGCCGGACGCGGCGGATCCGTACCGGCTGCTGGTGGACATCGACCGGTCCGGGGTCGCCGAGTACCTGGCGGAGGAGATCCGGCACGCGCTGCTCCTCGACCAGATCCCCAAGGACCCGACCAAGGCGTATCTGCTGCCCGGCCCGCCGGTCCCGGTCTCGGTGCGGTCGTCCGACGGCACGGTGTCCTTCGACGGCGCGCAGGTGCGGATCGACTGGTCCGACACCTCGGAGCGCGTCAAGCGGGCGACCGGGCCGCGAATCGTGGCCGTGGGCGATCTGGTGCAGGTGGAGTGGCTGCCCAACACCGGCCACGAGGACGGGTTCATGCGGTTCGTGACCCGCGAGACGGTGTTCTCGAAGCTGCCGCCGGAGAAGGACCCGTACGCCCTCGATCTGTGGGGCAGCACCCGCCGGGATCTGCTCACCGCGCTGGTCGCCACGGCGGTGACCTCGCGGCTGCCGCATCCGTCGGCACGCGGCGGGAGCGACGGCGAGGGCGCGGGCGACGGCGGGTTCCGGGACCGTCCGCCGCGAGCGGTCCGCATCCCGCCTCCGGCCGATCATCACGACGTACTCCTGCGCAGGCTCCGGGAGTTGGGGGAGCTGCACCGCGAAGGGGTGCTCACGGACGAGGAGTTCACGATGACCAAGGCGGCGGTGCTGCGGGGTTTCCGGTAGGTGCCTCAGCTGAGGAGGTCGGGTTCGCTGCGGCTGATGTCCTGCCACAGGGGCTGGTAGTTGATCCATGCGACGAGGTCGCCGCCGGTCTGTTCGCGGGTGGCGACGGCGAGCTTGTGGTCGATGAGGAGGGGACGGCCCGCGGCCTTCGCGAGGAGCTGGACCTGCGCGGAGCGTTCCATGGACAGGAACCACCAGGCCGCCGCGTCCACCGAGTCGCCCACGGTGAGCAGTCCGTGGTTGCGCAGCACGAGCGCTTTGCGGGAGCCGAGCCCGGCGGCGATCCGCTTGCCCTCCTCGGCGTCGACGGAGACCCCGCTGTAGGCGTCGTAGAGCGCGTGGTCCTCGTAGAAGGCGCAGCTCTCCTGGCTGATCGGGTCGAGGAAGTCGCCGAGGGCGGAGAGCGCGCGGCCGTGCACGGAGTGGCAGTGGGCGACCGCGACGACGTCCGGGCGGGCGGCGTGGACCTGGGAGTGCACGGTGAAGGCGGCCTGGTTCACATGGTGGCGCCCTTGGAGCACCTGGCCGTCCGAGTTGGACAGCACCAGATCGCTGACGGTGACGTGCCGGAAGGGCATCCCGAAGGGGTTGACCCAGAAGCAGTCGGTGAACTCGGGGTCGCGCGCGGTGATGTGCCCCGAGACCCCGTCCTCGAAGCCGAGCCGGCCGAACAGGCGCAGAGCGCCCGCGAGGCGTTCCTTGCGGTGCCGGCGTTCGTCCTCGACCGACTCGTGCATCGGCGGCATGGCGAACTGCAGCCGGTCGGTGGGCAGGGGGGAGGGCGGCGTCGGCCCGTGCATCGGTCCTCCAGCACTGGGTTCCTGGTTACCGGCGGAAGTTACCGTCGGTGAGGCGAAAAGGGCAGTGGTGTTCTGTAAAGATGCGGCACCAAGCGTGCCGGGCGGCTTCCAATCCGGACAGTGGATGTCGGGTATCGGCGGGACAGTGACCGTATGACATCGAACTGGGCCGTATTCGTGGCCGCCGAACCCGAGCTGGCCGCGACCGTGGAGAGGCGTTTCGCGGGCGGGGGCGGGGGTGCGGAGGCGTTTCCCTCCGAGCACTACACGCACCACACCCTCGCGACCCTGCGCAAGGACGGGTCGCCGCGGACGAGCGGGATCGAAGTGCGGTTCCTGGACGGGGAGTTGTGGTTCGGGATGATGCCCGACTCGTTGAAGGCGCTGGATCTGCGGCGGGATCCGCGGTTCGCGCTCCAGGCGAATCAGGGGGCGGGGACGGAGATGGGCGGCGGGGACGTGCGGATCGGCGGGCGGGCGGTGGAGGTCACCGACGCCGGGGTGAAGGGGGCGTACAGCAAAGAGGTGGAACCGCCGGAGCCGTTCCACCTCTTCCGCACCGAGGTGACGGAGGTCGTGCGGACCTTCGTCGAGGACGAGACGTATCTCGTCATGCAGATCTGGCACCCCGGAGCGCCGGTGCGCACACTCCGGAGACGGTGACGGTGGGGACTACTCCCACTCGATGGTCCCCGGCGGCTTCGACGTGACGTCGAGGACGACCCGGTTGACGTCGGCGACCTCGTTGGTGATGCGGGTGGAGATCTTCGCGAGGACCTCGTAGGGCAGGCGGGACCAGTCGGCGGTCATCGCGTCCTCGGAGGAGACCGGGCGCAGGACGATCGGGTGGCCGTAGGTGCGGCCGTCACCCTGGACGCCGACGCTGCGGACGTCCGCGAGGAGGACCACCGGGCACTGCCAGATGTCGCGGTCGAGACCGGCCGCGGTCAGTTCCTCGCGGGCGATCGCGTCGGCCTCGCGGAGCAGGTCGAGGCGGTCCTTGGTGACCTCGCCGACGATGCGGATGCCCAGGCCGGGGCCGGGGAAGGGCTGGCGCTGGACGATCTCCTCCGGCAGGCCCAGCTCCTGGCCGACCATCCGGACCTCGTCCTTGAACAGCTTGCGCAGCGGCTCGACGAGCTGGAACTCCAGGTCCTCGGGGAGGCCGCCCACGTTGTGGTGGGACTTGATGTTGGCCGTGCCGGTGCCACCGCCGGACTCGACGACGTCCGGGTAGAGCGTGCCCTGCACCAGGAACGCGACCTCGGGGCCCTCGTCCGCGATGATCTCGGCCTGCGCCTGCTCGAAGACCCGGATGAACTCGCGGCCGATGATCTTCCGCTTCTGCTCCGGGTCGGAGACCCCGGCGAGCGCGGTCAGGAACCGCTCCTCGGCGTCCACGACCTTCAGCTGGACGCCGGTCGCGGCCACGAAGTCCTTCTCGACCTGCTCGGTCTCGCCCTTGCGCATCAGGCCGTGGTCGACGTACACGCAGGTGAGCTGGGAGCCGATGGCCTTCTGGACCAGGGCCGCCGCCACCGCGGAGTCGACACCGCCGGAGAGACCGCAGATGGCGCGCTTGTCGCCGACCTGCTCGCGGATCAGGGCGACCTGCTCGTCGATGACGTTGCCGGTGGTCCAGTTCGGGGTGAGGCCCGCGCCGCGGTACAGGAAGTGCTCCAGGACCTGCTGGCCGTGCGTGGAGTGCATCACCTCGGGGTGGTGCTGGACGCCGTAGAGCTTCTTCTCGTCGTTCTCGAAGGCGGCGACCGGGACGACGTCCGTGGACGCGGTGACCGTGAAGCCCTCGGGGGCCGCGGAGCAGGCGTCGCCGTGCGACATCCACACCGACTGCTCGACCGGGGTGCCTTCGAAGAGGGTGGAGGACGCCTTGGAGACGTGCAGTCCCGTGCGGCCGTACTCGCGGGCGCCGGTGTTGTCGACGGTGCCGCCGAGGGTCGTCGCCATCAGCTGGAAGCCGTAGCACATGCCGAAGACCGGGACGCCGGCCTCGAAGAGGGCGCGGTCGAGGCGGGGGGCGCCCTCCGCGTACACCGACGAGGGGCCGCCGGAGAGGATGATCGCCGCCGGGTTCTTGGCGAGCATCTCCGCGACCGGCATGGTGCTCGGCACGATCTCGCTGTAGACCCGGGCCTCGCGGACGCGGCGGGCGATGAGCTGGGCGTACTGCGCGCCGAAGTCGACGACCAGGACGGTGTCGGGGGCGGGGGTCGCTGCTGACACGGGGGCCTTCCGGCGGTTGGGCGGGGTTCTGGTCATCGATTCTAACGGGGCTCCGGTGGGACACCTGGTCGTCCCCGGGCGCTCCGCCGCCGAATCCGTTCTGTGCCATACTCGCCCCCATGCTCACGCACCCGACCTACCTCTTTACCTATGGCAACCGGCCCGCCGGCTGCCATGGTCGTGCTGCTTGAGCTACTGACAAGCGACTTCCCAGGCGCCCCGGGCCGACAGGTCCGGGGCGCCTGTTGTCTTCCCGGATCCGCCGCCCCGGGGTACCGCGTCCGCATTCCGACAAGGAGCCCCGCATGACCGCCATCACGGCCACATCGACGGCCGCACCGACGACGACGTCCGCGACCGCGACCGCATCCACGACCGCGCCGACGACCACTCCCGAGCAGACGATCACCGACGCCCGCGCCCGTATCGACGCCCTCGACGACCGCATCATCGGGCTGATCCAGGAACGGGTCGCCGTCTCCGCCGTGGTGCAGGAGACGCGGATCGCGTCCGGCGGGCGACGGGTGAGCCTGGCCCGGGAGAACGAGATCCTCCGGCACTACAGCGACGCGCTCGGCAAGCCGGGCACCACCCTCGCGATGACGCTGCTCGAACTGTCCCGGGGTCGTATCTGAGTTCGGTCCCGCTCTCACCCGTACGGCGCGTGACCGGCCCGTGAACCGCTTCGTTGGTGGTGGTGTCCGTGCCAGCCAGGGGCGGGCCCGAAAGAACCACGCGTGGCTCGCTGGGGCGATGAGACGTACGGAACGTGCCGTGCGTCGTGGGACCTCGCTCCAGGGTCGTGACCGGACCGCAGGGGACAGCAGCCCGGTCACCCAAGAGAACGGTCGGTCCCGGGGACGCCCGGGGCCGCCCGGCGGAAACTGCAAAAATGCACAAAGCCGGATCGAACGGTTGCGGAGGCCGCGTCCATCCAGCACGATGCGTAGAGGGCACCGGGGGCTTCACAGCCCCCAAATCCCGGAGCAGACAACCGTTTTGCAGTGCACTGTCCTTCTGCCAAAGGTCGAGACCAAGCGCGCGCCCCGTGTGCGCCGGGGCGCCGACCCAGGGCACGCGAGACAAGCGGCGCAACCCCCCGGCGCCGCTGCCAGGCACCGGCGCTGCCCTGACGTCGGTGCTGACGGAGAAGGGCCCCGCGGCTCCGTCCCGCGGGGCCCTTCGCTTGCCCCCGGCCGACGCGCCGCTAGGTCCGGCTCACCGTCCCGCACGTCTCGTTCTCTCCGCCGCCGAGTTCCTTGCTCCGGTCGTACGGGTCCGTCGTCGGACCGGACGGCTCCGGCGCCGTGGGCTCGGACGCGGACGGCGAGGAGAACTCCGGGTGGAAGTAGCCGTCGTAGACGTCACAGGCGCTGTTGCCGAAGTCCGAGTTGTAGCGGTTGACGCTGATGCGGCCGGACGTGACCTGGTAGCGGGCCGGGTCGAGGAGTTCGAGGTCGATCACGCGGCGGACGATGGTGCGGGTGACCTCGGTGGAACCGTTCGTGCGGACGACCGGGTAGACGAAGGTGTAGTCGGTGTGGATGAGGAGGCCGGAGTGCTCGCCCTCCTCGAAGGTGATCCGGCCGCGGGTCTTCACGACGTCACCGACGAGCCGTACGTCCTCGGGGTCGAAGCGGCTGAACAGGTGCAGCGGGTCGTGGGCCTTGCCCGGGGTCTTCAGGGAGGTGTTCAACTCCTCGATTATCCCGGGCTGTTCGGGGTCGAGCACCGAGAGCGCGACGGCCGGGCGGGCACCGGCGAGCGTCTTCGGGTTCAGGTTGGCGTCGACGAGGAGCTTCCGGGTCTGTCGCAGGGCGAGTTGGACCCGCTCCTTGGAGAACGCGCCCACCGCCTTCGCCGGCGGCAGGACGATACCGGCCGCGCCGTCCGCCCAGCTCAGCGCGGGTGAACCGGCGAACGGCCGGTCCAGCGTGGGGGTTTCGGGGTCCACCGCGGAGGGCGCGGCGGTCGATGCCGCGGTCTCCGGCGCGAGCGGGGAGGCGACGGCGTCGGGACTGCCGGTGCCGCCCTTGCCGCCCTTGCCGAAGGGGTCGCCCGGGATGACCGACGGTTTCATCGCGACCACGGCGACGGCCACGGCGAGCGGGACGCCGAGCACGGCCCACGCACGGCGCCTGCGCCGGGCCCGCCCGTTCATCTCCTGCCAGGCGGGACCGGTGCGCCAGCCCGGCGGCTCCTCGCCCTTGCCCGGCTTCAGCCGGGCGGTCACCTCACGGGCGCGGGCGGACGGTTCCTTGGGAGCGGAGGCGCGGATGTCGCGCTCCGTGTCGCGGGCGAACTGTTCCCAGACATCGTCGGGGACCTCGGGATGTGAGGACGGTTCCTCGGCGGGCTTGTCAGACACGTCGCCAAGTTCTAGACGTACCGAAAGCTTGTTCACAAGTCGAATCATGGTGTGACACAGCCCACATGAGAATGTGGTGAGAGTGGGTACAACCGTTCTCACCTTTACCTGGTCTCACCTGCGTAACCAAGGGCCACACCCGCGCCCCCACACGCGGAGCCCTCCGCCCAGCGTGCCGCGCTCCTTCGCGGCACACCGGACTTCTCGAGGACTTCATGAAGCTGCGCCGTGCCATGGCCGCGGCGGCCGCGACGGCCGTCATCGCTCCCCTCGCCCTGCTCTCCGCGCCCGCCGCGTTCGCGCAGGAGTCGCCGTCGGCGAGCCCCAGCGAGAGTGCGAGCGAGTCGGCGTCCGCGTCGCCTTCGGACTCGGCCTCCGCGTCGGCGTCCGCATCCGTGTCGCCGTCCGCCAGCGTCTCGCCGAGCGAATCGGCCAGCCCGTCGGCGAGCACCAGCGCGTCCACGTCGGCCTCGCCGTCGCCCTCGGCCGAGCCGAGCGTGGACCCGACGGACCCGGACGCGCCGTTCTGCGAGGACCTGGACGAGGACTTCTCCGACGCCAAGGTGTCCGCGGACATCAAGGGCCTGCCGGGCAGGATCGTCGCGGGTGACGGCTTCCACAACTTCAAGCTGACGCTCACCAACAAGTCGAAGATCACGGTCAAGAAGGTCGCCTTCTACGCCGAGGTCGAGAACTACGAGATCGACGAGTCGAAGTTCCTGAGCCCGTACGTGGACCTGGAGTTCAAGAACCCCCAGACCGGCGCCTGGGACCGTATCCAGGACAAGGACGGGTGGGCGGGCGACTACTTCCTGTACCTCCAGGAGCTGGAGGCCGGCAAGAGCCAGTCGGCCGACCTGCGCGTCAGCATCGGCGCGAAGGCCCCGGCGGGCGACGCCTACTCCTTCGGTGCGGGCGCGTACATCGACAACGTCAAGGGCCAGGACTGCGTCGCCGCGGGCTGGGCGTCCTACGACTTCGAGGTTCTGAAGGCCGGCTCCTCGAACACCGACCCGGGCACCGCCACGCCGGGCGACGGCGGCAAGGACACCTCGGTGAAGAAGCCGCAGGGCAACGTCTCCGACCTCCCGACCGGCAACCTCGCCGAGACCGGCTCCAGCTCCGCACTCCCGGTGATCGGCCTCGTGGGCGGCGCCGCCGTCGTCGCGGGCGCCGCCGCGGTGGTCATGGTGCGCCGCCGCAAGAGCGGGGCGAGCGCGTAACACGTAGCTCGTCGCACGAGGAAGGACCTGCGCTCGGAGGGGGGCGCAGGTCCTTCTGTGTGTGCGGGCGGCTGCTTCCCGTACGGCCGCCCGCCTACGAGCCGGGCATCTCCTACGGCTTCGGCGGCACCGTCGGCATCCCGAGGAACGGCAGCTTCAGCTCGCCGAACGCGCCCTCGGGGACGACCGGCCGACGCGGTTCCACCGGCGTGAGGCGTTCGTACGACAGCCCTTGCTCCGGGCGCGGGTCGTGCTCGCCCTTGTTGGGCCAGTACGACATCGCGCGCTCGGCCTGTGCCGTGATGGTGAGGGACGGATTGACGCCGAGGTTCGCGGAGACCGCCGAGCCGTCGACGACCGAGATACCGGCATGGCCGTACAGCCGGTGGTAGGGATCGATGACGCCCGTCTCCCGGGAGGCGCCGATCGGGCAGCCGCCGAGGAAGTGGGCGGTGAGCGGGGTGCCCATGAGTTCGCCGACGTTCGAGCCCGGGAAGCCGTTGATCTCGGCGGCTATCGCCGCCGCGCCCTCCGAAGCCGCCCTGATCTGCTTGGGGTTGGGGGCTCCGTGCCCCTGACGGGCCGTCAGCAGCCCTTTCCCCACGCCGTCCGGTTTCAGGTACGTCGTCAGCGAGTTGTCCAGCGACTGCATGACCAGGCCGATGATGGTCCGCTCCGACCAGCGGCGGTTGGAGAGCGACCGCAGCACCAGCAGCGGATGCCTGGCCGCGTTCGCCAGCCAGGCCAGTGCCCTCGACGAGCCCTCCGCGTACGGGACTTGGAGGATGGAGAGGCCGCCCATCGAGTTGGAGCCCTTGCCGTAGCGGACCGGTTCGATGTGGGTGTTCTCGTCGGGGTGGATCGAGGACGTGATGGCGACCCCGCGCGTGAAGTCGACCCGCTGGGCGCCGGTCGCCTTGCGGTACCGCCGGCCGGTCGTCTGCGCGCCGACCAGCGCCTCCGAGTTGGTACGGGTCAGCTCGCCCAACTTCTCCGACACGTACGGCAGTTGCCCGCCCGCCTTCATGCGGTGCAGCAGGGTCTGGGTGCCGTAGGTGCCGGCCGCGAGGACCACACGGCGGGCCTTGAAGGTGCGGCCCTGCGACGACTTCCGCGCGTCCGTGGGCAGGGTCGCCACCGCGTACCCGCCCTGCGAGTCGTCCGTGACCGACACGACCGTCGTCATCGGGTGGACCGTCGCGCCCGCCTTCTCGGCCAGGTGGAGGTAGTTCTCGTTCAGGGTGTTCTTCGCGCCGTGACGGCAGCCCGTCATGCACTCGCCGCACTCGGTGCAGGCCTTGCGGGCCGGGCCCGCGCCGCCGAAGTACGGGTCGGCGACCTGTTCGCCGGGCCGGGCCCTCGCCGTTCCCCCGGCGTCCTCGCCGTCGCCGAAGAAGACGCCGACGGGGGCCATGTGGAAGGTGTCCCCCACGCCCATGCGCTGGGCGGCGGCCTTCAGGTGGACGTCCGACGGGGTCATTGTCGGGTTGAGGCGTACGCCGAGCATGCGGCGGGCCTGGTCGTAGTACGGGGTCAACTCCTCTTCCCAGTCGGTGATGTCACGCCACTGGGGGTCCTCGAAGAACGGCTTCGGGGGGACGTAGAGGGTGTTGGCGTAGTTGAGGGAGCCGCCGCCCACGCCCGCGCCGGCGAGGACCATCACGTTGCCGAGGAGGTGGATGCGCTGGAGGCCGTACATGTGGAGCTTGGGGGCCCAGAGGTAGTTCCTGATGTCCCAGGAGTTCTTGGGGAGCGTCGCGGGGGTGAAGCGGCGGCCTGCCTCCAACACCCCTACGGTGTAGCCCTTTTCCGTGAGGCGCAGGGCGGTCACGGAACCGCCGAAGCCTGAGCCGACGACTATGACGTCGTAGTCGTAGGTGTCCTGGGGCACGGGTTCTCCTCTTCGAGTTTCGCGTGCGGGTGCGTCGTGGCCGGTCGCGCTCGGGCGGCGGGAGCCGCGTGCAGACACGGCCCCACGCCCCTGAGGCGAAGGCCCCTCACCTGAGCCGGAAGGCCTTCATCGCCCGCAGGCTGCGGCTCATGAAACGGGCGTACGCCTCGTCGGTCATGCCCAGCGAGGGGGCCATCGGCAGCAGCCGCTGCTGGGCGATGGTCTGGGCCTCGGTGTACTTGAGGATGCCCTCGGAGCCGTGGCGGCGGCCGAGGCCGGAGTCCTTCATGCCGCCCATGGGGGACTGGACGCTGCCGTAGGCGGCGGCGTAGCCCTCGTTGACGTTGACCGTGCCGGTGCGGATGCGGGCGGCGACGGCGCGACCGCGGCCGGCGTTCTTCGTCCAGACGGAGGAATTGAGGCCGTACGGCGTGGAGTTGGCTTCCTCGACCACCTCGTCCTCCGTCCTGAAGCGGTACACGGAGACGACCGGGCCGAAGGTCTCCTCGGCGCAGACGGCCATGGGGGCCTCCACGCCGTCGAGGATGGTCGGCTCGAAGAAGTACGGGCCGATGTCAGGACGGGCGACGCCACCGGCCAGCACCGTCGCGCCCTTGGCGACCGCCTCGTCCACGTGCCGGGTCACGGACTCCAACTGCCGCTCCCCCGCGAGCGATCCCATGTCCGCGCCGTACGCGAGGGACGTGCCGAGGCGCATCGCCTTGGTGCGGGCGGCGAAGCGCTCCAGGAAGGTGTCGGCGATCGACTCGTGGACGTACAACCGCTCGATGGAGACGCAGAGTTGGCCCGCGGAGGAGAAGCAGGCGCGGATCGCTCCCGCCGCCGCCTTCTCGATGTCGGCGTCCTCCAGGACCACCATGGCGTTCTTGCCGCCGAGTTCGAGGGAGACGCCGACCAGCCGGCCGGCGGCGGCCTGCGCGACCTCGCGGCCGGTGCGGGTGGAGCCGGTGAACGAGACGTAGTCGGCGTGCTTGACGACCTCGGGGCCGACGACCGGGCCCTCGCCGAGGACGACCTGGAAGACCTCGGCGGGCAGACCGGCCTCGATGAGGAGGTCACGGGCCCAGAGGGCGGTCAGGCAGGTCTCGGTGTCGGGCTTCATCACGACGGCGTTGCCCGCCGCGAAGGCCGGGAGCGCGTCGCCGACGGAGAGCTCCAGCGGGTAGTTCCAGGGGGCGATCTGCCCGACCACTCCGCGCGGATGCCGGAGCTCGGTGACCTTGGTGAGGGTCGGGACGGCGCCGGTGTGCCCCTTCGGCCTGAGGTAGGCGGGGGCCTTGCGGCCGTAGTGGCGGGCCGCGACGGCTACGGCCTGCACCTCCTCGTGCGCGTGCAGCCGCGCCTTGCCGGTCTCCAGCTGGATCAGGTCGAGGACCTCGGCCTGGCGGGCGAGGACGAGATCGTGGAAGCGGAGCAGGACGGCCGCGCGCTGCCGTACCGGCGTCTGCGCCCACAGGGCCTGCGCGGCGCGGGCCGCGCCGAAGGCCCTCGCCACGTCCTCCGGGGTGGACTCGGGCAGGTCCGCGAGCTTCTCGCCGGTGAACGGCGAGTGGTTGGCGGTCCGGCCGGAGCCGACCACACCCTTCGTGAGCTGGGCGATCAGCTCCGGGGTGACCACATCGGCGGCGGTACGGGCGCCTGTGGGGGCCGGCGCGAGGGGGTTCGTGCCGGTCGTCGTTTCCGTACCGGTCTTTTCCGGGGCCTGCGAGTCCGTCATGTGCGGCAGGGTATGCCGCTCCGGGAGGTTTGGGTACCCGTCGGTAATCGGATTCACCGAGTACTCACATCACGCCAGTGAACACTGGCAACAAACCCGCTGATCAGGGCGTTGTGAGGGTGAGCCGACCACGGACACCCTGGAAGAGGGCCGTACCCCTCTTCTCGTCCGGGGTGCCCTTGGGCATCTCCACGCTCAGCTCGTACAGACGGTGGTCGGGGGTGCGGACGATCAGGGCCATGGCGCGGGTGGGAACGTCGGACTGTCCGTAGGTGGCGTCGGTGAGGACCGCGTCCTTGTTCCCGCGGAAGCTGGTGCGGGTGTACTGCGGATCGGATGCGTCCCGGCCCAGCGACTGCGCTTCGGCGAGGGCCGATCCGGTGGCCTCGTCCCATTCGGTGAGGCGGACGCGCAGGACGCCGGAGCCGTAGGTGACGGTCCGGGTGCCGGGCGTCGTCCGCGCCTGGAGCTGCTTGTACCGGGCGGGAAGGTGAAGCACGGCGGACATCGCCTTCTGCCGGTGCGCGGTCCAGGAGTCGCCGGTACCCAGGAGGCCGTCGGCAACACTCCCCAGGACGAGCCCCGCCAGCAGAAGCATCCCGACACCGACGAGCAGCACGCGGCGGGAACTGACCCATGAGCGAAGGGACTTGGGCCCGGGTGCGGACTGGGGCTTGGGCTCGGGTACGGGCTGAGGCTCGGGTGCAGGCTCGGGTGCAGGCTCGGGCTCGGGTGCGGGCTCGGATTCGAGTTCAGGTCGGAGTTCGGATTCGGGTTCGGGTTCGGGTTCGGGTTTTTCAGGTTCCCGGCTTTCGGGTTCCGGGCTTTCGGGCTCGGTCTCCGGCTGTGCTACGGCGTCGGCGACCGCCGCGTCCAGCACCGCGCCGACCTCCTCGGCCCCGGGCCGCGCCTCCGGTTCCCGCGCCAGCATGCGGAGGATCAGCGGCCCGAGGGGGCCCGCGCGGGTCGGTTCGGGCGGATCGCCGGCGAGGATCGCGCCGAGGGTGGACTCAACGGTCGCGCGGCGGAAGGGAGATGCTCCTTCGACGGCCGCGTACAGCAGGACGCCCAGGGACCACAGGTCGGAGGCAGGGCCGGCGCCCGCGCCCGTGCCGGACATGCGCTCGGGGGCGATGAACTCGAGGGAGCCGACGAACTCCCCGCTGGCGGTGAGGGATTCCTCGCCCTGGATGTGGGCGATGCCGAAGTCGGTGAGGACGACACGGTCGTGCGGGCCGAGGAGGACGTTGGCGGGTTTGACGTCCCGGTGCACGATCCCGACGGAGTGCGCGGCGCACAGGGCGCCGAGGACGGCACGGCCGATGCGGGCGGCTTCGGCGGGCGGGACGGGACCGCGTCCGAGTAGTTCGTGCAGGGACTCGCCTCGCACCAACTCCATGACGATCCAAGGGAGTTCGCCCTGTCCCTCGTCCGTTCCCATGACGACGTCGTGGATGGCGACGGCGGAGGGATGGTCGACACGGGCGGCGGCGCGGGCCTCGCGGTAGAGCCGGTGGGCGGCGCGCTGGAACTCCTCGTCCTCCGGATCGCCGGGCAACCGCGGCTGCTTCACGGCGACTTCACGGTCCACGCGTTCGTCGAACGCCCGCCATACGGTGCCCATACCGCCGGAGCCGATCCGTTCGAGCAGCCGGTAGCGACCGCCGACCAGACGTCCGTCGCGCACCTGTTCGCCGACTTCGCTCATGCCCCATGAGTACCGTGCCGGATACGGCCTTGTCGACGCGCTCCCTACTTCGCGGGCATCAGCGTGTCGCCCACCCTCCGCACCTCCGCGGTCCCGGTCCCACCGAAGTGCGCCGGAATCACCAACTCCCCCTCGTCGGCCGCCCGTTCGAGCACGCGCCGCCGGCTTCGCGCGGCCTGCCGGGGGTCGAGGCAGAAGCAGCTGCTGCACTCGGGACGCGCGATCTGGACGGGGCTGTGCAGCAAGTCCCCGACGAACACCGCCCGTTCACCACCGGAGGCGACCCGGAGGACGGACGAACCCGGGGTGTGTCCCGGCGCGGACTCAAGCGTCAGATGCTCGTCGACGCGGTGGGTGCCGTCCCAGAGGTCGGCCAACCCGGCGCGGTGCACGGGCGCGACGCTGTCCTCGTAGATCAGCCGGTCGTCGGGCCGTACCGCGCCGCCGTAGTTGTTCGCGGGGCCGAAGTGGAAGTCGTCGGCGGCGGGGAGGAGATAGCGCGCGTTGGGGAACAGCGGCACCCAACTCCCTTCCACGTCATGGGTGTTCCAGCCGACGTGGTCGCCGTGGATGTGCGTGTTGACGACGACGTCGACCTCCTCCGGCCGTACCCCGGCGCGGGCCAGCCGCCCGGGGAGGTCGCCGCGGCTCATGTGGAACAGCGGATTGCCGGGCCGTTCCCGCCCGTTGCCGACCCCGGTGTCCACGAGCACGGTCAGCCCGGCGCTGCGCACCACCCACGTCTGGAGCGCCACGACCGAACGGTCGGTCTCGGGCTCCCAGTGGTCGGGGGCGAGCGTGTCGCGGTTGTCCTCCCACACATCGGGCGGCACGTCCGGGACGAGGGTGCGGGCGGGGGCGTAGGGCCGCGCCCACTCGACGACACGGACGACGTCGACGTCACCGATGGTCAGGGTCTGTGTGGTGTCCTCACTCATGAGAACCACGGTAGAGAGGGCAGGGTGAGCGCCTCAATGCGTGAATGACTCATCTGAATACGCAGACGGCTCACTCGTGGTGTGTCTGCCGTAGCCTGGCTCCATGGACGTGGTGAGCGACGCGATCTCCGCCGTGCGGAACGGGCAGCCCTCCTCCAACCGGCTGCGGGTGGGCGGCAGTTGGTGCACGCGACTGGCGCCGTACGAGGGTGCCGGGTTCCATGTCGTGCTCGCGGGCGGGTGCTGGCTGGTGCCGGAGACCGGCGGGGAGCCGGTGACGCTGGGCGCGGGGGATGTCGTCCTGCTGCCGCACGGGGTGGGGCATGTGCTGGCGGACTCGCCCGGGGACACGGCGCGCGCGGTGCCGTTCGAGGAGATGCGGCGGCCGGCCGGGAGCGGGGACGGGCGGGAGGTCGAGCTGCTGTGCGGGAAGTACCGGCTGGACCGGAGCCGGACGCATCCGCTGATGGCGGAGCTGCCGGAGGTCGTCCATCTGCCGAACCGGGTCGGCCGCCACCCCGAACTCCGTTCGGCCGTGGACCTGTTGGCGAACGAGTTGGACGAACGGCGGCCGGGGTCCTGCCTCGCGCTGCCGCATCTCCTGGACCTGTTGCTGATCTACATGGTGCGGGCCTGGATGTCCGACGCGGAGACCGGGAGTTGGCCCTCGGTGCTGAACGACCCGGTGACGACGGCCGCGCTACGGGCCCTGCACTCGGACCCGGCCGCGCCCTGG
Source organism: Streptomyces sp. NPDC090083 (assembly GCF_044747445.1). NCBI lineage: Bacteria > Bacillati > Actinomycetota > Actinomycetes > Kitasatosporales > Streptomycetaceae > Streptomyces > Streptomyces sp. NPDC090083. Next base: position 611,294 of record NZ_JBIVED010000002.1, on the reverse strand, counting down.
ACCAACGACCGCCTGGCCGCCGCGGCGGGCGTGTCCCGGGCGACACTGGCCCGCCGGTTCACCGCACTGGTGGGGCGGGCGCCGATGGCGTATCTGACCTGGTGGCGGCTGACGTTGGCGGCGACACGGCTGCGGGACACGGACGCCTCGCTGGCGACGGTGGCCCGCGAGGCGGGCTACGGCAGCCCGTACGCCCTGTCGCACGCGTTCAGCCGGGAGTTCGGGGTGACGCCCGGCAAGTACCGGGTGGAGGCGGGGAGTTCGTAGGTCATGGTGCCTGGGCTTCGCCCTCGGGTCCGTCGTCGTACTCCTCCGCGAGCCGCAGCCCGAGATCGGACTCCCACTCCAGGGCCCACCGCCGCAGCTCCGCGATCTCGTCGGGGTCGAGACCGTGCGCCGCGAACTCCTCGTCGCTGACCCACACCACGCTCTCCAGACGGTCCCGGAGGCCGAACAGGTCGAAGTGCCTGCCGTCGGCCCGGAGGCCCAACTGCTCCAGTTCCACGGCGGAGTAGCGGCTACGGGCGGCGTACACGTCGATCACGTCGGCCGGCAGACCGCGGTCGCCGAGCGCGCGCACGCTCATCACCGCGAGGTCGGCGGCCTCCGTACCGTCGCTCACAGCTTGTCGACGTCCAGGTTGGCGATGGCCGCCTTCGCCACCTCGCGGCCCCGGGCCGTGAAGTCGCCGTCGCCCGGGTAACTGACCGTGAGGCGGTACATGTTGCCGGAGATGGTCTTGTAGTAGAGGATCTGGACCTCGCGGGGGCGCGGGTACTGGCTGTCGTCGGTGTCGTAGACGATCGTGTTCATGGCGGCGGGCCTGCCGCGGTAGGTGCCGGTGGGCTTCGTGTCCGTCTTCGGGTTCTCCGGCATGTCGAGGCTGGAACTGCCGCTCTGCTTGAAGTCGCCGTTGTCGTCGTACATCTGGGCCGCTGCGGAGTCCTTGATCTCCCCGAGCGTGTCCTCCGACTTCTTGACCAGGGTCAGGCCGACCGTGATGCTTCCGCTCCAGTCGGTGTACGTGATCCAGTGGCCCTTGTCCGTCTTCCGGTCGGGGCCGCCGCGCTGGTACTTCGCGGGGACGGCGAGCGTCGCCGCCAGGTCCGTCTCGTGGTGCTTCTTCCATCCGTCGGGGAGCGTCCGCGATCCGGCGAACGGGTTCGCGATCAGCAGATACGCCGTCACCGCCGCCGCGACGACCAGCGCACCGAGCCCGAACCATGCCTTGCGGCCGAGGAGTTGTCTTCGCCCGGGGCCCTGGACGTACCGGACCTCCTGGGTCGGCGCCGGTGCCGGCGGGTTGGCCACCGATGCGAGCACGGCGCGCACCTGGGCCGCGTTCGGGCGGCTCGGGGCGTCCTTGGCGAGGAGCGCGGTGATGAGATCGGCGAGCGGGCCCGGGGACGAAGTCGGCGGTGCCGGGACGGAGTTGAGGACCGACTGAAGGGTGGCCGGGGTGTTGCTGCGGCGGAACGGGGAGACGCCCTCCGTCGCCGCGTACAGGACCACGCCCAGGGACCAGAGGTCGGACGCGGGGCCGGGGCGCTGGCCCAACACCCTTTCCGGGGCGATGTATTCGGGCGAGCCGACGAAGCCGCCGGTGTCCGTCAGGTTCGTCTCGCCCTCGATCTGCGCGATGCCGAAGTCGGTCAGGACGACCCGGTCGTGGCGGCCCAGCAGGACGTTGTCCGGCTTCACGTCACGGTGCAGGACGCCCGCCGCGTGCGCCGCTTCGAGCGCTCCGAGCACCTGGAGGCCGATGCGGGCCGCGTCGCGTGCGTCGAGGGTGCCCTCCTGCAACGCGTCGCCCAGCGAACGGCCGGTCACCAGCTCCATCACGATCCACGGCCGGCCGTCGACGACGGCCACGTCGTGCACGTTCACGACGGCGGGGTGGTCGAGCCGGGCCGCCGCGCGGGCCTCGCGGCGCATCCGCTCGAAGGCCTTCTCCCGTTCGCGTTCGGGAAGATGGTCCGGGACGCGCGGTTCCTTCACGGCGACCTCGCGGTCCACCGTCTCGTCCTTGGCCCGCCACACCGTGCCCATGCCGCCGTGCCCGAGCTTGCCGAGCAGCCGGTACCGGCCGGCTATGAGGCGCCCGGTGCGCGGGTCGGGAGTCGGGGCGGGCGGTGAACTCGGCGTGGCGTAGGGGTTGTTCGGGTGCGGCACGGCAGCGGGCGCGGGCATCGCCCCGGACACCGCCGCAGGCGCGGGCACCGGTCGGCCCGCGCGAGGATTCGGTGGTTGCAGAGCAAAGCTCGTCGGCTCGTCGGCTCCGTGTCGGGCTCCCCCGTTGCTGCTCATACGTCCATCCATATCGCGCCAGACGCCGCCCTATCCACCTCTGACGCTTTCCGGTCACAGACCCGTGACCGAGTGCGCGGCTTATCGCCCGTTACGTGCGTGCGGCCTCAGGTGCGGGTGAAGGTGTCCAGCGCGACGTCGAAGTACTCCTTCGCCTCCCGCACCTTCCCGACCGGCGCGGACACCCACACGTCGTACAGGCGGCCGTTCTCCTCCCAGCACATGTCGTAGGTGTGCCGGGGGCCCTCCGCGGTGCTGAAGCCGTTCCAGGTGAACTCCCAGAGCGCGGCGGGGTGTCCGGAGTGCGTGGTGTCGGTGACCTTGCCGTCGTGGTAACCGGGGTTCGTGGAGGCCCCGTCGGCCGCCGCGCTGTTCATCACCGCGAGTGGGCCGCCCGGCCGGGGATCGGACATCCTGATGCCGAGCCGGAAGGTCTCCCCCGGCGACATGTAGAAGATGCGCTCGCCCTGCGGCACCCGCACGAAGTCCTCCGGCACGGCGAGGGAGAAGCCGTCGGGGTCGTGGGCGATGCGGTAACCGGAGGGCGCGGTGGGGGTGTTGGTCCTGCCGGCGGTCACCGAGGGCGTGGTGGGGGTGCCGGCCGGGGTCGAGGGCCTGGGCGACGGTGTCGGCGTACCGGCGCTCGTGGACGTCACGGGCGCCGAACTCGTCGACGCCGCGCCCCTGTCGCCGTCGTCTCCCCGCATCAGCAACGCCACCGCCGACGCTCCGGCCCCCGCCAGCGCCGCGACCAGCAACGCGGCCACGAGCATCCCCCGTGTGGAGCGCCGAGGGGCCTGCCCGGCCGTGTCGGATGCGGGCGAGGAGGGGAGGGGGGCCGGGGAGGGCGCCAAGTCCTTTCGGGGTACGTCTCGTTGGGTCGGTGTGTAGCCGGGTGCAGGTCTCCCCGCGTGGCCGGATGACGCCCTGGGGCGACGCCCCGTCGGCGCCCCCGCCGCCTTCGGCGTCCGCCCGGTGTCCAGGAACGCGCGCAGCATCCGCTCCGCCTCCGCCGCCTCCAGCCGCCGTTCCGGATCGCGTTCGAGGAGTCCCCGTACGACGGGCAGCAGGGGCCGGGCCTGTTCGGGCGGGCGGATCTCGTCGACGACGACCGCGTGCAGGATGCCGCCCAACGAGTCGCGGTGGAAGGGGGATTCACCGCTCAGCACCGTGCACAGCAGGGCGCCCAGCGACCACAGGTCGGACTCCGGGCCGGTCCGCACGCCGGACATCCGCTCCGGGGCGGTGTACTCGGGCGAGCCGACGAACGCGCCGCTCTCGGTGAGCGTCGTGGCGCCCGCGACCTGGGCGATGCCGAAGTCGGTGAGCACGACCCGCTGGTGGCCGTCCTCGTCGGTGGCTTTCTGGAGCAGCACGTTGGCCGGTTTGATGTCCCGGTGCAGCACGCCCGCCGCGTGCGCCGTGCGCAGCGCGCCGAGCAGGGCGATGCCGATCCGGGCGGCCTCGACGGCGTCCACCGGGCCGCGCGCGGAGATCCGCTCGGCGAGCGAGCCGCCGTCGACCAACTCCATCACGATGTAGGGCCGTTCGTCCTGCTCGACGACGTCGTGGACGACGATGATGTGCGGGTGGCGCAGCTGCGCGACCGCGCGTGCCTCGCGCAGCGTACGGTCGCGCTGCAGGCGGGCCTCCTCCTCGGAGAGGGAGTCGTCCTGGGCGATCTCCTTCACCGCGACCTGCCGGCCCAGGAGTTGGTCGGCCGCCCGCCACACGACGCCCATGCCGCCGCGCCCGAGCCGCTTCTCCAGTCGGTAACGCCCGGCGATGATCCGCGCGTTGTCCCCCTCGGTCCCCATGCGCACCATCATGACGCAAGCGGAAGCCGTCAGCCCGAGCCGGGACTCCAGCCCTGCAGGACCGACTTGAACTGGGCGCTGGTCGTCGCCCAGTCGGCGGCCGGCGCCGACATGTAGATCGCGAACTCGACGCCGTCACGGGACATGTACGTCTCCTCGATGGCGCGCCGCGGCCCCGGGAACGGCGTGTCCTTCGACTGCGCGGTCCAGGTGTAGTCCCACAGGGAGCCCGGACGGTCGCGGTAGGTGTTCTGCTCCAGGGTCACCCGCTTGTAGTCGACCAGGCGCTGGAGCTGTACTTCCAGGTCGAGCTGGTGGGCGTTCGCGGTGGGGAAGTCCGGCGAGGTGTCGATGGCGATACGGACGAAGTGCTTGCCGTTGTCGGGCGAGTAGTCGACCTGCTTGATGCCGCCGGAGTCGCCGTAGACCTTCCGTGTCCAGCCCTTGGGGAGGGATATGTCGAAGCCCCAGGGGTCCTGGTAGACCCGCCAGGTGGCCGGACCCGAGCTCTGCGGGCTCGGCGTGGCGCTCTGCGGGGCCGATGCGCCCGAGGTGGTTCCCTTGTCCTGATTCCGGTCCTGGTGCCACTTCTGCAGCCCCAGCGCCGTACCGCCGCCGACGAGCGCGGCGACGACGACCACGAGGACGACCGAGCGCAGCCGGCGGCGCCTCGGCGGAGCGCCCGCCCCGGGCGGCGCGAGGGAGACGGGCGGTGTGTGCGGGTACGTGGCGCCGGTCGCCGCCGGGTACGGCGTCGCACCCGTGCCCGGCGTGTCGTGCGGGAACCCCTGCTGTCGCGAGCCGACCTGCTGTGTGGGCAGCCACTCCTCCGCCGACCGGGGCCGGCGGCCCTCCGCCGCCTCCGCGAGCATCTGCTCGGCCTGGTCGGCGTCGGGGCGCAGGGCCGGGTCCTTGTTCAGGAGGGCGGTGATGACGGGGGCGAGCGCGCCCGCGTAGCGGAGTTCGCCCGCGTCCTCCTCGACGACGGCCTGCATCGTGGAGAGCGGCGAGGTGCGGCGGAAGGGCGAGCGGCCCTCGACTGCCGTGTAGAGCGTGGCTCCCAGCGCCCACAGGTCGGAGGACGGGCCGGGGTCGGCGCCGCGGACCCGCTCGGGGGCGAGGTAGTCGACGGACCCGACGACCTCGCCGGTGCGGGTGATGGTCGAGTCGCCCTCGATCTGGGCGATGCCGAAGTCGGTGAGCAGGACCCGCCCGTCCTGCCCGAGCAGCACGTTGCCCGGCTTGATGTCGCGGTGCAGGACACCGGCGGCGTGCGCGGCGCGCAGGGCGCGCAGCACCCACAGGCCGATGCGCGCGGCCTCGGCGGGCGCGAGGCGGCCCTGCTCCTTCACCTCGTCGGCAAGGGAGTTGCCCTCGACCAGCTCCATGACGATCCACGGGCGGCCGTCGTGTTCGAGGACGTCGTGGACGGTGACGACGGCCGAGTGGTTGATCCGGGCGGCGGCGCGCGCCTCGGCGCGGGTGCGCGCCAGCAGCCGCGGCTGGTCGCTCTCGGACACATAGAGCGCGGCCGTCAACTCCTTGATGGCGACGGTCCGGTGCAACACCTCGTCGTGCGCCCGCCACACCCGGCCCATACCGCCGCTGCCGATCGACTCGGCGAGCCGATAGCGCCCCGCGAGGAGCAGGCCCTGCATCTGATTCACGTTTCCCCGCAATGCTCTTGACAGGCTCAGCGTAAGGACAGGCCCGCGTCCAGGGAACCAGCGGGGTACCACGGAGACCGCACTGTGACGGTTGTCGCTTCTGCGCCCGACCGGGAACCGACGGGCCTCGGCGCGCCGCCTCCGCGGGTCACCCGGTGTACTGATAGGTCGACGACGCCTGCTCGTACAGGCTTGTCACCTCGTCGCGTTGTGCCTCCGGGCCACGGACCTGCACGATGTGGTAGCGGCCGTCGATGAGGAACACCATGTTGCGTACGAAGAGGTCGCCGCCCTGGCTGTCCGTCCAGGTGAACTGGCCCTCGGCCATGGTCTTCCCGCCGACCGTGATGGTCCGCAGCCCGGTCGCGGTGGCCCAGCTGGAGTTGCGGTACGGCTGCAACTCGGCCTCATTGTCCCGCTGGTAGACCATCGGATCGCTGCCGTCGGCCGCCGCGCTGTCCCGGCCCGCCACGACGATCAGCTCGAAGCCGCCGTGCGCGTAGACGACTTGGCCGCTGCCGTTCTTCGGTGTCCGGGTCCAGCCCTTCGCCACGGCGATCCGGAACCCTTCGGGGTCCTTGCGCAGCACGAAACCGTCGGCGACGCTCGGGTCGGTCTGGGTCTCGGTCGAACTGGCCGACTTGGACGGGCTGTTGCCACTGCCGGGCGAGGTCTGGTCGGGCTGCGGCTGACTGCTCGAACCGTCCGACGACCGGGTGGGCGCGGTACTGACCTCACCCGCCGCACCGGTTCGATCGCTCTGCCCGGAGCCGGTGTCCTCCCCGGACTTGGGCATGAAGAGCATCGCGTACGCGACGGCGCCGGCCAGCAGCAGGAAGACGAGGATCAGCAGTGTCCGGCCCAACCGCCGCGGTGATCCGCCGACTTCCTCCCGGGCCCGCTTGTGCCGCCCGTGCGGACTGGTCGCGGGCAGCCCGGCGCGCCGCCTGCGCACCAACTCGCCCCGCCTGCGCACGATCGGCAGCCGCCGCGGGTCGGTCGGCGGGGTCGCGACGACATACGTGCCGGCCTCGGGCTCGGGCGCCGAACGCACCAACGACCGCAGCCAGCCGCGCAGTTCCTCGAAGTCCAGGCGCTCGGTCGGGTCCTGCCGCAGCAACGACTCCACGACCGGCCGCAGCGGCCCGCACTCCTCGGCGAAGGCGGGCGGCTCCGCGCACACCAGCTGCACCAGCTCCGCCGTCGCCTCCTCCGGATACGGCGCGTGCCCCTGCACGGCCCGGAAGAGCAGCGCCCCGAGCGCCCACAGATCGGTGGCGGGCCCGATCGGCGCGGCCAACTGCCAGTTCTCGTGCACCGGTACGGCCTGCTCGGGCGCCCACCGCTCGGTGACCGGTCCGACGACCGTCATCCGCACCTGACGTGCCCGCTCGGCGGCGAGCGCGGTGGCGGGGCCGCGGCGGACGGGCGCGCCCACGGCGGCGAGGTCGTCCCAACGCGCCGGTGGATGCGGTGGGTTACCGGGCGCGGAGGCGGCAGCGGGCGGTACGGGGCCTTCGAGGCCGGGGGTGCGGGAGGTGCCCGCGGGCGGTGCGGGTACGGGGTGCTGACCGGTGGCGGCGGTGAGGGCACCGTAGGCGGTGGGGTCGGGGGTGCGGGGGCGGGGGGTGTCGCCGCCGTGGGCCGGGGTGTCCGGGCCGTGGGGGCGCGGGGCACCGACGTAGCCCGTCGGGGCGTCCGTGCCGTAGGAACGGCCGTCCGTCGTGCCGTGGGAACGGCCGTCCGGGCCGGAGAACGTGCCCGCCGTGCCCGGAGGCAGCGCACCGGCGCCGCCGCCCTCCAGCGGCGGACGCGCCCGCTCGCCCTGACCCGCCACGCCCTGCTCGCCGGTGCCCTGGCCCGGCGTCGCGCCGTGCCAGGCGGTGTTGCGGACGCCGTAGGGGTCGGCTATCTGGCCCGGTGGGGTGGTGGGGGCCTGGTGCTGCACGCCGTTGCTTCCCGCGTACGGGAGCTGGGCCGGGCCGTTGGACTGAGCGGGGCCGTGTTCGCCCTCGGGGGCGGGGCGGGCGCCGGGGAGTGCCGGGCGGCCCTGCTGGGACTCCTGGACCCGCGCCGCGGCCCGGGCACCCGCGCGGTACGCGGCGATGGCCCCGGCGCGCGCGGCCCGTACGTCACCGCCGACGTCCGGCTCCCTGCGGGCGGGCACGGCGGGGACACCGCTCGTGCCGGCGCTCTCCACACCGACTCCGGGCAGCCCTCCGGCGGCCCGTGCCTCGATCGCGGCCCGCCGGGCGGCCTCGGGGTCGGCGGCACCGGGGCCCGCGGCGGCGGCCGTGCCACCGCCCGCGCCTCCGAAGCCGATCGCTCCGCCGCCGGTGCCCCGCGCGCCACCGGGGATCGCGGGGACCGTGGAACCGCCGGGAGCCGGGGAACCGGCCCGTGCAGTGGAGCCCGCGGGGGCGATCGCGCCGCCCGGGGCCCTGGAGCCCGCGGGGATCGCGGCGTCGCCGTCCACGCCGTCCTGGCCCGGCACCGGGTCGTAGCCGCAGAGTGCCTCTTCCGCCGCGCCGACCGCGAGGCCGGTCAGCATGACGCGGCCGTCGTCGCAGACGAGCACCGTGCGGGCGGTGATGTTGCGGTGCACCCAGCCGTGCGCGTGCAGCACCCGCAGCGCCATCAGCACGTCGGCGGCGACCTCGGCCGCCCGGTACGGCGACAGCGGCTTCTCCGCGAGCAGGGCGGCGAGCGGCTGGGCGGACACCAGTTCGCTCACTATCCACAGCGAACCGCCTTCGGCGAACACGTCGAAGACCTGGTCCAGCCGGGGATGGTCCGGGATGCGGGCCGCCGCCTGCGCGGCCTCGACCGCACGCCGTACGGCGGGGTCGGAGGGCCGTCGGGTGGCGATGCGGGCCGAGGCCGGCCGCCGGGCGCCGCGGTCGCGCGCCGTGAACCCGTCGGGCAGCCCGTCGTCGCCGAGCACCTCCGCCTCGACGACCTCGGGCAACGGCACCTGGCGCACCAGGACTTCCTGCCCGCTGTAGGTGTCGAAGGCCCGGGTCTCGGTGAGTTCGTACTCGTCGGAGGGCGGCAGCGGCAGGCGGTAGCGGTCGGCGAGCACCCGACCCGCATAGTCGTCCACGTTGCCTCCCCCGGCCGCCCGGTTGGTCAATTCCGCTCGCCTTGCGGCCCGTTCCGTCCGCATCCGGGGATGCGTCACACCTAGATGCGTACGGTCCGCAACCACTCACGATACGTGCCGGAGGCAACCCACAAGAGGGGTTGACGGATCTGGCACGCCAAACCAGGCCCCACCCGCCTCACGACTTCGGTTCGAACGTCTTCGTCAGGGTCGTCCAGGTGTCCTCACGAAGCTCTGTACCCCAATTCGCGGCCTTCGCGGTGTACATGAGCGCATATCCGAGATGACTGTTGACGACGAACCCTCGGTCGATGGTGCGGTACTTCGTCCCGCCGTCCTGATAGGTGAACTCCCAGTCGGCCGTGTTCCAGCCCCTGTAGTCCACCTTCTCTATTCGGATCCGCGCGTACCCGGAGCGCGTCATGTACTGCTCCTGGTTCTTCCAGTCCGCGACCGCGTCGCCCTTCGGCGTACTGGTCCAGGCGATCAGCAGCTTCTGCCCGTCGGGGCCGGCCAGCCGGACCCCGGCGGAGTCCGTCGACTGGTACGACCACCCGGCGGGCAGGCCTATCGAGAAACCCTGGCTCCCCTTGTACGTCTTCACGACCGCGGCGCCGTCCGAGCCGCCCGAGGAACCGTCCGACCCGTCGTCGCTGCCGCCGGACGCGCCGGTGTCCGAACTCGCCGTGTCGTCGCCCGTACTTGCCGTCTCCGAGGAGTCGGTCCGGGTGCCGCCCGTGCTCTTGGCGTCGTCGTCCTTCTTGGTGCCGGCGCCCTCGCTCGCACTCGCGCTCGCGCTGACACCGCCCCCGGACTTGGCGCCGCTGTTGTCCTTCGACCCCTTCGAGCCGCTGTCGTCACCGCCGCCGAGCGTCAGCGCCAGCACGACACCGATCACCGCGAGCGCGATCACGGCCGCGATGATCAGCAGCGTGCGCTTCGGCACCACGTCCGTGAGCGGCGCCCTCGGCACCGGCCGCGGCGGCAGATCCGGCGGCGTCATCACGGGCCAGCCGGAACTCCGCCCGCCCGCGCCCGAGTTGTCCCCACGCGCACCGGTCTCACGGGCCGCGCCCACCTCGCGGGTCGCGCTCAGCCCCTTCGTACCGGCATCGCCGAGCCCCGGCTCCCGCAGCCCCGACGACTCCACACCCAGGGCACGCGTCCCGGGGTCACGCGTACCCGAGTCACGCGAACCGGCGTCGCGCGCACCGGAGTCCGGCGCCACACCCTTCGCCGCCGAGCCGGCCGCAGCACCGGCACCGGCCGCGGTCCCCGCACCTGCGGCGCCTCCCGACCGAGCCGAAGGAACCCCGGGCGTACCGGACTTGACGCCCTCAGCCGCTGAGCCGCCCTCGGTGGCAGCGCCCTTCGTACCACCGGAGCCGCCCTTGCCCGAAGCACCGGCCCCGGCAGCGGCGGCGGCACCGGAACCAGCGCCCGTCCCGGAGCCACCCGGCTTACCAGGAACGGACGTCGAGGCCCGGCCCGTGGTCGCGCCGGAAGCCGTACGAGGGGTCACGCCGGAGGGAGCCGCACCGGCCCCCGTCCCCGCGACCGGACCCGCGGCAGAACCCGAACCCGTCGCCGGAGCCGCGGTCGCCGAAGCACCCGAGGCGACCGCCCCGGCCGCGGCCGATCCCCCGGCCGCCTTCCGCATCGACCGCAGCGCGCCGCGCAGCCGCTCGGCCCCCGCCGAAGCACCCGAACTCCCGCTCCCGCCACCGCTCTTCCTGCCACCGGACCCCTCGGGCCCCGGCTGCGCCGGCAACGGCACGACCCGGGTCGCGTCCAGCGGCGGCTCCGGCTCGGCCGGCTTCGGCTCGGGCGCGTGGATCACCGCGGTGAGCATCGCCCGCGCACCCGCGTCGTCGAGACGCTGGGCCGGGTCCTTGTTCAGCAGGCCGTAGATGACGTCCCTCAACGGCCCGGCGTGCTTCGGCTCCTCCAGCGGCTCGGTCATCACCGCGGTGAGCGTGGCGATCGCCGAACCCTTGTCGTACGGCGGTGCGCCCTCGACCGCCGCGTACAACAGGCCGCCGAGCGACCACAGGTCGGCCGCGGGACCCGGCTTGTGCCCGCGGGCCCGCTCCGGGGAGATGTAGGAGGGCGCGCCGACGAGCATGCCGGTGGAGGTGATCGACGGATCGCCCTCGACCTGCGCGATGCCGAAGTCGGTGAGCACGACCCGGCCGTCCTCGGCGATCAGCACGTTCGACGGCTTCACGTCGCGGTGCAGGATGCCCTCGCGGTGCGCCGACCGCAGGACGTCGAGTATCGCGAGCCCCACCTCCGCGGCGCGCCGCGGCGCCAGCAGACCGTCCTCCCGGATGGCCTCCGCGAGGGACTTGCCCTCGACCAGCTCCATGACGATCCACGGCCGGTCGTCCTCGTCGACGACGTCGAAGACCGTCACCGCGCTGGTGTTGCGGATCCGCGCGATGGCCTTCGCCTCGCGCAGCGTCCGTGTGATCAGCCGCCGCTTCTCGTCCTCGTCGATGCTGGACGGGAACCGCAGTTCCTTGACGGCGACCGTCCGGCCCAGGGTTTCGTCCTCGGCACGCCATACCGTGCCCATGCCTCCGCGGCCGAGCACTTCTCCCAAGCGGTACCGCCCGGCGAGAAGACGCTCGTTCTTGTCCCGACGAGTGTCCTGACGGGATGTCCCCGCCCGCTCCGCCTCCGACATGCGTCCCCTCATGCAACCCGCCCTGACAGAGCCTCCATTGTCCCCCACCGAACAAGTGCCCAACGCCCAGGGGGCCTCTCCCGGCGCACCCCGGTCGCATCCCGTGGCGTATCCGCCGCAGGTCACACAGCCAAGTCCGGCAGGATGACCGCCGAGAACGGAGGATCGCGATGCCCACACCTCGGACACTGCTGGCCCTTCCGCTGTCCCTGGCCTTTCTCTGTCTGTCCATGACCTCCTCCCAGGCCGGCCCGGCACCGGACACGAAAGCCCTGGTCAGGCTGCTGGTCACCCGGGGCAGAGTCCCCGCTGCGGCGCTCCTGGCCCACGACAGCAGGGGCCTTGGCGCCACCCCGGCCGGGACGGACCCCGAGCGGGCCGCGACGGACTACGCCCTCGGCACGACGGCGTACGCCCGGTCCGGGACCGGCATCAGCCGGGCCGACCACTTCCGCGCCGGCAGCATCACGAAGACCTTCATCGCGACCGTGGTCCTCCAACTCGCCGCCGAACACCGGCTGTCGCTGTCCGACACGGTCGAGCGGCACCTGCCCGGTCTGGTACACGGGGCGGGCAACGACGGGCGCGCGCTGACCCTCCGCTCCCTGCTCACCCACACCAGCGGTCTGTACGACTTCACCGAGGACACCGGGGGCACGGTCCCCGTCACCCCGATCCGGGCCGTCCGTACAGCGATCACCCACCCTCCGGCCGATCGAGGCCGCTTCTCCTACTCGAACACCAACTACGTGCTGCTCGGCCTGGTGATCCGACAGGTCACCGGCGACTCGTACGCCACCGAGGCCGAGCGCCGCATCATCGCTCCGCTGCGCCTGACGGGCACCTCCTTCCCGGGCTCCCGCACCACTCTTCCCTGGCCGCACGGCCGGGCCTACGCGGCCGACGGCTCCGACGTCACCGATCTCGACCCGCGGGTGGCCGGGGCCGCGGGCGAGCTGGTGACCACGCTCGCCGACCTGGACCGCTTCTACTCGGCCCTGCTCGGCGGGCAGTTGCTGCCCCCGCGCCTGCTGCGCGAGATGCTCGACACCCGCACCGCACACGGCTCGTACGGCATGGGGCTGTTTCCGGTGAAGCTGCCGTGCGGCACCACGGTGTGGGGGCACAACGGCCGCATCGCCGGAAGCTACGTGCGCACCGCAGCCACCCTCGACGGCCGTCGTGTCCTCACCTTCCGGGTGAACACGAGCGAGATAGCGGACCCCGGCCTCGAACCGGCCCTGCTCGCCGCCGAGTTCTGCCCCCGCACCTCGTAGAACGGCCGGGTTCCGCACAAAGATCCCACTTCATGACACTCGTTCGAGTGAAGCCGAGCCTGGGCCGAGTCCGGGCCTGGGCCGAGTCCGGGCCTGGGCCGAGTCCGGGCCTGGGCCGAGTCCGGGCCGAACGTGGGCCGGACCTGGGCCGGACCCGAGTTGGTCCTGAGCCCAGAGCCCACCCCTCAGCCGGGTGCGGCGGGTCTACAGCGGCGCGATGTCCGGCGCTCCCAGCCGTGCCGCGTCAGCCGTCAGGTCGTCCGGCTGGAGCTGGGACTCCCGCTCGGCCTCCACCCGCTTCTCGTAGTGCTCGACCTCGCGCTCGATCTGGTCCTTGTCCCAGCCCAGCACCGGCGCCATCAGCTCGGCGGCCTCACGGGCGCTGCGGGTGCCCCGGTCGAAGGTCTCGATCGAGATGCGGGTGCGGCGGGTGAGGACGTCGTCCAGATGGCGTGCGCCCTCGTGCGAGGCGGCGTAGACGATCTCGGCGCGCAGATAGTCGTCGGCGGCCTGGAGGGGTTCGCCGAGGGTGGGGTCCTTCTCGATGAGGTCGAGGATCTCCTCCGCCATCGAGCCGAAACGGTTCAACAGGTGCTCCACGCGCACCACATGGATGCCGGTCTTGGTGGCGATGCGGGCCCGTCCGTTCCACAGTGCCCGGTAGCCCTCCGCGCCCAGCAGCGGTACGTCCTCGGTGACGCACTCGGCGACCCGCAGGTCGAGGCCGTGCACCGCCTCGTCCACGGCGTCCTTGGCCATCACCCGGTACGTCGTGTACTTGCCGCCCGCCACGACGACGAGCCCCGGCACCGGGTGCGCGACGGTGTGCTCGCGCGACAGCTTGCTGGTGGCGTCGGACTCGCCGGCCAGCAGCGGGCGCAGCCCCGCGTACACGCCCTGGACGTCGTCTCTGGTCAGCGGGACCGCGAGCACCGAGTTGACGTGCTCCAGGAGGTAGTCGATGTCGGCGCTGGACGCGGCCGGGTGGGCCTTGTCGAGGTCCCAGTCGGTGTCGGTGGTGCCGATGATCCAGTGCCGGCCCCACGGGATGACGAACAGGACGGACTTCTCGGTGCGCAGGATCAGCCCGCTGGTGGAGTTGATGCGGTCCTTGGGGACGACCAGGTGGATGCCCTTGGAGGCCCGGACGTGGAACTGGCCGCGCTCGCCGACCATCGCCTGGGTGTCGTCGGTCCACACGCCTGTCGCGTTCACGATCTGCTTGGCGCGGATCTCGTACTCGCCGCCCGCCTCGACGTCCTGCACCCGGGCGCCGACCACGCGCTCGCCCTCGCGCAGGAAACCGGTCACCCGCGCGCGGTTGGCCACCTTCGCGCCGTAGGACGCGGCCGTGCGCACCAGGGTGGCCACATAGCGGGCGTCGTCCATCTGCGCGTCGTAGTACTGCAGCGCGCCGACCAGGGCGTCCTTCTTCAGGGCGGGCGCCACCCGCAGGGCGTGACGGCGGCTCAGGTGGCGGTGGGTGGGCAGGCCCCGGCCGTGGGCGCGGGCCATGGACATCGCGTCGTAGAGCGCGACGCCCGAACCGGCGTAGAGCCGCTCCCAGCCCTTGTGCTGGAGCGGGTACAGGAACGGCACCGGCTTCACCAGGTGCGGGGCCAGGCGCTCCAGCAGCAGTCCGCGCTCCTTGAGCGCCTCCCGGACGAGGGCGAAGTCGAGCATCTCCAGATAGCGCAGCCCTCCGTGGATGAGCTTGCTCGACCTGCTCGACGTGCCGGACGCCCAGTCGCGCGCCTCGACCAGTCCCGTGGACAGGCCGCGCGTCACGGCGTCCAGGGCGGTGCCCGCGCCGACCACGCCTGCGCCCACCACGAGCACGTCCAGTTCGCGCTCGGCCATTCCCGCCAGTGCCTCGGCTCGCTGCGCCGGACCCAGTGTCGCTGTCCTCACCGCTGCCTCCCGCTATCGGTAGCGCCGGCCGCACCCGTTCGGCGAAGCCCGGTTCGTTTCCCTCCTGCCCAAATTCTGACCGGGTTGCCCGACTTCAGCCACCACTCGCCCCCAGCCTGTGGACAACAATCACGGGACCACCGAGAAACACAGCCGTCCAATCCCGCATAACGGTCATATTTACTCCTAGTCTGACATTGCGCTCGCCCGTTCTGTCCACAGGGCTTGCGCACCTGTCCCGCTTCGGTTACTGGGAAGGACGGCCCACGCCATGCCCGCAGATCTCGCCGTCGTCGGCCTCGGTCCTCTCGGCCTGCCCCTGGCCCAGGCCGCTGTCGCCGCCGGCATCGCCACGGTCGGCTTCAAGACCGGTCCCGAGGCCGGCTCCCTCAGCCCCGCAGAACTGCGCCGGATGCTCTCGGGGGGCTTCCGGCCGGCCACCAACCCCGCCGAGCTCGGCCGCGTCCGCACCGCCGTGATCTGCGCCCCGACCCCCCGGGACGCCGACGGCGGCCTCGACCTCGGCCAGGTGGAGACGGCCGCCCGCGCCCTCGCCGCCCACCTGCGCCCGCACACCACGGTGATCCTGGAGTCGGCGGTGCACCCGGGCACCACGGAGACCTTCCTGCGCCCCCTCCTCGAACAGGGCTCGGGCCTGCGCGCGGGACGCGACTTCCACCTCGCCTACTCCCCCAGCCGCATCGACCCCGGCAACCGCGACTTCACCCCGGCCAACACCCCGAAGGTGATCGGCGGCCTCACCCCGGCCTGCACCGAGTCGGCCGCCGCCTTCTACGGGCGCCTCACCGACAAGGTGGTACGCGCGCGTGGCCTGCGCGAAGCGGAGACCGTGCAGCTCCTGGAGACCAACTTCCGGCACGTCAACATCGCCCTCGTCAACGAAATGGCCGTCCTGTGCCACGACTTGGGCGTCGACCTGTGGGACGTCATCCGCTGCGCGGAGACCAAGCCGTTCGGCTACCAGGCCTTCCGCCCCGGCCCCGGCGTCGGCGGCCACGCGGTCCCCCAGGACCTCACCGGCCACGGCGCGCGCCCCCTGCGCATGGTCGAACTCGCCCAGCAGGTCAACCACCAGATGCCCCGCTACGTCATCCAGCGGGCCGCCACGCTCCTCAACGAGCACGGCAAGTCCGCGCGCGGGGCCCGCGTCCTGCTCCTCGGCGTCACCTACAAGGCCGACCTCGCCGACCAGCAGGGCACCCCCGCCCAGGAGATCGCGGTCCGCCTGATGGAGCTCGGCGCCTCCGTCAGCTACCACGACCCGCACATCCCGTCCTGGAGCGTCCTCGACCGCCCGGTCCCGCGCGCGGACTCCCTCTACGAGGCGGCGGCCGACGCGGACCTGACGATCCTGCTCCAGCAGCACCGCACGTACGACCTCCAGGGCCTGTCCGTGAAGGCCCAGCTGCTGCTGGACACGCGGGGGGCCACGCCCACGGGGGCGGCGCATCGGCTCTGACCGGCGCGCGGGTGGTGCGGGGGGCGCTTGAGGCCCCTCCGTCCCAACACACGCCCCACTCAGCCCGCTTGGCATGCGAAAGGGCCCGGACCACCCAGGTCCGGGCCCTTCGAAGCGTCGTAGAAGCGACTGCCGCCTACCGCTTGTGCTGCGAGTCCGCCACCGTGACCTCGACGCGCTGGAACTCCTTCAGCTCGCTGTAGCCGGTCGTCGCCATCGCGCGGCGCAGCGCCCCGAAGATGTTCATCGAGCCGTCGGGGATGTGGGACGGGCCGGTGAGGATCTCCTCGACCGTGCCGACCGTGCCGAGGTCGACCTTCTTGCCGCGGGGCAGCTCCTCGTTGACCGCTTCCATGCCCCAGTGGTGGCCCTTGCCGGGCGCGTCCGTGGCGCGGGCGAGCGGGGAGCCCATCATCACCGCGTCCGCGCCGCAGGCGATGGCCTTGGGGAGGTCGCCGGACCAGCCGACGCCGCCGTCGGCGATGACGTGCACGTACCGGCCGCCGGACTCGTCCATGTAGTCGCGGCGGGCGGCGGCCACGTCGGCGACGGCGGTGGCCATCGGGACCTGGATGCCCAGCACGTTGCGCGTGGTGTGCGCCGCGCCGCCGCCGAAGCCGACGAGGACGCCGGCCGCGCCGGTGCGCATGAGGTGCAGGGCCGCGGTGTACGTGGCGCAGCCGCCGACGATGACCGGGACGTCCAGCTCGTAGATGAACTGCTTCAGGTTCAGCGGCTCGTGCGAGCCCGACACGTGCTCCGCGGAGACCGTCGTACCGCGGATGACGAAGATGTCCACGCCCGCGTCGACGACGGCCTTGGAGAACTGGGCCGTGCGCTGCGGGGAGAGCGCGGCGGCGGTGACCACGCCCGAGTCGCGCACCTCCTTGATGCGCTGCCCGATCAGCTCCTCCTTGATGGGAGCCGCGTAGATCTCCTGGAGGCGGCGGGTCGCGGCGTCCACGTCGAGGCCGGTGATCTCGTCGAGCAGCGGCTGCGGGTCCTCGTACCGCGTCCAGAGGCCTTCGAGGTTGAGCACGCCGAGGCCGCCGAGCTCACCGATGCGGATCGCGGTGGCCGGGGAGACGACCGAGTCCATGGGGGCGGCCAGGAAGGGCAGCTCGAAGCGGTAGGCGTCGATCTGCCAGGCGATCGAGACCTCCTTCGGGTCCCGCGTACGGCGGCTGGGGACGACGGCGATGTCGTCGAAGGCGTACGCCCGGCGGCCGCGCTTGCCGCGCCCGATCTCGATCTCAGTCACGTCTGTGGCCTTTCCTCTGCGTTTCAGCGTCTTCCAGTATCGCCGACGGACACGACAAGGGCGGCCCCGGTGTCCCCGGGGCCGCCCTTGAGGAAGCCTGCCGACTACTTGCTGCGGCTGTAGTTCGGTGCCTCGACCGTCATCTGGATGTCGTGCGGGTGGCTCTCCTTGAGGCCCGCGGACGTGATGCGGACGAAGCGGCCCTTGGTCTCCATCTCCTCGATGGTGGCCGCGCCGACGTAGCCCATGGTCTGGCGCAGGCCGCCGACGAGCTGGTGCAGCACGTTGGCCAGCGGGCCGCGGTAGGGCACCTGGCCCTCGATGCCCTCGGGCACGAGCTTGTCGTCGGAGGCGACCTCGGCCTGGAAGTAGCGGTCCTTGGAGTACGACCGGGCCTGGCCGCGGGACTGCATCGCGCCGAGCGAGCCCATGCCGCGGTACGACTTGAACTGCTTGCCGTTGATGAACTGCAGCTCGCCCGGGGACTCCTCGCAGCCCGCGAGGAGGCTGCCGAGCATCACCGTGTCGGCGCCGGCGGCGAGCGCCTTGCCGATGTCGCCGGAGTACTGCAGGCCGCCGTCGCCGATGAGCGGGACGCCGGCCGCGCGGGCGGCGAGGGACGCTTCGTAGATCGCGGTGACCTGCGGGACGCCGATGCCGGCGACGACCCGGGTCGTGCAGATCGAGCCGGGGCCGACGCCGACCTTGATGCCGTCGACACCGGCGTCGACCAGGGCCTGGGCGCCGTCGCGGGTGGCGACGTTGCCGCCGATCACGTCGACGCCGACGCTCGACTTGATCTTCGCCATCCAGTTGAGGGCGTTGCTGTTGTGGCCGTGCGAGGTGTCGACGACCAGGAAGTCCACACCGGCCTCGGCGAGGGCCTGGGCGCGCTCCAGCGCCTCGGGGCTGGCGCCGACGGCGGCACCGACGATGAGGCGGCCCTCGGCGTCCTTGGCCGCGTTCGGGTACTGCTCGGCCTTGACGAAGTCCTTGACCGTGATGAGGCCCTTGAGGACGCCCGCCTCGTCGACCAGGGGAAGCTTCTCGATCTTGTGGCGGCGCAGCAGCTGCATGGCGTCGGCGCCGGAGATGCCGACGTTGCCGGTGACCAGGGGCATCGGGGTCATGACCTCGCGCACCTGCTGGGAGCGGTCGGTCTCGAAGGCCATGTCGCGGTTGGTGACGATGCCGAGCAGCTTGCCGTTGCCGTCGGTCACCGGGACGCCGCTGATGCGGAACTTGGCGCACAGGGCGTCGGCCTCGGCGAGCGTGGCGTCCGGGTGGACGGTGATCGGGTCGGTGACCATGCCGGACTCGGAGCGCTTCACGAGGTCGACCTGGTTGACCTGGTCCTCGACGGACAGGTTGCGGTGCAGGACGCCGACACCGCCTTGGCGGGCCATCGCGATCGCCATCCGGGACTCGGTCACCTTGTCCATCGCCGCGGACAGCAGCGGGATGTTCACGCGGACGTTGCGCGAGATGCGGGACGAGGTGTCGACCGCGTTCGGGAGCACGTCGGACGCGCCCGGCAGCAGCAGCACGTCGTCGTAGGTCAGCCCTAGTGTCGCGAATTTGGCGGGCACTCCGTCGACGTTGGCAGTCATGACACCTTCCCCAAATGGCCTTGATCGGTGCGGATGTCCATGCTAACGGGAAGCGCGGTCACCAAATTCCACGATTCCACGGCTACGGCCCGCTCCGGGCTTCGTATGTTCGTACGTACGCCGTCGGCCCGCTGTTCACCGAAGGCGACCCGGCGCGCGGCTCCCGCCGCCAAGGGCGGTGCCCGTACGGGAGTTACTGCTCGGCCAGGGCCCGCAGCCGGCTCAGCGCGCGGTGCTGGGCGACCCGGACCGCGCCGGGTGACATTCCCAACATCTGGCCGGTCTCCTCGGCGGTGAGGCCGACGGCGATGCGGAGCAGGAGCAGCTCGCGCTGGTTCTCCGGGAGGTTGGCGAGGAGTTTCTTGGCCCATTCGGCGTCACTGCTGAGCAGGGCGCGCTCCTCGGGACCGAGGGAGTCGTCCGGGCGCTCCGGCATCTCGTCCGAGGGCACGGCCGTGGACCCGGGGTGGCGCATCGCGGCGCGCTGGAGGTCGGCGACCTTGTGGGCGGCGATGGCGAAGACGAAGGCCTCGAAGGGGCGGCCGGTGTCCTTGTAGCGCGGCAGGGCGAGGAGGACGGCGACGCAGACCTCCTGCGCCAGGTCCTCCACGAAGTGCCGTGCGTCGCCCGGGAGTCGGGACAGCCGGGTGCGGCAGTACCGCAGGGCCAGTGGATGGACGTGGGCGAGCAGATCGTGGGTGGCCTGCTCGTCTCCGTCGACCGCGCGAAGGACGAGCCCACCAATCGCCCCTGGGGCACTGGCCGCCTCATCGTCACGCATCGGTCCATGGTGCCTTGCGGCCGAAGGGTCCGTGGCACCGCGCCCGTTGTTGTGCACCGAAGCGTTATGAGCAGGTGCGCCGGAACTCATCTCCTGCGCCCTCCCCTCCCGCTCGACCGACTCGTCCCCGAGGAACTCCACACCTCAAGGATGCGGCATCCGCGGCGAAACGAGCAGCGGGCGCCCGGCGGGCCCCGTCACCGTCCCCGCCCACCCTGCGGCGGGCGGGGATACTCGTACCCCCGCTACGACCCACTGACCTGGTCCTAACGGACCAGACCCCACCGGAAACCGAGCGCCACGGCGTGTGCCCGGTCCGAGGCGCCGAGTTTCTTGAAGAGCCGGCGCGCGTGCGTCTTGACCGTGTCCTCGGAGAGGAAGAGCTCGCGGCCGATCTCCGCGTTCGAGCGGCCGTGGCTCATGCCCTCCAGGACCTGGATCTCACGCGCGGTGAGCGTCGGCGCGGCACCCATCTCGGCCGAGCGCAGCCGGCGCGGGGCCAGCCGCCAGGTCGGGTCGGCGAGCGCCTGGGTGACCGTGGCCCGCAGTTCGGCGCGCGAGGCGTCCTTGTGCAGATAGCCGCGGGCGCCGGCCGCGACCGCGAGGGCCACGCCGTCCAGGTCCTCGGCGACGGTGAGCATGATGATCCGTGCGCCCGGGTCGGCGGACAGCAGTCGGCGCACGGTCTCGACACCGCCGAGTCCGGGCATGCGTACGTCCATCAGGATGAGGTCCGAGCGGTCGGCGCCCCAGCGGCGGAGGACTTCCTCGCCGTTGGCCGCCGTCGTCACGCGCTCGACGCCGGGCACGGTCGCGACCGCGCGGCGGAGCGCCTCTCGGGCAAGCGGGGAGTCGTCACAGACGAGGACGGATGTCATGGCCGCCCTCCGCAACTGATGCGCGTCACCTTGAGCCTCCAGGCTGGTACGAAATCGTCACCTGTGCGGTCGACCGTCTCGGACGCCTGCCCGAGCACTTGTGTTTTCAACCGCCTCGCACTCTCAACGACGGTCACTCGAAAGAGTTACGGGGCCGTGTGCCATCTTCGGCACTCTACGTGAGGGTGCGGACACGGTGGAGGCATGCGGGGCCGACCCTCAAGCTTTCATCACAACCGGTGCCCCATTCAGCCCTATTTCTTCCCTTTTGCTGGTGTCTGAGGCTAGATTCGCAATGAGTCATATTTTCATCTCCTTAGATCGTAGTTGTACGGTCGTGGACACCGTATCCGCCCATAACGGCTACAAGGGGTCACGCAATGGCAGATTTCTCCCGCCTTCCCGGACCGAACGCGGACCTGTGGGACTGGCAGCTCCTGGCTGCCTGCCGAGGGGTCGACAGCTCGCTCTTCTTTCATCCCGAGGGCGAGCGCGGTGCGGCACGAAGCGCTCGTGAGAACTCGGCCAAAGAGGTCTGCATGAGGTGCCCGGTCCGCGCACAGTGCGCGGCGCACGCCCTGGCGGTGCGCGAACCGTACGGCGTCTGGGGCGGACTGACCGAGGACGAGCGCGAAGAGCTCATGGGGCGTGCCCGCAACCGGCTGGTGTCGGCATCGGCCGCCGGGGACATGGCTTCGAACAACTGAAGGAACGTTTCTCCAACTAGCGCTCCACCAGGGGGACACCAAGCTCCGCACCAGGGCCCGCCAGGCCCCACCAGGGCACGCCAAGCTCACACAGGGCACGCCAAGCTCCCGCCAGGGGCACGCGCACGCGTGCCCCACTATTTTTCTCGCGGCCACTGCGCGCAGGGCCTGCATCTCGCAGGGCTACTTCTCGCGGGCCGCGCGCTCCAGCCGGTCCAGCGTCGCCGCCACCGCCGGGACCCGCGCCAGGTCGGGCAGGGTCAGCGCGACGATCTCCCGCCGTACCGCCGGTTCCAGCGTCACCGTCCGTGCGCCCCGGGGCCGTACGGACTCGATGGCGAGCTGGGGCAGGACGGCGACGCCCAGGCCCGCGCTCACCAGGCCGACGACGGCCGGATAGTCGTCGGTCGCGAAGTCGATGCGCGGGGTGAATCCGGCCTTCTCGCACACCTCGACCAGCTGGCCCCGGCAGCGCGGGCAGCCGGCGATCCAGGGTTCGCGGGCCAGTTCGCCGATCGACACCGACTCCGCGCGCGCGAGGCGGTGCCTCTCCGGGACCAGGGCGACCAGGCGGTCGCCGAGCAGGGGGCGTACCACCAGGTCGGACCAGTCCTCCGCGCCCGCCGCCGCCTCGTAGCGGAAGGCGAGCGCGATGTCGCAGTCGCCCTCCCGGAGCAGCTCGACGGAGTTCGGCGGCTCGGCCTCCTCCAGGGAGACGCGGGTGCCGGGGTGGGCGGCGCGCAGGGCGGCCAGGGCGGTGGGGACGAGCGTCGAGCTGCCGCTGGGGAAGGAGACCAGGCGGACCCGGCCGGCCCGCAGGCCCGCGATGGCGGCGACCTCCTCCTCGGCGGCGGTGAGCCCGGAGAGGATGCCGGCCGCGTGCCGGACCAGGGCCTCGCCCGCCTGGGTCAACCGCATCTCGCGGCCGGTGCGGACCAGCAGCGGGGTGCCGACCGAGGTCTCCAGGGCCTTCATCTGCTGGCTGACGGCGGGCTGGGTGCAGCCCAGTTCGCGCCCGGCCGCAGAGAAGGAGCCGGTGGCGGCGACGGCACGCAGCACACGGAGATGTCGGGCCTCGATCACGCGCCGAGCATAAGCGCTTGTTTGCCACGGCGCCGAATAATGCGCCGCACCTTTGGGGCGCTCTCGTCTACCGTGCGGTCATGAAGCTTCTCTCGCTGAACCTGGGCCGGGCCACGGCCGTGCCGTACACGGACCAGCCGGACGGCGTGACCGGCATCGACAAGCGGCCGACCGACGGGCCGGTGCGGGTGAGCGCGCCCGGCCCCAAGGGCGTCGCCGGGAGCGGGCTGGCCGGGGACGCGGTCTGCCACCGGCGCCACCACGGGGGCGACGACCAGGCGGTGTACGCGGTCGCGCGGGAGGATCTCGACGACTGGGCGCGGGAGCTGGGGCGCCCGCTGGCCAGCGGTTCCTTCGGGGAGAACCTGACGACCCTGGGTCTCGACGTGTCCGGCGCGCGGATCGGCGAACGCTGGCGGATCGGCCCCGAGGTGATCCTGGAGGTCACCTCCGGGCGGATCCCGTGCCGTACGTTCCAGGACCATCTGGGCGAACGGGGATGGGTGAAACGGTTCACCTTGAAGGGTGCCCCGGGGGCCTATCTGCGGGTGATCGAACCCGGTGAGATCCGCGCGGGCGACGCGATCGAGATCGTGCACCGGCCCGGGCACGAGGTGACGGTGGCCCTGCAGTTCCGGGCCGTGACAACCGAGCGCGAACTGTTGCCGCGACTGCTCCCGGCGGGCGAGGCACTGCATCCGGAGGCGTTGGCGCAGGCGCGGAAGTACGTCGCGGAGCAGCCCGCCTGACCTGCCGTCACGGCGCGTTCGACGCACTGTTCGACACGTGTTCGTCACGGATCGGGAGGGCCTGTGCAGAGATCGGACCGGGTCGCCCGGTGTCACTAATCTTGCGCCATGACAACGGCATTGATTACGGGATCGACCGCGGGGATCGGTGCCGCCTTCGCGCGGCGGCTCGCGGCGGACGGACACAACCTCGTGCTGGTGGCGCGGAACACCGCCCGGCTCGGGGAGCAGGCGACCGAACTGCACGACCGGCACGGCATCGAGGCGGAGGTGCTCACCGCCGACCTCTCCACCGACGAGGGCATCGAGGCGGTCGCCGCCCGCCTCGCCGACCGCAAGAACCCCGTCGACCTGCTGGTCAACAACGCGGGCTTCGGCAACAAGGGCCGCTATCTCGACGTACCGATGGCCGACGAGCTGAAGATGCTCAAGGTGCACTGCGAGGCGGTGCTGCGGCTGACCAGCGCGGCGACCGGGGCGATGCGGGAACGCGGGCGCGGCGGGGTGGTCAACGTGGCGTCGGTGGCGGCCTTCGTGCCGCGCGGGACGTACGGCGCGTCGAAGGCGTGGGTCGTGCAGTTCACCCAGGGCGCGGCCAAGGACCTGGCGGGTACCGGCGTACGGCTGATGGCGCTGGCGCCCGGTTTCGTGCGGACCGAGTTCCATGAGCGGGCCGGAATGGGCACGGACAACATCCCGAACTGGATGTGGCTGGACGCGGACAAGCTGGTCGCGGCGGCGCTCGCGGATCTGGCGCGCGGCAAGTCGCTGTCGATCCCGGACCCGCGCTACAAGGCGCTGATGGGCCTGGTGAAGGTCACCCCGCAGGCGGTGCTGGGCGGGATCACGTCGAAGACCGGGCGGAAGTACGGGCCGCAGTGACGGCCGCCGCCCTGAGGTCGGCGGCCCCGGTGACGAGCGAGACGGCAGCGCGAAGGCCCGGCTCCCCCAGAGGGGCGCCGGGCCTTCGCCGTACGTGCTACGGGTTCACCGACCGGTGTCAGTGGGAGTGGCCGTGGCCGTGACCGGCGGCGGCGGGCTCCTCCTCTTCCTTCTTCTCGACGACCAGGGTCTCGGTCGTGAGGAGGAGGGAGGCGATGGAGGCGGCGTTCTCCAGGGCGGAGCGGGTGACCTTGACCGGGTCGATGACGCCGGCCTTGACCAGGTCGCCGTACTCGCCGGTCGCGGCGTTGAAGCCCTGACCCGGCTTCAGCTCGGCGACCTTGGAGGTGATGACGTAGCCCTCGAGGCCCGCGTTCTCGGCGATCCAGCGCAGCGGCTCGACGACCGCGCGCCGCACGACCGCGACACCCGTGGCCTCGTCGCCGGTCTTGTCGAGGTTGCCGTCCAGGACCTTGGCGGCGTGCACCAGGGCGGAGCCACCACCGGAGACGATGCCCTCCTCGACCGCGGCGCGGGTCGCGGAGATGGCGTCCTCCAGACGGTGCTTCTTCTCCTTCAGCTCCACCTCGGTGGCGGCGCCGACCTTGATCACGCACACACCGCCGGCCAGCTTCGCGAGGCGCTCCTGGAGCTTCTCGCGGTCCCAGTCGGAGTCCGTGTTCTCGATCTCGGCCTTGATCTGGTTGACGCGGCCCGCGACCTCGGAGGCGTCACCGGCACCGTCGACGACGGTCGTGTCGTCCTTGGTGACGGTCACGCGACGGGCGGAGCCCAGCACGTCCAGGCCGACCTGGTCGAGCTTGAGGCCGACCTCCTCGGCGATGACCTGACCGCCGGTGAGGGTGGCGAGGTCGCCGAGCATCGCCTTGCGGCGGTCGCCGAAGCCGGGGGCCTTGACCGCGACCGCGTTGAACGTGCCGCGGATCTTGTTCACGACCAGGGTCGACAGAGCCTCGCCCTCGACGTCCTCGGCGATGATCAGCAGCGGCTTGGAGGCGTTGGCCTGGATGACCTTCTCCAGCAGCGGCAGCAGGTCCTGGATGGAGCTGATCTTGCCCTGGTGGATGAGGATGTACGGGTCCTCGAGGACCGCTTCCATGCGCTCCTGGTCCGTCACGAAGTACGGCGACAGGTACCCCTTGTCGAAGGCCATGCCCTCGGTGAAGTCCAGCTCCAGACCGAAGGTGTTGGACTCCTCGACGGTGATGACACCGTCCTTGCCGACCTTGTCCATCGCCTCGGCGATGAGCTCGCCGACCTGGCTGTCCTGCGCGGACAGACCGGCGACGGCCGCGATGTCGGCCTTGTCGTCGATCGGGCGCGCGGTGGAGAGCAGCTCGTCGGAGACGGCCTTGACGGCGGCGTCGATGCCCTTCTTCAGGGCGGCCGGGGAGGCACCCGCGGCGACGTTGCGCAGGCCCTCGCGCACGAGCGCCTGGGCGAGCACGGTGGCGGTGGTGGTGCCGTCACCCGCGATGTCGTTGGTCTTGGTCGCCACCTCCTTCACCAGCTGGGCACCGAGGTTCTCGTACGGGTCCTCGATCTCGACCTCGCGGGCGATGGTGACGCCGTCGTTGGTGATGGTGGGGGCGCCGAACTTCTTGTCGATGACGACGTTGCGGCCCTTGGGGCCGATCGTCACCTTGACCGTGTCGGCAAGCTTGTTGACGCCGCGCTCGAGGGCGCGACGGGCGTCCTCGTCGAACTTCAGGATCTTCGCCATGGGAGCGGTTCAGCCCTCTCGGAAAACGTGGGTGAAACGAACTGCGCCCCTGACGCCCGGCTTCATAAGGTCGCGGGGGCCAGGGGCGCAGCTCAAAAGCAGAATGTGCTGGTGGTGAATTACTTCTCGATGATCGCGAGCACGTCGCGAGCCGAGAGGACGAGGTACTCCTCGCCGCTGTACTTCACCTCGGTGCCGCCGTACTTGCTGTACAGCACGATGTCGCCGGTCTTCACGTCGAGCGGCAGGCGCTCGCCGTTCTCGAAGCGACCCGGGCCCACGGCGAGGACGACGCCCTCCTGGGGCTTCTCCTTCGCGGTGTCCGGGATGACCAGGCCAGAGGCCGTGGTCTGCTCGGCGTCGAGCGGCTGGACCACAATGCGGTCCTCGAGCGGCTTGATGGCAACCTTGGAGCTGGCGGTCGTCACGATCCGACCTCCCCCTTCGGAGATCTCACGGGGTTAACTGTCTGAGGTGGCGACCAGGTGGATCCGTCGTCGCGGGTGCCGGACCTGCCCGTCGCTGTTGGCACTCTCCAGTGGGGAGTGCCAGGCCTGAGACTATGACTGCGATTAGCACTCGGTCAAGCGGAGTGCCAATGCCCGCGGCGCTTGAGCGGAATTTCGATGTCGTCCTGGGCTGTGCGGCCGGCCTGTGGCTGGTGCCTCCGTCCCTGGGGGCTGCGCCCCCAGACCCCGCCTCTTCGGCCTGGACGGCCTCGTCCTCAAACGCCGGACGGGCTGAGTGATGCCGACCGGCGCCCCGAACGTGACCGTCCTACAGATAGTCCTCCAGGCGGCCCACCGTCAGGCCGCGTTCCTGGATGCCGCGGAGGAGGCGGGCCGTCGTGTCGGTCGGGGTGATCTGGACGATGTCTCCGCGGGTGAGGCGGTGGTCGCCGCGGGCGTAGGTGAGGGTGCCGGTGGTCGTGGAGGCGCGCCAGAGGACCAGGGCGGAGATGCCGCAGTCGGCGGCGGCGCGGCGGGTGGTCGTGTCGTACGTGCCCTCGGGGAGCCGCAGCAGGCGGGAGCCGGGGCGGTGGCCGCAGATCTCGGTGCGCTGGGCGGCGTAGGGCAGGCCGGTGAAGCGGACGGGTTTCGGGGGTGTGCGGAACTCCGTGACGGGGAGGCGGAGTTCGCGGACCAGGGTGGTGAACCCCGGGTCCCGGCGGGTGTGGGTGTCGTGGTCGTAGGTGAGGAAGACGACGCGGTCGCGGGTGCGGACGTGGTCCACGACCGGGGGGAGCCCCGGGCCCGCCGAGGGTGCGGCGGGCCGGGGCGGGGCGGGGGCCAGCGGGGCGGTCAGGCCCCAGCGGCGGTAGGGCTGGTCAGGGGTCGGGCCGTGCTGGTGGACGCGCTGGGCGGCTTTCTTGCCGAGCCGTTCGATGGGGTCGACGGACTGCGCGCAGCCGGTGAGGAGGAGGGCCGCCAACACGACGGTCACCGGCGTCCGTAGTGTCGCGGGTCTCACAGGTAGTCCTCCAGGCGGGCCACCGCGTATCCCTCGGCGGTGACCTTGCCGAGGAAGCGGCGCATGTCGTCGACCATGGTGCCCTTCCAGTCCTCGCGGCCCCGGAAGTGCGTCAGGACGATGTCGCCGGGGTGGAGGGACTTGTCGTCCTCGCGGTACTCCCAGTGGTCGACGAAGACCTCCTCGTCCCAGATCGGGGCGTACTTGATGCCGCAGGACTTCGCGGCGACGAGGGTGTCGTGGTTGTAGTTGCCGTACGGCGGCCGGAACAGGGTGGGGGCCTTGCCGAACTGCTTCTTCATGATGTCCTGCATGCCGCAGATCTCGCGCTTCTGCTCGGCGTAGGACAGGCCCGGCAGGTACGGGTGCGTGAGGGTGTGGTTGTTGACCGTGTGCCCCTGGGCCTGCATCTTCCGGAAGTAGGCGTAGTCGTCCTTCACCAGGTAGTTGCTGAGGAAGGCCGTGTACGGGATCTTCAGGTCGCTCATCATCCGCAGGAAGGCGGGGTCCTTGTTCTCGCCGTCGTCGATGGTGAGGAACACGATCTTCTTGTCGGTCGGGATCGTGGTGAAGACCGGCGGGAGGTTCAGCTCCTCCTGGTCGTCCACCTCGAAGCCCTTGCGCGCGGTGATCTCCGGCTTGTGCGCGGGCGCCGGCGGAGCGGCGAGCGGCACCTTGGCCAGCCCCCAGCGCTTCGCGGCGGCCACCCGGGCCGCGTACTCGGCGCGCAGCTTCGTCGCGTAGGAGTCCAGCGCGCGGGCGGGGGGTGCGTGCAGGGGCTGTGCGCCCTGGGCCGGGTGGACGGCCGCTCCGGAGCCGGACCGGCCGCAGCCGGAGACGAGGGCCGCGAGCGCGAGAGCGGCGAGCGCGCCACGGGCGCCCGCCCTCCGGCGAGGATGCGCGTGCGCCCGACCCTGACGCGCCCGATTGATGTCATTTTGTACGACTACTCGCATGGGGCCGGATCTTTTCAGGCCACGGCCCCGATCCCGCGACGACACCGCCGGGACACCGCCACCGGAGGCACACCGTCCACCGACTGGCCCACAATGTCCCGGTGAACGACCCCGTACTCGCCTTCGCCGCCCTGCTCACCCCCGAGGGCCGCGCCCTCCTCGACGAGGTCCGCGGCACCGACCCGGCCAAGGAACTCGCCGTCGCCACCCGGCTGCGCCGCGACCACCCCGCCGACCTCGTCTCGGCGGCCCTCGGCCAGGCCCGGCTGCGGCAGCGCGCGGCGGCGGCGAAGTTCACGCCCGAGGACGCCGACCGGATGTTCTTCACCCCGAACGGCTTCGAACAGTCCACCCGCACCACCGTCGCCGCCCACCGCGCCGGCCGCCTCCGGGACCTGGGCGTGACCTCCGTCGCCGACCTCTGCTGCGGCATCGGCGGCGACGCCGTCGCGCTGGCCCGGGCGGGGGTGCGTGTCCTGGCCGTGGACCGCGACCCGCTCACGGTCGCCGTCGCCCGCGCCAACGCCGAGGCCCTGGGCCTGGCCGACCTCATCGAGGTGCGCGAGGCGGACGTCACGGACGTGGACACCTCCGGGTACGACGCCGTGTTCGTCGACCCCGCCCGACGCGGCGGCCGGGGCCGCGTCTTCGACCCCGAGGCGTACTCGCCCCCGCTGTCCTGGGCCGTCGGCGCCGCTACGGCCGCCCCGCTCGCCGCGCTGAAGATCGCCCCCGGAGTGCCGCACGAGGCGATCCCGGCGGCGGCCGAGGCGGAGTGGATCTCGGACGGCGGTGACGTGAAGGAGGCGGTGCTGTGGTTCGGGGCCGGGGTGCGTCCGGGCGCCGTGCGCGCAACCCTCCTTCCGGGCCCACGAGTTCTGCACGGCCGCGGTCTGCCCGACCCCGAAGTCCGCCCCGTGGGCCGGTACTTGTACGAACCCGACGGCGCCGTCATCCGCGCCCACCTGGTCGCCGAGGTCGCGGAGGAGGTCGGGGGCGGGCTCGTCGACGAGACGATCGCGTACGTGACGGCCGACGGACTGCGGCCCACCGCGTACGCCTCCGCCTACGAGATCACCGATCAACTCCCCTTCGGGGTGAAGAAGTTGAAGGCGCTGCTGCGGGAGCGGGAGGTGGGCGTCCTCACCGTGAAGAAGCGGGGGTCGGCCGTCGAACCGGAGGAGCTGCGCCGGAAGGTGAAGCCTCAGGGGCCCCACTCGGCGACCGTGTTCCTCACCCGGGTCGCGGGGGCACCGGCCATGCTGATCGGCCGCCCCGCCTGACGGACGGCGGCCCTACGACGCCTCCGCCGCCCGGCGCAGCAGGAGTTGGCGTTCGCGTTCGTTGCGGGCCAGCGAGGCCGCGCGTTCGAACTCGGCCTTCGCCTCCGCCGTCCGGCCGAGGCGCAGCAGCAGGTCGCCGCGGACGCTCGGGAGCAAGTGGTACTCGCGCAGGGCCGGTTCGGCGGCGAGGGTGTCGACGAGGGCCAGGGCCGGGGCCGGGCCGTCCGCCATCGAGATGGCCACCGCGCGGTTCAACTCCACCACGGGGGACGGGGTTCGGGCCGCGAGGAGGCCGTAGAGGACGGCGATCGTCCGCCAGTCGGTCTCCTCGTAGGTGTACGCGTGGGCGTGGCAGGCGGCGATGGCGGCCTGGAGGGCGTAGGGGCCGGGGGCGCCGGTGGAGACCGCGTCGGCGCGGCCGAGGGCGGTGATGCCGCGGGCGATGAGGAGGCGGTTCCAGCGGCGGCGGTTCTGGTCCCTGAGGAGGACGGGGGCGCCGTCGGGTCCGGTGCGGGCGGCCGACCGGGACGCCTGGAACTCCAGCAGGGCGGCCAGGGCGTGCACTTCGGGTTCCTTCGGCATCAGGCCGGCGACGAGGCGGGCCAGCCGGAGCGCGTCCTCGCAGAGGCTCGGGCGGAGCCAGTCGTCGCCCGCGGTCGCCGCGTACCCCTCGTTGAAGATGAGGTAGATGACGTCCAGGACGGAGCCGAGGCGGGCCTCGCGGTCGGGGCCGTAGGGGACCTCGAAGGCGATGTTCCTGGTGGCCAGGGTGCGTTTGGCGCGGACGATGCGCTGGGCGATCGTCGGTTCGGGGGCGAGGAAGGCACGGGCGATCTCGGGGGTGGTGAGGCCGCCGAGGAGGCGCAGGGTGAGGGCGGTGCGGGCCTCGGCGGAGAGGACCGGGTGGCAGGTGGTGAAGACGAGGCGCAGGAGGTCGTCGTCGATGTCGTCGGGGGCGGCGGGCTCCTCGGGCGGGGCCGTCGTCTCCAGGGTGCGGCCGATCTCCTGGAGCTTGCGGGCGTAGTTCTCGCGGCGCCGGATCAGGTCGACGGCGCGGTGTCTGGCGGTGGCCGTCAGCCAGGCGCCCGGGTTGTCGGGCACACCGTCCCTCGGCCACTGCTCCAGCGCGGCGACCAGCGCGTCCTGCGCCAGCTCCTCGGCGATGCCGACGTCCCGGACCAGCCGGGCGACGGCGGCGATGACGCGGGGGGACTCGATGCGGAAGACGGTCTCGATGGTGCCGTGCGGGTCGGTGGCGTGGCCGTGCGGGGCTGCGGTGGGCTGTGATTCCGGAGTCACAACCCACCATGCAACACCCCCGGCGGCTTCGGACCAAGGAAGGCCGGGCAGGGCCACGGAGCGCGCGGGGTGCTCAGCCCTCCGCGATCTCCCGTACCTCGCAGGTCACCGTCCAGAACTCCTCGTGGACCTTCAGGAACCGCTTCGTCCACTCGATCGCCTCGGCCATGTCCTTGCACTGCATGAGCGCGTAGCCGCCGACGACCTCCTTGGACTCGGTGAAGGGGCCGTCGGTCACGGAGATCCTGCCGCCCTCCCAGTGGACGCGGGCGCCCTGCGCGGTCGGGGTGAGGCCCGCGGTGTCGAGCATGACACCGGCCTTGGTGATCTCCTCGATCAGCTCGCCCATGCGCTGCATCAGCTCGGGGCTCGGTCCCTCGGCGGGGGCGGTCTTCTCGTCGATCTGCACGAGGGAGAGGTAGCGGGGCATGGTGACTCCTCGGGTCGTTCCGGCCGGGTCGTTCCCGGCCTTCCAACCATGCGTCGAACGACGGCCGCCCGGATCGACACACGCGCCGGAATTCCCCGAGGATTTTTTCCGGCCGTGCGTTTCCGCAGGTCAGCGCAGTGATTCCCACAGCTCGTCGGCCGCCGGCTGCTTCGCCACCACCCGGTTCGGGTCGGACGGGGCCGTGACGTTCGGCATCGTCACCGTCGTCACCGCGTCCGCCGACAGCCCCTTCAGGCTCTGGCCGAGGCCGATCAGTTCGCTCAGGGAGTCGAGGCCGGTGTCGGTGGTGAGGCTGTCGGTGACCGCGTCGGTGATCTCGTAGAGCTTGGCGGGATCGGTGAGCAGGTCGTGGGTGGATATCTGGGTCAGCAGGGCCTTCACCAGCATCTGCTGGAGGCCTATGCGGCCGAGGTCGCTGCCGTCGCCTATGCCGTGCCGGGTGCGGGCGAGGGCCAGCGCCTGCTTGCCGTCGAGGTGGTGGGTGCCCTTCTGGAGGTGCAGGTGGCTGTCGTCGTCGTCTATGTCCTGCGTGGTCGTCACCGTGACCCCGCCGAGCGCGTCGACCAGTTTCGCGAAGCCCGCGAAGTCGATCTCCAGGTAGTGGTCCATGCGGATGCCGGTGATCGACTCGACCGTCTTGACCGCGCAGACCGGACCGCCCACCGAGTACGCGCTGTTGAACATCGCGTTGTACGCCACCGCCGTCGAGCCGCCGGACGACAGCGGGCAGGACGGCCGGGTGACGAGGGTGTCGCGCGGGATGCTGACGATCGTGGCCTTCGTGCGGCCCGCGTCGAGGTGGACGACCATCGCCGTGTCGGAGCGGGCGCCGGAGCTGTCGCCGCCGCCGAGCGCCTTGTTCGCCTTGCCGCTGCGCGAGTCGGAGCCGAGGACCAGGATGTTCAGGGAGCCGGTCGGTACGGGGGACGCGGACGCGGCGGAGGGGGTGGTCACCGCCTTCGCGGGGCGGCCGGTGCCGAGCGCGCTGTCGATGTCGACGCTCTTGATGTTGTTGTTCAGGTGCCAGTAGGCCCAGCCCGCCGCGCCGGCGCCCAGGACGAGGGCGCCGGCCAGAGTGAGGCCGACGATCTTCAGGACGCGCGACCGTCGGCCCACTCGTCTGTCGTCCTCGGCGTTCCCGGCGTTCCCGGCGTTCTCGTTGTCCGTCACGGACAGGAACGTAAGTCCGAATTATTAGGAGAAAGTTAGGGGAGCCGTCCCGGTACGGTTTTCTGCGGAGAATCTCACGGTTCTCAGCCCCGCCTCACCCCTGGCGCACTCCCCCGCCTCCCTCATCCCAGGGTCACCGCGGGCACCGGATTGCTCCCGCTCCAGGACGCGTTGAACCCGAACGACACCGAACCGCCGTCCGGGACGGTCCCGTTGTAGCTCGCGTTCGCGCAACTCACCGCCGTGCCCGACTGGGTGCAGGTCGCGTTCCAGGCCTGGGTGATCCGCTGGCCCGCGCCGTACGCCCAACTCGCCTTCCAGGACGACAGCGAGGCCCCGGAGCACGCGATCGTCACCTGTCCGGTGAACCCGGTGTTCCACTGACTCGTCACGCTGTACGTCGCCGAGCACGCGCCGTTCGTCGGCGGCGGGGTGGTCGTGCCGCCGAGCGCCTCCGAGAGCCCGTCGTACGCCGGTTTCGGCGCGTAGTCGGCGTCGTACGGGGTCGCCGCGCCGTAGCCGGGGAAGGTGCTGTCGACCCAGGAGTCGGAGTCGGTGAAGCCCCACACGGTGACGTTCACGCAGCGCGTCACGGCGACGCAGGCGGCCATGACGCTCTTGAAGTCGGCCTTCTGCTGGGCCAGTTTCGTGCTGTCGGCGGGGAGCGCCATCCGTACGTCCAGCTCCGTGATGGCCACGTCCACGCCGAGGTCGGCGAAGCGCTGGATGTTCTGCTGGAGGGTGGCCGGGACCTGGCCGAGGACGAGGTGGGCCTGGAGGCCGACGCCGTCGATCGGAACGCCCGCCGCCTTGAGGGACTTGACCAGGTCGTAGAGGGCCGTGGACTTCGCGTTGACGCCCTCGACGTTGTAGTCGTTGATGTACAGCTTGGCGGCCGGGTCGGCGGCGTGCGCCCAGGTCAGCGCCTGCGCGATGTAGCCGGCGCCGAGGCCGTTGTACCAGAGGGTCGGGCGGTAGGTGCCGTCCTCGTTGAAGGGTTCGTTCACCACGTCCCAGGCGGTGATCTCGCCCTTGTAGCGGCCGACTTCGGTGCTGATGTGGTTCTGCAGCAGGCTGCTCAGCTGGGCCGACGTCCAGGTGCCGTTGGTCAGCCAGCCCGGGTTCTGGCTGTGCCAGACCAGGGTGTGGCCGCGCACCTGCTGGTGGTGGGCCTGCGCGAAGGCGACGATCTGGTCCGCCTCCGACCAGTTGAAGCTGCCCTGCGTCGGCTCCACGCTCCCCCACTTCATGGCGTTGCCGGGGGTGAGCGAGCTGAACTGGGCGCCTGCGATATCGCCGTAGGTGCCGGTGAGTCTGGAGCCGGTGACGGCGGTGCCGATGACTTTGCCGTTCGCGGCGGCGAGGTCGCGCAGCGGGGTGTCGGCCGCGTGTGCGGCGGGGGCCGCGAAGAGCATGACGGCGCCGGTGAACAGGGCCGCCAGGGACAAGCCGGTTCTCAGAGATCTCATGCGGGTGCCTCCGAAAGTTTCGGTTGTGCAACCGATTGGCTTCGGAGGAGTGTGGGGCGGCTCACCCCACCCGTCAATACGTCACCTTCCGGCCACGCGGGTCACGGCCGCACCCGTCCCGGCCGGCCCGGCTTCCGGCCGCGCGGCTCACTCCGCGGCCGGTGCCGCCGTACTGCTGCGCACCACCAGGCTGGTCGCCAGCTCCACCCGCCGCGCCGCCGAGGTCTCCTGCTCGCGCCCGAGGTCGAGCACCAGCTTCGCCGCCGCCTCGGCCATCTCGGTCAGGGGCTGCCGTACGGTCGTCAGCGGCGGGCCGACCCAGCGGGCGACCGGCAGATCGTCGAAGCCGACCACGCTCAGGTCCTCCGGGATGCGCAGCCCGAGTTCACGCGCGGCCTCGTACAGGCCGAGCGCCTGGAGGTCGTTGCCGGCGAAGACGGCGGTGGGCCGGTCCGGGCGGCGCAGCAGCCGGAGCCCGAGCCGGTAGCCGGCCTCGTGATGGAAGTCGCCGGTGGTGATCAGCGAGGGGTCGACCGGCAGCCCGGCCGTCTCCAGCGCGGCCCGGTAGCCGTCGACCCGGGCGCGGCTGCACATCATCCGGGACGGTCCGCTGATCGCGCCGATCCGGGTGTGGCCGAGTTCGACCAGGTGCCGGGTGGCGGCGAGCCCGCCCTGCCAGTTCGTCGCGCCGATCGAGGGGACGTCGGCGCCCGGGTCGCCCGCCGGGTCCATCACCACGAACGGGATGGAACGGCTGGTGAGCAGCGCCCGCTGCGACTCGTCGAGCCCGGACAGCACCAGGATCACGCCGTGCGGGCGGCGCGCGGCGACCTGGTCGGCCCAGGTCCGGCCCGGGGTCAGCCGTCCCGCGCTCTCGCTCAGCACCACGCTCAGCCCGGAGTCCCGCGCCACGTTCTCCACGCCCCGGATGACCTCCATCGCCCAGGCGCTCTCCAGCTCGTGGAAGACCAGGTCGATCAGCGGGGAGCGGGTCGCCTCGGCGCGGCGGCGCCGGTAGCCGTAGACGCGGAGGAGTTCCTCGACGCGGGTGCGGGTCGCGGGGGCGACGTCGGCACGGCCGTTGAGGACCTTCGAAACAGTCGGAGCCGACACTCCGGCCTCGCGGGCGATCTCGGCGAGCGTGGCGGTCTGGGTCGGTCGACCCGCTGTCTGGGTTTCGGCGGAATCCGGGGCTGTCATGGCGGCGATCGTATCCCTGCGCGACCTCTTGACGAACCCCCGCACGCGTCTTACGTTCCCGGAACATTCGTAGAACGGCTCGAAACATTCGCACGAGAGGTGCTGTCCATGCTGCCCAAGGAGCCCAACACGCCCAACGGCGGGCGTACGTTCAGCAGGCGCTGGGTGCTCGGCGCCGGTGCCACCACCCTGCTCACGACCGGACTCACGGCCTGCGGTTCCAGCGACAGCACCGGCGGCAGCAGCACGGTCACCGCCTTCACCTACGGCGACGACGCGGCGAAGGTGCAGGTCAAGGCCGTCACCCGGTTCAACGCGTCGGCGGCGGCGAAGAAGGCCAAGGGCAGGATCAAGCTGGAGAAGGTGCCCGGCACGGACTACCCGGCCAAGCTGCGCACCGCGATGGGCTCGCCGAACGCGCCGGACGTCTTCTTCAACTGGGGCGGCGGCTCGATCAAGGCGTACCAGGAGGCCAACCAGCTGGTCGACCTCACCGACACCATCAAGAGCGACCCGGTCCTCAAGGACGGCTTCCTGCCCTCCGTGCTCGCGGCGGGCGCGCTCAAGGGCAGGAACTACGGCATACCGATGCGCGGCATGCAGCCGGTGATCCTCTTCTACAACAAGACCGTCTTCGCCGCGCACAAGCTCCAACCGCCCACCACCTGGGCCGAGTTGACCGACATCAACAAGAAGCTGAAGGCCGCGGACATCACGCCGTTCGCGCTCGGCGGCGCGGACATCTGGCCCGAACTGATGTGGCTGGAGTACCTCGTCGACCGGATCGGCGGGCCCGAGGTCTTCGAAAGGATCAAGAACGGCGACGCGTCCGGCTGGGGCGACCCCGCCGTCCTCAAGGCCGCCGAGACCGTCAAGCAGCTCATCGACGACGGGGCGTTCGGCAAGGGGTTCAGCTCCGTGTCGTACGTCAACGGGGGCGCGCCCGCGGTGTTCGCCAAGGGGAAGGCGGCGATGCATCT
Source organism: Streptomyces sp. NPDC090083 (assembly GCF_044747445.1). Taxonomy (NCBI): domain Bacteria; kingdom Bacillati; phylum Actinomycetota; class Actinomycetes; order Kitasatosporales; family Streptomycetaceae; genus Streptomyces; species Streptomyces sp. NPDC090083. The sequence goes on along the minus strand of NZ_JBIVED010000002.1, from coordinate 575,070 downwards.
GATGGGGTCGTGGGAGTACTCGACGCAGCTCGGCAAGTTCCCCGACTTCGCGAAGAACAACCTGGGGTGGGTCGCCTTCCCGAAGTACGAGGGAGGTGCGGGCGACATCCGCAACGTGGTCGGGAACCCCACCAACTACTGGTCCGTGAACGCCCGTACGGGCAACAAGGACGCGGCGATCGCCTTCCTGCGGGACTGCGCCTCGGAGACCTACGCCAAGGATCTCGTGGCCAACGGGGACATTCCGACCACGTCGAACGCGGAGAAGCTGCTCGACTCCTCGCCCAACCCCGAGTTCGCGAAGTTCCAGTACCAGATGGTGCAGCAGGCACCGGCGTTCACGCTGAGCTGGGACCAGGCGGTGGATCCGGATGTGTCGACGCCCATGCTGACCGAGATCAACAAGCTGTTCGTGGGGAAGAGTTCACCGGCGCAGTTCGTGTCGGCGCTGAAGGGGCTGAAGTGAGCGAGCGCTCCGCGGAGGGGCCCGCCGTTCGGCTGCGGGCCCGTCCTGGCTCGTCCCGCCGTTCCCCGCGCCCCTATCGGGGCGCCGCACCGCACGGCGTCTGGGCCGTGCCCGGGGTCGTGTTCTTCGTCTTCTTCGCCGTGGCGCCCATGGTGTTGGCGGTCTACCTCTCCTTCACCTCGTGGAACGGGCTCGGGGACCCCAAGCCCGTCGGCCTCGCCAACTGGGACAAGCTGGTGCACGACGACCGGCTGACCCAGTCCCTCACCATCACCGTGCTGCTGACGGTGACGAGCTGGGTCTTCCAGACCGTCGTGTCGCTTCTCCTCGGGGTCTGGGCGGCGGGACGGCAGCGCAACCGGGCCGTCCTCTCCGCGATCTTCTTCGTGCCGTTCCTGCTGTCCTCGACGGCGATAGCGCTGCTCTTCTACGCGCTGCTCGACCCGAACTTCGGGGTCATCCACCAGGACACGCTGGGGACGACGAGCGGGGCGTTCCTCGCGATCGTGTTCGTCGGGGGATGGCAGTTCATCCCCTTCCACACGCTGATCTACCAGGGCGGGGCCCGGCAGATCCCCGACGTGCTCTATCAGGCGGCGGCCATCGACGGCGCGGGACGGTACCGGCAGTTCTTCTCGATCACGCTGCCCCAGCTCCGCAACACGGCCACGACGTCCAGCGTGCTGATGATCGTCGGCTCGCTCACCTACTTCGAGACCGTCCTGATCCTCACCCAGGGCGGCCCGGGGACGGACACGGCGATCCTGCCGTACCTGATGTACGAGGCCGGGTTCAAGAGTTACGACTTCGGCTACGCGAGCGCGATAGCGACCTTCCTGGTCGTCGTCGCCACCGCGCTGTCCCTGGTCCTGGTCCGGCTGACCGGTTTCGGCGCCATGCGCAGTACCCACGAAGGGATGTGACGGAGTGTCACACGACACGTTGCCGCGTCCGGTGAAGACGGCGGGGGAACCGGTGGAACCGCCGCGCACCCGAAGGCGCCGGCACTGGACCAGACGGCCCAACCCCGTCGCGGGGCTCGGCTCGCTGCTCTGGCTCGCCGTCGTCATCGTGCCGATCTACGCGATGATCTCGGCCTCGCTCACCCGCCAGGACGAGGCGCTGGGCAACAACGCCCTGAAACCGCCCACCGATCCGACCTTCGCCAACTACAACACCGTCCTGCACAACGGCTTCGGCCACTTCCTCGCCAACACGGCGCTGGTGGCCGCGGCGGTCGTGGGCATCGTCCTGGTGCTGTGCGTGCCGCTGGCCTACGTGGCCGTACGCACCCGGACGGTCTGGTCGGGCGGGGCCTTCCGGCTGTTCCTGCTGGGAGTCGCGATCCCGGCACAGGCCGTCGTGGTCCCGCTGTACCTGATGATCGCCAAACTCGACCTGTACGACAGCCTGTTGGCGGTGATCCTGCCGACGGCGGCGTTCGCGATGCCGGTGTCCGTGCTGATCCTGACCGGCACGCTGCGGGACATCTCGGAGGACCTGTACGAGGCGATGGCGCTCGACGGGGCCTCGGCGACCCGGATGCTGTTCCAGCTGGTCGTCCCGATGACCAAGGGCGGGATCAGCGCGGTCGTCGTCTACGCGGCGCTCCAGGCCTGGAACGGCTTCCTCTTCCCGCTGATCTTCACCCAGTCCGACGGCCCCCGGGTCCTCACGCTCGGACTCTTCAACTACGTCAGCCAGTTCGGCGTGAACATCCCGGCCCTGCTCGCCTCGGTCGTTCTCTCCGGCATCCCCATCTTCGCCGTCTACCTGGTGGCCCGGCGCGCCCTGGTCGGCGGCCTGATGGGGGTGGGCGGCAAGTGAGCCGCCCCATCTCACCTTCTCCGAACGGAGTTTCATGACCACCGCCCCCTGGCGCGACCCCGCCCTGCCCGCCGCCGCCCGAGTCGACGACCTCCTCGCCCGGATGACCCTGGAGGAGAAGACCGCCCAGCTCTACGGCGTCTGGGTGGGCGCCGCCACCGACGGCGACGGGGTGGCCCCGCTCCAGCGCGAGATGACCTCGGACTACGACTGGGACGAGCTGATCACCCGGGGGCTGGGCCAGCTCACCCGTTCCTTCGGTACGGCCCCGGTGGACCCGGAGCTGGGCGCGCAGGCGCTGGCCCGCGCACAGCGCCGGATCGCGGCGGCGGGGCGTTTCGGCATCCCGGCGGTCGCCCACGAGGAGTGCCTGGCGGGCTTCACCGCGTGGGGTGCGACGGCGTACCCGGTACCGCTGGCGTGGGGCGCGAGCTTCGACCCGGGGCTGGTCGAGGAGATGGCCCGGCGCATCGGCGCGGACCTGCGCTCGGCCGGCGTCCACCAGGGTCTCGCCCCGGTCCTGGACGTCGTACGGGATCCGCGGTGGGGGCGGGTGGAGGAGACGATCGGCGAGGACCCGTATCTGGTGGGGACGATCGGGGCGGCCTATGTGCGGGGGCTCGAATCGGCCGGGGTGGTCGCGACGTTGAAGCACTTCGCCGGGTACGCGTCCTCCGTGGGGGCGCGGAATCTGGCGCCTGTGCGGGCGGGGGTGCGGGAGTTCGCGGACGTGACGCTGCCGCCGTTCGAGATGGCGCTGCGCGAGGGCGGGGCGCGCTCGGTGATGGCGGCGTACAACGAGACGGACGGCGTCCCGGCGTCGGCCGACCCCCGGCTGCTGACCGAACTCCTGCGGGAGGAGTGGGAGTTCACCGGCACGGTCGTCGCCGACTACTTCGGCATCGGCTTCCTGGAGACGCTCCACCGGGTCGCGGGCAGCCCGGCGCAGGCCGCGCACGCGGCGCTGGAGGCCGGGATCGACGTGGAGCTGCCGACGCTGAAGTGCTACGGGAAGCCGCTGGTCGAGGCGGTGCGGGCGGGAGAGATCCCGGAGTCGCTCGTGGACCGGGCGGCGCGCCGAGTGCTGGAGCAGAAGGCCGAGTTGGGGCTCCTGGACGAGGACTGGTCACCGGAGCCCACACGCCCGATCGACCTCGACTCGCCGGCGAACCGCGCCCTGGCCCGTCGACTGGCCGAGGAATCGGTGGTGTTGCTGGACAACCCGGACGGCGTGCTGCCGCTCGCGCCCGAGGCGCGGATAGCGGTGGTGGGCCCCCGGGCGGCGGACGCGCTGGCCATGCTCGGCTGCTACTCCTTCCCGTCCCACGTGGGCACGCATCACCCCGAGGTGCCGACGGGGATCGACATCCCGACGGTGTTGGAGTCGCTGCGGGCCGAACTCCCGGACGCCAAGGTGACGTTCGCGGAAGGGTGCGATGTCTCCGACCCGGACGCGTCCGGGTTCGACGAGGCGGTCGCGCGGGCGACGGAGGCCGACGTGTGCGTGGCGGTGCTCGGCGACCGGGCGGGCCTGTTCGGGCGCGGCACGTCGGGTGAGGGCTGCGATGTGGCGGACCTCCGACTGCCCGGCATCCAGGCCGACCTGCTGGACGCGCTGGTCTCGACGGGCGTCCCGGTGGTGCTGGTCCTGCTGACCGGCCGCCCCTACGCGCTGGGCCGCTGGCAGGGCCGTCTCGGCGCGGTGGTCCAGGCGTTCTTCCCCGGCGAGGAGGGCGGCCCGGCGGTCACCGGCGTCCTCTCGGGCCGCGTGAACCCGTCCGGCCGCCTCCCGGTGAGCGTCCCGCAGGCGCCGGGCGGCCAGCCCTGGACGTATCTCCAGCCGCCCTTGGGCCTGGCCGACGAGGTCAGCAACCTCGACCCGACCCCGCTCTACCCCTTCGGCCACGGCCGCTCCTACACGAGCTTCGCGTGGGAGGTCACCGGGCCTCCGGCCCAGGAGATCGACACGGACGGCTCCTACGACCTGCCGGTCACCGTCCGCAACACCGGCGACCGCCCCGGCACGGAGGTCGTCCAGCTGTACCTGCACGACCCGGTCGCCTCGGTGACCCGCCCGGACGTCCGGCTGATCGCCTACCAGCGGCTGGAGCTGGCACCGGGCGAGGCGGCCCGGCTGACCTTCCGCTTCCACACCGACCTCTCCGCCTTCACCGACCGCACCGGCCGCCGGGTGGTCGAACCGGGCGTACTGGAACTGAGGCTGGCGGCATCGAGCGCGGACGTACGGCACACGACCCGCCTGAACCTGACGGGCCCCGTACGAGTGGTGGGCACCGAGCGGCGACTGCGGTGCGAGGCGGAGGTGCGGGGGGAGGCGGGGATGCGGGGCGAGGCGTGAGGACCATCCCTACGCGCCCATCGACTCGAACCGCCACCGGTGGACGGTCCGGGTCACCAACTCCTCGTCCGGATCCGGGAGTTCGGGGAGTTCGGCGTCGGGCTCCGCGTGCCACCAGGTGATGACGAGCACCCGGTCCCCGGGGGCGCGGAGGAACTCGCGGCGCAGGGGTTCGGCCGGAAGCCGCTGGGCCCGCGCCCAGGCGAGGAGTTCGGGCCCCCGCCCCTCCGCCGCCCGGGCCTCCCACATCAGCGCGACCGTCACGAGTACAGGTTCTCCTTGCTGACCTCGTGGACATGGTCGTGGTGGTGGTGTCCCGGGACGTGGGGGTCCGTCACCGGGAGGGACGAGTCGGCGGAGAGGTCCCAGTCCGAGGGGGTGCGGTTGCGGGCGACCATCTCCGCGCCCAGTGCGGCGACCATCGCGCCGTTGTCCGTGCAGAGCTTGGGGCGCGGGACGCGGAGGCGGATGCCGGCGGCCTCGCAGCGTTCCTGGGCCAGGGCGCGCAGGCGGGAGTTGGCCGCGACACCGCCGCCGATCATCAGGTGGTCGACGCCCTCGTCCTTGCAGGCCCGTACGGCCTTGCGGGTCAGCACGTCGACGACGGCCTCCTGGAAGGACGCCGACACGTCACGCACCGGCACGTCCTCCCCCGCCGCCCGCTTCGCCTCGATCCAGCGGGCCACGGACGTCTTCAGCCCGGAGAAGGAGAAGTCGTACGCCGGGTCGCGCGGGCCGGTCAGTCCGCGCGGGAAGGTGATCGCATCGGGGTCGCCCTCCTTCGCGTACCGGTCGATGACCGGGCCGCCGGGGAAGCCGAGGTTCAGCACTCGCGCGATCTTGTCGAAGGCCTCACCCGCCGCGTCGTCGATCGTCGCGCCCAGCGGCCGTACGTCCGAGGTGATGTCGGAGGAGAGGAGGAGCGAGGAGTGGCCGCCGGACACCAGGAGCGCCATCGTCGGTTCGGGCAGCGGGCCGTGTTCCAGCTGGTCCACGCAGATGTGGGAGGCGAGGTGGTTCACGCCGTAGAGCGGCTTGCCGAGGGCGTAGGCGTAGGCCTTGGCCGCCGAGACGCCGACCAGCAGGGCGCCCGCGAGCCCGGGGCCCGCCGTGACCGCGATGCCGTCGAGGTCCCGGGCGCTCACGCCCGCGTCCTTCAGCGCGCGCTCGATCGTCGGGACCATCGCCTCCAGATGGGCGCGGGACGCCACTTCCGGTACGACGCCGCCGAAGCGGGCGTGCTCGTCGACGCTGGACGCGACCGCGTCCGCCAGCAGGGTGGTGCCGCGGACGATCCCGACGCCGGTCTCGTCGCAGGAGGTCTCGATGCCGAGCACAAGGGGTTCGTCAGTCATGGATCTCGGTTCCTTGTACGGAAGGTGACCCCTCGGCGGAGCCGCTGTCGGGATCTGTGGTCAGGCGCATCACCAGGGCGTCGACATTGCCCGGCTGGTAGTAGCCGCGTCGGAAACCGATCGGGGCGAAGCCGAAGCGCTCGTACAGCTTCTGCGCGCGGATGTTGTCGACACGGCACTCCAGCATGACCTCGGCGCACTCGAACTCGCTTGCCGCGGTGAGCAGTTCGGTCAGCAGGGTGGCGCCGAGGCCGGTGCCCCAGTGGTCGCGGGCGACGGCGATGGTCTGGATGTCGGCCTGGTCGCCGTTGGTGGCGAGACCGGCGTAGCCGATGACCCGGACGCGGCCCTCGTCCTGCTCGCCGGTCGCCTCGGCCACCAGGTACCGCCGGGTCGCCTCGGGGCCGCGCGCGTGCGCCAGCTCGGACCAGAACATGCCCCGGGACCAGGCGTCCTCGGGGAAGAGGTCCTTCTCCAGTTCCAGCACGGGATCGATGTCCCACCAGCGCATCTCGCGCAGCCGAGGGCTCAGGGATTCGGTCACTTGGGGGTGACCACCTTGTAGTTCTTGGGCACCTGGGCGTCCGGCCGGCGCAGGTACAGCGGCCGGGGCGCGGGGAGTTCGACGCCCGCCGCGAGTCTCTCGGCGGCCAGCGAGGCGAGCGCGGCGGCGGACACGTGCTCCGGCTCGTGCGCGCTGGGGAAGGTGTCCGGGTAGAGCAGCGCACCGGCGCCCACGGCAGGCAGTCCGGCCACCTGCCCGGCGATGTCGGCGGGCCGGTCGACCGCCGGTTCGGTGAGGCGGGTGCGGGAGTCGGCGTAGCGCGCCCAGTACACCTCCTTGCGCCGCGCGTCCGTGGCCACCACGAAGGGGCCGTCGAGGTCGGCGGCGTAAGCGAGGCCGTCCAGCGTGCACACACCGTGCACGGGGACGCCGAGCGCGAGGCCGAAGGTGTCGGCGGTCATCAGCCCGACGCGCAGCCCGGTGTAGGGGCCGGGGCCGATGCCCACGACGATTCCGGTGACGGCGTCGAGCCTGAGCCCCGCGTCGGCGAGCACGTGGTCGACGGCCGGGAGCAGCAGCTCACCGTGGCGGCGCGCGTCCACCTGACTCGACGAGGCGATGACGGCCTCGCCGTCGTGCAGGGCGACGGTGACGGCGGGGGTGGCGGTATCCAGAGCGAGCAAGAGCACGCAAACAGCCTACGGCTCCGGCGCCGCGAGCACGGCCGCCCCGGTCACCCCGGCCCCGACTGCTACGGTCACCTGGGGTCACCGGACTTACGGGATGTACGGGACCGAACGGGACACCGTCACTGGACGGGCGAGACGCGGAGGTGGGTGCCGATGGCCGGCAGCAGCGCGGGGATCGTGGCCGGGCTCACCGTGGCGGCCGTCGCCACGGTCGGTGTCCTCGCCTATCAGGCGTCCGCGACCGTCCCGGCCGGGACGGGGGACGCGGCCCACGCGAGGACCGCCCCCGCCGCGGCGGCGGCCAAGAAGGCCCCGCGCGACAAGAGGAACCCCGCCGCGCTGCCCGCCGGGTCCGGCAGGGGCGAGCGGGTCGTCTACTCGGTGGACGACGACCGGGTGTGGCTGGTCACCGAGAAGAACAAGGTCGTCCGCACGTTCAAGGTCACCCCCGGCACGGTCGACCCGCACACGGGCACCTATCCGGTGACCTCGCGCTCGAACGCCATCCTCGGCACCGACGGCACCCCCATCCAGCACGTCGTCCGCTTCACCAACGCGGACGGGGTCGCCATCGGCTTCAGCGCGGCGGTCAGCGGCGAGACGGCGGAACCCGACCCCACGGCGAAGTCGGGCGGCATCCGCGAGTCGATCGACGACGGCGCGGCCATGTGGGAGTTCGCGACCATCGGGCAGTCGATCGTGGTAATCCGCTGAGCAAGTGGAACAGGGGCCCGGGCCCCAAGGGGCGCGGGGAACTGCGCGCCCGGCCACGACGCACCCGCAGCCGAACGGCTACGCGGCTTTACGCGGCTCGACCGGCGGAGCCTCCGGCGCACGCGGCGGCGTGGAGACGGCCCGGGCGGCCTCGCCCGCGGCCAGCAGCTCCCGCATGGACACCGCACCCGGCACACACGGCCGCACCCACTCACGCTGATCCTCTGAAGCCGACATGGACGCCTCCTCGGAGCCGGGGGCAGGCGTAGTTAGGTAGACCTAACTACGAACTGGATACCATGTGACCACGCCCGGGACCCGGAACGCAACATCTTGCCGACACCTTGTCGGAACCCACACCCCCCGCACCCCCTGGTCAGGCGTCGAGCACACCCAGTTCGACCGAGGCCCACCGCGCGCCGAGCCCCGTGACCGTGACATGCCGTACCTCGTCGGTGGTGTCGCCGACGGCCCGGTGGATGACGAGGGACAGCCGGTCGTCCGTCAACTCCTCGACCTTCCCCTCACCCCACTCCACGACGATCACGGACTCGGGCAGCGAGACATCGAGATCGAGGTCCTCCATCTCGTCGAGCCCGCCGCCCAGCCGATACGCGTCGACATGGACGAGCGGCGGCCCCTCCCCCAGCGAGGGGTGCACGCGCGCGATGACGAACGTCGGCGAGGTGACCGCGCCCCGGACCCCGAGCCCCTCCCCCAGCCCCCTGGTCAGGGTGGTCTTGCCTGCGCCCAGCTCGCCCGTGAGCATCACGAGGTCGCCCGCGCGCAGCAGCTTGGCCAGCCTTCGGCCCAACTCCCGCATCTGCTCGGGGGAGTTGACGGTGATCGATACGGACAGGGGCTCAGCCGCGCTGTGCGGTGCTGCTGGTGCTTCCATAGCCGCTTACGGTAGCCCCTGCGGGCACGGCACCCGCGCGGGTGAGCAGGTCCGCGAGGCGGTCGGTGACCACTTCCGGGTGCTCCAGCATGACCAGGTGCCCGGCGTCCGGCACGAGCACCAGCTCGGCGTCCGGCAGCAGATCGGCGATGGCCTCGCTGTGCTCACTGGGCGTGACGAGATCGCCGATCCCGGCCAGCACGAGCACCGGCATGTCCGCGAAGCGGGCGAGGGCGGCCGTCTTGTCGTGGTCGGTGAACGCCGGGTAGAACTCGGCGACGACGTCGATGGGCGTGCCCTCGATCATCCGCTCGGCGAACCGCGCGACCGCCGGATCGACGTCCCGGGACGCGAACGAGTACCGCTTGATGATCCCGGCGAACAGATCGGCGGTGGCCCGCCGCCCCCGCTCCACCAGCGCGGCCTGCTGCCCGAGCGCCTTCAGCACGCCGGGCAGGATCCGCCGTACCGCGTTGACCCCGGCGACGGGCAGGCCGAAGTTGACCTCGCCGAGCCGGCCGGAGGACGTGCCGACGAAGGCCGTGGCGACGACCCGGTCGCGGATGAGGTCGGGGTACTGGTCGGCGAGGGCCATCACGGTCATGCCGCCCATGGAGTGGCCGACGAGCACGATCGGGCCCTCGGGAACGGCCGCGTCGATCACGGCCTTCAGGTCGCGGCCCAACTGGTCGATGGTGAGCGGCATGTCGTCTTCCAGCTGCGCGACCCCGCGTGCGGAACGGCCATGACTGCGCTGGTCCCAGTGCACGGTCCGCACGACCCCGCGCAGGGCGGCGCGCTGGAAGTGCCAGGAGTCCTGGTTGAGGCAGTAGCCGTGGCTGAAGACGACGGTGACGGGGGCCGGGGCCTTGCGCCCGAAGAGGCGGCGGCGCCTGGGCGTCACGGAGACATCGGGCTCGATGTCGTCGACCTCGTAGTACAGCTCGGTGCCGTCGTCCGCCCGGGCCGTGCCGGGGGTGCCGCGCAGCGAGCCGTAGGGTCCCGTCGAGTCCAGCGCCAGGCGGGCCCGCTCGCGCATCCCGCGCCCGACGGTCATCCGCTCTATGGCGACACCGGCCGCGGCGCCGGCGGCGATCACCCCTATCGCGGCACCGGCGATACCGGTCGCCTTGCGCCAGTTGCCGGTCACCCCCGTGGCGGCGGAGGCCACCGCGGCGACCGCCTCCGCACTGCTCTCGCTCACGTGCCGCTCCTCTTCACGTCAGGGCCCCGCGCCGGGTCGTCCTCCTCGTGCCCGGGCGCGGCCTCCCTGACGTAGACGCGGGGAACGCGTGTTCCGATGCGGGTCACGATCTCGTAGGCGATGGTGCCCGCGGCCTGCGCCCAGTCCTCGGCCGTCGGCTCGCCGAGGTCGCCGGGGCCGAAGAGGATCGCCTCGTCCCCGGCCTCCGGTTCGTCCCCGCCGAGGTCCACGACGAACTGGTCCATGGCGACCCGGCCGGCGACGGTGCGCCACTTGCCGCCGACGAGGACCGGGCCGGTGCCGGAGGCGTGCCGGGGGATGCCGTCCGCGTAACCGACGGGCACCAGGCCGAGGGTGGTGGTGCCCGGGGTGACGTAGTGATGTCCGTAGCTCACGCCGTGGCCGCCCGGGACCTGCTTCACCAGGGCGACGGACGCCTTCAGGGTCATCACCGGACGCAGCCCGAAGTCGGCCGGGGAACCCACCTCGGGGCTGGGCGAGATGCCGTAGACGGCGATGCCGGTGCGGACGAGGTCGAAGTGGGCGTCCGGGCGGGTGAGGGTGGCGGGCGAGTTGGCGATGTGCCGTACCTCGGGGCGTACGCCCAGGCGCTCCGCGTGGGCGACCGTCTCGCGGAACAGGGCGAGTTGGGCGTCGATGGACGGGTGTCCCGGCTCGTCGGCGCAGGCGAGGTGCGACCAGAGTCCGGTGACACGGACCAGCCCCTCGGCCTCCGCGCGCAGGGCGGCACCGACGAGTTCGGTCCAGTCGGCGCCCGGCTGGCATCCGTTGCGCCCGAGTCCGGTGTCCGCCTTGAGCTGCACGCGCGCGGGACGGCCAACGGCGCGGGCGGCGGCGGTGACCTCCTCCAGAGCCCACATCGCGCTCAGCGACACATCGAGGTCGGCCTCGATGGCCTCGCGCCAGGGTCCGCCCGGGGTCCACAGCCAGCACATGATCCGGGTGCCGTCCGGCAGTCCGGCGCGGGCGCGCAGGTCGAGGGCCTCCTCGGGCGTCGCCGTACCCAGCCAGGTCGCGCCCGCCTCGACGGCCGCGCGGGCACACGCCAGGGCCCCGTGGCCGTACGCGTCGGACTTGACGACGGCCATGAGGGCCGCGCCCGGCGCGAGGGCGCGCAGGGCACGGACATTGGCCCGCAGGGCGCCCAGATCGATCTCGGCACGGGCCCGCAGGGGCGAGGTCGGCACAGCAGCTGTCTCATTCATGACGCCCCCAGTCTCTCAGAGGGGACCGACAATCCCGCAGGCCCGCCCGGGGTCTGTCCGGCGGACCGGGTCCGCGGCGGCGGAACCGGCCGGACACGGCCTAGTTCCCGGGCCGGTGGCCCCAGACGTAGACGCGGTCGCCCTTCTTGAGGACTCCCCAGAGCTTGCGGGCGTCGGCGAGCCGGAGGTTGACGCAGCCCCAGGAGCCGACGGTGGTGTAGATGCTGCCGTAGACGGCGTGGAAGGCGATGCCTCCGTCGAAGAACTGGGCGTACGGCATGGGGCTGTTGTAGAGCGTGGACCAGTGGTTCTTGTGCTTCCAGTAGATCGTGTGCCAGCCGCCCCGGGTCACATGTCCTGTGCGTCCGCTGCGCATCGGCACCGGTCCGAAGACGACCCTCCCGCCCTTCTGCACCCACGTCAGTTGCCGGTCGAGGTCGACGCAGGCGACGCGGTACGAGCGCACGGGGCACTTCCTGGCCGCGTTGGGGTTCTTCTTCGCCGCCAGCAGCTGCATCCGGGCCCAGGTGACGGGTCCCGCGAAGCCGATCGCGGGCTTGATGCCCTGCTTCTTCTGAAAGGCCCGGATGGCCCTGCAGTCGGCGGCCGACTGCTTCCCGTCCACCCTCAGCCGCAGCCACCGCTCCACGCCCCGCTGGTAGGGCCCGGTCTGCTTGCTGCACGCCACCTTGGCGACGGCGTCCCCGATCGGCACGTACTCGACGAGCGCGTACGTCCCCAGGGCGGCGTCCCGGGGCTCGACCCGGTCCTCCTCGGCGGTCGGCGTGTACACCTTCGGCGCGAGCGCCTGATCCGGAGTGTCGATCTGCCACGGCTGATACGGCCCCGGGGGCACCCCCGGCACCAACTCGCTCTCCGCGGGCCCGGCGGCGGGCGCCGGCACCGGTCCCTCACTGGCCCAGGCACCGCCGGCCCCGACGGGGAGGGCGATCACCGCGGTGAGCAGCACCGCGATACCTCTGCGCGCGATTCGTGTACTGATCATGCGATCAGCGAAACGCGCTCCCGGGACCCCGTCCGGCTGCCGCGCGGAGGGGTCACCCTTATTGCCGAGCCCTCACCCCCGCACCACGTCCCGCCAGGCCGCCCGCACCCCCTCCGCCACATCGTGCGCCCCCACCGGCGCCCCGTCCGCCGCCCATCTCCCGGCCAGCCCGTGCAGATACGCCCCCGCACTCCCCGCGTCGAACGCCGACAGCCCCGACGCCAGCAACGACCCGCAGAGCCCCGACAACACGTCCCCGCTGCCCGCCGTGGCCAGCCATCCCGTCCCGGTCGGGTTGACCCGCACCGCCCCGCCCCCCGCGTCCGCGACCAGCGTCGTGGACCCCTTCAGCAGCACGGTCGCCCCGTACCGCCCCGCCAGCTCCCGCACGGACTCCAGCCGAGCCCCCTCGACCACCCCCCGGTCCACCCCGAGAAGCGCCGCCGCCTCCCCCGCGTGCGGAGTCATCAACGTCGGCGCCCTGCGCGCCCGTACGGCATCCGGATCGGCCAGCCGCAGCCCGTCCGCGTCGATGAGCACCGGCACCTCGGCGGTCACGACGTCCGCGACGGTGGCCGCGTCGTCGCCGCCGCCCGGCCCGACGACCCACGCCTGCACCCGCCCCGCCTTGAGCGGCCCCCCGTCCGACACCAGCACCTCGGGGAAGCGCGCGATGACCGCGTCCGCGGCGGGACCGACGTACCGTACGGCCCCCGCCCCGCCCCGCAGCGCGCCCGCGACGGCGAGCACGGCCGCCCCCGGATACCGGCCGGACCCGGCGGCGATGCCGACCACACCCCGCCGGTACTTGTCGCTCTCGGCGCTCGGTACGGGCAACAGCCGTACCACGTCGGCGTGTTGGAGGGCCTCCAGCTCGGGTTCGGCGGGGAGTTCCGCGTCGAGCCCGATGTCGACGAGCCGTACGGAACCGGCGTACTCGCGCGCGGGATCGATCAGCAGCCCTGGCTTGTGCGCGCCGAAGGTGACGGTGACGTCGGCGCGTACGGCCGCGCCGCGCACCTCGCCGCTGTCCGCCTCGACGCCGCTGGGCAGGTCGACGGCGACGACGAGCGCCCCCGAGTCCGCCGTGAGCGTCGCGAGCCGGGCCGCGTCGGGCCGCAGTCCGCCCGTGCCGCCGATGCCGACGATGCCGTCGAGGACGAGATCGGCGCGCAGGACGGTGTCCTCCGCGTCGGCGGCGGCGACGGTACGGCCGCCCGCGCGCAGCAGCGCGGCGAGCCCGCCCGCGTGGGTGCGGCCGGGCGCCAGGAGCACGGCGGCGACGGCCGCCCCGCGCCGGGCCAGCCGCGCGCCGGCGTACAGGGCGTCACCGCCGTTGTCGCCGCTCCCCACCAGCAGGACGACCCGGCTGCCGTAGACCCGGCCCAGCAACTGGGCGCAGGCGGCGGCGAGTCCGGCGGCGGCACGCTGCATGAGCGTGCCGTCCGGGAGCCGTGCCATGAGGGCCTGTTCGGCCGTCCTTACCGTCTCCACGCTGTACGCAGTCCGCATGCGGTCGAGTCTGCCCCGGATGAGCCGGGCCCCGCATCCGGGCGTCGGAGGTCGGCCCCTGTCACCCCTCCGCGATGACCACGGCCGAGGCGACCCCGGCGTCGTGGCTGAGGGAGACGTGCCAGGAGCGGACGCCCAGTTCGGCCGCGCGGGCCGCGACCGTGCCGGTGACCCGCAGCCGGGGCTGCCCGCTCTCCTCGACGTACACCTCGGCGTCCGTCCAGTGCAGTCCGGCGGGGGCGCCGAGCGCCTTGGCGAGGGCCTCCTTCGCGGCGAAGCGGGCGGCGAGGGAGGCGTTCCCCCGCCGCTCCCCGCTCGGCAGCAGCAACTCGCTGTCCAGGAAGAGGCGTTGGGCCATTCCCGGCGTACGTGCGAGGGACGCCGCGAACCGGTCGATCTCGGCCACGTCGATACCAACCCCGATGATGCTCATGCCGAGCACCCTACGGCCGCGCCCGCGGAGTTCAGGCGGCGTCGAGCGCCTCGGTGATCTTGCGGGTCATGTCGGCCATGACGGGGCTGTCGGCGTTCCGGTCGGTCCGGGTGCCCGCTTCGAGGGCGACGAGGACGGTGCCGCGGAAGTTGTCGGCCTCGGCCGGGTCCTGCTTCCTGAGCACGCTCATGGCTTCGGTCAGGGCCGGCAGGACGTGGTCGGCGAGTGCGGCGACGGACCGGCCGTCGAGCCCCTTGATCCGCGACTTCTCGGCGAGCACGTACCCGATCGGGCCGGTCGCCGAGGCCAGCGCGATGCTGCCCCGGGTGGCGACCTTGTGCGGCGAACCGGCGGCCCCGGCGGCGGCCATCAGCGAGACGGCGCCGTACGCGGCGGTGCGCAGGGTGTTCTTGTCCTGGACGGTGAGGTTGATGCCCATGGTGACGCTCTCCTAGGATCCGGCGCGGCCCCGGGTCGGTGCCGCTCGCCTTCGTTGTGATCCAGAGCTTGCGCCCGCCCGGTTTCACCGCGCCTTCAGAGCGACTTCAGGGTGCTTTCAGAGCACTTTCAGGGGCGGGCCCGACGACCCGGACGCCGCGCCGCCAGACGCCCGCGACCAGGGGGACGCCCGGGCGGTAGGCGAGGTGGACGTGGCTCGGGGCGTCCAGGAGGGTCAGGTCGGCGCGGGCGCCCGGGACGAGGCGGCCGACGTCGTCGCGGCGCAGGGCCGCGGCCCCGCCGGCCGTGGCCGACCACACCGCTTCGTCCGGGGTCATGCCCATGTCCCGTACCGCGAGGGCGATGCAGAAGGGGACGGAGGAGGTGAAGGACGAGCCGGGGTTGCAGTCGGTGGACAGCGCGACGGTGGCGCCCGCGTCCAGCAGGCGGCGGGCGTCCGGCCACTGGGCGCGCGTGGAGAACTCGGCGCCGGGCAGGAGCGTGGCGACCGTGCCGCCGTTGGCCAGGGCGTCCACGTCGGCGTCGGTGAGGTGGGTGCAGTGGTCGGCGCTGGCCGCGTCGAGTTCCACGGCGAGCTGGACGCCGGGGCCGTACGAGAGCTGGTTGGCGTGGATGCGGGGGTGGAGGCCCTTCGCCCGGCCCGCGGTGAGGATCGCGCGGGCCTGGTCGCCGTCGAACGCGCCCTTCTCGCAGAACACGTCGATCCACCGGGCGTGCGGGGCGCAGGCGTCGAGCATCTCGCCGGTGACCAGGGACACGTATCCGGCCGGGTCGTCGGCGAAGTCCGGGGCGACGATGTGGGCGCCGAGGTAGGTCACCTCGTCCGTGTGCGCGGCGGCGATGCGCAGGGCGCGGGACTCGTCGGCGACGGTCAGGCCGTAGCCGGACTTGGTCTCGAAGGTCGTGGTGCCCTGGCGGAGCGCCTCGTCCAGGTAACGGGTGAGGTTGGCCTCCAGTTCCCCGTCGCTCGCGGCGCGCGTCGCCGCGACGGTGGTGCGGATGCCGCCCGCGCTGTACGCCCGCCCGGACATCCGGGCGTTGAACTCCTGCGTGCGGTCGCCCGCGAAGACGAGGTGCGAGTGGGAGTCCACGAAGCCCGGCAGGACCGCCCGCCCACCGGCGTCGACCCGGTTGTCAGTGGCGGGTGCTTTGCTGGATTCACCGGTCCACACGACACGGTCGCCGTCGATGACGACGGCCGCGTCCTGGATCAGCCCGAGGGGGGAACTGTCACCGAGGGAGGGGTCGTTGGTGACCAGCGTGGCGATGTTGGTGATGACGGTGCTGCTCATCGTGTCCTCGTGGGTGCGGGGGTCGGCGGTCAGTGGGAGCGCAGGGCTTCGACGGCCCGCGCCAGCGCCTGCGGCACATTCGGTACGAGCGTGTGGGCGCCGTCGCGTACGACGTGCCGGCCGCCCACGACCGTATGCCGTACGTCCGCTGCCGTCGCCGCGAATACGGCCGTCTCGGCGCCGAGCCTGGGCACCGGCCCCGCCGTCCTGACCGAGTCGAGCGCGATCGTCGTGAAGTCGGCGAGCGCGCCTGCCTCCAGCGTGCCCGCGTCCGTCCAGCCGAGTGCCGCGTGGCCGTCGGCCGAGGCCGCGCGGAGCAGGGCCGCCGCCGTCCAGTGACCCCGGGTGCGGGTGCGCAGGCGCTCGTTCAGCTCCATCGCGCGGGCCTCTTCGAGGAGGTCGATGACGGCATGGCTGTCGGAGCCGAGGGAGAGGGGTGAGCCGGCCCGCTGGAGGGCGACGGCGGGGCCGATGCCGTCGGCGAGGTCCCGTTCCGTGGTCGGGCACATGCAGGTGCCGGTGCCGGTCGAGCCGAGCAGGGCGATGTCCTCGTCCGTGAGGTGGGTGTTGTGGACGCCGGTGGTGCGCGGGCCGAGCACTCCGTGGTCGGCGAGGAGCCGGGTGGGGGTGCGGTCGTGGGCGGCGCGGCAGGCGTCGTTCTCGGCGGTCTGCTCGGACAGGTGGACGTGGAGCGGGGCCCGGCGCTCCTCGGCCCAGCGGGCCACGGTCGCCAACTCCCGTGCGGGCACGGCCCGTACGGAGTGGATGGCGGCACCGATCCGTGCGTGATCCCGTTCCTTGAGAAGTGAAGAGCGTTCGGCCCAGGCGTCCGCGCTGCCGTCGGAGAAGCGGAGCTGGTGCCGGTTGGGGGGCTCTCCGAAGCCGGAGGAGAGGTAGGCGGTGTCGAGGAGGGTGATGCGGATGCCCGCTTCGGAGGCGGCGGCGACGAGGGCCTCGCCCATGGCGTTGGGGTCGGCGTACGGGGTGCCGCCGTGCCCGTGGTGCACGTAGTGGAACTCCCCGACGGCCGTGATCCCGGCGAGCGCCATCTCGGCGTACACCGCGCGGGCGAGGTCGTGGTAGGTCTCCGGGGTCAGCTGGTCGGCGAAGGAGTACATGAACTCCCGCCAGGTCCAGAAGGTGCCGGAGCCGACCTGGACCGTGCCGCGCAGGGCGCGGTGGAAGGCGTGGCTGTGGGCGTTGGCGAGCCCGGGGAGGGTGAGGCCGCGGAGGATCTCCGCGCCGGGCGGCGGGGTGTCGACTCCCGTACGCAGGGCGGTGATGCGCCCGTCGCCCACCTCCAGGACGACGCCCGGCTCGACGTTGGTGTCGAGCCAGGCGTGTTCCAGCCAGTACGTCCGCGTGCGGGGTGTGCCGGGGGATGTCACCTGCGGGTCAGCCCTTCCAGTACGTCGGCGAGTGCGGTCACCCCGGCCACGCAGTCGTCCTCGGTGGCGGACTCGGCCGGGGAGTGCGAGACGCCCGTGGGGTTGCGCACGAACAGCATGGCGGTCGGGATGCTTCCGGAGAGGATCCCGGCGTCGTGTCCGGCGCCGGTGCCCAGGACGGGGACCGTGAGGTCGGTGTCCTGGCCCAGGACGCGGGCCAGTTCGTCGCGCAGGGCGTGGTCGAACTCGACGACGGGCGTGAAGGACTCCCGGACGACGTCGAGGTCGACGCCGTGCGCCTCGGCGTACTCGCGGGCCGCCTTCTCGACGCCGGTGACCACCGTGTCCAGGGTGTCCTGGTCGGCGGCGCGGGAGTCGAGCCAGCCGCGCACGAGGGAGGGGATGGCGTTGACGCCGTTCGGCTCGACGGCGATCTTCCCGAACGTGGCGACGGCACCGGCGAGCCGAGCCTCGCGACGGGCGGCGAGCACGGTCTCGGCGTACGACAGCATCGGGTCGCGGCGGTCGGCCAGCCGGGTCGTGCCGGCGTGGTTGGCCTCGCCCCGGAAGTCGAACCGCCAGCGCCCGTGCGGCCAGATGGCGCTGGCGATGCCGACCCGGTCGCCGGACAGGTCCAGCGCGCGGCCCTGTTCGACGTGCAGTTCGACGAACGCGCCGATGCGGGCGAGGCGTTCGGGGTCGGGGCCGATGGCGTCGGCGTCGTAGCCGGCCGCCGCCATGGCCTGCGGGAGGGTGACCCCGTCGCCGTCGGTCAGCCGGTGGGCCTGCTCGACGGTGAGCTGCCCGGCGGTGAGCCGCGACCCGACGCAGGCGAGCCCGAAGCGGGCGCCCTCCTCGTCGCCGAAGTTCACGATGGCGAGCGGCTTGGCGAACTCCGCTCCCCTGCGGCGCAGTTCGTCGAGCGCGGCGAAGGACGACACGACCCCGAGGGGTCCGTCGAAGGCCCCGCCGTCGGGCACCGAGTCGAGGTGCGACCCGGTGACGACGGCGTCCCCGGCCTCGGGGTCGCCGAGCCAGGCCCACTGGTTGCCGTTGCGGTCGAGTTCGTAGGCCAGCCCGCGGGACCGGGCCTGTTCCTCGAACCAGGCCCGGCATGCGGCGTCGGCGTCCGTCCAGGCGAACCGGCGGTAGCCGCCGGAGTCGGGGTGCCGGCCGACGGGGAGCAGTTCGCGCCACATCGTGTGGAAGGAATCGCCGGTCGGCGCGGCGGACGCCCGGTGCGCCGTCCGCACCGAGGAGTCGCCCCGTTCGTCTCCCGTCAGGGTCACGCGTCGTCACCCTCGCGCATCGGGACCCGCACACCCCGCTCGTCGGCGACGCGCTCCGCGATGTCGTA
The DNA here is from genome assembly GCF_044747445.1 of Streptomyces sp. NPDC090083. Taxonomy (NCBI): domain Bacteria; kingdom Bacillati; phylum Actinomycetota; class Actinomycetes; order Kitasatosporales; family Streptomycetaceae; genus Streptomyces; species Streptomyces sp. NPDC090083. The sequence goes on along the minus strand of NZ_JBIVED010000002.1, from coordinate 556,380 downwards.
CCCGGCGTCCACGTGCCGGATGACGCCCATGCCGGGGTCGTTGGTCAGCACCCGGCGGATCTTCTCGCCGGCGAGCTTCGTGCCGTCGGCCACGGAGACCTGACCGGCGTGGATGGAGCGGCCCATGCCGACGCCGCCGCCGTGGTGGAGGGAGACCCAGGACGCGCCGGAGGCGACGTTGACCATGGCGTTGAGCAGCGGCCAGTCGGCGATCGCGTCGGAGCCGTCGAGCATGGCCTCGGTCTCGCGGTACGGGGAGGCGACGGAGCCGCAGTCGAGGTGGTCGCGGCCGATGGCCAGCGGGGCGGCCAGTTCACCGCTCGCGACCATGTCGTTGAAGCGCTCGCCGGCCTTGTCGCGCTCGCCGTAGCCGAGCCAGCAGATGCGGGCCGGGAGGCCCTGGAAGTGGACGCGCTCGCCGGCCAGCTTGATCCAGCGGTGGAGGGACTCGTTCTCCGGGAAGAGGTCGAGGATCGCCTTGTCCGTCTTGTGGATGTCGGAGGCCTCGCCGGACAGGGCGGCCCAGCGGAAGGGGCCCTTGCCCTCGGAGAAGAGGGGGCGGATGTAGGCGGGGACGAAGCCGGGGAAGGCGAACGCGCGCTCGTAGCCGGCGAGTTGGGCCTCGCCGCGGATGGAGTTGCCGTAGTCGAAGACCTCGGCGCCGGCGTCCATGAAGCCGACCATCGCCTCGACGTGCTTCGCCATGGACTCACGGGCGCGGGTGGTGAAGCCCGCCGGGTCCTTCGCGGCCTCGTCGGCCATGTCCTCGAAGGCGATGCCCACGGGGAGGTAGGCCAGCGGGTCGTGGGCCGAGGTCTGGTCGGTCACGATGTCGATGGGGGCGCCCTCGGCGAGCATCCGCGGGAGCAGCTCGGCCGCGTTGCCCAGCAGGCCGATGGAGAGCGGACGGCGGGCGTCGCGGGCCTCGACGGCGAGCTGGAGGGCGTGCGCGAGGGATTCGGCGCGGACGTCGAGGTAGCGGTGCTCGATGCGGCGTTCGATGGCGCGCGGGTCGACGTCGACGCAGATCGCGACGCCGTCGTTCATCGTCACGGCGAGGGGCTGCGCGCCGCCCATGCCGCCGAGGCCGGCGGTGAGGGTGATGGTCCCGGCGAGGGTGCCGTCGAACTTCTTCGCGGCGACGGCGGCGAAGGTCTCGTAGGTGCCCTGGAGGATGCCCTGGGTGCCGATGTAGATCCAGGAACCGGCGGTCATCTGGCCGTACATGGTGAGGCCGAGGGCCTCCAGGCGGCGGAACTCCTCCCAGTTGGCCCAGTCGCCGACGAGGTTGGAGTTGGCGATGAGGACGCGCGGGGCCCACTCGTGGGTCTGCATCACGCCGACCGGGCGGCCGGACTGGACGAGCATCGTCTCGTCCTGCTTGAGGGTGCGCAGGGTGCGGACCATGGCGTCGAAGGAGCGCCAGTCGCGGGCGGCCTTGCCGGTGCCGCCGTAGACGACGAGCTTGTCGGGGTGTTCGGCGACCTCGGGGTCCAGGTTGTTCTGCAGCATCCGCAGGGCGGCCTCCTGCTGCCATCCCAGGGCGCTCAGTTCCGTACCGCGCGGTGCTCGTACGGGGCGGGGTCCTGACATGGTCTGCCTCCTAGCGGACTGTGTTCAGCGGATTTTTCTCCTACTTCTATTCACATCCTGTCTTCGTGAATAGAACTAGTCAATACATCGGGGCGTCTCTCTGGGCAGGCTTCCGGTGTTCGGCCGGATCCACGAGCCGGTTGGACCGCCACGGGCGAGGACACGACGGGGGATGCAGTGAGCAACGGAATCCAGGGTCACACGGGCGCCGCCGGACCCGGCGGCGAACGCACCGCCCGCCGGGACGAAGCGGTCCTGGCCGCCGTGGAACAGGGACTCCTGGGACCCGGCGCGCCCATCGCCGCCCTGCTGGACGTCACCGGCATCCGGGAGTCGGCGGCGGAGCTGCGGGCGGCGTTCGACGCGGTCACGGCGCCCGGGACCCCGGTGCTGCACGCGTTCGCCGTGAAGGCGAGCCCGCTGGTGCCGGTGCTGCGGCTGCTGCACGAGGAGGGCATCGGCGCCGAGGTGGCGAGCCCCGGCGAGCTGGCCCTGGCGCGGGCGGCGGGCGTACGGCCGGAGCGGACGGTGCTGGACGCGCCCGCGAAGACCCCGGCGGAGCTGCGGGAGGCGCTGGCGCTCGGGATCGCCGTGAACGCCGACAATCCGCAGGAACTGGAGCGCGTCGACGGGCTCATGCGGTCGGCGAGCAGCCGGTCGCCGCTCGGGATCCGGGTCAACCCGCAGATCGGCGGCGGGTCGATCGCCGCGCTCTCCACGGCGACGGCCACCTCGAAGTTCGGGGTGGCACTGCGGGACGAGGGGGCGCGCGAGTGGGTGGTGCGCGCCTACACCGAGCGGCCGTGGCTGACCCGGCTGCACGCGCACACCGGGTCGCAGGGCATCCCGCTGGCGCTGCTGGCGCGGGGCGTCGCGGAAACCTACCAGCTGGCGGAGGAGATCAACGCGCGGATCGGACGGCCGCAGATCGACACGATCGACATCGGCGGCGGCCTCGGGGTGAACTTCGGTTCGGACGCGACGACCCCGACCTACGCGCAGTACGCGCGGCTGCTGCGGGAGGCGGTGCCGGGGCTGTTCGACGGGCGGTACGGGCTGGTGACCGAGTTCGGGCGGTCGATGCTGGCCAAGCAGGGCACGGTGGTGGCGCGGGTCGAGTACGCGAAGAGCGCGGGCGGCCGGCCCATCGCGATCACGCACGCGGGCGTGCAGGTGGCGACCCGGACGGTGTACGCGCCGCAGTCCTGGCCGCTGCGGATCGCCGCCTACGACGCGAAGGGCCGCCCCAAGCCGGGCCCCGAGGTGGTGCAGGACGTGGCCGGGCCCGCCTGTTTCGCGGGTGACCTGCTGGCCGAGGGACAGGCGCTGCCGCTGCTGGAGCAGGGGGACTTCGCGGCGGCGCTGGACACCGGGGCGTACTACTTCGCGGCGCACTACGCGTACAACTCCCTTGCCCGGCCCGGCATCTACGGCTTCGTGCGGGACGGCTCCGGAGGCGTGGCGTTCGCGACCGTGCGGAAGCCGCAGACCGTGGCGGAGATCGTGGCCGAATCCGGAGGGGCGCACGCCGCCGCGCTCACCACCCTGGGAGCTCCCGGGAGCCGTTGACGCGCACCGGTGCGCGCAGGGTTCAACTGGTTCAGGCAACTCGTGCGAAAACGGCGTCAGTTGACCCACCTTAGTCACTCGGGAGCATGTTCCACCGGAAAATGCCAGATCCCTCACCACGCGGCCACACGGTGCGTAGCTTCGTCGTCACTCAGCCGAACCGCAGGCGGGAGGGGAGCCAGGGTGCCCGGAATCGACGAGTGCTTACTTGAGGCCATGCGACTGCCCGGTGCCCGGGGCGCCGCGCTGGTCGACTGGACGAGCGGGCTGGCCCTGGGCGTGGTCGGGGAGTCCCCGGGCGGCGACCAGGAGGCCAGCGCCGCCGAGGCCGCCGAACTGGCACGGCTCGCGGCTGAGCACCGGGCGTTCGCGTCCACGGGAACGGACGGGGAGGAGGCCGACGAGCCGCCGCTGGAGGACCTGATCGTCAGCAACCGGGACAGCTACCACGTGCTGCGGTTCGTGCGGACGTCGTTCGACAGCAGCGTCTTCCTGCACCTGTGGCTGGCCCGCGCGGAGGGCAACCTCGCGCTGGCCCGCATCCGGCTCGGCGAGATGGCCGGACGGCTGGTGCTGGGATGACCGCGGTCAAGGCCACGCCCACCACCCCGCCGCCCCGGCTGCCGGTGCGGGACAAGGCCGCCGCCGGGGACCGGGGCTGGGGCGGCGTCTCACCGATGCTGACCCGGCTCGCCGCCGAGGAGGCCACCGGTGTCCTGGTCCGCGAGCGCGGCAGCCTGCATCTCGTGGACGGCCGGGTCGTCCACGCGGAGAGCCCGTCCGCGCCCGGTCTCGACCTGCTCCTGACCGCGCACGGCACGCTGGGCACCGAGGCGTGGGAGGCAGCGGCGCGAGCGACCGACGACCGGCACGCCACGACCCGGCTGCTGCTGGACGGCGGCCTGCTGAGCCCGGGCGCGCTGGAGCTGTGCCATCTGGGGGCGCTGTACGACGCGGCGTACTTCGTGCTCGCGCCGAGCAGCACACCGGGCCGTTTCCGGTACGGCGTCACGCATCCGCTCGGGGGTGTGCGGCCGGTTCCGGTGGCCGCACTGGAGCGGGAGACGCTGCGCCGCCGGGATCTCCTGCACCGCGTCTGGCCGGACGCGGCGACGGACGGCGCGCCGCTGGTGCGGGCCGACCCCGTCGCGCCCGCACCGGTCACCCCACGCCAGGCCGCGGTACTGGACCGGGTGGACGGCGTGCGTACGGCGACGGACATCGCGCGGGAGCTGGGCCGCCGGGCGTACCCCACGCTGCTGGACGTACGGCGGCTGGTGTCGGCGGGCCTCGTCTCCCCCCGGCCGCCCGCACCCCTCGCCGCGCCCCCCGCCGTGACCGCGCCGGGCCCCGGAGTCACCCCCGTGCTGGACGTCGTCGATCCCGACATCACATTGCTGAAGAGGCTCAGGGATGCGCTGGAGGCCCTTTGAGTGGCAGCGAGCACGCGCCGAGAGGAGAGAGCCGATGGCCTCCGAGGCCGAGATCCTCGACGAGCTGCGCCGGCTGAGAACCCGGGTGCCCCAGCTGACCGGGGCGCTGGCGGCGGGCGTGGACGGTCTCGTCCTGGCCCAGGACACCCCGGGCGTCGAGCCGGAGCGGGTGGCCGCGCTCACCGTGACGGCGCTCGGCGTGGCCGAACGGATGGCGGACGCGACCGGCCAGGGCGACTTCCGCGAGCTGCTCGTGCGCGGGGTCTACGGCTATGTCGCGACCTACGCGGCGGGCCGCGGCGCGGTGCTGACCGTGCTCGCCCAGGACCGCGTGCACCTCGGCCGGCTGCTGCTGGAGGGCCGCCGGGCGGGGGCCCGGATCGGCGAGCTGGTCGACGCCGAGGCGGCGGCCGAGGCCGAGGAGCGGTCCGAGGCGGGGGCGCCCGCGCAGGCGCCGCCGAGAACCACCACCGCACGACCGAGAACAGCGCGCGCACCACGCACCACCAACGCGCGTACCACCACGGAAAGTTGAACGGACCCAAGGGAGCACTGTCATGGCCAACACCGAAACCTCGCTCAAAGAGGCGCTGACCTCCATCGAGGGCGCGACCGGCGTCGCGCTCGTCGACTACACCAGCGGTATGGCGCTCGGCACGATGGGCGGCAGCAAGACCTTCGACCTCGGGGTCGCCGCGGCCGGGAACACCGACGTCGTCCGCTCCAAGCTGCGCACCATGGAACACCTCGGCCTGAAGGGCGAGATCGAGGACATCCTGATCACCCTGTCGAGCCAGTACCACCTGATCCGCCTGCTCAAGGGGCGCGGCGGAAACGGCCTCTTCCTCTACCTGGTCCTGGACGCCACCCGGGCCAACCTCGCGATGGCCCGCCACCAGCTGAAGCGGATCGAGGCGGACCTGGAGGTGTAGGCGCCCTACGCGAAGACGTCGCTGCGGCGGCGCGCCCCGCCCGGGGTCGCGTCGCCGGCGGCGATGCCGGTGGAGCGGTAGCCCTTGACCGGCTTGCCCGCCGGGGCACCGTGGCGCTTGTCGAGCCAGTCGACGCGGATCCAGAGCAGCGCGTCGTCGGCGCGCTCGCGGCGGCCGAGCCAGGCGGCCTTCAGACGCAGCCCGGTACCGGCACCGGCGAGCAGCATGCCGCCCGCGGCCGGTACGGCGAAGGAAGCGGCCAGGGCGAGCGCGAAGGCGAGGACGAGCCACCAGCGGTGCGCGCGGCGCCAGTTCCGTGTGCTGACCGCGCGGTCCTGGAGCACATCGTGCTTCCCGGCCCGGGCGGCACCGCGGGCCAGCGCGGTGTAGCGCCCGCGGCGCGTGTACGACACCGCGGCCGCCGCGACGATGAACAGCGCGGCCCCGGCCATCACCCCGATCCGCCGCCCGGTGATGCCGGGCGGCAGCACTCCGACGCCCGCCGCCAGCACCCCGAACCACCACATCGGGGCGGCCCCGGCCCGTACGACGACGGCCACTCGGGCCAGCCCCTGGACTCTCCGGTCTCCGCGTGCCACGTCCCGCCTCCTGGTCGTCCCGGCACAGTTCCGTCCGGCGGGGAGACTAGTGAGCGAACGTGAGACGAGTCTGAGAAGGCACCGGCCGGAACGGGCCGGGCCGCTCCACGCGCCGCCTCCTTCCGCCGGTCGCCGCCGCCCGGGTCACTCCACGAACAGCCCCCGCGCCGCCGCCCGCGCGTCGAACTCCTCCAGCCTCGCCTGCGCGTCCGGCAGGTCGTCGCACATCGCCTCCAGCAGGACCCGGCCGAGCAGCATCGGCGCGCACGCCGTGTCGAAGGCGAGGCCGGTGCCGACGGCGGCCGGGATCAGCAGGTCGGAGACCTTGGCGACGGGGGCGAACGCGGAGTCGGCGACGGTGACGACGGTCAGGCCCGCCTCCCGTGCGTACGCCAGCGTGTCCACGACCTCGCGCGGATGCCGGGGCAGCGCGAAGCACAGCAGGGCGGTGGCGCCGGCCCGGACGGCGGCGTCGATCCGGTCGTGGATCATCGTGCCGCCCTCGTTGAGCAGCCGTACGTCCGGATGGACCTTCGCGGCGAAGTACGAGAAGCCGTAGGCCTGGGAGGCCGCCGCGCGCAGGCCGAGGACGGGCAGCGGGCGGGAGGCGGCGAGCAGGCGGCCCGCCTTGGCGACCGGCCGGGGGTCGGCCAGTATCTCGGCGAGATGCCTGAGGTTCTCGATCTCGGCCTCGACGGCCTGCTGGTACTCGTTGTACGACGCGGTGTCCGGGGCCGACTCGGCGGGCGCGACCTCGCGGAGGTGTCTGCGCAGCGCCGGGTAGCCGTCGAAGCCGAGGGCGACCGCGAAGCGGGTCACGGAGGGCTGGCTGACGCCGGCGAGTTCGGCGAGTTCGACGCTGGAGAGGAACGGCACGTCGGCGGCGCGGCGCACCATGCTGTGCGCGATGCGCCGCTGGGTCGGCGTGAGCCGGTGCCCCTCGAAGAGCGTCTGCAGCCGTGCGGCCGGGCTGTCGGTCACACCCACACTCCTGTCCGCGGACGGGTCCGCGCTCACCTCCGCGGTCCCGTCCCCACTCCTGCCCACGCTCATGCCGTGCTCCCCCTCCAGATCTCGGTGAACCGGTCCAGCAGTCCCGCCGCCGTCGTCACATCGTCCGTGAGCGGCCGGTCCGCCGTCTCGTCGTCGAGCACCGACTCGGCCAGCTCCAGCGCGCGGCCGACCGGGAGTTCCGGATCGGGCCGCAGCCCGCGCTGGCGCAACGCCCGGACGGCGGCGACGAGTTCGCAGCCCACGACGAGACGGTACGCGCGGCAGGCGCGCAGTGTCTGACGTGCGGCGAGCGAGGCGAAGCTGGCCTGTTCCTCGACGCCCCGGGAGAGTACAGCGTGCCCGAGCGAGGCGGGAGCGGAGAAGGACCGCAGATCACCGAGGGCGGCAGCGGCGGCGTACTCCAGGATCATCACGCCCGAGGAGGCCGCCTCGTTGTCGGCGAGGAACGGCTTGAGGCGGGTGAACGCGGGCTCGTTCAGCGAGGAGAGCCGGGACGTGGACAGCCGGGCGACCTGGGTGAGGGCGAGCCTGAAGTGGTCCAGGGCGAGGACGAGTTGGGCCTGGTAGAAGCCGCCGTGGTGGTAGGCGGTCATGTCCTCGGCGGAGATGAAGGGGTTCTCGGCGGCGGCGTTGATCTCGATGGCGAGCACCGCCTCCAGCGCGTCCGCCGCGTCGTGCGCGGGCCCGTGGATCTGCGGCAGGCACCGGAAGGCGTACGGGTCCTGGATGCGCCCGAGCGGAGGGGTGGGCCGGTCGGCGGCACCGATCAACTCCCGCATCCGCCGGGCGACTTCGGTCGACCCGCGATGCGGCCGGGCGGCGTGCACCGGTGCGGCGTACGGCTCGTGCGACCCGTCCACGGCGAGCAGCGAGAGCGCTCCGACGACCTGCGTGGCGCCGATCAGCCCTCTCAACTCGTGCAGCGCGAGCGCGGATTGGCCGAGGGTGAGGGCGTTGCTGCTGATGAGCGCGAGCGCGTCGTTGTTGTCGAGGGGCTGGGGTTCGGGAACTCCCTCCAGGGGAGCGGCGCGTGAGGTGGAGACTCCCCGCCAGGGATGCTCGCCCACGAGCGCCAGTCCCACCTGGGCCAGCGCCGCGATGTCCCCCGTGCCCACCGACCCGAACTCGTTGACGACCGGGTACACGCCGCTCTCCAGCGCCTCGCACAGCGCGGTGACGACCGTGGGCCGCAGCCCGGCGCCCCCCGCGAGCAGCTGGTTCGCGCGGACCGCGAGCATCGCCCGGACCTCCCGGGCGGGGAGTTCGTCGCCGATGGCGCCGGCGTGGCTGCGCAGCAGGCGCAGGCCGTGCTCCGCCGCGGCCTCGGTGGGCACGTCCTCGTTCCGGTTGGCGCCGACGCCGGTCGAGCGGCCGTAGACGCGGCCGGTGGCGGCGATCTGGCGGGCCGCGTCCCAGGACTCGGTCGCGCGCTTCATCGCGTCGGTCCCGGGGACCGGCCGGGCGTTCCCGTCGGCGAGGCGCACCACGTCGGTGACGCCGAAGCCGACTCCGTCGAGGACGACGAGGTCGGAGCCCCCGGACACCATCGCATCAGTGGTGTCCACGATCCGAGACGACATATAGCCCCAAACTCCCCTCAAACCGGACACTCGATCTTGCCTGCCGGTCATCCGTTACCTCGGATTAACGCGGAGACATTGACAAACTATTCAAACACCGAGAACTCTGCATGACGTTATACAGCCGGGCAAGGGACAACTCATGATCCAGTTCGACGCGGTCCACAAACGCTTCCCCAACGGCACGACAGCAGTTCACGACCTCTCCCTGGAGATGCCGGAAGGCGGGGTCACCGTACTGGTCGGTTCCTCCGGTTGCGGCAAGACGACCACTCTTCGGATGATCAACCGGATGATCGACCCGACCTCGGGCGTCATCAAGGTCGGCGGCAAGGACGTCACCCGGCAGGACGCGGCCGAACTGCGCCGCTCCATCGGATACGTCATCCAGCAGTCGGGGCTCTTCCCGCACCGCACGGTCCTCGACAACATCGCCACCGTGCCGCTCCTGCTCGGGCACGGCAGGAAGAAGGCCCGCGCCCGCGCCGCCGAACTCCTGGAGACCGTCGGCCTCGCCGCCGACGCCGGGAAGCGCTACCCCCACCAGCTCTCCGGCGGCCAGCAGCAGCGCGTCGGCGTGGCCCGCGCACTCGCCGCCGACCCGCCCGTGCTCCTGATGGACGAGCCCTTCGGCGCCGTCGACCCGGTGGTCCGCACCCAGCTCCAGGACGAACTGCTGCGCCTGCAGAAGGAGTTGAACAAGACCATCGTCTTCGTCACGCACGACATCGACGAGGCCGTACGGCTCGGCGACAAGATCGCGATCTTCCGCACCGGCGGTCACCTCGTCCAGTGCGCGGCCCCCGCCGAACTCCTCGCCCGCCCGGCCGACGACTTCGTGGCCGACTTCCTCGGCGCCGAACGCGGCCTCAAACTGCTCTCCCTGACCACCCTCTCCGAGGTCCCGCAGGGCCCGGCCCCCGAGGGCGGCACCTGGACCCTCGTCCTCGACGAGGCGCGCAAGCCCCTCCACTGGGCCGCGAAGGACGCCGAGATTCCCGTACGGCCCCTGACGGACGACGACTCGCTGCTCGCGGCGCTCAACGAGTCCGTCGCCTCCCCGAACGGCCTGATCGTCCGCGTCGACGCGGCCGGCGTCCTCACCGGCGTCTCGTCCCGCGACGACATCCACACACACGCGGGCCGGGCGCACGCCGACGCGAGGATCGCGGCATGACGATCGACTGGTCGTGGATAGGCGACCACACCGACGACCTGACCAGCCTCACGTTCTCGCACCTCCAGGCCGCGCTGACCGCCGTCCTCCTCGGCCTGCTGATCTCGCTCCCGCTCGCCGTCGTGGCGCACCGGGTCCGCCCGCTCCGGGGCTTCCTGCTCGGCCTGTCGAACGTCCTCTTCACGATCCCGTCGATCGCGATCTTCGTGCTGCTGCTCCCGATCAGCGGTCTCACCCGTACGACCACGGTCATCGGCCTGACGGTCTACACGCTGGTCGTGCTGCTGCGGAACACCGTCGAGGGCCTCGACTCGGTCCCCGCGAAGACGAAGGAGGCCGCGAAGGCGATGGGCACGCGCCCCCTGCGCACGCTCCTCACCGTCGAACTCCCCCTCGCGCTCCCGGTGATCATGGCCGGGGTCCGGATCGCCACCGTCATGTCGATCTCGCTCGTCTCGGTCGCGACCTACATCGGCGACGGCGGCCTCGGCCAGCTCTTCACCGACGGCTTCCAGCGCGACTTCCCGACACCGGTCGTCGTCGGCGTCGTCCTGACCCTGCTCCTGGCCGTGGTGGCGGACGCCCTGCTGGTCGCCCTCCAGTACGTGCTGACCCCCTGGAAGAGGCGGCGAGCCTGATGTACGAACTCTTCAAGAACCTCGCCGAGTGGCTGACCAGCGGCTCCCAGTGGGCCGGCACGGACGGCATCGCGCACCGCCTCGCCGAACACCTCCAGTACTCGCTGCTCGCGACCCTCATCGCGGCCGCGATCGGCCTCCCGCTCGGTCTGCTGATCGGCCACACCGGCAAGGGGGCCTTCGTCGCGATCAACCTCGCCTCCTTCGGCCGCGCCCTGCCGACCGTCGGCCTGGTCGTCCTCGTCTTCCTCGCCAGCGGTCTGTCGATGTGGCCGGTGTACATCGCGCTGGTCGCCCTCGCGGTGCCGTCCATCGTCACCAACACCTACGCCGGCATGACCGCGGTGGACCCCGATGTGAAGGACGCGGCACGCGGCCAGGGCATGCGCGGCCACCAGGTGCTGTTCCAGGTCGAGTTGCCCCTCGCGCTCCCGCTGATCATGACCGGCCTGCGGCTCGCGCTCATCCAGGTGGTGGCCACCGCCACGATCGCCGCGTACGTGTCGTTCGGCGGGCTGGGCCGGTACGTCTTCGACGGGCTCGCCCAGCGGGATCTCGTGCAGGTGCTGGGCGGTGCCGTGCTGGTGGCCGTCGTCGCCATCGTGCTGGACCTCGGCCTGTCCGCCCTCCAGCGCTTCCTCTTCCGCCACCGCACGGCGGCGCTTCGCTGACCGTGCCGTCCGTACCGTGCCGTCGCCCCTCGTCTGCGGCCTCGTCGTGGCTGGTCGCGCCCACGCGGCGGTAGCCGCACATCAGCAGGGCCCCGCGCCCCTTCGAGGCGCGCCGAACCCGAAGGAACCCGAAAATGAACCGTCGCACCCTCCTCGGCGCCCTCGCCGGAACGGCCGTCGCCGTGCCCGTCCTGTCCGCCTGCTCCAGCGGTGTCACCTCGCTCGACGGCGGGGGCTCGGCGGGCGGTGGCAACGCCTCCAGCAAGAACGGCGTGACCATCGGCACCGCCAACTTCACCGAGAACCAGGTCCTCGGCTACCTCTACGCCGCCGCCCTCGAAGCGGCCGGCGTGAAGGTCAAGGTCCGCCCCAACCTCGGCACCCGCGAGATCGTCTTCCCCGCCCTCAAGAGCGGCGACATCGACCTCCTCCCCGAGTACCAGGGCTCCCTGCTCACCTACCTCCAGCCGAAGTCGAAGGTCGCGGAGGCGGGCGCGATGCAGAACGCCCTCACCCTCGCCCTCCCCTCCGGCCTCCAGGTCCTCCCCTACGGCATCGCCGAGGACGCGGACTGCTTCGCCGTCACCCGCGCGACCGCCCGGAAGTACGGGCTGACCTCGCTGGCCGACCTCGCCCGGCACAACGGCAAGCTGACCCTGGGCGCCTCCGCCGAGGTGAAGACCCGCCAGGTGGGTGTCGTAGGACTGAAGTCGGTCTACGGCGTGGAGTTCAAGGAGTTCAAGTCCCTCGATTCGGACGGGCCGTTGGTCAAGGGCGCGCTGAAGAAGGGCGATGTGGACGTGGCGAACCTGTTCACCACCGACACCGACATCAAGGCCAACGACTGGGTCGTCCTGACCGACCCCAGGACGCTGATCCCCAGTCAGCACATCGTGCCGCTCATCGCCGACCGGGTGGCCGACCCCACCGTCCGCAAGGCGCTCGCCCGGCTGGGCAACATCCTCACCACCGCCCAGCTCACCGAGCTGAACCGCCAGGTGGACAAGGACAAGAAGGACCCGGAGGACGTGGCGAACACGTATGCCGAACAGCACGGCATCACCAAGTAATGAGCGGTCGATGATCTGACGCGGAATCAGCCAAGTGTCATTAAACGAACACTCTGAGTGATTGCCTGCATGCGTAGGGTGATGAACCGCTCACCACCCGAGGAACCGCATGGCCTCCCACCGCAGCGCCCTTCTGACGGCCACCGCAGCCGGCGCGCCGGCCACCGCTCCCGCGACCGCCGCCGCCGATCCGCTCCCTCGCCCGACCACCGCCCACGACGCGCTCGCCGAACTCCTGGACGGCAACCGCCGCTTCGCCACCGACCGTTCCCGCCACCCCGGCCGGAGCCGCCGACCGGCCGCCGCACCGCACCCGGCACCGCACCCGGCACCGCACCCGTTCGCGGTGGTCGTCGGCTGCGTCGACTCCCGGCTGCCGCCCGAGCTGGTCTTCGACCAGGACCTCGGCGACCTGCTGTGCACCAGGACAGCGGGCGAGGTCCTGGACGAGGCCGTCCTCGCCTCCATCCAGTACGGCGTCGAGGAACTGCGCGTCCCCCTGGTGCTGGTGCTCGGCCACGAGCGCTGCGGCGCGGTCGCGGCGACCCTCGCACACCTGGAGACCGGCGCCCCCGTCCCCGGCCATCTCGCACTCCTGGTCGACGAGATCGCTCCGGCCGCGCGCCGCACCCGCGCGCTGCCCGGCGACTGGGCCGAGCACACGATGACCGCCCAGACGGCCTGGGTGCGGGACGCGATCCGCGCCGACCCCGCCTTCGCCTCCGCGCACGTCGTCGCCGCCCGCCTGGACCTCGGCACGGGCCTCGTCTCCCTGCTGCGCGCTCCCGGTGAACCCGACGGACAACAGGGGGGCTATCCCCAGTGCAGCGGGGGCGACGGCTCCCTAGCCTGAGTCGCATGACGGGAATGGACGCGCACGACGTCGAACTCAAGAAGGAACTCAACGCCACCCTGCAGGCACGCAGGGAACTCGGCGACGAGTACGAGTCGGCACTGGTCGACTCCTTCCTGGAGAAGGTCGACCAGCGCATCGACGGCGCCGTGGAGCGCCGGGTGCGCCGGCAGCTGGCCGAGCAGCAGATGGTGGTCGCCCGCGGCTCCCGTTCGCCCCAGGGCACCGACTCCTGGGGTGAGCGCTTCGGCTTCGGCATCGTCTCGATGGTCCTGGCGATCCCGCTCTCCGCGATCGGCGGGGGCATCGCCCACCTGCCAGGCCTGCTGGTGGCCTGGGTCGGGATCGTCGGCGTGAACGCCGTCCAGGCCGCGCGGTCCAATCCGGGGCTCTTCGGGGGACGGCGGCGCAAGTCGTCCCAGGACGGCGACTGGGAGGACTGAGAAGACCCGGGGGCCGGGGGGCCAGGAGCCGGGAAAGGCTATGCGCGGGGACCGCCGCACCCCCCGTTGCCGGGAGGGCGGGACGACGGCGGTCCCCGCGAGGGACGCGGGCCGGGTCAGGGCCGGGCTTGCGCGTCCTGGGCGTCGGTGGAGGTCCGGGAGCCGCTCCGGATGTCCGTGACGCCGTTTCTGTGCCGGCGAGGCGGGGAGCCGCTCCCGCCCTGCCGACACCCACTAATCTGCACGACGCGTGTTAAGCGTGTGCTGCGTGGACGTGACGCCCTCGTACCACTTCCGCGAAGTCCGCAGTTTCGGTGGACGACCGCAAAGTCGCCGTCGACACGGCCCGTTCACCGGACGTTCGCTACTGCTTGCCGCCCTTGGCGAGGAAGGACAGCAGGTCCTGCCGGCTGATGACACCGGTGGGCTTGCCCTCGACCAGGACGATGGCCGCGTCGGCGGAGCCCAGGACGGACATCAGGTCGCCCACCGGTTCGCCGGAGCCGACCTGCGGCAGCGGGGCCGACATGTGCTTCTCCAGCGGGTCGCTCAGGGAGGCGCGCTGGGTGAACAGGGCGTCCAGCAGCTCCCGTTCGACGACCGAGCCGACGACCTCGGCCGCCATGACGTCGGGGTGACCGGCGCCCGGCTTCACGATCGGCATCTGCGAGACGCCGTACTCGCGCAGCACCTCGATGGCCTCGCCGACGCTCTCGTCCGGGTGCATGTGCACGAGGGACGGGATGGCGCCGTGCACCTTGTCGTTCAGGACGTCGGCGACGCGGGCGCTGGGGCCCTCGTCCTCCAGGAAGCCGTAGTCGGCCATCCACTCGTCGTTGAAGATCTTCGAGAGGTACCCGCGGCCGCTGTCGGGCAGGAGGACGACCACGACGTCGTCCGGGCCGAGCCGCTCGGCGACGCGCAGCGCGGCCACGACGGCCATGCCGCAGGAGCCGCCGACGAGCAGGCCCTCCTCCTTGGCCAGCCGGCGGGTCATCTGGAAGGAGTCCTTGTCGGACACGGGGACGATCTCGTCCGCGACGGTCCGGTCGTAGGCGGTCGGCCAGAAGTCCTCACCGACGCCCTCGACGAGGTACGGCCGCCCGGAGCCGCCGGAGTACACGGAGCCCTCGGGGTCGGCGCCGACGACCTGGACCCGGCCGTCGCTGGCGTCCTTGAGGTAGCGCCCGGTGCCGGAGATGGTCCCGCCGGTGCCGACACCCGCGACGAAGTGGGTGATCCTGCCCTCGGTCTGCTCCCACAGCTCGGGGCCGGTCGAGTGGTAGTGGGAGAGCGGGTTGTTCGGGTTGGAGTACTGGTCCGGCTTCCAGGCACCCGGCGTCTCACGGACCAGCCGGTCGGAGACGTTGTAGTACGAGTCCGGGTGCTCGGGGTCCACGGCGGTGGGGCACACGACCACCTCGGCGCCGTAGGCGCGCAGCACGTTGATCTTGTCGGTGGACACCTTGTCGGGGCACACGAAGATGCAGTGGTACCCCTTCTGCTGGGCGACGATGGCGAGGCCGACACCGGTGTTGCCGCTGGTCGGCTCGACGATGGTGCCGCCGGGCTGAAGCTCCCCGCTCTTCTCGGCCGCCTCGATCATGCGCAGCGCGATGCGGTCCTTCACGGAACCGCCGGGGTTGAAGTACTCCACCTTGGCCAGAACGGTCGCCTGGATGCCCGCGGTCACGCTGTTGAGCCTCAGCAGCGGGGTGTTGCCGACGAGGCTGATCATCGAGTCGTGGAATTGCACCGTTGTCTCCGGTTGCTGCAAAAGAAGTGGTCGTGACTGGTTCCGCCAGCCTAGGGCCTGTCCGGCGGGTCGGGTCGCAGCAGATCCCGGGGGCCGGACCCCGCGTCCGCGGCGTGATCCGCCGGGCAGGCCCTACGGCCCGGAATCCACGTTCACCGGCTGTTGAGATTGGGCGACGTGCTGTTCGGGGCAAGGAGTGGATGACGGCTCAGAGGAGGTGGCGGCGAGGTATGACGAGGATGTCGAGGGCGCGGGTGGCCCGGCGGATCGCGGCCGGTGCAGCGTACGGCGGTGGCGGGGTCGGGCTGGTGGGCGCGGCGGCCGTCGGGCTGGTGCTGGCGGAGGTCCGGTTCGTGAAGCGGCATGTGGGCAACGGCCATGGCCCGGGCAGCAACCATGTGCCCAGCGCCGACGGCCGGTACGGCCGTTCCTACGACACTCCGGGTGAACCTCCCCTGCGCCTGACCATGCTCGGCGACTCCACGGCGGCGGGACAGGGCGTGCACCGGGCGGCGCAGACCCCGGGCGCGCTGCTCGCCTCGGGTCTCGCGGCGGTCGCGGAGCGCCCGGTCGAGCTGCACAACGTGGCGCTTCCCGGCGCCCAGTCCGACGACCTGGACCGCCAGGTGGCGCTGGCCCTCGCGGACTCCACCCGGGTGCCGGACGTCTGCGTGATCATGATCGGCGCGAACGACGTCACCCACCGCATGCACCCGACCCGCTCGGTACGCCATCTGTCGGCGACGGTACGGCGGCTGCGCACGGCCGGTGCCGAGGTCGTCGTCGGCACCTGTCCCGACCTCGGGACGGTGGAGCAGGTCCAGCAGCCCCTGCGCTGGCTGGCCCGCCGGGCGTCCAGACAGCTGGCGGCGGCCCAGACGATCGGCACGGTCGAGCAGGGCGGGCGCACGGTGTCGCTGGGCGACCTGCTGGGCCCCGAGTTCGCGGCGAACCCGCGCGAGCTGTTCGGCCCGGACAACTTCCACCCCTCGGCGGAGGGGTACGCCACGGCGGCCATGGCGGTCCTCCCGACCGTCTGCGCCGCGCTGGGCCTCTGGCCGGCCGACGAGGACCGTCCGGACGCGTCCCGCCGCGAGGGCTTCCTGCCGGTGGCACGGGCCGCCGCGGAGGCGGCCTCGGAACCGGGCACGGAGGTCACGGCAGCGATGCCGACGGGTCCCCGGGGTCCATGGGCCCTGCTGAAGCGCCGGAAGAGGCGGAGGGTGCCGGAGCCGGACACGGCTCCGTCCAGCCCGTCCGGCGTGTGAGGGCGCGCGGGGGCGGGTGAGGACGAGCCCGTTCCGGCCGATGGGGGTCCGGGGGCCCAAGCAAGCGCTTAGACAATTGCGGTCAGGGTCACACCGTGGTTCCCGTGACCTGCGCCATACGTGCGGGTAACTTCCAAGAAAGCCGTGCCAAGTCCCCGTACGAACGCCAATGGAGCCGTGATGCCCGAAGCCGTCATCGTCTCGACCGCCCGCTCCCCCATCGGCCGCGCCGTCAAGGGCTCCCTCAAGGACCTGCGCCCCGACGACCTCACCGCCACGATCATCCAGGCCGCCCTCGCGAAGATCCCCGAGCTGGACCCGAAGCTCATCGAGGACCTGATGCTCGGCTGCGGCCTCCCCGGCGGCGAGCAGGGCTACAACCTCGGCCGGATCGTCGCCGTGCAGATGGGCATGGACCACCTGCCCGGCTGCACGATCACCCGTTACTGTTCCTCGTCCCTGCAGACCAGCCGCATGGCCCTGCACGCCATCAAGGCCGGCGAGGGCGACGTCTTCATCTCGGCCGGCGTCGAGATGGTCTCCCGGTACGCCAAGGGCAGCTCGGACGGCCTCCCGGACACCACCAACCCGATCTTCGCCGAGGCGCAGGCCCGCACCGCGGCCACCGCCGCGTCCGAGGGCTCCACCTGGCACGACCCGCGCGAGGACGGCCTGCTCCCCGACCCGTACATCGCGATGGGCCAGACCGCGGAGAACCTGGCCCGGATCAAGGGCGTCACCCGCCAGGACATGGACGAGTTCGGCGTCCGCTCGCAGAACCTCGCCGAGGAAGCCATCAAGAACGGCTTCTGGGAGCGCGAGATCACCCCGGTCACGCTGCCCGACGGCACGGTCGTCAGCAAGGACGACGGGCCGCGCGCGGGCGTCACCCTGGAGGGCGTCTCCGGCCTCAAGCCGGTGTTCCGCCCCGACGGCCTGGTCACCGCCGGCAACTGCTGCCCGCTGAACGACGGCGCCGCCGCGGTCGTCATCATGAGCGACACCAAGGCCCGCGAGCTGGGCCTGACCCCGCTGGCGCGGATCGTGTCGACCGGCGTCTCCGGCCTCTCCCCCGAGATCATGGGCCTCGGCCCGGTCGAGGCGTCCAAGCAGGCGCTGGGCCGCGCCGGTCTCACCGTCGACGACATCGACCTGTTCGAGATCAACGAGGCGTTCGCCGCCCAGGTGATCCCGTCCTACCGCGACCTGAGCATCCCGCTGGAGAAGCTGAACGTGAACGGCGGCGCGATCGCCGTCGGCCACCCCTTCGGCATGACCGGCGCCCGCATCACCGGCACGCTGATCAACTCCCTCCAGTTCCACGACAAGCAATTCGGTCTGGAGACGATGTGCGTCGGCGGCGGCCAGGGCATGGCGATGGTCATCGAGCGCCTCAGCTAGTCAACTCCCCGTAGCCGCGCGGGAACTTTGCGTCACCCTTCGGCCCGGAACCCCGCAACCGCCCGGGTTCTGGGCCGATTTGTGATCCAATCTCCCCCAGGATGTGACCTATCTCCCTTCGAAGAGGGATTTCCGCAGGTCAGGACCGTTTCACCACCAAACATCGGGCCCAAAGTCCTGCCCGTTTCGTGACGTTACGCACTGACAGCTGGTTAGTCCGCCCTTCAAGCTGATGTAGGAAGTCGGGGGTCGACTTTGAACCGGGAGTACGTCAGTGAGCGCCATGCCGATCGCTTTGCTGCTCACCACGGCCGCCGTTGGCGCCGTGGGCGTCGCCGTCCTGCGCACCCTCTTGGTGCTCCGTCGACAGGTGGCGGACCTGCACACCGAACTCGCCGAGGGCAGAGCCGCCGCCGTGCGCGCGCTCGTGCCCGCCGCCCGCAGCCACACCGACGCGGACGAGATACGCGCCGCCGTGGCCGAGGCGCTGGCCGAGGAGCGGGAGCGGGAACTGGCCGAGGCGCGAGCCTTCTGGGCCGCCCAGGAAGCCCGCGACACCGAGGTGCCCACTCTGCTGGGTCTGCCCGACAGCGAGCTGTTCATGCCCCGCCAGAGCGACTTCGCGGGCCTCGAACCGCTGGAGCCGATGACCGAGCTGGCCGCCGACGCCGACGAGTTCGGCGGTGCCCCCGCCGGAGGAGAATCCCCCGAGCTGGCCGCGGCCCGGCGCCGCCACCCGTCCCACCCGGACTTCGTACCGGCCCAGTCACCCGTGGTCAACGACCACGAACGTACGGTGGCCACGCTGGAGGAGCTGGCCGAGTCCGCCGTCGAACTGGCCGACGTCCGGCCCGGCCCGCTGGGCACCCTCGACGTCTACGTCTTCGTCGACGGCACCACCCTCTGCATGACCCCCGGTCACCGGGAGACCGCCGAACGCCTCGCCGCGGCCCTCCAGTCCGGCGAGACCCCGTTCCTCCTGGGCGGCTCCGGCGTATCGGGCGCGTACACCCTCACGTTCGCGTGCGGCGAGGACAACGTCTACATCCTGGCGGACCGGGTCATAGCGTCCCTTTGACGGTCAGGGGTGCGCCGGTCCGTTGCCGGTTGCCGGGTGCGGGCCGGTGGGGCCGGTCGCGCGGTTCCCCGCGCCCCTGAAGGAGCGCGCCGGAGAACCTCAGACGCCGGCCCTCTTCTGCGCCTCCGCGACCAACCCGAGCGCCTCATCGACCTCGGCGTCATTCACCAGGACAACCGCCAGGTCGTGCACGGCCACGGTGATCTGATCGGCGGCGGCGAACATCCCCGCGTCGGGCATCTCCCGAGGCTCCGCTCCCGGCTCCTCCGCCAGCTGCGCCCGGCGGGACATCTCCCTGGCCAGGGCCAGCGCCTCCGCCGCGGCACCCCGTTGCAAACGACTCTGCGGCGCGGCCCTGAGCCGGTCCGCGAAGTGATCCACCGCTTGAGTCAACCGCGTCGTATCCACCACGCCGCGAGACTACGCGCCGTACCGGGACTGTTGCCAACGGGCGAACGCTCAGGCACGGTGACCTGAAGGACCGGCTTACACCCCATGCGTCCGGAGGCGCCGATGTCCCAAGTGTTCTCCCAGGAGACCCACCAGAACATGCTCGCCCGCATTCCCCACTGCACCGGTCGTGAAGTGTCCGACTGGTTGCGCACCGTCGACGAAGGCCCCGCCCTCTTCCGTTTCGAGGAGAAGGTCAGCTGGCTCCGCGCCGAGCACGACCTCGCGTACGGCCACGCCAAGGCGATCATTCACGAGTACGACCTGAGGAGGGCCGCGCGCAAACTGCTCTAGGCGCGCACCACGGACGAACCCATCACGGACATGGCGAAGGGCCCCGGGAACACACCCGGGGCCCTTCCGCGATCGTGAGGACCGCTAGTTGTTGCTGTTGAGGATCGAGATGAGCCGCAGGAACTCCATGTAGATCCAGACCAGCGTCAGCGTGAGCCCGAAGGCCGCCAGCCACGCCTCTTCCTTGGGCGCGCCGTAGGCGATCCCGTCCTCGACCTGCTTGAAGTCCAGAGCGAGGAAGCAGGCGCCGAGGATGATGCCGACGACGCCGAAGAAGATGCCGAGCGGGCCGCTGCGGAAGCCGAGGCCGTCACCGCCGCCGAACACCGCGAACAGCAGGTTCACGACCATCAGCAGCATGAAGCCGAGCGCGGCGGCCATCACGAAGCCGTAGAACCGGCGGTTCACGCGGATCCAGCCCGCGCGGTACGCGATGAGGACGCCGGCGAAGACCGCCATCGTGCCGATCACGGCCTGCATGGCCGCGCCGCTCGCGATGCGGTTGTCGACGACGCTGGAGACGACGCCGAGGAAGACGCCTTCCAGTGCGGCGTACGACAGGATCAGCGCCGGGACGGGCTTGCGCTTGAAGGACTGGACGAACGCCAGGACCATCGCGACCAGCGCGGCACCGATGCCGATGCCGTACGAACGGCTGATGTTCGCGTCGTCGACCGGGAGCAGCGCCCAGGCGAGCGCCGCCGTGACGATCAGGGTGCCGAGGGTGGTGCCGGTGCGCAGGACGACGTCGTCCATGGTCATCCGGCCGGTGGTGGCCGGGGCCTGGGGCGGTGCGCCCTGCTGCAGGTCCTGCTGGGCGTACGGGTTCTGCGCGTACGGGTTGCCGCCCGCGTAGGGGTTCGCCTGCGTGCCCACGGCGGGGCCCCCGGCCTGCGGCGCGGTGTTGAAGCCCGCGTAGCCGTTGTCGCGGCTGAACCCCCGTCGCGAGAAGACCGGGTTTCTGCTCCTCATTTCACTCCTCCATGGCCGCCTCGCGCGGCCTTGGGCTCAAGAGTAATAGGTAGGCAAAGGATTGACCCTACCTCTTGGGGAGGATCTTCCCCTCGTCCTGCCACGGTACGCGGTGGAGCGCACGCCCAGCGCACACTGGTACCAAGCCGTGACGCCCCCCTTGGAGGCCTCTTATCCCTGGTCGTCGAACGGGAACCCGGTGTACGCCTCGGCAAGATCCGTCTCGGCCGCCCCGGACTCCGCGATCCGCTCCAGCCGGGCCAGCTGGAGCCGCCCCTCGAAGGGCGTCGCGTCCGGCGCGCGGTGCAGGAGGCTCGTCATGTCGTAGGAGAACCGCTCGGCCTGCCAGACCCGCCGCAGGCAGGTGGCGGAGTACCCGTCGAGCCGGTCGTCGCGGCCCGTCTCCTTCTTGTACGTCAGTGCCCGCGCGAAGGTGACGACGTCGCCGACGGCGAGGTTGAGGCCCTTGGCCCCGGTCGGCGGCACGATGTGCGCCGCGTCCCCCGCGAGGAAGAGCCGTCCGTGCCGCATGGGCTCGTGGACGTACGACCGCATCGGGGTGACGGACTTCTGGGTGACGGGACCGCGCTCCAGCCGCCATCCGTCCCCGGTCTCGAACCGCCGCTCCAGCTCGTCCCAGATGTCGTCGTCGCTCCAGCTCTCCGCGTCCGTGCCCTCGGCCACCTGGAGGTAGAGGCGGGAGACGGACGGCGAGCGCATGGAGAGGAGGGCGAAGCCGCGGTCGTGGCGGGCGTAGACCAGTTCGTCGTGGGAGGGCGCGACATCGGCGAGGATGCCGAGCCAGGCGTAGGGGTACGACCGCTCGAAGACGCGGGTCAGGCCGGCGGGGATCGCGGTGCGCGCGATGCCCCAGAAGCCGTCGCACCCGACGACGTAGTCGCAGTCGAGGACGTCCTCACGCCCCTGGTGCCGGAAGCGGACGCGCGGGCCGTCGCTCTCCGCCCCCTGCACCTCCAGCGCCTCCGCCTCGAACAACAGCGGCCCGCCGTCGGCGAGTTGAAGGGCGATCAGGTCCTTGCAGACCTCGGTCTGGGCGTAGACGGTGACGCTGCGGCCGCCGGTGAGGGCCGGGAAGTCCACCCGGTGCCGCTTCCGGTCGAACCGCAGCTCGATCCCGTCGTGCCGCAGCCCCTCCCGGTCCAGGCGCTCCCCGGCACCGGCCGCGCGCAGCACGTCGACCGTGCCCTGCTCCAGGATCCCGGCCCGCTGCCGGTGCTCCACGTACTCCCGGTCGCGGCTCTCCAGCACGACCGAGTCGATGCCGGCGTTGTGCAGCAGCCGGGCGAGCAGGAGCCCGGCGGGGCCGGCTCCGATGATGCCGACGGTGGTACGCATCGGGCGTTCCCTTTCGAGCGGGCGGCGGTCGCGCGTGGGCGCTGCGCGTGTTCGCGGCGCGGTGTCGCGATGGCGCGGTGCACGCCTCCGGCGCGTGTTCGCATGGTGAAATTTCCTTCACCTTGCTGGTACGCCCCAAGTCTCCGACCGCGTGGGTCACCTGTCAACGGTTGGGGAAGTGTGCGAAAAGGGTGGGAGGTGCCCGGAGCCGGACTTGAACCGGCACGCCCGCGAAGGGGCAGCGAGGTTTAAGCTCGCCGTGTCTGCATTCCACCATCCGGGCAGGCCGTGGGCTCCGCATTGAGGTCACGAGCCTATCGGGACGCGCCTCCCCAACAGCGGGCGGGCGGACCGATGTTGTCTTATTTTATTGATGTCTGAGGGTGCATCAGACCGTGGAAAGAGCCATCAGCACTTGCCAATAGCCTTGCGCGCGGTCTGGGGGCTCGTATGCGGAATGACGGAATTTCACCGCCCGAACGAGGGTGCTCCACCGGTTCTTGACGCGAACCCGACTCGGCGGCCGTTTCCGGATCCGCCCTCATCCCCAGGTATGACTGCGCTCAGCGCTGTCCGACTGGAGGCGGTCCCCGGAACCGGAACAGCGGCTGACTACACGGTGGGATCGGGCAGAGAGGATGGGACACGTCCCCAGCAGTACCGTCGTCCCGACAGGAGTGCCCCCCGTGACCACCACCCCCATCGCCGACCGGACCACCTCCGTGGCCGCGCGCGCCACGGATCTCTCCAAGGTCTACGGACAGGGCGAGACCCAGGTGGTCGCCCTCGACCGGGTCTCCATCGACTTCCGGCAGGCCGAGTTCACCGCGATCATGGGCCCCTCGGGGTCCGGCAAGTCCACCCTGATGCACTGTGTGGCCGGCCTCGACACCTTCTCGTCCGGCTCCGTGCGGATCGGCGACACCGAGCTGGGCTCCCTCAAGGACAAGCAGCTCACGAAGTTGCGCCGGGACAAGATCGGCTTCATCTTCCAGGCGTTCAACCTGCTGCCGACGCTGACCGCCCTGGAGAACATCACCCTCCCGATGGACATCGCGGGCCGCAAGCCGGACAAGCAGTGGCTGGACTCGGTGATCACCATGATCGGCCTCGCCGACCGGCTGAAGCACCGGCCCTCCGAACTCTCCGGCGGCCAGCAGCAACGCGTCGCCGTGGCACGTGCGCTGGCCTCCCGCCCCGACATCATCTTCGGCGACGAGCCGACCGGGAACCTGGACTCGCGCTCCGGCGCCGAGGTGCTGGGCTTCCTCCGCAACTCCGTACGGGAGCTGGGGCAGACGGTGGTCATGGTCACCCACGACCCGGTGGCCGCCGCGTACGCGGACCGGGTCGTCTTCCTCGCGGACGGCCGCATCGTCGACGAGGTCCACGAGCCGACGGCGGACTCGGTGCTCGACCGCATGAAGCGGTTCGACTCCAAGGGCCGCACCAGCTGACCGGCTCCGGCCGCGTCACCTGACGGCACCTCAACCCGCCACACCGGGGCGCGCGTTCACCGCCTCCGCCCCCGGCTCCGCCGCCCGGCTCACCCCTCGTAGACCTGGACTGAGTAGACCCATGTTCCGTACCGCCTTGCGCAACGTACTCGCGCACAAGGCCCGGCTCCTCATGACCGTGCTCGCCGTGATGCTCGGCGTCGCGTTCGTGTCGGGGACCCTGGTCTTCACCAACACCATCTCGAACGCCTTCCAGAACAGCTCGGCCAAGGGCTTCGACCAGGTCGACGTCGCCGTCAGAGCCAAGTACCAGGACAGTGAGGGCGACGCGGTCGGCAAGACGCCCGAGCTGACCCAGGCCATGCTGGACACCAGTGCCAAGGTGCCGGGCGCCGCCTCCGCGACCGGGGTCGTCAACGGCTTCACCGCCATCGCCGACAAGAAGGGCAAGCTCATCGGCGGCGGCTTCCAGTCGCAGGGCGGCAACTACTGGGGGACCAAGGACGCCCGCTACCCCCTCAAGTCCGGTGCCGCGCCGCACGGTTCGGGCGAGGTGGCCATCGACTCCGAGACCGCCGCGCGCGCCGGGTACAAGGTCGGCGACACCGTGCGCCTCTCCGTCGACGGCCCGGTCCTGACCCCGAGGATCACCGGCATCTTCACCACCGACGACGGCAATGTCACCGCCGGCGGCAGCCTCGCCCTCTTCGACACCGCGACCGCGCAGAAGCTGTTCGGCAAGGCCGGGACGTACGACGAGATCGATGTGAAGGCCGCGGCCGGAACCAGCCAGGCCACGCTGAAGTCACAGCTCGACGGCGCCCTGCCGAAGGGCCTCACCGAGACCACCACCGCCAAGAAGCTCGCCGACGACCAGGCCGAGACGATCGCCTCCTCGATGAGCGGGCTCAAGCAGGGACTGCTGGTCTTCGCGGGCATCGCGCTCTTCGTCGGCACGTTCATCATCGCCAACACCTTCACCATGCTGGTCGCCCAACGCACCAAGGAACTCGCCCTGTTGCGCGCGGTCGGCGCCTCCCGCCGCCAGGTCACGCGGTCGGTGCTCCTCGAAGCGTTCGTGGTCGGCGCGGTCGCCGCGGTGGCCGGACTGGTCGCCGGCATCGGCATCGGCGCCGGGCTGCGCGCCCTGATGGGCACGATCGGCGCGACCGTCCCGGACGGCCCGCTGATCATCACCTCGAACACGGTCCTGAGCGCCCTCGCGGTCGGCATCCTCATCACCATGCTCGCCGCCTGGCTGCCCGGCCGCCGCGCCGCGAAGATCCCGCCGGTCGCCGCGATGAGCAGCCTGCACGCGACGGCCACCACCAAGTCGCTCGTCCTGCGCAACACCATCGGCGCGCTGTTCTCCGGCGCGGGCATCGCGGTCGTCATCGCGGCCACGTCGATGAACGGTTCGGACGGCCAGGCACCCATGGGTCTGGGCGCCGTCCTCCTCATCATCGGCGTGTTCATCCTGACCCCGCTGCTGTCCCGCCCGCTGATCGCGGCCTCGGCGCCGGTCCTGCGGATCTTCGGGATCTCCGGCAAGCTGGCCCGCCAGAACTCGGTGCGCAACCCGCGCCGCACGGCCGCCACCGCGTCCGCGCTGATGATCGGCCTCACCCTCATCACCGGCATGACGGTGATGGCGGGCAGCCTCCAGCAGGCGATCGACAAGATGGCCTCGTCCGCGATCAGGGCCGACTACATCGTCTCGATGGCGAACGGCAACTCGCTCTCCCCGAACGTCGACAAGACGCTCACCAGCACCTCCGGCATCACCGCCACCAGCCCGCTGCGCAACGCCCCCTCGCGCATCGACGGCACGTCCGAGTTCCTCACCGGCGTCAACGGCTCGGCGATCGCCGAGCTCACCGACCTCAAGGTCGACAGCGGCACCTTCAAGGTCGCCGGGACCCAGGTGGTCGTGGACGACGACACGGCCAAGTCCCGTCACTGGAAGGCCGGTTCGACCTTCACCGCGCACTACGAGGACGGCAGGGCGCAGCGGCTCACCGTCTCCGCGGTCTACGAGGGCAACGAGCTCATCCGCGGCATCATGCTCGACAACGCCACCCTCGCCCCGCACCAGACCGACCCGGCCGACATGCAGATCCTGGTCAAGACGGCCGACGGCGCGTCCAGTGCGACGAAGGACAGGCTGGAGAAGGCCCTCGGCTCCAACCCGGCCGTCAAGGTCCAGGACAAGAAGGACCTCTCCGACAGCATCGCGCAGGTCTTCACCCTGATCCTCAACATGGTCTACGGCCTGCTCGCCATGGCGGTGATCGTCGCGGTCCTCGGAGTGATCAACACCCTGGCCATGTCGGTCTTCGAGCGCTCGCAGGAGATCGGGATGCTGCGCGCGATCGGCCTCGACCGCAAGGGCATCAAGCGGATGGTCCGTCTGGAGTCCCTGGTCATCTCGCTCTTCGGCGGGGTGCTCGGCATCGGTCTCGGCGTGTTCTTCGGCTGGGCGGCCGGTGAGCTGATCGGATCGCGGATGTCGACGTACGCGCTGGTCATCCCCTGGGCCCGGATGGCGCTCTTCCTGCTCCTCGCGGGCACGGTCGGCGTCCTGGCGGCCCTGTGGCCGGCCCGCCGCGCGGCGAAGCTGAACATGCTGTCGGCCATCAAGTCCGAGTAGCGGCACATGAGTCGGGGCCCCGTTCCGGTGCGGAACGGGGCCCCTTCTGCTGTCCGGAGGGCCGGGTCAGCGCCACGTACGGGCGCGCAACGGCAGCCCGGAACCCCCGCCGTCCGGGGTCCGGACCGCCAGGACCTGGTTCACACCGATGCGGTTGCGCTCGAAGGCCAGCGCGGAGGCCGCCATGTACAGGCGCCACACGCGGGCCCGGCCCACCCCGGCGAGCTTGGCGGCGCGCGCCCAGTCGGCCTCCAGGTTGGCGACCCAGCGGCGCAGGGTGAGCGCGTAGTGCTCGCGGATGACCTCGACGTCGCGCACCTCCAGACCGGCGCGCTCCAACTGGGTCACGGTGGTGCCGATCGGCGCGAGTTCCCCGTCGGGGAAGACGTACGCGTCGATGAACTCGTCGATGTCGTACGCCGATTCGTCCTGCCAGGGGCGGCGGGCGATCTGGTGGTTCAGCAGCCGTCCACCGGGTCTGAGCAGGGCGAAGAGATCTCTGGCGTACTCCAGGTACCGGTCGCTGCCCACGTGTTCGGCCATGCCGATGGAGGAGATGGCGTCGTAGGGCCCGTCGGCGACGTCCCGGTAGTCCTGCACCCGGATCTCCACCTTGTCGGTGAGTCCCTCGTCCGCGACGCGCTTGCGGGCGTAGGCCGCCTGTTCCTGGGAGAGGGTCACGCCGACGACGCTGACGCCGTGCTCGCGGGCCGCGTGGATCGCCATCGAGCCCCAGCCGCAGCCGACGTCGAGGAGGCGTTGGCCCGGCGTCAGCTCCAGCTTGCGGCAGATGAGTTCGAGCTTGTCGCGCTGGGCGTCCTCCAGGGTGCCGTCCGGGGACTCCCAGTAGGCGCACGAGTAGACCATCGACGGGCCGAGGACGATCTCGTAGAAGTCGTTGCCGACGTCGTAGTGGTGGCTGATGGCGCGCTTGTCGGTCCGCTTGGTGTGCAGGTGGCCGCGACCGCGGCGGACCTCCTCCGGGGGCGGGGCGGGCGGCAGCGGGAGGCCGGCGAGCCTGACCAGGCCGCGGACGGCGGAGCGCACCTCGGGGTCGCGCAGGGCCTGGCCGAGGGTGCGGGCGTCCTCGCCGCGCTCCCACACCAGCTCGGACATCGCGTCGAGGGCCGCGTACAGGTCGCCCTCGATGCCCAGGTCGCCGGAGACCCAGGCCCGGGCCATGCCCAGTTCGCCGGGTTTCCAGAGGAGTCGGCGCAGGGCGCGGCGATTGCGTACGACCAACGTCGGCGCATCGGGCGGCCCCGCCTCGGAACCGTCCCAGGCGCGGATGCGCACCGGAAGAGGGGTTCCCAGTAGCTGTTCGAAGAGGGATTTGAGCCGCAGCGCGGCATCAGCCATGGCGCACACCTCCGTGACGCGGATCCCGGAATTGTCCATCACCACGTAAACACCGGCCAGGCCCGATCGCAGTCCTGCTTGAGCATTACGAGTAGGCAAAATAGATGTAGCGACCATGAAGGTGCCGCGCGCGGCACGCCGAAGGGGCCGCCCGCACCACGGATGGCGGACGGCCCCTTCGGGTCACTGCTGTGCACGTCTTCTTCTTGCGCGAACTTCCTGCGCGTTCTTGCTGCGCGCTCTCCTACGTCCGCTCGCGACGCCGGAGCGGACCGGAGACGGTCAGGAGGCCTTGGCCTTCTCTTCCGTCTTCGCGGCGGCGGCCGGAGCCGGCGCCGGCTTGGCGGCCTCGTAGAACTCCTCGCGGGGGTTCTCCATGGCGCCGAGCGAGACGACCTCGCGCTTGAGGAACATCGCGAGCGTCCAGTCGGCGAAGACGCGGATCTTGCGGTTCCAGGTCGGCATGGCCAGACCGTGGTAGCCGCGGTGCATGTACCACGCGAGGCGGCCCTTGACCTTGATCTTCATCTTGCCCATGACGATCATCGCGACGCCCTTGTGGAGGCCGAGGCCCGCCACCGCACCCTTGTTGGCGTGCGAGTACTCCTTCTGCGGGAAGCCCCGCATGCCGGAGATCACGTTGTCACCGAGGACCTTCGCCTGGCGCAGCGCGTGCTGAGCGTTCGGCGGGCACCAGGCGTTCTCGACGCCGGCCTTGCGGGCCGCGATGTCGGGCACCTGGGCGTTGTCGCCGGCGGCCCAGACGTAGTCGGTGCCGGTGACCTGGAGGGTCGGCTGCGCATCGACGTGACCGCGCGGGCCGAGCGGGAGGCCGAAGCGGGAGAGAACGGGGTTCGGCTTGACGCCGGCCGTCCACACGATCGTGTTGGAGTCGACCTCGAGGCCGTTCTTCAGCACGACGTGGCCGTCGACGCAGGAGTCCATCGAGGTCGAGAGGTAGATCTCGATCCCGCGGCTCTCCAGGTGCTCCTTGCCGTAGAGGCCGAGCTTGGGGCCGACCTCCGGGAGGATCTTGTCGGCGGCGTCGACGAGGACGAAGCGCATGTCCTCGCGGGAGACGTTGGTGTAGTACTTGGCCGCGTCCCGGGCCATGTCCTCGACCTCACCGATGGTCTCCGCACCGGCGAAACCGCCGCCGACGAAGACGAAGGTGAGCGCCTTGCGGCGGATCTCCTCGTCGGTGGTGGAGTCGGCCTTGTCCAGCTGCTCCAGGACGTGGTTGCGCAGGCCGATGGACTCCTCGATGCCCTTCATGCCGATGCCCTGTTCGGCGAGGCCGGGGATCGGGAAGGTGCGGGAGACCGCGCCCATCGCGATGACGAGGTAGTCGAAAGGCAGCTCGTACGCCTCGCCCACGAGGGGGGCGATCGTGGCGACCTTGCGGTCCTGGTCGATGGTGGTGACCCGGCCGGTGAGGACCTCCGCCTTGGGCAGGACGCGTCGCAGCGGGACGACGACGTGCCGAGGGGAGATGCTGCCGGCGGCGGCTTCGGGGAGGAAGGGCTGGTAGGTCATGTACGACCGGGGGTCGACGACCGTGACGGTCGCCTCGCCGTAGCGCATCTTCTTGAGAATGCGCCGAGCTGCGTACAGGCCTACGTACCCACCGCCTACTACGAGGATCCTGGGACGCTCCGTGGTGCTCATGCCATCGAGTATCCACCTGCCCCTGGGGGGTCGCTCGTGCGCCCCTTCACAAGCTTGCACAGGGGCTATGTTATCCTCCGCGACTCGCATGATCCACGGCGCGTCGGGGGTACTGAACCACGGGTCGGTTCGCCCCGTTGTCAAGGCCGTGTGAGCTGCCGCTCTGTCGCGCGGGACCCCCTGGACCACACCTCCGCGACACCCTCCCGAAACACCCGCGAATCCCTCCCGTATCACCCGGCCGAGCATGCTCCCGGCCCCGCCCGCACCCCGGAAGGGCCAACCGGGGCAGTCTCGCCGCTCAACTGGACAGAATTCCTTGTGAAGAACTTCACGAACTTTCTTACGGACACGTTCCGAAGGGGGTCCGCGAGCGCCCCTGCTTCCGCTCATACGTTATATGGGCTGCTCAGGAGTTTACTACCGGCCAGTAATAATTCGGGCTCCCGGAGAGCCCGGCCCGGCGGCGAGAACGTAGGAGCGGTCGAGGACGGCTGGAGAATCACCGTAAGGACGGCACCCCGCGAACCGAATCACCGTGCGCGGTTCCGGCTCGTGCGCGGCCACTGACCCACACCTACGCCAACAACCCTGATTCCAGGCCGAGTCGGGAATGGAGCCGGGGGTGTCGCATGTTGTGCAGCCCCGACCGGGTCCCCTCCCCCTGGGAAGAAGGCACGCCCCATGACCTCTTCGCCGAGCACCATGCGCGCCGTCCGCCTGTCCGCCCCCGGACCCGTGGAGAACCTGCGGCTGATCACGCTCCCCCTCCCTCCCGAGCGGGACGGGTGGGTGCGTATCCGGGTCGAGGCCTTCGGGCTCAACCGGTCGGAGCTCAAGCTGCGGCTGGGGGTGAGCGAGGGCGTCCGCTTCCCCCGGGTGCCGGGGATCGAGGCCACGGGGACCGTCGACTCGGCGCCGGCCGGGAGCGGGCTGGTGCGGGGGCAGAAGGTCGTCGCGATGATGGGGGACATGGGGCGGACCTACGACGGCGGGTACGCGGAGTACACGTCGGTGCCGCTGGCCCAGGTGATCCCCGTGGAGACCGAGCTGCCCTGGGAGGTGCTGGGCGCGCTGCCGGAGATGGTGCAGACCGCGTACGGCTCGCTCACCGTCGGGCTCGATCTGCGGCCGGGGCAGACCGTGCTGATCCGGGGCGGCACCTCCTCGGTGGGCCTGGCCGCCGCCGCGCTCGCCCGTCGGACCGGTGCGACGGTCCTGTCCACCACCCGCCGCCCCGACCGCCTCGCCGCGCTCACTGCGCACGGTGTCGACCACCCGCTGCTCGACACCGGCGAAGTGGCGCCCGTCGTAAGGAAGTTGTACCCGGACGGGGTCGACGCCGCCCTCGACCTGGTCGGCACCCCGACCCTGCCCGACACCCTGCGCGCGGTCCGTGTCCACGGCACGGGCTGCTTCGGCGGCAGCCTCTCCAACCAGTGGACGGTGCGGGACTTCGCCCCGAACGAGTACCTGCCGAGGGGCGTACGGCTCGCGGGCTACTTCGGCGATGCCGGCGATCTGCCCGCAGAGGTCTTCCAGGAGATCCTCGACGCGGTCGCCGCCGGTGGGCTGACCTTCCCCGTGGACCGGGTGTACGACGGCCTGGAGCAGGTGGCGCGGGCACACGACGACATGGAACACGACCGGGCCACCGGCAAGTTGGTGGTCCGCGTCCGGCACGGCGGCCCCGACCGCGATGCCGGGGGTGCGCCCTCGTCCGCCCTCGCCTAGGTCGGGAGGAGGGCGATCAGGGCGATGAACGGTCCGAGGATTCCGGGGCCGAATCCCGTCGGCCTCGCCTCAGGGCATGAGGAGAGCGCGCTCCCGCTGCATCAGGCGCCCTGCTCGCCGCCCGCCCCGGCGTCCTCCGCCGCCTTGAACGCGATCCCGTCCAGGATGTCGTGCTCGCTCACCACGACCTCGCTCGCCCCGACCCGCTCCATGATCGAGAGGAGTACGAGGGCACCCGCGCCGATGACGTCGACGCGGCCGGGGTGCATGGAGGGGATCGCGGCGCGTTCGGCGTGGGTGGAGCGGAGGAGGGACTCCGTGATCTCGCGGACCCGGTCGTAGGGGACGCGGGAGTGGTGGATGGCGTCCGTGTCGTACTCGGGGAGGTTCTGGGCGATGGCCGAGACCGTGGTGACCGAACCGGCCAGGCCGACCAGGGTGCGGGCCTCGCGGAGCGGGACCGTCTCCCCGGCGAGGTCGAGGGCGGCCTCGATGTCCGCGCGCATCGCCGCGATCTGCTCCGGGGTCGGCGGGTCGGTGACCTTGCCGTCGCGGACCAGGTGACGCTCGGTCATGCGGACGCAGCCGATGTTCACGGAGCGGCCCGCGCGGACGGCGTCGTCGCCGACCACGAACTCCGTCGAGCCGCCGCCGATGTCCACCACCAGGTAGGGCCGGGCGAGATCGTCACGGCCGCTCAGTTCCCTGGTCGCGCCGGTGAAGGAGAGTGCCGCCTCCTCGTCGCCGGAGATCACCTCGGGTTCGACGCCGAGGATGTCCATCACCCCGCGGACGAAGTCGTCGCGGTTGGAGGCGTCGCGGGAGGCCGACGTGGCGACGAAGCGGAGGCGTTCGGCGCCGAGTTCCTTGATGATCGCCGCGTAGTCACGGCAGGCCGCGAACGTGCGCTCCAGCGCCTCGGGGGCCAGCCGGCCGGTCTTGTCCACGCCCTGGCCGAGCCGGACGATCGTCATCCGCCGGTCCAGGTCGACGAGTTCACCGGTCCCGGGGTTCACGTCGGCGACGAGGAGGCGGATCGAGTTCGTACCGCAGTCGATGGCGGCGACCCGGGTCACTGGTCGCCCTCCTCCTTCGCGTCGGCGGGCTCCTCGGCGGGCATGCTCACGCACGGGCCCTTGGCCCACCACTGGGGGAGCATCGCGAGGGCCTCGTCGCCGAGCGGGTTGACGCCCGGGCCCGCGGCCAGGGAGTGGCCGACCAGCACGTGCAGGCACTTCACCCGGTCCGGCATGCCGCCCGCGCTCGGGAAGCCCTCCAGGACCTCGATGGCGTCGCGGCGCGCGATGTAGTCCTCGTGCGCGGCGCGGTACGCGGCGGCGAGTTCGGGGTCCGTCTCCAGACGGGCCGTCATCTCCTTCATCACGCCGTTCGCCTCCAGGGTGCCGATCGCCGAGGCGGCACGCGGGCACGTGAGGTAGTACGTGGTCGGGAAGGGGGTGCCGTCGGGGAGGCGGGGGGCCGTCTCCACCACGTCCGGCTGACCGCACGGGCAGCGGTGCGCGATCGCGCGCAGCCCGCGCGGCGGACGCCCGAGCTGCTGCTTGAAGGCCTCGACGTCGGCGTCGGTGGGCTCGGTGCGCGGGGTGGGCGGCGGGGGCGTTTCCATGACTGTCTTCAGGACGTCTTTCTCTGGGTCAGTTCTCGCTGGTGGTGCTCACGGGTGGTACTCACGGGTGGCACTGACTGGCGGTGCTCACCGGTCGGACGCGTCGGACTTGTCGACGCCGTCCCACACGTTCGCGTACCAGGGACGGTCGGCCGCCCCCAGCTCGGCGCGCGACTGCTTGGCCGCGTCCGGGTCGATCACGATGTAACCGGTCTCACCGGGCATCACGTAGTGCAGCCGCTGCCGGATCTGCTGCTCCGCGTACGAGTCGTCCTGCCAGCGTGCCTTGAGGTCGCGCAGCTGCTCGACGCGCTGCCGGGCCTGGTCCTGCTGCCGCTGCAGATCGGAGATCTCGGCGCGCTGGGAGACGTACTGCCTTATCGGGTACGCCAGCGCCACGATCAGGGAGCACAGGACCAGGGCGAGGAGGGCCGCCCGGCCGGTGAGCCGGGAGCGGCGGGCCTGCCGCTTGGTCTGGGAACGGTAGACACGGGCCGCCGTCTGCTCGCCGAGCAGCTTGAGCCTGGTCGCGGTGGAGAACCGGTCCCGGTCCTTCACGGCCATGTCCCGCCTCCCCTTCATACGTGCGTACGTCCCCGCACACGGTACGGGACCGGGTGCGGGGACGTACGGACGACTGGCTAAGGCTTAGCCCGGGTTGGTTCAGCCCTTGAAGCGCGGGAAGGCGCTGCGGCCCGCGTACTCGGCCGCGTCGTCGAGGATCTCCTCGATGCGCAGGAGCTGGTTGTACTTGGCGACGCGGTCCGAGCGGGCCGGGGCGCCGGTCTTGATCTGGCCGCAGTTCACCGCGACGGCGAGGTCGGCGATGGTGACGTCCTCGGTCTCGCCGGAGCGGTGGGACATCATGCACTTGAAGCCGTTGCGCTGGGCCATCTCGACGGCGTCCAGCGTCTCGGTCAGCGAGCCGATCTGGTTCACCTTGACGAGCAGGGCGTTGGCGGTGCCCTCCTCGATGCCGCGGGCGAGGCGCTCGGGGTTGGTGACGAAGAGGTCGTCGCCGACGATCTGGACCTTCTCGCCGATGCGGTCGGTGATGACCTTCCAGCCGGCCCAGTCGTCCTCGTACAGCGGGTCCTCGATGGAGACGAGCGGGTACGCGGAGACGAGCTCCTCGTAGTACTCGGTCATCTCGGCGGCCGAGCGGGACTTGCCCTCGAACTCGTACGTGCCGTCCTTGTAGAACTCGGACGCGGCGACGTCGAGCGCGAGCGCGATCTGCTCGCCGGGGACGTAACCGGCCTGCTTGATGGCCTCGATGATGAGGTCGAGGGCGGCGCGGTTGGACTCCAGGTTCGGGGCGAAGCCGCCCTCGTCGCCGAGGCCGGTGGACAGGCCCTTGGTCTTCAGCACCTTCTTGAGGGTGTGGTAGACCTCGGCGCCCCAGCGCAGCGCCTCGGAGAAGGACTCCGCGCCGATCGGGGCGATCATGAACTCCTGGATGTCCACGTTCGAGTCGGCGTGCGAGCCGCCGTTCAGGATGTTCATCATCGGAACGGGCAGCAGGTGCGCGTTCGGACCGCCGAGGTAGCGGAAGAGGGGGAGGTCGCTGGCCTCGGACGCGGCGTGCGCGACGGCGAGGGAGACGCCGAGGATGGCGTTGGCGCCGAGCGAGCCCTTGTTGTCGGTGGCGTCCAGGTCGAACATGGCCTGGTCGATCAGGCGCTGCTCGGTGGCGTCGTAGCCGACCAGCTCCGGGCCGATCTGCTCGATGACGGCGAGGACGGCCTTCTCGACACCCTTGCCGCCGTAGCGGTTGGGGTCGCCGTCACGCAGCTCGATGGCTTCGAAGGCACCCGTGGAGGCGCCGGACGGAACGGCGGCACGACCCGTGCTGCCGTCGTCGAGGCCGACCTCGACCTCGACCGTGGGGTTGCCTCGGGAGTCCAGGATTTCCCGGGCTACGACGACGTCGATGGACGGCACGAGCATCTCCTTCTTGGGATCTGACGCGGCTACGGCAGTACCGCAGCGGCTCTGCGAGACGAGCCTAACCGGCTCCGGGCGATTGGCCATCCGGTCGGCCGCCTGATGGACAGAACCGAGAGTAAATTGTTTCCGAACGGAACAAAAAGTCCCGGCAAGCGGCGGGCGGCCGGCCGGGCACGGCCCGCCGGGGACGTGAAAAAGCCCCGCCCCGGTGCGTACGGGGGAACACGCACCGGGGCGGGGAGCCCGTGGGGGACGGGGGTGACCCTCACGGGGTCTTCATGATGGACACCACGGCTGTGAGGGGACTGTGGTTCGGCTACGAGCCGCGTAGGTCACTTCAGGTGGAGCTGCTGGCCCGGGAAGATGACGTCGGCGTCGTCGATGATGTCCTTGTTCAGCTTGAACAGCTGCTGCCAGCCGCCCTTCACCTTGTGCTTCTCGGCGATGGAGCTGAGGGTGTCGCCCTTGACGACCTTGTACTCGCCGTCGCCCTTCTTGACCTTCTTGCCGGTCGGGGTGGTGACGGTCTTCTTGGCCGCCGGGCGCTCGGCGGAGCGGGAGGCGGTCGTGTCACTGCTGGAGCGCTCGCTGGTGGAGCTGCCGCTCGACGAGCTGCCGCTGTTCGAGCTGCTGGAGCCGGAGGAGCTGCCGCCCGAGTAGGTGGCGCTCGACAGGCCGGTGCCGCAGGTGGGCCAGGCGCCCTTGCCCTGGGCCGCGAGGACCTTCTCGCCGATGGCTATCTGCTGGGCCTTGGTGGCCAGGTTCGCGGTGGAGGCGTAGGCGGTGCCGCCGTACGCGGCCCACGTCGAGGCGGAGAACTGGATACCGCCGTAGTAGCCGTTGCCGGTGTTGATGGACCAGTTGCCGCCGGACTCGCACTGGGCGACCGCGTCCCACTCGGAGGCGGTGGCGGCGGAGGCGCTGCCGCTCGCCATCAGCGGGGCGGCGATGGCGACACCGGTGACACCGGCGAGCGTGGCGACACGGGTGGCCTTGGAAGGACGACGGTGCTTGCCCTTGCTGGAAAACAGCATGCGGAGATCCCCTCACCGACGCCTGCGAGGTGAGCTGTCGGGTTCGGGCCGTGTGAGTTGCCCGGCCGCGCGCCTCCCGGCGCACGACTTCACCCCAAGCCGCACCCGGCATCAACTGCCGGGCCCGGCACTTACCTTGGGTCCCCCGCTCCTGCCTACGGCGCTTGACGCGACGACTGTTCCCGGAGGCCGCTGGCAGGACTCGGCGTGTGCGGCAGCCGGGGCTCGTGGTGACGAGCGGCCTTGACCGTAGACAGAGAATCCGCGGGATTTCAAAGACGATCAGGGCTTCTGAGACTCATCCCACACTTTCACCAAACCGGACATTCGCCGCGAAGCGTGACGTGAACTCCCGCTGTTTTCCTGCTACTTTCCGCCCGTTTCCGCCCCGACGTCCAGCGTCTGACCGGCGGCGATCCGGGTCGGGTCGGCGCCGATCAGCTTCCTGTTCTCGGCGTACAGCGCACGCCATCCGCCGTCGAGGCCAAGGGAGTCGGCGATGGACGCGAGGGAGTCGCCGGCGCGGACGGTGTACGTCTGCGGCGTCACGCTCTCCTCGGCGCTCGCCCCGCGGTGCTTCCCGACGGTCTGCTGCTCGGCCGCGTTGCCCGTGCCGTCGAGCGCGCCGGTGTCGACGAGGCTCGACTTGCTCGCCGCCTGGGCCGAGTTGTCCGATTCGTCGAGTTTTGGAGAGGCCTCGACCGGGTCGCCACTCTTCGAAGGGCTGGCGGACTTGTCGGACTTGGCGGGGTTGTTCGACTTGTCCGTCGCGGTGGGCGAGGGGCTCGCCGAGGAGTCGGACGAACCCGAGGAACCCGAAGAACCCGCGGCCGACGAATCCGTGGTGCCCGAGTCGGACAACCCGGACGAAGCGGAAGTGCCCGAGGAATCGGAGGAGTCGGAGTCGCCGCCGGAGTCCGTCGCACCGGCCGACGGGGAGTCGCTCGCGACACCCGTGTCGACGTCCGTCGAACCCGAGTCCGCGGTGAGACCGGAGAGCAGCGCACAGGTGAGCCAGGGGGTGGTGCCCTCGGCGTCGAGGATCTTCTCGGCGACGGCTATCTGCTGGGAGCGGCTGGCCAGGTCGGGGCTCGGGGCGTACGCGAGGCCGCCGTACTTGTCCCAGTCGTCCAGGGACATCTGCAGGCCGCCGTAGTAGGCGTTGCCACTGTTCTCGCTCCAGGAGCCGCCGCTCTCGCAGTTGGCCACCTTGTCCCAGGTGGTGCCGTCGGCCGCGTTCGCGGAGGCGGCGCCGAGCAGCGGGATCGCGATGGCGGAGCCGGTCACCCCGGCCGCGACGAGGAGAGCCGGAGCCTGGCGGGGGCGACGGTGACGACCGTTCCCGGAGAGCATGCGGAGACCTTTCGCGTGACAGCGGGGGACCGCGCGGCGGAGGGGGTCGAGCTCGAACAGGTCGCCGCGCTGGTAGGTGAACGTATCCACAGTCGATCACTTGTCACAAGTTAATGCCACGGAGATCACGTGAAGATCACAGAGTTGAAGAAGTGTCACTTTCGGGTTTAGCGGGCGGGATCAGGGGGTTGAGGGGGCCGGACGACGGGGCGGCGGGCCGGGTCCGAGAGGGGGTCACGCGGTCCGGCCGGCCGTTCGGGAGCGCTCCGGGGTGAACTCCACCGGCAGCGTGCGCAGTCCGCGCATGATGAGGCCGCCGCGCCAGCGCAAGTCGGCTGGATCTCCCGCGAGTTGGAGGTCCGGGAGGCGGGTGAGGAGGGTGGCCAACGCGGTCTGCCCCTCCAGGCGGGCGAGCGGGGCGCCGAGGCAGTAGTGGATGCCGTGGCCGTAGCCGAGGTGTTGATTGTCACGCCGTCCGAGATCGAGGACGTCCGGGTCGGCGAACCGCTCGGGATCGCGGTCCGCGGCGGCGAGCACGACCAGCACCGGGTCGCCGGCCGCGATGTCCTTCCCGCCGAGGGTGAGCGGCCGGGTGGCGAACCGCCAGGTGGCCAGCTCCACCGGGCCGTCGTAGCGCAGGAGTTCCTCCACACCGGTCTCCAGGAGGCCCCGCTCCCCCGCCGCCAGGGACTTCTCCAGGAGAGCGCGCTGCTCGGGGTGGGTGAGGAGTGCGTAGGTGCCGTTGCCGATGAGGTTGACCGTCGTCTCGAACCCGGCGAACAACAGGATGAAGGCCATCGCCGCGGCCTCGTTCTCGGTGAGGTGCTCGCCCTGGTCGGAGGCACGGATGAGACCGGAGAGGAGGTCTTCGGAGGGGGCGGAGTCGGAGTCGGGGAAGTCGGCGAGGTCCTCGCGCTTGCGGTGGATGAGGTCGGCGAGGTAGGCGCGCATCTTCTTGACGGACCGGGCCACTCCGCCGCGCGGGCCACCGCCGTGACGGATCATCATGCCCGCCCAGTCACGGAAGTCGTCCTGGTCCTCGCGGGGCACGCCGAGGAGATCGCAGATGGCGTAAATGGGAAGCGGGAACGCGAAGTCGTGGATGAGATCGGCGGAGCCGTCCGCGGCGAACCGGTCGATCAGGTCGTCCGTCAACTCCTGCACCCTGGGCGCGAATTCGGCCACCCGGCGGGGCGTGAACGCCTTGCTGACCAGCCGTCGCAGCCGTGTGTGGTCCGGCGGGTCGATGTTGAGCAGATGCGTCATCAGCTCGGCCTTGCGCTCCCCGGGGATACCGGTCTTGCCCTTGGCGTGCGCCGGTTCGTCGTGGTGCGCGGGGTTCTTGGAGAGCCGGGGGTCGGCGAGCGCCTGCCTGGCATCGGCGTAACGGGTGACCAGCCAGGCCTCCACCCCGCTGGGCAGCCGCGTCCTGTGCACCGGCTCGTGCTCACGGAGCCAGGCGTAGGCGGGGTAAGGGTCGGTGGCGAACTCCCAGGTGAAGAGTTCGGGGGCGGGGTGGTGGGGGTGCGGCTGGTCTGTCACTCCTTGACGGTATCCGGGGCACCGGGGCGCCCGGCCACGGCCTTCCGGGCGGCGGGGTGTCCCATGACGGCGGCCTTGCGGTACCAGACACCGGCCTCTTCGCCGTCACCCTGTTCTTCGAGGAGGACGGCGAGGCGGTAGGCGGCGTAGGGGTCGTCGGCCGCGTAGCCCTTTTCGTAGTCCTTGCGAGCTTCGTCCAGACGTCCCAGCTTTTCCAGCACGACGCCATGGTGGGTGTTGTCCAACGGGTAGGTGTCAGAGACCGAGAAATAGCCTTCGGCACTGGCCAAACCCTCTGTCTCACCCTCCATGTCGAGCAGCAGCCCTGCGGCCGCATCGTCGCCTGCTGCCGCCGCCCGCTCCAGCCAAACACGAGCGATCTCAGGCGCGTTGGCCAGCAGGTGGTACACCCCCGCGCTTCTGGCGGCCCCGGCGTACCCCTGTTGCTCAGCCGTCAGATAGCAGTCGTCCGCCCCGTCGGCGTCACCGTCAGCCAGAAGGAGATCCCCCAGGCAATGAGCAGCCTCCGGGTTCCCCGACTTCTTCGCCGCTTCGAACCACACGGCCGCCCGGTCCCGGAGCAGCTTGCCCAGCAGGGTGGCCGCCTCGTGGTCTCCGGCTTCCGCAGCCGACTCCAGGAACGATTCCGCCTCCCGGCTCTCCCCCCGCTCCACGAGCAACCGCCCAAGGCGCCCCGCGGACTCGGTCCATCCCGCCTCCGCCGCCCGCCGGAACCAGGACTCGGCCTTCTCCCCTTCTCCCAGACTCTCGTCGAGCAGGCCCAGGGCGTGCATGGCCGACCCGTCCCCCGCCTCGGCCTCCTTCGCATACGCGGCCCGCGCCCCGGCGACGACACTCTCCACGTCGTACGCCGACGGGTCCGCCCGCGCCGCCTCCACCGCCTGACCCCACACCCACCCGGCGACGGCCGGAAACCCGTCGTCCTGCTCGGCGGTGTGCACGAAGTACGGCAGCACGTTCCCGAAGGGGCCCGCCTCCCGGTCGCTCCGCTCCGCCGCGCGCACGGCGTACGGCAGCACGTCCTCGAAGGGTCTCGGCTCCCTGTCGCTGCACCGCAGCATGCGCAGCGACCCGTACCGTCTGCGCCCCGCCCACTCCCAGGCATCGTCCAGGGACTCCCGTTCGAGACCCGCGATGCCGTACCCGTCGTGGACCGTCACCAGCAGGTCGCGCGGCAGCGGTCCCGTCAGTCCGCACCGGGCCAGGTCCACCGCCGCCCGCACCAGCGCGTGGGCGCGCGGGTGCCGCTGGGGGTTCCGGGCGCGCCGCCAGTCGTTCCAGAGGCGGTGGCCGATGGCGAGGTACGTGGCGACTCCCACCGTGCCGCTCTCGCGGACCGCCTCGGTGAGCCGGGGGTCCCCTGTCCGCTCGGCACGCTCCAGTTCGGCGGGTGACCAGGTCCGGGGAAGTTCGACGAGCTGGGCCAGGTCCAGCAGGCGCCCCTGCGCGGACGTCCCGACGCATTTGTCGTAGGCCTCGTCCCGCATCGTCGCGAGTACGACGGCCTCCAACGCGCTCAGCTGGGCCAGCAGCCGTGGTTCCAGGCCACGCCCCCCGAGATGTCCGTCGAGGTCGTCGAGCCAGACGACACACCGCTCCGCCCGGCCGCGCAGCAGCGCGGGCAGCTCGCGCAGGTCCTCGTCCCGCGCGGGAGCGAACACCCGGTGGTCCGGGAGCACTTGGGCCATCGCGGCGAGCGCGGCACGCGACTTCCCGACGTACGCCTGCCCGAGCACCACGACCAGGCCGCTCTCCGAACGGGCCTGCTCCACGGCCGAGTTGACCGCACCGTCCTGGTCCCGCCGCACGTACGGCGGCAGCACCGGCAGTCCCCTCACCCGCCGGGTCGGCCGGACTCCGTGTGTGAGCGGCTCGACGTCCTTCGCCAACAGCCAGTCCAGCGCGGGCGGTTGAGCGCTGTCCGGTGCCGGGGCTGCGTAGGAGTTGTGCACGGTCTGGACGCCGATGACCTGCCCGTGGAAGGTGCCCTCGCGGAAGTCCAGCAGGTCTCCGGACTCGGGTGCGCGCAGCGGAGTCGGGTCCGGCCGGTCCAACTCGTCGACGATGGCGCGCAGTTCATCGGCCGCCTGAGCGCCGGGCGGGCCGGGCGAACCGGTTCGACCGAGGGGACCGAGCGGACCGGGCGCCGCGAGGATTGCCTCGCGCAGACGATCGCGCCAGAGCTCCGTTCTCCACGCGTTGTCCTCGGTCGCGGGGTCCGCGGCCGCGAGTTCCACGGCGAAGCCGTCCAGCCCGTGCCGTTCGAACCAGCGCACGAACTCGTCCCGCCCTCGGACCCCGTCGGGAGTGCCCGGCAACCCCACCAACAGCTCGGCCGCCGCACCGGCCAGCCGCTCCAACTCCCGGTCGTCCACGCGCTCCCCCACCCCCGAAACCGTCCCTGTCCCAACGGTACTGAGCCGACGCTCCCGTCACAGCCCGGAGCCGCGCCCTTCCACCCCCCGGATCGCGTCCCGATAGGCCCGCCCCGCCGCCCGCAACGCCGCCTCCGGATCGACTCCGGCCGCCTCGGCCCGTACGGCCAGCGCCAGCAACTCGTACCCGATGCCGTCCCCCGCGGGCAGCGGCACGTCAAGTCCCGCCGTACGCACGCGTGATGCCAGCTTCGACGCGAGGGCCAGG
The DNA here is from genome assembly GCF_044747445.1 of Streptomyces sp. NPDC090083. Classification (NCBI taxonomy): domain Bacteria; kingdom Bacillati; phylum Actinomycetota; class Actinomycetes; order Kitasatosporales; family Streptomycetaceae; genus Streptomyces; species Streptomyces sp. NPDC090083. The sequence continues at coordinate 515,195 of NZ_JBIVED010000002.1, read as the reverse complement.
CCGGGCTGGCCCATGGGGATGCCTTCGGTGACGGAGGTGCGCCGCTTCTCCTCCGCCTTGGTCCGCAGCCAATGGGCCTTCACCTCCTCGGGGGTCGACGCCGTCTCGTCGCCGAAGACGTGCGGGTGGCGGTGGATGAGCTTGGTGACGATGCCGGCGGCCACGTCGTCGACGGAGAAGGGGGTGTCGGGGTCCTCCTCGGCGATGCGGGCGTGGAAGACGACCTGGAGGAGGACGTCGCCCAGCTCCTCGCGCAGTTCGTCGCGGTCGCCCTCCTCGATCGCCTCGACGAGTTCGTACGCCTCCTCGATGCCGTACTTCGCCAGGCCCTTGTGCGTCTGCTGCGACGACCAGGGGCACTCGGCGCGGATGCGGTCCATGACCTGGACGAGGTCGAGGAGGCGGGCGCCGGGAAGGTCGTAGGAGGCGGGGAGCAGTTCCAGCTCCGGCATCTGGACGCGGCCCGAACCGGCGAGGCGGGCCAGGCCGTCGGTGAGGGCGGGCTCGCCCTCGCCCGTGGCGACGACCACCACCGTGGCGCCGTCCGCGCAGGCCGCGACCAGTTCCTCGGCGGTCGGGGACGCCTCGACGACGGTTATCCCGGCCTCGACCAGATACGGCAGGTGCGGGTGCGCGCCGTCCGCGCACAGCACCTGGTCCGCGTCGCGCAGCGCCTGCCACGCGGGCCAGGACAGCAGGCCGGGGGCGACGCGGTGGCTGGTGGTGAGCAGGACGATGCGGCCGGGGGTGGGGACCGGGGTGCCCTCGGGGGCGGGGCTGGTTGCGTTCACCCACCGAACGTAACCCACGCCGCCGACAGCCCCGGAGTTGTCCACAGGCCCGCCGTGCGCCGGCCCACTGTTGTCCACAGGCCGGCCCGCGACCCCGGCCGCCCACCGGACCGCGGAGCCCCAAGGCCCCGGAGCCCCAGCGCCCGGGAGCCGCCGTACCGTTACGCCGACTGCTGCGTCTGCTTCGCCGTGACCTCGCGTACCCACGGTGTCTTGGCGTCCACCCGGCTGCTCTTCTCCACGTCCCACGTGCCGTAGCGCGGGTTGAGGTCGACGTGGAGTTCCTTGGAGGCGGTGGAGAGAGCCTTCCAGAAGGCGGGCTGGGTGGTGTCGGTGCCGAGTTTCGCGGCGAGCTTGCGGCCCTCGACCTGGAGGCGGAGGTTCTCGTCGAGGCGCTGCGGAGGGACGCCGTACTGGGCGAGCCAGGTCGCCTCCAGGGCCTTGGAGCCGCCCGCCTGCTGGGCGAGGCCGGCCCGCATGTCCTGGATGTCCTTGCGGGTGACGACGACCCCGGCGTCCTGCGCGGCGCGGTGGACGACCTGGTCGAAGACCATGCCGTAGAGCGTCTCGCGGGTGAGGCCGCCGGTGGTGGCGACGGCCCGCTCGTACTGCGCCTCGTTCTGGACGGACGCCCGCTGGGCCGTGCGCACCTCGTTGACCCGGTTCTGCAGCTGCGCGACGGTGATGCGCTGGCCGCCCACGACGGCCGCGGCACCTGGGTGCGCATCGTTTCCGCAGGCGGTCAGGGCGGGGGCCGCGGCGGCGATCACGGCGGTGAGGACGAGCGCGGTGCGACGGCGGCGGGGCAAGGGAACCTCCCGTTGGAGATTGTGCGACGGTGCACAAAGTCTTGCGGTGATCGATGGTAGGCAGTGGGTCGGCTGTGGCCAACCCATTCGACCAACGATTCACCAGGACTTCGGGCACCGCCGCGCCCTCGCGGGCTCCGCGGGCCGCTCCGCGGTCAGCCGGTGATGGCGACCGGGGCGTCCCAGGCGTCGCGGTCCACGGTGATCGTGTAACCGCCGCGCGTCTCCTTGCTGTTGACCATGTACTGGTGCGCGCGGCTGTGGTTGGTGAACTGGGTGGAGCCCCACGGCCAGTCCGAGGTGGTGGTGTACGTCTTGTCCCACAGCGCGTACCAGAGGTTGCCCGGCAGGTCCGTCTTGTCGGTCGCGGTCGCGATGGCCTTGGCGCTGGAGCTGCTGAAGCCGTAGTAACCGGTGCGGTAGATCTTGGCGCGCAGCTCCTTGTCGAAGGCGCGCACGTACGTCAGCACGGCGTTGTTGCAGGCCTTGTTCGTGATGTCGTACGGCTCCATGTCCAGGTAGATCGGACTGCCGGCCTTGATCCCGAGCGCCTTGGCCTTGGTCACCGCGTCGTCCGCCTCGGACTTGCCGACGGCCGCGGCGGTGGAGGCGCTGATCTTCACCGCGCCGCCGGAGCCGCAGGACGGCTGCGAGCCGACGTAGAGCGGGATGAACTTCCAGCCGACCGTGGTGAGGGAGGTGACCCAGGAGGCGGTGAGGTTGGGCTGGGCGCAGCCGCGGTTCCTGCCGCCGATGTAGACGGCGGCGGCACCGTAGGCGCCGTCGGTGTGCCAGGCCTTCATCGCGGCGAGGGAGGGTGCGGCGCAGGTGTCGAAGGCGCGGCCGGTGTAGGTCTTCTGGGCGGGCCAGGCGGTGGCGGCCATCGAGGTCTGCGCGGCGATGCCGCCACCCGCGACGACGGCGGCACCGGTGACGCCCCAGGTGATGTATCTGCGCTTCCTGGACTGCCGATGGCTGGACATGGAAAAACCCCACCCCTGGTGTGTATGTGCTCGAAATCGCCCGCTACGCGCGCGTGCCGGGCAAATCTAGCTGACGTGTCCACCAGGGCCTGTCCGGCGGATCAGGTCGCGGGACATCGACGCGGCAGATGCGCGTGCCCAGGCCACGCGTCCGCGACAGGATCCGCCGGACCGGCTAGCCCCGCACCTGCCCCAGCCACTGCAGCGTCCGCCGGATGTCCGCCGCGAGCGGGTGCCCGGGGCCCTGCCTGCGTTCGACGTCGATCAGGAGGCGGGCGAGGGTCTCGTGGGCCGCGCCGCGGTCGCCGAGGGCGAGCAGCAGGTGGCCCACGCGGCGGCGGACCTCATGGGCGAGTTCGGGGTCGCCGGCGACGTACTGGTTCTCGTAGTACGGCAGCAGCGCGCGGTACTCCGTGAGGGCCGCCGCCGGGTCGCCGAGCGATTCCAGGCACTGGGCGACCTCGTAGCGGTAGCGCAGGGACTGCGGGTCGGACGGGCCCGCCTCGGCGGCGCGTTCGTCGGCGAGCCGGCGCAGTTCGGGCAGCGCGCGCCGGTACTGGCCGTCGTCCATGAGCGTCGCCGCGTACTGCTTGCGCAGGGTGCGGACGACCGGGGAGCGCGCGCCGTGCTGCTCCGCGGCGGCGGGCAGGATCGCGCCCAGGATGTCGACGGCCTGCGTGATCCGGCCCTCCCCGAGCAGCCGCTTGACCTCGTCGACGGCGGCGGCGACATCGCGCTTCTCGGCGGCGGGCGGGGCCGGCGGGGCGGGCTGCGGCGCGGGGGTGCGGGCGCGGTCCGGCCAGGGGGCGTGCGGGCGCAGGAACGGGCGGGTGGGGTCGAGCGGCGCCCCGGTGGGCATCCCGCGCGCGGGCAGCAGCAGTGCGAGGTCCTCGTAGACCTCCTGCGCGGAGGCGGGCCGGTGCTGCGCGTCCTTGGCGAGCAGGCGCAGGACGAGCGCCTCGAGCGGCTCGGGGACCTCGGGGCGGACACGGCGGACGGGGACCGGCGGCTCGTACAGGTGCCGGTGCAGGACGCCGAGCGCCGTGGAGCCCGCGAACGGCACTTCACCGCTGAGGAGTTCGTGCAGCAGCACACCGAGCGCGTACAGGTCGGTGTACGGGCCGACCGCGCCGCCCATCGCCTGTTCGGGCGCCATGTAGGCGGGCGATCCGATGGGGGTGCCGGTGTGCGTGAGGCGGGTGGTGTCGGCGTCCATGACGGAGGCGACGCCCAGGTCGAGGACGGTGACCGTGCCGTCCTGCTTCACCATCACGTTGCGCGGCTTCAGGTCGCGGTGGACGATCGGCACGGCGTGCACGGCGCTCAGCACGGCGCACAGCTGGGCCGCGACCGCGACCGCCCACTGCCACGGGTACGGGTCCTGCTCGGCGAGGTGGTCGGAGAGGTCGGCGCCGTCGATGTACTGCATGACGAGGAACAGCTCCTCGCCCTCGCTGCCCGCGTCGTGCACCGTGACCAGCCCGGGGTGGTCGACCTGGGCGGTCACCCGGCACTCGCGCACGAAGCGGCGGCGCAGCTCGTCGGCCTCCTGGCCCGCCACCTTGTCGGGGCGCAGCAGCTTCACCGCCACGCGCCGGTCCAGCCGCCGGTCGTAGGCCGTCCAGACCTGGCCCATGCCGCCCTGCCCGATGAGCGTGGAGAGTTCGTACCGGTCGGCGACGACACGCCCTGCCGTCACGGTCACCTGCCGCCCTCGTCGTGCTTGCGGAGGTAGTCACTCAGCTCGTCGAGCTCGGCCCGCACCTGGTCGATCCGGGCGGGCGTGGGGCGCTGCCCCGGCGGCGGGGTGTGCGGCGGCTGCGGCACGGGCGTGTGGGGCATCGGGGGCGGGGTGTGCGGCTGCGGCACGGGCGTGTGCGGCATCGGCGGCGGGGTGTGCTGCGGAACCGTCGTCCCCATGTACGGCGCCGGAGGCCGCCCGGGCTGCGGGTAGCCGTACGCCGCCGGCGGGCGCCCGCCGTAGCCGTCCTGCCTGAGCTGCTGGTAGTGGCGTATCTCCGCCGCCAGGTAGTACACGATCGACGCCACCAGGGTGCCCAGGAGCAGGGTGAGGCCCAGATAGCCGCCCCCGGTGTGGACGTCGTCGCCGGGCTCGGAGCCGAGCAGCACGATGCTGAGCACGTCCGCCGCGAGCGCCGCCACGAGCAGTCCCCAGTCCAGGGACTTGCGGGTCACGATGGCCAGCCGCAGGAGCATCGTCCAGGCCAGGAACCCGATGGAGAACACCGAGAGCCCCACGAGCAGCACGCGCACGAGGACCAGCGCCCCGGTGGGCGGCGGCGGCTGCGCCGGCTGCGGGTGGCCGTGGCCTTGCATGGCTGCTCCTGGTGCCTTCGGAGGGCGTACGGTGCCGCGACCGCCGTCGGCCCGGGCGCGGTTCGGCGTGCGTCCGGCGCGCGGGCAACAGCGGTCGTGCGACTGTCGCTTCGAGCGTATAGGCCGACACGGACAACCGGTCCCGGGTTGTACCGAACCGTTGTCGTGCTGATCACTTCGTACGACATCGCAGGTGCGGTCGGGTGCGCTCGGGCGGGCGCGGAGCGGGGCCTTCCGGGACGAGGCGGGCAAGCGGGGCGGGCGGTCCCTCCGGGGCGGGCGGTCTCCTTGGGGCAGGCGGTCTCCCTGGGGCGGGCGGTGTCCCTGGGGCTCGTTTCAGTCGGGGGTGACCGTGCCGTCCGTCAGGCCGTCGAACATCCCGCGCACGAGCTGCTCGCCGAGCCGGCCCGTCTGCCGCAGCGCCCGCTCGAAGTCCTCCAGGGCCCGGAACCGGGCGCCGTAGCGCCGCTGTTCGTCCAGGGGGAGCCGCGGCAGCTGGAGCCTGCGGACGTCGAGGCGGGTCGCCGTCGAGGCGTAGCTGCTGGCCTGGCGGTTGTTGGCCGTGCCGCGCAGGAAGCCGGCGAGGAACCACGGGTCCAGTGCCGCCGGATCGGGCCGCAGCAGCACCAGGCTGCGCCCCAGGACGGCGCCCGCGGTCGTGTCGTCGATCACGCGCGCCATGGAACCGCCGCCGAGCACCGGGACGACGACATCGCCCGGCTCCGTGAGGACGGCTTCCTCGTCGCTCTCGGGGAGGAGGCCGGAAGGAGCCGTTCCGGCGAGGACGTCGTGGTCGGTGAGAACGGGCACACGCGCGTGGCCGCCGTTTCCGCCGGTACGCATCACCAGGGCGCCCCCGCGCGCGAGTTCCCCGATCGTGGTGAGCGGCCAGCGTGTGGGCCGTGCGGGACCGGTGACATGGTCCACGGGCGGTGGGGTGAGGTCGGCGGTCAGCCGGAGCGTCTCACCGAGCCGCTCCCGCACGGCCGTCAGCTCGTCGGCGCCGTCGGCCGCGGTGGCGGGCGGGAGGTGGCGGGCCGGTGCCAGGTCGACGTCGTCGTCGAGGAGTTCGATGACCGGCACGGAACGCGCGAGCCCCGGCTCGTCGTCCAGCCGCCCCGCCCGGTCGAACGCCCGCCAGGCGTCCAGCACCGCGCCCCGCACCGCCTGCCAGTCCGGCCCGCCCCGCCCCTCGGTGGCGAACCGCCCGGTGTCCACCAACAGCACCTCCGGCTGCCCGAGCACCCGCTCCGGCCGCCGCAGCACCCACAGGTGCAGCGGGATGTTGTACGGCGGCGCGGCCCCGATCGGCAGCGCCACGACCGCCTTCAGCGCCCCGCGCCGCAACAGGTCGGCCCGGATCCGCCGGCCGGAACGCCGGGACGCCGCGGCCGGCGGCATCAGCAGCACGGCGGTGCCGCTGTCCGCCAGCCGGGCCAACGCGTGCTGCACCCAGGCCAGTTCGGATTCGTTGCGCGCCGGGAAGCCGTACTCCCAGCGGGGGTCGTAGGCGAGTTCGTCGTGCCCCCAGTTCCGCTCGTTGAACGGCGGATGGCACAGGACGACGTCGGCCCGCAGCTCCGGGTACGCGTCGGCGCGCAGCGTGTCCCCTGCCGTACCGCGCACGGCGGCCTGCGCGTGCAGGGCGAGCCGGAGCGCGGTGAGCGCGGCGAGGTCGGGGGCGCTGTCCTGGGCGTACAGCTGCTGGTCGGGGCCGGGGGCGACGGCACCCAACAGGGTTCCGGTGCCGCACGCCGGGTCGAGCACGGTACGGGCCGGGCCCCCCAACTCGGCCATGAGACCGGCGAGTTCGGGCGGGGTGAGCGTGTACTGCCGCGGGTTCGCGTCGAGATGCCGCCCGAGCAGGAACTCGAACGTCTCCCGTGCGCCCAGCTCGGCGGCGAGACCGGCGACACCGCGGAGGAGCGGGACGGTGGGGAGGAGTTGCGGGCCGGTGGGGGTGGGGACGGCGGGGGTGGAGACGGTGGGATGGGGAGGAGTGAGCGGAGTGAGGGGGACGGGCGGAGCGAGGGGGGCGCCGGGAGTGAGGGGGGGCGTGTGAACGGTGGCGGTGCTGTGCGCGGCCGGGGGCGTGTTCACAGCGGGTGCGGTGTTCACAGGATCCGAGGCTGTCGGCGTTACCGAGGGTGTCGGTGCCGTCGGGTCGGCCGGAGTGTTCACAGAGCCGGACGCCGAATCCGGTGAGTTCACAGCCCCAGCCGCGTCGACCTCCCGCCCGCCGTGAACACCGCGCCCACGCCCACGCGCCGCACCGAAGCGCGGCACGATCACCCCCTCCAACGCGCCCGGCAGCACCGCCGCCATCCGCTCGTCGGAACCGGCGCTCGCGTCCAGCCAGACGGTGGGCCGTTCCTGGATGAGCAGGAGGGCGCAGCCGGCGTACACCAGCGCGGTGACCGGGCCCTCGGGGTGGCCGACGAGCTGCTGCAAGACCCGTTCCCGCAGCGGGACTTCGGCGAGTTTCCCCTGTTCACGCAGCCAGGACTCGACATCCGCGAGGGCGAAGGAGGGGCTGGTCTCGGTGCCGCCGACCGGCTTGGGGAAGTCGGCGTGGCGGCGGCGCCAGTTGCTGACGGCGGCACGGCCGACGCCCGCGAGCCGCGCGATACCGGCGGCGGTCACCTCTGTCGCGTTGTCCTGCACCCGCCCCACTCCCCTCGCCGTACCGACCTCATCGCGCCGACTTCTTCGCGCCGGCTTTCTTCGCACCCGAGCGCACCCGAGCGCACCTGCCGTCCGCCTGCGACGCCGAGCATACCGACGCGAACAAGATCTACCCCTTCACGGCCGTGTACACACTCAGTTCCGTTAATTGTGTTGACTCGGTTCACAGCCTCTGGTCTTATTGACCCGTCGAACAAACGACCGTCGGCCGTCGGGGGAGGCGGTCGCCGCATCGGGGAGGGGACAACCATGGGGATGGCAGGCAGGCTCACGCTGAGCGCCGTCGTGGGGGTCGTCGTCATCGGGGTCGTGTCGGCGAACGCCAACACCAATGCCCGGGGCGCCAGTTCGGCCGGCGGCACCGAGGGCTCTTCGGCTTCCGCCTCCGCCGGACGCAAGGCCACCGGCACGCATGACCCTGGCACGAAGAACCCCGGCATGAATGACCTCGACGCGAATGATCCAGGCCCGCCCCAGGGCCACCCGCAGAAGAAGGTCTCGCTCGACGGGGACGGCGACTTCCGGGTCGGCAGGGACATCGAGCCCGGTACCTACCGCTCCCGCGGCAACACCGACGGTCTGTGTCACTGGGCGCGGGCCGAGAACGCCTCGGGCGACACCGACTCACCGCGGGCCGACGACCATGTGCGCGGCACGGGTTACGTCACCGTCGAGGCCACCGACAGGGTCTTCACGTCCAGCGGCTGCAAGGCCTGGGAGGCCGTCGACGCGAAGGCCCAGGGCTCCCCAGCCGCCCCGGCCACCCCCGCCACCCCCACCCGGATGAGCGGCGACGGCGGCATGTACAAGGTCGGCGTCGACATCGCCCCCGGCACCTACACGTCCACTGGCAACACGGACGACGGCTGCCACTGGGAGCGCGCGAGGGACGCCGAACACGGGCCGCACTCGGTCCTCGCCGCCGCCGACGTGACCGGCACGGCCGTCGTCACGATCAGCACCCGGGACGCCTACTTCACGACGGCCGGCTGCCAGGACTGGACGAAGACGGCCTGATCTTCGGGTCACCGCGACCCGTCACGAACCACCCCGCCGCAAACCGCCCCGCCAAGCCACGCCCGCCGCACCCCCGGCGACCCTCGCCACCGCTCCCCCACCGGCCCACCGCCGCCCGCCCGCCTCTCAGCACCGCCACCGCCACCGCCACCGCCACGTCGGCAGGACCGGCGCTCCGTCCGCCTGCCCGACGGCGCCTCGCGCCACCGCGTTCAGACCTCGCACCTCACCTGCTCGTACCTCTCACCTCTCACCTCATCACCAAGGAACCGTCATGCGCCGTACCGCACTTGCCGCTCTCTGTCTCACCACCGTGGCCGCCGCGGGACTCTCCGGGTGTCTGCCCGGCGAGGACAAGGCGGACAGCAAGCCGAAGGGCCCGTTCGCCGGGCTGACCGGCAGCGAGATCGCCGACCGGTCCATGACCGCCACCACCGGCGCCTCGTCGCTGCGGTTGAAGGGCAACGTGCCCGACGACGAGAGCGGCGGCACGATCATGATCGACATGGCCCTGAACAAGAAGGGCGATTGCGCCGGCACGATGGGCATGGGCGGCAAGGGCAAGGCCGACATGATCAAGAGCGGCGACACCATCTACATGAAGTACGACGAGGCGTTCCTGCGGGCGCAGAGCGACGGCGAGTCGAAGGCGGACACCGACGCGGTCGTCGCCATGATGGCCGGGAAGTGGACCAAGATGTCCGCGAAGGGCAAGGACGCCAAGGACATCGCGAGCTTCTGCGATCTGAACTCGATGCTCGGCAGCGCCAAGGACGACAACTCCGGTGCCACGCGCGGCAGGACGACCACCGTCGACGGTGTCCCGGCGATCACCGTGCGCGAGAAGGACGGCAAGGACTCCTACACGCTGTACGTGGCGACCGAGGGCAAGCCGTACGCGCTGCGCATCGACAGCGTGTCCGCCAAGGACCCCGGGACGCTCACCTTCAGCGAGTACGAGAAGCCGGTGCTCGCGGAGAAGCCGGCGGGGAAGATCCTGGACCTGGACAAGCTGGGCAGCTGATCCAGCTCAACAGGCCTGTGGCTGCGGCACGTTCGCTCCCCGAACGCGCCGCAGCCACACGCCGGGCTCGATGACTCGGCTTCCCCGCGCCCGCCGCTCACGTCACCTCGGCTCAGTTCGCGTGGAACCTCGCCGGCGCGTTCGTCGGGTTGCCGCCGGTGGGGAGGGCCTGCTTCGAGCAGGTGGAGAGGACCTTGACCATCGCGTCCTTCTCCGCCGACGTGACCCACAGCCCGTACTTCTTCTTCACGGCGACCTGCGCGGCGACATACGTGCAGCGGTACGCCTGGGGCGGCACCCAGGTCGCCGTGTCGCCGTCGCCCTTGCTGCGGTTGGGGCTGGCGCCGACGGTGAGGAGGTTGAGCGGGTCGTTGGCGAGAGCTATGCGCTTGCTGGCGTCCCAGTACTTGGCGCCCTTCTGCCAGGCGTCGGAGAGGGAGACCAGGTGGTCTATGTCGACGAGGCTGGCACCGCGCTTGTAGGTGACTTCCTTGCCGGAGTACGGATCGGATTCGAGGACGCCGTACGACACCTTGCAGTCGCCGCCGGTGAACTTCACCTGCTTCAGGTCCCGCTTGAGGATGTCGTCCCTGGTGTCGCAGCCGTTGGAGTCCGTGTCGGCCCAGGCGCTGCCGAACCGCTCACGGGAGTAACCCGTCTTCGGCGCCCGCCCCTTGACGGGCAGGGCCTGGGCGGCGGTCAGTGCCGCGCCGCCTCCTGATCCCCCGCCGGCTGTCGCCTCGGGTCCGGAGTCGCCCGTTCCCGTGGTGTCCGTCTTGCATCCGGCGACGGACAACATGACCAGGGCGGCGATCGCCGCCCCACCCCTCAGACGCATCACGTGCGCCCCTCCCCTTGCTCACCCGGCCCCGCCCCTGCAGGGGCGGATATTGCCTGGTCCCACGGTAGCGGCGGACGCGTCACGGGCATACGGGACCTCTCCCCGTACGGCACGCAACTCGCCTGTATCGCGGTGGTGGAACAGGCCGAAGTACCGGCTTCCCTCACCCCCTCTCCTTACTCCCCCTGCTCCGGCACCGAATATGACGCCCCCTCACTCTCGGGCCTTGCCGGCTCACACCCTGCCGATGCCCAGCGTCGACTCCGAGGGCAGCAGCCCGGAGCCCAGGACGGCGATCCAGAACTCCCCCAGCAGGTCGGTGAGTCGGCCGGTGTCGGTCCGGCCGAGCGACTCCCAGGGCGCGGCGGCCAGTCGGTCGGTGCGGTGCTCGACCTCCTGCCGCAGTTCGCGGCCCGCCCGCGTCGCCGTACCCCTGTCGTCTATGACGCCTCGGGCGACCAGCCGTCCGCGTGCCGCCGTCCATTCGTCCCGGCTCCACCCCCGGCTCTCGAAGCGCTCGACGGAGGCGGCGCCGATCGCGGCGAAGGAGACCAGCGACTCGACCGGGTCGAGGCCGGCGGCGAGGAGGGCGACGAGGTGGCCGTCGCCCCGGTGTTCGCGCAGGATCGTCGCCGCCTGCCAGAGCTGGAGGTGGGGTTCCTCCGGCCAGGGCAGCTCGGCGTTGGCCGCGGCGAGGGGGCGGCCCTCCAGGTCGGCCGCCTCGGCGGCGCGGCGGGCCAGGGCCGCGGCCTCCGCCAGCTCGGGGCTGTCGACGCGGTCGCCGAATATCGCGCGGTAGGCCCGGTCCATTCCGCGCAGCCGCGCCCGCAGTACGGCCTCCGGGCTCGCGACGCTCCACGCCGTGTCCATGTGCTCGGCGACCATGCGGGGGCTGAAGCTGTAGAAGGCGGAGGTCACCCGCTCGCTGCCGACCGGGCCCAACGGGGCTGCGCGCAAAGGGAAGTAGCTCGGCCAGCGCTCCTCGGTGCCGTAGCCGAGGGCGGCGGCCTCCTCGAAGACCTCCGGCGCGTAATACACCACGGCGTGCAGGGGTTCGAGCAGATGCCAGAGCTGGCGCACGCGGCTCAGCTCCACGGTGACGGGGCTTTTCGTGGTCTCCGCTCCACGCACGCTGTCCGACATGACGTAACTCCTCGTCGCGTCCCGGTCGTTCCACAACTTGACACTGACAAGATTCCCTCACCGTTCCGAACTTGTCAATGCCTAGATTCGGCGTACGCTGCTGACCATGAGCACAGCCGAGCCCGCGAAGACGGACGGGACCGCCGAAACCACCGCCGCGACCACCGACACGAGCCCCGCGACCACCGGGGGTGCCAAGGCTTCGGGCGGCGCCAGGGCCTCCGGGAGCAGCCGCCCGTACCACCACGGCGATCTGCGACGCGCCATCCTCACCGCCGCGCTCGACGTCATCGCCGTCGACGGCCCGTCCGCGCTGAGCCTGCGGGATCTCGCCCGCCGTGCCGGTGTCTCGCACGCGGCGCCGGCGCATCACTTCAAGGACCGCACAGGCCTGTTGACGGCCATCGCGGCGGAGGGCTTCGGCCTGCTCGCGGGCGCGATCGGCGAGGCGGCGGACCTGAAGGACGCGGGCGTCCGCTACGTACGCTTCGCGCGCGAACACCCCGCCCATTTCCAGGTGATGTTCGCGCCCGAACTGCTCCGCGACGGCGACCTCGAACTCACCACGGCCCGTGCCCTCGCCGCCGACGCGCTGAGCCACGCCGTCTCCGCCGTACCCCGCGAGGGCCGCGGCCCCGACGCCCGCCTCGCCGGTGTCGCCGCCTGGTCCCTGGCCCACGGCTTCGCGACGCTGCTGCTCGGCCGCAACCTGGACGGCGCGGTGAGCGAGCAGGACCCGGAGGAGGTGTTCCGGGCCCTGGCCTCGATGCTGTTCCAGGCTCCGGCGTAGTGACGTGACGGAGGTCTTCGGCGGACGCCCTCCGACTCCGGTACCGGGCCGTGGAATCCCCAGGTTTCCCGGAACCCTGGAACCCTCAGAGTCCCCGGACCCCCCAGGGTCCCCGGAACTCCCGGAATCCCCCTGGCCTCACTCCCCCAAGCCTCACGACCCCAGGATCGAAGCCAGGAACTCCCCCACCCACCCGAGCAACTCCCGCCCGACCAAAGGCTTTCCGCCCACCTTCGCCGTCTTCGGGCGCGGTACCAGCACCTGGTGGGCGGCCTGCTTGATGACGCTGCCCGGGTAGAGCCGCTTGAGGCGCAGTTCCTGGGACTCCCTCAACTCCACCGGTGCGAAGCGAATGTTGGTGCCCTGGAGGACGATGTCGCCGACGCCGCACGCGCGCGCGAGCATGCGCAGGCCGGCCACCAGCAGCAGGTTCTCCACCGGCTCGGGCAACTTGCCGTAGCGGTCGACGAGTTCCTCGCGTACGGCCTTGATGTCCTCCTCCGTGGTGGCGGAGGCGATGGACCGGTAGGCCTGGAGGCGCAGGCGCTCGCCGGGGGCGTAGTCGTGCGGGACGTGCGCGTCGACCGGGAGCTCGATCTTGACCTCCAGGGGCGGTTCCTCCTCGACTCCGCCCTCCAGGGAGGCGCGGTAGTCCGCGACGGCCTCGCCGACCATGCGGACGTACAGGTCGAAGCCGACGCCCGCGATGTGCCCGGACTGTTCCCCGCCCAGGAGGTTTCCGGCTCCGCGGATCTCCAGGTCCTTCATCGCCACGTACATGCCCGCGCCCATCTCGGTGTGCTGGGCGATGGTGGCGAGGCGTTCGTGGGCGGTCTCCGTCAGCGGCTTCTCCGGGGGGTACAGGAAGTACGCGTAGCCGCGCTCGCGACCGCGCCCCACCCGGCCGCGCAGCTGGTGGAGCTGCGACAGGCCGAAGTTGTCGCCTCGTTCCACGATCAGCGTGTTCGCGTTGGAGATGTCGATGCCCGACTCGACGATCGTCGTCGACACCAGGACGTCGAACTTCTTCTCCCAGAAGTCGACGACGACCTGCTCCAGCGCCTGTTCCGACATCTGCCCGTGGGCGGTCGCGATGCGTGCCTCCGGGACGATCTCGCGGAGCCGGGCCGCCGCGCGGTCGATCGACTCGACGCGGTTGTGGATGTAGAAGACCTGGCCCTCGCGCAGGAGTTCGCGGCGGATCGCGGCGCCGATCTGCTTCTCCTCGTAGGGGCCGACGAACGTCAGCACCGGGTGACGCTCCTCCGGGGGCGTCGTGATCGTCGACATCTCGCGGATACCGGTGACCGCCATCTCCAGGGTTCTGGGAATCGGGGTGGCGGACATCGTCAGGACGTCGACGTTGGCGCGGAGCTTCTTCAGCTGCTCCTTGTGCTCGACGCCGAAGCGCTGTTCCTCGTCGACGATGACCAGGCCGAGATCCTTGAACTTGGTCTCGGAGGAGAACAGGCGGTGGGTGCCGATGACGACGTCCACGGAGCCCTCGCGCAGGCCCTCCAGGGTGGCCTTCGACTCCGTGTCGGTCTGGAAGCGGCTCAACGCCTTCACGTTGACCGGGAACTGCGAGTACCGCTCGCTGAACGTCCCGAAGTGCTGCTGCACGAGGAGGGTGGTCGGGACGAGGACGGCGACCTGCTTGCCGTCCTGGACGGCCTTGAAGGCGGCGCGGACCGCGATCTCGGTCTTGCCGTAGCCGACGTCGCCGCAGATCAGGCGGTCCATCGGAACCGACTTCTCCATGTCGTCCTTGACCTCGGCGATGGTCGTCAGCTGGTCGGGCGTCTCCACGTACGGGAAGGCGTCCTCCAGCTCGCGCTGCCAGGGCGTGTCCGGGCCGAAGGTGTGGCCCGGGGCGGCCATGCGGGCGCTGTACAGCTTGATGAGGTCGGCCGCGATCTCCTTGACGGCCTTCTTGGCGCGCGCCTTGGTCTTCGTCCAGTCGGCGCCGCCCAGGCGGTGCAGGGTGGGTGACTCGCCGCCGACGTACTTGGTGATCTGCTCCAGCTGGTCGGTCGGGATGTACAGCCGGTCGCCGGGCTGGCCGCGCTTGGCGGGCGCGTACTCGACGACCAGGTACTCGCGCGTGGCGCCCTGCACCGTGCGCTGCACCATCTCGATGTAGCGGCCCACGCCGTGCTGTTCGTGGACGATGTAGTCGCCCGGCTCCAGGGTGAGCGGGTCGATGGTCTTGCGGCGGCGGGCCGGCATCCGGGCGCCGTCCTTGCCGGCGGCCTTCTGCCCGGAGAGGTCGGTCTCGGTGAGGACGGCGAGCTTGAGCGCGGTGTCGACGAAGCCGTAGTCGATCGAACCGGTGGCCACGTGCACCACGGAGGGGGCGATCTCCCCCAGCTCGGTCTCCAGGCGGGCCGGGACGCCTTCGCCGCCGAGGACCTCGACGGTGCGGGCGGCGGGGCCGTGGGCCTCGGTGACGAAGACCGTGCGCCAGCCGTCGGCGAGCCAGCCCTTGGTGTCGGCGAGGGCCTTCGCGGTGTCGCCGCGGTACGTCTCGGGGGCGTGCATTCCGAGCTTCAGGGTGTCCCCGGCAGCGTCGGCGGCGAAGATGTCCGTGAGTTCTTCGTCGGCGGCGAACGGCGACACCGACCACCACATCATGTCGAGCTCGCGTGCCCGGTTCCGTACGTCCGCGATGGCCCACAGGGAGGCCGCGTCCACGTCGATGGGTGCCTCGCCGCCGCCCGCGGTGGCCGCCCAGGAGGCCTGGAGGAACTCCTGCGAGGTGGCGACGAGGTCGGCCGCACGCGTGCGTACCCGCTCCGGGTCGCACACGACGGCCATCGCGCCCTTGGGGAGCACGTCCAGCAGCAGTTCCATGTCGTCGACGAGCACCGGAGCCAGCGACTCCATGCCCTCCACGGCGATGCCCTCGGCGATCTTGCCGAGCAGCTCGCCCAGTTCGGGGTGCTGTTCGGCGAGGGCACGCGCACGCGTGCGGACGTCTTCCGTCAACAGGAGTTCACGGCAGGGGGGTGCCCACAGGCCGTGTTCGGCGACTTCCAGGGAGCGCTGGTCGGCGACCTTGAAGTAGCGGATCTCCTCGACGTCGTCGCCCCAGAACTCGATGCGCAGGGGGTGTTCCTCGGTGGGCGGGAACACGTCCAGGATGCCGCCTCGTACGGCGAACTCGCCGCGCTTCTCGACGAGCTCCACGCGTGCGTACGCGGCGGCGCCGAGGGCGTCCACGACCGCGTTCAGGTCGGCGGTCAGGCCGGTCCTCAGGGCGACCGGCTCCAGGTCTCCGAGCCCCTTGACCTGCGGCTGCAGTACGGACCGGATGGGCGCGACGACGACGGAGACCGGGCCGGTCTCCGGGTCGTCCTGCCGGGGGTGGGCCAGGCGGCGCAGGACGGCGAGGCGGCGGCCCACGGTGTCGCTGCGCGGGCTGAGCCGCTCGTGCGGGAGGGTCTCCCAAGACGGGTAGTCCACGACTCCGTCCGGCGGGAGCAGTGAGCGCAGGGCCGCGGCCAGGTCCTCGGCCTCCCGGCCGGTGGCGGTCACGGCGAGGACCGTGCGGCCGGTCTCGCGGGCCAGTGCCGCGACGGCGAAGGGGCGGGTCGCCGGGGGGCCGACCAGGTCGATGTGCATGCGGTTGCCGTCGGCCGCCGCCTTGGTGGCTTCCGCGAGGGCGGGGTCCTTGACTACGGCGTCGAGCAGACCGTGCAGGCTCATGGAGGGCTTTCCGTCTGGGGGGTGGGCAACACGAAGGGCCCGACGCGAGTGGTGGGCCGGGGGGTATCCAGCGTACGTCGGTGCGCCGACCGGCGCCGGGGCTGTGGACAACCGCGCTTTTCTCAGGAAACGAACCCCACGACAAAAACAGGCCCGGCGCCGAGAAGTCCCCCGTGACTTCTCGGTGCCGGGCCTGCCCCCGTTGGGCGGTGGCTTGGTGGGCTACTCGGTGGCGATGGCGTTGAGGACGTTCATCCGGCCCGCCCGGAAGGCCGGGATCAGGGCGGCGAACAGGCCCACGAAGGCGGAGCCGACGAAGACCGCGATGATCGTGCCCCAGGGGATCTCCAGGACCTTCAGGCCTTCCAGGGCGAGGAGCTGCTGGGCGGTGGCGCCCCAGCCCATCCCCAGGCCGAGGCCGAGCAGCGCTCCGAAGAGGGCGATCACGACCGACTCCATGCGGATCATCCGGCGGAGCTGGCGGCGGGACATGCCGATCGCCCTCATGAGGCCGATCTCGCGGGTCCGCTCGACGACCGAGAGGGCCAGTGTGTTCACGACACCCAGGACCGCGACGATGATCGCGAGGGCGAGCAGGCCGTAGACCATGTTCAGGAGCTGGCCGATCTGGTCCTTGAGTTCCTGCTTGTAGTCGGTCTGGTCGCGCACCTGGTACTGCGGGTACGGGGCCATGGCCTTCTTCAGGGCCGCGTAGGCCTGCTTCTCCTGGCCGTCCTTGGCCTTGGCGAACATGATCTCGTTCGGCGGGATCTTGCTCGCCGGGACGTACTTCTGCATGGTGGCGATGCTGGTGTACCGCGCGCCCTGGTCGATGGCGACGTCGTCGTCCGTGATCGCGGCGACCTTGAGCTTCGCCGTGTCGCCGCCCTTGAAGGCGACGCTGATCGTGTCCCCGAGGTGCACGCCGTGCTTCTTGGCGTACTTGGAGCCGACCGACATCGCGTTGGTGCCGTAGGCGGCGGACAGGTCGCCGGCCGTGGTGGCGCGGCGCAGGTCCTGGGCGTAGGACGGGTCGGCGGCGGTGAGGCCGTCGGTGTCCTTCTGGCCGTCGGGCGAGGTGAGGGTGGCGTCGAGGACCTTGTAGCGGGTGACGTGAACGAGGTCGGGCGAGTGTTCCATCGCCTTCTCGGCCTGCGGCACGATCCGCTGGTTGCCCTGGACGATGAAGTCGGCGCCGACGGACTTGTCGAGTTCGCTGGTGGCGGAGGCGACCATCGAGGAGCCGACCACCGAGAGGCAGGCGACCAGCGCGAGGCCGATCATCAGGGCCGCGCCGGTGGCGCCGGTGCGCCGGGGGTTGCGGAGCGCGTTGCGTTCGGCGAGGCGCCCCACCGGTCCGAAGGCCCGCAGGAGGACCAGGCTGATCACCCGGACGACTCCGTTGGCGAGGACCGGGCCGATGATGACGAAGCCGATCAGCGAGAGCACGACGCCCGCGCCGAGGACCAGGGAGCCGTCGGTCGCCTTCTTGGCGGTGGCCGCCGCGACCAGCGAGGCGACACCGGCGCCGGTCAGGACGAGGCCGATCAGTCCGCGCACCCAGCCGGCCTTGCCGTCGGCCGGGGTTCCGGCGTCGCGCAGCGCGGCCATCGGGGAGACCTTGCCGGCCCGGCGGGCCGGGAGGTAGGCGGCGAGGACGGTGACGATCACGCCGAGGAGCAGGCCGAGCACCGGGGTGGTCCACTTGACCGTCAGGTCCCGGGTCGACAGGTCCATGCCCGCCGCGCTCATCAGCTTCATGAGGCCTACGGCGATGCCGACCCCGGCGCCGACGCCGAGGATCGAGCCGACGATCCCGAGCAGGGTCGCCTCGACCAGCACCGAGCGGTTGACCTGCTTGCGGGAGGAGCCGATCGCCCTCATCAGGCCGATTTCGCGGGTCCGTTGGGCGACCAGCATGGAGAAGGTGTTGATGATCAGGAAGATGCCGACCAGGAACGCGATCCCGGCGAAGCCGAGCATGGCGTACTTGATGACGTTCATGAACTGGCCGACGCCCTTGCGGTTCTCGTCGGCGTTCTCCTTGGCCGTCTGGATCTTGTACGTTCCCGGCGAGGCGAGGGTCTGTGCCACGTTCTGCTTGAGCCGGGCGTCCGTCACACCGTTCGCGGCGGTGACGCCGATCTGCGTGAACCGGCCGGTGGCGCCGAGGAGTTGGCGCTGCGCGGTGGCGGTGTCGAAGTAGACGACGGCCGCGCCGGGGTTGGTCACCTTGAAGGTGGCGATGCCGACGATCCGCGCGGTGAAGTCACCGGTCTGGGAGATGGTGCGCAGCGAGTCGCCCATTGTGAGGTGGTGCTTGTCGGCGGTGTCGGCGTCGACCATCACCTCGGTCGGGCCGCGCGGGGCGTGGCCGGAGGTGATCTCCATCGAACGCAGGTCGTTCTTCGTCCAGTTGCCCGCGATGGTGGGCGCGCCGGTCGAGGAGCCCATGTTCTTGTTGGCGCTGTCGACGACGGTCACGTTCATCGAACTGACGCCGCCCTCGACGGACTTGACGCCCTGGGCCTTCGCCACCCGGGCGACTGTGGAGGCCGGCAGCGACTCGGGGAGTCCGTTCTGCGGGGTGCTGCCGTCGGACTTGGCGGCCTTCGGCATGACCGTCACGTCGGACGCGGTGGCCGCGAAGAGCTTGTCGAACGTCGTGTTCATCGTGTCGGTGAACACGAGCGTGCCGCAGACGAAGGCGACCGACAGCAGCACGGCGATCGCCGAGAGGGCCATCCGCCCTTTGTGCGCGAAGAAGTTGCGCATCGAGGTCTTGAGGACGGTCATGACGTACGCCCCCGCGCGTCGAAGTCCTTCATGCGGTCGAGGACGGCCTCCGCGGTGGGCTTGAACATCTCGTCGACGATCCGGCCGTCCGCGAGGTACAGGACGCGGTCCGCGTACGAGGCGGCCACCGGGTCGTGCGTGACCATCACGATGGTCTGGCCCAGGTCGTCGACGGAGCGGCGCAGGAAGCCCAGTACCTCGGCTCCGGCACGGGAGTCGAGGTTTCCGGTCGGCTCGTCACCGAAGATGATCTCGGGCCGGGCCGCCAACGCCCGTGCCACGGCGACGCGTTGCTGCTGACCGCCGGAGAGCTGGTTGGGCCGGTGCTTGAGCCGGCTGGAGAGTCCGACCGTCTCGACGACCTGCGCGAGCCAGCCCTTGTCGGGCTTGCGGCCGGCTATGTCCATCGGGAGGGTGATGTTCTCCAGCGCGTTCAGCGTCGGCAGCAGGTTGAAGGCCTGGAAGATGAACCCGATCCGGTCCCGCCGGAGTTGGGTGAGCTTCTTGTCCTTGAGGCCGGTGATCTCGGTCTCGTCCAGGTAGATCTGCCCGGACGTCACGGTGTCGAGTCCGGCGAGGCAGTGCATGAGTGTGGACTTGCCGGACCCCGAGGGGCCCATGATCGCGGTGAACTGACCGCGGGCGATGTCCACGTCGACATGGTCGAGGGCGACGACGCGGGTCTCCCCGGCTCCGTACGCCTTGACGACCTGCCGCGCTCGCGCGGCAACGGCCGTACGCCCTCCAGTACCCCCGTGCCTGGGAATGGTCACAGCCGATGTCACGGTATGTCTCCTAAGTCGGTCGGCGCAGGTGCGTGCCGGTGTCCGGTCGAGGTGTGCCAAGTAGTTACGACGATGATTCTGTCGGCGGGAGGGGGTCCGGCGCGCTGGTGCTCAGCGCAGTCTTTCCCGGGGGAAAACCCCACCCTCCTGGGTTCGGCCTGCCGCCCCCCAGCGGCATAAAGCCAGGTTAAGGACGGCCCTCCCCGCTTCTCCTCCTCCGCCGGTACGAACCGTCCCCAGGTCGTAGTACGGAGGAACCCCTAGGGGCTCTCCACCGTCGGGTGGAGCCGGTCTAGGGGGTCGTCCACCCGGTGACCCGCTCAGCCTCCGCCCTGCCGCGACGTGAGGGTCAAGTGGGAAGCTGGTGCGCGGCAGATAGATGCAAGGGGAAAGGATTCCTGTGGACCAGGGGGACAGCGACACCGAGATACGACCCGAGGCGGCCGAGCAGCCCACGCCGGCCCCTCCCGACCGGCGCCGGGGCCCCGTGGTCGCGGCCCTGATGCTCGCGATGGCCCTGGCCGCCCTCGACTCCACCATCGTCTCCACCGCCGTACCGCAGATCGTCGGCGACCTCGGCGGCTTCTCCGTCTTCTCCTGGCTGTTCTCCGGCTATCTGCTCGCCGTGACGGTCACGCTGCCCGTCTACGGCAAGCTCTCCGACACCTTCGGCCGCAAGCCGGTGCTGGTCGTCGGGGCGGCGGTCTTCCTCGCCGGTTCGCTGCTGTGCGCGGTGGCCTGGAACATGGGCGCGCTGATCGCGTTCCGCGTGGTGCAGGGCCTGGGCGGCGGGGCGCTGCAGGGTACCGTCCAGACGCTCGCGGCCGATCTGTACCCGCTGAAGGAGCGCCCGAAGATCCAGTCGAAGCTGTCCACCGTGTGGGCGGTGTCGGCGGTCGCGGGCCCGGGGGTGGGCGGGCTGCTCGCCGCGTACGCGGGCTGGCGCTGGATCTTCCTGGTCAACCTCCCGGTCGGGGCGGTCGCGCTGTGGCTGATCGTCCGCCACCTCCACGAACCGGAGCGCGCCCGCACCGCCCGTCCCCGCGTCGACTGGGCGGGCGCGCTGGCCGTGTTCGCCTGCGGAGGCGTCCTCATCACGGCCCTCGTGCAGGGCGGGGTCGCGTGGGACTGGCTGTCCGCGCCCTCGATCGCCCTGTTCGCCGCGGGACTCGGGCTGGCCGGGGTCGTGGTGCTGATCGAGCGCCGGGCGGCCGAGCCGATCATCCCGGGGTGGGTGTGGCGGCGCCGTACGATCGCGGCCGTCAACCTGGCGTTGGGCGCCCTGGGGTTGCTGATGGTGGCGCCGAGTGTGTTCCTGCCGACGTACGCGCAGTCGGTGCTCGGGCTCGCGCCCGTGGCGGCCGGATTCGTGCTGTCCGTATGGACGTTGAGCTGGCCGGTGTCGGCCGCGCTGAGCCAGCACGTGTACCGGCGGATCGGTTTCCGCAACACGGCGATGCTGGGGATCGGGGCGGCGGCGCTGATCCTGTTCGCGTTCCCGTTCCTGCCCTACCCGGGCGCGGCCTGGCAGCCGATGGTGCTGATGCTGCTGCTCGGCGCGGCCCTCGGCCTCTTCCAGCTCCCGTTGATCGTCGGGGTGCAGTCGACGGTCGAGTGGGAGGAACGGGGGGTGACGACCGCGTCCGTGCTGTTCTGCCGCCAGACCGGCCAGACGATCGGCGCGTCCGTGTTCGGGGCCGTCGCCAACGGCGTGCTGGCCTCCCGGCTGGGCGGTGCGAGCGACCTGGACTCGGTGACACGGGGCCTCGACGGCGGCGCGGTCCCCGAGGCGACCCGGCGGGCCGTCGCGGACGCGGTCCACGCGGTGTACGTCGGCGCCGGGTGCGCGGCGGCGGTGGCCTTCCTGGTGCTGCTGTTCCTGGCGCCCCGGCGCTTTCCGGTCCTCAAGGAGCAGTAGGCGGCGGGGAGTTCAGGAGACGGAGGCGGCGGGCGGGGTCCACCGGCGCGTGCGCGGGACCGAGTGCGGGACGCCGTAGTCCTTCTTGAGCTGTTCCGGGATGGCGTAGTGCATGACGCGACCGCGGGTCAGGGAGGACAGTTCCAGGACGGTGGTGAGGTGGCCGAGGCGGTCCAGCGCCCAGGCGCCGAGCGGGGAACGGTCCTCGATGGTCTCCAGCACGCCGAGGAGGTGGGGTACGGCCTTGACGAGCGTGTCCCACCGGGTGCGGGGCACCTGGAGCCAGTCGGCGCAGGTGTCGCCGACGAGATGGCGGATGAGGGCGGAGACGACCGGGTCGAAGAAGGTGCCGGGCACGACCTCCTCGTAGAGGTCGATGAGCTGGCGGGTCAGGACGGCGCCCTCCTCGGACGGGCCCATGTGCCGCAGCAGATAGAGGTCGAGGAACTGCCGCGCCTCCTCAAGGGACTTGGGTACGGCGTCCTGGTCGACGCCGAGCATCGCGCCGACCACGCGCCACGCGTAGTAGTAGGCCTCGGCGCCCTCCGTCGACATGTGGACGCCGAGGCGGTGCAGGCTGTCCAGGACGAGCATCGAGAAGAACATCTGCCCGCCGATCATGTCCTCCTGGCAGATCGGCGTCCCCGACCCGCCCGTGTCCCACTGGTCCTCGCGCAGGAGGTGGTGGCGGATCGCGGCGTGCAGGAGCCGGACCTTCTGCGCGGCGGGGATGAAGCGGCTGCCGGCCTCGAAGGCGTCGGGCCGCATCAGGTAGACGGTGAACTGCCCTGTCTCCGCCATGCGTTTGGACGGATACCGCAGCCCGTGGCTGGCCGACAGGAGTTTCGCGACCGGCGGGACGACGTAGCAGGCGGGCATCGCGGCGAAGGACAGGGCGGTGGAGATGTGCACGTTGTTGTCGATGAAGAACAGCCGGGCCCTCTCCATCTCGGCCCAGTCGACCCAACTCGGCGGTGTGCTGGTCGCGTTGAGGTACTCCAGGGCCACGGCGGGCAGGCCGTCGGGCAGCGGGGCGCCCGCCACGGAGACGTAGCGCATGAGGGTGTTGAACCGGCCCACCTCCCCGCGGTCGAACAGGGCGGCGACGGTCGCGTCGGCGAGTTCGTCACCGGCCCGGCGCAGGGCGTCCATCGAGGTCTCGGTGTACGTCACGGGGGCTCCTGGGAGTTCGCGGGCGGGCGGATCAGGACAGGCGGGCCGACGCCGAGTGGGCCAGCGCGGTCAGCGCGGCCTCGGCGGGGGCGGGGACGTTCAGTTCCTGGAGGGCGTCGAGCGCCTCCTCGACGCGGGCGGCGATCATGCCCTCGACGCGGTCGGGCGCCTCCAGCCGGCGCATCGTCTCCCGCACCGAGTCCAACTCCGCGGCGTTCAGGGCGCGTTGACCCATGAGCGTGCGCAGTCGTTCCCGGTCCTCGGGTCCGGCGCCGCGCCAGGTCTCCGCGAGGAGGGCGGTGGGCCGATGGCCGCGCACGTCGTCGGCGTTGGCCTTGCCGGTGTCCGCCGGGTCGCCGAACAGGCCGAGGACGTCGTCCCGCAGCTGGAAGGCCTCGCCCAGCGGCAGCCCGTACGCCGAGTAGCCGGCCCGCAGCCGACCGCCCGCCCCGGCGAGCGCGCCGCCGATCAACAGGGGTTGTTCCACGGTGTACTTGGCGGTCTTGTAGCGGATCACCTTCAGGGACGCGGCGGTGTCCGGCTCGGCCCCGGTGCGCAGGATCTCCAGGCACTCGCCCGCGATCAGCTCCCGTGCCAGCACCGCCCACAGCGGCCGGGCGCGGGCGAGATACGCGGCGGGCAGCCCGCTGGTGGTGAACAGCTCTCCCGCCATGCCCATCAGCAGATCCCCCATCAGCATGGCGAGCGACCTGGCCGCCGCGGCGGCGCGCGGGCGACGGCGCACGGCACCGCGCAGCGCGATGTGGGCGGTGGGGCGGCCGTGCCGCAGCGGGCTGTCGTCGATGAGGTCGTCGTGCACGACGGCGGCGGCGTGCACCAGTTCCATCGAGGCCGCCGCCCGCACCAGCGCGTCGCTGTCGGGCTGGCCCACCGCGCGCCAGCCCCAGTAGCAGAACGCCGACCGCAGCCGTTTGCCGTCGGCGACCGCGGCCTCCAGCTGCCCGGCGACCGGCTCCAGCGCCGGGTCGATCTCCGCGAACCGCTCGGCCTCCTCGCCCACGAACCGCCGGAGCACCTGGTCGACGCGCGTCTTGAAGGCGGCCGACTCCCACCGGTCAGACGTCATCGGCGGCGGCCTGCCGGGCGAGCGCGAGCCGGGCCAGGGTCTCCAGATGCGCCGGGGGCAGACCCGTGTACCGGTCCAGCACCAGCCGTCCGCGCGCCGCGAGATCCCGCTCGGCATCCGCCGCCAGATCGCCCGCGTCCGACCGGCGCAGCAGGCCCCGCACCGCCCCGAGTGCCGAGCCCACGGCGGACCCCACCGTGCTCACCGCCAGCTCGGCCACCCCCGCCGCCAGCAACAACGCCCGCTCGTCCAGGCCCTCGTGCCGCTCCGCCGCCCCTGTCATGCCACTCCCGCCCGTAGCGCTTCCGGACGGCACCGATCACCCGTCCTTCTGTCAGGATCGCGACAGCCCGGGCGGCCCCGAGGGGAAACTCACGATCGGGTGATCACTTCGCTCGACCGTGCGGACGCCGGCGCCCCGCCCGCCTCCAGCGTTCTCGGGAAACACCGTCAACTCGCGTAACACCCGAGGTCAGCGCGGGGTTGACGGGCCCGGCCCCCGCCCACCCGTACCGACCGCCCAGTTCGGCGAAAAGCACCCACATCCCCCAACCGGCGAGTAACGTGCGTGGCCCGCGCCGCCCCCTCCCTGCGGTCCCCCGCCACGGACCCGAGCCACGCAAGGAGCACGGGATGTCCTACGACCCCTACCCTCCGCATGATTCGTACCGCCCGGACGACGTACGTCCGTCACCCGACCCGTACGCCCCGTACGGCCACGCACGGCCCCCGGCATCGCCGCCGCCCGCGCCCCCGCCGGCCGTCACCTATCCCTGGCAGCCGCCCCCGCCGCCGCCCGAGCGCCGCCGCCTGCCCCGGCGCCCCGCGCTCGGCAACCACCGCGACCTGCGCATCCTGCGCGGCGCGTACCGCCGTCAGCGGCGCGCGGCGACCACCGCCGCGCTCGGCTACTTCTGCCTCTTCCTCGGGCTCTCCGCGTTCGCGCCCGGCCTGATGACGAGCACCGTCACCGGCGGGGTGCCGACCGGACTGCTGCTCGCGCTGGTCCAACTGCCGGTCACCTGGCTGGCGATAGGGCTCTACGAGCACACCGCCCGGCAGCACGTCGACCCGCTCGCGGACCGCTTCCGCAAGCAGGCCGAGCTGGACGCCAGACGGGAGGCGGCCAGATGACCGGGGCGCTCACCGTGACCGCGGCGGCCGGTCTCAGGGACTCCTCGCAGACCATGTCGCTGGTGGCCTTCACCACCGTCGCCACGATCACGCTGCTGCTGTGCGTGCTGACGGGCCCGGACCGCGACGACCTCGACGAGTTCTACACGGGCTACGGCTCCCTCTCCCCGCTCCGCAACGGCCTCGCCATAGCCGGTGACTACATCTCCGCGGCGAGCGTGCTCGGCACCGGCGGAGTGATCGCCCTCTACGGCTACGACGGCGTGGTGCTGGCCATGAGCACGGCCCTGTCGCTGCTCCTGCTGATGTTCCTGCTGGCCGAACCGCTGCGCAACGCGGGCCGGTTCACGATGGGCGACGCGTTCGCCCGCCGTATGCCGGGCCGTTCGGTGCGGATCGTCGCGTGCACGGTGACCATCCTCGCGCTGCTGCCGCTGATGCTGGTCCAACTCGCGGGCGCGGGACAGCTGTTGGCGTTCATCCTCGGCTTCTCCGGCGACGCGCTCCAGACCGGCTGCATCATCGGCCTCGGCGCGCTGATGATCAGCTACGCGGCGATCGGCGGCATGAAGGGCACCGCCCTCATCCAGATCCTGAAGATCGTGATGCTGCTCGGGTCGGGTGCCGTGATCGCCGTACTCGTACTGAACCGCTTCCACTGGGACCTGGGCGCCTTCTTCGACGCGGCGGCACGGCGGAGCGGCGTGGGACAGGCCTTCCTGCACTCGGGACTCCAGTTCGCGGGCGGGCCGGCTCCCCGTCTGGACATGATCAGTTCACAGCTGACCGTCGTCATCGGCGGCGCCTGCCTCCCGCACATCACGATGCGCATGTACACCGCGTCGAGCGCCCGGCAGGTGCGGCGGTCGATGTCGTGGGCGGTGTCGAGCGTGGCGCTGTTCGTGGTGATCGTGACGGTCGTCGGGTTCGGGGCCACCGCGCTGGTCGGCCGGGCGGCGATCGCGCAGGCCGACCCGCAGGGCAACACGGCGTATCTGCTGGGCTCGCGGGCGGTGTTCGGGGCCGACGTGTCGACGGCGGAGACCCTGCTCCTCACCGCCGTCACCACGGCCGTCTTCCTCACCCTGCTCGCCTCGGTCGCCGGGATGATCCTCGCCTGCGCCAACTCCCTGGCCCACGACGTCTTCGCCACCCGGGTCCGGGAGATGCCGGTCCGCCGCGAGATGACGCTGGCCCGCTGCTCGGCGCTGGCGGTGGGCGTCCCGGCCGTCGCGCTCGCCACCCTGATCCAGCACCGAGGCCTGCAACCCCTGGTGACCCTGTCCTTCTGCCTGGGCGCCTCGGCCATAGCGCCCGCCCTCGTCTACAGCCTCTTCTGGCGCCGCTACACCCGAACAGGCCTGCTCAGCACGTTGATCGGGGGCACGCTCGCGGTCCTGGTGCTGATGCCGGGCACGAACCTGGTCTCCGGCTCGCCCGCCGCCGCCTTCCCGCACGCCGACGTCAACTGGTTCCCGTTCACCACGACCGGCCTCGTCACGATCCCGCTCGGCTTCGCCTTCGGCTGGCTGGGCACGGTCGCCTCGGGCTGGCGCGCGGAGGACGAACAGCGGCGGCGGTACGACGCGTTGGAGGGATCGATCCTGGCCGGCGCGGTACGGAGAGAGACCGCCGGCCCACCGGGAGAGACGGAGGATGACCGACGCAAAAGCACCGCATGACCGGGGTCATAGCCGTGCATGACTCGTTCTTTGCCACACCACCACCGCGACTCCCCCTGTTCACCGCTCCTTCTCAGACTCTGCACGTCCGAGCGTGAAGGTCCCTGCATTCAGCGGGAGTTGAGCATGAGCCACGGCCACAGTCACGGCGACCACGGTCACCACCACCATCACCACCACGGCGACGGCGACACCTCGTCGCTGCCTCCGGCCCTCGACACCTCGATACCGGACGCCGAGCTGACACCCGGTCAGCTGTCCCGCAGAGGCATGCTGCGCCGCACCGGCCTCCTGGGCGCGGGACTCGCGGCGGGCAGCGTGCTCGCGGGCGCGGGGGAGGCGGCCGCGTCGGTGCAGCAGTCCGCGCAGCGGCAGGCGCCCACCTCCGCCAAGGGCAACGGCGGTTATCTGTGGCTGGCGGGCGACCACCACATCCACACCCAGTACAGCAGCGACGCCAAGTACCGCGTCATCGACCATGTGCGCCAGGCCAACGCGCACGGCCTGGACTGGATGGTCATCACCGACCACGGCAGCGTCGCGCACGCCAAGATCGGCGTGGAGAAGGTCAATCCGGACATCGTCGACGCCCGTGACAAGACCGACGACACCCTCGTCTTCCAGGGCCTGGAGTGGAACATCCCGGGCGCCGAGCACGGCACGGTGTTCGTGCACCCCGGCTCCCACGAGGTGGCCGTGCTCAAGGAGTTCGAGAACTCCTTCGACGGCAGCGTGAAGAACGCGAGCGGCAACTCGCCCGCCAACGAGGCCCTCGCCATCGCGGGCGTCAACTTCCTCGCCGACCAGGTCCGCCGCCGCAAGGTCAAGGACGCGCTGTTCCTCGCCAACCACCCGGCGCGCAAGGGCATCGACTCCCCGCACGAGATCCGCGGCTGGCGCGACGCGCAGCCCTCGATCGCGGTCGGCATGGAGGGCGCCCCCGGCCACCAGGCGGGCGGCATCCCCAAGCCGAACGGCCCCGGCGGCGGTCGCGGCATCTACGACGGCAGCCCGAGCGCGGACTCGTTCCCCGGCTACCCGCTGGAGAGTTACCGCACCTGGGGCGGCTTCGACTGGATGACGTCGACGGTCGGCGGCCTGTGGGACAGCCTCCTCGCCGAGGGCAAGCCCTGGTGGATCACCGCCAACTCCGACTCCCACAACGTGTACGCGGACACGGCGGTACGCGGCCCCAACAGCGACTTCGAGGCCAACGGCCGCTACAACGACCCGGTGTACAGCGGCGGCATCAGCCTCACCGACACCGACTTCTGGCCCGGCCAGTACTCCCGCACGCACGTCGGCGCCGCCTCCTTCTCGTACAAGGCGGTCATGGACGGCATCCGCGCGGGCCGCGTCTGGGTCGACCACGGCGGCCTGATCAGCGGCCTCGACGCACGGCTGTCCTCCGGCGGCCGGGAGGTCACCCTCGGCGGCGCACTGCACGTACGCCGCGGCGCGCAGGTCGACCTGACGATCAGGATCAGCCTGGCGAACGGCCCCAACTGGGCCCAGTTCCAGCCGATCCTGGCCCGCGTCGACGTCGTCCAGGGCGACGTCACCGGCCCGGCGAAGGACCGGGACGTGTTCGCCGCCCCGAAGACGAAGGTCGTCAAGTCCTTCGAGGTGGACAGGTCGTCCGGCACCGTCCGCCTCACGTACTCCCTCGGCCGCCTCGCCAAGCCGGTCTACGTCCGCCTCCGCGGCACCGACGGCAACCGTTCCGCCGTGGGCGTCAACGGCGCGTCCGTGGACCCCGCGGGCCCCGCGATGGACGTCCTCGGCGACGCCGACCCGTGGAAGGACCTCTGGTTCTACTCCAACCCGATGTGGGTCCTGCCCGCATGAGCGGTTCCCAGGGCCCGTCCGGCGTCCGCCCCGTCATCGGGGTGGACGCCGGCACGACCACCCTCCGCGAGGCGGACCACCTGATCCGCGACCTGCGGACCACGCTGGCCCTTCCGCCCGGGACGGTCGCCTGCACCCATCTGATCCGCACCGACACCCGCAGGGGAACGGCGGTCTCCCTGGACCTGCCGAAGGACGGGGAACGGCTGGAGGAGATCTGGCGCCGCCTCACCGGGACGGACCTGGCCTCGATCCTGGGCGACCGCAGCCACGGCCCGACCGAGGCGGCGGCCTTCGCGGCGGCCGAGCACGCGGCCCGCCGGTCCGGCCGGGCCGTCCTCTTCCCGGGCTCGGACCGGCTCACCGGCACGATCACGCTGGCCGACCTCCTGGAACAGACGGCCGTGGACGGGGTGATCGTGGTGGGCGCGACGTCGGGCGGGAGCCCCGACCCCGTCACCCCCGTACGGACCCAGGACCACGTACGCCCGGAGTGGCGCGAAGGACGACTGGTCCTGGCCCTGGTCCCGGCGGCGGCCGGCACCCTGGCCCCCTTCGAGGTCCCCAACCCCACCCCGTGCTGCGCCGACCACCCGTGACCGTCTCCGCCCAGGGGCGCGGGGAACCGCGCGACCGGCCCTCACCGGCCGGCGCGCACCCGCCACCGCGCCCCTCGTCTCACTCGGCCGGCGCCCGCCCGGTGAGCGCGGTCAGACTGTTCCGCACATGATCCATGTGCGCCCGCACGTCGTCCCAGGTCTCACCGTGCTCCCGCAGCACCCGCTCCGTGTCCCGTGCGACCCGCTCCTCCCGCACCCGCGCCTCCGCCACCACCTCGGCCGCCCGCTCCGCCGCATCCTCCTGGCGCCGCCGATCCGACAACTCGGCCTCGGCGAAGGCCTGTTCGGCCTCGCTCAACGCGGCCTCCGCACACGCCATCCGCTCCGCGTACTCCGCGTCACAGGCCGCGACGCGCTCCGCCGCCTCCCGCTCGGCCAGGGCCCACCGCTCGTCCTGCTCCCTGGCCTGCTCGCCGAGCATCGCCTCCGTCCGCCCGCGCACCTCACGCAACGCGGACAACGCCTCCGTACGCCCTTCCTTGACCTCGCGCCGAGCACCGATCCGGATGTCGTCGGCCTCGGCACGGGCGGCGAGAAGCCGCTGCCGGGCCCGTTCCTCCACCTCCGCACGGAGCGCGTCCGCCTCGTCCCGCGCCTCCTGGAGCACACCCTCGGCGTGCGCGTCGGCCCGCGCGACCTCTTCGCGCGCCGCGCGCCGCGCGGACTCCCGCAGTTCGGCCGCCTCTTCCTCACCCAGCCGGAACAGCCGGTGCGCCCGCTCGCCGAGCGCCTCGTACGTCTGCGGAGCCAGCCGGGAGACGGCCTCCCGCATCCGCTCGGCCTCCGCCTCCATGTCCTTGGCCAGGACGGTCAGCCGCGCGGCCCGTTCCCAGGCCACGTCCCGGTACTGCGAGATCGCCGCCGCGTACGCGTCGACCTGGTCGGGGCGGTAGCCGCGCCCCCGTACGACCGCGAAGCCACGTGGTGACACCGTTGCGCTGCTCATCCTGGAACCCCTCTCCATCCGACGGACACGACATGATGATTTGCCGCATATCTTGATGGATCGGGCGTAAGTGTTCATAACGCGACACTCCGCGGAGAGGTCACGGGCATCCGGGCAGGCAAAAGGGCTGGACCCGGTCGCCCGACCGGATCCAGCCCTTTCGACGCAGACGGTTCAGCTGAACATCGCCGTCACAGCAGCCCGTCCCACATCTGCTCCAGCAGCACCGACCACCAGCTCTCCGGCGACCCGAGCGCCGCCGGGTCCAGCGAGGCGAGCTGCGCCTGGAAGTCGACGGTCCAACGGCCCGCCTGCTCCTGGTTGAGCCCGTACCGCAGACGCCACATCCGGCCGAGCAGCGCCAGACAGCGCGCGAACTCGGGCAGCCCCGTGTTCACGAACTGCGGCGGTACGGGCGCGCCGCCCGGCCCCGCCTCCACCGGCACGGCGACGATGTTGGCCGTGCCGTACTGGACGCAGATCGCGCGGCCGAAGTCGCTGCCCATGACGAGGTACGAGCCCGCGTCGGCGGACGGCCGCACCCCGCGCTCCTGCGCGAGTTCGGCCAACGTCGGTACCGGGCGCCCCGGTTGGGCCTGCGCCCAGAAGAACGGACCCATGTCCATCGGCAGCCCCGCCGCGACCAGCGTGTGCGCGACGACCGGCGGTACGCCCTGCCGGGACACCGCCGCCTGCTCGAACCGGAACACGCCCGGCCCGAAGGCGCCCGCGAGTTCCTGCGCGATGGCCTCCGGCGGGACCGGCGGCGTCGGCTGCACCGGCGGCAACGGCGCCCGCACCGGGGCGAGTCGAGCCGGACCGTCGGCGACCTGGTGCAACTCGCCCTGATGGGCCAGGAGTTCACGCATGCCCTGCTGCCGGCTCGCGTGATCCGTGCCGTACGGCGCGATGCTGGCGATACGGGCCTGCGGCCACTGTTCGCGAATCATCCGCGCGCAGTAGGCGCCCGGCAGCTCGCAGGACTCCAACTCCGTGTGCAGTTCCAGGACTTGGTCCGGCGGGATGTTCATGCCGCGCAGCTCGTGGAAGATCTGCCACTCCGGGTGCGGCGTCCCCGGCGCGGACCGCCGGATCAGCTGCTGCTCCGACCCGTCCGGCGCGCGGTACCGCAGCACGGCCTGATACCCCGGTCCCACGGTCGGCTGCCCCTGCTGGGGATAGCCGTAGGCGGGCTGCTGCTGCCCCGGGAAGGGCTGTCCCGGAGGCGGCATCGCACCGGGAGGCACCGCGCCCGGCGGCATCGGCTGCGGCGGAGCACCCGGCGGCATACCGGGCCCGCCCGACGCACCGGGCGCACCCGGGAACGGAGGCGGCGGAGGCGGCACACCGGGCCCACCCGGCGGAGGCCCGGCGAGCATGGTCTCCGCATGATGCACGGCACCGTGGGCCCCACCTTGCGAACCGGGAGCGTTCGGCGGCTGAGGAACGCCGGGCGCACCAGGCGCACCAGGCGACTTGGGCGCACCCGGAACACCCGGAGCACCCGGAGGCTGCGGCGCACCTGGCGGAGGCGGCGCACCCGGCCCCACGGGCCCACCCTGACCCGGGTCGGCGAACATGGTCGCGGCGTAGTGCACTCCCCCCGAGGGCGGACCCCCGGGGCTGTTCGGAGCACCGGGCGCGCCAGGCGGCTGCGGTGCCCCGGGCCCCTCCGGGCCGAGCCCCGGGACCAGCTGGGTCGCCACATACGCACCGGGCGGAGGCGGAGAAGCAGGCGGCGGCGGGGGCGGGCCCGCCGCGCCGCCCGCCCGCGCACCCGGTGTCCCCGGCGCACCCGGCGGAGGCGGGGTCGTCGAACCCCCGCCCCGGCGCGGCGGAGGCGCGGCCTTGCTGGTCGCGGCGTCGGCGATGTCGCCGGCGTTGGGCGCGAGCGCCCGCCCCGGCGCACCGGGACCGCCGGGAGGCTGCGGCGCGGGCGCACCCGGACCACCGGCGCCCTGGGGATACCCGTACGACGAACCGGCCGCAGCCGCCCCGCCCGCACCGGAACCCTGCGAACTCCCGTCCCCCGCACCACCGTTGGAGTCGTCCAGCGCCGGGGAGACGGTCGTACGCGGAAGCCGGCTCCCGCCGGAGATCAGCGCGGTCTTGGCCTCGGCCGGGGTCGTGTCCTCCGGCTCGCTCAGCGGCGGCGCGAAGACGGTCGCGGGCAGCGGTACCGAACGGTCCTCGCCGGCATCCGCGTTGGTGTCGGTCCCCGCCCAGGGCGTGGCCCCGGCAGGCACGGCGGGCGCGTCCTGCGCCGCCCCGGCATCCGGCCACGCCGAGGGCGCAGGCACCCCGGCCTGCGTCTCCGGAAGCACCCGCCCGGCGGAACCGGGAGCCGAACCCGAGTCCCCAACCCCCGTACCGCCGGCGGGAGCAGAGGAGGCCGGCTCCCGCCGGTCCGGGATCCCCAGCTTGTCCGCGGCCTCCTGGAGCCACTCCGGCGGACTCAGGAGGAACGACGTCTGGTTCAGGTCCACCCGCGCGGGAGGGGCCGGCACCGCGTCGGCGATCTCGTCGGCGCGGCCGTACTCCTCCTCGTACCGGCGGACGATCTCACCGACCGGCAGGGCGGGCCACAGCGTGGCCTCGCCGCTGTCGCGGGCGAGCACCATCCGCTGCCCACCGCCGTCCGAGCGCGGCCCGTCGGCGCGGTCCTCGGCCCAGATCACGAAACCGAGGTCGAACTCCCGCACCCGCACCTCGCGATGCTGGTACGACGGCACATCGCCGTTGATCCACTCCTCGGCGCGCTCCTGCGCCTGCGCGAAGGTCACCATCGTTCAGTTCACTCCCCCACCGAAGACGCCGTCGCCGGAACCACCGTCGCGAACCCGCCGTCCACCATCAGATTCGCCACCGTCTCCAACTCCGGTGGATTTCCCGCGAGTCGGGCGAGGAACTGGTCGAAGTCGTCCCCGGCGGGCAGCAGCAGCCGCTCCACCCGGTCGGCCGGTGCCTGCGACGGGTCGACGTCACGGGCGTCGTCGTAGGCACAGAACCAGACGGACCCGAGCGCCTGCCCCTTCACCTTCACCGCGAGCAGACCGCCCTGGACGAAACCGACGCCCAGATAGTCCTTGGTCAGATGATCGCGCAGGCACTTGTTGACGTACACGAGGTCGTTGACGGCCGCCTCGTCGCGGACCGTGAAGAACGGCTGGTCGATCAGCAGGCCCAACTCGGCGTCCAGCGCGGTGCCGACGGGCGCGCAGCCGCCGGCCGCCTTGAGGAACGAGCGGTAGGCGCCCGGGAGCCGGTAGCCGAGGTCCTCCTCGACGCCCTGGACCTGCGCCTCGGTGACCGCGACCGTCGACTTCGGCAGACCGAAGTGCGCGGGCCGGGTCTCCTGGAGCGGGCGGGTACCGCGCTTGTCGTGATCGACGCCGGCCGTCGTGATGCCCCCGTGATGCCGCAGCAGCGCCTTCACTTCCACGGGAACGAGTTCGAGACGCCGGGTGCCGACGACGTGGTGCCAGGTCCACCCGTGCGGGGTGGCCACGGCGGGCACGGTGTCCCACAGCTCGTGGCCGGTCGCGGCGAGTGCCGCGTTGGCCGACACGTAGTCCGTCAGCCGCAGCTCGTCGACGCCGAAGCCCTCCGGAGGCTCCGCGATCTCGGCCGCGGCGCGCGCGTACGGCGAGAAGTCGGGATAACCGCGCTCGTCCATCCGCACCCCGCGCGGGTGGCGGGCCGCCCGGACCGGATCCGGGAAGTGCACGACCTGCCCGGCGTAGGCCGCGTTCGGTGGCGCGGCTCGCTGCCCGAGCCGACCTGTCGTCATGGCGGTTGCCCCCTGCGGCATTCAGTACGATTCACAGCGGCCGAATACGTAATTCGCCCTACCATGTCCCGTATCGACTGTCTCGTCTTCTTGACGTCTTCGTTCGACCGTCTCCACGCGTGGAACGCGGTGCGGACAGCCTATGCGGTACGGCGACACCGGTCACCGGCAGCGGTCGGCCGCACCCGCTCCCCGCACCCCTCACCGAACGCACCCCACCCGTCACCGAACCCTCACTTCCGTGACCTGACGTCACTCCGCCGTGACAGCCCGCCGGAGCCCTGGCGTGTCGCACCGCCCCAGCTACCGCACCAGCCACGGCGTTTGGCACTCTGTGACCCGCCGGGGGATGCTCGGGAGGGGATGACGATCATGAACGCGACGCAGACGGGACCGCACACCGGGGCGCACACCGGGCCCTCCGGCGATCCCAGAGTCGGCTGGAGCGCCACCGAGGCGCCGCACGCACCGGCCCTCAGCCACCGCCGTGACGGCATCCTCCCGACCGTCGCCGCCGCCCTGTCCGTACGCGGCGCCACCACCCTCACCGGCACCGCCGCCCGCGGCGACCAGCCGCCCGCGCTGCACCCGCTCGTACAGGACTTCCTCGACACCCTCGCCAGCGCGCAGCGGGACCGGTTCACCGGCCGGTGTGCCGAGGTGATCCTCATCTCCCGCCACATCGCCGCCGCCGACGCGGCCCGCAGCAAACGCGCCGCGCGCAAGCCGATGACCAACGGCGAGGCCCGCAAGACCCTCAAGCAGGCCAAGCTCACCGCCCGCCGCATCCGCGAGGACGGCGACCCCCTGCACGGCAGCTTCGCGCCCCCCTGCCAGGCCTGCACAGCCCTCAGCGCCCACTTCGGCGTCCGCGTCGTGGACCCCACGACCGAACAAGGCTGACCCCACCCCCGTACCACCAAGCACAACCGATACCACCACTCAACCGCTCCACCACTCAACCGCTCCACCGCTCCACCGCTCTACCGCTCTACCGCTCTACCGCTCCACAGTCCCTGACGCCGACGATCGAAGGCAGATGCAAGCCGACCGCCACTCCACCACTCGTTTCTCCGTGCCCGTGGACGCAGCGCTGCGTGCCGCCGGCTGGCAGCCCGGCCGTTGGGACATAAAGCAGGCCGAGATCTGGGCCGACACCCTGCGCGACCACACCTCGCCCGCGGGACACCAGCACGCCGTCTTCCCGGCGGCGGTGGAGGTCTGGGCCGAGTTCGGCGGCCTGCACATCACGCCCTCCGGCCCCGGCCGCCAGATCTCCCCCGTGACACTCCACCTGGACCCGATGCACGGCCTCCACATGGCCCGCACCCTCGGCGACCTGGGCCGCGCCCTGGACACCGACGTCAGCCCGCTGGGCGAGGAACCCGAGACCCAGTCCCTCCTGGCCATCGACTCCGAGGGCCGCGTCTACGCCCTGGACCACACCGGCGACTGGTACCTGGGCCCCGACATCGACAAGGCCCTGGCGACCCTGGTCTCGGGCACGGAGCCGGTACGCCTCACCGCGGGCTGACCGGCCCGCGGGCCGCGTACGGCGGCAAGGCGACGTGTCGGGGGGTGTCCGCCCGCAGCGATCGGCGCTCACAGAGCCGCACTCCCGAGCAGCCTTGCCGCGCCGATCCGAGGACGGACACCCCGCGGCGCGGCGCCGACCCATCACCCGCCCCCGGCGCCCCACAACGCACAGGCACCCACCCACGGACCCGGACCCCCACCCACCCAGGGGCGCGGGGAACGGCGCGCCCAGCCCCCACTGACCGGCACCCGAAAAACAACCAAGCCCACCGGCCGGCACCCGAAGAAACCCAAGCCCACCGACCGACATCCGAAAACACCCAAGCCCACCGACCGGCACCCAAAAAACAACCTCAAGCGGCCGGAATCACCGCAGACACCCGAAACCCCCCGGCATCCGTAGGCCCGGACACGAACACCCCGCCCAGCGCAAGCACCCGCTCCCGCATCCCCACCAGCCCATTCCCCCCGGAGGGCAACCGCGCGGCAGAAGCCGCCGCAAGCTCCGGCGGCGGTTCGTTCTCGACCTGCATCGCGATCTCGGAGACCCGGTGAGCCAGCCGGACATGCGTCTTCGCACCCGCCGCGTGCTTGTGGACGTTCGTCAACGCCTCCTGCACCACCCGGTACGCGGTCTGCTCGATCTCCGCCGCGTACGAGCGGCTCTCCCCCTCCACCGACAGATCCACCGCCATCCCGGCCGCCGCGGACTGCCCGAGCAACTCGTCCACGTCGGACAGACAGGGCCCCTCGCTGCCCCCCTCACCGCCGCCCTCGCCACCCGCGCCGCCCTCGTCGCCGACGACCCGAGACGCCGCCGCCGCGGCAGCCGCGGCCACCGCGACCAACGGCACCGCCGCCCGCTCGCGCACATCCCGGCCGTCGCCGCTCCGCAGCACCCCGAGCATCTCCCGGAGTTCGGTCAGAGCCTGACGCCCCATGTCCCCCACGAGCGCCGCGTTCTTCACCGCCTTCTCGGGATCCTTGCGGGCCACCGCCTGCAACGCCGCCGCGTGCACGACCATCAGACTCACCCGGTGCGCGACGACGTCGTGCATCTCACGGGCGATCCGGGTCCGCTCCTCCCCCCGGGCCCACTCCGCCCGCTCCTCGGCCCGCTCGGCGAGAAGTTGCAGCTCCCGCTCCAGGCTGTCCGCTCGCTCCCGGAGACTCTCCATCAGACGGCGCCGGGCGCCCACGTACATACCGAGCAGGACGGGCGGCGCGGTCATCCCGACCGCGGTGGTGATGGAGGCGAACGGCAGGAACCAGTCACCCAGTTCCCACGTGCCGTGCTGCATGTCCTGCCGCACCCGCACGAACATGACGATGAGCATCCCGAGGAACGACATCCCGGCGAGCGCCCCGATGATCCGGCGCGGCAGTTCGGACGCGGCCAGGGTGTAGAGGCCGACGATGCCCATCACGTAGCCCATCTGGGCGGGGGTGATGGCGATGGAGACCAGGACGACCGCGATGGGCCACTTCCGGCGGACGATCAGCGTCGAGCCGGCCAGCACCCCGAAGACGACACCGACGGCCGCCGGAATTCCCGCGTCCCGGGCGAACCGGACGCCTTCCGCCCCGCACTCCGCCGCGGACCCCGCCGCGAGCCCCGCGTCGAGCACCGCACTGCGCCACCTGGTCCACCACCACGGCCCTCCCCGGGCCGCGGCATGGTCTTCCCCCGTCGTGGTCATGCCTCCAGCCTAAGGGCGCCGGGGCCCGGTTTTCCGGTGAGTTTCGACGACCGGCCTAGACCACGACGCGTAGTCGGACGGTGACGAAACACCGGGCCGAACCCGATCACCGGAGACCGGAGAGAAGTACCGTCGCACGGAGGCCATCCGGTACGGCATAGTGTTGGGTGCCCACTCGGCGACCGGGTCGAATGCCCGGCTCTTCCGAGTTTGATCCCCCGTGGTGTAATTGGCAGCACCGTGGCTTTTGGTGCCATTTGTCCGGGTTCGAGTCCTGGCGGGGGAGCAGCAGCCCGATCGCAACCGGGCGACAACGGATCGTCTCCGATCCACAACCGGGCAACTCCCGCCCCCAGCATCCCCGTTCGGGCCCTGACAGCACTGTCGGGGCCCACTCTCATGTCCCCCATGAAACGCCCCGGTATCCTGCGAATGTCCACCCCCCAGCATTCCGAAGCCGAAGGGCAAACCCGTGAGCGCCATTCGCCCGGCAGCCGTCGTCGTCCTCGCAGCGGGTGAGGGCACCCGTATGAAGTCGGCCACACCGAAGGTCCTGCACGAGCTCTGCGGCCGGGCCCTCGTCGGTCATGTGCTGGCCGCCGCCCGCGAGTTGGAGCCGGAGAACCTGGTCGTCGTCGTGGGCCACGCCCGCGAGCAGGTGACCGCCCACCTCGGCGCGACCGACCCCGGCGTCCGCACCGCGGTCCAGGCCGAGCAGAACGGCACCGGGCACGCCGTACGCATGGCGCTCGAAGAACTCGGCAGCGTCGACGGCACCGTGGTCGTCGTCTGCGGCGACACCCCCCTGCTGCGCGGCGAGACCCTGCGCGCCCTCGCCGCCGACCACTCCGCCGACGGCAACGCGGTGACGGTCCTGACCGCCGAGGTCCCCGACGCCACCGGCTACGGCCGTATCGTCCGCGACGGCGCCTCCGGCGCGGTGACCGCGATCGTCGAGCACAAGGACGCCTCCGACTCGCAGCGCGCGATCCGCGAGATCAACTCCGGGGTGTTCGCCTTCGACGGCCAGCTGCTCGCCGACGCCCTCGGCAAGGTGCGCACCGACAACAGCCAGGGCGAGGAGTACCTCACCGACGTCCTCGGCATCCTGCGCGAGGCCGGGCACCGGGTCGGCGCCTCCGTCGCGGGCGACCACCGCGAGATCGCCGGCATCAACAACCGCGTCCAGCTGTCCGAGGCCCGCCGCATCCTGAACGACCGGCTGCTGACCGACGCCATGCTCGCCGGCGTCACCGTCATCGACCCGGCGACCACCTGGATCGACGTCGACGTCACCTTCGGCCGGGACGCGGTCGTCCACCCCGGCACCCAGCTGCACGGCGCCACCCGCATCGGCGAGGGCGCCGAGGTCGGCCCCAACACCCGGCTGACGGACACCACCGTCGAGGCCGGCGCCCGCGTCGACAACACCGTCGCCGTCAGCTCGCACATCGGTCCGCAGGCGTCCGTGGGCCCGTTCGCCTATCTCCGCCCCGGCACCCGCCTGGGCACGAAGGGCAAGATCGGCACGTACGTCGAGACGAAGAACGCGACGATCGGCGAGGGCACGAAGATCCCGCACCTCTCCTACGTCGGGGACGCGACGATCGGCGAGTACACGAACATCGGCGCGGCAAGCGTGTTCGTCAACTACGACGGGCAGGACAAACACCACACCACCATCGGGTCGCACTGCCGGACCGGTTCGGACAATATGTTTGTGGCACCCGTCACGGTCGGGGACGGTTCGTACACCGCCGCCGGCTCCGTGATCACGAAGGACGTACCGCCCGGTTCGCTGGCCGTGGCCCGTGGCCAGCAGCGGAATATCGAGGGCTGGGTCGCCCGCAAGCGTCCGGGCAGCGCGGCGGCGAAGGCCGCGGAAACGGCTTCCCGCCAGGGCGAGAGCGAAGACTGACCGGAAACGGGTGCGTCGAACACGGCGTACCGTGATAAACGCACACCCAGTTGATAACCCTCTGAGGAGACAGTGCTGTGACCGGGATCAAGACGACCGGCGAGAAGAAGATGATGTTCTTCTCCGGCCGCGCCCACCCCGAGCTTGCCAAGGAGGTCGCCCAGCAGCTGGGTGTCGGGGTCGTCCCGACGAAGGCCTTCGACTTCGCGAACGGCGAGATCTACGTCCGCTTCGAGGAGTCGGTGCGCGGCGCGGACTGTTTCGTGATCCAGAGCCACACGGCTCCGATCAACCAGTGGATCATGGAACAGCTCATCATGATCGACGCCCTCAAGCGCGCGTCGGCCCGCTCGATCACGGTGATCGTGCCGTTCTACGGCTACGCCCGCCAGGACAAGAAGCACCGCGGCCGTGAGCCGATCTCGGCCCGGCTGATCGCGGACCTGATGAAGACGGCGGGTGCGCACCGCATCCTCACCGTCGACCTGCACACCGACCAGATCCAGGGCTTCTTCGACGGCCCCGTGGACCACCTCTTCGCCCTCCCGCTGCTGGCGGACTACGTGGGCGGCAAGGTCGACCGCTCCAAGCTGACCGTCGTCTCCCCGGACGCCGGCCGCGTGCGCGTCGCCGACCGCTGGTGCGACCGCCTCGGCGCGCCCCTCGCCATCGTGCACAAGCGGCGCGACAAGGACGTGGCGAACCAGGTGACCGTCCACGAGGTGGTCGGTGAGGTCAAGGGCCGGGTCTGCGTCCTGGTCGACGACATGATCGACACCGGCGGCACGATCTGCGCCGCCGCGGACGCCCTGTTCGCGCACGGCGCGGAGGACGTCATCGTGACGGCCACCCACGGCGTGCTCTCCGGCCCCGCTGCCGACCGGCTGAAGAACTCCCGGGTCAGCGAGTTCGTCCTCACGGACACCCTGCCGACACCGGGCGAACTGGGCGCCGACCTCGACAAGATCACCGTCCTGTCGATCGCCCCGACCATCGCCAGCGCGGTCCGCGAGGTCTTCGAGGACGGCTCGGTCACGAGCCTCTTCGACGAGCACTGACCCCACGCGTCACGGATCGGTCCGTAGATCGATTTCTGTTACGGCCTCCCCGCCGAGTAAGCTGCCACAGTTGCTCGGCGAGGGAGGCCGTACCGGTTCCGGTACGGCGGTCCGTTATCGACGCGCTCTTCGTAGCAGGCCGTTGTTCGGCCGGGTGACCACCTTCCCCGATCAGTTCTACGAGGAGTGACATGTCCGACGTCAAGCTCACCGCCGAGACCCGCACCGAGTTCGGCAAGGGCGCCGCCCGCCGCATCCGCCGCGACAACAAGGTTCCCGCGGTCGTCTACGGCCACGGCTCCGAGCCCGCCCACATCACCCTGCCCGGCCACGAGCTGCTGCTCGCCCTGCGCACCCCGAACGTCCTGCTCACCCTGGACATCGAGGGCAAGACCGAGCTGGCCATCCCGAAGGCCGTCCAGCGTGACGCGATCCGGGGCTACCTGGAGCACGTCGACCTGCTCCTCGTGAAGCGCGGCGAGAAGGTCACCGTCGAGGTCCCGGTCCACACCGAGGGCGAGCTGGCCCCGGGCGCCTACCTGCTGGAGCACGTGCTGAGCACGCTGCCCGTCGAGGCCGAGGCCACGCACATCCCCGAGTCGGTCACCGTGTCCATCGCGGGCCTGGAGGCCGGCGCCTCCATCGCCGCCAAGGACATCCCGCTGCCCAAGGGCACCACGCTGGCGATCGACGAGGACGCGGTCGTCCTCCAGGTCCTGGCCGCGCAGGCCGAGGAGACCTCCACCGAGGACGCCGAGGGCGAGTCCGCCGAGGCCTGATCCTCACCGCTCACCGTGTCGTCAGCCGCTGTTCCCAACGGGAGCGGCGGCTGACTGCCGGAGGCCGTCGGGGGCTGTCCCGCGAACATCACAGCAGATGGAGACATGGACGTGACGACCGACGCCGACGCCCCCTGGCTGATCGTGGGGCTCGGGAACCCCGGCCCCGAGTACGCGAACAACCGGCACAACGTGGGCTTCATGGTGGCCGACCTGCTGGCCGAGCGGATCGGCGGCAGGTTCAAGCGGGCCG
Source organism: Streptomyces sp. NPDC090083 (assembly GCF_044747445.1). Taxonomy (NCBI): domain Bacteria; kingdom Bacillati; phylum Actinomycetota; class Actinomycetes; order Kitasatosporales; family Streptomycetaceae; genus Streptomyces; species Streptomyces sp. NPDC090083. Next base: position 474,044 of record NZ_JBIVED010000002.1, on the reverse strand, counting down.
GCAAGGCGCAGGCGCAGGTCCTGGAGGGCCGCCTCGGCGCCCCGGGTCCGGCGAGCCGCCGGGTCGTGCTGGTGAAGCCGACGTCGTTCATGAACCTGTCGGGCGGCCCCGTCAACGCGCTGCGTGACTTCTACAAGGTGCCGCTCGCCCACATCGTCGCCGTGCACGACGAACTCGACATCGACTACGGCACCCTCCGTCTGAAGCTCGGCGGCGGCGACAACGGCCACAACGGTCTGAAGTCGATGACCAAGGCGATGGGCCCGGACTACCACCGGGTGCGGTTCGGCATCGGGCGTCCGCCGGGCCGGATGCAGGTCGCCGACTTCGTGCTGAAGGACTTCTCCTCCACGGAGCGCAAGGAACTGGACTTCCTGGTGGACCGGGCGACGGACTCCGTGGAGTGCCTGGTGAGCGAGGGCCTGGAGCGGGCCCAGAGCGCGTACAACTCCTGAGCCGTACGCCGTGCGGAATCGCCTGCCCTGACCGGCTTGTCCCGGGCGGGAATTGACCGCGCGTGCAGGTATGGCCAATGATCCCCGCCATGAACTTCGGACGGCTCGCGGCGATGGGCACGGTCGCCGTGCTGATCCTGATCGCCGGGGTGTGGGGCTCCTGGCCGACCGCGCACAACGTGATGCTGACCAAGGGCCGCGAGCACGGCACGGTCCGGGTCACCTCCTGCGGCGACGCCACCTGCACCGGCCCGTACACACCGGTGTCGACCGGATCGAGCCCCCGCGCAAAGGTCGTCATCGACCACACGGTCGCGGTGACCAAGGGCCGGACGTACACCGTGATCGTGAAGCCCGGAACCGACGAGGTGATGCGCTCGGGTCCCGCCGGCGTCCTCTACGCCTGGGTCCCGCTCGGCGGTGCCCTCCTGCTGGCCTCGGTGGTGGTCGCGGGCGGCCTGCGGCTGACCCGGACCGCATGGGTGCTGGCCGGGTCGGGGATCGCCCTGCTGACGGCGGCGTTCCTGGCCATCTGACCGGTCGTAGGACACAGGAGTGCCCCCGGGCCGTCGAAGCGGCTCGGGGGCACTCGTGTTGTCGCCGGTCGGCCGGTGGGTCAGCCGGTGTTGCGCAGGCCCGCCGCCACGCCGTTCACCGTGAGGAGCAGGGCCCGGCTCAGCAGCGGGTCGGGGTCCGCGCCCGCCGCCGCCTCGTCGCGCTGGCGCTTCAGCAGGGCGACCTGGAGGTAGGAGATCGGGTCGAGGTAGGCGTCGCGGATGGTGAACGTCTGCTGCAACACCGGGTTGGCGTCGAGGAGTTCGGTCTCACCGGTGATGCGCAGCACCTCGGCCACGGTCAGGTCGTGCTCGGCCCGGATCGTGTCGAAGACGTGCTTCAGTTCGTCCGGGACGAGGGTGTCGACGTAGTGCTGGGCGATCCGCAGGTCCGTCTTCGCGAGGGTCATCTCGACGTTCGAGAGGAAGTTGCGGAAGAAGTGCCACTGCTCGTGCATCTCGTCGAGCACGGTGTCCAGGCCCGCCTCGCGCAGCGCCTTCAGCCCCGAGCCCACGCCGAACCAGCCCGGCACGATCTGCCGGGACTGGGTCCAGCCGAACACCCACGGGATGGCGCGCAGTCCGTCGAGCGAGACGCCCGAGCCGGGGCGGCGGGAGGGCCGCGAGCCCAGGTGCAGTTCGGCGAGCTGGTCCACCGGCGTGGAGGCGAGGAAGTACGTCGGCAGGTCCGGGTCCTCGACCAGCCTGCGGTACGCGGAGTGGGCCGCGTCGCTCACCACGTCCATCGCCGCGTCCCAGCGGGCCAGCGCCTCGTCGGACTGGCGGGGCGAGGTGTGCAGGGCGGAGGCCTGGAGCGTGGCCGCGACGGTCAGTTCGAGGTTCTCGCGGGCCAGGGACGGCACGAGGTACTTGTCGGAGATGACCTCGCCCTGCTCGGTCACCTTGATCTCGCCCTCCAGAGTGCCCCAGGGCTGGGCGAGGATCGCGTCGTGCGAGGGACCGCCACCGCGGCCGACGGTTCCGCCGCGGCCGTGGAAGAGGCGGAGCCGGACGCCGTAGCGGTGGGCCACGTCCCGCAGGCGGCGCTGCGCCCGGTGGATCTCCCACTGCGAGGTCGTGATGCCGCCGAACTTCGACGAGTCGGAGTACCCGAGCATGACCTCCTGGACGTCCCCGCGCAGCGCCACCAGGCGCCGGTAGGACGGGTCGGAGAGCATGTCCTCAAGGATGGTGTCGGCGGCCTTCAGCTCGTCCGTGGTCTCCAGCAGCGGCACGATGCCGACCTTCGCCCAGCCGGCGTGCAGATCGAGGAGTCCGGCCTCGCGGGCCAGCACGGCGGCGGCGAACACGTCGTCGGCGCCCTGGCACATCGAGATGATGTACGACTCGATGACCTCGGGCCCGAAGACGGCGAGCGCCTTCTTGACGGTCTCGAAGACGCCGAGGGTCTTCTCGCCGGCCGCGTCGACGGGCGCCGGGGTGGGGGCCAGCGGCCTCCTGGACCGCAGCTCCTTGGCGAGCAGCTTCGCCCGGTACTCGCGGGGCATGTCGGAGTACCGCCAGGACTCCTCGCCGAGCCGGTCGAAGAGCTGGCCGAGCGCGTGGTGGTGGGCGTCCGCGTGCTCGCGCACGTCCATGGTGGCGAGCTGGAGGCCGAACGCGGCGAGCGTGCGGATCGTACGGTCCATGCGGCCGTCGGCGAAGAGGCCGCCGCGGTGGGCGCGCAGGGAGGCCTGGATCAGGGTGAGGTCGTGCAGCAGCTCGGCGGTGCCCAGGTAGTCGCGGCCGTCCTCGTGCGGGGTGCCCTTGGCCAGCCGGCTCTTGGTGTTCTCCAGCTTCTGCCGGATGCAGGTGGCCTTGAGGCGGTACGGCTCCTCGGCGTTGAGGCGCTTGTAGCGGGGGCTGATCTCGGGCAGCCGCTCCAGGTCCGCCTGGAGGGACCCGAGCAGTTCCTCCGTCGCACCCGTGTAGCGGATGGAGTTGGAGAGGAAGCCGCGCAGCTCGTCGATCGTCTCCAGCGCGTCGTTGATGCCGTGCTCGTGCTGGAGGATCAGGACGTCCCAGGTGACCTGGGGGGTGACGTTCGGATTGCCGTCCCGGTCGCCGCCGATCCAGGTGCCGAAGGTGAGCGGGCGGGTGTCGTCGGGCAGCTTGACGCCGACGCGCTCCAGCTCGGCCGTCAGGTCCTCCAGGACGTCTCCCACGGCGCCCGCGTGCAGCTCGTCCAGGTAGTAGATGGCGTTGCGGGCTTCGTCGGCGGGTTCCGGGCGTACGACGCGCAGCTCGTCGGTCTGCCACACCAGGTCGATGTTCTCGGCCAGTCGGGTGTCGTAGCGACGGCGGTCGGACTCGATGACCGGGGTCTCCAGGAGCGTGGCGATGCGCCGGAGCTTGTTGAGGACCGACCGGCGCGCGGCCTCGGTGGGGTGCGCGGTGAAGACCGGCCGCACGTTCAGGTTCCTGACCGTCTCGCGCAGGTGGTCGGGGTCGGCGTCCTTGAGGCGGTCGGCCGTCCGGGCGAGGAGACCGCCCTCGGCGGCGCGGCGGGCGCGCAGCTCGCGGCCGCGGTGCACCTGCTCGGTGACGTTGGCCAGATGGAAGTAGGTGGAGAAGGCGCGGACGAGCTTGGCGGCGGTCTCCAGTTCGGTGCCGCGCAGCAGCTCGGCGGCGGCCTCGCCGTCCTCCCGGGTGAGGCGGCGGACCTTCTCGACCAGTTCGAGCAGCTCGGGGCCCTCCTGGCGGACAAGGGTCTCGCCGAGCAGGTCGCCCAGGCGCCGGATGTCGGCGCGCAGCTCGTTGTTGGTCGTGGTGGCCTGGTCGTCGGCACTGCTCACAGGTGCGGCTCCTTGCAGTGTTTGAAGCTCGTCTGGAGGGAACCCGGAGGCGGTCCCGCGGCGGCTGCCGCTTACGGGACGGACATCCGGGAAGAAATCAGAGCGGACCGCGCTGTCCGACCGACACCAAGGATAGGTGTCCACTCTGACGCGCGGTCTCACGGGCTTCGTCCACCGGTCGACGCACTGCCATACTTACGTCGCCGTAGGTTACGGAACCGTAGGGATGTCCATGCTGAACTGCCACTGCCCGGCTCCCGCCGTCCGACGCTCCGCCTCCACCTCCGAACCCCACAGGGGACGCCCATGACCACGAGCTCCGATGTGATCGACGACGCCCCGCGGGCGAACGACGACGGCACTCCACTGCCCGCCGCCACACGGGGCGGCGAGAAGAAGGGGACGCTGGAACAGCTCACGCTCCTCCTCTTCATCACCGTCCCCTTCGTCGCCCTGATCGCGGCGGTGCCGCTGGCCTGGAGCTGGGGCGGGGTGAGCTGGCTGGACCTCGGCCTGCTCGTGTTCTTCTACTACCTCGGCTGCCACGGCGTGACGATCGGCTACCACCGGTACTTCACGCACGGCTCCTTCAAGGCGAAGCGCCCGCTGCGGATCGCCATCGCCATCGCCGGGTCGATGGCCGTCGAGGGTCCGCTGGTGCGCTGGGTCGCCGACCACCGCAAGCACCACAAGTTCTCCGACGCCGAGGGCGACCCGCATTCGCCGTGGCGCTACGGCGAGACCGTGCCGGCCCTGCTCAAGGGCCTGTGGTGGGCGCACATCGCGTGGATGTTCGACGAGGAGCGCACCCCGCAGGAGAAGTACGCGCCGGACCTGATCAAGGACCGTGCGATCCGGGCGATCTCCCGCCAGTTCATCTTCTGGACGATGCTCTCGCTCGCGCTGCCGCCGCTGATCGGCGGGCTGGCCACGATGTCCTGGTGGGGCGCGTTCACCGGCTTCTTCTGGGGCTCGCTCGTGCGGGTCGCGCTGCTGCACCACGTGACCTGGTCGATCAACTCGATCTGCCACGCGGTCGGCAAGCGCCCCTTCAAGTCCCGGGACCGCTCCGGCAACGTGTGGTGGCTGGCGGTCCTGTCCTGCGGCGAGTCCTGGCACAACCTGCACCACGCCGACCCGACCTCCGCGCGGCACGGCGTGATGCGCGGCCAGCTGGATTCCTCGGCCCGGATCATCCGCTGGTGCGAGCAGCTCGGCTGGGCCTATGACGTGCGCTGGCCGTCACGCTCGCGTATCGATTCGCGCCGTATCTCCGCCGCGGACGGCTCCGAGCCCCGGAAGGAGTCGGCGGAGGCGGCATGATTGACGCCGTGGCGACCGATCCCAGCAGTACCCCGAGCAACGAGAAGCCCCGACGCGCGCGCCGCACCCGGATGACGGGAGCGGAACGCCGGGCCCAGTTGCTCGAGGTCGGTCGCACGCTCTTCGCGACGAAGGGCTTCGAGGCCACGTCGGTGGAGGAGATCGCGGCGAAGGCCGGGGTGTCCAAGCCGGTGGTCTACGAGCACTTCGGCGGCAAGGAGGGCCTGTACGCGGTGGTGGTGGACCGCGAGATGCGCCGCCTGCTGGACATGGTGACCAGCTCGCTGACGGCGGGCCATCCCCGCGAACTCTGCGAACAGGCGGCCTTCGCCCTCCTCGACTACATCGAGGAGTACACGGACGGCTTCCGCATCCTGGTCCGCGACTCCCCCATCCCCCAGTCCACCGGGTCCTTCGCGTCCCTGATCTCGGACATCGCGACGCAGGTCGAGGACATCCTCGGCCGCGAGTTCAAGAGCCGGGGCTTCGACGCGAAGCTGGCCCCGCTCTACGCCCAGGCCCTCGTCGGCATGGTCGCCCTGACCGGCCAGTGGTGGCTGGACGTCCGCCGTCCGAGGAAGGCCGAGGTCGCCGCGCACCTGGTGAACCTGGCGTGGCACGGGCTGGACGGCCTGGAGTCGAAGCCGCACCTGATAGGACGCCGGAAAAGCTGAACCCCTGGTGCGGGAAAGAGGCTGAACCCCCAGTGCGGGGAAACAGAAGGGCCCCTGCCGTCCGGCAGGGGCCCTCACCGCTTTTGGCGTCAGCGCTTGAACGCGTCCTTCGCCTTCTCCTTGGCCTGCCGAGCGTCTCCCTTGGACTTCTCGGCCTGTCCCTTGGCCTGCATGGACTCGTTTCCCACGGCACGGCCCACGGTCTCCTTGACCTTGCCCTTGGCCTGTTCCTTCTTGGCCTTGGCCTTCTCGTCCTTCGCCACGGTTCATCACTCCCGGTCGGTTCGGATCTGGGAACTCGGTGCCACCGACCGAGTAGCCGCGATACCACAGCGCAAACACCGCTCAGCCCGCCGGCTCCAGGAACTCCAGCCGGTTCCCCACCGGGTCCTCGGAGTAGAACCGGCGGTGTCCCGGCAGGTCGTGGTCCCACGTGACGGGCGCCCCGAGGGACGTCAGCCGCGCCGCGTACGCCTCGATGCCGGTCACCCGGAGCCCGGGATGCGCCTTCCGCGCCGGGCGGAAGCCGTCCTCGACGCCCAGGTGCAGTCGCACCGCCCCCGCCCCGAACCAGCATCCGCCGCGCGCGGCCAGCACGGGCGGCTTCGCGATCTCGGTCATCCCGAGGACGTCGACGTAGTACCGCCGCAGCGCGTCCTCCGAGCCGGCCGGAGCGGCCAGCTGCACATGGTCCACGGCCGCGAGCATCCCTCACGCCTCCTTCCACGCCACCACGAACAGCCGCCGGAACGGGAGCACCGTTCCGTAGGCCTTCGTCGGGTACGCCTCGCGGAGCAGGTCGCGGTACTCGCCCACGAAGGCGTCCCTCGCCTCTGGGTCGTCCGACAGGGCGGTGAGGACCGGACGGAGGCCGGTGCCCTTGACCCAGTCGAGGACCGGGTCGTCGCCGGACAGGACGTGCTGGTACGTCGTCTGCCAGATGTCGGGGGCGCAGCCGAGGCGGGCCAGGTGGTCGAGGTAGACGCCGGGGGCGTGGACGGAGTCCTCGCGGCGCAGGACCTCGCCGAGGCGGTGCTTCCAGCGGGCGGTGCCGGCCAGTTCGCGCATCAGGGCGTGCAGGGGGGCGTCGATGTTGTCCGGGACCTGGAAGGCGAACGTGCCGCCGGGGGCCAGCGCGGTGACCCAGTCGCCGAACCGGTCCAGGTGACCCGGCACCCACTGCAGCGCCGCGTTCGAGACGATCAGGTCGTACGTCTGGGCCGGTGTCCACTCCGTCGCGTCCGCGTGGGCGAAGTCGAGCCGGCCGCCGCCGGGGGTGGGACCGGCGTGGGCCTCGGTCCTGGCGAGCATCTCGGGCGAGTTGTCGTAGCCGGTGATGTGCGCGGTGGGCCAGCGGTCGGCGAGGACGATGGTCACGTTGCCGGGGCCGCAGCCGAGGTCGGCGATGCGGGGTGCGGTGGCGGGGAGTTCGCCGACGCGGGCGAGCAGGTCGGCGAACGGGCGGGCGCGGTGGCCGGCGTGGCGCAGGTACTGAGCGGGGTCCCAAGTCGTCATGTCCTCCACCTTTCCTGCCCGTCTATCTCGATGTCAAGATACTTGTGGTCGAGAAGCTCGACATCAAGAGACTTCATGTCGACACAACCACTACACTGATCGCCATGGAGGACGAGGTCGATCGGCTTGTCGCAGCGTGGCGCCGGGAGCGCCCCGACCTCGACGTGGAGCCACTCGAAGTGCTCAGCCGGGTGAGCAGGCTGGCCCGGCATCTGGACCGGGCCAGGCGGCTGGCGTTCGCCGAGCACAGCCTGGAGCCCTGGGAGTTCGACGTGCTGACGGCGCTCAGGCGCGCGGGCAGCCCCTACCAGCTCTCCCCCGGCCAGCTGCTGACGCAGACCCTGGTCACGTCCGGCACGATGACGAACCGCATCGACCGGCTCGCGCAGAAGGGCCTCGTCGAGCGGCTCCCCGACCCCAGCGACCGCCGGGGCGTCCTGGTCCGCCTCACCGACGAGGGCCAGGACCGGGCGGACCAGGCCCTGGCCGGACTGCTGGCGCAGGAGCGCGCGATCCTCGCGGAACTCTCCCGCGCCCAGCGGGGCGAACTGGCGGGCCTGCTACGCCAGTTGACCGCCCCGTTCGACAACATCCCCGGCTAGGTCGACGGGACCGACCCCGGCGCGCCGCGCGAGCGCGACCGCCGCGAGGGTGGAGTGGACGCCCAGCTTGCCGAGCACGTTCTGCATATGCGTCCGGACCGTGTGCGGGGAGAGGAACAGCCGCTCGGCGACCGCCTTGCGCCCCAGCCCGGCCACCATGCAGCGCAACACCTCACGCTCCCGCGGTGTCAGCGACTCCACCAGGCGCTCGCTCTCGGTGCGGTGCTTGCGCGCGGCCGTCAACTCCCGCAGGACGCCGGTCAGCAGAGCCGGCGGCAGATGCGTCTCGTCGCGCAGGACACCCCGTATGACGGTTAAAAGCCTGGACAGCGAGCAGTCCTTGGCGACCCAGCCGGAGGCCCCGGCCTGGAGCGCCAGCGCGGCCCGGCGCGGATCGTCCTTCTCGGCCAGCACGACCATTCGCACGCTCGGCTGGGCCGAACGGACCCCGGCGACCAGGGAGATCCCGTCCACCAGCCCGTCCTCGTTGCCCGCCTGAACCGGGACGGCGGGCCGGACGCCCGGGACGTTGCCGCCCAGGTCGGCGTCCACGAGCAGGACGTCGAATCTGCGGCCCTCGGCGGACGCGCGCTCCATGCAGCGCAGCGCCGCGGGACCGCTGCCCGCCGCGGAGACGTCCACGTCGGGCTCGGCCGCCAGCGCCGCGGCGAGCGATTCGGCGAAGATGCGATGGTCGTCGACGACCAGGACTCGGATGCGAACCACGAAACCCCCTTCCCCAGGCTCCTGGTGGAGCAGGGGATACCTCATCGTCGGGAGACGAAGCGATGATTGCGGGTACGACGCCCGGGGCGGTCCGCGTCGCACGGCCGCCGCCATGCAGACACTGCTACCCCCACATCGGGCGTCGTACCCGACTTGTCTCGCCCCCTGATCAGCACCGGCCCCCACCGGTGCCGCTCACAGCGTACGGCCGGGGCGCGGCAGCGTAACCCCATTTGCAGAACTGACTGTCCGGCGCGTTTATGGTGAGCCGCATGTTTCGTATTGAGACGGAAGTCGACAAAGAGCGACGCGATCTGCTCCGCGCCCGGCTGCTCGAGACCAACACGGCCGCGTCGCCGGTGCTGCGCGCGCTGCGCGGAACCCCTCGCGAACGTGAAGTGCCGCTCCATGTGTGGGCGTTGGACGCCGTCGGTGATCTCGCGGGCGGACTGGTCGGGCACAGCTGGGCGGACTGGCTGCATGTGACGTACCTGTGGATCGACGACCGCCACCGCGGCACCGGGCTCGGCTCACGGCTGCTGGACGAGGCGGAGCGGATCGCCCGCGAGGAGCGCGGCTGCGGGGCGTCCCGCCTGGAGACCTGGGACTTCCAGGCGCCGGGCTTCTACCAGAAGCGGGGATACCAGGTGGTGAGCGTGATCCCGGACTATCCGCCGGGGATCACCGAGTACACCCTCACCAAGGACCTGCGGTGACAATGGCCGGTTCTCGCCGCGCGTCGGAACGGGCCGCCGCGGGGCGGCACGGGTCGTCTAAGGTCCCTGGCCGTGACATCCACTTCAGCCACCACCGCGGAGCGTCCGGGACCGGCATCACTGTGGCGTGAGCCCGCGTTCGTGCTGCTCGCGAGCGCGCGGACCGTGTCCGTGCTGGGCAACGGCTTCGCCGCCGTGGCCCTCGCCTTCGCCGTCCTCGCCCTCCCCGGGGCCGGTCCGGGCCGGCTCTCGCTCGTGCTGGCCTGCCAGGCGTTGCCGCAGCTGATGTTCATCCTGGCGGGCGGGGTCATCGCGGACCGCATGTCACGCGCCCGGCTGATGGCACTCGCGGAGGCGATGGGCGCCGTCGCCTACACGGGCCTGGCCGCGCTGGTGCTGTCCGGGCACGCGCCGCTGCCCGCGATGTGCGTGCTGGCGGTGGCGGCGGGTACCGCCTCGGCCCTGTTCATGCCCGCGATGGAGGGCATCGTGCCGCTGATCGTCTCCGGCGAACGCCTCCAGCGGGCCAACGGTCTGCTGCGGGTGGGCACCAACAGCGCCCGGCTGCTGGGCCTCGCGCTGTCGGGCGTGACCGTGGCCCTGGTGGGAGCGGGCTGGGCGCTCGCGCTGAACGCCGTGTCCTTCGTCGTCAGCGCGGCCCTCACCGTCCGTCTCCCGGTCGCCGCGCGCCCGCCCAGGAAATCCACCGGCTGGGCCGATCTCCGGGAAGGCTGGCGGGAGTTCGCGTCCCGCCAGTGGCTGTGGGCCGTGGTGGCCCAGTGGTCGATCGTGATCGCGGCGCTCAACGCGAACGTGGGAGTCCTCGGCCCGCTCACCGCCGACCGCTACCTCGGCGGTGCCCGCGCCTGGTCGGTCATCGTCGCCGCGCAGGCCCTGGGCACGATCGCCGGCGCGGGGCTGGCCGCCCGGGTCCGGGTCCGCCGCCCGATCCTGGTGGCCGTGCTCGCCACCCTCCCCGCGGCCGTCCCGATCGCGCTCCTCGCCGTCCGCGCCCCGGTCTGGCTGATCGCCACCGCGATGTTCACCGCCGGGATCTCCAACGACGTCTTCGGCGTCCTGTGGGCCACGACCATCCACCGCGAGATCCCCGAGGAGTCCCTCTCCCGCGTCAGCTCCTACGACGGCTTCGGCTCGCTGGCCTTCGCCCCGCTGGGCCTGCTCGTCGCGGGCCCGCTCGCGACGACCGTCGGCCTGGGCCACACCCTCGCCGGCTGCGCGACCCTGATCGTCCTCGCCACACTCGGAGCACTGCTGGCTCCGGGAGTACGAGCGCTGCGCACGACGCCCTGACGGGGGCTGGGGAGGTGGACATCTGGCCGGACTGCACCGCGTGGAGCCACCGCATCCTGACCGCCGCCGACCGGCTCCCCGACGCCCGCCTCCGCCGCCAACAGCGGTACGGGAACTGGCGGTTGCACCCGGGCACGGCCGACGCCCTGCTACGGACCCTGCTCACCCTGGGCATCCACGCGCTCGCGCTGGACGCCCAGACCCAGGGAAAGCCGCACACGCCGGCCACGATCGGCAGACTCCGGCTGGCCGACGTGGCGGACACCGTGTCGCGGCGCCCCGACCATGAACTGCTCGCCGGTCTCCCCGCCCTCGACGGGACCGACCGCCTGCACGTCGACGTGGTGCGAATCCTCACCTACGACAGCGCGTCCGCGCTCACCGCGGCACGGCTGCGCACCCTGGCCCACGGCGAACTGCTCCGCCTGACCGCAAGCCTCCCGGCCACGGACCCCGTCTGCGACGACATTCCCGGGTGAGCGAAGACGCCCCGGTTGCCCAGGGCGTCTTCTCACGGCAGCCGACTTCTATAGCCGGCCTTCTTCTCGGGCCTGCCGTCAGCTCAGGCGTCGTGCGCCCGCTGAAGGGACCGCCGGGAACACGCGTGGCGCGGCGTAGCCCGCCGTGGTGAAGGCCTCCTCGACCGCCTTGGTGACCGTGTCCGCGTCGTCGGCCTCCACGAGGACGACCGCCGAGCCGCCGAAGCCGCCGCCGGTCATGCGGGCGCCCAGCGCACCCGCGCCGACCGCGGTGTCGACCACGAGGTCCAACTCCGGGCAGGAGATGCGCAGATCGTCACGGAGGGAGACATGGCCCTCGGTGAGGACCGGGCCGATCGCGCGCACCTCGCCCGCGTCGAGCAGGCGGATGACCTGGTCGACGCGGTGGTCGTCGGAGACGACGTGGCGGACGTAGCGCCGGATCCGCTCGTCCGACAGGCGGGCCAGCGACGACTCCAGGTCCGCGTACGCCACGTCCCGCAGGAACGGCACGCCCAGCTGCCGCGCGCCCTCCTCGCAGCCCTCCCGGCGCTCCGCGTACGCGCCGTCGCCCAGCGCGTGCTTCACGCGGGAGTCGACGACCAGGAGCGAGAGGCCCTCCGACGCGAGGTCGAAGGGGATCTGACGGATCGACAGGTCCCGGCAGTCGAGGTGCAGCGCGTGGCCGTCCTCGCAGCAGGCCGAGGCCGTCTGGTCCATGATGCCGCAGGGCACGCCGACGAAGTCGTTCTCCGCGCGCTGCGCGTAACGGGCCAACTCCTGCGCGGACAGGCCGAGTTCGAAGAGGTCGTTGAGGGCGAGCGCGGTGACGACCTCCAGGGCCGCCGACGACGACAGGCCCGCGCCCGTCGGGACCGTGGACGACAGGTGGATGTCCGCGCCCGTCACCTCGTGCCCCGCCTCGCGCAGCACCCACACCACACCCGCCGGGTACGCGGCCCAGCTGGTGTTCGTGCGCGGGGCGAGTTCCCCGACCCGCAGCTCGACGACGGGGCCCTCGATGTCCGCCGAGTGCAGGCGCAGGACGCCGTCGTCGCGGCGGGACACCGCCGCCACCGCCGTGTGCGGCAGGGCGAGCGGCATCACGAAGCCCTCGTTGAAGTCGGTGTACTCGCCGATCAGGTTGACCCGGCCCGGCGCGGCCCAGACGCCCTCGGGAGCCGTCCCGTACAGCTCCTCGAAGCCCTCGCGTACACCCACGTGCGATCCCCTAGCCCTTCGGTCAGTTCGATACGTTCTGCGCGAACGCCCACGCGTCCGCGACGATGCCCGCGAGATCCGCGCGGGACGGGTTCCAGCCGAGGCGCTCCTTGGCCAGGGTCGCCGAGGCCACCAGGGTCGCCGGGTCGCCGCCGCGGCGCGGGGCGACGACCTCGGGGATCGGGTGCCCGGTGACCTGGCGGACCGTCTCGATGACCTGGCGGACGGAGAAGCCCTCGCCGTTGCCCAGGTTGCAGATCAGGTGCTCGCCCGGGGTCGCCGCCTTCAGCGCGAGCAGGTGCGCGTCGGCCAGGTCGGCGACGTGGATGTAGTCACGGACGCAGGTGCCGTCCGGCGTCGGGTAGTCGTCGCCGTAGACGGAGATCGCGTCGCGCTTGCCCTGGGCGACCTGGAGGACGAGCGGGATGAGGTGCGACTCGGGCTGGTGCCGCTCGCCGCACGTGCCGTACGCACCGGCCACGTTGAAGTAGCGCAGCGAGACCGCGCCGAGGCCGTGGGCGGCGGCCTCGCTGGTGATCATGAAGTCGACCGACAGCTTCGACGCGCCGTACGGGTTCGTCGGGGAGGTGCGGGCGGTCTCGACGATCGGGACCTCCGCGGGCTCGCCGTAGGTGGCGGCCGTGGAGGAGAAGACGAGCGTGCGGACGCCGGCCTCGCGCATCGCGGCGAGGAGGGCCATCGAGCCGCCGACGTTGTTGTCCCAGTACTTCTCGGGCTTCACGACGGACTCGCCGACCTGGGAGAACGCGGCGAAGTGGAGGACGGCGTCGTAGGAGGAGTCGAGCCACTTGGCCGCGTCCCTGATGTCGCCCTCGATGAAGGAGGCACCCGCCGGTACGCCCTCGCGGAAACCCGTCGAGAGGTTGTCCAGGACGGTGACCTCGTGGCCCGCCTCCAGCAGGTGCTGGGCGACCACGCTGCCGACGTACCCCGCTCCGCCCGTGACCAGGTACTTACCGCTCATCAACTCGCTACCTCTCGCACTCGCTCGGCCGCGCGCTCCGGCGGCACGTCGTTGATGAACACACTCATGCCGGACTCGGAACCCGCGAGGAACTTCAGCTTGCCGGACGTACGGCGAATGGTGAAAAGCTCGAGGTGGAGCGCGAAGTCGTCGCGGCTCACCCCGTCGAACTCCTCCAGCGTGCCGAACGGCGCCTGGTGCCAGGCGGAGATGTACGGCGTCGGAGACTCACTCTCACCGAAGATCCGGTCGAAGCGCCTCAAGAGTTCCAGATAGACCTGGGGGAACTCTGTGCGCGCCGCCTCGTCGAGCCCGAGCAGATCCGGCACCCGGCGCTTCGGGTACAGGTGGACCTCGTAGGGCCAGTGCGCGGCGTACGGCACGAAGGCGGCCCAGTGTTCACCCTCAAGGACGACCCGCTCACCGGCGAGTTCACGCTCCAGGACCGAGTCGAAGAGGTTCTCCCCGCCGGTGGCCTCCTTGTGGGCCGCGAGGGAACGCAACATCAGTGCGGTGCGCGGGGTGGTGAAGGGGTAGGCGTAGATCTGGCCATGGGGATGACCGAGCGTCACGCCGATCTCCTCCCCCCGGTTCTCGAAACAGAAGACCTGCTCGACGGAGGGTAGATGCGACAGTTCCGACGTCCGGTCGGTCCACGCGTCGAGGACGAGGCGCGCCTGCTCCTCCGTCAGCGAGGCGAAGGACGCGTCGTGGTCGGAGGTGAAGCAGACCACCTCGCAGCGCCCGGAGTCGCCGGCCAGCGAGGGGAAACGGTTCTCGAAGACGGCGACGTCGTACGACGAGTCCGGGATCTCGCTGAGCCGGTCGCCGGTCGTCGGGCAGAGCGGGCACTGGTCGGCCGGGGGGTGGTACGTGCGGCCCTGGCGGTGCGAGGCGATCGCCACCGCGTCGCCGAGCAGCACGTCGTGCCGTACCTCCGAAGTGGTGACCGTGCGCTCCAGCGGGCGTCGGTCCACCGCGTCGCGCACGGTGTCGTCCCGCAGGTCGTAGTAGATGAGCTCACGACCGTCGGCCAACCGGGTCGAGGTCTTCTTCACGCCGGGCTCTCCATCCGTACGTACATCCACGCTTCACACATAACCCAACACAGAACCGAACACATCAAACCACAAATCCCCCCAGCCGTCACCATCACAATCAAACAAAGAACACCAAACTAGAGACATCAACCGCACCGATCCGGAAACCCGCAAGACCAACCGCCAACCCCTACCTAGGTGAGCGCTTGATGCAGATCCCCACCTCTCTCGCCGCCGAGCTGCGACTCCCCACCAACGGGCTGGACTACACGATCCTGGCGATCTACTTCGTGGTCGTCCTCGGCATCGGACTGGCCGCCCGCAGATCGGTGAAGACGAGCCTCGACTTCTTCCTCTCCGGGCGCTCCCTGCCCGCCTGGATCACCGGTCTCGCCTTCATCTCGGCCAACCTGGCCGCGACCGAGATCCTCGGCATGGCCGCCAACAGCGCCCAGTACGGCGCCTACACCGTCCACTGGTACTGGATCGGCGCCATCCCCGCCATGGTCTTCCTCGGCCTGGTGATGATGCCCTTCTACTACGGCTCGAAAGTGCGCTCGGTCCCCGAGTTCCTGCTGCTGCGCTTCGACAAGGCGGCACACCTGCTGAGTTCGATCCTGTTCGCCTTCGCCGCCATCCTGATCGCGGGCGTGAACCTCTACGCCCTCGCGATCGTCGTCGAGGCGCTGCTGGGGTGGCCTCAGTGGGTGGCGATCGTGGTCGCCGGCGCCTTCGTCCTCGCGTACATCACCCTCGGCGGACTCTCGTCGGCGATCTACAACGAAGTGCTCCAGTTCTTCGTGATCCTCGCCGCGCTGATCCCGATCTCCTACCTCGGCCTCAAGAAGGTCGGCGGCTGGGACGGGCTGACCCACAAGCTCGACGCGGCCCACGGCCACAACTTCACCACCGCGTGGGGCGGCACCGGCATCGGCAGCACGAACCCGCTCGGCGCGAACTGGCTGACGATCGTGCTCGGCCTGGGCTTCGTGCTGTCCTTCGGCTACTGGACGACCAACTTCGCCGAGGTCCAGCGCGCCCTGTCCGCGAAGAACCTCTCGGCCGCCAAGCGCACCCCGCTGATCGCCGCGTACCCGAAGGTCTTCATCGTCTTCCTGGTGATGATCCCGGGCCTGGTGGCCGCCGCGCTCGTCCCGAAGATCGGCACCAGCGGCTCGGACCTCCAGTACAACGACGCGATTCCCTACCTGATGCAGGAGCTGCTGCCCAACGGCGTCCTCGGCATCGCGGTCACCGGTCTGCTCGCCGCGTTCATGGCCGGCATGGCGGCCAACGTGTCGTCCTTCAACACCGTGTTCACCAACGACATCTGGGCCAAGTACGTGGTGAAGGACCGCGAGGACGAGTACTACGTCCGCTTCGGCCGCCTGATCACGGTGATCGGCGTCGCGGCCTCGGTCGGCACGGCCTTCCTGGCGTCCTCCTTCTCCAACATCATGAGCTACCTCCAGACGCTCTTCTCCTTCTTCAACGTGCCGATGTTCGTCGTCTTCATCGTCGGCATGTTCTGGAAGCGGGCCACCCCGAAGTCCGGCTTCTGGGGCCTGCTCGCGGGCACGGTCACCGCGATGGTCAACTACTTCTGGATCTACAAGCAGGGGATCATCTCCATCCCCTCCGACCAGGGCGCCAACTTCGTCTCCGCCATCGCCGGCTTCGTCGCCGGTGCGGTGGTCATGTTCGCCGTCTCCCTCTTCACCCGGCCCAAGCCGGCCGAAGAACTCCAGGGCCTGGTCTACGGCACCGCCAGCCCCGGCATGAGCGAGGCGCCGGCCGCGGGCGACGACGCGTGGTACCGGCGGCCCGCGCTCCTCGGCTGGGGCGCGGTCGTCCTGGCCGCCGTCTGCTACATCCCGTTCTCGTTCTAGTCGCGGAAGGATTGAGAGACCATGTCTGAAACCTCAGGACAGCCCGACCACTCCGGGCGCTCCGAACACGACGTCCACCGCGAAGTCACCGACCTGGAGACCAAGTCCACGACGGCGTCACGCCTGTTCGACCTCCGGCTGATCATCGGCGGCCTGTTCGTCGTCTACGGGATCATCGTCACGATCGCAGGTATCAGCCCGTCCCAGGCCACGCTGGACAAGGCCGAGGGCGTCAACATCAACCTCTGGACCGGGCTCGCGATGCTGCTCCTCGGCGTCTTCTTCCTGGGCTGGCTGAAACTCCGCCCGACACCTCCGGTGGAGGTCAGCACGGAGGAGGAAGAGGGGGCGTAGAGGGGTGTGCGTAGCGCGGGGAACTGCGCGCCTGCCTCCGGCGGATCGGAGGGGCGGGGCTCGGGTCGGTTGCCGGGTGCGCGTGCGTTGCGGCTGGTCGCGCAGTTCCCCGCGCCCCTGAGGGTGACCCGGGCCGGACCTGATCGCTCCCCTGGCTCCCGCGGGGCAGGAAGAGGGGGCTCGGGTCGCCTGCCGGGTGCGCGTGCGTTGCCGCTGGTCGCGCAGTTCCCCGCGCCCCTGACGGCGATCCGGTCGGGCGTGTTGGGCCGTGGCCCTGAACTTCGCCCTGCCTCCGGCGGATCAGGAAGAGGGGGCTCGGGTCGGGCGCGCGTTGCGCCTGGTCGCGCAGTTCCCCGCGCCCCTGAGGGGGATCCGGTCGGGCGTGTTGAGTCGTGGCCCTGATCGCGCCCCTGCCTCCGGCGGGGCAGGATTCGGTCTTCGGGTGGGGTGGTCAGGGGGGCGGGGTCGAGTTGTGCAGGGGGGTCGCCCTGTCCAGGAGGCCTGTGCGGGCTGCCAGGGCCGCTGCCTCCAGGCGGGAGCCCACGCCCAGTTTCATCAGGACCCGCTGGACGTGGGTCCTGGCCGTCGACGGGGCGATGCCCATGCCCGCCGCGATGAGGCGGGTGTCCTCGCCGTCGGCGACCCTGACCAGGACCTCCACCTCCCTCGGGGTGAGCATCTGGAGGAGGCGCTGGCCCTCGTCGTCGGGCTGGGCCGCCGGGTTGAGCAGTTCACTGAAGGCGCCCTGGAGCAGTTGGGGGGCCACGGCCGCCTCGCCCGCCCTGGCCTTCATGATCGCCCGCTCCACGCCCTCGATGCGCTCGTCGTGGCGGACGTAGCCCGAGGCTCCGGCCGCGAAGGCCGCCGCGATGCCCCGGGGGCTCGGGACCGGGCCCAGGACCAGGACGGCCACCTGGGGACGTTCACGTTTGATTTTCGTCACCGGGTCGAAGATGCCCGGCTCGGCCGGTGTCGCCGTGCCGAGCAGGCACACCTCCGGCGCGCGGCTGATCACCAGTTCCGCCGCGCCCGCCGCGGGTGCCGCCGCCGCCAGCACCCGGTGTCCCCGCAGCTTCAGTGCCGAGGCCAGCGCCTCGGCGAGCAACCGGTGGTCGTCGACCACCATCAGCCGCACTCCCATCGAGCAACCCCCCAGTCCCCCCAATGGATGCCCACTATGGCTGCCCACCGGTCCCCACGGACAGAGGGCCCCCAGCACCCCCGTCCTTCATGCCCCCGGAAGCTACACGCTTGTTCGACGTTGCGCTGCCCCTACTGGAGAGAAGTGCCCCGGATCGACTGACTTTTTCGCATTCCGGGTGTTCGGGGGTGATGGGGGGTGGTGGGGGTGATGGGGTCGTGGGGGTGGTGCGGGGGGTCAGCCCGCCGTGCCGAACGCGATCGCCAGGTCCTTGTCCCCCGTCGACGACGTCGAGGCCTTGTCCGCGTAGACCGCCGACATGTAGAGGTGGCCCTCCGCGTAGAGGATCTCCGCGTAGTCCGGGAGGAAGGTGGTCTCGGTCTGCCGCGTCTTGTCCGCGCTCGGGTTCTCCAGCAGCTTGGTCTCCTTGAAGGAGGTGCCGTCGATGCTGACGATCTGGCCGCCCTTGTTGTACGGCGGGGACTTGTACGCGATGACGTTGGTGCCGTCCATGCGCAGCGGGACGATGGTGTAGCCGTCGCCCGCGTCGGCGCGCTGGCCGGTCTGCTTGCCGGTGGCGAGGTCGAAGGCGACGATCTCGTTGGTCTGGCTGTAGGAGTCGCCGGAACCGTCGTGGTCCTCGGTGGGCACGTACAACCGGTCGTTGCCCACGGCCAGTTCGGTGCAGTACTCGACCCGGGTGATCCCGTCGCAGCGGGCCGCGTACTGCTTGCCCGGCGCCGAGATGTGCGAGCGCAGCGCACCGGTCTTGTTGTCGATGGAGAAGAAGTCCGAGATGCCGCTGCCGTCGCCCGCGCTGTCGCCGACGTCGGCCGCGACGACCAGCGGGTCGGTCGACACGATGCTCGCGTACTCGATGCCCTGGGCCATCTTGTAGTCCGAGATCACCTTCCCGGAGACCGGGTCGATGGTCTGGATGTGCAGGACGGGGTTGTCGTACGTCCCGCACCGGCGCACCGCGACCAGCTTCGCGCCGCCGCCGTATCCGGCGTCGTAGCAGTCGGCGACCTTCGGGCTCCACAGGACCTTGCCGGTGGAGATGTCGAAGGCGGCGCCGCCGTCGGTGCTGCCCACGGCCACGGTGTTCCCGCTGACCGTGACGTTCCCGAAGCTGATCGGCTGGTCACCGGAGTTGGCCGTCTTCGTCCACAGCTTGGTGCCCGCGTCGAGGTCGATCGCGGCGATCTGGCTGCAGCCGTGCGAGGGCTTGTCCTTGGTCGGCATGGCGGGCTCGTAGAGGATCGCCGTCTTGTCGTCGGTGGTGGTGTGCTTCGTCGCCTGGCAGACCGGGCCGGGGAGCTTGATCGTCCACTGCTCGGCGCCGGTGTCGCGGTTGTAGCCGACGACCTCGGCGCTGCCGGTCTTGGCGTACACCTTGTCGGTGAGCCAGGAGCCGGAGGTCACCATGGTGTCGGCGACCTTGGGCATCGGGACCTCGAAGAGGACCTTGGACGCGGTGTCGGCGGGCACCTTCTCCTTGCCGCCGGACGTGGTGCCGCCCTTGTCGTTCGTGCCGCCGGTGGCGCCGCTGGAGCTGGCGGTCTTCTTCGTGTCGTCGTCCTTCTTGCCGGACGAGGACGAGTACCAGATGCCGCCGCCGACGATCAGCGCGATCGCGACGACCGCGGCGGTGATGATCACCGCGGGTGCACCGAACTTGCGCCCGCCGCCGCCCGGGTGGCCCGGCTGCGGGTGCAGCGGCATGGTCGCCGGCTGCCCGGGATAGCCGTAACCCGGCTGCTGGCCATAGGGGTTGGGCTGCTGCGGCTGCTGCGCGTACGGGTTCGGCTGCTGGCCCGGGTAGCCGTAGCCGGGCGGCGGGGCCTGCGGGGGTCCCTGCGGCGGCTGGGGCTGCTGCGGCTGCTGGGGGTAGCCGTAGACCGGTGGCTGCTGGGGCGGGGGTGCCTGCGGGTAGCCGTAGCCCGGCGGGGTCTGGGGCGGGGTCTGGGGCGGCTGCTGCGGCTGCGGCTGCGGCTGCTGCGCGGGCTGGTCCTGGGGCGGGCCGAAGCCGCCCTTCGGGGGCTCGTTGGACGGGGGCGGTGGGGGTGTGGTCATGACGAACACCTCGGGGAGGACGGCGGGACGGGGAGAAGTCGGGGTCTCACTTGCCGTACGCGAGCATCAACTTCTCCTTCGTGTCGTCATTGCCGTTCAGCCGGGTCGACGAGATGTAGAAGCGTCCGTCGACGTAGTCGATGTCCCGGGAGAAGAAGCTCGACTCGATCTTCGCGGTGCCCGCGGGCATCTGCAGCAGCTTCGTCGTCGGGTGCGAGGAGCCCGCCGTGGGGACGGACACGATCTGGCCGCCCGCGTCGTACGACGCCTCGACGTAGGCGATGAGCCGGCCGCCCTGGACCTTGACCGGGACCATCGACACGGCCTCGGGCGACTTGACGCGCCACTTCTCCTTGCCGGTGGCCAGGTCGATCGCGACGATCTGGTTGGCGCCGGTGGTCGCGTCCGTCGGGAGGTACAGGGTGTCCGCGTCGACCGCGACGCCCTGGCAGCCCTGGAGGTCGGTGTCGAGGAACGACGAACTGCACGTCGGCGCGAAGGTGGCCTTGGAGTCGACCTGCGAGCGGACCGAGCCGTCGGACTTCAGCGTCGAGATGTTCCAGTGCTTGCGGTCCGAGTCGGTCATGTAGAGGACGACCGGGTCCACCGAGTACGTGCGGGACACCGACCATCCCTTGGGGATCGTCTTGGTCCACCTGACCTTGCCGGTCGCCGGGTCCAGCTCCTGCACCTCGTCGTGCTCGTTCGAGGTGCTCGCGCCGCAGGACGAGACCGCGATCAGCTTCGCGCCGCCCGCGAACGCGGACGGGAAGCAGGCCGCGCCGTACTTCTTCTTGTCGAAGAGCTTCTTGCCGGTGTCCACGTCGTACGCGACGCCCGACTGCGAGCGGCCCACCATCAGCGTCTTGCCGGAGATGGTCAGCCCGACGCTGAGCGCGCTGTCGAAGAGACCGCCGTCCGGGACGACCCCCGACCAGCCCTTCGCACCGGTGCCGAGATCGACCTGCTGGAGCTGGTTGCACTTGGCGTTGTCGCTGACACCGCTCTCGTACGCGACGACGATCTTGCCGTCCGCCGAATTCGCCGGGGTGACCGCGCAGATCTTCTGCGGGAAGGTGACCGTGGGCCAGGTCGGCTTGCCGTCGCTCACGTTGTAGGCGACGAGTTCCTTGTACGCCGCCTTCACCGCGGTCTTGCCGGTGATCCACATGCCGGGGGCGTCGGCGCCGGAACCGGGCGCGTCCGGCGCCTCCTTGTACCAGAGCACCTTCGCCTCGCCGGCCGCGCGGCCCGCGTTGAGGTCCTCGGAGTCGCTGCCGCCGTCGCCGCTGCCGTCACCGGGGTCGACCGGGTCGTCGGTGGCGGTGCCGCCGGAGGGCGTCGGGCTGCCGCTCTTCTGCGCGACCGGCTTCTTGTCGCCGCCGTCTCCACCGGCGACCGCCCACACCGTGCCGCCGACCACCAGGAGCCCGGCCACCGCGGCCGCGATCACCAGCGCCGGGCGCCCCTTGAAGGGGTTGCGGGAGCCGCCGCCCGGAGGGGGCGGCGGGGTGAACTGGGGCGGCGGGTAGCCGTAACCGGGCTGCTGGCCGTAGGGACCGGGCTGCTGCGGCGGCTGGCCGTACGGGCCGGGCTGCTGCGGCGGCTGTTGCGGATAGCCGTACGGGCCGGGCTGTTGCTGCTGCGGATAGCCGTAGCCGGGCTGCGGCGGTACCGGGGCGCCGAAGCCGCCGGACGGTGGCTGTGGCGGCTGGTTCGGCGGCGCTCCGTAACCGCCGGACGGCGGCTGTTCGGGCGGCTGAGTCATCAGCGGCTCCCCCTCGTTCACTGATTTTTAGCCACGCCCCGAGCCTCGCGCGGCGCCCGGAGTCGTCTTCAGACAGTTCTCAGACTGCCCTTTCTATCACTCGACCGACCACGGACAACGGGCCGGTTCCTCCCTGTTCCCAAGGGAGGACCGGCCCGTGACGCCCCCGTTATGCGCCTTCACCCGCCCTTCACGCGTCTTCGGCGAGTTCCAGCCACCGCATCTCCAGTTCGTCCCGCTCGCCACTCAAGTCCCGCAGCTGTGCGTCCAATTCGGCCACTTTCGCGAAGTCCGTGGCGTTGTCGGCGATCTGGGTGTGCAGCTTGGCCTCCTTCTCGGAGACCTTGTCCAACTGCCGCTCGATCTTCTGGAGTTCCTTCTTCGCGGCCCGCTGGTCGGCGGCGCTCACCGCGGGCGCGGCCTTCTCCACCACGGGGGCGGCAGCGGCGGCGGCCTCCTCCATGCGGTGGCGGCGCTCCAGGTACTCGTCGATCCCGCGCGGCAGCATCCGCAGGGTCGCGTCGCCCAGCAGCGCGAACACCTTGTCGGTGGTGCGCTCGACGAAGAACCGGTCGTGCGAGATCACGATCATCGACCCCGGCCAGCCGTCGAGGACGTCCTCCAGCTGGGTCAGGGTCTCGATGTCGAGGTCGTTGGTGGGCTCGTCGAGGAAGAGCACGTTGGGCTCGTCCATCAGCAGCCGCAGCAACTGGAGCCTGCGGCGCTCACCGCCGGACAGGTCCCCGACCGGCGTCCACTGCTTCTCCTTGTTGAAGCCGAACGTCTCGCACAGCTGCCCGGCGGTCATCTCCCGCCCCTTGCCGAGGTCGACCCGCTCCCGCACCTGCTGCACGGCCTCCAACACCCGCAGCGTGGGCTTGAGTTCGGCGACCTCCTGCGAGAGGTAGGCGAGCTTCACGGTCTTTCCCACGACGACCTTGCCGGCCGCGGGCTGGGTCTCGCCGTCGCTGCGGGCGGCCTCGGCGAGGGCACGCAGCAGGGAGGTCTTGCCGGCGCCGTTGACCCCGACCAGGCCGACGCGGTCGCCGGGGCCGAGGTGCCAGGTGATGTGCTTCAGCAGGACCTTGGGCCCGGCCTGGACGGTCACGTCCTCCAGGTCGAAGACCGTGCGGCCCAGCCGCGAGGACGCGAACTTCATCAGCTCGCTGGTGTCGCGCGGCGGCGGCACGTCCGCGATCAGCTCGTTGGCCGCCTCGACCCGGAAGCGCGGCTTGGACGTACGGGCCGGGGCGCCCCGGCGCAGCCACGCCAGCTCCTTGCGGACCAGGTTCTGCCGCTTGGTCTCCTCGGTGGCGGCGATGCGCTCGCGCTCGGCGCGGGCGAAGACGTAGTCCGAGTAGCCGCCCTCGTACTCGTAGACGTCGCCCTTCTGCACGTCCCACATGCGGGTGCAGACCTGGTCCAGGAACCAGCGGTCGTGGGTGACGCAGACGAGCGCGGAGCGCCGCTCGCGCAGGTGCCGGGCGAGCCAGGAGATGCCCTCGACGTCCAGGTGGTTCGTGGGCTCGTCCAGGACGACCAGGTCCTGGTCCTCGATGAGCAGCTTCGCCAGCGCGATACGGCGGCGCTCACCACCGGAGAGCGGGCCGATCACGGTGTCCAGGCCCTGCGGGAAGCCCGGCAGGTCGAGCCCGCCGAAGAGTCCGGTCAGCACGTCGCGGATCTTGGCGTTGCCCGCCCACTCGTGGTCGGCCATGTCCCGGATGACCTCGTGGCGGACGGTCGCGCCGGGGTCCAGGGAGTCGTGCTGGGTGAGGACGCCGAGGCGGAGTCCTCCGGAGTGGGTGACGCGGCCGGTGTCGGACTCCTCCAGCTTGGCGAGCATCCGGATCAGCGTGGTCTTGCCGTCACCGTTGCGCCCCACGACCCCGATCCGGTCCCCTTCGGAGACACCGAGCGAGACGCCGTCGAGCAGGGCACGGGTGCCGTACACCTTGCTGACGTTCTCGACATTGACCAGGTTGACGGCCATTTCTCTCCTGACAGGGGGGACGGTCAGCCTCCCAGAGTAGTGCGCGGCGGGAGGCTGACGGTCCGCGCAGGTCAGGTGAGGGTCAGACGGGCGCGAGGACGGTCGCCCCCGCCGCCGGAGCCGTCGCCGTGCGGACCGTCCGGCAGGTGCCGGAGGCCGTCAGCGCGTCCGCCACCTCCGCCGCCGAACCGGGGTCGCGGACGAGGAACGCCGTCGTCGGGCCCGAGCCGGAGACGAGCGCGGCCAGGGCGCCCGCGGAACGCCCCGCGGCGAGGGTGCCGGCGAGTTCCGGGAAGAGCGACAGGGCCGCGGGCTGGAGGTCGTTGGAGACGGCGGCGGCGAGCGCGTCCGGGTCGCCCTTGGCGAGGGCGTCGAGGAGGGGCTGCGAGGCGACGGGCTCGGGGATGTCGGTCCCCGCCGCCAGTCGGTCGAACTCCCGGAACACCGCCGGGGTCGACAGTCCCCGCCCGGCCATCGCGAAGACCCAGTGGAAGGTGCCGCCGGTCTCCAGGACGGTCAGCTTCTCACCGCGCCCGATGCCGAGCGCCGCCCCGCCCACCAGACTGAACGGCACGTCGCTGCCCAACTCCGCGCAGATGTCGAGCAGTTCAGCCCGCGAGGCACCGGTGCCCCACAGCGCGTCGCACGCCACCAGCGCGCCCGCCCCGTCCGCGCTGCCGCCCGCCATGCCCCCGGCGACGGGGATGTCCTTGGCGATGTGGATGTGCACGGCGGGGTCACGGCCGTACCGCCCGGCGAGTGCCACGGCCGCCCGTGCGGCCAGGTTCGTGCCGTCCAGGGGGACCTGGGCCGCGTCCGGGCCCGTGCAGGTGATGCGGAGCGCGTCGGCGGGGGTCACGGTGACCTCGTCGTGGAGGCCGACGGCGAGGAAGACGTTGGCCAGGTCGTGGAAGCCGTCGGGGCGTGCGGCACCCACCGCGAGCTGGACGTTGACCTTGGCGGGGACGCGGACGGTGACGCTCACTTACCGGGCTCCTTCGGGGGTTCGGGGGTCGTCTCCCGGGCCGGCGCGGCCTCCGCGATGCGCGCGAACTCCTCCACCGTCAGCGACTCGCCCCGGGCCTGCGGCGAGACGCCGGCCGCGACGAGGGCCGCCTCGGCCGCCGCCGCCGATCCCGCCCAGCCGGCGAGCGCCGCCCGCAGGGTCTTGCGGCGCTGCGCGAAGGCCGCGTCGACCACGGCGAACACCTCGCGCCGGTCGGCGGTCGTCTTCGGCGGCTCCGTCCTGCGGGTGAGCGCGACGAGTCCGCTGTCGACGTTCGGCGCGGGCCAGAAGACGGTACGGCCGATGGAACCGGCCCGCTTGACCTCGGCGTACCAGTTCGCCTTCACGGACGGGACGCCGTACACCTTCGAACCCGGCGCCGCGGCCAGCCGGTCGGCGACCTCCGCCTGGACCATGACCAGCGTGCGCTCGATGCTGGGGAAGTGCTCCAGCATGTGCAGCAGGACCGGTACGGCCACGTTGTACGGCAGGTTCGCGACGAGTGCGGTGGGGGCCGGGCCCGGCAGCTCCGTGACCTGCATGGCGTCCGAGTGCACCAGCGCGAAGCGGTCCGCCCGGGCCGGCATCCGTGCCGCGACCGTCGCCGGGAGCGCGCTCGCGAGGGTGTCGTCGATCTCCACGGCGGTGACGCGGTCGGCCACCTCCAGCAGGGCGAGGGTGAGCGAGCCGAGGCCGGGACCCACCTCCACGACCACGTCGTCGGGACCGACGTCCGCGGTGCGGACGATGCGGCGGACCGTGTTCGCGTCGATCACGAAGTTCTGGCCGCGCTGTTTGGTCGGACGGACGTTCAGGGCGGCGGCGAGTTCGCGGATCTCGGCGGGGCCAAGGAGTGCGTCGGAGAGGGGGTCGGGGAGGGGGTTGCTGCTCACGACGTCTAGGTTACGGGGCCGAATTCGTCCGCCGGACCGTCGTGGCGTGGCGCGCCCACGCGGCGGAGCCGCACACCGAAACGGCCCCGCGCCCCTTTGAGGGGCAGGCCCCCGAACCCCCCATGTCAGCCGTGCAGCCTCGTTCCGCAGTGCGGCCATGGGCTGGAACCCCGCCGTACGTACAGCCTCTTCGCCCTGAGCGTCTGTTCCTCCGCGGACGCGTCCTGCGGGCGTCCGCTGCCGCCCAGGCTGTGCCAGGTGTGGGTGTCGAACTGGTAGAGGCCTCCGTAGGTGCCGGACGGGTCGACCGCGCCGGGGCGCCCGCCGGACTCGCAGGTGGCGAGGCCGTGCCAGTTCAGCTGGTCGGCGCCCTGGACGGAGGTGGGCATCGGCTTGGTGCCGACCCGGACGAGCTGGGAGTGCGGCTCGCGGACGAGCCGGTCGTCGACCCGGCGGGGCTTCTCCTTGACGCCGTTGACCGTGCGGAGGGCGTAGGTGACGCGGCGGAGGCCCGACCGGCCGGCTCGATCGACGACCTCCGTGCCCTTGAACAGGGTGGGGTCGTCCTGGCGCTCGACGTCGAAGGGGATCGCCTCCTCGCGGATCTCCTTCGTGCCGGTGACCCGGAGGACGGTGACGGTCTGGCCGTCGCGGGGGAAGCTGTCGGCCGGGACGGAGGTGGTGTCCTCGCCGTGCAGGCCGATGCCGGCCTCCTGGACCGCCCGGCCGACCGTCGCCGCGTTGGTGCGGATCGTGCGGGCGCGGCCGTCGGCCATGATCGTGACGGTGCGTTCGGTGCGGATGTCCAGGGCGAGTCCGGCGCGGCCGATGGGCTGGGAGCGCGAGGTCGAGACATAGGCGCCCTCGGCCCTGACGCCGAGTTCTTCGAGGGCCGCGTCGACCGTGCGGGCCGTGGTCCACACCTCGTGCCGCCGGCCGTCGAGGGTGAGCCGGACGGGGCGGCCGTAGCGGATCTCGACCTCGTCGCCGCTGCTGAGGGGCGCGTCACGGCCGGGGGCGACCACGTCGTGTTCGCCGACGTCCACGCCCTGCTGGGCGAGGAGTTCGGTGACGTCGTCGGCGAAGGTGTGCAGGGTGCGCGGCTTGCCGTCGACGTTCAGCTCGATCGCCTTGTCCTTGGCGACGAACGCGGTGGTGCCGCCGGCGAGGAAGGCGACGACCAAGGCCTGCGGGACCAGTCTGCGCATCGCGGAACCGGTGTCCGGGCGGTCGGCTCTTCGGCGCCGCCCGTGCCGCGCCGCCGGTTCGCTCTCCGGCGCCGCGGTGCCCGCCTGGCGGGGGAGCACGGGCTCGTACCCCTCGTAGGCGGGCCGGTACGTGTCCTCGTACACCTCGGTCGGGCCGTCGGTGTACGTGTCCGCACGCACACCGCGGTCGTACGTCTCGTAGGTCTCGTAGGTCTCGAAGTTGCTCACGCCGACACGCTCCAGAGGGCCACGGGGGTCCGGATCGGGCCAACAGAACCTAGCGGAGCGGCCGTCACTCTCCAAAGCGGCACGGCTACCCAGAGTTGTGTTCGATGACATCCCCGCGATACCCGCGGCGGGGCCGCCAGGGCTCAATAGGCGAACGCCCGGGCCGTGTTGGCGGCGAGCGCGGTCGCCAGCACGTCCTCGTCGATGCCCCGTACGGCCGCCATCGCGCGGACCGTGACCGGAACGAGATAGGGGGCGTTGGGCCGTCCGCGGTACGGGGCCGGGGTGAGGAAGGGGGCGTCGGTCTCCACCAGGACCAGTTCGAGCGGGGCCACGGCGAGGGCGTCCCTCAGGTCCTGGGCGTTCTTGAAGGTGACCGTGCCGGCGAAGGACATGAAGTACCCGGCGCGGGCGCAGAGTTCGGCCATCTCGGCGTCGCCGGAGTAGCAGTGGAAGACCGTGCGGTCGGGGGCGCCCTCCTCCTTGAGGACGCGCAGGACGTCGGCGTGGGCGTCGCGGTCGTGGATGACAAGGGCCTTGCCGTGCCGCTTGGCGATCTCGATGTGGGCGCGGAACGACTTCTCCTGGGCCGCCTTACCCTCGGGGCCGGTGCGGAAGTAGTCGAGCCCGGTCTCGCCGACGCCCTTGACCTGCGGGAGCCCGGCGAGGCGGTCGATCTCGGCGAGCGCCTCGTCGAGGGCGCCGTCGCCGCCGGGCACACGCGCGCCCTGCCGGGACCATCCGTCGGGGTCCCCGTGGACGATGCGCGGGGCTTCGTTCGGGTGCAGGGCGACCGTCGCGTGGACGGAGTCGTGGCGGGCGGCCGTCTCGGCGGCCCAGCGGGAGCCCTTGAGGTCGCAGCCGACCTGGACGACCGTCGTCACGCCGACCGAGGCGGCCTTGGCGAGCGCCTGGTCCACCGTGCCGGACTGCATGTCGAGGTGGGTGTGGGAGTCGGCGACGGCCACCCGGAGGGGCTCCGGGAGCGGCGGCGCCGTCTTGTCGGCGGACTTCTCGCTGGAGGCAGGCATGCCCCGATCCTACGAAAGGGGCATGCCCGCCCGGTCGTCGGAGCCCGTCAGCTCGCGTTGCGGTGGAACGGGTGCAGCAGGTCGGACAGGTGCCAGTGGTGGTCCTTGTGGTCCGGCAGCGGGGTCACGGCCGCGCTGCCGTCCTCCGGGGCCGTGGCCTCGGCCGTGGCGTCCGCCGCTGCCGCCGCCGGGCGGGGCCGCGGCGGAGCGTACTGCCGCTGCGCGGCCTCCCGTACCGACGAGACCTGGCCCGCGCGCATGATGCGCACGACGTGTCCGTCGCAGTTGAGGCACGCGGGGCGGCTCAGCGGCGACGGCACGACCTGGCCGTCCGCCACGTACATCACGAACTGGTGCCCGTCGGTGTCGACGTGGTGCTCTATCTCGTACGACTGCTCCCAGCCGTGCCCGCACCGCATGCAGGCGAAGGAGTACGACTCGTTGACCACGGCGGTGGCACCGCCACGAAGACCGGTCTGCCCTGCGATCTCACTCATGCCAGCTCCTGCTTGCTCTCCGCTGGACAAATACCTCCGGCGAGGGGATTCCCCCCGGAATCCCGTTGGAGGTGAGGGACGGGTGCGTCCCTTCATCCAGTGGACGCCTCCGGCAGGGCGAATGCATCCGTCCTGTCGTCTGTTGGAGGCGATTTGGACTTTCCTTGTCGAATCACCCCGGCAAGGCGGTCCGGCTTTTGCATTCGCGGACGGTGCTTTGCCCCGCCATGGGGCGTGCGCTCATCGGAACAGCGCCCCGCTCAGAGGAACCTTTCCCGCAGGTCAGACAGGTTTTTGCGCACTCTTCGCCGCCACCACGGCATCGAACACCGCCCGCTTGGGAAGGCCTGCCTCGACGGCCACGGCGGCGATCGCTTCTTTGCGCCGCTCCCCCGCCTCCTCACGCACCCGGACCCGCCGTACGAGTTCGTCGGCGCCGAGTTCCTCGGTCCTCTCGGGAGCGCCCTCGACGACGACGGTGATCTCCCCCCGGACCCCCTCCGCCGCCCACTCGGCCAGCTCGCCGACCGGGCCGCGCCTGATCTCCTCGTACGTCTTCGTCAGCTCCCGGCACACGGCGGCCCGCCGCTCGGCGCCGAAGGCCTCCGCCATCGCGGCGAGGGTGTCGTCGAGCCGGTGCGGCGCCTCGAAGTAGACGAGGGTGCGCCGCTCACCGGCGACCTCCCGCAGCCGCGACAGCCGCTCGCCCGCCTTGCGCGGCAGGAACCCCTCGAAGCAGAACCGGTCCACCGGCAGCCCCGACAGCGCGAGCGCGGTGAGCACCGCCGAGGGCCCCGGTACCGCGGTCACCCTGATGTCCCGCTCCACGGCGGCGGCGACCAGCCGGTACCCGGGGTCGGACACGGACGGCATCCCCGCGTCGGTCACCAGCAGCACGCGCGAACCGTCGAGGAGCGCCTCGACCAGCTCCGGTGTCCGGGCGGCCTCGTTGCCCTCGAAGTAGGACACGACCCGCCCCTTGGGCTGCACCCCGAGCGCCTGCGTCAGCCGCCGCAGCCGCCGGGTGTCCTCGGCGGCCACCACGTCGGCCCCGGCCAGTTCCTCGGCGAGGCGCGGCGGGGCGTCCGCGATGTCGCCGATGGGGGTGCCGGCAAGGACCAGGGTTCCGGGAGCAACTGTCACGTTTCCATCCTCTCAGGGGAGAGAGGCGGGACTCACACAGACCTGTTCCCTACGATGGCGCGGTGACCAGTACAGCGTCGTCCATGGACTCCACGGACACCCGGCAAGGGCAGGCTCCGCACGAGCAGCGGCCGTCGTGGCAGCAGCGGCTGCGCCGATTCGGCTACGCGGCGGGGCCCAGAAGCGACGTACGGGACCGGCTGGTGCCGCCGTACGCCGAGCCCAGTCCGCGGCTGTGGGCGGCGCTCGGCTTCTCGCCGGCCCTCGTCGGCCGCATCAACCGCTGGTCCGGCTGGGGCGGCCCGCTGCTGGTCACACTGCTGGCGGGCGCGATGCGCTTCTACCACCTGGGCAGCCCCAAGGCGGTGATATTCGACGAGACGTACTACGCGAAGGACGCGTGGGCGCTGGTCCACCGCGGCTTCGAGGTCAACTGGGACAAGAACGCCAACGACCTGATCCTCCAGCACAACGGCCATGTCCCGATCCCGACCGACGCGGCCTATGTGGTGCACCCGCCGGTCGGCAAGTACGTCATCGGCATCGGTGAGCTGATCTTCGGCTTCAACCCGTTCGGCTGGCGCTTCATGACGGCGCTGCTGGGCACCCTGGCCATCCTGATGCTGTGCCGCATCGGCCGCCGCCTGTTCCGCTCCACGTTCCTGGGCTGTGTGGCGGGCACCATGATGGCGCTCGACGGCCTGGCCTTCGTGATGGCCCGCACCTCGCTGCTCGACGGCGTGCTGATGTTCTTCGTGGTGGCCGCGTTCGGCTGCCTGCTGCTGGACCGGGACCGGGCCCGCGCGAGACTCGCGGCGGCCCTCCCCGTCGACGCCGACGGCCGGGCACGCCCGGACGCGCACATCGCCGACACCCTCTCCCTGGGCTGGCGGCCCTGGCGCTGGATGGCCGGACTGACGCTCGGCCTCGCGATGGCCACGAAGTGGAACGGCATGTTCTACGCCGCCGCCTTCGTCGTGATGGCCGTCCTCTGGGACGTCGGCTCCCGCAAGGTCGCGGGCGCGAGCAAGCCGTACACCGCCGTCCTCAAGCACGACGTGGGCCTCGCCTTCGTCTCCACCGCCCCGGTGGCGATCTCGGTCTACGTCCTCTCCTGGCTCGGCTGGATCCTCTCCCCCGCCAACGGCACCGGCGGCTACTTCCGCAACTGGGCCGCGACCGACGGCAAGGGCGGCTCCTGGAGCCGGTTCATGCCGGACTGGGTGCGCAGCCTGTGGCACTACGAGCACGAGGTCTACGAGTTCAACGTCGGCCTCCACTCGCCGCACACGTACATGTCCAACCCCTGGAGCTGGCTCGTCGACGGCCGCCCGGTCTCCTACTTCTACGAGTCCCCGTCCCCCGGCTCGGACGGCTGCCCGGTGAACGCGGGCGAGAAGTGCGCGCGCGAGGTCCTCGCCATCGGCACGCCCCTCCTGTGGTGGGCCGCCTGCTTCGCCCTCCTCTACGTCCTGTGGCGCTGGGCCTTCCGCCGCGACTGGCGCGCGGGCGCCATCGCCTGCGGCGTGGCGGCCGGCTACCTCCCCTGGTTCATGTACCAGGACCGCACGATCTTCTTCTTCTACTCCATCGTCTTCCTCCCCTTCCTCTGCCTGGCGGTGGCGATGCTGATCGGCGCGCTCATCGGCCCCCCCGGCTCCAGCGACACCCGCCGGGTCACGGGCGCGGTCGGCGCGGGCGTACTCGTCCTCCTGATCACCTGGAACTTCATCTACTTCTGGCCCCTGTACACGGGCACGGCAATCCCGATCGACCAGTGGCGGTCACGGATGTGGCTGGACACGTGGGTGTAGCTGGGCGAAGGCATCAAGGGGGCGCGGCGGACTGCCGCGCCCCCTTCGACCTGGGCCCGGCACCGACCCCGCCCCCGCCCCCGCCCGGTCCGTCCCCTCCCCCGGCGGTCTCTCTTAGGACAACAAAAGGAAACAGCTGTCACAACTTTCCCCCAGCCGACCTACAGTCGTAGGACTGGTACACGGGGAGGGGACCGCACCATGCGCAAGGGGGTCAAAGCCACCGTCATAGGCAGTGTGTTCGCCGTGATGGTGGGTGGGGCCGGGTACGGGGCGTACAACGTGCTGTCCTCGCTCCACGGCGGCGGGCCGGCGGGGTCCGGTGGGCCCGCGCCCGTGAAGACCGGGCCACCGAGCGCGTCGGAGGTCAAGGAGACGACGAAGAAGTTCTTCGCGGCCTGGGAGAGCGGCGCTGCCGTGTCCGCCGCGTCGTACACGAACAACGACGCCGCCGCCGAGCCCGTACTGGAGTCGTACGGCGGGGCCGGGCACATCGGGAAGGTGAAGATCACGCCCGGTGCCGCATCCGGTACCGGCGGAGCCACCGTGCCGTTCACCGTGCACGCGACGGTGTCGTACAAGGGCACCGACAAGCCGCTCACCTACCGGAGCCGGCTGACGGTCGTGCGCGGGGAGACCACGGGGCGGGCCCTCGTCGACTGGCAGCCGTCCGTCGTGCACCCGGAGTTGAGGACCGGCGACACCTTCGTGACCGGCGAGGCCGAGAACCCGGCGATCGAGGCCGTGGACCGGAACGGGTCCGTGCTGACGAAGGAGAAGTATCCGTCCCTCGGGCCGATCATCGACGAGCTGCGCGCCAAGTACGGCGACAAGGCGGGCGGTACGCCGGGCATCGAGCTGGCGATCAAGCATCCGGTCGCGGACTCCGCCGACACCACGCTGGTGACCCTGGAGAAGGGTGAGCCCGGCAAGGTGCGCACGACGCTCAGCGCGGGCGCGCAGGCCGCCGCCGAGCAGGCGGTGACGAAGTACTCGGAGTCGTCGGTCGTGGCCGTGCAGCCGAGCACCGGTCAGATCCTGGCGGTCGCCAACAACCGCAACGACGGCTTCAACGCCGCGTTCCTGGGCCAGTTGGCGCCCGGCTCCACGATGAAGATCATCAGTGCCGCCACGCTCATCGACAACGACATCACCAGCATGACCGGCGCGGCGCCCTGCCCGCCCACCGCGACCTGGCAGAGCCAGACCTTCCACAACCTGGAGGGGCTGGCCCCGGACGAGAAGGCCACGCTGGCCGGCAGTTTCGCCCGGTCCTGCAACACCGCGTTCGTGAAGTTCGCCGACTCGGTCAAGGTGGACTCGCTGACCAAGGAGGCCGAGGACCGCTTCGGCCTCGGCCGGGACAACTGGAAGACCGGCATCCCGTCCTTCGACGGCTCGGTCCCCGCGTCCGGCGGCCCGGACACCGCGGCCAACCTGATCGGCCAGGGCCAGGTGCAGATGAGCCCGCTGAACATGGCGTCGGTGACGGCGACCGCGAAGACCGGCACGTTCCGTCAGCCGGTGCTGGTCGCGCAGAGCCTCGACGACCGTCAACTGGCCACCGCCAAGGGCCTGTCGGCGAGTACGTCGGCCCAGCTGCGGGCGATGATGAACCGCACCGCGACCTCCGGCACCGCCGCCGGCATCATGTCCGGTCTGCGCGGCAGCATCGGCGCGAAGACGGGGTCGGCCGAGGTGGACGGGCAGTCGAGGTCCAACAGCTGGTTCACCGGCTACCGCGACGACGTGGCCGCGGCGGCGATGACGCAGGACGGCGGCCACGGCATCGACGCGGCGGGCCCGATCGTCCGGGCCGTACTGGCGGCGGGTGGCTGAACTCACCCCCGTGAGACGGGACTCACCCGCACAGGACGGGACTCTAGGGTGTGCCCCGTCGTTGGGGTGTGTGAGGGACGAGGGCCGGGACGGCGGGGCCCAGAGGGATTCGCGGAGGATCGGGAACAGTGGGCACGAGGGGCAAGAGAAGGCGCGTACCCGAGAAGCGCAGGACGAGGCCGGCCGTGGTCGGCGGGGTGATCGCCGTGGCGCTCGTCGGTGCGGGCGTCGGTGCCTACGCGCTGTACGACGGCGGCGCGTCCGCCGAGGCGGGCACGTCGGGCGGCTCCGACCACAAGGCCGTCAAGACGGGCCCGCTGTCGGCGACCGAGGTGCAGACGACGGCGCAGCGGTTCCTGGCCGACTGGCAGCAGGGCAAGGTCGCCCAGGCCGCCGCGACGACGGACCGGTCGACGGCGGCCACCGCCCTGCTCACCGGGTACACGAAGAACGCCCACATGAAGGGCATGACCCTCACCGAGGGCGCCCGCACCGGCACCAAGGTCCCCTTCTCGGTGAAGTGCACGGTGTCGTACAAGGGCATCGACAAGCCCCTGTCGTACGCGAGTTCACTCACGGTCGTGCGCAGCGCGAAGGACGGCAAGCCGTACGTCTCGTGGCACGCGTCCGTCGTCCACCCGGACCTCGCGGACGGCGACACCCTGGTGACGGGCGAGTCCGGCACTCCGCCGATCAAGGCCTACGACCGTGACGGCGGCGAGCTGACGGCGGCCAAGTACCCGTCCCTGGGCACGGTGTTGGACGGGCTGCGGGAGAAGTTCGGCAAGAAGGCCGGCGGCAAGGCGGGCATCGAGCTGCGGGTGATCCGGGGCAAGAAGTCCAAGGAGTCCGACAAGACGCTGCTGGAGCTGAGCAAGGGCACGCCGGGCAAGGTGAAGACGACGCTCAGCCCGACGCTCCAGGCGGCGGCCGAGACGCAGGTGAGCAAGCAGAAGAACTCCTCGGTCGTCATGCTGCGCCCCTCGACCGGCGAGATCCTGGCCGTGGCGAACGCCTCGCACGGCTTCAACGTGGCGTTCCAGGGCTCCCTCGCCCCCGGTTCCACGATGAAGATCGTGACGTCGACGATGCTCTTCGAGAAGGACCTCGTCACCCCGGACGCGTCCCACCCCTGCCCCAAGACGTACAAGCTGGCGGGCTGGACCTTCCACAACGACGACGACTCGGAGATCAAGAAGGGCACGTTCAAGATGGCCTTCGGGGCGTCCTGCAACAACGCCTTCATCAACTTCGCGCCGAAGCTGTCCGACAGCGACCTGACGACGGAGGCCCAGCAGGTCTACGGCCTCGGCATGAACAACTGGGCCATAGGCGTCCCCACCTTCGACGGTTCGGTGCCGGTGCAGAGCGGCGCGCAGATGGGCGCCTCGCTGATCGGCCAGGGCGGGGTGCGCATGAACCCGCTGAACATGGCGTCGGTGGCCGCGACGGTCGACACGGGCACCTTCCACCAGCCGTACCTGGTCTCGCCGACGGTCGACGGCCGCACGCTCGCGAAGGCGTCGCGCACGATGTCGTCGACGACCCAGGCCCAGCTGAAGGAGGTCATGAAGTACACGGCGGACTACGGCACGGCGGCCCAGGCGATGTCCGGGCTCGGGCCCGACTACGGCGCGAAGACCGGCTCCGCGGAGGTCGACGGCCAGAAGAAGCCCAACGGCTGGTTCACCGCGTACAAGGGCGACCTCGTCGCCGCGGGCGTCGTCCAGGCGGGCGGCCACGGCGGCGACACGGCGGGCCCGATCGTGGCGGCCCTGCTCAAGCTGGGCGCCAGTCTCGGCGGCTGAACTCCCGTGCTGCCGAGGGGGGTTCAGCTCGCCACGGGTGCGGCGGCCGTATAGGTGCGGCGCAGGAACCGCATGATCGTCTTCGTCTCGAACTGGACGACGGCGACGCCCTGTTCGGAGTGGAACTCGACCACGGCCTGCACGCGCCCGCACGGCCACACCCGCACCTCGCCGCTGCCGGCGGGGGACCGCAGTCCCTGCTCCAGCAGGGCCCGGTCGAAGGTCCACTCATGCGGTCCCGGGAGACCTATGCGGACGGCTCGGGGGTCGGATTCGGGGTCGTACCGCAGGACGACGGGGACCGCGTCAGCATCCAGCCGGTCCACGTCCTCGTCGGTGACGATATGGGCTCGCGCGTACTGTTCGACTACGGACATCGGGCGGCCCCTTACGCTGAGTGACCTGTGTGAAAGCTATGCATCCGCTTCCACTACCCAAATGTCGCACATTTTCCCGGGAGCGCCCGTCGAGGCGACAGATCTCACATTCCGGAGCGGACACGTTTCACTCCCGGAACGGCCACATTCCACAAGCGCCTGGCTCTTGCAAAGCACTCGCAATAACCATCTAAAATCATCCCGTGCATGTGCCTGACGGATTCATCGACGCCCCCATATCCGCCGCGACCGGCGTGGTCGCCGCCGGCGCCATCGCCGTGAGCCTGCGCGGCGCCCGCCGCGAGCTGGGGAGAGAACGGACGGCGCCCCTGGCGGGCCTGGTCGCCGCGTTCATCTTCGCCGTGCAGATGCTCAACTTCCCCGTCGCGGCCGGCACCAGCGGCCACCTGCTCGGCGGGGCGCTGGCCGCGATCCTGGTCGGCCCCTACACCGGGGTCCTCTGCGTCTCGGTCGTCCTGCTCATGCAGGGCATCCTGTTCGCGGACGGCGGCCTGACCGCGCTCGGCGTGAACATCACCGACATGGCGATCACGACGACGGTCGTCGCCTACGCCGTCTTCCGCGGCCTGGTCAAGGTCCTGCCGCGCGGCCGTCGCTCGATCACGGCCGCGTCCTTCGTGGCGGCCCTGCTGTCGGTCCCGGCCGCCGCCCTCGTCTTCACCCTCCTCTACGCCCTCGGCGGCACCACCGACGTCTCGCTCGGCAAGGTCGCCACCGCGATGATCGGCGTCCACGTCCTCATCGGCGTCGGCGAGGCCGCGATCACCGCGCTGACGGTCGGCGCCGTGATCGCCGTACGCCCGGATCTCGTCCATGGCGCGCGCGGCCTGGAGCAGCGGCTCAAGCTGCGGGTGGACGGCGAACTCGTGGACGCGCCACGGCCGTCGGAGCCGGTCGCCGTGCGCGACACCTCGCGCCGGAAGCTGTGGATCGGCGGCCTGGTCGCCTCTCTCGTCCTCGCCGGTTTCGTCAGCTTCTACGCCTCCTCGAACCCGGACGGGCTGGAGAAGGTCGCCGCCGACCAGGGCATCGACCGGCAGACGAAGGAGCACGCCTCGGCGGACTCACCGCTCGCGGACTACGGCGTGCGCGACGTCGAGGACGCCCGGCTCTCCGGCGGCCTCGCCGGAGTGATCGGCGTGGGCGTGACGGTCGTCGCGGGCACCGGCGTCTTCTGGGCGGTCCGCAGGCGCCGCGACACCTCACAGGTGGCCTGACATGGGTGCGGGCCACGCCCACCGCCTCTACCGGCCGGGCCGCTCCCCCGTGCACACGCTGCCGCCGCACACAAAGCTGGCCGCCGCCCTCGCCTTCGTGGTGGTCGTGGTGTCGACCCCGCGCGAGGCGATGTGGGCGTTCGCCGGCTACGCCGTCCTCCTCGCGTGCGTCGCGTACACGGCCCGCGTCCCCGCGGGCTTCCTGCTGCGCCGCCTGCTGGTCGAGATCCCCTTCGTGGCCTTCGCGGTGCTGATGCCCTTCGTGGCGGAGGGCGACCATGTCACCTTCCTGGGAATGCGGTTGAGCGTGAACGGCCTGTGGGGCGCCTGGAACGTCCTCGCCAAGGGCACGCTGGGCGTGGCGGCCTCGGTCCTCCTCGCCTCGACCACCGAACTCCGCGAACTCCTCCTGGGCCTCCAGCGGTTGAGGCTCCCGCCCCTCCTCGTCCAGATCGCGTCGTTCATGATCCGCTACGGCGATGTCGTCACCGACGAGATGCGCCGGATGCGGATCGCCCGCGCGTCCCGGGGTTTCGAGGCCCGGGGCGTCCGCCACTGGGGCGTCCTCGCGAAGTCGGCGGGCGCGCTGTTCATCCGCTCCTACGAACGCGGGGAGCGGGTCCATCTCGCCATGCTGAGCCGGGGTTACACCGGTTCGATGCCGGTGATCGACGAGGTGACCGCGTCCCGGGCGCAGTGGTCGTACGCCCTCGCCCTCCCCTGTGCCGCCCTCGTCGTATGTCTGCTGGGATGGACACTGTGACCCCCTCGCTCGAAGTGGCCGGACTGGCCTTCGCCTACCCCGACGGCCAACAGGCCCTGTTCGGCGTCGACTTCACCGTCGGACGCGGTGAACGCGTCGCGCTGCTCGGTCCGAACGGCGCCGGCAAGACCACCCTCGTGCTGCACCTCAACGGCATCCTCACGGCAGGCGCCGGGACGGTGACGGTGGCCGGACTCCCGGTCGGCAAGCGGCACATGGCGGAGATCAGGCGCCGGGTCGGGATCGTCTTCCAGGATCCGGACGACCAGCTCTTCATGCCGACGGTCCGCGAGGACGTGGCGTTCGGCCCGGCGGCGGCCGGGATGAAGGGCGCCGAGCTGGAGCGACGGGTGCGTACGGCACTGGAGTCGGTCGGCATGGCGGAGTTCGCGGACCGCCCTCCGCACCACCTCTCCTTCGGGCAGCGGCGGCGCGTGGCCGTGGCGACCGTGCTGGCGATGGAGCCGGAGATCCTCGTCCTCGACGAGCCCTCGTCCAACCTCGACCCCGCCTCGCGCCGCGAACTGGCGGACATCCTGCGGTCGTTGGACGTGACGGTCCTCATGGTCACGCACGATCTGCCGTACGCCCTGGAGCTGTGCCCACGAGCGCTGATCCTCAGCGAGGGCGTCATCGCGGCGGACGGGCGGACCGGCGAACTCCTCGCGGACGACGGGCTGATGCGGGCCCACCGTCTGGAGTTGCCCTTCGGGTTCGACCCGCGGTCCGTGACAATGGGCGCGTGACGAACGAGGACCACACCGGGGCCGGATCGCCGCTCCTGGACGAGCAGTTGTGCTTCGCGCTGTACGCGGCCCAGCGGGCGCTGACGGCCGCGTACCGCCCGCTCCTGGACGAGCTGGGGCTGACCTACCCGCAGTACCTCGTCCTCCTCGTCCTCTGGGAGCGCGGCGAGACCCCGATCAAGGACCTCTCGACCGCGCTGCACCTCGACTACGGCACGCTGTCGCCGCTGCTGAAGCGCCTGGAGTCGGCGGGTCTCGTGCTCCGTGAGCGGGCGGCGCACGACGAGCGCTCGGTGCTGGTGGCGTGCACGGAGCGCGGCACGGCGCTCAGGGGGCGCGCGGCGGGTGTGCCCGGCGCCCTGCTCGCGGCGACGGAACTGGAGCTGCCCGAGGTCACACGGCTGCGGGCGGAGCTGTGGCGGCTCGCGGAGCGCGCGGAGGCGGCGGCGGAAAGGGCTCGCTGACCGGCCGACCTCGGGTTACCGCCGGTTCGTACCCCCTGGCGGGCAGGGGCGTTCTACCGGTCAGTATCTTGTGCACGATGTAATCGCGCGCTCTTGTGTTTCCGTCCCAGGGGAGGTCCCGCCATGACCGACGACACCGCTGACACCGCTGTCGACACCCGCCCGACGAAGATCATGTATGTCGCCGAGGCCACCGCCCACGGCGGCCGGGACGGCTTCGTCAGCAGCCAGGACGGCCAGCTCGCCCTCCAGGTCGCGATGCCCCCGGCGCTCGGCGGCGACGGCAACGGCACCAACCCCGAGCAGCTCTTCGCGGCCGGCTACAGCTCCTGCTTCCACAACGCGCTGGTCCTGGTCGGCCGCAGGGCGGGCTTCGACCTGACCGGTTCCACGGTCGCCGCGAAGGTCGGCATCGGCCCCAACAAGCAGCGCGGCTACGGCCTCGCCGTCGCCCTCAGCGTGTCCCTGCCGGTCCTCGACCAGGGCGTCGCGGCGCAGCTGGTGGACGCGGCGCACGAGGTCTGCCCGTACTCCAACGCGACCCGCGGGAACATCGACGTGACGATCCTGCTTGGGTGAGAGAGGGCAACGGCACGGCGGACCATCGGGACGGAGAGCACGGGCGTGGACGTGAACGGGTGGGTGGCCGAGGGCTTCGAGCCGGTCGGGGAGGCGTTCGCGGCCAACTTCGAGATCCGGGGCGACCGGGGCGCGGCCGTGACCGTGTACCGGCACGGGCACCGGGTCGTGGACCTCTGGGCGGGCACGAAGGACGTCGACGGCACCGCGCCCTGGGAGCAGGACACGGCTCAGATCGTACGCTCGGCGACGAAGGGTGTGGCGGCCGCCGCGGTCCTGCTGCTGGCGCAGCGCGGGGAGCTGGACCTGGACGCTCCGGTCGGCGCGTACTGGCCGGAGTACAAGGCGGCGGGCAAGGAGCACACCCTCGTCCGGCACCTGCTGGCGCATCGCGCGGGCGTGCCGGTGCTGGACCGTCCGCTGACCCCGCGCGAGGCGGCCGACCCGGTGCTCGGCGCGGCGGCGGTGGCGGCGCAGGCGCCGGTGTGGCGGCCGGGCACGGACCACGGGTACCACGCGCAGACGTACAGCTGGCTGACCGGCGAACTCGTGCGCCGGGTGACGGGCCGGTCGATCGGCGAGTGGATCGCGGACGAGATCGCGGGCCCGGTCGGAGCGGACCTGTGGGTGGGCCTGCCGGCGGCCCGGGCGGGCCGGGTGGGCCGGGTCGCACAGCTGGAAGCCCCCGCGGCGACGGACCCGGGCGTCCTGCGCACCCGCCCCAAGCGCTCCGTCTCCGAGGCGTACGCGAACCCGGACTCCCTCACCCGGCGCGCGTTCGGGGCGATCACGCCACTGCCGGACGAGAACGATCCCGCGTACCGGGCCGCCGTACTGCCCGCGTCGAACGGGATCGCCACGGCGGACGGACTGGCCCGCGTCTACGCGTCGCTCATCGGTGAAGTCGACGGCGGGACACGGCTGTTCACCCCGGACACGGTGGAACTGGCGCGCGCGGAGAACGCGTCGGGCCCGGACCGCGTCCTCGTCATCACCACCCGCTTCGGCCTGGGCTACATGCTGCACGGCAGCGCGTCCCCGCTCCTGTCGGAGACCTCCTTCGGACACCCGGGCCGGGGCGGCTCGCTCGGCTTCGCCGACCCGGAGTCGGGCATCGCGTTCGGCTATGTCACCAACGGTTTCCGCAAGAGCGTCACGGCCGACCCGAGGGCTCAGGCGCTGGTGCGGGCGGTACGCGCCGCGCTGGTGTAGCACACTGGTACGAAGCCGGCCGCCACCACCACCGCTGCCGTTCACGGCCGACGGGCAGGAGAGACACATGCGCTGCTGCCTCTCCGCTCCCCTCGCCGCCCTCGCCGCACTCCCCACGCCCTACGACGTCCTGCGCTCCGGCACCCTCCTCGTCCCCGCCCTGCTGCGCGCCGCCTACGTCGGGAGCCGCCGCCATCCCGACACGTTGGCGGCCGTCCACCTCGAACTCGTCACGCTCACCGAGGACCGCGCCGTCCTCACCTGGTACACCGGCATACCGGGCACGGCCGACGCCTTCGGCCACATGCTCCCGGCCCGCACCGAGGGGGAGGTCGTCTACGGCACCCACCCGGCCCACCTCAACCGCACCGCGGCCGAGGAACGCCCCACCGCCCACCACCACGTGGAACTGACGGACCTGGAACCCGGCCAGACCTACTACTACCGGGCCCGCTCCCGAGGCGTCCCCGCGACACCGACCCCGCTGCACCACGTGCGCGGCAACGCGGTCGGCACGTCCCGCCACGGCTTCGGCGGACACCGCACCGGGGTGTACTCCTTCACCACGCCCCAACCCCCGCCCGGCAGCCACGTGATGACCATCGCCCTCTGCAACGACCTGCACCTGGGCGAGACCACAGCGGGCCTGATGGCGGGCTTCCCCCTGCTGCGGGGCGTCTCCCAGACGGCGGGCCGCACGGCGTACCCGGAGATCATGAGCCGCGCCCTGGTCGAGGAGGCACGCGGACGCGGCGCGGACGTCCTCCTCGCGGCCGGCGACCTCTCGGCGGGCGGCGCACCCCGGGACGTCGCGACGGCCCGCCGGATCCTCGACGGCTTCGGCACCCTGGGCCGCGACTACCTCGTCGTACGCGGCAACCACGACCGCCCACCGGCCCCCTGGGCCGACCCGTTCGCGGAGACGTTCGGCACGGACGCGGCCCCCGCGTACTTCGCCCACGACCTCGGCGGCCTGCGGATCATCGGCCTGGACACCTACGACAAGACCGGCAACGGCGGCGACGCGGGAGCCCTGGGCCCCGACCAACTGTCCTGGTTCCGCGACCAGTTGAGGTCGGACCCCGACCGCCCGACCCTGGTCTTCGGCCACCACCCGCTGACGGTGCGGGACTCCGTGTTCCCGGTGACCCGCGGCCAGCGCCTGGACGCCCGCCAGGCCCGCGCCATCATCGAGGCCTACGCCTCCGCGCCGGGCGTCTTCCTCCACCACGCGGGCCACACCCACCGCAACAAGAGAACCGCCCTCCCGCGCGCCCCGCACGTCACCCAGCAGGAGGTCACCGCCGCCAAGGACTACCCCGGCGGCTTCTGCCTGGTCCGCATCCACACCGGCGGCTACGCCCTCAACCACTACAAGACGACGGCCCCCGAATCCCGGGAATGGGCCGAACGCAGCCGCCGCGCGGCAGGCGGCCTCTGGCCCCACCACGCCCTCGGCCGCACCGCCACGGACCGCAACAGCGTCCACCGGCACGACCTGTCGGGGATCACCGCGCCACGGATCGCCACCCCGTAGCCGAGCCCCCGCCGATCGCCGCGCCGCCGGACCACCGCGCCTCCCTCACGAGCCCTGCTCGCGCACGTCCACCAGCGTCGCACCGGCGTGGGCGACAAGCTCCTTGGGCTCCATGGGGAACACGGCGTGGGGATTGCCGGCGGCGGCCCACACCACGTCGTGCGCGAGCAGCGAACGGTCGGCGAGCACCCGGGTCCTCGTACGGTGCCCGAACGGCGGCACACCCCCGATGGCATACCCGGTCGTCTCCCGCACGACCTCCACCTTGGCCCGCGTGACCTTCTCCACCCCGAGTTCCCGGCGCACCAGTTCCACGTCCACCCGGGACGCCCCGTCCATCAGCACCAGCACGGGAACCCCGTCGGCCGCGAAGATCAGGGACTTGCAGATCTCGCTCAGCTCGCACCCGATCGCGGCGGCGGCCTCGGCCGCGGTCCGGGTGGCGTCCGGGAACCGGCGAATCCGGCCGAGCAGCTCCGCGAGGCCCAGCTCCCGCAGCGCGTCGGCGAATCGGGGGTGGGCGCCGGTGGTGCCGTCTTCGATGTCGTTCATGCTCATGGCGGCACGGTAACGGTGGGCGCGCCGGGACTGCGACCGGGTTCCGGAAGCGGGTGGCCCTACGGCCACACGACCTCCTTCGCCTGCACGACCGCGGCCGTCCGCCCGGGCCCCTCGTGGTACTTCCAGTACAGGTTCGTGTGCGCGATGACCTGCTCCGGCGCCGGCGCCCCCCACCGGCTCAGGTCCGACGTGGTGTGCGCGTCCGCGACAAGGGTCACGTCGTAGCCGCGTACGAAGGCGCCGTGGATCGTGGAGCGGATGCACGCGTCGGTGGAGGCACCGGCCACCACCAGGTGTCCGACCCCGGCCTCGGCGAGGACCCGCTCCAGGGACGTGTCCTCGAAGGAGTCGGGGTAGCTCTTGGGTACGAGGGCCTCGGGCTCGTGGCGGGTGAGTTCGGGGACGTACTGCCAGGCATCGCTGCCCCGCGGCACGTTGTCGTCGGAGTGCTGCACCCAGACGACCGGCACGGACGCCGCGCGCGCCCCTTCGACGAGTCCGGCGATGGTGGCGACGACCGTGTCACGGGCGTACGCCTCGGCGACGACGCCGACCTGGACGTCGATCAGCAGCAGAGCGGTGTGCGGACGTTCCGGCAGAGTGGTCATACCTCAGGAGGTTATCGACCGGACCGCCCTCCGGCAGGGGAAGACCCCGGTGCCGCGAGGACGGCCCGGGGTCGACGTCATCCGCACTCGGCCGGTCAGGCGCGGACCAGCTCGCGGTCCTCGTCGGGGCCGGAGCCGGAACCCGAGCCCGTGGAGCCGATTTCGCGCAGGCCCTCGCCCTCGACGTCCACGTTGGGAAGCACCCGGTCCAGCCACTTCGGCAGCCACCAGGCCCGCTTCCCCAGCAGCGCGAGCACCGCCGGAACGATCGCCATGCGCACCACGAACGCGTCGAAGAAGACCGCGATCGCCAGGCCGAAGCCGATCATCTTGATCATGGACTCGCTGGAGCTGATGAAGCCCGAGAACACCGCGATCATGATGACGGCCGCCGCGGTCACCACCCGGGCACTGTGCCGGAAGCCGGTGACGATCGCCTGACCCGGCTTCTCGCCGTGGACGTGGGCCTCGCGGATACGGGTCACGAGGAACACCTCGTAGTCCATGGCCAGTCCGAAGACCACGCCGACCATGAAGATCGGCATCATCGACATGACGGGTCCGGTCTCCTCCACGCCCATCAGGCCCGACAGCCAGCCCCACTGGAAGACCGCCACGACCGCGCCGAGCGCCGCCATGACCGACAGCAGGAAGCCAAGGGCGGCCTTCAGCGGGACCAGGACCGAGCGGAAGACCACGATCAGCAGCAGGAACGCCAGGCCCACGACCAGGATCAGGTACGGGATGAGCGCGTCGTTCAGCTTCTGGGAGACGTCGATGTTCATCGCCGTGGTGCCGGTGACCAGGACCGACGAGTCGGTGTCCGCCTTGACCTGCGCTCCCGCGTCACGGATGCCGTGGACGAGGTTCTCGGTCGTGACGGACGACGGCTTGGAGTCCGGGACGACGGTGATCGTCGCGGTGTCGCCGTCCTTGTTGAAGGTGGCCGGGGTGACGGTGGTGACGTCCTTGAGGGCCTTGATCTTGTCGGTCACCGTGGTGACGTCGGCCTTCGGGGTCCTGCTGTCCT
Source organism: Streptomyces sp. NPDC090083 (assembly GCF_044747445.1). Classification (NCBI taxonomy): domain Bacteria; kingdom Bacillati; phylum Actinomycetota; class Actinomycetes; order Kitasatosporales; family Streptomycetaceae; genus Streptomyces; species Streptomyces sp. NPDC090083. Next base: position 429,845 of record NZ_JBIVED010000002.1, on the reverse strand, counting down.
TCGCGTCGACGACGACCATCAGCGGCCCGTTGAAGCCGGGACCGAAGCCCTCGGACAGCAGGTCGTAGGCCCGGCGCTGGGTCGTGGACGTGGGCTGCGAACCGTCGTCGGGCAGGCCCAGTTCGAGCGAGGCCGCGGGGATCGCCGCCGCGCCGAGTCCGATCACGCCCAGCAGCAGCACCGCGAGCGGGCGTCGTACGACGAAGCTCGCCCAGCGGGTGCCCATGTTCGGGCGGGCCGGCTTCGCGGCGGCCTTGGCGCGTCCGCCGCCCAGGAGCTTGCTCTTCTCTCCCGCGGGCTTGATCTTCTTGCCGGCGTAGCCGAGCAGTGCCGGGATCATGGTGAGGGCGATGAGGACCGCTATCGCGACCGTGCCGGCCGCGGCCACGCCCATCTTCGTCAGCATCGGGATGTTGACGACCGCCAGGCCGACCAGGGCGATCACGACCGTCAGACCGGCGAAGACGACCGCCGAGCCCGCCGTACCGACCGCCCGTCCGGCCGCCTCCTCGCGTTCGCGGCCCTCCGCCAGCTCCGCCCGGTAGCGGGAGACGATGAACAGGGCGTAGTCGATGCCGACCGCGAGGCCGATCATCATCGCGAGGGTGGAGGTGGTGGTGCCGAGGTCGAGGGCGCTGGCGAGTGCCGTGATGGTGGAGACGCCGATGCCGACCCCGATGAGGGCGGTGAGCAGCGGGAAGCCCGCCGCGAGCAGGGAGCCGAAGGTGATCACGAGGACCACGGCGGCTATCGCGATGCCGATGATCTCCGTGGAGCCCGTCTCGGGGGTCGCGGTGAGCGCGTCACCGCCGACCTCGACGGTGAGTCCCGCCGTGCGCGCCTGTTCCGCGGTGTCCGTGAGGGCGTCCTTGGAGGCGTCCTTCAGCTCCATGCCGGAGACCTTGTACTTCACGGACGCGTAGGCGATCGTGCCGTCCTTGCTGACGGCCTTGCCCTTGAAGGGGTCGGCGACCGAGACGACCTCGGAGCCGTCGCCGAGGTCCTTGACGGTCTTCTCGACGGTGGCCTTGTTGGCGCCGCTGTCGAGCTTCTCGCCGGCCGGTGCCTTGAAGACGACCCGGGCGGTGGCGCCGTCGGCGCTCATCCCGGGGAAGCGCTGTTCCAGCAGGTCGAAGGCCTTCTGGGCCTCGGTTCCCGGTACGGAGAAGGAGGAGGCGCCGGCGGCGGGCGCACTGGCCGCGCCGACTCCCGCGAGGGTCAGCAGCGCGATCCACAGGAGGGCGACGTAGTGCCGTCGCCTGAAGGCGAGCCGGCCTACTTTGTAGAGGAACGTGGCCACGAGGGCGTACTCCCGGTCAGGTCGTGGGGTTCTTCGGGGCAGGGGTGATCAGCCGGTTGGGGACACGGGTGATCGGCCCGACGACGTGAGCGGTTACGTCAGGTGGGCGTGCTGTGGGTGGGTCAGGAGGTGGGTACGCCGAGAGCGGGGAGCATGACGGCGTCGATGTACGAGGTGAGGTATTCCTGGGTCGGTGGCTTGTCCTCGATGAGCGTCCGGGTCGCGAAGGCGCCGATCATCATGTGCACCACGTACTGCAGCGCCGGGCAGTCCGCACGGACCTCTCCCCGGTCGACGGCACGTTGCATGACGATCCGGAACTCTTCCATCTCCGGTTCGACCATCAGCTCGCGGAACGCCCGCAGCAGGTCCGGGTTGTTGTGCGTGGCCATGGCCAGACCCCGCATCAGCGCGGAGTTCTGTTCCATCCGGCAGTCGTCCTCGCGGACCACCATGGCGTGCATGTCGCCCCGGAGCGACCCGGTGTCGACGTCGGTGACCCGTCCCGGCTTGCTGTGCCGCATGGCGCGCACCACCAGCTCGGCCTTGCTGCCCCACTGGCGGTAGAGCGTCGCCTTGCTGGAGCGGGTGCGGGCCGCCACGGCGTCCATGGTGAGGGCGTCGTAGCCGACCTCCCGGAGCAGGTCGAGCACGGCCGCGTACAGCTCGGCCTCACGCTCGGGCGTGATGCGACTGCGACGCGCCGTTGCGACTTCAGTCATGCCACTCACCTCTCCGGTTCCGAACGAGACGGTTTCGTACCTACCTCGTAGTCACGAATGTAGCGCACTCCACAACGAAACGAAACCGTTTCGTACGTGTGCTGGGTCACCTCCGGCGATTTTTCACAAGTTGCTCCGGTCCATCCCCCGGAAAAGCATAGGGACGTGAGCTATCTGCGCCTGCCGCACCTCAGCGGCGACCTCCTGACCTTCGTGGCCGAGGACGACCTCTGGCTGGCCCCCCTCGACGGCAGAGGCCGCGCCTGGCGGCTCACCGTCGACCGCACCAAGGTCGGCCACCCCCGCTTCTCGCCCGACGGCGGCCACATCGCGTACACGAGCTGGCGCAGCCTGGTCCCGGAGATCCATCTCGCGCCGGTCGAGGGCGGACCCGGCCGCCGCCTCACGTACTGGGGCAGCCCCGACACCCAGGTCTGCGGCTGGACCCCCGACGGCGACATCCTCGCGGTGGCCTCGCACGGCGAACCGTTCTCCTACTTCACCTGGGCCCACAAGGTCCCCACGGACGGCGACCCCGGCGGCCGGCTCCCCTGGGGCCCGGTCGCCGACATCCAGCTCGCCGACATCGGCGGCGAACACCAGACCCTCCTCCTGACCGGCACCCCACCGCACGAACCGGCCGCCTGGAAGCGCTACCGCGGCGGCGCGACGGGCCGCCTCTGGCTGCACGGCCGCCGCCTCCTTGCCGACATCGGGGGCCATCTGCACTCCCCGATGTTCGTCGACGGCCGGATCGCCTTCCTCTCCGACCACGAGGGCGTCGGCAACCTCTACTCCTGTTCCCACGACGGCTCCGACCTGCGCCGCCACACCGACCACGACGCCTTCTACGCCCGGCACGCGGCGAGCGACGGCACCCGCGTCGTGTACCAGTGCGCCGGTGACCTGTGGATCGTCGACGACCTGTCCCCCACGTCGGTCCCGCGCAGGCTGGACGTGCGGCTGAGCGGCCCGCGCCCGGGCCGCCGCACCTACCAGGTCCCCGCCGCCCAGCACGTCGACGGCATCTCGGTCGACGAGACGGGCCGCGCGAGCGCCGTCGTCGTCCGCGGCAGCCTGTACTGGCTGACCCACCGCGACGGCCCCGCCCGCACCATCGCCGACACCCCGGGCGTCCGCGTCCGGCTCCCCGAGATGCTGGGCTCCGGCGGCCAGGTCGCCTACGTCACGGACGCCGACGGCGAGGACGCGGTCGAGATCGCCTACCTCCCCCGCGCCACCGGCGACCGCGAGCCCCGCCGGCTCGCCTCCGGCGAGGTGGGCCGCGCCCTGGAACTGGTCTCGGACCCGGCGGGCGAACGCCTCGCGATCGCCGCGCACGACGGCCGCCTGCTCCTCCTCGACGCCACCGAGGACGCCGGGGACGCTGCGGACTCCGGGAACGCCGGGAACTCCACGAACTCAGGGGACTCCAGGGACTCTGAAGGCGCGTCCCGGACGGGGTCCGGGGGAGGCGGCAAGGTGACCGAGCTGATCCGCTCGATCAACGGGCCGGTCCGCGACCTCGCCTTCTCCCCCGACGGCAGCTGGCTGACCTGGTCCCACCCGGGCATCGGCCGCAGCCTCCGCCAGATCAAGATGGCCCGGATGAAGGACCGCCTGATCGTCGACGTCACCAACGGCCGCTTCGAGGACGAGAACCCGGTCTTCACCAGGGACGGCCGCTACCTCGCCTTCCTCTCCTGGCGCGGCTTCGACCCGGTCTACGACGTCCACACCGGCGACCTCTCCTTCCCGCTCGGCTGCCGCCCCTACCTCGTCCCCCTCTCCTCGGCCACGCCCTCCCCCTTCGCGCTGACCCCGGAGGGCCGCCCCGCCGCCGGTGGCCTGGACGCGGCGGAGGACGACGAGGGCGCCGACGGCACGGTGACCGTGGAGGTGGAGGGCCTGGAGAGCAGGGTCACCCCGTTCCCGGTGGCGGCCTCCAAGTACTCGGCGCTGTACCCGGTTTCGGGCGGCGGCCTGGTCTGGCTGCGCTGGCCGATCTCCGGCGCGCTGGGCGAGACCTTCGCCAACCCGGACGACACCAGCGGTCGCCCGACCCTTGAGTACTTCAACATCAGCAAGGCGAAGAAGTCCGAACTCGTGGACCACCTCGACTGGTTCGCGGTGAGCGGCGACGGCACCCGGCTGGTGGTGGTCGACGAGGACGAACTCCGCGCGGTCCCCTCGACCGAGTCCGGCGACAGCGACTCCACGGTCTGGATCGACCTCCGCCGCATCCTCCACGAGGTCGACCCGCCCGCCGAATGGCGCCAGTCGTACGAGGAGGCGGGCCGCCTGATCCGCGCGTACTTCTGGGACCCGGGGATGTGCGGCATCGACTGGACCGGGGTCCTGGACCAGTACCGCCCGCTCGTCGACCGGGTCGCGTCCCCCGACGACTTCGCGGACCTCCTCCGCGAAGTCCTGGGCGAGTTGGGCACGTCGCACGCCTACGTCACCCCGTCCCGCCGCAACGAGGGCCCGCCCCACTACCAGCGCCGCCAGGGCCTGCTGGGCGCCAACTTCGTGCGCAGGGAGGGTGGTTGGACGGTGGCCCGCATCCTCCCCGGCGAGTCGTCGGACTCCAAGGCCCGCTCCCCGCTGGCCGGCACCGGCATCCGGGAGGGCGCGGTCCTGACCCACGTCGACGGCCGCCCGGTGGACCGGCTGACGGGACCGTTCCCCCTGTTGGCGGGCGCGGGCGGCACCACGGTCGAGCTGACCTTCACCCCGGCGGACGGCGAAGGCAGGGCCCGCCGGGTCGCCGTGGTCCCCCTGATCGACGAACGCCCCCTGCGCTACCAGGACTGGGTGGCCAAACGCCGGGCCGTGGTACGGGAGTTGAGCGGCGGCCACTGCGGCTACCTCCACATCCCCGACATGGGCGGCTCCGGCTGGGCCCAGTTCAACCGCGACCTGCGCCTGGAGGTCTCCCGCCCGGCCCTGATCGTCGACGTACGCGGCAACGCGGGCGGCCACATCAGCGAGCTGGTGGTGGAGAAGCTCACCCGCACGATCCTCGGCTGGGACCTGACCCGCAACGCCCAACCGGTGTCGTACGCCTCGAACGCCCCCAGGGGCCCGGTGGTCGCCCTCGCCGACGAGGCGACCTCGTCGGACGGCGACATGATCACGGCGGCGTTCAAGCTGCTCAAACTCGGCCCGGTGGTGGGCCAGCGCACCTGGGGCGGTGTGGTCGGCATGACCGGCCGCCACGAACTCGGCGACGGCACGGTGATCACCGTCCCCATGAACGCGGCCTGGTTCGACGCGTACGGCTGGTCGGTGGAGAACCGGGGCGTGACCCCGGACCTGGAGATCCTCCGCACCCCCCTGGACTGGGCGGAGGGCCGCCACGCCCAACTGGACGACGCCATCAAACTGGCCCTGGACCTCCTGGCCATCCACCCACCGGCAACCCCACCAGACCACAACAACGCACCGAACCGCTCCCGCCCCCAACTCCCCCCACGCACGTGAGCCGAAGGCACCTGGGGAGGGGCGCGCATGGTGAGGCGGAGCCCTGGGGAAAGGGGCGCGCGCGGAGAGGCGGAACCCTGGAGAAGGGGGCGTGCGGGGAGAGGTGGCGTCCCCTGGAGAAGGGGGCGCGGAGAGGTGGCGTCCGCAAAAAGGGCGCGCGCGAAAGGGCGGGGTCCTGGAGAAGGAGGCGCGTGGAGAGGCGGCGTCCCCAAGAAAGGGCGCGCGGAGAGGGCGTTCCCAGGAAGGAAGGCCGCGCGGAGAAGAACGTCCTCGACACGAGCACGCGGGGAAGAGGCGTTCCCGAGAAGGGCGCGCGGGGAAGTGGTGTTCCCGACACGAGCGTGGGGAGAAGAGGCGTGTTCCCGAGAAGGCCGCGCGAGGAAGTGGTGTTCCCGAGAAAAGGTACGGGGTGCGCTGAGAGGCGGCGTCCTCGACGAGAGGTGCGCGGAGCGAGGACGCCCTTGAGGAGGGAGGGGGCGCGCAGAGAGAGGACTGAGGACTATAGAGAGGACGTCCTCGGGAAACGGCGTGCGGAGGGACGCGCGCGGAGAAAAGGCGTTCTTGCACGAGGGGCTACGCCAACCCCCACCCGTTCAGGGCCACGCGGAACGGCGTGACCAATCCACACCGTTCAGGCGCGCGCCGAACTCCGCAACCAGCCCTCACCGTTCAGGCCGCACGGCGAACTACGCGACCAACCCCGCCTTTCAGGGGCGCGGGGAACTGCGCGACCAGCCCCCACCCACCCGCACCCGCACCCGCCAACAAAAAAACGCAGGACGCCCCAACAACAGGGCGCCCCACGCACACCGCAAAAGCCAAGCGCAGCGGCTACGCGTCGTAGTCCCGCTCCATCTCCTGATCCATCCGCTCCCGCGCACCCTGCCCCGTACGCTGAGCGTCCTCTTCCCGCTGCTGCCCCCGGTCCCGCGCCTGGTCCTTACCCTGGTCCATCCGGTCCTTCGCCTTCTCCGCGAGGTCCTTGGCCTTGTCCTGGAACTGGTCCTTCATACCCATGTGGGTTCACTCCCGTGCAGGTGGGGGATTCACGGCCCCGTCGGTGGGGCCTCGTCCAGACTCACACGCCCGGTAACCCCCCGCATCTCGATCAGTCACGCTGAGTAGCGCGGTTGGCCTGAGTGGCCCGAGTGGTCCGCGCAGCCCGCGCCGCGTCGTCCGCCGCCCCACCCGCCCCGACGAGCCCCGACCGCATCCCGTCCAGCCGCGCCCCGAACCGCCGCATCTCCCGCTGTCCGACGGTCCCGATGACCCCGGGCAGATACCCCCGCACGCCCTGCATCCCGCGCAGCCACCACTGCCCGTACACATGGCTGGACCGCCGTTCGATCCCGGCGACGATCCGGTCCACGGCCGGCCCGAGCGGATACGTCTTGTTCGCGGGCCACGGCAGCCGCGACCTCAACTCCCGCATGACGTCGTCCTGATCGGCCCCGCGCACCATGTCCGTGTCGGTCCAGGACAGATATCCGACGCCGACCCGCACGCCCTTGTGTCCGACCTCGGCCCGCAGACTGTGCGCGTACGCCTCGACGCCGGACTTGGACGCGCAGTACGCGGTCATCATCGGCGCCGGAGTGATCGCGGCCAGGGAGGCGATCTGGAGCAGATATCCCCGGCTCTCCATCAGCACGGGCAGAAACGCCCGCGCGGTCACCGCGGACCCGATGAGATTGACCTCGATCACCCGCCGCCAGGCGACGGGATCGGAGTCGAGGAACGGCCCTCCGCTGGCGACTCCCGCGTTGGCGACGACGATGTCGACCTTCCCGAACCGCTCCTTGACCTCGGCCGCGACCCGGGCCATCGCCTCGTGGTCCGTGACGTCCGCGTACCAGTGGGCGCTGTCGGTGTGCAGCCGTTCGGAGACCTGCTTCAGCTCGTCCGCCTCCAGCCCGACGAGCGCCACCTTGGCTCCGCGCGCGGAGAGTTTGCGGGCGAGCAGCTCGCCGACACCCCGTGCGGCCCCGGTCACGACCGCGACCTGGCCCTCAAGACTCACCTTGCTCATGCGCCCTCCTTGACCTGATCGCCCTGACTGAACTGCGCGTATGCGGCGGCCAGTTCGCGGATCTTCGTGCTGACCAGCTCGGGCGCCTCGACGGGTGTCATATGGCCGAGCCCGGGGAGTTCGGTGCTGCCGACGCACTGCGGCAGCGCGGCGACCAGTCCCCGCGCGTGCACCGGCGGCGTCATCCGGTCCGCCGTCCCGACGACGACGGCCGTGGGCACCGCCAACTCCCGTACGCCGTGGTCGAGATCGAGCGTGTCGAGGACTTCCGACCACGCGTGCCGCACGCCCCGCGGGCACGCGTGCACGATCCGCGCGCAGGCCTCGACCATGTCGGGTGCCGAACCGGCGCCCATCGTCGCGTACTTGAGGATCCGCCGGGCGGTCGGCGTGACCGGCCCGAGCGGCGCCCGCGACCCGAGCACCTTCCGGGTGAGCCAGGTCCGCGCCCGTCCGGCCCGCATCGGCACCACGAGCGACTCGCCCACCAGCCGCGAACTCCCGGTGCTGCACAGCAGAACGGCCACGACATGCTCCCGGAACCGCGCCCGCGAAGCAGCCGCCAGCACCGCCATCCCGCCCATGGAATGCCCGGCGACCACCGCCTTCTCGCCGCCCCGAAGTGTCTTCTCCAGTACGGCGTCCAGGTCGTCGGCGAGCACGTCGGTGCTGTACGCGCGGGCCGCGGGACTGCGCCCGTGGCCCCGCTGGTCGTAGGCGACGACCCGGTGGTCGACCGCCAACTCCCTGATCTGCGCGGCCCAGAACGCGGTGGAACAGGTCCAGCCGTGCGCGAGGACGACGGTCGGCACGCCCTCCTCGGGCCCGTGCACCTCGACGTGCAGCCGGGAGCCGTCGGCCGAGGTGACGGTCAACTCACGGACGGGTACGGGCGGTTCGAAACGCCCGGACGAGACATGCATGAGCCTGCTCACGCGCTGGCCACCTCCGCCTCAGCGGCCTCCATCCCCACGACCTGCGCCTCCGCGGCCTCCGTCCCCACGACCTGTGCCTCCGCGGCCTCCGTCCCCACGACCTGTGCCTCCGCGGCCTCCGTCGGCCGGGTCTCCGCCCGGACGACCTCGTACTCCGTGAGGTCCACGCGCCGGGTCGCCTTGCGGAACTCGGCCGTCGTGCCGGGCCAGACGGTGGTGTTGCGGCCGTTCGCGTCGAGGTACCAGCTGGTGCAGCCGCCGGTGTTCCAGACGGTCCGCTTCAGGCGTTCCTGCACCCACCGGTTCCACGCGCCGACGGCGCTCGGGCGGGCGTCGAGCGCGACCTGTCCGCCCAGCACGTCCAACTGCCTGATGTAGTCGGCGAGATAGTTCAGCTGGGACTCGATCATCAGGATCATGGAGGACGTGCCGAGGCCGGTGTTGGGCCCGATCACGGTCATCCAGTTCGGGAACCCGGCCGCCGATGTCCCGCGCAGCGCCTGCATACCGCCCTGCCAGGCCTCGGCGAGGGTCCGTCCGCCCACGCCGATGACCCGTTCGGCGATCGGCATGTCCGTGACGTGGAAGCCCGTACCGAAGACGATCGCGTCGACCTCGGCCGTACTGCCGTCGGCCGCGACGACGGTCGAACCGCGGATCTCGCTCAGCCCGCTGGCCACGACGTCGACATTGGGCCGGGCGAGCGCCGGGTAGTAGGCGCTGGAGAGCAGGACGCGCTTGCAGCCGAGGCGGTAGTCGGGGGTCAGCTTGGCGCGCAGCGCCGGGTCCTTGATGGCGCGGGCCATGTTCCGCTTGGCCAGCCGCTCCACCAGGGCGAGCTGGTCGGGGTGCTTCGTGAACGCCTGGGTCTGCAACTCCCTTATGCCCCACAGGAGTCCGCGCCGGGCCTGGGTGGTGAAGGGCAGCGCGCGGTGCAGTGCGCGCTCGGCGCCGCTGATGGCGCGGTCGACGCGGGGCATCACCCAAGGCGGGGTGCGCTGGAAGAGGGTGAGCCGCTCCACCTGGGGCTGGATCGCCGGCACGATCTGTATCGCGGAGGCACCGGTGCCGACCACGGCGACCCGCTTGCCGCGCAGGTCGTAGTCGTGGTCCCAGCGCGCGGAGTGGAAGACCTGGCCGGGGAAGGTGTCGAGCCCCGGGACGTCCGGGACCTTGGGGTCGGAGAGCGGCCCGGTGGCGGAGACGACGAGGTCGGCCGAGTACGAACCGCTGGTGGTCTCGATGTCCCAGCGCAGCCGCTCCGCGTCCCACGTCATCGTCTTCACCTCGCTGTTGAAACGGAGGTGCGGCCGGAGCCGGAAGACGTCCGTGACGTGCTCCAGGTAGGCGCGGATGTGCCCCTGCCCGGAGAACGTGCGCGGCCATTCGGCGTTCGGCGCGAAGGAGAACGAGTACAGATGGGACGGTACGTCACAGGCGCAGCCGGGATAGCTGTTGTCCCGCCAGGTCCCGCCCACGCTGTCGGCGCGCTCCAGGACGACGAAGTCCGTGACGCCCTCGCGCCGCAGCCGCACCGCGGCTCCCAGCCCGCCGAACCCGGACCCGATCACCGCCACCCGCACATGCTCGTGTTCGGTCATCCCGTGCCCTTCCCTACGACCTAGCTACCGCGCCAGTGAACACTGGCGCAATCGGAGCGTAGAACAGCTCCTTACCGATGGGTAGGGGTAGGGGCGAGCGCATTTGAATCAACGGCCGCCCACCCACGTCCCCGGACCACGACGTAGGGTGCGGGCGTGGCGGAGAAGGCGGAGCAGACGGAGAAGGCGGAGCGGACGGAGAAGCGCGAGTACCGCATGGAGGAACTGGCCGCGGAGGCCGGCATCACCGTGCGCACCCTGCGCTTCTACCGCGAGCGCAAACTCATCCACCCGCCGCGCCGCGAGGGCCGCATCGCCTGGTACGACGAGACGCACCTGGCCCGCCTGCGCACCATCTCGGCGCTTCTCGAACGCGGCCACACCCTCAACGGCATCGCCGAACTCGCCGAGGCCTTCGACCACGGCCGCAACGTCGGCGAACTGCTCGGCCTCGGCGCCCCCACCGAGGAGACCCCGGTCCGGCTGACCCCGGAGGCCCTCGCCGACTACTTCGGCGACCAGGCCACCCCGGAGAACTTCGCCGCCTCACTCGAACTCGGCTACCTCGGCACCGACGGCAGCGAGATCGTCCACATAAGCCGCCGCCTGCTGGACGTCACGGCCGCCCTGGTCCGCGAGGGCATCCCCCTCGCCGACGTCCTCGCCGCGGGCCGCCGCGTCCGCGAGCACACCGACGCCCTCGCCGAACTCTTCACCGGCCTGGTCATCTCCGGCGGCCGCACCCCGGAGGACCTGCAACGACTGCGCCCCCTCGCGAAGAGCGTCGTCGAGGCGGAACTGTCGATGGCCATGGACCGCCGACTCCGCCAGGCCGATCAGAGGTCGTAGACCACCGTCACCGGCGCGTGGTCCGACCACCGCTCGTCATGCGTGGCCGCCCGCTCGACGAACCCCTTGACCGCCTTGACCGCGAGCCCCGGCGTCGACACGTGATAGTCGATCCGCCAGCCACTGTCGTTGTCGAACGCCCGCCCTCGGTAGGACCACCAGGAGTACGGCCCCTCGACGTCGGGATGCAGCCCGCGCACGACGTCCACGTACCCACCGTCCCCGGCGTCCAGGACGGCGCCCAGCCACTCCCTCTCCTCCGGCAGGAAGCCGGAACTCTTCTGGTTCGCCCGCCAGTTCTTGAGGTCGGCGGGGTGGTGGGCGATGTTCCAGTCACCGCAGACGACGACCTCGCGCCCATCCGCGGCGGCCCGCTCCCGCAGCTCCTTCAGATAGGCGAGGAACTCGCCCATGAACCGCACCTTCTCGTCCTGCCGCTCGGTACCGACCTCCCCCGAGGGCAGATACAGACTCGCCACCGTGACACCGGGCAGGTCGACCTCGACGTAACGGCCGCTCCCGTCGAACTCGGCCGACCCGAAGCCCACCTGGACCCGGTCCGGCTCACGCCGGCTGTAGAGGGAGACCCCCGCGCGACCCTTGGCGGCGGCCGGCGCGTGCACGACGTGCCAGCCCTCAGGGGCGCGGACGTGCTCCGGCAGCTGCTGCGGCTCGGCCCGCACCTCCTGCAGACAGAGCACATCGGCGGAGGTCTCCGCGAGCCACTCCACGAAGCCCTTCTTCGCGGCGGCCCGCAGTCCATTCACATTGGCAGAGGTCACAGTGAGCACTCGGGCACAATACCGGCACACTGGACGGAGTCCGGATCCACCCTGCGCGGACCGTCACAGTCCTCCGCGAACCCTCGCGACACTGCGCGGACTCCCGAGGCCCTCCGCGGTCCTACCCTGTTCTCCACAACCCCTCCCTACGCATAGAAGTACGATACTCGGCATGAATATACGCCCCGTCCCGTTCGACCACCCCGACGCCGTGAAGCTGAACGACCAGGTCCAGGCGGAGTACCACGTCCGCTACGGCGACGGAGGCGACGCCACCACCCTGGACCCGGCGGACTTCACCCCACCGAACGGCGTGTACCTGATCGCGTACGACGAGAACGACTCCCCCGTCGCCACCGGCGGCTGGCGCTCCCAGGACGCCAACGGCGAGGGCAACGAGAACGGCGACGCCGAACTCAAGCGCATGTACGTGATCGAGCAGGCCCGCGGCCTGGGCCTCGCCCGCCGCATGCTGGCCACCCTGGAGGAGAACGCCCGCGCCGCCGGCCGCACCCGGATGGTCCTGGAAACCGGCATCAAGCAACCGGAGGCCATCGCCCTCTACACCTCCAGCGGCTACGAGCCCTGCGTGAAGTTCGGCTACTACCGCTTCCACGCGGACAGCCGGTGCTTCGCGAAGGGGCTCTGACCGGTTCGCGACGGCGAGCGGGCCGGGCGGGGCCCAGGGTGGGCGCCCAGGGTGGGCGGGTCCCGGGGTGGGCGGGTCCCGGGGTGGGCGGATTACGGGGTGGTGGGCTATGGGGTGGGCGGGTGATGCGGCAGCCAGGGAAGCGGCCGGCCCCCGCTCCCTTCGCCCTCTCACCCGGACCGGGATATGAGCCCACCCGCCCGAGACGCGGGCGCGCCCGCCTCGCCGTATCCCCGGAGACCCACCCGCGCATTCAAGGCGAGGCTGTTCGCGCCGGCCGGTGACGGCATCCGGAGCACGGCGTCGAGCACCGGCCCCAGACGGCCGCAGCCCGAAGTCCTCGGTGCCGTGAACCGGTTGTCCGCCACCCCGAACGCGAGGACGAGCGGATCCTGCGAGACGACGGTCGACGCCGCGGTCTCCTTCAGCACCAGCCGCACCGGATCCGCGTCGGTGCCGATGGAACAGCCGGGCGGCACGGCCGGCCCCGAGATCGCGAACGTCAGGTTCAGCTCGCCGCGCCGCTGGTCGTTCGACTGGAAGTCGAAGTAGCCCGCGTACCGAGGCGTGATCACCAGCGGTATGCCCCGGACGCGCACAGGAGCAGCCGTCATGGCGCCGAAGACCTGGCGGACCTGTCCGTCGACGGTGCCCTCGGCGAAGGTGATTGCCATGCCCCTGCCGAGCGACTGATCCAAGCGACCGAGGGTCATGTGCCCGCTGGCGGTCATCGCTTCACACCGCCACGCCCCGGGATCGGCACCCTCAGGAAGCTCGGAGAGCGCGGGACAGGCACCGAAGTCGATACCTCGCGCCGGGGCGGGAACAGCCGCGTGGGCCGACCCCGCCGTCACACCCACCCCCAGGGTCAGTGCGGCCAGCGACAGCACGAACCGCCGAGCCAGACGGGGCGTCCGCACCGAACGGTCTGCGTGAACTCTGCGCACCGCGCGAACCAGACGAACCGAACGAACCGCGGTAGCTGCGGTAGCTGCGCCCACCGCGCGAACCGTGCGGGCGGCATGGGCTGTACGGGCGGCACGAAGCATGGCGACCTCCGAATGAAGCGTCGGGTCGACCGACTCGAAGGAGCGGCCTGCATCCAGCATTGCAGACTTTTCTCTGCATGGAAAGGTCTGCAGAGAAAAGTCTGCAGAGCATCGGCTGTACTCTGCCGCCATGAGCGAATCGCAGGAACTCCCCGCACCGGATCCCGCAGGGGACGACCTTGAGCCGAACCGCACGCCGAACCCCGCGCACCCCGCGTCGGACCTCCCCCCGGCTCCCGAGCCCGCCGACGACACCCGGCGCCAGGTCAGCGACCCCGCCGCGCTGAAGGCGCTCGCCCACCCGCTCCGGCTACGGATCCTGCGCCACCTCGGCATCTCCGGACCGGCGACCTCGACCACACTCGCCACCGCCCTCGGCGAGAACACCGGCACGCTCAGCTATCACCTGCGCCGGCTGGAGCAGGGCGGATTCATCGAGGACGTCCCGGACAGCCCCGGCGGACGCGAGCGGTGGTGGCAGGCGGTGCGCGGGCTGGACATCCGCAGGCCCGCGCAGGACGAGATGACGGACGGCGAGCGTGCCGTCGCGGGCACGCTCGACCGGTTGCGGATGGAGGAGGACATCGAACTCACCCGCCGTTTCATGGCGGAACAGGCGGACTCACAGGGCTGGATGCGCGGCTCACGAAGCCTCAGCCATCTCACCGTGGAAGAGGTCGACGCCTTCCACGACGCCTACCTGGAGCTCCTGGCCCGTTTCTCGCGGGGCCCGGAAGACGCGCCTCCCGGCGCCCGCCCCGTACATCTGCGGTGGTTCGCCCTTCCCGCCGATTGACCCCAATGACCCCAACTCGGCTGCGGGCGAAGGCCCCTGGAAACGACGAATATCCCGCCCGATCGTGAAGATCGGACGGGATCTCGTCAACTACCCCTGAGTGAACTCAAGAACAGTCATTGCGGTGGACCTGTGGGGATTTGAACCCCAGACCCCCTCGATGCGAACGAGGTGCGCTACCAGACTGCGCCACAGGCCCTTGCAACGAGTGAAACTCTAGCATCCCCGTCAGGGTGCTTGGAAATCCGTTCCTTGCCTGGTCACTCGTTGGCCGCGCGAGGCCGTTCGCCGTCCTCGTACTGATCGAACAGCGGGGTGCGGCCCCGCTCGCGGGCGCGGCGGGCGGAGGCCGCGCGGCGGGCGTCGGTACGGCCGTCCGCCGTCGCCCTGTCCTCCGACGCGTCCTCCGCGTCCTCGTCCCGGGCGTCGTGGCCGTCGTGGGCGTGCTGGGCCTCCCGCGCGTCGTGTTCGTCCCGCGAGCCCGGCTGTGCCTCCTGCTCCGGCACCACGGGACTGGACCGGGCCGAACTCCACGCGTCCGGCGCCCCGAGGTCCACGTCGGACGTGGCGCGCGGTGCAACCGGTGCGGTGACGTACGTCGGCAGCGGGACCGGCACCGGGTCCCAGCTGTCGCCCTGCCCCGGACGGCGCTGCCGCTCGCGCTGCTGGTCGACCCACTCGGCGTGGTCGGTCTGTTCGACGAGGGCGCGGCGGTCGGCGGCGAGCGCGGACAGCCCGGGGTCGGTCTCCGGTTCCGGGCCCTCCTCGGCGTCGTCGAGCCCGGCGTCCACGGACGCGCGGCGACGCGGCTGGCGTTCCCGCAGTCGCTGCGCGGCGACCTCGGCCCTGCGCCGGTCCATCTGGTAGGCGAACCGGCGGCGTTCCTGGGTGCGCAGGTAGGCGATGTATCCGCTGAGCAGCACCGCCGGCACACCGGGCGCCCAGAGCAGGGCGAGTCCGCCGACCGCCGCGACGATCGCGCCGAGCGTGAAGGCGAGGAAGAGCATCACGGTGGTACGTCTGCGGCGTGCGAGCACCTTGATCCGCCGGGCGCGCGCTGCCGCGGCCTCATCGGCGGGGCTGCGCCGCGCGGCGGGGACGCGCTTGCGCGCGGGCATGGAGGCGGACTTGGGCGCCTTGGCGGACGCGGAGGCCTGCTGGGGAGCCGACTTGGGCGCCTGATCGCGCGCCGGTTCGCGGACCGGCGCGTGCTCGGGCTCGCGCGCCGCTTCCCGCGCCGCCGCGCGCTCCGACTCGCGGACCGCTCCGCGTTCCGGTTCTCGCGCCGCTTCCGGCCGTTCCTGGCTCTGCTGGCGGACGGGTGCGTGCACCTGGGGACGGGCCGGGGGCATGGCGAAGGCCCGGACGTCCACCGAGTCGGTGACGGCGTCCGAGGCGTCGGCGCCGGACTCCCCCTCCTCGGTGGAGCGCGCCCGCAGGTCCTTGGCGTACCGGCGCTCCATTCCCGCCCGTCCGGACAGCAGCCGGATGGCGGTGCTGAAGCGTTCCGTCGGACGGGCCTCGTTCAGCTCGTCCTGCCTACGGAGCCACATCGGCACCAAGTAGGCGGCCCAGGCCCCGACAATGACTGCGTAGATGAGGCCGCTGCTGCTCACGCCTCACACGGTAGAGGGGTTTGTGTGAGGCCATCTGCCAATTGAGCCGGTGTGTCGCACGATCTGGCTGATATTTCGAGCTTTTTTTGTGACCGATGCGATCAGCGGGCCGCCGAGTTGGTGAATTCATTGCCCCAAGGCGGTCATCCGTCGATCACTTTCGAACACTTATTCCATTTTCTGGCGTCCCGGACTTCCACCCCTCCGGGCTATGCGGGATTGTCGTGCGGGGTACTCCGGGAGCGTGCCCGCTGCCAGCGGCTCAGCAACCCCTCGGGCACCTCTTCCGCGGTGAGGGCGAAGACGAGGTGGTCGCGCCAGGCGCCGTCGATGTGGAGATAGCGGGGCCTGAGCCCCTCCTCGCGGAATCCGAGTTTCTCGACGACCCGGCGGCTGGGGCCGTTCTCCGGGCGAATGCAGACCTCGATGCGATGCAGTCCCACGGTCCGGAAACAGTGGTCGACGACGAGTGCCACGGACGTCGGCATCACTCCGCGCCCGGCCACCGACTCGTCCACCCAGTAACCGATGTGGCCCGAACACATGGAACCCCAGGTGATCCCGGCCACCGTCAACTGCCCGACCAGGCGACCCTGGTATTCGATGACGAACGGCAGCATCCGGCCCGAGTTCGCCTCGGAACGGAGATGCCGGACCATCTGCCGGTACGTCGGCCGGTGCGCGATCGGCCCGCTGGGGGTGGGCGGCGGGATCGTCGCCTCCCAGGGGCGCAGCCAGTCCCGGTTGCGCCGGTTGACCTCGCGCCAGGACCGCTGGTCGCGCAGCTTTATCGGCCTCAGGACGATGTCGCCGTCCACCAGCACGGCGGGCCAGGATGGGCTGTTCAGCTCGCACCCCCACTGGTGTCGGCGGGTCTGGGGTGATCGCCGCCGCGGATCTGGTCGACGGCGTGCGCCAGCAGGGGTTCCAGGACGGCGAGGCCGTCCCTCACACCGCCGGTGGACCCCGGAAGGTTGACGATCAGTGTGTGCCCGGCGACTCCGGCGAGCCCCCGGGAGAGCGCCGCGGTCGGCACCTTCTCCCGTCCGAACGCCCGGATGGCCTCGGCGATGCCCGGCACCTCGTAATCGATGACCGCGCGGGTCGCCTCAGGGGTGCGGTCGGTGGGCGAGACACCGGTGCCGCCGGTGGTGACGACGGCGTCGTAGCCGTCCTGCACGGCGGCTCTCAGCGCGGCCGCCACCGGGTCGCCGTCGGGGACCACGCGCGGCCCCTCGACCGCGAAGCCGAGGCTTCTGAGGCCGTCGGCGACCAGCGGGCCGCCTTTGTCCTCGTAGACGCCGGAGGCGGCCCGGTTGGAGGCCGTGACCACCAGGGCGCGATACGGCCGGGGCAGCGTGCTGTCGGGCGTCATGTCCGGCTCCAGTCGCCCGACTTGCCGCCCGACTTCTCCTCCACACGCACGTCCGTGATGACCGCTTCCTTGTCGACCGCCTTGACCATGTCGATCACGGTGAGCGCGGCGACGGAGACCGCGGTGAGCGCCTCCATCTCGACGCCTGTGCGGTCCGTCGTCTTCACGGTGGCCCGGATGCGTACGGCGTCGTCCGCGACCGACAGATCCAGTTTCACACCCGACACCGACAACGGGTGGCAGAGCGGGATCAGGTCCGGGGTGCGTTTGGCGCCCATGATCCCGGCGATGCGCGCGGTGGCGAGGGCATCGCCCTTGGGGACCCCCTCGCCGCGCAGCAGTTCGACCACGCGGGCCGAGACGAGGACGCGTCCGGTGGCGGTGGCGGTGCGCGCGGTCACGTCCTTGCCGGACACGTCGACCATCCGGGCGGCGCCCGCTTCGTCGATGTGCGTCAGTCGGTCGTGGGCAGGGGGTCCGGAGGTGCTCCCCCGGAAAGGCTCAGTCATGCTGTGTGGCGCTCCCGGTCCGGGCGTGTTGTGCGCGACACGGTACCGCCAACCAGTGGCAGTCAGCCGAGCAGGACCACGTCGACCTCGGTGCCGGGTTCCACGGACTCGACCTCCTCGGGGACGACGATCAGCGCGTCGGCGAGCGCGAGGGCCGCCACGAGGTGCGATCCGGCGCCTCCTACGGGGGTGACCGCGCCGTCGGCGTAGGTCCCGCGCAGGAACTGTCTGCGGCCCTTCGGGGAGGTCAGTGCCTTGTCCGCGGTGAGCGTGGCCCGGGTCCTGGGACGGTGCACGTCGTCCAGGCCCATGAGGGTGCGGATCGCGGGGCGGACGAACAGCTCGAAGGAGACGTACGACGACACCGGGTTGCCGGGGAGGGCCAGCAGCGGGGTGTGATCGGGGCCGATGGAGCCGAAGCCCTGGGGTTTGCCGGGCTGCATGGCGAGCTTGCGGAAGTCGATCCCGGCGCCCTCCTCGTCCTCGTCCCCCACGGAGGACAGCGCCTCCTTGACGACGTCGTAGGCCCCGACGCTCACGCCGCCGGTGGTGACCATGAGGTCGGCGCGGACGAGCTGGTCCTCGATGGTGGAGCGGAGGGTCTCGGCGTCGTCGGCGACGGCGCCCACCCGGTAGGCGATGGCTCCGGCGTCGCGGGCGGCGGCGGTGAGGGCGAAGCTGTTCGAGTCGTAGATCTGGCCGCTGCCCAACTGCTCGTCGGGCTGGACGAGTTCGCTGCCGGTGGACATGACGACCACACGCGGGCGCGGGCGTACGCGGACGGTGCCGCGGCCGATGGCGGCGAGGAGGGCGATCTGCGGCGGGCCGAGGACGGTGCCGGCCGTCAGGGCGCGGTCGCCCGCCTTCACGTCGCTGCCCTGCGCGCGTACGTGCGCGCGTGCCTCGGCCGAGCGGTACACGTGCACGTGGCCGTCGGCCCCCTCGGGGGACTGGCTGCGGGCCCGCATGCCGGCGACGGGGCCCTCGCCGAGGCCTCCGTCGGTCCACTCGACGGGGACGACGGCTTCGGCGCCGGGCGGGAGCGGGGCGCCGGTCATGATGCGGGCGGTCTCTCCGGGGCCCACATGAAGGGACTCGGCCTGGCCGGCCGCGACGTCACCGATGACCGTCAGGACGGCCGGGTACTCCTCGCTCGCGCCCGCGACGTCCGTGACCCGTACCGCGTACCCGTCCATCGAGCTGTTGTCGAAGGGCGGGAGCGAGACCGGCACCATGATGTCCTCGACCAGGACGCAGCCTTGGGCGTCGAGCAGTTGGAGCTCGATGGGATCCAGGGGGCGGACGGTCGCGAGGATGTCCTCCAGGTGCTCGTCCACCGTCCAGAGGTGGTCGGGTCCTGCGGTGCGGGTCGCGGCGGTGCTCAACGTTGCTACATCTCCTCGGCTACGTAACTGCGAAGCCAGGCCCGGAAGTCCGGCCCCAGGTCTTCACGTTCGCACGCGAGTCTGACAATGGCACGCAGATAGTCGCCCCGGTCGCCGGTGTCATAGCGGCGGCCCTTGAAGACGACGCCGTGCACGGGGCCGCCGATCTTCTCGTCGGTGGCGAGCTGCTGGAGGGCGTCGGTGAGCTGGATCTCGCCGCCGCGGCCCGGCTCGGTCTTGCGCAGTATGTCGAAGATGTGGGGGTCGAGGACGTAGCGGCCGATGATCGCGTAGTTCGACGGGGCGTCGGCCGCGTCGGGCTTCTCGACCAGGCCGGTCACCTTGACGACGTCGGCGTCCGCGGTGGCCTCGACGGCCGCGGAGCCGTAGAGGTGGATCTGCTCGGGCGTGACTTCCATGAGGGCGACGACGCTGCCGCCGTGCAGCTCCTGGACCTCGACCATGCGCGCGAGGAGGGGGTCGCGGGGGTCGATCAGGTCATCCCCGAGGAGGACGGCGAAGGGCTCCTGGCCGACGTGCGGGGCGGCGCACAGCACGGCGTGGCCGAGGCCCTTGGGGTCGCCCTGGCGGACGTAGTGCATGGTCGCGAGGTCGCTGGACTCCTGGACCTTGGCGAGCCGGCCCGCGTCGCCCTTCTTCTGGAGGGCGGATTCGAGCTCGTAGTTGCGGTCGAAGTGGTCCTCAAGAGGGCGCTTGTTGCGTCCTGTGATCATGAGGACGTCGTCGAGCCCAGCCGACACGGCCTCTTCGACCACGTACTGGATCGCGGGCTTGTCCACGACCGGCAGCATCTCCTTGGGAGTTGCCTTCGTGGCCGGCAGGAACCTGGTGCCGAGACCGGCTGCGGGAATGACAGCCTTGCTGATCCTGGGGTGCGACTGAGTCATGCCCGAACCTTATCCGGTGCCTTTGTGCGGAATCTGTGGCACTGGCTGAAACATTCTCATATGAGCAGATTAGGAAAGGGGCGTGTGGGACCAGTGCGTGACCTGGGACGTGAAGCCGAGCCTGACAAGCGAATGTTGCGACGAGAGTTCCTCATGGTGAGGAACAGGTTGACGGCCGATGACGTGCGGGGGGCGGGCGACGCGCTCGCCGACCGTGCCCTGGAACTGCCGGAGTTGGCGCAGGCACGCACGGTGGCGGCCTACGTCTCCGTCGGGACCGAGCCCGGGACGCTCGCGCTCCTGGACGCACTCCGCGCGCGGGACATCGAAGTGCTGCTGCCGGTGCTCCTCCCGGACAACGACCTGGACTGGGGCGCCTACAGCGGCGAGGGCTCGCTCGCGCGGGTCCAACACGGCGGAAAGATGGCCCTGTTCGAGCCCACCGGCGAGCGGCTCGGCCCGGACGCCGTAACGGCCGCCGACGTCGTCCTGCTGCCCGGTCTGGCGGTCGACGGGCGCGGGATGCGCCTGGGCCGCGGCGGAGGGTCGTACGACCGCGTGCTGGCGCGGCTGGAGCGGGCGGGCGCGCATCCCGCGCCGGTGGTGCTGCTGTACGACTCCGAGGTCGTCGAGCGCGTCCCCGCGGAGGCCCACGACCGGCCGGTGCGGGCCGTGGTGACACCTTCGGGTGTGCGGCGGTTCCCCGGTAACTGAAATGGCCCTCCACGCGCGCGTGGAGGGCCATTTCAGTTCGTTCAACGATTCACGGCTTGAGCACCAGGGTGTCGCTCGTGCTGTCGTCGACCGCCTTGGACGAGAACGACCAGGGCAGCAGCTCACCGTTGACCCACTTGCTGGTCTGGTCGGTGTAGTGCGCGCTGTAGGCGTGCCCGGAGGCTCCGGTGAGGTTGATCCACTTGGACTTGTCGAAGTTGTCCAGGTTGACCACCATGCGCATCGACGGCACCCAGACGACTCCGTAGCCGCCGGCCGCGTTCCAGCCGGTCGCGTTGACCGTGGCCTCGCCGCCGCTGAGCTTCCAGGGGCCGCGGTTGAGGATGTACTGGACGATGCCGGGCCCCTCGGTGCCCAGGGTCTGGTTCTTCAGGAACAAGCGGTGCAGCCTGCCCCAGCTCCACGTGTCGATGTCCTTGCCGAGCTTGGCGGTGAGCTCCCAGCGGGCGTCGATCATGGCGCGCTCGAACAGCTGGTTCATGGTGGTCGCCCCCGGGCGGTTGCCCGACTTGGGGGTCTTCCACCAGTCGTTGGTGGGGTCGTCCATGAGCTTGCGGACGACCTCGAACCAGCGGTCGCCGCCGTCCGGCTGCGCCTCGTCGGCGTCGCGCTCGCCGCACTCGCGGACCTTCTGGTTGGTCTCGTCGGCGGGCCCGGTGGTGTCGACCGGCGTGACGAACAGGCACTGGCCCTTGACCCGCAGCTCCTTGGGGAGCTTGTTGCCGAAGGCGAGCTTGAGGATGTTGCGCCAGACCGAGTTGAAGTAGGCGGCAGCCGCCGAATCGGCGTCCTGGGTGTAGTCCCAGCCCTCCAGGAGCTTCTGGGCCTCGCGCACGTCCGGATCGTCGATGTCGAGCTTCAGCAGCTTGGGCACGATCAGCTTGGCGATCTCACTGCTGTCGTCGAGCTGCATCTGCCGCATGTCGTCGGTGGAGATCTTGCCGCCGCCGTCGATCTTCGACTGGATCAGATCGGTGATGCGCTGGCTGCGGGTGCCGTAGCCCCAGTCCGTGGTGAGCGTGTACGGGTACTTGTCCTTGTCGATCACGGCCTGGTTGGCGGTGACGATGAAGCCGCGCTTCGGGTTGAACTCGTACGGCAGGGCGGCCTGCGGGATGTAGCCGGTCCAGTCGTACTTGGGGTCCCAGCCGGGCACCGGCAGCGAGCCGTCGCCCTTCCCGCGCGTGGGGATCTTGCCGGGCAGGGTGTAGCCGATGTTGTTCTTGGTGTCGGCGTAGACGAGGTTCTGGGAGGGCACGTCGAACTTCGTGGCGGCCGCGCGGAACTCGGTCCAGTTGGACGCCTTGTCGATGGCGAAGACGGCGTCCATGGTGGTGCCCGGGTCCTCGGCGGTCCAGCGCAGGGCGATGCCGTAGCCGTCGCCTCTGTCGGGGGCCGCGGTGTCGACGGTGGCCTTCTTGCCGACCTTCACGAGTTCGTCGTCGCGGTCGGACAGCAGGGGGCCGTTGTTGGTCTCCCGGACGACGATCTTCTTGGACGCGCCGCCGGCGACCTTGATGGTCTCCGTGCGGGTCGTGAAGGGCTTCGTCTTGCCGTCGTACAGGTAGCCGTCCCCGGAGAGCTTCTCCAGGTAGAGGTCGGTGGTGTCGACCCCGGAGTTGGTCATGCCCCAGGCGATGTTCTGGTTGTGGCCGATGATGACGCCCGGCATGCCCGCGAAGGTGTAGCCGGAGACGTCGTACTGGCACTTGCTGGAGACGGCGCGGCAGTGCAGGCCCATCTGGTACCAGACGGAGGGCAGCGAGGCCTCCAGGTGCGGGTCGTTGGCCAGGAGGGGCTTGCCGGTGATGGTGTTCTTCCCGGCGACGACCCAGGAGTTGGAGCCGATGCCCTGGCCGTTCACGCCGACCGCCGTCGGGAGGTCCTCCAGGACGTCCGAGAGGCCCGAGAGCTGGCTCGTGAAGGCCGAACCCGACGAGGACGACGTCGAGCCCGTCGTGCCGCCCGTGGACGTACCGGTGGAGCTGTCGGCGTCGCCGAAGGTCTTGGTGTAGTCGTTGTACTCGCCCTCGGTGACGATCGGCTGGTTGCGGCTGTACGGGTACTCCGGGTACAGGTCCGCGATCTGCTGGGGGCCGAGGCGGGTGGTCATCAGGGCGCGGTCGATCTCGTCCTGCATGTTGCCGCGCAGGTCCCAGGCCATCGCCTTGAGCCACGCGATCGAGTCGACCGGGGTCCACTTCTGCGGGGTGTAGTCGTTCTCGAACCCTAGGGCCGCGTACTCCAGGGAGATGTCCTTGCCGTCCTTGCCCTTGAGGTAGGCGTTGACTCCCTTGGCGTAGGCCTGGAGGTACTTCTTCGTGGAGGCCGACAGCGTGGTGTCGTACTCCTTCTGGGCCACCCGGTCCCAGCCCAGGGTGCGCAGGAACTCGTCGTTCTTGACCTGGCCCTTGCCGAACATCTCGGAGAGCCGGCCGGAGGTCATGTGCCGGCGCACGTCCATCTCGTAGAACCGGTCCTGCGCCTGGACGTAGCCCTGGGCCATGAACAGGTCCTCGTCGGAGGACGCGTAGATCTGCGGGATGCCGTAGCTGTCGCGCTTCACGTCGACGGGTCCGGACAGGCCGTCGAGGGTGATCGATCCGGTGGTCTGCGGAAGGGACGCGCGGACCGTGCTGATCGACCAGTACGCGCCGTAGGCGATGCCCCCGATGATGGCCAGTACCAGAACAAGCACCAATAGACGGGCTTTGCGCCCCTTTTTCCTGCCGGACTTGCCGGGCTTATGACCCGATGAGGCGGTGGTGTTGGGGGGCATCGCTGTCCTTGCTGTCCTAACGCGAGCGGCAGGGCGGGCTGTGCTTTTGACTGAGCGCTGGAGCAACCATAGGCGCAGGGTCCCGGGCGACTTGACGCGGAGTCGGGTACTGACGCGGACGGGCGTTCGATCCTGCCTCGAGAAGCGTCAAGAAAACGTCAAGAGTTAGGTAAGGTAACGAAGTACTTGGATGTATGGCGCCGCAGCCCCGCGTCCCCCGTACGTGCGCTGTCGCCCCAGAGACGCGTCAGCCGAGGAAGGGAAGGCCACTGACTGTCCACCACCTCGACCAGCTTCTGCTCGTCTGCTCGCTCGTCCTGCTCGTCGCCGTGGCGGCGGTCCGGATCTCCTCGCGCAGCGGGCTCCCCAGCCTGCTCGTGTACCTGGGGATCGGCATCGCCATGGGGCAGGACGGCGTCGGCGACATCCACTTCGACAACGCCGAGCTGACCCAGGTCATCGGGTACGCGGCCCTGGTCGTGATCCTGGCCGAGGGCGGCCTCGGCACGAAGTGGAAAGAGGTCAGGCCCGTCCTGTCGTCCGCCGCCACACTGGCGCTGGCAGGGGTGGCGGTGAGCGTCGGCGTCACGGCCGCGGCCGCGCACTACGTGGTCGACCTGGAATGGCGGCAGGCGCTCATCATCGGGGCGGTGGTGTCCTCGACGGACGCGGCGGCGGTCTTCTCCGTGCTGCGCCGGATCCCCCTCCCCACGCGCGTGACGGGCACGCTGGAGGCCGAGTCCGGCTTCAACGACGCCCCGGTGGTCATCCTGGTCGTCGCCTTCTCCACGGCGGGCCCCGTCGAGCACTGGTACCTGCTGGTGGGCGAGATAGCACTGGAACTGGCCATCGGGGCCGCCATGGGCCTCGCGGTGGGCTGGCTCGGCTCCTGGGGACTCCGGCACGTGGCACTGCCCGCCTCCGGCCTCTACCCGATCGCCGTCATGGCCATCGCGGTCACCGCGTACGCGGCGGGCGCCCTGGCGCACGGCAGCGGCTTCCTGGCGGTCTATCTCGCCTCGATGATGCTCGGCAACGCCAAGCTGCCCCACTGGCCCGCCACACGCGGGTTCGCCGAGGGGCTCGGCTGGATCGCCCAGATCGGCATGTTCGTCCTGCTCGGCCTGCTGGTCACCCCGCACGAACTGGGGGACGACGTCTGGCCCGCGCTCATCATCGGCCTGGTGCTGACGATGGTCGCCCGGCCGCTCAGCGTGGTGGTGAGCCTCACGCCGTTCCGGGTGCCCTGGCAGGAGCAGAGCCTCATGTCCTGGGCCGGACTGCGCGGCGCGGTGCCCATCATCCTGGCGACGATCCCCATGGTGAACGGCGTCTCCGGCAGCCGTCGCGTCTTCAACATCGTCTTCGTCCTGGTCGTCGTCTACACCCTCGTCCAGGGACCGACGCTCCCCTGGCTGGCACGCAAGCTGCGGCTCGGCCAGGGCGCGGAGGCCGACGACCTCGGAGTCGAATCGGCGCCCCTGGAGCGGCTGCGCGGGCATCTGCTGTCCGTGGCGATCCCCGCGGAGTCGAAGATGCACGGCGTCGAGGTCAACGAGCTGAGACTGCCGGCCGGGGCCGCGGTCACCCTCGTCGTGCGCGAGGGGAAGTCGTTCGTGCCGCTGCCCTCGACGGTCCTGCGGCGCGGCGACGAACTCCTCGTGGTCACCACGGACCCCGTCCGGGACGCGGCGGAACAGCGCCTGCGTGCGGTGGGCCACGGCGGCAAGCTCGCGGGGTGGCTGGGCACGGACGTCACCGGCGCCGGCCGTTAAGGGCATGTTTCGTACGGTTCACATGTTCACCAATCACAGGTGAACGCGCGCGTGGTGCCCGTTTTCACAGGCTCACCGCACCTCGCCGCCTGTACGATGAAGGCACATTCTGATCGAACCAACTCTGCCTGAAGCAGTGCTGGCGCGACCGTATGGCGGCCGAAACCCTCTCCGCAGTGGGCACCGGTATCTACCGCAGTTCCGCGCAAGAGGACAGCTCTCGGCGCCCCCCGCACAGGGCGCGCTACCAGGCGGCGGAAAGGCACGGGCCGTGGCATCCACGGTCACCTCCGGGACGGGATCCCGTCCCGGATACGGGCAGCTGCTGCGCACGCGCGGCGCCTGGACGTTCCTGCTCCCCGGCTTCGCGGCACGCCAGCCGTTCGCGATGCTCACCATCTCCATCGTGCTGCTGGTCCAGCACACCACCGGCTCCTATGGCGCGGCGGGTGCCGCCGCGGCCGTCACCGGTGTCTCCATGGCCCTGTTCGCGCCCTACAGCGGGCGCCTGGCCGACCGCTACGGACAGCGGACCGTCCTGCTGCCCGGCGTCCTGGTGCACGCCCTGTCGGGTCTCACGTTCACGGCCCTCGCGCTCGGTCACGCGCCCCTGTGGGCGCTGTTCGTGGCGGCCGTGCCGACCGGTGCCTCGGTGCCGCAGATCGGGCCCATGGTGCGCGCCCGCTGGGGCGTGAAGCTCCAGGACTCCCCGCTGCTGAGCACCGCCGCGGCCTTCGAGTCCGTCACGGACGAGCTGACCTTCGTCTTCGGCCCGCTCCTGGCGACCGCCCTGTGCACCGCCGTGAACCCGGCCGCCGGCCTGATCACCGAGGCCTCCCTGACGCTCGTCGGCGGTCTCCTGTTCGCCGCCCAGAAGAGCACGCAGCCCACGGTGGCCGTCGCCGCCGGGCACGCACGCGTGGAGCACGCCTCCGCACTCGGCGTCCCCGGGGTGCGCGTGCTGATCGTGACCTTCCTGGGCATCGGTTCCGTCTTCGGCGGGATGCAGGTCTCCCTGGCCGCGTTCACCGAGTCCATCGGCGAACCGGGTCTGAACGGCGTCCTGTACGGCACGTTCGCCGCGGGCAACATGCTCTCCGGGATCGTCTGCGGTGCCGTCGCCTGGAGGGTGGCCCCGCAGCGCCGCCTCCTGATCGGGTACGCGGCGCTCGCGCTGACCGCGTCCGCCCTGTGGACCGCCCACTCCGTGCCGCTGCTGGCGGGCCTGGGTCTCCTGGTCGGCATGTGCATCGCGCCCGCCCTGATCACCGGCTACACGCTGGTCGAGGGGCTCGTCCCGGCCGGCGCCCGCACGGAGGCCTTCACCTGGCTGACCGGCGCGGTCGCCCTCGGCCAGGCCGCCGCCGTCACGGTCGCGGGACAGCTGGAGGACCGCCTGTGGGGCGGCGCCGGTTTCCTGGTCCCGATGGTCGGCACGGTGCTCGCCCTGGGGACCCTGCTGGCCCTGCGCTCGCGCCTGGCGACCCGGCCCCACAGCCACACCGTGGCACGTGGCGTCGGTCACCGCGTGCCGGTGGCAGTGGACTGATCCCCGGGAATACGTCAGTATGGACGCTCGTTAGCACTCACTGAGTGAGAGTGCCAGGAGGAAGACAACAGTGCCGACCTACCAGTACCAGTGCACCGAGTGCGGCGAGGGCCTTGAAGCGGTCCAGAAGTTCACCGACGACGCGCTGACCGAGTGCCCCAATTGCGGTGGACGCCTGAAGAAGGTGTACTCCGCGGTCGGCATTGTCTTCAAGGGCTCCGGCTTCTACCGGAACGACAGCCGCGGCTCCTCGTCGAGCAGCACGCCGGCCACCCCGAAGCCGTCGACGTCCTCGGACTCGAAGCCCTCCACCACCTCGACGTCGTCGTCCTCCTCGGACTCGAAGTCGTCGAGCTCGGGCTCCTCGTCCAGCAGCAGCTCCGCCGCGTAAGACGTTTTCGCGGGACCCTGTCGTCGTACGACGACAGGGTCCTCGGTGTTTCCGGAGCCCGCTCCCCCCGCTTTTTCGGGGGCCGCTAGGGTGCGGGACATGGCGAACGCAGAGATCGGCGTAATCGGCGGCTCCGGCTTCTACTCGTTCCTCGACGACGTGACCGAGGTCGAGGTGGACACCCCCTACGGACCCCCCAGCGACTCCCTCTTCCTCGGCGAGATCGCCGGCCGGCGGGTCGCGTTCCTGCCCCGGCACGGACGCGGCCACCATCTGCCGCCGCACCGCATCAACTACCGCGCCAACCTCTGGGCGTTGCGCTCCGTCGGCGTCCGCCAGGTCCTCGGCCCGTGCGCGGTGGGCGGGCTGCGCCCCGAGTACGGGCCGGGCACGCTGCTGGTGCCGGACCAGCTGGTGGACCGCACCAAGTCCCGCGCGGGCACGTACTTCGACGGACTCCCGCTGCCCGACGGCGCGGTGCCGAACGTGGTGCACGTGTCGCTGGCCGATCCCTACTGCCCGGCCGGGCGGGCCGCCGCGCTGAAGTCGGCGCGCGGGCGGGACTGGGAGCCGGTGGACGGCGGCACGCTCGTGGTGATCGAGGGCCCGCGTTTCTCGACCCGCGCCGAGTCGCTCTGGCACCAGGCGCAGGGCTGGTCGGTGGTCGGTATGACCGGCCACCCCGAGGCCGCGCTCGCCCGTGAACTGGAGCTCTGCTACTCCTCGTTGACCCTCGTCACCGACCTCGACGCGGGCGCCGAGACCGGCGAGGGCGTCTCCCACGACGAGGTGCTGCGGGTGTTCGCGGCCAACGTGGACCGGCTGCGTGGCGTGCTCTTCGACACGGTGGCCGCGCTGCCGGAGAGCGGGGAGCGGGACTGCCTGTGCGCGAACGCGCTGGGCGGCATGGACCCGGGCTTCGTACTGCCGTAGCCGGGGACCCGGGCGGCGGAACGTCCCGTTCGGGTGAGGGAGTTGTCCACAACCGGCGGGTACCGCACGGGCTCCGGCGGGCATCGGCGCGAAGCCTCATCGTGGGACCGCAAGCTGATCCCTCGTCGCAGGTGGTGTTTCCCGTGTCCCTCTCCCGTCCGCCCTTCACAGCCCCGTCAGGACCGCTCTCCCCGGCCTCACCCGGTCCCGGTCCCCGTCCCGCCGCCGTGCCGCGCCCGTTGGGCACCGACGCTCCGCCCACGTGCGAGGTGCCGCACTTCGCGCCGGTGCGGGTGCGGGGCGGCCTCCGGCAGCTGCACCGGTTGCTACGGCATCGGAGGCGCGCCGTGGCCGCGGGGCTGGCGCTGACGGCCGCGGCGCTCGTGGCGGCCGGCCCGCGGGAGGCCGCGGAGGTACGGCACAGTGAACGGCCGCGCGGGCACCCGGCGGCCGATCCGGTACGGCAGCGCCGGGCGGTGGAATGGGTGTCGGCGCCGGTGCGGATCGCCGACGCGGGCACGGTGCGGCTGCTGCGGGCGGGTGACCGGGTCGATGTGATCGCCGCAGAGGAGTCGGCGGCGGGCGGCGAGGCGCATGTGGTCGCGCGCGGGGCGCGGGTGACGAAGGTGCCCGAGCCGGTCGAAGTGGCGGACGGCGGCGGGGCGTTGGTGGTGCTGTCGGTACCGCGCGGCACGGCGGCGCGGCTGGCAGGCGCGAGCGTCACGGCACGGCTGGCGGTGACGCTGTGCTGATCAGCCGGTGGGTGTCGGTGCTGGTCCGGCGGGTGAACCAGGTCTTTCGCGGGCTCGGCGACTTGCTGTCAAGTCCCTCTTTCGAGTTACTGAATTGGACAGGACGGCCGGACCTTGACGTAGGTTGCGGACCTGTTCGTTCCACACACCGCGCGTGCGAGAAGAGGCTCCGAGTTGAGCGAGAAGAAGGAACCGAGCGTCTGGCAGGGCTTCAAGTCCTTCCTGATGCGCGGGAACGTCGTCGATCTGGCAGTCGCGGTCGTCATCGGTGCCGCCTTCACGAACATCGTCAACTCGGTGGTGAAGGGGATCATCAACCCGCTCGTCGGGGCGATCGGCACACAGAACCTGGACACCTACAGCTCGTGTCTGAGCAGCAGTTGCTCCGGCGACAAGGGCATCCAGCTGATGTGGGGCTCCGTCCTGGGAGCCACCCTCAGCTTCGTGATCACCGCTGCCGTCGTCTACTTCCTGATGGTCCTGCCGATGTCGAAGTACCTGGCGCGGATCGAGGCCCATCGGAAGGCCAAGGAGGGCACGCAGGAGATCATCGAGATCACCGAGCTGGAGGTCCTCAAGGAGATCCGCGACGCGCTCGTCGCGCAGCGCGGCGAAGGACACCGCGAGCCGTAACGGACGGCTCAGATGTGGTGGGGCGGCTTCTCGTCGAGGAAGCGCTTCAGATCGGCGGCGCTGTCACCCTCGGGACGCTCGCCCCACCCGCGGTCCGTGTCGTCGGAGGACGGCCGGCTCAGCGGGTCGTCGAAGACCAGCGCGGGCTTCGGATCGCGCGGCTCGGGGCCAGGGGCGGTACTCATGCCTCCAGGGTACGGCCACCTGCGGAGGTCATCTGCTGTGCTAGTGCCCATGACCTCGGACACCCACAGCTCCCCCAGGCCCCAGGGCCCCCTGCGCCTCGCACGCCCGCTCACCGCCCGGGGCAGAGACCAGCCGCACCGGGTCGCCTCTCCGCTGGAGCTCTTCTTCGACCTGTGCTTCGTCGTGGCCATCGCGCAGGCGGGCGTCCAGCTGGCGCACGCCGTCGTCGAGGGACACGCGGGCGAGGGCATCCTGAACTACGCGATGCAGTTCTTCTCCATCTGGTGGGCATGGATGAACTTCTCGTGGTTCTCCTCGGCCTACGACAACGACGACGTGCTGTACCGCGTCGTCACCCTGGTGCAGATCGCCGGCGTCCTGGTCCTCGCGGCCGGCGTCTCGCGGGCCTTCGAACAGCACGACTACGTGGTCGTCTGGCTCGGCTACCTGATCATGCGGCTGGCGATGGCATCGCAGTGGCTCCGGGCGGCGCGGGCGGCACAGGGCCCGGAGCGCACGATGGCCCTGAGGTACGCGGGCGGCGTACTCCTCTGCCTGGTCGGCTGGCTGGGGCTGGTGGTGCTGCCGGAGCACGCGCGGGCGTGGGTGTTCCTCGTGATGGTGATCGCGGAGCTGTGCGTGCCGCTGTACGCGGAGAAGGACTGCACGACGCCCTGGCATCCGCACCACATCTCCGAGCGGTACGGCCTGTTCACGATCATCGTGCTGGGCGAGACGATCGCGGCGGCGACGGTGGCGGTGAAGTCGGGGGTGGACGAGCACGACGCGCTGGGCGAGTTGCTGCCGATCGCCGCGGGCGGGCTGCTGATCGTGTTCGCCGCCTGGTGGATCTACTTCGTGGTGCCGATCCACGGGCACCTGCGCTCCAACCAGCAGGCGTTCCTCTGGGGTTACGGCCACTACCTGATCTTCGCCGCGGCGGCCACGATCGGCGCGGGCCTGGAGGTTGCGGTGACCGAGGCGGTGGGCAAGGCCCATGTCTCCACCCTGGCGGCCTCCGCCGCGGTGACCCTGCCGACGGCCCTCTACCTGCTCAGCGTCTGGGCCCTGCACGCCCGTCACTACAAGGTGGGCATCGCGCAGCAACTGGTCCTTCCGGTGGCCGCGTTGCTGGTGATCTGCTGCACGTTCCTGGGTCATTGGGCGGTGTTGGCGGCGGGACTGGTGTCGGCGCTGACGGTGGCGGTCGGGGTGACCCTGACGGCACGCATGGCGACCGCGGGGAGCGGGGCCGCACCGACGGCACCGACGGCCTGACCGACGCGCGGAAGGTCCCCCGATCCGTCAGGTGCTGGGCAAGACTGGGGGCCATGACAGTTGACGCGTTGACGGATGTGGCCGGTGTGCGGGTGGGCCATGCGACAAGGGCGGGCGACGGCTGGCTCACGGGCACCACTGTCGTGCTGGCGCCGGAGGGCGGAGCGGTGGCCGCGGTGGACGTACGAGGCGGCGGCCCCGGCACCAAGGAGACGGACGCGCTGGACCCACGCAACCTGGTGCAACGGGTGGACGCGATCGTCCTGACCGGCGGCAGCGCGTACGGACTGGACGCCGCGTCGGGGGTGATGGCCTGGCTGGAGGAGCAGGGACGCGGGGTACGGGTGGGAGCCGACCCTCTGCACGTGGTGCCCGTGGTACCCGCGGCCTGCGTGTTCGACCTGGGCCGCGGCGGCACCTTCAGGGCGCGGCCGGACGCGGCGACGGGCCGGGCCGCGGTCGAGGCCGCGGCGATCAGCGGGCCCGGGGTGCGGGTGCGGGAGGGGTGCGTGGGCGCGGGTACGGGCGCGGTGGTCGGGCAGTTGAAGGGCGGAGTCGGCACCGCGAGCATCGTGCTGGAGTCGGGCGTCACGGTGGCGGCACTGGTGGTGGCCAACGCGGCAGGCTCGGCAGCGGACCCGGAAACGGGCGTGCTGTACGGGGAGTTGTTCCAGGGCTGGGTGACGTACCCCGACCCGGAGGTCCACGAGGCGGCGAGACGACGCCTGACCGGGGCGGCGGCGAAGAACACCCCTCCCCCGCTGAACACGACCCTCGCGGTGGTGGCCACGGACGCCACCCTCACCAAAGCCCAGGCGCAGAAACTGGCAGGCACGGCGCACGACGGCATCGCGCGCGCCGTGCGCCCGGTGCACCTGCTGAACGACGGCGACACGGTCTTCGCGCTGGCGACCGGGACCCGCCCGTTGGACGCGCAGAACCCCCTGGCCCTGAACGAGGTCCTGGCGGCGGGCGCGGACGCGGTGACCAGGGCCATCGTGCGAGCGGTGCGGGCCGCCGAGCCGGTGGACGGCCCGGGCGGGACGTGGCCGTCGTACGAGGAGCTGTACGGCAGACGGTAGACACTCCGCCAGTTCGTCCGGCACTCCGCCACCTCGTCGGGCACTGCGCCACCTCGTCGGGCACTCCGCCGTCTCGTCCGGGGCGCGGCCGGCCACCTCGTCCGGCTGCGGGCGGTCACCTCGTCCGGACGCAGGCGGGCACCCCGTATATGTCCCGGTTCTGTCACCGGACGGCGTCCAAGAGAAACGGAGGGAACCCACCCCGGCCTCGCGCCGCTCTTCGTTCACGCATCACAGCGGACACCGCACACCACACCGAACCTGGAGCAGCCCGTGACAACGCCGGACATAGCAGCGCGGCGCGTACTGGGGGCCATCGCCGCCCTGGTGGTCGGCACCCTCACCCTCAGCGCATGCGGCGGCAACGCCAGCGCGGACGCCAACACCGACACCAAGAACGGCGGCGGCACCACCGCGAAGACGTCCACCGCGAAAATCGTCATCTCGGCGAAGGACGGCTCGACGAACGCGTCCATCAACGCGACCGGAGTGCGGGTCAGCGGCGGCAAGTTGACCGACGTGAAGATGACGGTCGCGGGCTCCGGCCAGGCCGTGGACGGCGCGATGTCCGCGGACGGCGCCGGCTGGAAGCCGAAGGAGCAGCTGGAGCGCGGGACCAAGTACCAGATATCGGCGACCGCGAAGGACTCGTCCGGCAAGACCGCGGCCGCCAACTCCATCTTCACGACGGTCACTTCGAGCAACAGCTTCATCGGGACGTACACCCCGGACAACGGGACGACGGTCGGCGTGGGGATGCCGGTGTCGTTCACGTTCGACAAGACGATCAGCGACAAGAAGGCCGTGCAGTCGCACATCACCGTCACGTCGAGCACCGGGCAGCAGGTCGTGGGCCACTGGTTCGGCGCGCAGCGGCTGGACTTCCGGCCGCAGGACTACTGGAAGGCCGGCTCCAAGGTCACGATGAAGATCGACCTGGACGGCGTGCAGGGCGCGAACGGCGTGTACGGCGTGCAGAAGAAGACCGTGACCTTCACGGTCGGCCGCTCGCAGGTCTCCACGGTCGACGTCAACACGCAGACGATGACGGTCGTCCGGGACGGCCAGACCCTCAAGTCGCTGCCGATCTCGTCCGGCAGCCCCGAACACACCACGTACAACGGCCAGATGGTGATCTCCGAGAAGTTCACGCAGACGCGGATGGACAGCCGGACGGTCGGTCTGGGCGGGGAGTACGACATCCCGGACGTGCCGCACGCGATGCGCCTGACCTCGTCGGGGACGTTCATCCACGGCAACTACTGGTACAACCAGTCCAACCCGCCCTTCGGCCGGACGGGCACCAGCCACGGCTGTGTCGGGCTCGCGGACGTACAGGGCGCGCAGGGCGCGACGAACGCCAAGTGGTTCTACGACAACTCGCTCATCGGGGACGTCGTGATCGTGAAGAACTCCCCCGACAGGACGGTGGACCCGGACAACGGACTCAACGGCTGGAACATGTCGTGGAGCGAGTGGACGTCCGGAAGTGCCGCCTGACCGGCGGATTTTGACGGAATCTCGGGCCGCGCGGGAACATCCCGCGCGGCCCGCGCGTTTTCTGGGCATACGTTTTCTCGGTTCCCGGACATGATGTCCGACCGAGGGGCTACGGTATGCACCCACAAGGTGACATGCAGCAACGCCGGGAGAAGCCTTGAGCGTTCCGTACGACACGGCAGCGTACGAACAACCCGAGTCGCCCGAGTCTCCGCAAGAGCACCTCGAGCGACTCCTCGGCCGTGCCCTGAACTCCTTCGAGCTGCCCGACGAGACCATAGGGCGCCTCGACTGCGCGCTGGCGCACGACAGTTCGCTGCACTCCGCGCACCACAGCGCCGGCCTGCACCGGGAGACGTACCGGCACACGTGGCTGCTCGCCGACGGTTCGGCGCTCACCCTGTGGGAGCTCGTCCACAACACCGTGCTGGGCCGCGAGACGCAGCACGAGGTGTACGTGGACGAGGAGGAGCTGCGCACCGCGACCGTGCGGCTCCCGCTGCCGCCGGACACCCCGGACTTCGAACTGCCGGTGCTGGTCCAGCTGTCGCCGCTCCCGGAGCCCCGGCACACGTACCTGGCGGACGACTCCGCGGACCACGCGCGCCGTTTACTGCGCCGGGCGGAGAACGCGGACAAGCCGGGCGCGGAGACGGCCGAGCTGCTGGAGACGGCGTTCGCGCACCAGATCACGCAGGCCTTCGGCCGGCCGTTCCGGGCGGGCAGGGCGGCGCTGTGCTTCTCGCTCTACGAGCACGCGTTCCTGTTGCAGGACGGGACGGAGATCTCCCTGTGGGAGGTCGAGCACACGGCGACGCCGGACGGCCGGCACATGTGCGAGGTGTACGTCAGCGAGGACGCGGCCCGGGATGCGATGGAGCGGCGGGCGGCGCAGGTCTCGTAGCGGCCAGGGACGGACGGGGCGGTCTCCGCGCGGCCCGGCCTCCAGCGCCCTCAGCGGTCCCCGGCGGCCCAGAAGCGCTCCGCTCGTTCAGCGCCCGTCGCTGAGCTGTCGTACGAGACCCGCGAACGCGTCGCGCTCGGCCGGGGTCAGTTCGACGGACTCCACGTGCGGAGGGGTGGCGCGCTGGGACGGGAGGCCGTAGGCCGGGTGGGCCGCGTGCCATGCGGTGGGCTCCGCGAAGGAGCGGCGCAAAATGCGCGTCAGACCGAACACCCAGGCGACGGTCGCCAGGGCGAGGACGGCCGCACCGGTCAGCTGGAGGATCGAGACGTGCTCAGGCATGCGGTCCAGTAGACACCACGGTCCGGGACCATGGCCCCGGACCGTGACGTATCTCGCAGTTGCCGTGAACACCTCACCATGACCCAAAAGCGGCCGGACGGAGGCCGGACAAGCCCTACACGGCGACCGGCTGCTTCGGCTCCGCGGCAGGGGCGGCCAGCTCCTCCGGTGTCCCGGGAGCGGTGCCCCCGGCGGCCGGCTTGCGCATGCCCTTCAGTACGACGACCAGGGCCGCCGTGACACACATGCCGACCGCGATGGCGATCAGGTAGAGGAACGGGTTGCCGATCAGCGGGACCACGAAGATGCCGCCGTGCGGGGCCCGCAGGGTCGCGCCGAAGGACATCGACAGGGCTCCGGTGATCGCGCCGCCCACCATCGAGGACGGGATGACGCGCAGCGGGTCGGCCGCCGCGAACGGGATCGCGCCCTCGGAGATGAAGGAGGCGCCCAGGACCCAGGCGGCCTTGCCGTTCTCGCGCTCGGTCTCGGTGAAGAGCTTGCCGCGCACGGTCGTGGCCAGCGCCATCGCCAGCGGCGGGACCATGCCGGCCGCCATCACCGCGGCCATGATCTTCATCGCGGAGTCACTGGGGTTGGAGACCGCGATACCGGCGGTGGCGAAGGTGTACGCGACCTTGTTGACCGGGCCGCCGAGGTCGAAGCACATCATCAGGCCGAGCAGGGCGCCCAGCAGGATCGCGTTCGAGCCGCTGAGGCCGTTGAGCCAGTCGGTCATGCCCTTCTGCGCCGAGGCGATCGGCTTGCCGATGACCACGAACATCAGGAACCCGACGATCGCCGTGGAGATCAGCGGGATCACGACCACCGGCATGATCCCCCGCACCGGCTTGGGGATCTTCACCTTCTGGATCGCCAGCACCACACCACCGGCGATCAGACCGGCGGCCAGACCGCCGAGGAAGCCCGCGTTGATGGTGGAGGCGATCATGCCGCCGACGAACCCGGGCACCAGACCCGGCCGGTCGGCCATGCCGTAGGCGATGTAACCGGCCAGGACCGGGACGAGGAAGCCGAAGGCGACGCCGCCGATCTGGAACATCAGCGCGGCCCAGCTGTCGGCCTGCGTCCACACGAAGTGCTGCATGACCGAGGGCGCGGACTTGATCTCGTAGCCGCCGATCGCGAAGCCGAGGGCGATCAGCAGACCGCCGGCCGCGACGAACGGGACCATGTAACTGACGCCGGACATCAGCCACTTGCGGAGCTTGGTGCCGTAGCCCTCGCCCTCCTCGCCGCCGCGCTCGACCGGGGTGGGCGTGGCGCCGCCGGTGACCTCGCCGCGCTCCGCCTTGCCGCGGACCTCGGAGATCAGCTCGGCGGGGCGGTTGATGCCCGCCTTCACACCGACGTCGACGGTCGGCTTCCCGGCGAAGCGGTCCTTGTCCCGTACGGGCACGTCGTGGGCGAAGATCACGGCGTCGGCCGCCGCGATCACCGCCGGGTCGAGCCGGGTGAAACCGGCCGAGCCCTGCGTCTCGACGACCAGGTCGACACCGGCCTCGCGGCCCGCGTTCTCCAGCGACTCGGCCGCCATGTAGGTGTGCGCGATGCCGGTGGGGCAGGAGGTGACGGCGACGATACGGAACGGGCCGCCGCTGCCCCGGTCACCGTCGCCGGCTCCGTTCCCGTTCCCGGCGGACGCCGGTGCCGTGCTGTCCGTGGCGGCGTCGGTGGAGGCCGCCACCGGCGCCGCCACGGAGTCTTCGGAGCCCCCGGAGTCCTCGACGTCCTCGGCGTTCTCGGAGCGCCCGGAGTCGTCGGAGGTGCTCGCCGCCGGGGTCTCGTCGCCGCGGATCAGCGCCGCCGCACTCTCCGCGTCGCCCACCGACCGCAGCGCGGACGTGAACTCGGCGTTCATGAGCTGCCGGGCCAGCGAGGAGAGGATCGTGAGGTGGGCGTCGTCGGCGCCCGCGGGCGCGGCGATCAGGAAGATCAGGTCGGCGGGGCCGTCGGGGGCGCCGAAGTCGACTCCCCCGGCGCTGCGGCCGAAGGCGAGGGACGGCTCGGTGACGTGCTCGCTGCGGCAGTGCGGGATGCCGATGCCGCCGTCGAGGCCGGTCGGCATCTGCGCCTCGCGGGCGGCCACGTCGGCGAGGAAGCCGTCGAGGTCGGTGACCCGGCCCTGGGCGACCATGCGCTCGGCGAGGGCACGTGCCGCCGCCTCTTTGGTGTCGGCGGACAGGTCGAGGTCGACCAGGTCCGCGGTGATCATCTCGCTCATCGCGGGCTCCTTCGCTCGCGTATCGCCCGGGGACTGCCGTGGGCGGGGGTGGGGACGGGGACGGGGGTACGGCGGGACTGCGGGGAGGGGGCGGCCGTTGACGGAGCGCGGGGGGGCGCGGCCGTGGGGACCGTGGGCGCGCTCATGTCACCGGCTCCGTGAGGACGCGGTCCACCGGGACGTCCGCCGTGACGGTCACCGCGGCCGGGTCGAGGTCGGCCGGGGTGGGCATCACGCTGCCGGGCAGCTGGACGGCGGCGGCGCCGTGGGCGACGGCGGAGGCGAGGGCCTCGGGGCCGCTGCCGCCGGCGATCAGGAAGCCGGCCAGCGAGGAGTCCCCCGCACCGACGTTGCTGCGTACGGCGTCGACGCGCGCGCTGCCGTACCAGACACCGGAGCCGTCCACGAGCAGCTGCCCGTCGGCGCCGAGGCTGGCGAGGACGGCACCGGCGCCCAACTCCCGTAGTTCCTCGGCCGCCTTGACCGCGTCGCCGACGGTGGCGAGCGGGCGGGAGACGGCCTCGGCGAGTTCCTCGGCGTTCGGCTTGACGACGTCCGGGCCCTCGCGCAGCGCCTCGATGAGCGCGGGCCCCGAGGTGTCGAGGGCGATCCGGACCCCGGCTGCGTGCGCGCGGGCCACCAACTCGGCGTACCAGGACGGCGCGAGGCCGCGCGGGAGGCTGCCGCAGCAGGCGATCCAGTCGGCGTCCCGTGACTGCCGCCGGACCGTCTCCAGGAGCGACTCCTGCTCGGCGGCGGTCAGTTCGGGCCCGGGTGCGTTGATCTTCGTGAGGACGCCGTCGGCTTCCGCGAGGGCGATGTTCGAGCGGGTGGCCCCGGCGACCGGGACCGGCGCGACCTCGATGCCCTGCGCGTCGAGCAGCTCCGCGACCAGCGCGCCCGGCGCACCGCCGAGCGGCAGGACGGCGACGGTACGGCGTCCCGCGGCGGCGACCGCGCGGGAGACGTTGACGCCCTTGCCGCCGGGGTCCATACGCTCGCCGGTGGCCCGTATGACCTCGCCGCGGTCGAGGGAGGGGACCTCGTAGGTGCGGTCGAGGGACGGGTTCGGGGTGACGGTGAGGATCATGCGCGCACTACTTCCATGCCGCCGCGCTCCATGGCGGTGGCGTCTTCGGGGCTCAGCCCGGTGTCGGTGATCAGGAGGTCCACGTCGCTCAGGGCGCCGAAGCGGGCGAAGTGCTCCTGGCCGTGCTTGGCGGAGTCGGCGAGCAGCACCACCCGGCGGGCGGCGGCGATCGCCGCGCGCTTGACCGCGGCCTCGGCGAGGTCGGGGGTGGTCAGCCCGTGGCCGGCGGAGAAGCCGTTGGCCGCGACGAACACGACGTCGGCGCGGATCTCGGCGTAGGCCCGCAGTGCCCAGGCGTCCACGGCGGCGCGCGTGCGGTGCCGCACGCGCCCCCCGACCAGGTGGAGCTGCATGCCCGGGTGGTCCGCGAGGCGGGCCGCGATGGGCAGCGAGTGGGTGACGACGGTCAGCTCGGCCTCCAGCGGGATGATGCCCGCGAGGCGGGCCACCGTCGTACCGGCGTCGAGGATCACCGTGCCCTGCGTCGGCAGCTCGGCGAGGGCCGCCTTGGCGATGCGGTCCTTCTCGTCGGCCGCCGTCGACTCGCGCTCGGCGAGGTCCGGCTCGAAGTCGAGCCGCCCCGCGGGTATGGCACCGCCGTGCACCCGCCGGACGAGTCCCGCGCGATCGAGGGCCTTCAGGTCCCGGCGGATCGTCTCCGCCGTGACCTGGAACTCCTCGGCCAGCGACACGACGTCCACCCGGCCGCCGTCACGGGCCAGCCGGAGGATCTCCTGCTGCCGCTCCGGTGCGTACATGTCCGTTCGCCTCCGACCTGTGCCCGAACTTGTGGTTTCGCTGGGGAGGCTACGCCCGGATTTCCGGAAAGTAAACAGGTTCGGGCATCAGGTGGACATGAACGGGCAGAGAGGGGCGATCGGCCGGGCCACCGGGCCGTCGCCGTCGCGGCACCGGATCCGCCGTCAGCCGTGGCGCAGCTCCTTGATCCGCAGCTCGGCCGCGAGGATGGCGTGCGCCAGGGCGTCACGGGCGGCCTCCTGCCGCATGGCCTGTTCGAGGCGGGCCCGGTGCTCCGGGAGGCCGACGCGCACGGCCGGGCCCTGCGCGGGCAGGGCGGTGGCGACGTAGGCCCGCACGCACTCGACGACCTTCGCCAGCTCGAAGCGGACGCCCTCGGTCTGGTCGGCTATGCCCGCGAGCATGGTGCCGGTCGTGGCGATGCCCTCGAAGTCCTCGGCGACACAGGGCTTCTGGGCGAGGCCGCACTGCGCCTTGTAGAGGTCGGCGAGCCACTCGGCGGGCTTGCCGTAGTCGGCGTTCGCCTCGTCCTTGTGGCGGAGCTTCTTCGTCCAGGCGAAGACCTGCCGGTGATGCCGGTACGTCAGGGCCCCGAGCATGGCGGTGGCGGTGGGCACCAGGAAGGTGCTGATCATCATGGGGTGATCCGTTCGGGGATGAAACGCGAGCGGGGCGGGGAACGGTGTGCCGGGCGGGGTCAGGCCGGGCCGGCGAGGTGACGCAGCGCGTCGACGTCGTGGACGAGGAACTTGCGGTAACGGGCCTCGACGATCCCGTGGTAGCGCAGGGTCCGCAGCGCGTTCTCGGTGGTGGAGACGGCGAGTTGGAGCGCGGCAGCGATGTCCTTCTGGGCCGGACCCGTGATGTGCGTGACGCCCGTCCGGGGGTCGGGGGTGCCCGCGGTGTCGGCGAGATGCGCCAGGAGCCGGCTGGTGCGCTCCAGGGGCGGCCTGGTGGTCAGGGTGTAGACGAGTTCGTCGCTGCGGTTGCGGTGCTCCAGGCTGCGCAGGAGCGCGAGCTTGGCCTCGGGCCGCTTGCTCAGCAGCACGTTGAACCGGCGCGCACGGCAGGGGATGACGACGGTCCTGGTCAGGCACCGGGTGCGGACGGCGGAGTCGGGGCTGATGAGCTTGGCCTCGCCGACCAGCTGACCGCCGCCCCGGAACCGGGTGACGGCGGGTGCGCCCTCCCAGTCGCCGAGCGGGAAACGGTCCTGGCGTACGACGCCGTCCCAGATCATGTAGACGTTCCGGTCGTCCGCCGCCATCGGCAGGTGCTCGTCCTGGCCGTAGCTGCGGCCCCGGAGGTCGTCCTCCAGCAGGTAGCGCCAGTCGTCGGCGGACAGGCGTTGCAGGAAGCTTCCCTCAGCCTTGTCCTCGTGGCCCATGAGGAGGTGGTCGGTCGGCCGGCTGGTGTCGGCGGTCGAGGGCACGCTCACTCCCCCGCCCCGGCGGGCACGGCCGCGCGCGAACCGGCGTACACGCCCTGAACCGTGGGATGGTGACGGTCCGTCACCAGGAGAGTGCCGCGGGAGACGCGGCGGGACGGCGGACGTACGCCGTCGCCGTTGACGGTACGCATAGTGCGATCCTCGTGGTGTTAACGCAGGAGAACCCCGCTGGTCAGCGAGGTTCCGGGCGGTGGGTCCGGAACGTTCCGGGAGGTACGGCACCGCCCGGCTGGTGGGGCCCGGCGGGTGGAAACAGCGGCGCGAGATAGCACGGTACCCCTCGCCAGGAGTGAAGAGCCAGCCGAGTTTTCGAAGGTGGCGGCGGAGAATGTAGATCGTTTCGGAAACCCCTGGCCGTAGGGATTTATTACAGAAGATCACGGGCAATACGAAGGGGAAAGAAAACACCCTTTACCGCATTTCCGATCGCGGCCACCCCGCTTATCCACCCCGTTCCTGAGGGGTGCCGGGACCCTTCCCAGGTGGCCGAGATATGACGACCGCACAAACCGTTGGCAAAAAACGAGAGGCCCCGGGGCACCACCCCCAGAGCCTCCCGAAATGGTCCGGACCCACCAAGGATCAGACCGCTGCCCAGTAAACACCACGGATGCCGTTTGGGTCACTCCCCGCCCGCCACCGGGGACGGATAGTCGGGTCAAAACCCCACTGATGGGGATTGTCACCGACAGCTAACCTGGCCACACGCGCCGTCGGGACGCCTCGACCGGCCGCGCTTTTTGCCCCCTTTGCCCGCACGTGGACAAGGCA
Organism: Streptomyces sp. NPDC090083; assembly: GCF_044747445.1. Lineage (NCBI taxonomy): Bacteria > Bacillati > Actinomycetota > Actinomycetes > Kitasatosporales > Streptomycetaceae > Streptomyces > Streptomyces sp. NPDC090083. Next base: position 388,700 of record NZ_JBIVED010000002.1, on the reverse strand, counting down.
CTCTCCTCACCCACAGGGACATGACAGCGTTATCAAATGATTGCCATCGATCAAGAGTAAACAGATTCGGCCAGCACGGACCCGCGCGACCATCGGCTCCGGCCACCGCAAGCCTACCCGGCAAAGCCGGCGGAGCACACCGGTCCGGCCCGCTCGAATAATCGTCCGCCACTGCCGGAATTCCTTTTCCCGAGGCAATCAAAGGCGGCAGAAAATGCGGCCGTCCGGGGCGCCGGGCGGATTCCTGAACGGAAATCACTGGTTCGCCGCCGCAACATCGTGAAGTGTCGACAAGATAATAAGGACACCGTCGTGATCCGGTGCCCGCACCCCCGCCCCACGCACCCGGCCCGTCCGTCCCACCAGAACCTCACGGCCCGTCAGTTATTCCTCGAAGCAAGCGACTTGAGCACACGAGACGCCCGAAGCCGGAGTGTTCCCCACAGAGGCGATCATTAGGGGACGTAGTACGGCGTTCGCCCCCCGGTGCGCCGTCCGCTCCGCCGGGCGTACGCCCCTTCCGCCCCCCGGCGTACGCCATGGTCCGCTCTTTCACGTCGAGCGCCCCGCCCCCGTGTCGCTCGGGGCGGGGCGCTGTCACGTACCCGGGAAGGGCCTCAACTCCCGTCGAACGCCGCTTCCTTGAGCGCGCCCTCCTTGACCGGAGCCCCCTCGTCCGGAGCTCCCTCGGCCTCAGAACCCTCTGGCGCCGTCCCCTCGGCCGACCCGGCCGCCGCCCCGCCCGTCCGCCTCGGCAGTGCGAACATCAGCAGGAAGATCAGCCCCATCACCGCGGCCACCCAACCCAGCGAGTTCTCAAAGGCGTTGACGAACGCCGGCCCCACCTGGGCCGGGGTCAGCCGGTCGCCGATCGAACCGAAGAAGACCACCGAGACCAGCCCCAGCCCCAGCGCTTTGCCCATCTGCTGCACGGTGTTGATGAGCCCGGACGCCGATCCCGCGTGCTCGCGCGGCACTTCGGAGAGGATCGTGTCGGTCAGCGGGGCGAAGATCAGGCCCATGCCAGCGCCCATCACCACCAGCGGGAGCGCCATCTGCCAGGAGGCGATGGCCAGTTGGTACCGGTCGGCCTCCCAGAGGTAGAGCAGCACGCCCACGACCATCACCAGCGCCCCGGTCTGCAGCACATTGCGCCCGCCGAGCCGCGGCACCAGCTTCTGCACGGACATCCCGGCCGCCGCCGAGCAGGCGATGGAGAACGGCACGCCGGTCAGCCCCGCCCGCAGCGGGCTCCAGCCCAGCCCGATCTGCATGTACAGCGTCCAGACCAGGAAGAAGATGCCGAGCCCGATGCCGAAGACCGTCTGTACGGCGATACCGGCCGCGAAGCTCTTCACCTCGAACAGCGACAGCTCGACGAGCGGCGAACCGTCCCGCGCCGCCTTCCGCCGCTCGTACGCCACCAGCCCGGCGAAGACCCCGATCGAGCCGGACATCGACACGAAACCCCAGGCGGGCCAGCCGAGTTCGTCGCCCCGGGTGAGCGGATAGAGCAGCATCAGCAGGCCGAGGGTGACCAGGGTGACGCCCACCAGGTCCAGCTTCAGCGCGCGCGGGGCCCTGGACTCGGTGATGAAGCGGCTGCCGAGGATCAGACCGGCGATGCCCACCGGCAGGTTGATCAGGAAGATCGGGCGCCACTCCAGCCCGAAGAGGTTCCACTCGGTGAGCAGCGCGCCGAGCAGCGGACCGGACACCGCGCCCAGCCCGACGATCGCGCCGAACAGCCCGAACACCTTGCCGCGTTCGTGCGCGGGGAAGGTCGCGTGCACGATCGACAGCACCTGCGGGACCATCATCGCCGCCATCCCGCCCTGGAGGATGCGCGAGGCGACCAGCATCTCCGGGTTCGCCGCGAAGCCGCAGAGCGCGGAGGCGAGTGTGAAGCCGCCGATGCCGACGAGGAACAGCCGCTTGCGGCCGTGGATGTCGCCGAGCCGCCCGCCGGTGATCAGGCCGGCGGCGAAGGCGAGCGCGTAACCGGCCGTTATCCACTGGATCTGGCTGAAGGAGGCGCCCGCGTCCCGCTGGATCGACGGGATCGCGACGTTGACGATCGTGACGTCGACGAGGTCCATGAAGGCCGCGGTCATCACGATCGCGAGGGCGAACCAGCGACGCCGGTCACCCGCGCCGGCCGCGGGGACATCAGCGGCTTCGGCGGCTCCCGCGGCTTCGGGCGCCGGGCTGTCCACAAAGGTTTCGGTGGAGGTCATGCCCAGAAGCTAGAACCCCACTAGGTCAGATCGTGTCCTAGATCTGCGGCATCCTCGAAACCGCGACGACGACCCGCGACAACGACCCGTCACGACGGCTCATCAGGACAACCCGTGACGACGACCCCATGAAGACGGCCCCATGACGACGACGGAGCGCTCATGACGACGGACACCCCGGCCCGGCTCCTCCAGCTCCTCTCCCTCCTCCAGACGCCCCGCGAGTGGCCCGGCGGCGAGCTGGCCGACCGCCTCGGGGTCTCCCGGCGCACGGTCCGGCGGGACATCGACCGGCTGCGCGAACTCGGCTACCCCGTGCAGGCGACCCTCGGCTCCGACGGCGGCTACCGGCTCGTCGCGGGCAAGGCGATGCCCCCGCTGGTGCTGGACGACGAGGAGGCGGTGGCGATCGCGGTCGGCCTGCGCGCGGGCGCCGGTCACGCGCTGGAGGGCGTGGACGAGGCGTCCGTACGCGCCCTGGCGAAGCTGGAGCAGGTACTGCCCTCCCGGCTACGGCACCGGGTCGCCACCCTCCAGGCCGCCACGACCCCGCTGACCAGTGGCGACGGCGCGAGCATCGCTCCCGAGACGCTGACCGTGATGGCCTCGACGGTGGCGGGCCGGGAGCGGCTGCGCTTCGCCTACCGCGCGGGCGACGGCACCGAGTCCCGCCGTGTGACGGAGCCGTACCGCCTCGTCTCGACCGGCCGGCGCTGGTACCTCGTCGCCTACGACCTCGACCGCGAGGACTGGCGCACCTTCCGTGTCGACCGGGTGAGCCTGCCCTTCGCCACCGGGGCCCGGTTCACCCCGCGCGAGCTGCCGACGGGGGACGCGGCGGAGTACCTGCGGCAGTCCATGTACCGGCGCCAGGAGACCTACGAGTACACCGTCACCTTCGACGCTCCCGCCGACGCGGTCGCGGCCCGCGTCCCGGCCTGGCTCGGCGCACCGGAACCGCTCGGCGAGGGCACCTGCCGGCTGCGAGCCACGACCGGCGACAGGGTGGACTGGCTGGCCGTCCGGCTGGCGATGCTGGGGTTCGGGTTCACGGTGCAGGGGCCGCCGGAACTGGCGCGGTGCGTACGGGAGTTGGGCGAGCGGCTGGTCCGGGCGGGCGGCGGGGACGCCTGAGCCGGGGCCACGAGGTCACCCTCCGCCCGGTCCCGCCGCCCCCGAGTCGGCCCAGGGAAAGTCCCGCAGGACCCGCAGGTTGCGCAACGCCCTGTCCGCCGGCCCCGCTGTCGCACCGGCGTGCGTCTCCTCGGCCGCCCAGCCCTCGACCGCCGTGCGTACGGCGGCGCTCGCCACGGCCGCGGCGAAGCGCAGTTCGGGGGAGGCGGGGGCGGGGGGCCGGCCGGCGGGGGTGCCGTCGGACGGGGTGAGGCGTTCCATGATGACCTCGCCCAGGGTCCGTTCTGCGGTCTGGCAGACCTCCGCCCAGACCCGGCGCAGGGCGGGGCTGGACTCGGCCATGCCGATCAGTGTGCGCACCCAGGTCCAGGAGTTGACGGAGACGCCCACCCCGGGCGTCAGCGTGTGGCGGGCCCCGTGTTCCAGGGCCTCCGGCACCGACAGGGCCGCCGGTGCCGCGCGGACCGCCTCCGCCCAGCGCTGCGCGCCGGCCGCGTAGAGCGGGGCGACGGCCTCTTCCTTGGTGGCGAAGTAGCGGTAGAACGTGCGCGGGGCGATACCGGCGGACTGGGCGATGTCCTCGGCACGGGTGGCGCGCAGCCCCTGCCTCACGAAGAGTCCGGCCGCAGCTCTGGCGATCTCCATCCGGGTCTCGGCCTTGCGCCGCTCGGTCAGCGAGAGCGGGGAGGCGGGCGAGGCGGTACGGGAGTGCGGTGCGGAGGCGGAATCCGGTGCTGGGGTGGGGCTGCTCACATCGGCAGGCTATGCCCCTGTGGCACAATCTGCCATTCGGCGGGCCACCCCGGAGTTCAGGTACGGGGTGGCCCGCCATCCCAGCATGTCCGGACGGAAAGAACCGGGCCCCGACGCCTGGGGGGACAGGCGCCGAAGCCCGGTTCCGGAGAGTCCCGGCGCCGGGGGGGGATTGCGTCGGGACTTGGCTCAGGGGGTCTCGGGGCGTACCCCGAACCCCAACTCCCGGGCCCTGAGGTCTTGTTCCCAGGGCCCCTGGGGTTGAAGCGGCGTTACACGGCCATGTTGGCGAGCGTTCCGCGCGGGACGCGAGGCCGTGGGACGAGCGGCCGGGCCGCGGCCAGCCGCACCCGACCGGCCCGATCACCACCGCGGCCCGCTCACGCCGCCGCGTCGAACCCGGTCTGGCTGGCGAGCTTCTTCAGTTCGAGCAGCGCGTGCTTCTCGATCTGCCGGATCCGCTCCCGGGTCAGCCCGTGCTCCTTGCCGACCTCCGTCAGCGTCCGCTCGCGCCCGTCCTCTATGCCGTACCGCATCTTGATGATGGACGCCGTGCGCTGGTCGAGCCGGCCGATCAGGTCGTCCAGTTCCTCGCTGCGCAGCAGGGTCATCACGGACTGCTCGGGCGAGACCGCGGAGGTGTCCTCCAGGAGGTCACCGAACTGGGTGTCGCCGTCGTCGTCCACCGACATGTTCAGCGAGACCGGGTCGCGGGCCCAGTCCAGCACGTCCGTCACGCGCTCCGGCGTCGAGTCCAGCTCCGCGGCGATCTCCGCGTGCTCGGGCTCCCTGCCGTTCTTGCGGTTGAACTCGCGCTGCACGCGCCGGATCCGGCCCAGCTCCTCCACCAGGTGGACGGGGAGCCGGATGGTCCGGGACTGGTCGGCGATGGAGCGGGTGATGGCCTGGCGGATCCACCAGGTCGCGTACGTCGAGAACTTGAAGCCCTTGCGGTAGTCGAACTTCTCGACGGCGCGGACCAGGCCCGCGTTGCCCTCCTGGATCAGGTCGAGGAGGGGCAGGCCGCTACGGGGGTAACGGCGGGCCACGGCCACGACCAGGCGGAGGTTGGAACGGATGAAGACGTCCTTGGCACGCTCCCCTTCGGCGACCAGGGCCTCGAGCTCGGCGCGGGAGGCGTCCGCCTGGGACTTCTCCTCACCGTCGAGGACCTGGCGCGCGAACACGCCCGCTTCGATGGTCTGCGACAACTCGACTTCCTTGGCGGCGTCGAGCAGCGGTGTGCGCGCGATTTCGTCGAGATACATGCCGACCAGGTCGCGGTCGGCGATCTCGCCGCCATGGGCGCGAACACTGCGCGCCACGCCGGAGGTCTCGCCGGTGGCGGACTTACGACGGGCGACGGCACGGGTTGCCATGCGTGCTCCCTTGCGATGGTGGGTCAGCAGGTGTTCGTCCGATGCTTCGGCACTCTTCTCGTGTGCCCTGCATCTGATGGAAACAACGACTGGAATCCGGACAGAATTCCCAACCCGCTCCCCTATTTTTCTGATCTTGCAGTACCCTGTCCGGCCACAAGGGGGTCATGATGCCGTCGGAACGTACAGAGGTGCAGGTCAGACCGGGAGTCGAGGGTGATCTCGATGCCCTCACCAGCCTCTACAACCACTACGTACGCGAGACCCCGATCACCTTCGACACCGCTGCCTTCACGCCGGAGGAGCGCCGCCCCTGGCTGCTCTCCCACCCTGAAGACGGCCCATACCGGCTGAAGGTTGCCGTGGACGGGACCTTCCAAGGAAACTCACAGCGAATCCTCGGCTACGCCACATCCAGCCCTTACCGGGCGAAGCCCGCCTACTCGACCTCCGTCGAGGTGACGGTCTACGTCGCCCCCGACGTGGGCGGCCGGGGCATCGGGACGCGGCTCTACGAGGCACTGTTCGCGTCCCTGGCGGACGAGGACGTGCACCGGGCGTACGCGGGCATCGCACAGCCCAACGAAGCGTCCACGCGGCTGCATGAACGCTTCGGGTTCCGGATGGTCGGCACCTACCGGGAGGTGGGCCGCAAGTTCGGCCGCTACTGGGATGTCGCCTGGTTCGAGAAGGAGTTGTAGCGCCGGTGCCGGGGAGTGCACGCACCCCGCCTCCCCGGCACCGGCCTCAGCCGAACTGCACGGACCGCTTCGCCATCCCCATCCAGAACCCGTCGATCACGGACGGGTTCAGCGACTCCCGCGCGTCCAGCTCGCCGCCCGCCTCCGCCGCGCCCATGGTGACGAACAGCGGGGCGAAGTGCTCGGTGCGGGGATGGGCGTAGCGGCCGGCCGGGGCCTTGTGGAGGAAGTCCAGGAGGCCGTCCCAGTCGCGGGACTCCAGCGCCCGCCTGCCCCAGTCGTCGAACTCGGAGGACCAGGTCGGCACGCCCCCTCCGGTGTGGCGCAGGGCGGCGAGGTTGTGGGTGAAGAAGCCGGAGCCGACGATCAGGACGCCCTCGTCGCGCAGCGGGGCCAGCTTGCGCCCGATGTCCATCAGCTTCGCCGGGTCGAGGGTCGGCATGGACACCTGGAGGACGGGGATGTCGGCGGCCGGGAACATCTCGACGAGCGGGACGTACGCCCCGTGGTCGAGGCCGCGGTCCGGGACGTCCTGCACGGGGGTGCCGGGGGCGCGCAGCAACTTCCTCACGGACTCGGCGAGTTCGGGGGCGCCGGGGGCGTCGTAGCGCACCTGGTAGTAGTGCTCGGGGAAGCCCCAGAAGTCGTAGACCAGGGGGACGGGGTCGACCGCGCCGAGGGCGAGGGGGGCCTCCTCCCAGTGGGCGGAGACCATGAGGACGGCCTTGGGGCGGGGGAGGGCGGCGGACCAGGCGGCGAGTTCGCCGGGCCAGATCGGGTCGTCCGCGAGGGGCGGGGCGCCGTGGCTGAGGTACAGGGCGGGCATGCGCTCCGGTGCGGCGGTGGACATGGCGGTCACTCCCCGGGATCGAACTCGATGCTTGAAGTCTCAAACTATCCGCGCCAGAGCTTACGCCCTATTTGTTTAACCTTCAAGCTCTCGTACAGTGGGACGCATGAACACGGCACCCACATCCGCGGAAGCCCGCTGGCTCACCGCCGAGGAGCAGCGCGTCTGGCGCTTCTACATGCATGCCAGCACCCTCCTGGAGGACCATCTGGACCGCCAGCTCCAGCGTGACGCGGGCATGCCGCACATCTACTACGGGCTGCTCGTGCAGCTCGCCGAGGCCCCGGACCGGCGGCTGCGGATGACCGAGCTGGCCATGAACGCGAAGATCACCCGCTCCCGTCTCTCGCACGCCGTCGCGCGGCTGGAGAAGAACGGCTGGGTGCGCCGCGAGGACTGTCCCTCCGACAAGCGCGGCCAGTTCGCGGTGCTGACCGACGAGGGCCGCGGGGTGCTCGGCCGGACCGCGCCGGGCCATGTGGCCGCCGTACGGCAGGCGCTGTTCGAGCGGCTGACCCCGGAACAGCAGAAGTCCCTCGGCGAGATCATGGAGATCGTCGCCGAGGGACTTCAGCCCGACGAAGCGGGCGCGGATCTGCCCTGGCTCCGCTGAGCCGCTCAACTCTGCGGAGAACCAGGGCAGTTCCTGGGAATCGTGCCTACGGGGCGTCCCCTTCCCCGTAGGCACGGATGGTGCGAAGGGGGTACGACCGGCCGGGCGTCGTCAGTGGGCGACGACCGGGATCTTGAAGTCGTCCTCGACGTCGTCACCGGAGGCGACCGGGTCGGAACCCTGCTTGCCGGCGTTGACGAGCACCGAGACGATCACGGCGGCCGTCACCAGCATGCCGACGGCGAACCAGATGGCGTTGGTGTAGCCGTGCACCTGGCCCTGCAGCTGGACGAGCTGCTGCTGGGTCTTGGAGGTGCCCGCACCGGCGATGTGGTCCTTGATGTACGCGGTCGTCGCGGACGCGGCGATCGTGTTCAGCAGGGCCGTACCGATCGCGCCGCCCACCTGCTGCGAGGTGTTGACCATCGCGGAGGCGACACCCGCGTCCCGGGGCTCGACGCCCAGGGTGGCCAGGGACATAGCCGGCATGAACGCCGTACCCATGCCGAGGCCGAGCAGCAGCATCGCGGGCAGGATCGTCGAGGCGTACGACGAGCCGATCTCCAGCCGGGTCATCAGGAGCATGCCGACCGCGGCGACCAGGAAGCCGGGCGCCATCAGCATCCGGGCCGGGACCCGGGTCATCAGACGGGTGCCGATCTGGGTCGAGCCGACCATCATGCCGACGATCATCGGCATGAAGGCGAAGCCGGTCTTGATCGGCGTGAAGCCCTTGACGACCTGGAGGTAGTAGGTGAGGAACAGGAACGTGCCGAACATCGCGATGATCGCGATACCGAGCGAGAGGTAGATACCGCCGCGGTTGCGGTCGGTGATCACGCGCAGCGGCAGCAGCGGGGCCTTGACCCTGGACTCGACGATGACGAACGCGGCCAGCAGGACCGCGGAGGCGATGAAGAGCGCCACGGTGGAGGAGTCGCCCCAGCCGTCGGACTCGGCGCGGGTGAAGCCGTAGACCAGCGAGACCAGGCCGAGGGTGGACAGGAGCACGCCGGGGATGTCGAGCGGGTTGCGGTTGCGGCCGCCCTCCGGCTCACGGATGACGAAGTACGCGCCGAGCGCGGCGACGATCGCGAACGGGATGTTCACGAAGAACGTCCAGCGCCAGTCCAGGTACTCGGTCAGCACACCGCCGAGGATGAAACCGACGGCGCCGCCGCCACCGGCGATCGCGCCGTAGATGCCGAACGCCTTGGCGCGCTCCTTGGCGTCGGTGAACATGACCGCGAGCAGGGAGAGCGCGGCGGGCGCGAGCAGTGCGCCGAACGCGCCCTGGAGGGCACGGGCGCCGAACATCATGGCGCCGGTGGTGGCGACACCGCCGAGCGCGGACGCGGCGGCGAAGCCGGTCAGGCCGATGACGAAGGCCCGCTTGCGGCCCCACAGGTCGGCTATGCGGCCACCGAAGAGGAGGAGTCCGCCGAAGGCCAGCGCGTAGGCCGTGACGACCCACTGGCGGTTGCCGTCGGAGATGCCCAGGTCGCTCTGGGCGGACGGGAGGGCGATGTTCACGATGGTCGCGTCGAGCACGACCATCAGCTGGGCGAGCGCGATGAACGCGAGCGCCTTCCAGCGGTTGGAATGGGCTTCGTGCTCGGCGGCCTCGGCCGCCTTGTCGAGAGCGCCGGGAGCGCTTCGAGCTGTTTCAGACATGGTGGTACCCACTTCGGGACTTCGTGACGGAAAAATTCGGAAGAAGGACGTGTTCGGGGACGGCTCGTCGGCGGGTGACCTCAGGCGGTCGCTACGACGGCGAGAGCCGGTGCTTGTTGTCGAGACTGGCGGAACGCTCTGAACTGATCGGTCAGGGCTGCCGGAGATCCTCCATCGTCGCGGCCGTACCGGGCAGGACCGAGCGGGCCGGGGCCCGCAGTCCGTCCAGGAACAGCTGCAGGTGTCGGTGTACGAAGCGGTCGGCGCTGAGGCAACCGGTGCCGGCCGGGGGCCGGCTGAGCTGGGCCACGGCCACCATCACGTCACCGACACCCACGTCGGTGCGGAGCTGGCCCGACTTCCTGGCCCTGTCCATGACCTCGTCGATGAGCTGCTCGACCCGTCGGCGCGCGGCTTCCAGATCCGGGTGGAACTGGTCGAACGTGCTGGAGATCATCGGGCACAGCGCGCTGATTCGTTCGTCGGCGGACACGTGCACGAAGCGCTCCAGAGCGGCGAAGGCGTCGCCGGTCTCGGTGAGCGCCTGCTCGGCGGCCTCCGACGTACGGTCCATGACCGAGACCACGACCTCGCGGACGAGGGCGTCGCGGTCCGGGAAATTGCGGTAGAGCGTGGCGTTGCCGACGCCGGCCCGGCGGGCGATCTCGTCGAGCGGCACATCGGGGCCGAACTCGACGAACATCTCGCGGGCGGCGGTGACGATCCGCTCCCGGTTGCGCAAAGCGTCGGCACGGGGCCGGGTCACCTTTCGCTGTACGGGGGTCGCGGTCGTCACGGCGTGCTCCTGAAGGTCTTGGACTGCTGGGGGCGATCCGGGGAGGCAGTCCCCGTTTCGCTCTGACACATGGCTAAACGGGGAGACGCTCCCCGGTTATTTCCACCTCCACGATTCTTTCGATGTGACCTGAGTCACATTCGCCGAACTACCGGTTTGGATCTCCGCGCACCGGCCGTCCGGTCTCCCCGTTCGGCCCCCTACCAGCGAGAAACACACGGTCGGTCTCCTCCAGCGCGCGCCCGCACGGGAGTCGACACAGGGTGATCGAAAGGATGCAGCCGGAGACCGGCGGCTGCCGTTGGCGCGAAGGGTCCCCGTATGCAGCCCAGCCGTCGGATACGCCCGCGCCGCGTGGCCGCCCTCGCGTCCGTGACCGTCCTGACCCTCGCGGTCAGCACCTCGGCCGGCACGGAACGCCTCATCCCGGGCGCCATGACGGCGGCGGGCCCGGTCGCACTCGCCCGCACCTCCGCACTCGGCCCCTGCATGATCAACGGCCCGCTGGACGTCCAGATGTCCGAGGGCATCCCGACCCCCGGCGGCTACTCCCGCTCCACCGGCACGGTCCACGCCCTGACCCTGATGGTCGACTTCTCCGACGCCCCCGGCGAGGGCAGCGCCATGGACCGGTACCACGAGTTCTTCCCCAAGACCCAGGAATGGTTCGCCACCAGCTCCTACGGCCGCCTCGACTACCGCCCCGAGACCCCGGTCGACCACTGGCTCCGCATGCCCAAGCCCTTCCGGTCCTACGGCATAGAGCGCGGCGCGCCCTTCGACCCCGGGTACCGGCAGCTCGTCCAGGACATCGTGGCCGCGGCCGACCCGGCGGTGGACTTCCGCCGCTACGACCTCCTGAACGTCCTGGTCACCCCGAACGCGGGCCCCTCCGCCCTGGACACGGTCCTCTCGGTGACGTTCGCGGGCAACACCGAGGCCCCGGTCGCGGACGGCGTGCCCGTCTCCAACGCCTCCTTCGTGTACTCCCGGCAGGACGACGGCTCCGGCTCGTACTCCCGGACCGGCTACCGCGTCCTCCCCCACGAGAACGGCCATGTCTTCGGCCTGCCCGACCTCTACACCCAGGAGGGCGGGAGCGCGGTCGGCCACTGGGACATCATGAGCGAGGACTGGGGCGCCAACAACGACCTCCTCGGCTGGCACAAGTGGAAGCTCGGCTGGCTCGACCCGTCCCAGGTCGACTGCGCGCGCACCCCGGGCACCACCGAGTACACCCTGACCCCGCTAGAGCGGCCCGGCGGCGACGGCACCCGCCTGATCTTCGTCCCGATCGACCGCCGCACCGGCTACGCCCTCGAACTGCGCACCCGCGAGGGCAACGACGAGGCCGTGTGCCGTCCCGGCGTCCTCGTCTACAAGGTCGAGGCGGACGTCGACACGGGCATGGGCCCCGTGAAGGTCTACGACGCCCACCGCGACAGCGGCGGCTGCACCCGCAGCCCCAACGTCCAGGCCGAACTCTCCGACGCCCCCTTCGGAGTGGGCGAGACGTTCAAGGACCCCGGCCGGGGAATCCGCGTCGCGATCACCGGAACCGACGGGACGGGCAGATACCGGGTGACGGTGAGCCGGACGCGGTAGGGGGTACGGCGGCGATGCGGGCATCCGGCGCGGGCTTACCGTAGGGCTGCCGAGACGCACTACCGGAGAATCGATGCCCGCTGAGAGCACGCTCGTCGACCCCGCCGCCGCCGTGCCCGCCGAGGCGGTCGCGCCGCTGATCCGCGGGGTCGCCGTGATGCGGCACCTGACCCGGGCGGGCGGGGTGTCGAGCCTGAGCGGGCTGGAGCGGGCGACCGGGCTCGCCCGCTCGACGGTGGACCGGATCACCGGGACGCTCGCCCGGATGGGATACGTCCGTCTCGACGGCCGGGACGCGGTGCTCACCCCTCGGATCATGGAGCTGGGCAACGCCTACCTGGCCGCGCTGCGCCTGCCCGCCCTGCTCGACGCCCGCGCGGACGCGCTGGCCGACGAGCTGGACGAGTCCGTGTCGCTCGCGGTGGCCGACCGGGACGGCATCCGCTTCATCCACCAGGCGACCCGCCGCCGCGCGATGTCCCTCAGCTTCCGCATCGGCGACCTGCTCCCGGCCGAACGCACCGCCCCGGGACCGCTGTTCGCGACCGAGTGGACGGAGGCGGAGTGGCGGCGGTGGCGGGAGCGCCGGGCCGCCGACCCGAGGGACGAGGGCTTCCCCGCCGTACCCGAACGCTCCTCGCCCGGCACCGACTTCGAGCGGTGGACCGCACAGGTCCGCGAGGACGGCTGGGCGTTGGACGACCAGCTGATCGAACCGGGGCTGGTCGCGCTGTCCGTGCCGGTGCGGGACCCGCGCACCGGCGGGATCGCGTGCGTGGCGAGCGTCGTGAGCCACACGAGCCGGCACACCGCCGACGATCTGCGGAACTCCCTTCTGCCCAGGCTGTGTTCGGCGGTACGGACGATGGAGGAGGACCTGGCGGAGGACCTGCGCGAGGCGCCCCGCGGCGCGTCCCCCGCCCCCTCCGGACTCGCGACCTGGACGGGCGCGTCCAAGCAGGAGCTGGGCCGGGAGTTCGTCGAGTCCCTGGCCCGCGGTCTGACCGTGCTGACGGCCTTCGGCGAGGACCGCGCCGAGCTGACCCTCACGGAGGTCGCCCAGGCGACGGGACTCGCACGGGCGACGGCCCGCCGAGCCCTGATCACCTACGAGCACCTGGGCCTGGTGACCCCGACGGACGACCGCCGGTTCGCCCTCACCCCCCGGGTCCTCTCCCTCGGCTTCCCGCCCCTCTCCCGTACGACCCTGCCCGCCCTCGCGCTCCCCCATCTCACCGCCCTCGGCGCCCGCATCCGGGAACCGGCGTCCCTGGCGGTCCTCGTCGGCGACGACGTCCAGTACACGGCCCGGGTCGCCACCAGCAGCGTGATGAGCGTGAACATCGCCGTCGGCACCCGCCTCCCGGCGTACGCGACGGCCCTGGGCCGCGTCCTGCTGGCGGACGCGCCGCCGCGCGACCACGAGCTGCGCGCCCTGACCCCGCGCACCCTGACCGACCCGGCGGCACTGGCCACCGCGCTGGAGACGGTCCGTGCGCAGGGATACGCCCTGGTCGACGAGGAGTTGGAGGCGGGCCTGCGCTCGATCGCCGTACCGGTCCGCGACCGTACGGGCCGGGTGGTCGCCGCACTGAACACGGCGACCCATGTGGCCCGGCGGTCGGTCGAGGAGTACGTCCGGGACATCCTGCCGGAGCTGAACAGGACGGCGAGCGCGATCGAGGCGGACGTGCGGGTGGCGGGACGGTTCACCGAGGTGCCGGCGTCCTGAACGCCGGTGACGTCCGACGGTGCCCGGGGCCGGGGCGGCACGGCTCCGGCCCCTCCCCGCACTCCTCGTCCGCCCGCATCCGCTACCCTGTCCTTGGCCAGTGGTCGGTACGCCACGTTGTTCGCCCCGGTAAGGGTGCGGGCGAGGTGACACCGCCACCGGCCAGCGGGTTCGTCACCCCGCCTTCGTAGCTCAGGGGATAGAGCACGGCTCTCCTAAAGCCGGTGTCGCAGGTTCGAATCCTGCCGAGGGCACAGCACGGATCGAGCCAAGGCCCAGGTCACGGAGCACGTCTCCGGACCTGGGCCTTGGTCGTCGGCGCTCCGGGACGATCAAGGCACCTTCGCCTCGTCCGCGGCCCCCACCACCCCGTCCGCCTCGGCCACCGCACGGTTCCGCCGTACCGAGGACCAGAAGGACCAGCCGATCAGGACCACGCCGACCAGGCCGGTGACGACCTCGTTGATCTGGTACTGGATGGTGACCATGAGGATCACGGCCAGGGCGCCGATCGCGTAGTGGGCGCCGTGCTCCAGGTAGACGTAGTCGTCGAGGGTTCCCTGGCGGACCAGGTAGACCGTCAGCGAGCGGACGTACATCGCGCCGATACCGAGGCCGAGGGCCATGAGCACGATGTCGTTCGTGATGGCGAAGGCGCCGATCACACCGTCGAAGGAGAAGGACGCGTCCAGGACCTCCAGGTACAGGAACATGAAGAACGCGGCCTGACCGGCCAGGACGACCGCCGAGCGGCTGCTCTCCTGTTCGCGTTCCTCCTCCGCCTCCAGGCGGTTCTCGAAGAAGCCGGAGAGCCCGCCGACGACCAGGTAGGTGATGAGGCCGGCGATGCCGGAGACCAGCACCGTCTGGGCCTTGTCCGCGTGGGCGCCGCCGTGCTGGTGGGCGTGGGTCGCGAAGGTCATCGAGGTGATCAGGAGGACGATCAGGGCGATGCAGACGGACAGCATGTCGACCTTGCCGAGTCTGGCGAGGGGGCGTTCCAGCCAGCCCAGCCACTTGATGTCCCGGTCCTCGAAGACGAAGTCGAGGAAGTCATCAGCAGGAACATGCCACCGAAGGCGGCGATCGCCGGGTGGGCGTCGGTGACCAGCTGCTCGTAGCGGTCCTTGTCGGTCAGCGCGAGGTCGACCGCCTGGAAGGGGCTCTTCCTCGCCGTGACCGCGACGATCACCACCGGGAACGCGAGACGCATGCCGAAGACGGCGATCAGGACGCCGACCGTGAGGAAGATCTTCTGCCAGAACGCCGACATCGTCTTCAGGATCCCGGCGTTGACCACCGCGTTGTCGAAGGACAGCGAGATCTCCAGGACGGCGAGGATCGCGATGACCCCGAACGCCGTCCAGCCGCCGTACCAGACCCCGAGGGCCAGGCCGATCGCGGTGACCGCGAACGACCAGCGGAAGGTCTTCAGAAGCACGGGGTGCCCCTTCCTGTTGTCGCGCGGCCGCCCGCGGGCCGGGGCCCGGCAGCCCCGACCATCATCGGCGTTGTCTACCACGACCGTCTGGCGTCCAGATGTCGGGGGCGGCCCGGAGAACGCGGAAGGGCCCCGGCCTCAGCGGTCCAGGACCCCTCCCGACACGGCTCGCCGTCACTTCCCCGGCGCCGCCCTGCCCGCCTTCGGCGGCACCTTGCCCGTCGTCCGCAGCGTGCCCACCGTCTTGAGCAGCCGGTCCGCGGGCTCGCGCAGGGACGGATGGGCCAGCACCGTGTTCCGCAGCCCGCGCACCGGGCGCCGCCACAGGCGATGGGCCGTCGCCACCGGGTGCGGACGGGTGGCGAACCCCTCGCCGACGCGCAGCTCGCGCGTCTTGAGCCGGTCCTTCCACTCCTTGTCGCCGCGCCCCAGGTCCATCAGGCGCACCCCGTGCCGCCCCGCCTCCTCGGCCATCCGCAGATGCATGATCAACCCCGGTGAGTAGTACCGCAGTTCGGGGTCGTACGCCGTGAACCACGCGGCGAAGAGGGTCCGGGAGGTCGGGCCGAAGTGCGCCGCCACCGGGCGCTCCCCGGCGTAGAGGACGGACAGGACGCCGGTGAAGTGTTCCTCGCGGACGCGGAACAGATGGTCCACCAGGTCGACGATCCAGGGGCGCGCGAAGCGGTCCATGCGGCCGGTCCTGCGGTACTGGGCCGATTTCCAGCGCATCAGCGTGCGCAGCACCTCGGGGTCCCGCTCGTCGTAGACGAACCGCATCTCCCCGAGGTCGCGGCCCAGCCGGCGTTCCTTCTTCAGGGTCGTCTTGGCGATGCCCGGGTAGGCGCCGCGCAGCCACTCCGGGTACGGGATCTCGCCGTCGCCGTCCTTGAGGTCGATCACCGGGGACGCGAACGTGCCCGTGACATGGCGGCCGAACGGCTGCTGCTCCTCCACCAGATGGTCGAACTCGAAGACCGACAGGCCGCAGGCCCGCAGGAGTTGCTGGACGTCCCAGGTGATCCCGGGCCGGTGCACCAGGGCCTGGCAGTCGGAGAGGCCGAGGCCGATGGCCCGGCCTACGCCGACGGCATTGCGCTCGTACGGGAAGAAGCCGACCGGCTCCCCGCCCTCGTGCAGCACCGCCACCTGCGCGCCGCCGCGGTGCCGGCCGACCCCGTCCGCGAACTCCGGTGCCAGGAAAGGGTTCGCGTAGTCCGGCGACTCGTCCATCGCCTTGTGCCAGGCCTGGCGGAGCGTGCTGCCGAGCTCCTCCGGTCTGTGGATCGTGATGTCCGCCTTGCTGTTGGATCGCATGGGCGACCGTCCCCCCACTTTCCCCCACGACGCGTCGTCCGCGTCCTGCCTACGGATCCCAAGGTACGACGAGACACGAACAGTTCGGCAGGGCCCAAACGTCGCGAAACAGTACGGACGCCGCCAAGGATGACCGCGGCTGAGGAAAAGTACGGATCACCCCTCCCCTCAAGCCGTCCGCACCTCCGGCACCTCTCCGCGCGCCTGCCGGCCCAGCACCGCCAAGGCCGCCGTCACACCGACCGATGCGACGGCGACCAGGGACATCGCCGTTGCGGGGGAGGTGAGTTGGGCGACCGTGCCCGCGAGGGCGGCGCCGATGCCCTGCATGGAGAGCATGCCCGCGGAGCGCAACCCCAGGGCGTGGCCCGCGAGTTCGCCGGGGGTGAGTTCCATCAGGCGTTCCTGGAGGACGAGGCTCGCGCCGTAGCCGACGGAGGCCGCGCAGACCGCGATGGCCGCCCAGGGCAGGCCGGGGCGCAGGGCGAAGAAGAGGTACGGGGTGGCCAGGAGGAGCCGGAGAGGGATGTCCAGGCGGGCGCGCAGGGTGGCCGGAACGAACCGGCCCAGGGTCAGGTCGCCGACGAACATGCCCAGCGCCGCGCTCGCGAACAGCGCGCCCGCGGACCCGGGGGCGTAGGAGACGTAGAGGGATTCGCAGCCGACGATCAGGCCGTTGGGGATCCACATGCCGAGGTAGGTGAGGCGGCGGGGGCGGGAGGACCACAGGACGGCGTTCGTGCGCCAGGTGGCCGCGACCGACGGGCGGCCCGCCGTGCGGGGCGGGCGGGCGGTCAGGCCGAGGCGGAGGACGAGAGCCGTGGTGAGGTACAGCCCCGCGGCGAGGAGCAGGCAGACGCGCGGGGCGAGGAGGGCCAGGAGGGCGCCGCCCGCCGCGAATCCGGTGACCTGCATCAGGCCCGAGGCCATGTTGAACACCGAACGGCCCAGCAGATAGCCGTCCTTGGAGAGGATCTCGTTCAGCAGACCGCCGCTCACCCCGCCGCCCAGCGAGGCGATCAGCCCTTGCAGGAACACCAGGGCGAGGACCGCGCCGATCGGCAGACCGGGGAGCGCGAGCAGGGCCGTGCAGACCGCGAAGGCGGTGTTGATGCCGGTGAGGGTGGCGCGCGGCGGCAGGCGGTCGGCGCCGGAGAGGAAGAAGGTCGCGCCGAGCATCTGGGCGAGCTGCGGGCCGAACATGCTGACGGCCGAGAGCAGAGGGGACGCGGTCGCCCGGTACACGAGGGTCGCCAGCGCCAGGCCGCTGATGGTCAGGGCCGCGTTCTGGGCGGCGAAGGAGAGGAAGAACGGGGTGTACTCGGGGGTGCGGAAGAGCTCGCGGTAGCTGCGCATGAGCGGAGTCTGCGGGGGTGCGCGCGGGGGTCCTATTCTTTCGCGCGGACGCGAAACACGGGGGGCGCGGATGGGGTTGTGGCAGCTCAACGCGGACACGCTGGCGCGGAGCCGGTTCGTGCTGTCGTCGTTCGCCGAGACCTTCGCCGCGCTGAAACTACTGCACGCGGGGGTGGGCTCGCACCCCGGCGAACAGGTGTGGCTGCGGGACCATCTGCCGGGCTACCGGGGGCTGTTGGCGGCTGATCCGGTCAGCGGGGCGCTGGTGCGGGCGGCGCTCGGACGGTCCTGGATCGCCGACTTCTGCTGCCCGACCCAGGCCGGCCAGGAGTCGTTCGCCGAGACCGTCGCCCGGGTCCGCGCCACGCCCCCGGCCGCCGCCCGCGCCCACCTCCGGGTCTCCCTCGCCGGCCCGCTCCCCGCCGCCCTCGACCGCGACGACCTGCCCGAGCGGGCGGCACGCGTCCTGGAGCACGTGTGGGAGGAGACCGTACGGCCGTACTGGGCGCGGCGGCGGCGGGTGCTGGAGGCGGACGTGGTCGCGCGGACGGCCCAGGTCAGCCAGGGCGGCTGGGCGGCCGTGCTGGACGCGCTGCAGCCGGGGCGGACACGGTGGCTCGGGGAGAACCGGCTGCAGATCAACCTGCACGAGAACCCGCCGCGCGAGGTCTCCGGCGCGGAGCTGCTCTTCATGCCGGTGACACCGAAGGCGGGGTGGGTGTCGTGGGAGGAGCCGGGCCGGTACGCGATCGTCTACCCGTGCGCGGGCGTCCTCGCCGATCCCGGCGGGCGGGCGGTGCCGACGGGGCTCGGCACGCTGCTGGGGGCCTCGCGGGCGGAGGTGCTGACGCTGCTCGGCTCACCGATGAGTACCAGCCAGCTGACCGCCGTGACCGGACAGGCGCTCGGCTCCGTGGGCCGGCATCTTCGGGTGCTGCTGGACGCGGGGCTCGTGGAGCGGCGGCGGGCGGGGCGGTCGGTGCTGTATTCGCGGACGGCGGCGGGGGAGGTCGTGGTGCGGGCGGCGGGGCGGTAGGGGTGGGGCGGTAGGGGCAGGGGGCGGGGCGTGCGGACGTGCCGGGTGCCGTGGAGGGGCCGCTGGCCTGTAACCACTGGGGCTCCCGGGGCGGTGGGGAGAACGACGTTTTCCGGAGTTAGCATCCGGTTATGACGACTACAGAGAACACGGGTCCCCTCGGCGTCGAGATCGGCTCGCTCACCGGCGGTTCGGCGGACCTCTCGCAGTACGCGGGCAAGGCCGTCCTCGTGGTGAACGTGGCCTCCAAGTGCGGCCTGACCCCCCAGTACACGGGCCTTGAGCGACTCCAGGAGCGGTACGCGGCACAGGGCTTCACCGTGCTCGGCGTGCCCTGCAACCAGTTCCTCGGCCAGGAGCCCGGCAGCGCCGAGGAGATCGCCGAGTTCTGCTCGGCGACGTACGGCGTGACCTTCCCGCTGACCGAGAAGGTCGAGGTCAACGGCGACGGCCGACACGAGCTGTACGACCGCCTCGTCGGCTTCGCGGACGGCGAGGGCCACACCGGCGACATCCGCTGGAACTTCGAGAAGTTCCTGATCGGCCGCGACGGCACGGTCGTCGCCCGCTTCTCCCCGCAGACCGAGCCGGAGTCCGCGGAACTCGTGGCGGCGGTGGAGACCGCGGTCGCCTAGGACGGCGGCAGGTGTTGACCTTGCCCCTGGGGCAGGGCTGAGCGTCCTTCTCGCCGGGCGGACGGAAACCGCCCGGTGACGGAGGATGCGAGGGTGGACGACGATCTGCTGACCATCGGCGTGTTCGCGGCGCGGGCGCGGCTTTCGGCCAAGGCGCTGCGGCTGTACGACCGGCTGGGGCTGCTGTCACCGGCCTGCGTCGACGAGGTCAGTGGCTACCGCTACTACCGCGCCGACCAGACCGAGCGGGCCCGACTCGTCGCGCTGCTACGGCAGTTGGACATGCCGCTGGCCCGGATCGCCGAGCTGGTCGAGGCCGGCGGGAGCGACGCCGCGGAACTCCTCGGCGCGTACTGGACGGCCGTGGAGACCCGGATCGCCGGGCAGCGCACGCTCGCCGAGTACCTCCGTGCACGACTGTCGGGGAGGAGCTCCGAGATGTACGGAACGTTCGTGGTCGAGACGGCCGAGGTACCGGAACAGGTGCTGATCACCGAGACCCGGCACACCCTCGCGGACGAGCTGCCGGCCTGGATCGGCGCCTCGCTGGGGCGACTGGCGGAAGCGGCCGGGGAGTGCGGGGGCGTGAGCGGGGCGCCGTTCGTCGCCTACCACGCCGAGGTGTCGATGGAGAGCGACGGCCCGGCGGAGGCCTGCGTACCGGTCGCGGACGAGGCGGCGGCGCGGGCGTGGGCCGCACGGCAGGGGCGGGCCCGGCAGACCGCGGTCCGGGTGGAACCGGCCCGCAGGCTGGCCTACACCCGCATCACCAAGGCGCAGGTCGCGCACCCGCAGATCCTGGCCGCGTTCGAGGCGGTCGAGCAGTGGGTGGCCGCGCGGGGCCTGCGCTTCGCCGGTCCGTGCCGTGAGGTGTACTTCGCGGACTGGGAGGCGGCGGGACCGGAGGACGCGGTGTGCGACGTGGCGTTCCCGGTGGAGTCCTCGGCGGAGCCCTCGGCGCACTGAGGCGGGCTGACCCTGGCCGGGATGGTCCGGGCCGGGGTGGTCCGGGCAAAAGCCGAGCCCTCTCGGCAAGGACGGCGGCCAGTCGAGAGGGCTTCGGTGATGCGTTTTAAGTTGTCTGCGGTGCTGCTCCGGACGGTGAAGTTGCCGATCACCTGATCGCTCGAAGATCAGGAAGATCCTCCCTCCGTGTCGAGTGCCTATGCCTTGACGGATGCCACGAAGGCCTTCCACGCGTCGGCCGGGAAGCCCAGGGTGGGTCCCTCGGAGACCTTCGAGTCCCGGACGGCCATCGCCGACACGACCGGCGACTTGATCTCGACACACGCGCCGTTGCCCTGCGAGTAAGAGGACTTGATCCACTTGTCCGCGGCGCCCTGCTTGATTGCCATGTTCGCTCCGATTACCAGTTGCTGAGTTGCTGTCGCCGTGCCCCGCGCATCACTCCGCCCGCAGGACACGGTTTGCGCCAACGTTGTTGCTCGGTGGCGTGATCGACGCTACTCGCCAACATCGCCGCACGGAGCGGCCATTCACTCGACCGGGTGGCATATTCCGTTGGTGTCTTCCCTCTTGACCGAGGAAGGTGTACCTTTCCGCACCGCACGCGTCACGGACGGTTCGGAGCGGGACGGAACGCGACGGAACGGCTCAACGCGCATAGTCCTTGGCCACGTTCGAGATGAACTCACGGCTCTGGTCCGCGTTCAGGGCCTGCGCCCTGAGGTGTTCGTACATCACGCTGTACTTCTGGACGTCCTGCGCCTTCTCCAGATACAGGTCGCTGGTGACACCCTCGATGTAGACCACGCTGGAGTCGGCCGCGTCGGGGAACTCCAGGATCGCGTACTGGCCGCTGACACCCGGGTGCGCGCCCATCGCGAACGGGATCACCTGCACGGTGACGTGCGGGAGTTGGGACATCTCGATGAGACCGTCCAACTGCCCGATCATCACCTGCTTGTTGCCGACCTCGCGGCGCAGCGCCGCCTCGTCGAGCACCGCCCACAGCCGCAGCGGGTTCTCCGCGGCCGCGATCCGCTCCTGCCGGCGCAGCCGCACCTGGACCCGCTTCTCGACGTCCGCCGGGGCCGACTCGGGCAGCGCGCCGGTGATCAGCGCCTCGGCGTACTGCCGGGTCTGCAGCAGGCCGGGGACGACCTGGGGGTCGTAGACGCGCAGGCTGGCCGCGTCCGTCTCCAGTCCGATGTACACGCTGTACGGGATGTCGCCGAAGGAGTGCCACCAGCCCTGCTGGCGGGAGTCCTTGGCCATCTGCATCAGGGAGTCGACGATGCGGACGTCCTCGACCTCGTAGACCCCGCACAGGTCGCGGACGTCGCGCTGGCTGATGCTGCGCCGGCCGTTCTCCAGTCGGCTGATCTTCGACTGGGACACCAGGAGTCTCTCGGCGACCTCTTCGGCCGTCATGCCCTTGAGCTCGCGGAGCCGACGCAACTCCTGGCCCAACCGGCGTCGCCTGACGGTGGGATTGACACTTGACGCCACGGGAACGTGCACCTCCGACTGCATGCCTCTACTTGCTGTTACGTGCTGCTCAGTGCTTGCCACTTTGCGTATCTGCTGTTGAGCAGACTGCCACCAAGGTGGTTTCTACCGCTGGGAAACGGTGGATATGCGGCAGGTACGAGCCAGGTTCGGGTTGCCGGAGGTGCCCGTAGATGCGGCCGAGCGGGGTGGAGTGACGTTACGTCTACTCCACCCCGCTCGGACCAGCGGCTCCCGAACCGGGTCTTGGGGACTGGCGGTGCGGCGTTACTGCGGTCGTGCGGTGATGCGGTGTCGCGGCCCTGCGGTGGTTCCGTCGTGCGGTCCTGCGTGATGCGGACGTGCGCCGTGGAACTGCGGCTCAGTGAGCCACGGCGCGCGCCATGGTGCCGCGGTGCGGCTGCATCGGAACACCACGAGCCGGTTCCGGTGGCCTTGGTCCGGGCGCGGCCTGACGGCCGGCCGGGGCCGCGTTACGGCGTGGCTGTGCCGCCACCCCGTTCTGGACGTCCATCACGGCGTGCGCCACGAGTCCGCCCATCGGGTCGTGCCTGATCAGGTCCCGCAGCCGGGAGCGGGACGAGCGTCCCTCGTTGCCCGGGTACAGGTGTTTGCCGAGACCGACCGCGTGCGCCAGTGCGGCGAGCGCGGCTGTCCGCGGGTCCGGTGGCACACCGGTGCGGATCGCGGAATCGAGCCGGGCCCTGATCTCCCGGCTGATGTCGTTGTCCGTCGCTTGGTAGCGAGTCGTCGGCAGCACCCCGCACATCTGTCCCGCCACGGCATGCACCATGCCGCACCGCTCCAGATGCGAGAGGTAGGTCTGGCGAAGTCCCAGTCGGGGTCCGCCAATCCAGTTCACTGCACGCACGGGAGCGCCACGCCTTCGCAGCAACTCCAACGCGCAGTCCAAAGTCGGATCTCCGGTCGGCCGTGGTACCACCACGGCGATACGATCCCCGTCTGGGGCTATCCGTCCGGCCAGCGCCAGCTCCACTAGCTGTGCTCCGGCCAGACCGAGGTCGAGCGACTGCGGCTGCGCAGTGGTACCCGTGGTCGGGTCCAATGCCAGCAGCAGAAGCTCTTCCGGAAGTGTTCTGCGGCTCCTGCCCATCCATGCCTCCCCGCGTGGATGAATGACAGGGTGACCCCTCTCACATTGGCTTGTCGAGGGTGCGTGACCGCTTCGTAGTGGAACCGGTAGGTATGTCGTTCTCGTCTACCGGTGGGGTTAAGCCCGCACACAGGACACTGGTACATGGTTCGGACAGCGTTGGTTGATGCGTTGTCCGGACTGCGGGTATGAGATTTCCCAGCTGATTTTCCAGCTGTTTTTGTAACCAACTCGGTTATCTCGGTCGGTTCGGTTGACGCACGTGGAGCGTGCGGCGCATGGAGGAGGCATCGGTGGCGGGCGAGTCCCCCGACAGGTCGAAGCAGCGCGAGTCGTCGGCAGAACCGACGCCGGGGAGCGCGAGTCCGGTTCCGGAGGCCCGGGCCGAACGTGACCCCCGGCTGGCGGTGGCCCGGGAGGACGCGACGTCTTCGGCGTCTCCGTCGTCGTCCGCGGGCAGCCGCGGGGGTGTGGACACGGCGACGAAGGTCTTCTCGATCAAGGACCTGCGGACGGACCCGGAGCCCGGCGACTCCGATTCGGGATCCGGGGACACCCCCGAGGGTCCCAAGGGCTCTGAGGGCTCCGAGGGCTCCGAGGGTCCTGAGAGCGCCGAGAACCCCGACGAGCAGAACCCTTCCGCCAAGGGCGGCACGACCGGCGACGCGCGCCTGAGGGCGGCCGTGGCGGCCTGGGTGACGTCCGCGGACGGGTCCGAGGAGCCGGAGGACGCGAAGACCCCGGCGACGACCCCGGCGAAGACGGATTCCGCGGACTCCGAGCGGACCGCCGACGCGGAAGTCCCCGACGACGCCGAGGAGTTGGCCGGGGCCGGGAGCGCGGGAGAAAACCCCGCGAACGTGGACGCCGAGGACACCGAGGACACGAAGGGCACCGAGGACGCCGAAGCCGCCGCACCGGCGGAGGCCGACACGAGCGCCGGGAAGGCGGGCAGGCCCGGGGAGCCGGGGAAGGCCGCGAGCGGCGGCACCGGGCCCGCTGACGCCACCCCGGAGGACGAGCCCGCCGAGGGCGCCGAGGCACGCGACGCGGCTGCCGCCGAGCCCGACAGCGACGCCGACGTGACCGAGGGTGAGCAGGCCACCGACCCCGAGGACGCCACCCCGGCGGACGAGGCCCCGGAACCCGCCGACGCCCGTCCCGACGCCCCTGAGGACGCGGCTCCCGAGGACGCGACCCCCAAGGCGGCCGGGACGGCTGCGACCGAGGCCGCGAAGCCCGACGTGGCCGACGTGGCCGACGTGGCCGACGTGGCCGACGCGAAGCCCACCGACGCCGACAAGCCCTCCGCCACCGAGACGGACGCGGAGGCCGAAGGCGACGCACGGCCCGAGGCCGACGCGGAGGCCGAAGGCGACGCGGAGGACGGCGACAGCGCGCCGAGAGCCGCCGACGGCGCCTCCGCCCCGCAGGCTCCCCTCGCACCCGACGACGAGACCCGCACGGGCGGTGCGGGCGGGAGAACGAAGGTGGCCGACGGCGGAGCCGAGGCCCTCGATCACCCCACCACCGTCTTCAAGGCCGTACGCCCGCCCAAGCCCGAACCGCAGGTCGACCAGCCCACCACCATGCTCAAGCTGGGCGACGCGACAAAGACGCCCGAGACCCGCGAAACCCCTGAAACCCCCAAAGCTCCCGACCGCACCAGCAAGTTCGTCGCCCTCAAGCCCCTCGACGAGCCCCGCACGCCCGGCAGGGGCGCACCCCCCAAGGACGCCACCCGTCCCGTCCACCACGTCGGCCCCGAACACACCACCCAGCAACCGCTTCCCCCGAAGCCCCCGCTGGACCTCCTCGCCGAACTGACCAACACCCCGCCACCCCCGGAGACCCCGGTCCGCACGGCGATCCGCAGGGTCAAGATCTGGACCCCGTTGGTCATCCTCCTGGCGATCGTGTTTGCGGTAGTACAGGCCGTGCGCCCGCTGCCCACCCCGTCCCTCACCCTGACCGCCGACGACTCGTACACCTTCGACGGCAGCAAGGTGGACCTCCCGTGGCCCAGCGAGGGCCAGGGCTGGATGGACGTCAACGGCATCGGCACGATGGGCGACTTCGGCAAGCAGACCCCGGTCGCGATCGGCTCGGTCGCGAAGGCGATGACGGCGTACATCGTCCTCAAGGACCACCCGCTGAAGGCGGGCACGGAGGGCGAGAAGATCACCGTCGACGCGACCGCCGAGAAGGAGGGCGGCTACGACAAGGACGGCGAGTCCACGCTCAACACCGTGAAGGCCGGTGACGTCCTCACCGAGAAGCAGGCCCTCTCGGCGATCATGATCCCGTCGGCGAACAACATCGCGCGCCTGCTGGCCCGTTGGGACGCGGGCTCCGAGGCGGCGTTCATCAAGAAGATGAACGACACCGCCAAGGAACTCGGGATGACGAACACGACGTACACCGACGCCTCGGGCCTGAAGGAGACCACCGTCTCCTCCGCCGAGGACCAGGTGAAGCTGGGCAACCAGCTGGTCAAGATCCAGTCGCTGATGGACATCACGAAGCTGCCGGCCTGGGTCGACCCGTCCGGCAAGAAGTGGACCAACTACAACCGCCTGGTGCCGTACAACAACTCGCTCGGCATCAAGACCGGCACCACCACCGCGGCCGGCGGCAACCTGCTCTTCGCCGCCACCAAGGAGGTCGGCGGCGAGACGGCCGTCGTCGTCGGGGCGATCCTCGGCCAGCACACCGCGCCGATCATCGACACCGTCAACGCGGTCAGCAAGACGGCGATGCTCGCGGCACAGGACGCGATGACCTCGGCGAAGATCCTGAAGAAGGGGACGGTCGTCGGGTACGTGGACGACCAGCTCGGCGGTCACACGCCGGTCGTCGTCACCAAGGACGTCGCGGCGGTCGGCTGGGCCGGCCTGAAGGTGAAGCTGTCCTTCGTCGCCGACGACGTGCCGCACACCGCGAAGGCGGGCACCAAGGTGGGCACGCTCACCGTGGGCGACGGTTCGGGCGGTGCGGTCAAGGTGCCGGTCGCCCTGCAGAAGGATCTCGCGGAACCGGCCTTGACGTCCAAGCTGACGCGTCTCGGCTGACCCACGAGGCGATGTACGTCACCGCACCCCGCCGGGCGGGCACCCACCCGGGAGCCCGTCGGCGGGGTGCGTGCTAGCGTCGCGAATCGGGGCAGGTCGCCGGTCGGGGAGACGCGGCGTCGAACAGGCCGGGAACGGGACAGGACGCGGCCGAGAACAGAAGACGGGACACGGGGAGTGCCTTCAGGTGGCCACTGCGGAGCCGACACGCGCCGACGATGCCGATCCGGGCCCGGGAACCGGCCCGCGAATAC
This sequence comes from Streptomyces sp. NPDC090083, assembly GCF_044747445.1. NCBI lineage: Bacteria > Bacillati > Actinomycetota > Actinomycetes > Kitasatosporales > Streptomycetaceae > Streptomyces > Streptomyces sp. NPDC090083. Next base: position 362,530 of record NZ_JBIVED010000002.1, on the reverse strand, counting down.
GCCTGCCCGCGCACACCGCGCCGGATGACACGGCGGTAGGCGCCCCGTACCCGGACAACGGCACGGCCCGTGACGGCGGCACTCGCCTGACGCGGTTCGTCGACCGCCTCCGCGCCCCCTTCCTCCGGCACCCGGTGATCGGCTTCACGCTGCTCTCCGGTGTCCTGCACGTCGCCTGGTTCTTCACGTTCGCGAACAGTGGCGGCGACCTCGCGGCGCAGGACGCGTGGGCGGAGTTCGTCGGCCGGCACCCGGACTCGGCGTACAACCTCGCCTGGTACGGCGGCATGCACCCGGTGTCGTACAGCGTGGTCTCGCCGTATCTCATGTCGGTGCTCGGCGTGCGGACGACGATGATGATCGCCGGGACGATCTCGGCGGGTCTGCTCACCATGATCCTGATCCGCAGCCGCTCGGTGAAGAACCCGCTGTGGGCCTCGCTCGCGGGCGTCTTCGCGCTGCTGTGCAACGCGGCGTCGGGCCGGGTGACGTACGGCCTCGGTCTGGTCTTCGGGCTCGGCGCGGTGGCCGTGGTCTTCTGCTGGCCGTACCGCTGGCGCTACAAGCGCTGGGCGAAGGCCCTGTGCGCGGCCCCGCTGGCGGCGCTCGCGACGATGTCCTCGCCGGTGGCCGGGCTGTTCGTCGGGCTGGTCGCCGTGGCCCTGTTCCTGCAGAAGCGCCGTCCCGGCGCGTGGGCCCTGGGTCTCGCGCCGGCGGCGGTGGTGGCCGTGTCGGCGTGGCTGTTCCCGTTCTCCGGTACCCAGCCGATGCTGTTCGGCTCGATGATCCTGCCGCTGATCTCCGGGGTCCTGGTCTACTTCCTGGTGCCGCGCGCGTGGACGACCGTACGGATCACGGCGGCCGTGTACAGCATCGGTGTCATCCTCGTCTGGCTGGTCAGTTCGCAGATCGGCTCGAACATAAGCCGGCTGGCGATGCTGTTCGCGGGGGTGGCCCTGATCGCCGCGCTGCCGTTCACGGTGCCGCGGTCCCGCAAGTGGTACGTGATCGCGCTGGCCTTCGTCGGCTTCAACGGCTGGATCGGCTTCAAGTCGATCGACGACGTCGTCAACACCGCCCCCGCCGCGTCCTGGTCGCACGAGCTGGCGCCGCTGGTCAACGAACTCCAGACGGTCGGCGCCGAGCGCGGGCGCGTCGAGGTCGTCCCGGCCGCGTCCCACATCGAGGCCTCCGCGCTCGCGCCGTACGTCAACCTGGCCCGCGGCTGGAACCGCCAGGCCGACATGGAGCGCAACCCCCTCTTCTACGACGACACCCTCAACTCGGCGAACTACCACGAGTGGCTCCAGCGCTGGGCCGTGCACTATGTCGTGCTGCCGAAGGACAAGCTGGACGGCGACGGCGGTGAGCGCGAACGGGCCCTGGTCCAGCGCGGGATGCCGTATCTGAAGCAGGTCTGGGGCGACACGAACTGGCAGCTGTTCCAGGTCACCGACCCGACGCCGCTGGCCGAGCCGAACTCGGTCGTGGACCGGGCGGAGCAGGGCGAGTTGACCATCGAGGTGCGGAAGAAGGGGCGCATCCTCATCCGCATCCCGTACTCGCCGTGGCTGAGCATCGTCGACGCGAAGGGCAAGAGCCTCAAGCCCCCGCAGGAGACCGACGCGTCCAAGCACCGCGCCGAGGGCACGCCGAAGACGTTCGACAACCTCAACGGCTGTCTGATGGAGACGGAGGAGGACTCCAAGGGCGACAAGTGGACGATGCTGCTGGCGCCAAGGACGGGAACGTATCGCCTGGCGGCGCCCTACCAGTTGCCCCGGGGCACGCCCTGCCCGGACGAGCTGAAGTGAGCGTCCGTCGCCGGACGCGTCGGGCGGTCAGCGGAGCAGGTCGACGTACCGGTCCGTGCCCGGGACCGTGGGGATGAAGGGTGCCACCAACTCCACGCGCCCCAGGCCGGATTCGGCCACCGGGGCGTCGAGGTCGGCGAAGTACCGCTCCCAGCGGTCGCGCGGGTCGGCCTCCAGGAACCACAGCAGCGTGAGCCGGGTGTCGACCCCTTCGACCTGCTTGACGTAGGTCATGCGGTCGCCGGGCAGCGGGGTCGGCCGGAAGACGGTCACCATCGCGGCCGGGGAGCCCGCGAGCCGTTTCGGGAGGTGGCGGGAGCGGAGCCACTCCAGCAACTCGGCGCGCTGCTCGGCCGATTCGCTGTCGACGACCTGCAGCACCAGCCCGGCGTACGGGTGGTCGAGGGCGTGGAAGTCGCGCGGGCCCGCCGCGCCGTCCCGGTACACGGTCGCCTCGTGGTCCTGGAACGCGGTGAAGACGTGCGTCCGGTCCTGGTAGACGCGACCGTCGCGATTCAGCCGTTTGTTGATGCCGACGGTCCACTTCATGTGGTCGTCGTAGCGGCCGTCGGTGACCCAGTAGGTGGAGAGGTAGCAGCCGGCGGTGGCGGGCTGGGCGATCGCCGACTTCTCGGGGTAGCGCAGGAGTTGGAGATCCCGGGTGGCGACCCAGCGGCGGCCCGCGTACATCCAGGGCATGGCCATCGCGCCCGCGTAGTAGTGGTCGTCCTCGTACCAGCGGTTGTAGGCGTACTCGTGGCCGGGATGCGGTTCGACCATGGTGATCAGCGCATGCCCCGGCCGGACTCCGTACGGTCCCACGGCGGCCAGTTCGGCGTACACGTCGCTCCGGGTTTCCTCGCTCACGTCGCTCCCCTTCCGTCCTCCGCCGGTCGCCCATACTCTGACGCCCCGTCAGATAAATCGCCAGACCCCGGGAGGGATCGGATGTCGCTGCTCGCGGGCAAGACCGTCGTCGTCTCGGGGGTCGGGGCCGGACTCGGCCACCAGGTCGCCGCCGCCGTCGTACGGGACGGGGGGAACGCCGTCCTCGGTGCGCGCACGGAGGCGAATCTCGCCAAGTCGGCCGCGGAGATCGATCCTGACGGGGCACACACGGCCTACCGGGCGACGGACATCACCGACGAGGGCCAGTGCGAGGCGCTGGCGGCGCTGGCGCGGGAGCGGTTCGGGCGGGTCGACGCGGTGGTCCAGGTCGCCGCGTGGGACAGCTACTTCGGCGGGGTCGAGGACGCGGACTTCGCGACCTGGGAGTCCGTGGTCGGCGTGAACCTGCTGGGCACCCTGAAGATGACCCGGGCCTGTCTGCCGGCGCTGAAGGAGGTGGGCGGCGGGTCGGTCGTGTTCATCGGGACGCAGTCGGCGGTGGCCGCGCCCTCGCAGGTGCGGCAGGCGGCGTACGCGGCCTCGAAGGGGGCGCTGACGAGCGCGATGTACTCGCTGGCAAGGGAGTTGGGGCCGCACCGGATCCGGGTGAACACCGTGCTGCCGGGGTGGATGTGGGGGCCGCCGGTGGAGGCGTACGTGCAGTTCACCGCGCACACGGAGCAGGTGCCGGAGGCGGAGGTGCTGAAGCGGCTGTCCGACCGGATGGCGTTGCCGGAGCTGGCGACGGATGGGGATGTGGCGGACGCGGCGGTGTTCCTGGCGTCGGACCGGGCGCGGGCGATCACGGGTCAGTCGTTGCTGGTCAACGCGGGGGAGCTGATGCGTTGAGTTCATGTAGGTGAACCAGGAACATCAATCCGAACGATTTTACTTCCCCTTGACCTCACGCTTACTTGTCGTGCTCACGCACGACCGCCCACGATGAGCCCCGGGCTGAACCGGCTCAACCGTGGGAGGGCGCATATGAACGGGCTCGACTGGGCCGTGCTCATCGGCTATTTCGGCGTGATGGTCGCGATCGGCGTGTGGTCGCACAAACGCGTCGACAACGTGAGTGACTTCTTCACGGCCGGCGGGAAGATGCCCTGGTGGCTCTCCGGCATCTCGCACCACATGTCGGGCTACAGCGCGGTGATGTTCACCGGCTACGCCGGCATCGCCTACACCTATGGCGTCACGTCCTTCATCACCTGGTCGTTCCCGATCGCGCTGGGCATCGCGATCGGCTCCAAGCTGTTCGCGCCGCGCATCAACCGGCTGCGCTCACGGCTCCATGTGGCGTCCCCGCTCGAATACCTGAAGAACCGCTACAACCTGAAGACCCAACAGGCGCTGGTCTGGTCGGGCATGCTGCTGAAGATCGTGGACGTGGCCGCCAAGTGGGCCGCCATCGCCACCCTGTTGTCCGTCTTCACCGGCGTCTCCCTGAACCAGGGCATCCTGATCACCGGTGGGATCACCGCCATCTACTGCACGATCGGCGGCCTGTGGGCCGACGCACTGACCGAACTCGGCCAGTTCGTCATCCAGTTGCTGGCCGGCATCTCCATGTTCGTGGCCGTCGTGCTGAAGCTGAACGACAAGGGCATCGGGTTCTTCGGCGCCTGGGACGAACCGGCGCTCCAGGGCCACGGCAAACCGCTGGTGGGCCCCTACGGCACGGTGTTCCTCCTCGCGTTCCTCTTCATCAAGCTCTTCGAGTACAACGGCGGCATGCTCAACCAGGCCCAGCGCTACATGGCGACCACCAGCCCGCGCGCGGCCGAGCGGTCCGCGCGGCTGTCGGCGGCACTGTGGCTGATCTGGCCGACGGTGCTGTTCTTCCCGATGTGGATGTCACCGCTCCTGGTCCACGCGCAGAAGCCGGACGGCTCCGACTCCTACGGCCTGATGACCGAACAGCTGCTGCCGCACGGCCTGTTGGGCCTGGTCGTCGTCGGCTTCTTCTCCCACACCATGGCGATGTGCTCGTCCGACGCCAACGCCATCGCGGCCGTCTTCACCCGGGACGTGGCACCGGTGGTGTCCGCCAGGGCCCGTGCCTGGAACGACCGTTCGGGACTCATCGCGGCCCGCGTCACCACGGTCGTCTTCCTCGGCCTGTCGATGTCGGTGGCGACGCAGATCAACTCGCCCACGTTCAAGGACATCATCACGGTCGTCATCAAATGGGTCGCGGGTCTCATGGGCCCGATCGCGATCCCGATGATGCTGGGTCTGCTGCGGCCGTTCCGCAAGTCCGGTCCCACGGCGGCCCTCACCAGCTGGGCGGCGGGCCTGTTCGCCTTCTGGCTGGTCAACTACCCCATCAACTGGCAGATCGACGGCGGGGTCCCACTGGAGTACCAGGTGTCGATCCCGCTCGCGGTCTCCCTCGTCCTCTACATCCTCATCGGCTATGTGAGGCCCGAGGACACCCCGGAGCGTGACGCGCTGATCGAGAAGATCAACGGCGGCGGGGACGACGACGGGGAGGCGGCCGCGGTGGCGGTACCGGCGCAGGCCCAGGCGGGTGCGGGCGACGACGTCGTGGGCAGCCCGTCGTAGGCAGCCGGCCGTAGGGCTCAGGCGCCCCGCGGGTAGCGGGCGATCCATCCCGGGGAGGATCCGGCGGGCCCGTGCAACGCGGGTCCCTGGGTCATCTCCACCGCGAAGTCGTCGGCGAGCACGAGCAACGTGGGACGGCCCTCCAGTTCGGCCAGCCAGGCCGGCGGGAGGGCCGTCTCGCCGTACAGCGCCCCGAGCAGCCCGCCGGTGAGCGCGCCGACGACCCCGGACGGCCCGCCGTGGTTCACGGCCAGACACAGCCCGTGCCGTACGTCCTCGCCCACGAGCGCGCAGTAGACGGAACCGGCGAGCACCCCCTCCGCACTCCCCTCCCCCACGAGTTCCTCGACCCGCCCGGAGGTGGGCATCCCCTGCCGTACGGCGCCGAGGGCGCGTTGCAGACCGTCGGAGACGGGCGGGTGGCCGGGCCGGGCGGCGAGCAGCGCGAGCGCCCGCTGCACGGCGGCGTCGAGGCTCTCGCCGCGGGCCAGGCCGTGCACGATGACGGCGTAGGCGCCGGCGGCGAGGTATCCGACGGGATGGCCGTGCGTCTGCGCCGCGCACTCCACGGCGAGCTGCATCACGAGCTGGGGCTCCCACCCGACGAGCAGTCCGAAGGGCGCGGACCGGGCGGCGGCCTCCCCGCCCGCCTCGCCGGGGTTCTTGGGCGCGTCGAGCGTCCCCATCCGCTCGTCGCCGAACCCCAGCAGACAGGCCCGGGTCGGCTCACGCCGTGCGTAGAGCCATTCCTCGCGCGCGAGCCACCCGTCGTCCTTGCGACGCTCGTCGGGCCCCCAGTCGTGCTGGGTGGCGGCCCACCGCAGATACGCCCGATGCAGATCGGTGGGCGGATGCCAGGCTCCTGTGTCCCGCCGCACCTGGGCCCTGATCAGCCCGTCCACGCTGAACAGGCTGAGCTGGGTGAGATGGGTGACTCCTCCGCGCCGCCCGAACCCGAAGGCGAGATCCACGACGCCCTCGACTCCGTAGGCCTCCCGGATCTCGTCCATCGCCAGCAGATCGACGGGCGCGCCCAGCGCGTCCCCCACGGCGGCCCCGAGCAGCGTCCCCCGCACCCGGCTCCGAAAGTCCTGCTGCTCCACCCGGCCCCAGACGGCCCCGGCTGCCGTACTCACCAAAGCCCCCTCACAGCGCCGTTCGTACGTACGAGTCAGCTCAGCACTGTAATCGAACGGGGACGGTGCGTTGAGGGGGTGGACCGGCCGAGGCCGGTCGGGGTGGTCGGCTACCCGACGACGACGACCTTCGTGCTCGTCGTGCCGAAGGCCCACAGCGCCGCGCCGTCCGCCTTGGCCATGCGGATGCCGCCGGTCTGCTTGCCCGCCGCCGCCGGTGGGGGCGAGGAGCCGTCGACCGCGTTGGAGAAGGCGATGTTGAGGCCGGACTTGGTGGCGAAGTAGACGATGTTCTCGATCTGGACGCCGTCGGAGCCCGTCGTGGCGTCCCTGCGGACCGACACGGTGTACGTGCCCGGGTCGGGGCTCACCGTGCCCGGCCAGACCGTGAACGTGCGGGCCGCCTTGTCGCTCGCGTCGACCAGCCACACGCGTTTCTCGCCCACCGCGTAGACGACACGGCGGCCGGTGCCGGAGTCGGCGGGGACCCCGGCGACGGCCGTCGCGTGCGGCTTGGGGGACGTGGAGGCGTGCGCGGACGCCGACGCGCTCGGACGGGCGGCGGACGCCTTCGGGTGCGGCCCCTTGTCGGCCTGGACGGCCAGGACCGTGACCGCGGCGATCGCTCCCACCGTCAGACCGGTCACCCAGACCTTGGAGGCAGGCACGGGCACGCATCTCCTCAGCTACACACAGCCCCCGCATTCCGATCGAACAGGGGTCGGATCATCGTACCGGCCTCCGTCCACGCCTCCGTCCGCTCAGTCGAGCACCGGCAGCAGTTCCGGCAGATGCCCGTCCGAGACGGCGGCGGCCCGCTGCCGCTCCTCCGGCACCTCGCCGTAGAGCGTGGTGCGCGGCCTCGCCGGCCTGCCCGCCAGTTCCGCCACGGCCACCAGGTCCCGCACCGACTTGTACGAGCCGTACGACGAGCCCGCCATCCGCGAGATCGTCTCCTCCATCAGCGTGCCGCCGAGGTCGTTCGCCCCCGAGCGCAGCATCTCCGCCGCGCCCTCCGAGCCGAGCTTCACCCAGCTCGTCTGGATGTTGGGGATGTGCGGGTGGAGCAGCAGTCTCGCCATCGCCACCACGGCCCGGTTGTCCCGCATCGTCGGGCCCGGGCGGGCGATCCCCGCCAGGTACACGGGTGCGTTGGTGTGGATGAACGGCAGGGTCACGAACTCCGTGAAGCCGCCGGTGCGTTGCTGGATGCCGGCCAGGGTGCGGAGGTGGCCGAGCCAGTGGCGCGGCTGGTCGACGTGGCCGTACATCATCGTCGAGCTCGACCGGATGCCCAACTCGTGCGCCGTCGTGACCACTTCGATCCAGGTCGCCGTCGGCAGCTTGCCCTTCGTCAGGACCCAGCGGACCTCGTCGTCGAGGATCTCCGCCGCCGTGCCGGGGATGGTGTCGAGCCCCGCTTCCTTGGCCGCCGTCAGCCACTCGCGGATCGAAAGGCCGGTGCGGGTCGCGCCGTTCACGACCTCCATCGGGGAGAAGGCGTGGACGTGCATGCCGGGGACGCGTTCCTTGACCGCCTTCGCGATGTCGAAGTAGGCCGTGCCGGGCAGGTCGGGGTGGATACCGCCCTGCATGCAGACCTCGACGGCCCCGACCTCCCAGGCCTGTTGGGCCCGGTCCGCCACCTGGTCCAGGGAGAGGGTGTACGCGTCCGCGTCCGTGCGGCGCTGGGCGAAGGCGCAGAAACGGCAGCCCGTGTAGCAGACGTTGGTGAAGTTGATGTTCCGCGTGACGATGTACGTCACGTCGTCGCCGACCGCCGACTTCCGCACGTCGTCGGCGATCCGCGTCAGCGCGTCCAGCGCCGGGCCGTCCGCGTGCAGCAGCGCCAGCGCCTCCGCGTCGGTCAGCCGGGTCGGGTCGTCCGCCGCCGTCGCCAGGGCCTGGCGCACGTCCGTGTCGATCCGCTCGGGGACCATGCCGGGCGCCGCCGCCTCGCGCAGGGCGCCCCAGTCGCCGTAGACCTCGTCGAAGTCGTCTCGGCGGTCGGACGTGCGGCCCTCGGTGTCGATCGTGGTGTGGAGGTCCGTGCGGCCGGACGCCACGAAGGCCTCCTCCGGCTCCTGCCAGGCGTGGCCCTCCACCTTCGCGTCCGCACGCGCCAGGCCCGTCTCCGGGTCCGCCAGGGCCCGTACGTGCGGCAGCAGGCGCGGGTCCAGCCAGGGTTCGCCGCGGCCCACGAACTCCGGGTAGACGCAGAGGCGTTCGCGGAGTTCGAAGCCCGCCTCGGCCGACTGCGCGCGCAGCAACTCGATCTGGGGCCAGGGGCGTTCGGGGTTCACGTGGTCGATGGTGAGGGGGGACACCCCGCCCCAGTCGTCGATGCCCGCGCCGATCAGCCGCTCGTACTCGGAGTCGACGAGGTTGGGGGGTGCCTGGATGCAGGCCGCCGGGCCCATGATGTGCCGGGCCACCGCGACCGTCGCCACCAGTTCGTCCAGCTCCGCGTCCGGCATCCCGCGCATCGCGGTGTCCGGCTTGGCGCGGAAGTTCTGGATGATCAGTTCCTGGATGCCGTGGTAGGCGCGGGAGACCTTGCGGAGCGCGAAGAGGGAGTCCGCGCGCTCCTCGTACGTCTCGCCGATGCCGATCAGGACGCCGGACGTGAAGGGCACCGAGGACCGGCCCGCGTCCTCCAACACCCGCAGCCGTACGGCCGGTTCCTTGTCCGGGGAGCCGTGGTGCGGGCCGCCCGGCTCCGACCAGAGGCGGGTCGCCGTCGTCTCCAGCATCATGCCCATGGACGGGGCGACGGGCTTGAGCCGCTGGAAGTCCGTCCACGTCATCACCCCGGGGTTGAGGTGCGGGAGCAGGCCCGTCTCCTCCAGGATGCGGATCGAGATGGCGCGGACGTACGCGATCGTGTCGTCGTAGCCGTGCGCGTCGAGCCACTCGCGCGCCTCCGGCCAGCGGTCCTCGGGCTTGTCGCCGAGGGTGATCAGGGCTTCCTTGCAGCCGAGTTCGGCGCCCTTGCGCGCGATGTCGAGGACCTCGTCCGGGGACATGAACATGCCGTGGCCGGCGCGGCGGAGCTTGCCGGGGACCGTGACGAACGTGCAGTAGTGGCACTTGTCGCGGCACAGCCGGGTGAGGGGGATGAAGACGCTCTTCGAGTACGTGATCACGCCGGGCCGGCCGGCCGTCTCCAGGCCCGCGTCGCGCACCCGGGCGGCGGACGCGGTGAGGTCGTCGAGGGCCTCGCCGCGCGCCTGGAGCAGCACCGCCGCCTCCGTGACGTCGAGGGCCACGCCGTCACGGGCGCGTTTGAGGGCGCGACGCATGGAGTTCTCGGTCGGGCCGGTTCCGGAGCTCGCGGGGGTCGTCATCCTTCGAGCATACGATCGCTCTGATCAGGCCAAAGAGGGACGGCCGATTCGTTCCTCCCGGGCAGTCGTCACACGGTGTCACTGGCAGCGGGGACGCGCAGCCCCGCCCGCGCCGGTGCGGTTTCCCGACACCCGGCGATTCCCTGTCCTTGCGCGGGAGTTCACGGCCCACTAGCAGAGTCGTACGTGCCATCCCTGTCCCTCACGACACCCCGGGAGCAGCAGCATGTGCGACGACGAGCACGGAAACGGCATCAACCGGCGCGCACTGATCGTGACGGGCGCCGCCGCGCTTACGTTGGGAAGCGTGACCTTCGCGAGCGGCACCGCGGCCGCGGCAGACGGCTACCAGGAGAGCCGGACGGTACGGGGCATCCTCCCGACCGGCTCGCCGGACTACGTGTACGTGCCGGTCGAGGTCCCCGCGGGGGTCCGCGAGCTGAAGGTGGCGTACACGTACGACAGACCGGCCGTCCCGGCCGGCACCCAGGGCAACGCCCTCGACATCGGCATCTTCGACCAGCGGGGCACGGACCTCGGCGGCCGGGGTTTCCGCGGCTGGTCGGGCGGGGCCCGCACGGAGTTCTTCCTCCGCGCCGACGACGCGACCCCCGGCTACCTCCCCGGCCCGGTGCACGCCGGCACCTGGCACATCGCGCTGGGCCCGTACACCGTCTCCCCGCAGGGCCTGGCGTACGAGCTGACGATCACGCTCACCCACGGCGCGCCGGGCGCCGCCCCGCGGCCGGTGTACCCGCCGGAGCGGGCGAAGGGGCGCGGGCGGGACTGGTACCGGGGTGACTGCCATCTGCACTCCTGGTACTCGGACGGGCGCCGCACCCCCGCCGAGATCGCGGCGCTGGCGCGCGCGGCGGGCCTGGACTTCATCAACTCCTCGGACCACAACACCCAGTCCTCGCACCTCCATTGGGCTCCGGAGGCGGGTGACGACCTGCTGATCATGCTGGGTGAGGAGATCACCACCCGCAACGGTCACGTCGTCGCCCTCGGCACCGAACCGGGCACGTTCGTCGACTGGCGGTACCGGGCCCGCGACAACCGTTTCGGACGGTACGCCCGCGAGATCCGGCGGGCCGGCGGCCTGGTCGTGCCCGCCCATCCGCACGCCACCTGCATCGGCTGCGCCTGGAAGTTCGGCTTCGGCGAGGCGGACGCGGTCGAGGTGTGGAACGGCCCCTGGACGCCCGACGACGAGATCGCCCTCGCCTCCTGGGACGCGACGCTGGTGGCGTCCGTGCGGGAGAACCGGGAGTGGCTTCCGGCGATGGGCAACAGCGACGCCCACCGTGACCCGGACGTCGTCGGCCTGCCGCAGACGGTCGTCCTGGCCGACGACCTGACCCGCGAGGCCGTCCAGGACGGCATCCGCGCCGGGCACTCCTACATCGCCGAGTCCAAGGACGTCTCCCTCGCCCTCACCGCGACCGGCGGCCGGGCCCGGCAGGCGGGAATCGGCGACCGGTTGAGGGTCTCCGCGGACACGCCGGTCACGGTCCGTCTTGAGGTCACCGGCGCCCCGCGCTGCACCGTCCGCCTCGTCACCGACCAGGGGGTCCTGTTCACCAGCGATCCGCTTCCGGCCGGCGGCGCGGGTGCCGTGGAGTGGCACACCACTCCGGCCTACGCGGCGTACGTACGCGCCGAGGTGCGGCACGAGACGACGGCGGGGCCGCTGCCGGGCGCACCGGCCGCGCTCACGAACCCGGTGTTCCTGGGCGACCCCGTCCGCTGAACCGGTCGGCGGGCACGGCCGGTTCGTCGCTCAGGTCCACGACGACGGCCGCGTGATCGGTCGGCCACACCCCGCCGACCGGCCCGTCCCCCGCCCGCCGGGCGCCCCGCACGTGCCCGGGACCGTCCCGCCCGGCCGGCGCCACGAAGACGTAGTCGACCCGGGCGCTCGGCCCGGACGACGTGCCCGCGACGTAGGGGTTCCGGAGGTCCCAGGTGGCCGAGGGCGCCCCGGGTTCGGCGACGTCCCAGGCGTCGACGAGTACGTGGCCGGGGACGGGCGGCGCGGTCCGGTGCCCGCCGAGGAGCCGCACCTCGTCCGAGTCCGGCCGGGCGTTGAAGTCACCGGTGACGACGGGCGGGAACGGCCCCGTGCCGCGCCGCCGGGCGACGAACTCCGCGAGCGCGGTGACCTGTTGGCACCGTACGGCCGAGGCGGCGGGCGCGGAGGAGAGGTGGGCGGTGAAGAACGGGACCCGGTGGCCCGGCGCGTCCAGCCCCGCGTACACCGCGAGCCGGCCGCCGTCGCCGTCCCCGGGCGGCAGCGGCAGGACGGCCCGCTCCGCGACGGGCCAGCGGCTGAGGACGGCGTTGCCGATGCCCACGGCGGTGCCGCCGAGCCGCCGCTGCCAGAACCCGGGGTCGTGGGAGGCCCCCCAGGTCCAGTGCATCCCGAGTTCCCCGGCGAGCCACCCGGCGAGGTTCTCCCCGCCGGTGTCCCGCGTGTCCCACACTTCCTGCAACCCGACGACATCGGGCCGCAGTTCACGCAGCACGGCGAGGATCGCCGTCCGCCGGGCCTCCCAGGGCCCGTACCGCCACCACAGGTTCCACGTCACGACCCGCACGGCACCATGGAACACCACGCCCCGCCCGCGCGACAGGAGACCGAGACGCCATGCCCACCCCGCAGGCCGCAGCCAAGTACCGCACCGTCAGCAGGATCCAGCGCGTCCTGAACTCGGTCACCCGCCGTCTGCCCACCCAGACCGTCCTGGAGACCACGGGCCGCGTCTCCGGCAGGCCCCGGCGCACCCCGCTCGGCGGCCGTCGGGTGGGCAGCACCTTCTGGCTGGTCTCGGAGTTCGGCGAACTCTCCCACTACGTCCGCAACATCAAGGCCGATCCCGAGGTCCGCGTCCGCATCATGGGCCGCTGGCACACGGGCACGGCCCATCTCCTCCCCGACGACGACCCCCGTGCCCGGCTGCGTGCCCTCCCCCGCTTCAACAGCGCGGCGGTCAGGGCGATGGGCTCGAACCTGCTGACGGTACGGGTGGACCTGCGGGACTGAACCGCACCCGCGCGAGGAGGGGCCTCTCAGCCGGGCCACACGATCGCCTGCACCTCGCTGTACGCGTGCAGCGCGTACGAGCCGACGTCCCGGCCGACCCCGCTCTTCTTGAAGCCGCCGAATGGGGCCTCCATGTTGCGTCCCACCGTGTTGACGCCCACGCCGCCGGCCCTCAGCCGCCGGGCGACCCGGAAGGCGCGGGCCACGTCGGCCGACCAGACGTAGTCGATGAGGCCGTAGTCGCTGTCGTTGGCGAGGGCGATCCCTTCCTCCTCGTCGTCGAAGGGGACGACCACGACGACCGGCCCGAAGATCTCCTCGCGGACGACCCGCATCTCCGGGCGGCAGTCGGCGAGGACGGTCGGCGCGACGAGGAACCCCGGCCCGGAGGACGGCCGTTCACCGCCCGCGACGACCACCGCGCCTTCCTTCCGGCCCAGTTCGACGTACGACTCGACGCGTTCGCGGTGTGCCGCCGAGATCACCGGTCCGACCACCGTGTCCGGCAGGCGCGGGTCGCCGACCTTCAGCACCCGTGCGTAGGCGGCCAGTTGCTCGACGAGCCGGTCGTGGATCCCGCGCTGGGCCAGTACCCGCGTCGGTGCCGTGCAGATCTGTCCGCTGTAGAAGGAGAAGGTCGTGCCGATCCCGGAGACGGCCGAGGCGAGGTCCGCGTCGTCGAAGACGAGGGCCGCGCCCTTCCCGCCCAGCTCCATCAACTGCCGTTTCATCGCCCGCCCGCACACCTCGGCGATCCGCTGCCCGACCGCCGTGGACCCGGTGAAGCTGACCATGTCGACGTCCGGCGCGTCCACGGCCGTCTCACCGACCGCCACGGACTGCCCGTTGACCACGTTCACGACCCCGCGCGGCACCCCGGCCGCCTCCAGCGCCTCCGCCATGCGGTAGACGGACAGCGGGTCCTGCGGCGCGGGTTTCACGACCACCGTGTTGCCCATGGCGAGAGCGGGCGCGATCTTCCCCGCGGGGTTCGCCCAGGGGTTGTTGTACGACGTGATGCAGGTGACGACCCCGACCGGCTGCCGCACGGCGAGCGCCCCCATGACGGCCGCCCGCCCGAAGGGCCCCGCCTCGTTCACCTGCGGCGCGATGGCCCACTCGCCCGGCTCGACGGTCGCGTACCGCCTGAACCGGGCGGCGCCCACGCCCACTTGCATGCCCCGCGCGGTCCCGGTCGTGGCCCCGCTCTCCGCCTGCGCCAGCTCGGCGTACGGCACGAGCTGCCCCCGGATGATGTCCGCCGCCCGCCCGAGAACGGCGGCGCGCTCCCCGGCCGGCGTGCGCGACCACGGCCCGAAGGCCTCCCTGGCCGAGGCGGCGGCGGCGCGCACCTGTTCCCGGGAGGCTTCGGGCGCCCACCCCACGGTCTCCTCGGTGGCGGGATCGATCACGGCGTAGTGCCCGCCGTCGGGCTCGACCCACTCCCCGCCGACGAACAACCGCTGTCCGTCGGCGGCCTGAGAGCCCGCCCGCCCCGCGTCCGGCCCGGAACTCACCGGGTGCTCACCGTCCTGGTGTCCCGCCCCGACCGCAGCACCCGCCCGGGCACGTGCCCGCTCACCACGTCGTCCCGGATGGCCTCGACCCCGTTGACCCACACGGCCCGTATCCCGATCGCCTCGGAGTCGAGGCGCGGACTGTCACCCGGCAGGTCGTGCACCAGGGTGGCCTTGCCCGCGTCGATCCTCTCGGGGTCGAACAGCACGAGGTCCGCATGCCAGCCCTCCCGCACCTGCCCCCGCTCCCGCAGCCCGAACAGCCGGGCCGGATCGTCGGTGAGCATCTTCACGGCCTGTTCGAGTCCCACCAGCTTCCGCCCGCGCACACAGTCCCCGATGAACCGGGTCGTGTACGGCGCCCCGCACATCCGGTCCAGATGCGCCCCGGCGTCGGACCCGCCGAGCAGCACGTCCTCGTGCCGCCAGGTCTCGGCCCGCAGCGCCCAGGAGGCGGGGTCGTTGTCGGACGGCATGGGCCACAGGACCGTACGCAGCTCGTCGGCCGCGCAGATCTCCACGAGGCACTCGAAGGGTTCCTGGCCGCGCTCGGCGGCGATGTCCCTCACCACCCGCCCGGTCAGCCCCTCGTTGGCGGTGCTGTAGGTGTCCCCGATCACATAGCGGCCGAAGTCGGCGAGCCGCCGGAAGACGCCCGCCTCCTTGCTGGTGGCGTTCCGCAGCATCTCGGCGCGTACGCCGGGGTCGCGCAGCCGGGCGATCCGTTCGGGCACGGGCAGGCTCAGGACCGGTCCCCAGCCGGGTATCAGGTTCAGGGCGCAGAAGGTGCCCAGGGACATGTTCATCGGCGTGAGGATCGGCATGGTCAGGGCGACGACCCGGCCGCCGGCCTTGCGGGCCCGCTCGCTCGCGAACAGCTGCCGGGGCACCCGTTCCGGCACGGCGGCGTCGATGGTCAGCACGTTCCAGTTCAACGGCCGCCCGGCCACCGCGCTCATCTCGACGAACAGGTCGATCTCCGCGTCGCTGAACTGGTCCAGGCACCCGGCGACGATCGCCTCGATCTGTGTGCCTTCGTGCTCACCGACCGCCCGGGACAGGGCGAGCAGTTCCTCCGGCCGGGCGTGCCGTGAGGCGACCGGCTGTCCGTCGCCGTCCGAGTGGGTGGAGGACTGGGTGGTGGAGAAACCCCAGGCGCCCGCGTCCATGGCCTCGTGCAACAGCCGTACGATCTCGGCGAGTTGCTCCTCGCTGGGCTGGCCGCCGACCGCGTCCGGTCCCATCACGTACCGTCGCAGCGCGCAATGCCCCACCATGAAACCGGCGTTGACCGCGATCCGCCCTTCGAGGGCGTCCAGGTACTCCCCGAACCCGCGCCAGCTCCAGGGCGCGCCCTCCTCCAGGGCGACCAGCGACATGCCTTCGACCTTGGACATCATCCGGCGCGTGTAGTCGGCGTCCTCCGCCTTCAACGGCGCGAGGGTGAACCCGCAGTTCCCGGCGGCGACGGTCGTCACTCCGTGGTTCAGGGACGGCGTGGCATACGGGTCCCAGAACAACTGGGCGTCGTAGTGGGTGTGGGGATCGACGAAGCCGGGGGCGAGGACGAGCCCGGCGGCGTCCTCGGTGCTGCGGGATTCCTCGGTGGCAGTGCCGACGACGGCGATCCGGCCGTCGCGGACACCGACGTCGGCGACGAATGCGGGCGCACCGGTCCCGTCGACAACCGTCGCCCCTTTGATGACGTGATCGAGCACGAGCCTTGCCTCCTGAAGCGTGCGATGCGCTGACCGACCTGCTGTTCAGGGGCGCGGGGAACTGCGCGACCAGCCCCCACGCGCCCGCACCCGACGACGAACCCTCAAGCCGCCTGACGGAACCGCGTGGTCCGGTGAACGGGATCCGTGTCGATCTTCGGAATCACGTGCTCCCCGATCAGCCGGATCGTCTGCAGCGTCTCCTCCTTGGGCACCCCCACCGGCAGCCCGAAGCTCAGCTGGTCCGCCCCGGCCTGCTCCCACCGCTTGCACTGCGTGAGCACCTCGTCCGGGTCCCCGCAGATCAACAGCTCCTCCTCCACGAGGAGTTCGACGAACTCCGGCGTGTACTCGGGCAGGGTCTCCGGCCACACCGGGAACCCCTCGGGCCGGGGGAACGTGTCGTGGTACCGGAACACCAGCGAGGGCAGATAGTGCAGCCCGCCGCTGGTGGCGATCCGGATCGCCTCGTCATGGGTCGGCGCGCAGATCGCCGTGGTGGTCACCATCACGTTGTCGTTGACGAACGCCCCGACCGGCTCGGCGTTCACGATCGCCGTCTTGTACTGCTCCAGCACCCATTCCATGTCGGACACCTTCTGGATGCTGAACCCGAGCACCCCGAGCCCCTTCTGCGCGGCCATGGCGTACGACGGCGGCGACCCGGCGGCGTACCACATCGCGGGGTGCGCCTTCCCGTACGGCTTGGGCAGGATCTTCCGCGGCGGCAGCTGCCAGTGCTTGCCCTGGAAGCCGACGTACTCGTCCTGGAGCCACATCTTGGGGAACTCGGCGATGGTCTCTTCCCAGATCTCCTTGGTGTAGTTCATGTCGGTCACCCCGGGGATGAACCCGAGGATCTCGTGCGACCCGGCGCCGCGCCCGCTGCCGAACTCGAAGCGGTTGCCGGAGAGATGGTCGAGCATGGCGACCTTCTCGGCCACCTTCACCGGGTGATTGACCTGTGCGAGGGGGTTGAAGATGCCCGACCCGAGGTGGATGCGGTCGGTCGCGTGGGCGAGGTAGCCGAGGTAGACGTCGTTCGCCGAGAGGTGCGAGTACTCCTCCAGGAAGTGGTGCTCGGACGCCCAGGCGTACTTGAACCCGGACTTGTCCGCCTGGATGACGTACTCGGTCTCCTCCATCAGCGCCTTGTGCTCGGCCAGCGGGTCCGTCTCGGCGCGCTTGCCCACGTATCCCTGTACAAAGAGCCCGAATTCCAAGGAGGTTCACCGTCCCAAGTCCAGATGGTTCGTCTGAGTGCTACGACTTTCTGACGTGGCGTCAGATTCGTCAATAGCTGACGCCTCGTCAGATAACACTGACCCCGGCCAGCCAGCCCCCGTCGATCACGAACGGCTGGCCGGTGATGTACGACGAGTCGTCCGACGTCAGGAACAGCGCGAGCCGCGCCACCTCGTCGGCCCGTCCGATCCGGCCCAGCGGCACGAGCTTGCGGTACAGCTCGTCCAGCGCGCGGGTCATCTCCTCCGGGTCCGCGTCCGGGTCCAGCCGCGCCGGGTTGGACATCGCGGTGTCCACGGCCCCGGGGCAGACGGCGTTGACCCGGATCCGCCGGCTCGCCAGCTCCAGCGCGGCCACCCGGGTGAGCCCGAGGATGGCGTGCTTGGTGGCGGTGTAGGTCCCGACGGCCGCCATCCCGGTCACCGCCGTGTACGAGGCCGTGTTGACGATCGTGCCGCCGTCCTCCATCGCCGACGCCACGGTCTTGATCCCGAGGAAGCAGCCGACCTGGTTGACCCGCACGACCTGCATGAACTCCTCAAGAGGCGTGTCCACAAGGGAGTTGAAGCGCAGAATCCCCGCGTTGTTCACCAGCCCGTCGATCCGCCCGTACGCCCCCTTGACCGCCCCGACCGCCGCGCTCCAGTCGGCCTCCTCGCCCACGTCCAGGTGCACGTAGAGCGCCCCCAGCTCCTTCGCCAGCGCCTCCCCCTGCTCGTCCAGCACATCCGCCACGGCGACCTTCGCGCCCTCGGCCGCGAACAGCCGCGCCTCCTGCTCGCCCTGCCCGCGTGCCGCCCCGGTCACGATGACGACACGTCCGTCCAGCTTGCCCATGCGGTCTCCCTAGTCGAGGTGGCCGAGGTGCGGCGCTATGCCGGCCCCGAACGCGGCTATCTGGTCGGTGAGTTCGGCCCGGTCGCGACACCGGAACCGCACCTGGATCTGGTCGACGCCCATCGCCCCGTAGGCGCGCAGGGACTCGGCGATGCGGTCGGGGGCTCCGCTGAGCGTGCGGCGGCCCACCTGCCATCCCGGCTCGCCGACGTACAGCGGCTCGGTGATGGCCCCGAACACGAACGGCCCCTGGATTCCTGCCTCTTCGCGCAGCCGCCGGATCCGCTCGATCTGTCCGGGCAGCCGGTCGCGGGGGTCGCCCTGCGGCAGCCAGCCGTCCGCCTTGAGCGCGGCCCGGCGGACGGCGGCGGGCGACGAGCCGCCGACCCAGAGGGGGACGTGCTCCTGCGCGGGGCGGGGGCGCTGGCCCAGGCCCTCGAAGTCGTACAACTTGCCGTGGTGGGAGGGGAACTCGTCCGGGCCCAGGGCCGCACGCAGCGCGTCGATCGACTCGTCCAGGACGGGTCCGCGGCGCTCGAAGTCCACCCCCAGCGCCTCGAACTCCTCGCGTACGTGCCCGGCGCCGACGCCCAGGATCAGGCGTCCGCCGCTGAGGTGGTCGAGGGTGGCGTACTGCTTGGCGGTGAGCAGCGGGTGGCGCAGGCCCACGACCGCCACATGGCTGAGCAGGCGGACGCGTTCGGTGACGCCCGCGAGGTAGGAGAGGGTGGCGACGGGGTCGTACCAGATGGTGCTCATGGCCGTGGCCAGGCGGTGCGGGACGCCGACGTGGTCGCAGCCCGCGATGTAGTCGAAGCCCGCCCGCTCGGCGGCGCGGGCGATCCCGACGAGGTCGGCGGGTCCCGCGTCGGCCTCCCAGGGCTCGGCGTACAGGGTGCTCTGGGACTGGACGGGAAGTTGTATCCCGTAGGCGAGGGAGGTCACTTGGGGCCCTCCCACAGGCCGGCCGGGGTCAGGCCCAGCAGGTCGATCGCGTTGCCCCGGACGATCCGCTCGACGACGTCCGGCGCCAGATGGCCCATCTGTGCCTCGCCGACCTCGCGGGACTTGGGCCAGGTGGAGTCGGAGTGCGGGTAGTCGGTCTCGTAGAGGACGTTGCCGACGCCGATCGCGTCCAGGTTCCTCAGGCCGAACGCGTCGTCGAAGAAGCAGCCGTAGACGTGCTCGGCGAAGAGTTCGGACGGCGGGCGGTGGACCTTGTCGGCGACGCCGCCCCAGGCGCGGTTCTCCTCCCAGACGACGTCGGCCCGCTCCAGGATGTAGGGGATCCAGCCGATCTGGCCCTCGGCGTACATGACCTTGAGGTCGGGGAAGCGCTCGAACTTGCCGCTCATCAGCCAGTCGACCATCGAGTAGCAGCAGTTGGCGAAGGTGATCGTCGAGCCGACGGCGGGCGGCGCGTCGGCCGAGGTCGACGGCATACGGCTGCTGGAGCCGATGTGCATGGCGACGACGGTGCCGGTCTCGGCGCAGGCGGCGAGGAAGGGGTCCCAGTCGTCGGTGTGGATGGAGGGCAGGCCGAGGTGCGGGGGTATCTCGGAGAAGGCGACGGCACGGGTGCCGCGGGCGGCGTTGCGGCGGACCTCGGCGGCGGCCAGCTCCGGGTCCCACAACGGGATGAGCGGGAGCGGTATCAGGCGGCCGTGCGCGTCCGGGCCGCACCACTCCTCCACCATCCAGTCGTTGTAGGCGCGCACGCACAGCAGCCCGAGGTCGCGGTCGGCGGCCTCGGTGAACGTCTGGCCGCAGAAGCGGGGGAAGGTGGGGAAACACAGCGCGGACTGGACGTGGTTGACGTCCATGTCGGCGAGCCGGGCCGGGACGTCGTACGAGCCCGGACGCATCTGCTCGTAAGTGATGACTTCGAGCTTGATCTCGTCCCTGCTGTAGCCGACGGCGGTGTCGAGGCGGGTGAGCGGGCGGTGCAGATCCTCGTAGACCCACCAGTCACCGATGGGTCCGTCGTCGCCGGGCTCGCCCATCACGGGCTTGAACCGGCCGCCGAGGAAGGTCATGTCCTTCAGTGGCGCGCGGACCACGCGGGGGCCGGTGTCCAGGTACTTCCTGGGCAGCCGGTGCTGCCAGACGTCGGCGGGCTCCACGGTGTGGTCGTCGACGGAGATGATCGGCGGAAGGGGGGTCGGGGCGGTGGTCTGGGTGTCCATGGCGCTCACGGTAGCGCCGATCTGACGACCCGTCAGCTAGCTGGATCCGGGTTCGGGATGCTCGGTTGTGTGCGGAACTGTGCGCAGGCCGTGTGAGAGCCTTGTGACTTCCCGCGCGTCCACGTGTGAGCGGCGTCTCCGAGAGCTGACGCATCCGCCGTGGACAAGGCAAACTGTCGTAGTTATCAGGCTTGCCTAGGGGGAACGGCGATGGACGGTGGACCGCGGGTACCGGAGCAGCGGCGCCCCGACTCCGGCACGGAGGAGTCGGCCGCACTGCGCTTCAGCGTGCTCGGTCCGGTACGTGCCTGGCGGGGCCCCGACGCGCTGCCCACCGGCTCCCCTCAGCAACGCGCCCTGCTGGCCGCGCTGTTGCTGCGCGAGGGCCGCACGGCGACCGCCGGCGAACTGATCGACGCCCTGTGGGGCGACGACCCTCCGTCCCAGGCGCTGGCCGCGGTGCGCACCTACGCGTCCCGGCTGCGGAAGGTCCTGGACGCCGGTGTCCTGGTCAGCGAGTCGGGCGGCTATGCCGTACGGGGGCTGCCCGAGCGGGCGCTGGACGTGGCCGAGGTGCAGGACCTGACGACCGAGGCGGAGAAGGCGAGGTCGGCGGGTGACCTGTCGCACGCCCGGGACCTGCTGGGCCGCGCGCTCACGCTGTGGGAGGGAGAGCCGCTGGCCGGACTGCCCGGCCCGTACGCGGAGGCGCAGCGCGTCCGCCTGGAGGAGTGGCGGCTCCAACTCCTCGAATCCCGCCTCGACATGGACCTGGAGCAGGGCTGCCACGCGGAGGCCGTCAGCGAGCTGACCGCCCTCACCGCGGCCCACCCGCTCCGCGAACGCCTCCGCGAGCTGCTGATGCTCGCCCTGTACCGCTCGGGCCGCCAGGCGGAGGCCCTCGCGGTGTACGCCGACACCCGGCGTCTGCTCGCCGACGAACTCGGGGTGGACCCGCGCCCCGGCCTGCGCGAACTCCAGCACCGCATCCTGAAGGCCGACCCGGGCCTCGCGGAACCGTCCGCGCCGGCGGCGGAGACCGTGCCGTCACCGGTCCGCCCCCACCAACTCCCGGCGACGGTCCCGGACTTCACCGGCCGCGTGTCCTTCGTGTCGGAACTCGGCGATGTCCTCGCCTCGGCCGAGGGCCGCGTGATGGCGGTGTCGGCGCTCGCCGGAATCGGCGGCGTCGGCAAGACGACCCTCGCCGTCCATGTCGCCCACCAGGCCCGTTCGGCCTTCCCCGACGGCCAGTTGTACGTCGACCTCCAGGGCGCCGGCTCCCGCGCCGCCGAACCGGAGACCGTACTCGGCGCGTTCCTGCGGGCGTTGGGCACCCCGGACTCCGCGATACCGGACTCCCTGGAGGAGCGGTCCGCGCTGTACCGGTCGGTCCTGGACGGGCGGCGCGTGCTGGTGCTGCTGGACAACGCGAAGGACGCGGCCCAGGTACGGCCCCTGCTCCCCGGCACCGAGGGCTGTGCCGCGCTGGTCACCTCCCGGGTGCGGATGGTGGACCTGGCCGGGGCGCATCTCGTCGACCTCGACGTGATGTCCCCCGAGGAGGCCCTCCAGCTCTTCACCCGGATCGTCGGCGCCGAACGCGTCGCCGCCGAACGGGAAGCGGCCCTCGACGTGGTCGCGGCCTGCGGCTTCCTCCCCCTCGCGATCCGTATCGCGGCCTCCCGCCTCGCGGCCCGCCGCACCTGGACGGTCTCCGTCCTCGCCGCCAAGCTCGCCGACGAGCGGCGGCGGCTGGACGAGCTCCAGGCCGGCGACCTCGCCGTGAAGGCCACCTTCGAGCTGGGCTACGGCCAGCTGGAGCCGGCCCAGGCACGGGCGTTCCGGCTGCTGGGGCTGGCGGACGGCCCGGACATCTCCCTCCCGGCAGCGGCGGCCGTGCTGGACCTCCCCCTGGAGGACACGGAGGACGTCCTGGAATCCCTCGTGGACACGTCACTGGTCGAATCGGCCGCGCCCGGGCGCTACCGGTACCACGATCTGGTGCGGCTCTACGCGCGTGCGTGCGCCGAGCGGGACGAGTGGCCGCCGAGCGAGACGACCGCGGCCATGTCCCGGCTGCTGGACTTCTACCTGGCCACGGCCGCCGGGGTCTACGGCATCGAGCGGCCCGGTGACCGCCTCGTCGACCACCTGGAGGGGACCGGCGTCGACGGACTGGTCTTCCCCGACCGCCGCGCCGCACAGGACTGGCTCTACAGCGAGGCGATGCCGCTGCTGGCCTGCGTACGGCAGTCGGCGGGCGGGACGACGCTGCGGCGCGCCGTCGATCTGCTGTGGGCCGCGGTCGACCTCGCGGAGTCCGGGGCGAACTTCAAGGAGTACGAGGCGGCCGGCACCACCCTGCGCGACGCGGCCCGCGAGGCCGCCGACGGCCGGGCGGAGGGCCGGGCCGTCCTGGTGCTGGCCAACGCCCGCCATTTCTCCGGGCAGTTCGAGCAGGCGCACCAGGAGGCAGGGCAGGCACTCGCCCTGTCGGAGGCCTCCGACGACGCCCTGCCGTGCTGCTGGGCGGCGAACCTCCTCGGCATTTACTCCTTCTACCGGAGCCGCTACGACGAGGCCGAGGAGTTCCTGGAGCGGGCCATCGCGAGCTTCCGCGCCTGCGGGGACCTCTCCGGCGCCGCGTCCGCGCTGTGCAACCTCTCCCGGCTGCACCTCCAGACGGAACGCGCCGACAGCGCGGTCGGCCTCGCCCGCCAGGGCACCGAGATGTACGAGGAACTCGGGCACACCCTCAAGGCGGCCAACGGCCACTACGCCCTCGGGCTGGCCCTCGGCAAGAACAGCCAGCCGACCGACGCGGTGGCCCATCTCAAGCAGGCGCTGACCGTCTTCCGCGCGAGCCGGCAGCGCCTCTGGGAGGGCATGACCCTCTTCCGCCTCGCCGAGGTGGACCTGCTGGCCCAGCGTCCCGCCCAGGCCGCGGCCAACGCCGAGATGGCGCTGACGCCACTGCGGGAGATCGGCGGCGAGTGGCGCCGCGGCAACGTCCTGACCGTCCTCGGCAAGGCCCTCGACGGCATCGGCCAGTCCGGCCGCGCCCAGGTCTGCTGGACCGAGGCGCTGGAGATCTACGAACGGCTCCAGTCGCCGGAGGTGGAGGAGGTCAGGGGCCTGCTGGCGCCGTCGACCACCGTCTGACGCCCGAGGCTCCGCCCCTTCCCCGGACGGGCGTTCATCGTTCGTTTATCGCGGTCCGGCATTCTCACCTGTGTCGGGCCGTCGCGTCGGGGGGCAGACGGAACGGCAGGCGGCCGGGCATCTAAGGTGAACCGGCCCTGAGGATCCGTCCGGCAGTTCTCGGGGGAGTTGCCGGGCGGATCCCGCCCAATCACCGCACGTAACAGGGGAGCCAGTGAGATGAGCGACACCAAGAGCGACGAGCCGGTCGTCAAGCCGGACAACACGCACATCACCGACGCCAAGCTGACGGGCGGCGTCAAGCCGCTCAACACGCACATCACGGACGTCGAGAGCGTCGTGACCGCCGACGACGACGGCACCGTCACACCGGACAACACGCACATCACGTCCGAGCCGAGCTAGACCTTCGCCCACCACGGGGGACCGGCCGCGACGGCCCAGGGGGAGCCGTCGCGGCCGAGGTGTGTCCGGAGGGGCGTGCCGGGCCGGTGCCTCATCCGGCCGCCCGCAGCTCCCCCTTCACCACCTTCCCGCTCGCGTTCCGGGGCAGCTCCCCCACGAACTCCACCGCCCTCGGCACCTTGTAGTTGGCCATCTCGCGCCGGGCCCAGGCGATCAGGTCGTCGCCGGTCAGGGTGGAGCCGGGGCGGCGTACGACGTACGCCCTGCCGACCTCCCCCAGCCGTGCGTCGGGCACGCCGACGACCGCCACGTCGGCCACGTCGGGGTGCACGCCGAGGAGTTGCTCTATCTCCGCCGGATACGCGTTGAAGCCGCCGACGATGAACATGTCCTTGATGCGGTCGGTGATGCGGAGGTTGCCCTCGGCGTCCAGCACCCCCACGTCCCCGGTGCGCAGCCAGCCGTCCTCCGTGACGACCTGGGCGGTGGCGGTCTCGTCCTCGTAGTAGCCGCGCATCACGTTGAAGCCGCGGACCAGGACCTCGCCCGGCGAACCGAGCGGCGCCTCCACCCGGACCTCCGTGCCGGGGATCGCCCGCCCCGACGTCGACGCGATCACCGTCGGATCGTCGCCGCGCCGGCACATCGTCACGATGCCGCTGGCCTCCGAGAGGCCGTAGGCGGTGAGGACGGTCTCCACGCCCAGTTCCCCGCGCAGCCGTTCCACCAGCCGCAGCGGCACCACCGCCGCGCCCGTCACGACCAGCCGGAGCGCCGAGAGGTCGTGGGTGTCGCGGGCCGGGTGGTCCAGGAGGGACTGGTGGAGGGTGGGCGGGCCGGGGAGGACCGAGACGCGTTCCGCGGCGATGTTGGCGAGGACCGTGTCGACCCCGAACACCGGCTGCGGAATCATCGTCGCGCCCCGCATCAGACAGGCCAGCACGCCGGCCTTGTAGCCGAAGGTGTGGAAGAAGGGGTTCACGATCAGATAGCGGTCGCCCTGCCGCAGCCCCGCGAGGTCGCTCCAGATCTCGTACGCCCGCAGCGTCTGCGCGTGCGAGATGACCGCGCCCTTCGGCCGCCCCGTCGTGCCGGAGGTGAAGACGATGTCGGAGGGCCAGGCGCCGCGCACCGCCGCCGCGCGCGCCCGCACCTCGGCCGCCGGCACTCCGTCGCCGCCCGCCAGGAAGTCCTTCCAGGTGCGGTAGTCGGCGGGCGCGTCGTCCGACAGCACCACCACCTGGTCCAGTTCCGGCAGCCCGGGCCCCTCCGCGACCGCCCGGCGCAGCGAGGCCACGTAGGAGGTGCCGAGGAACGTCCCGGTCACGAACAGCAGCCGTGCCTCGCTGCGCCGCAGCACGTCCGCCGCCTCGACCCCCTTGAAGCGGGTGTTGATCGGCACCAGCACCGCTCCCGCCGACACCGCGCCGAGCGCCGCCACGATCCAGTCGAGCGAGTTCGGGGCCCAGATCGCGACCCGGTCGCCCGGCGAGACACCCGCCCCGGCGCAGGCCGCCGCCGATCGTTCGACGCGGGCGCCCAGCTCGGCGTAGGAGATCCGGGTCCGGCCCTCCACCACCGCCTCGGTGTCCGCGTACCGCTTCGCCGCGAACCGGACGAGTCCCGGAATGCTTCCCCACTCCACGTCTCCGCGCACGAACGACCTCCCTGTACGCATTAGCTGACTGTCCGTCAGATTAGCTGTAGCCTGACGCCCTGTCAGCTGCACCGGCACCGTGTGGAGGCCCCAACCATGGCCGGAATCAAGGACGCCACCGCGATCGTCGGCATAGGTGAGACCCCCTTCGCCAAACAACTCCCCGAGGACGAGCGGACCTTGGCCTGTCGCGCCGTCCTCGCCGCCCTCGACGACGCGGGCATCGCTCCCGGCGAGGTCGACGCCCTCGCCTCCTACACGATGGAGGAGACCGACGAGGTCGAACTGGCCAAGGCGGTCGGCTTCGGCGACCTGACCTTCTTCAGCAAGGTCGGGTACGGGGGCGGGGGTTCCTGCGCCACCGTCGCCCACCTCGCCACCGCCATCGCCGCCGGACAGGCGACCGTGGGCGTGGCCTGGCGGTCCCGGAAGCGGGGCAGCGGGGCGAGACCGTGGACCAACACGACCCGCCAACTCCCCACCCCAGCCCAGTGGACCCGCCCGTTCGGCCTGCTCCGGCCCGCCGACGAGATCGCCCTGCTCACCCGCCGCTACATGTACGAGTACGGCGCCACCCGCGACCACCTGTTCAACGTCGCCCTCGCCTGCCGGAACAGGGCCAACCAGAACCCGGCCGCGATCATGTACGACCGCCCGCTCACCCGCGAGATGTACATGACCTCCCGCTGGATCAGCGAACCCCTCTGCCTCTTCGACAACTGCCTGGAGACCGACGGGGCGTTGGCGTGCGTGATCGTCTCCCGCGAGCGTGCCCGCGACTGCCGGCGCACCCCCGTCTACGTCCACTCCGCGGCCCAGGGTCTCCCCGCCCAGCACCACGGCATGGTCAACTACTGGAACGACGACCCCCTCACCGGCCCCGCCTGGACCGCCGCCCGACACCTGTGGAAACACGCCGACTTCACCGCGCAGGACGTCGATGTCGCCCAGATCTACGACGCGTTCACCGCCCTCGTCCCGCTCTCCCTGGAGGGCTACGGCTTCTGCGGCCGGGGCGAGGGCGGCGCCTTCACGGAGGGCGGCGCGCTGGAGATCGGCGGCCGGCTCCCCCTCAACACCAGCGGCGGCGGCCTCTCCGAGGCGTACGTCCACGGCTTCAACCTGATCAACGAGGGCGTACGACAGCTGCGCGGCACCAGCACCGCACAGGTCCCGGACGCCGCCACCTGCCTGGTCACGGCCGGCGAGGGCGTCCCCACCTCCGCCCTGCTCCTGAGGAGTTGATCCGCCCATGCTCGCTCCCGTCACCGACGACGACGGCGCCCCCTTCTGGCAGTACGCCCGCGCCGGCGAACTCCGCGTCCAGACCTGCGCCGACTGCGCCGAACCCCGCTTCCCGCCCCGCCCCTGCTGCCCCCACTGCCAGTCCTTCGCGAGCGAGTGGCGGCCGGTGAGCGGCCGGGGCCGGGTGTGGTCGTACGTCTTCCCGCATCCGCCGCTCCTGCCCGACTACGCCGCCGTCGCGCCGTACAACGTGATCGTGGTGGAACTGGTCGACGCCCCGCGGATCAGGCTGGTCGGGAACCTGGTCACCGGCGCCGGGGCCGCGCTCGACTCCCTCGCGCGCGACCGGGTCCGGATCGGGGCGCGGGTGCAGGTCGTGTTCGACGAGGACGGCCTTCCGCAGTGGGTCCTGGAGCGGCCGTGACCCTCCACGTCTCCGTCGACAAGGACACCGGCGTCGCCGTCGTCACCCTCGACCGGCCGCACAAGCTCAACGCCATCGACCTCGCCACGGCAGACGAACTCGGCGCGGTGTGGCGGGAGTTCCGCTTCGACGACTCCGTACGGGCCGTCGTCCTCACCGGCGCCGGGGAGCGCGCCTTCTGCACCGGCCTGGACCGGGACGCGGTGGTGCCGCAGCCCGGCTCGCCCTACATGCAGGACGATCCGCTGCTGCGCATCGGCCCGAAGGCCAACGACCTGTGGAAACCGGTGATCTCCGCGGTGGCCGGGATGGCCTGCGGCGGGGCGTTCTACCTGCTGGGCGAGAGCGAGTTCGTGGTCGCCGATCCGACCGCCGTGTTCTTCGACCCGCACACCACCTACGGCATGGTCAGCGCCTACGAGTCGGTGCTGATGGCACACCGGATGCCGTACGGCGAGGTCGCGCGGATGATGCTGATGGGGACGGCGGAGCGGATCTCGGCGCGGCGCGCCTACGAGGTGGGGCTCGTCTCCGAACTCACCGAGCCGGGGCGGGCGCTGGAGGCCGCCGCGGCCTGC
This sequence comes from Streptomyces sp. NPDC090083, assembly GCF_044747445.1. Classification (NCBI taxonomy): domain Bacteria; kingdom Bacillati; phylum Actinomycetota; class Actinomycetes; order Kitasatosporales; family Streptomycetaceae; genus Streptomyces; species Streptomyces sp. NPDC090083. The sequence goes on along the minus strand of NZ_JBIVED010000002.1, from coordinate 334,754 downwards.
GCGACCGTGATCGCCCGGTGTCCGGCGGAGGGGGTCCAGGGGACCGTGCGGGCGTTGTGGGCGGCGAAGGAGGCGGCGCGGGCGCAGGGATACGCGCAGGCGCCGCCGCTCATCGCCCTCGGCAATCTCCCGGCCGAACGGCAGGCGGAGTTGTTCGCCGACCGACGCCCGGGAGGATTCCGGACTCGCTGAGCGGCGCCGGGCGGCGTCAGCGGTCGACGGTGGCCCGTGGCTCGACCTCGCAGTGATCGAGCCGGTCCAGGGCCCCCGTACCGGCGGCGGCCATCCGGAGGGTCGCCCTGCCGTTCGCGGGCACCGACACCTGGCTGGTCGCGTCGGCCAGGGTGGCCCCGGCGCTGCTCTTGTACGCGACCTTCACGGTGAAGAGCGCCTCGCGCCCGTTCGGGTTCCTGACCTCGACGGTCGTGTATGGGTCGTCCGTGCTCGCGCACCGCTTGAGCACCGCGGTGCCGTCCTTCAGCGGCCGGGTGTCGGCGGACGAGGTCGCCGTGGGAGTGGAACGGTAGGTGGGCCGTGAACGGTACGTGCCGCCGGTGCCGCCGGTGGTCCCGGAGCCGTACGCGTCGTCGGACGAGCCGCCGGACGAGCCGCCCGGCGACGAACTGTCGTGGTCCTGGCGGGAGCTGCTGCACCCGCCGCCGCCGTCGCTGTGGTGATGACCGCGACTCCCGTGACGGCCCGTGGAGAAGCCGGTCAGCGCCAGCACGACCATCGCCGACACCGCTGTGAACCTGAGTGTGCGCCCCCGCGTGTACATGACGTCACCCTACCCAGGGCCTCAGGTCGTCCGAGCCGTGCCCGTGCCCTTCTCCGCGTCGAGGGCGTACACGCAGCGGTCCTTGCTGCACGCGTACACGACCCCGTCCCTGACGACCGGCGATCCGGTGATCTCCCCGCCGGTGGCGAGTTTCCAGCGGAGACGGCCGTCGTCGGCCTTGAGGGTGTAGAGGAGGTGGTCGGTGGAGCCGAAGTGGATACGGCCCTCGGCGACCGCGGGGGCGCCGACGATGTCGCCGCCCGCCTGGAACCGCCACTTGGGGGTGCCGGTGACCGCGTCGAGGGTGTAGAGCCCTTTGCCGCTGCCGACGTGGACATGGCCCGCGGCGACCAGGACGGGGTCGATGGAGGCGCGCGGTTCGGTGGCGATCCGCCAGCGGTCGCGGCCGTCGGCGGCGTCGAGGGCGTAGACCGTGCCGAGGTAGTCGGCCAGGTAGACGCCGCCGCCCGTGACCGCCGGGCCGGGGGCGAAGGTCGGCGGACAGAGGAAGACGGCCGGGGCCTCGAAGTGCCAGCGGACCCGGCCGCTCGCGACGTCGATGGAGAGGACCCGGGTGCCGGCGGCGAGATACACGTTCCCGTCCGGGGCGGGGGTGATCCGTACCGGCACCCCGCCGCAGGAGGCCGCGTCGCCGATCGGGTACGACCAGCGCTCGTCGCCCGTCCGGGCGTCCAGGGCGCGCAACCGGGCGTCCTGCCAGACGTAGACGGTGCCGTCGTGCAGGGCCGGGCCCGCCTCCGCGGACTCGAAGTCGGTCTGAGCGCCGGTCAGCTGCCAGAGCTTCTGCCCGGTGGACGCCTCCCAGGCCTGGACTCCGCCGCCGCGCGTGCCGGTGACGACGGTGCCGCGCTCGGCCTTCAGGGAGTACACCCAGGCGTCGGTGGACAGCCGCCACAGGTCACCGCCCTCGCGGGCCTCCAGGGCGAACAGGGTGGGGCCGTCCGAGGCGTGGATACGGCCGTCCGCGACCGCCATCGACCAGGCGACGTCCCGCGTCTTGAAGGAGCGGCGGCCGGTCTGCACGTCCAGGGCGTGCACCTCGAAGGAGGTGACGTAGACGAGGTCGCCCGCGACGGTCGGGGTCCCCCAGACGTCGTTCGACATGCGGAACCGCCAGGGCCGCCAGCCGGAGGCCGTCTCCGGGGGCAGCGCGGGAGGCGGGGGTACGGCGGCGGGGTCGACGCCGTTGACGCCGGGCCGGGGCCGGGACCAGGAGGCGACGAGGCCGGCCTCCGGAGGGGGCGCTTTCACGGCGGCGGCGCGGGCATCGGCGACCCGGGGGCCGGGGCCGATCGGGACGGGGGCGCCCGCGAGCCGTACGGGCCCGGTGTCGGGGGCGCCGACCGGGACCGGCACGACGGGGTCGTGGGACGGCGGGGGCGGTACGGCGACCCGGCCGCCACCGCTGCGACCGCCGCTGGTAGGCGCCGGTTTCACGGCCGGCCGGCCGCCGCGCCGGGTCTCGATCAGGCCGACCGCGCGCTCGGGTAGCCAGGCGGAGGCCGTACCGCTGTCGTCGGAGCCGGAGCCGAAGAGGTGCGGGGCGAGCTGGGCCTGGAGGTCGGCCGGGTTGGGCCGGCCGGTGGCCTCCATCTGCATGCAGGACTCGATGAGGGGGCGCAGTTCGTCCGGGAGTCCGGTGAGGTCGGGGCCCTCGCGCAGCAGCATGAAGACGGTCTCGACCGGGTTGGCGCCGTGGAACGGGGGGTGTCCGGTGGCGGCGAACACGAGCATCGAGCCGAGCGAGAACACGTCGCTCGCGCCGGTGACGCTGCGGGAGTCCTTGGCCTGCTCGGGGGACATGTAGGCCGGGGTGCCCACGGCCACGTTCGTCATCGTCAAACGGGTGTTCGACACACCGGAGGCGATACCGAAGTCGATGACCCGCGGCCCGTCCTCGACCACGAGCACGTTGGACGGCTTCAGGTCACGGTGGACGAGCCCCGCCCCGTGGATGGACTGCAGCGCCTCCGCGACCCCGGCCGCGAGCCAGCGCACCGCCTGGGCCGGCATCGGCCCGCACTCGTTCACTATCTCTTCCAGCGAGGGCGCGGGCACGTACGCGGTGGCCAGCCACGGCACGGCGGCCCGCGGATCGGCGTCGACCACGGCCGCCGTGTAGAACCCGGAGACGGCCCGCGCCGCCTCCACCTCACGCGTGAAACGGACCCGGAACAACTGGTCCTCGGCGAGTTCTGTCCGCACGGTCTTGATCGCCACGCGCCGGCCGGACGCCGAGCGCGCGAGATAGACCAGCCCCATGCCGCCCGCGCCCAGCCGTCCCAGCACCTCGAACGGCCCGATCCGCCGCGGATCGTGCTGCGTCAGCTGATCCACCACTTGCCTGCCACCTCCCCGTACGGGCCGCGCCACCCACATATGTACGCGACCCCGTGCAGCGTCTCACCACCGCACCGCCATGGCGGCACGCACCCTGATTCTTCCTGGCCGGGCCACAGGTTGCGAACCCGGCGACTAATCGGGGTGTCTCGCCATATCTCCGGACAAAAGTCCAGGTGTCAGCGTTGCAGCAGCGCGAACGACGCCCCTTGATTGTCCGTGACGACCGCCACTTTCCCGTACGACGTCTCGAAGGGCGGGACCTGCACCCGCCCGCCCAGCCGGTGCACGGCCCCCAGCACGGCGGTGACGTCCTCGACCCGGAAGTGCACGAGGAAGTGCGGCGGCATCTCCACCGGGAAGACGTCGGAGACGGGTGCCCGTCCGAAGTCGGGAGCGGCGTCCGGCCCGAACAGGGCGTTCGTGAAGAGTCCGCCGTAGAAGGAGTTCGCGGTCTCCGTGTCGCGGGTGTACAGCTCGGCCCACCCGAAGGTGCCGGCCTTGTGCCGGGTCCCGAAACCGGAGTGCCGGGCCGCCTGCCACAGCCCGAAGACGGCCCCCTCCGGATCGGCGGCGAGAGCGGCGGTGCCCAGCTCCCCCACGGCCACCGGCGCCGTCACCAGCTGCCCGCCGGCCTCCCGGACGCGCCCGCCCAGCCGCACCACGTCCGGGGTCGCGAAGTACACCGTCCACACGGTCGGCATCCGCCCGTCCGCCTTGTGGGCGAGCGCCGCGACCGCCTCGCCGTCCTTGCGGGCCCATACGGAGCCGCCGTACGCCTCCTCGAAGGTCCACCCGAAGAGCTCACCGTAGAACCGCCTGCCCGCCGCGAGGTCGGGAAGCTGTGCGTCCACCCAGCAGGGGACGCCCTCTCCGTACGCGGATGCCCTGTTTTCGGCCATACCGTCAAAGTAACGGCGACGCACGCACCCCGCAGACCAGGCACACCACCCTCTCGACCCCCGTGCACCCCATTTGCAGTCGGCCGAATCGCGCTCCGATCACCCCTCGGTAAGCTGACGGCATGACAGGACAAGTGCGTACCGTCGACGGCCGCGTGGCCGGCCGGCGTGGGCAGGCGACCCGGCAGAAGCTGCTCGACTGCCTAAGCGAGATGCTCAGCTCCTCCCCTTACCGGGACGTCAAAGTCATCGATGTCGCCCGGAAGGCGGGGACTTCACCCGCGACCTTCTACCAGTACTTCCCGGACGTCGAAGGCGCCGTCCTGGAGATCGCCGAGCAAATGGCCACGGAGGGCGGTCAGTTGACCGAACTTCTGGCCGGCCGGTCGTGGGTCGGCAAGGCGGGCTGGCAGACCTCCCAGGAACTCGTGGACGGATTCCTGGAGTTCTGGCGCCGGAACGACGCGATCCTCAGGGTCGTCGACCTCGGAGCGGCCGAGGGCGACAAACGGTTCTACAAGATCCGGATGAAGATCCTGAACTCCGTGAACAACTCCCTCTCGGACGCGGTCGCCGAGTTGCAGGCCAAGGGGAGGGTCGACAAGGACGTGAACCCGGCGGCGGTCGCCGGTTCACTGGTCGCGATGCTCGCGGCCGTCGCCTCGCACCAGAAGGGTTTCCAGACGTGGGGCGTCAAGCAGGCTGAACTCAAGCCGAACCTGGCGCTGTTGGTCCACCTGGGCGTGACCGGCAAGAAGCCGACGAAGTAGGAGTTCCTGCTTCCAGGTGCCAAGTCCTGTCTCGTGGGCGGTGGTTCACTCCGGTGGACCACCGCCTGCCCTGCGTGTGATCCGGAACAGCCGGATCTCCCGCTCGATCCGCTTCTGGTACGTGGCGTACGGCGGCCAGAACGCCAGCGCGGTCTGCCACACCGCGGCCCGCTCCGCGCCCTCCAACAGCCGTGCGGTGACCGGGATTTCCTCCCCCTTCCAGCTGATCTCGGCGTCGGGGTGGGCGATCAGGTTGTGCGTCCAGGCGGGATGCCCGGGACGCCCGAAGTTGGACCCGACGAGCACCCAGCCGCCGTCCTCCGGCATACAGGCGAGCGGACTCCGGCGCGGCTGACCGCTCCGCGCCCCGGTGGAGGTCAGGATCACCCCCGGCAGCATCTGGGCGCTGAGCAGCACCTTCCCGCGGGTGAGCCGGTGCACGGTCCGGTCCATGGCGGGGATGACATGCGGGGCGATCCGCGCGAACGCCCGCGTCGACGACACCTTCTGCACCGCACGCACACCGATCACACCGTCACCTCGCGGTTCTCGAAGAGACGCGCCCCCTCGGCGGCCCGCGCCCGCAGCCGGTGCACCGGCCCGAACAGCAGCTCGTCGCCTGCGGCACGCTTGAAGGACAGATGGGCCTCGTGCTCCCAGGTGAACCCGATCCCGCCGTGCAGCTGGATCCCCTCGGCGGCGGCGGTCCGCAGGGCCTCCAGCGCCTGCGCGAGGGCGAGCCCGCCGACCCGCTCCCCCTGACCGGTCGCCCAAGCGGCGTAGTAGGCGGCGGACTTGGCGGCCTGGACCTGCACGTACACGTCGGCCAGCCGGTGCTTCACCGCCTGGAACGACCCGATCGCCCGCCCGAACTGCTCCCGCTGCTTGACGTACTGGACGGTCCGCTCCAGCGCGCGATCGGCGGCACCGACGGCTTCCGCGGCGAGGACGGCGGCGACGGTGTCGCCGGAGGCGGAGAGTTCGCGCAGGACGCGGGGGCCGTCGTCGGCGCGCTCGTCGCCCCCGTCGGCAGCGCCGTCGTCCTCTCCGAGCAACTCGGCGCGCACGTCCCGCAGTTCGAGGCGGGCCTGTGGCCGGGTCGCGTCGAGGGCGGTCTGCCGTATGCGGACGAGCCCGTCCGCGTCGCCCGCGACCAGGAAGAGGAGGGTCCGCGACCGGGCGAAGCCTCCGGCGTGCGCGGCGACGAGCAGCACATCGGCGCTGTGCCCGTCGAGAACCTGCGCGACCTGCCCGTACAGCCGCCACCCGTCTCCGGCCCGCCGGGCCTGCACCCCGCCCGCGCGCCCGCCCCCCGCCCATTCCCCGCCGTTGGGGCCGGTGAGGGTGAGGGCGGTGGTGAGTTCGGTGCCGGGGACGGCGAGGGCGGCGGTGAGGGAGCCGGCGGCGATCCGGGGCAGCAGGCGGGCGCGCTGGGCGTCGGTGCCGAGGGCGAGGACGAGGGGCGCGCTGAGCACGGCGGTGGCGAGGAGCGGCGAGGGAGCCAGGAAACGGCCCGTCTCCTCCGCCGCGAGGGCGAGTTCGGTCACCGAGCAGCCGATACCGCCGTAGGCCTCGGGGAGCGCGAGTCCGGGCAGGCCCAGGTGCCGGGCGAGGGCGGTCCAGAGGGCGGGGTCGTATCCGAGGGGGCTGTCGACGGCGGCGCGCAACTCGTCGGAACCGCACCGCTTCCGGAGCAGTTCGCGGAGGGTACGGCGGATCTCGTCCTGCTCGGCGGTGAAGCTGGCGTCCATGGCACTTCCCTCCAGATCTGACGGTCCGTCATATTAGGAGTCCGGGCACGATATGCACAGAGGGAGGAGGCCCCTCATGCCAGTGGGGAGCCGCAAGGTCGCCGTGGTGGGCGTGGCCCTGTCCGACTGCGGACGCGTGGACGACGCGACGCCCTACGCCCTGCACGCCCAGGCGGCCCGCCGCGCGCTGGCGGACGCGGGCCTGGGCAGGGAGGTGGTGGACGGCTTCGCGTCGGCGGGCCTCGGCGTCCTGGCCCCGGTGGAGGTGGCCGAATACCTCGGCCTGCGCCCGACATGGGTCGACTCGACCTCCGTGGGCGGCTCGACGTGGGAGGTCATGGCGGCCCACGCGGCGGACGCGATAGCGGCGGGCCACGCGAACGCCGTGCTCCTGGTCTACGGCTCGACGGCCAGGGCCGACATCAGGGCGGGCCGCAGAACGGGCGATCTCTCCTTCGGCGCGCGGGGCCCGCTCCAGTTCGAGGTCCCCTACGGCCACACGCTGATCGCGAAGTACGCGATGGCCGCGCGCCGCCACATGCTCGAACACGGCACGACCATCGAGCAGTTGGCGGAGGTGGCGGTCCAGGCCCGCGCGAACGCCGCCCTGAATCCCGAGGCGATGTTCCGCGACCCGATCACCGTGGACGACGTCCTCTCCGGCCCGATGATCGCCGACCCGTTCACCAGACTGCACTGCTGCATACGGTCCGACGGCGGGGCGGCGGTGCTGCTGGCCGCCGAGGAGTACGTACGGGACTGCCGTACCGCGCCGGTGTGGGTGCTCGGCACCGGGGAGCACGTCTCGCACGCCGCGATGTCCGAGTGGCCGGACTTCACGGTGTCACCGGCGGCGGTGAGCGGCCGGCTCGCCTTCGAACGGGCGGGGGTCGAGGCGTCGGAGATCGACTTCGCGGAGATCTACGACGCGTTCACCTACATGACGTTGGTGACGCTGGAGGACCTGGGGTTCTGCGCGAAGGGCGAGGGAGGCGCCTTCGTGGAGAAGGGGCGGCTGCGGGTGGAGGGCGGGGAGCTGCCGGTGAACACGGACGGGGGCGGACTGTCGGCCCAGCACCCCGGGATGCGGGGCCTGTTCCTGCTGGTGGAGGCGGTACGGCAGTTGCGCGGGGAAGCCGGAGCGCGTCAGGTGACGGGCGCGGACGGCGAGGTGCCCCGGCTGGGGGTCGCCTCGGGAACCGGCGGCTGGTTCTGCTCCTCGGGGACGGTGGTGCTGGGGCGGGACTGAGCGAGCAGCGCCTTCCAGGACCGGTTGCGCTTGAAGGGCAGCTCGAAGATCCGGGAGAACAGCCAGGCCGCCAGCACCGAGGCGGGCAGGCCCACGAGCAGGGTGAAGCAGAAGGTGGGCAGCCCGGGCCCGACGACCCGCGGGGCCACGCGGCGGATGACGACCAGGACGATCGGGAGGTGGATCAGGTAGAGGCTGTAGGAGGCGTCGCCGAGCATCCGCAGCGGCCTTCCGTTCAACAGCCGTACCAGCCCGGCGGGTTGCCCGGTGGCGACGGCGGCGATCAGCATCGTCATGGCGGGAGCGACGGCGAGGTCGATCCAGAAGTAGTGGCGCACGGTCCAGACGGACCCCTGGACGACACCGAGCACGGCGACCGGCAGGGCCGCCAGGACGGCGAACCACCCCCACGGCAGACGCCGGACGCGCTCCGACGCGACGACGATCCCCGCCCCCACCACCCCGGCGACGAACACGGGGGCGAGATGCGGGGCGAGCCAGTTGTCGCCCTCGACCGGGTTGGCGCCCGGAGCCAGCAGCCCGCGGACGGTCACCGGGAGCGCCACGCAGGCGACGGCGACGGCCGCACCGAACCGCCGCCGGACCAGGAGGACCAGCGGGAAGAGGAGATACAGCTCGGCCTCCACCCCGATCGACCAGAACGCGCCGTTCGGGGTCGGGGCGAAGAACACGTCCTGGAGGACCAGGCCGTAGACGAGAACCGACGAGCCGGTCGGCGGGCCGTGGTGCGAGGCGGGGACCACGAGCAGCGCGACGGCGAGGCTCACGGCCAGCGCGGCCCAGTACGGCGGCAGGATGCGCCAGGCGCGCCGCCGCAGGAACTGCCCGACGCCACCGGTCCGCCAGCCGTGCCGGGCCGGGGAGATCGCGAGCGAGAAACCGGACAGCACCAGGAAGAAGACGACGGCGAGACGGCCGAACATCAGCACGTCCAGGACCCTGGGCGCCGAACTGCGCGGGTACCCCGGGAAGGTGTACAGCCAGCAGTGGAACAGCACCACGTACAGCGCCGCCAGCCCCCGGAGACCGTCCAGCCCCAGCACCTGCCGACGCACGGGGGTGCTGCTCGCCCTCACTTCCACTGAGACTGAGATCGCCCGCCCCTTCCTCCGACGCCGCCTTCGACGAGTGGTACGCGGCACCAGGCCGGGCAGTTCAACGGTCCTCCCGGAGTCGCCGGGCCGGGTCAGGGCCAGAGCAGCCCTCTCGACCAGCCCCGCTCCTCGCGGACGTAGCTCAGGCGTACGTGTCGTCTGCGGGCGTCGCCCTGGAAGAACTCGACCTCGTCCGGGAACACGCGGTACAGGGACCAGGAGGGAGCCGGGGTCTCCGGTGCGCGTCGGGCCAGGTCCCAGGAGGTCTCCGAGGCCTGCTCCAGCTCGGCCAGGGAGGCGAGGGGGGCGCTCTGGCGGCCCGTGAGCGCCGCGGCGAGGGCACCCGTCGAGTGGGCGTGGAGGTCCGCCTGGGACTCGGCCGGGGCGGCCGGGAGGACCGGGCCGCGCAGCCGGACCTGGCGGCCGAGGAGGGGCCAGTAGAAGGCCAGGGCGGCGTACGGGAACGTGGTGAGCTGGTGGCCCTTGCGGCTGGTGGTGTGGGTGGCGAAGGACCAGCCCTCCTGGTCCGCGCCGTGCAGCATCACCATCCGTACGTCGGGGAGCCCGCCGCCCTCGGCGGCCGGGTCGCCGTCCCGCGTCGCCAGTGACATCACCTGCGGTTCCGTCTCCCCGGCCGCCACCGCCTCCGCGAACCAGGTGGTGAAGAGGGGGAGGGGGGCGTCCGGTGCCGTCGCGGGGTCGAAGGGCGCCAGTTCGGTCCGCTCGGGGTCCCATACGCGCAGTGATCGGAGCAGTTCGTGGAGGTCCGTTCCCGTTGCCATGGGGTGAGTATCACCTCGGAGCCGGCCCGGCGTGGAAGTCGTAGCCCGCGAAGTCCTCCACCGGGCGGTAACCGAGCCGCTGGTACAGGGCGTTGCTCGTCGGGTTGGCCAGGTCGGTGAACAGGAGGACCTCCCGCGCGTTCGCCGCCCTCGCCATCCTGCTGACCTCCGCCGTCACCGCGCCCGCGTAGCCCCGGCCCCTGAGGTCCGCCGGCGTGTAGACGGGGGCCACCCGCACCTGGCCGGCCACCTTCGGCGTGATCCCGGCCATGGACACCGGGACACCGTCCGGGGTCTCCCAGAGCGTGATCCCGCCGTAGGCGATCCGCGCGTCGGCCCACTCGCCGGGGTCCTGCGAGGTACCGCTCTCCCCGATCGCCTCGGTGAACTCGACGTACCAGCGGGCGAGTTGCTCGCGGTCGTTTGCCGCAGCGATTCTCGGACGGCCCGGAGGGAGCGGGTACGGGGGTGTCAACTCGCCGAGGCGATAGAGACGTTGGCGTGCGTGCAGACCGAGGTCCGCCCCCGTCAGCCGCGCCCACTCCCGCGCGAACCCCGCCGCCGTGTCCAGCTCGGCCATGACTCCCGGCAACTCGTCCCCGCGCAGCGCCAGTTGGGCGGCCAGGCCCGCGGCCTCCTTCGCGCCCGCCGGTGTCAGCATCAGCCGCCCGGGCGGGGTGCGGAAGAAGGCGGCCCGTACGTCGCCGCCCCGTTCCAGCACCCCGAACACCGGGTCGCCCTCGCCGTAGACACGGAGCCCCCGGCCGCCCAGCGCCTCGGTCACCGTCAGGTGGACCGTGTGCAGTGCGGGGCGCGACCGCAGGAACTCCCCGGCCCGGGCCAGGAATCGGGTCAGGTCGCCGGTGATGTGCCAGTCGTCCGGTGTCATGCGCCGGTCTCCGGGTCCGTGGCCAGCCGGCCGTGCAGGTGCACATCGCGGAAGGCGTCCTGGTCACCGGCCTCGAACATCGCCCCGCGCAGGGTTCCCTCGGCCGGGAACCCGCAGCGTTCGGCGATGCGGCAGGACGCGTCATGGCCGAGGGCGTGGCCGAGTTCGAGGCGGTGCAGGCCGAGGTCGGTCAGGGCCCAGCGCGCGGCGAGGGTGAGGGCGCGCACGGCGACGTGCCGGCCGCGGGCCTCGGGGAGGGTCCAGTAGCCGACGCGGGCGACGCGGACGACGTGGTCGATGTCGTTGACGCCGATGTGCCCCAGCGTCGTACCGCTGGCCGCGTCGGTGACACAGAACGAGGCGCTGACGCCGTCCTCCGCGCTCTCGGCGCGGGAGCGGAGCGAGTTGCGGGCGCTGGTGGCGTCCGTGATCGGCCGCAGCGGGGTGTTCCAGCGCTGGAACTCGGGGTCGGAGACCCCGCGCAGCCAGTCGGTCACATCGCTGTCGGCGTCGGGGTCCCAGGGGCGCAGCCGGAGTCCGTGACCGCTCAGCTCGGGGAAGGGGCGCTGGAGGGACCGCTCGCGTATGTGGGCCATCGCGCCATTGAATCAAGCGTCCCGTGCACCGGATACGTCTTTTTCCCTCAGCCTGAACACGGGCACCCCGTCCCGGAACGCGACGTGGAGCGGGGTCCCGGCGCGCAGGTCGGCCGGTCCGCAGTCCACCAGTTCGGTCATCATCCGGGGGCCCTCCGCGAGGTCGACGACGGCGGCGACGTACGGCACCCGCTGCCCGAAGGGCGGGAGGTCGTTGCGGTGGACGACGGACCAGGTGTAGAGGGTGGCGTGGCCGCCGGCGGGTTCCCAGGCGACGTGCTCGCTCCAGCAGTGGGGGCAGAACTCGCGGGGGTAGTGGTGGGCGCGTCCGCAGTCCGCGCAGCGGCGGAGGAGGAGCCGGCCCCGCGCCGCCGCGTCCCAGTAGGTGCGGGTGAACGCGTCGGGCTCGGGGACGTCGTGGCGCGGGGAGGCGGTCATGAGAACCATCCCAGCGCCGCGTCCACCGACCAGACCTGCCAGGACATCGCGAACAGGGCGACCACCGAGATGAGCGCCATCATCGCGTTCTGCCCCTGTTCCGCCCAGTCGTGGATCATGAGCGTGAAGTAGAGGACGTTCAGGAGCAGGCCGCCGACGAGGGCGACCGGGGTGAGGAATCCCGCGACCAGGCCGAGGCCGGTGGCGAGTTCGGCGTAGACGACGAGGTACGCCATGGCGCGCGGGCGGGGCGCGACCACCGTGTCGAAGCCCGAACGGACCGCCGTCCAGCGGTGTTTGGCGGCGACGTCGGAGGCCCACGCGATGCCGGTGCCGCGCTCGAACCAGCCCTTCTTGTCCTTGTGCCGCCAGCTCTCCAGCCACCACAGCCCGAGTCCTATGCGGAGGACCGCGAGCCAGTCCGCTCCGCTGAGCCAGATCGCATCCATGAATCTGACGGTACGTCAGAAGCTGAGGAAAGCCGAGAGCCCGCCAGGAAAATCCTGTGTTCCAGCGGCGCCGCTGTGGGTCCCCCATGAATACCCGGCAGATTGTTGACGATTTTGTTCGACCTTCATTACGTTCGCAAGCGCAAGGCCGAGGAGCGGCCGGGACGACACCGGCCGGAACGACGCGGCCGGCAGGACGAGAGGCGGCACGGTGAAGCACAGGGCAGTGAAGCGCAGGACGGTGGTCATGGGCATCGGCGCGACCGCGGGCATCGCGGCGGTCGGCGGCATCGCGCTCAGCGCGAACGCGAGCGACGCGACGTCCTCGTCGGCCTCGGACTCCCTGGCCTTCGACCCGGACGCCTGGACGAAGCTGACGAAGACGATCACGGACACCGAGGGCACGGAGCACACGGTCGTCTACCACTTCTGGAAGGCGATCACCTACGTCGCCGAGCCGGTCGACGCCACCTACCAGTCCCTGATCGTCAGCGCCCCCGTGGAGATCGACGGCAAGGCGGTCGACGCGAGCGACGCGCCGATCCTGCTCGCGAACTCCGTCGGCGGCTACCTGCCCGCCTCCGTGGCGACCGCCACCGAGATCGGCGGCGGCGGCTCGGCGACGGGCGGCGCGGCCCCCGGTGGCGCGCCCAGCGCGTCCTCGTCCGCGAGCGCCCAGGCCGCCGCTCCCGGCGCCAACGGCACCACCAACGCCGCCGGCGGCGCCACCTCCAGCAACCAACTCCTCGCGCTGGCCGCCGGATACGTGGTGGTCGAGCCCGGCGCCCGCGGCCGTACCCTCAAGAACTCCGGCGGCGAGTACTACGGCACCGCGCCCGCCGCGATCGTCGACCTCAAGGCCGCCGTCCGCTACCTCAGGGCGAACAAGGGCCGCGTCCCCGGCGACGTCGAGCGGATCGTCTCCGCGGGCACCAGCGCCGGTGGCGCCCTGTCCGCGCTCCTCGGCGCCTCCGGCGACAGCCCGCTCTACGACCCGTACCTCAAGGCGCTGGGCGCGGCCGACGCCTCCGACGCGATCTTCGCGACCGGCGCCTGGTGCCCGATCACGGACCTGGAGCACGCGGACGGCGCCTACGAGTGGAACTGGGGCGCCAACGACCTGAGCACCGGCAAGCCCGTCGACCAGACGGTCTCCAAGGCGCTGCGGGCGCAGTTCGCCGAGTACCAGGCCGGTCTGAAGCTGCGCGGCCTCGGCGGCTTCGGCCGGCTGAACGCCCGCAACCTCGACGCGTACCTGGTCGAGCAGTACCTGGAGCCCTCGGCGACCACGTACCTCGCCGCCCTCTCCGACAGCGCCCGCGCGGCCTATCTGAAGGCCAACACCTTCATCACCTGGTCCGCCGGCAGGGCCTCCTTCACCTGGACCGACTTCCTCACCCACGTCGGCGCCCGCAAGAAGGACGCCCCCGCGTTCGACGCCTTCGACCTGTCGGCCGGCGAGAACAACGAGTTCGGCACGGGCAGGACCCTGGCCCGCCACTTCACGGCCTACGGCGCGGAGCACGACTCGACGGGCCTCACGACCCGGCGCGTCGCGAGCGGCATCCCCGCCGCGCTCGACCTGATGAACCCGATGCACCACCTGTCCGGGAAGGCGAACCCGAGCCGCTCCAAGCACTGGTGGATCCGCCTCGGCACCAAGGACTCGGACACCGCGCTGACCGTCTCCGCCAACCTCGCCGCCCGCCTCGACAACCTGGGCGACGACGTGAACCACCTCTACTACTGGGACGAGGGCCACGGCGCCAACACCGACCCGGCCGACTTCATCACCTGGATCGCCCGGGTGACGGGCCACAAGTCCAGGCACCCGTAGGCACCGCGGGCGGGCCGCGCCACCGGGCCCGGTGGCGCGGTAGCCGAAGCCCCTACGCCACCGGCCTCACCCGGACCTCCACACCCGTGATCAATCCGCAACCAATTCCGGGCTTGACCGAGACCCATCAACGTAGTGCGAGATTACGCTCGCGCTCATGGCCGACTCCTCAGCGTCCCCCACCTTCGCGGCGCAGAACCACGCAGACCGTCCCGTGTACGTCATCGGCGGCGGCCCCGGCGGTCTCGCCGCCGCGTACGCGCTGCGCGCTCAGGGCATCCGTGCCGTCGTACTGGAGAAGTCGGACCGGGTCGGGGCGTCCTGGCGCAACCACTACGACCGCCTGCACCTGCACACCACCCGGCGGCTCTCGGCCCTGCCCGGGCTCGCGATACCGCGCCGGTTCGGCCGCTGGGTCGCGCGGGACGACGTGGTGCGCTACCTGGAGAAGTACGCCGAGGTCCACGAGCTGGAGATCGTCACCGGCGTCGAGGTCTCCCGCATCGAGCGCTCGGCCGACGGCACCGGCTGGCTGCTGCACGCCACCGGCGGCCGTGAGCTGACCGGCCGCGCGGTCGTCGTCGCCACCGGCACCAACCACACCCCCCGCATCCCCGACTGGCCCGGCCGCGACGCCTACACCGGCGACCTCGTGCACGCCGCCGACTACCGCAACGCCCAGCCCTACGCCGGGCGTGACGTCCTGGTCGTCGGCATCGGCAACACGGGCGCGGAGATCGCGGTCGACCTGGTGGAGGGCGGCGCGTCCCGCGTCCGCCTCGCCGTCCGCACGGCCCCGCACATCCTGCGCCGCTCGACCGCGGGCTGGGCGGCCCAGTACACGGGCGTCCTCGTACGACGGCTGCCGGTCGCCCTGGTCGACCGGCTCGCGGGGCCGGTGGGCCGGCTCAGCGTGCCGGACCTGGCGGCGCAGGGGCTGCCGCGCCCCGACACCGGGCTGTACAGCCGGGTCAAGCAGGGGTCGATCCCGGTGCAGGACGTCGGCCTGATCGACGCCGTGCGCAAGGGGCGGGTCGAGGTGGTGACGGCGGTGGAGAGCTTCGAGGACGGCAAGGTGGTCCTGGCCGGCGGCGACCGCATCGGCCCCGACGCGGTGGTCGCGGCCACCGGCTACGTCCGCTCGCTGGAGCGGCTCGTCGGCCACCTGGGCGTGCTGGACGCCCGCGGCAAGCCGGTCGTGCACGGCGCGGACACCCCGAAGGACGCGCCCGGTCTCTACTTCACCGGCTTCACCAACCCGATCAGCGGCATGTTCCGCGAGATGGCGATCGACGCCGAGAAGATCGCGAAGGCGCTCGCCAAGGTGACCCGGAAGGAAGCCAGGAGGGAAGCCAGGAGGGCGGCGAAGGAGGCCTCGAAGAGCGCCCGGAAGGGTGCGCCCGCCGCCTCCTGACCCGGGGTCCGTCCGTTCTTTGCGTGCACGACAGTTCCTGACGCCCTGTCAGTTCAGTAATCTGACAGTGCGTCAGTTATTTGCGCTGTCACGACTGTCACGTCACACAGGAGCGGGGCGGACCGATGCTTGGATCAACCCACGGCACCCTCACCACCGACTCCCGCCGGGCCCGGGTCATCGCCTGCGGTGAGCAACCCGGCCCCGCCGTGCACGGCAGGCCCGCCGACGTCGACGATCTCGACGTCTCCGGGCGGCCGTTGTACGCCGGCGTACCCGACCTGGACCGTTTCTTCCGCCCCGAGTCGGTCGCCGTGATCGGCGCCTCGGACGCGGAGGGCCGCCCGAACACCGGCATCACCCGCCAACTCATCGCCTGGGCGGAGCGGGTGGGCGCCCGCCTCCATCCGGTCCACCCCACCCGTACGACGGTCTTCGGCGTCCCCTGCTTCCCGTCCGTCGCCGATCTCCCCGAACAGGCCGACCTGGCCGTGGTGCTGGTGGCCGACCCGCTCCCGGTGATCGAGCAACTCGCCGAGGCCAAGGTGAAGTTCGCGGTCGCCTTCGCGTCCGGGTTCGCGGAGACCGGCGAGGAGGGCGCGCTGGCACAGGCCCGGCTCGCCGCCGCCGTGGGCCGCTCGGGGCTCCGGCTGCTCGGCCCGAACACCAACCTCAACGCCTTCGAGCACTTCCGGGACGACCTCGACGGCCCCGCCATCGCGCTGATCACCCAGTCCGGCCACCAGGGCCGCCCGGTCTTCGCCCTCCAGGAACTCGGCATCCGCCTCTCCCACTGGGCTCCCACCGGCAACGAGGCCGACCTGGAGACCGCCGACTTCATCTCCTACTTCGCCGAGCGCCCCGAGGTCGGCGCCATCGCCTGCTACGTCGAGGGCCTCAAGGACGGCCGCTCCTTCCTGCTCGCCGCCGACCGCGCCGCCCGCCGCCAGGTCCCGGTGGTCGCGGTGAAGGTCGGCCGCACCGAGACCGGCGCCCGTACGGCCGCGTCCCACACCGGCAAACTCACCGGCGCCGACACGGTGGTGGACGCGGCGATGCGCCAGTACGGGGTGATCCGCGTCGACGGTCTGGACGAACTCCAGGACACCTCGGCCCTGTTGGCGCGGGCCAGGCCGCCGGTGGCAGAGGGCGTCGTCGTCTACTCGATCTCCGGCGGCACGGGCGCCCACTTCGCCGACCTGGCGAGCGAGGCGGGCCTGCGGCTGCCGCAGCTGTCGACCGCCAAGCAGGCCGAACTGCACGAGTGGATACCGCCGTACCTGAGCGTGGCCAACCCGGTCGACAACGGCGGTCATCCGGTGGGCGACTGGCGCGGGCGGAAGATCATCGACGCGATCCTCGACGACCCCGAGGTAGGGGTCCTGGTCTGCCCCGTCACCGGGCCGTTCCCACCGCTGAGCGACAAGCTGGTGGAGGACCTGGTGGCCGCCGCCGAGCGCACGGACAAGCTGGTGTGCGTGGTGTGGGGCTCACCCGTGGGCACCGAACCGGCCTACCGCGAGCGCCTGTTGGGCTCCTCGCGGGTGGCCACCTTCCGCACGGTCGGCAACTGCGTCACCGCCCTCCGCGCCTACTTCGCCCACCACCGCTTCGTCCACGCCTACCGCTCCCCCTTCGACGAGGCCCCCCGCGCCCTCTCCCCCTCCTTCCGCAAGGCCCAGGCCCTGATGCGCCCGGGTCAGCAGCTCAGCGAGCACGCGGCGAAGCAGCTCCTGCGGGCGTACGGGATCCGGGTCCCCCGCGAGCAGCTGGTGACCAGCGCGGCGGCGGCCGTGCGGGCGGCGGGGCTGGTGGGCTACCCGGTGGTGATGAAGGCGTCCGGCGCGCGGATCGCCCACAAGACCGAACTGGGCCTGGTGAAGGTGGAACTGACCTCGGCGAGCCAGGTCCGGGACGCGTACCGGGAGTTGACGGACATCGCCCGGTACGAGGACGTGACGCTGGACGGTGTCCTCGTCTGCCAGATGGTCGAGCGGGGCGTCGAGATGGTCGTCGGTGTCACCCAGGACGAACTCTTCGGTCCGACCGTGACGGTGGGGCTCGGCGGAGTGCTGGTGGAGGTGCTGCGGGACGTGGCGGTACGGGTGCCGCCGTTCGGCGAGGAGGCGGCGCGGGACATGCTGGGCGAGCTGCGCGGCCGTCCTCTCCTCGACGGGGTGCGGGGACGCCCGCCAGCCGACCTCGACGCCCTGGTGGAGGTGATCCTGCGGGTGCAGCGCATGGCGCTCGAACTGGGCGATGTGCTCTCGGAGCTGGACATCAACCCGCTGATGGTGCTGCCCCGGGGGCAGGGCGCGGTGGCGTTGGACGCGTTGGCGGTGTGCCGATGAGCGACCCGACGAGTCGTCCGGCGGCCGAGGTCACGCACACGGTCGCTGGCGGCGTCGCGTACCTCACCCTCAACCGCCCCGAGGCCCTGAACGCGATCACCCCGGCCCAACGGGACGTCCTGATCGGGCTGTTGGGCGACGCGTCGGCCGACCCCACGATCCGGGCGGTGGTCCTCACCGGTACCGGACGAGGGTTCTGCGCGGGCGCGGACCTGCGGGGTGGCGGCGCCGCGACCGGTGACGAACGGGTGGCCGGTGACGTGGCCCGGATGATCCGGCTGGGCGCGCAACGCCTGATCGCCGCCGTCCTGGACTGCGAGAAACCGGTGATCGCCGCGGTCAACGGCACGGCGGCGGGCCTGGGCGCGCATCTCGCCCTGGCCTGCGATCTCGTGCTGGCCGCCGAGTCGGCGCGGTTCATCGAGGTGTTCGTACGACGCGGTCTCGTCCCGGACGGCGGCGGCGCGTATCTGCTGCCGCGGCTGGTCGGGCCGCGGCGGGCGAAGGAGCTGATGTTCTTCGGTGACGCGCTGTCCGCTGCCGAGGCGGAACGGCTCGGCCTGGTCAACAGGGTGCTACCGGACGGGGAGTTGGAGAAGACGGCCCGGGAGTGGGCGGAACGTCTGGCCGCCGGGCCCACTCGCGCCCTCGCCCTCACCAAGCAGCTCGTGAACGCCTCCCTGGACTCCGACCGCGCGACGGCGTTCGCGGCGGAGGCGACGGCACAGGAGATCAACATGACGACGGAGGACGCGCGCGAAGGCGTGGCGAGCTTCGTGGAGCGGCGGAGCCCGGAGTACCGGGGGCGGTGATCCGGGGAGAAGGGGGACCAGGAGGCCGCGGTGACGGCGGCCGTCCGCGCCGCGGGTCCCGCCGAGACCCCGGACCGGCGCACGGTCCGGATGCGGAGGGTGTCGCACCCCTTCCTAACTGATGAACCGTCAGGTTCAATGAGGATGTGATGGGACAAGCAGGAGCGGCAGCAGCCGCCGTCCGGTACCTCAGGTCGGCCGGAAGCGCTCCGGCCGCGCAGCCTGTCGAGGCGCTGCCGCGGCCGGAGCTTCGATGCGTCACGGACGACGAGCGGGCACCGGTCGACCAGGCCCGGTTCCGGCGCGTACTGGGCACGTTCGCGACCGGCGTCACGGTGATCACCGCCCCCGCGGCCACCGGCGAACCCGGCCCCGCCGGCTTCGCCTGCCAGTCCTTCTCCGCCCTCTCCCTCGACCCGCCGCTCGTCGTCTTCATGGTCGGCCGCACGTCCTCGACCTGGCCGCGCATCGCCCGCGCCGGCGTCTTCTGCGTCAACGTGCTCGGCGCCCACCAGGGCGAGTTGTGCCGCGGCTTCGCGGTCAGCGGCGCCGACAAGTTCGCGGGCGTGCCGTACGACACCTCCCCCGTCTCCGGCTCCCCCCGCCTCACCGGCGCCGCCGCCTGGATCGACTGCACGATCCAGGCGGTGCACACCGGGGGCGACCATCTGATCGTGGTGGGCCGGGTGGAGGCGCTGGACGCCGACGAGGGCGAGGGAGCGCCGCTGCTGTTCCACCGGGGCCGGTTCCTCTGAGCGCTCCCGAGCCACCCGCGGTGCTCCCGAGTAACCCGCGGTGCTCCTGAGTAACCCGCGCGCGGGTTCTGAGCCCGCGTACTCATGAAGGCCCGCCGCTCCTCCGACAGTCTTGCTCTCAGACCGATTCGAGCAACTGACCGGGGGATCTCCACCATGAGCAAGCACACGCGGGTCGCCGTTCTCACCGCCGTCCTGATATCCGCCGCCGGACTCCTGTCCGCCTGTTCGTTCTCCACCGCGGACGCCATGTGCAGCGGGGGCGAGTACCCGGTCCTGGCCGTGGACAGCACCACGGGCGGCGCCTGTGTGAAGGACGGCGACAACCCGCCGAGCGGCTACACGCGGTACCCGAAGGGGAAGATGCCCCAGCACGTCGACGACAAGTGGGACACGTACTGGCGGACCCACAGCGTGGACGCGAAGGGCAACATCACCTCCGTGCCGTAGCCCTCACGCCACCGCCGCCACCGCGCCCCTTCCCATGACCGGCCGCCGCCGGATCACCAGCGCCATCAGCGCGGCCACCGCACACAGCGCTCCCGCCAGGTACCAGACCATGTCGTACGACCCGAACGCGTCCCGGGCGACCCCGCCCAGGAAGGCGACCAGGGCCGCGCCGACCTGGTGGGAGGCGAGGACCCAACCGAAGACGATCGCGCTGTCCTCGCCGTACTGCTCGCGGCACAGCGCGAGGGTGGGGGGCACCGTGGCGACCCAGTCGAGGCCGTAGAAGACGATGAAGAAGAGCATCGGCGGGTGGACGCTGGGGGCCAGCAGCATGGGAAGGAAGAGGAGGGAGACGCCGCGCAGCGCGTAGTAGACGGCGAGCAGGCGGCGGGGTTCGAAGCGGTCGGTGAACCAGCCGGAGGCGATCGTGCCGACCACGTCGAAGACGCCGATCACCGCGAGCAGCGAGGCCGCGGCCGTGATGGGCATGCCGTGGTCGTGGGCGGCGGGCACGAAGTGGGTCTGGATCAGCCCGTTCGTGGACGCGCCGCAGATCGCGAAGGTCCCGGCCAGCAGCCAGAACGGGCCCGTGCGGACCGCCTTGAACAGCACCGAGACCGTACGGCGGGCCGCGCCCGTCACCGGTTGCGGCTTCGGCACGAACTCCGTCGCGCCGTACGGCGTCGCGCCCACGTCCGCCGGGTGGTCCCGCAGCAGCAGCCACACGAAGGGCACCACCGCGAGCGCCGCGAGGGACACGGTCACCGCCGCCGGGCGCCAGCCGTGTCCCTCGACCATCCAGGACAGCAGCGGCAGGAAGATCAGCTGGCCGGACGCCGAGGCCGCCGTCAGGATGCCGGTGACCAGGCCCTTCCGTGCGGTGAACCAGCGGTTGGTGACCGTCGCCGCGAACGCGAGCGCCATCGAACCGCTGCCGAGACCGACCAACAGGCCCCAGCACAGCAGCAGTTGCCAGGGCGCCGTCATCCACACCGTCAGGCCGGAGCCGAGCGCGATCACGGTCAGCGCGACCGCGACCACCCGTCGGATGCCGAAGCGGTCCATCAGCGCCGCCGCGAAGGGGGCCGTCAGACCGTACAGCGCGAGGTTGATGGAGGCCGCGGCCCCGATCGTCCCGCGCGACCACCCGAACTCCTGGTGCAGCGGATCGATCAGCAGCCCCGGCAGCGAACGGAACGCCGCCGCCCCGATGATCGTCACGAACGTGACCGCCGCGACGAACCAGGCGCGATGCACGCGCGCACGGCTACGACGGCTGCGCCCACCGGGCGCGGGGGCGGGTCCGGAGCCGGGTTCCTCGGCTGCGCCGGGGCCGGGCGTGGCATCGGTTGTCTGCGTCACGTCACCGAGCTTCGGCCATCCGTCCCGGCCGAGCCACTGGCCCGAAGGACAGCATTCGCTAGGATTGGGCCATGAGCCGAGAGTCCGGGCCGGAGCACCGCCCCCACCGCGTCGTCGTCCTCGCCCTCGACGGCCTCCTCCCCTTCGAGCTCGGCATCCCGCACCGCATCTTCGGCCGCCCCCGCGACGCCGAGGGGCGCCTGCTCTACGACGTCGTCACCTGCTCGGTCCGCCCGCCCGGCCCGGTCGACACCGACGCCGACTTCGCCATCCACGTCCCGAACGGCCCGGAGGCCCTCGCCACCGCCGACACCGTGATCGTCCCGGCGTCGTACGAACTCGGCCCGGTCTTCGAGGACGGCGTCCTCACCCCCGAACTCGCCGCCGCCTTCGCCCGCATCCGGCCCGGCACCCGCCTCGCCTCCATCTGCACCGGCGTCTACGTCCTGGCCGCCGCCGGTCTCCTCGACGGCCGCCCCGCCACCACGCACTGGGCCGACGCCGAGCGCTTCCAGGAACTGTTCCCGCAGATCGAGGTGGACGCGGACGTCCTGTTCATCGACGACGGCGACGTCCTCACCTCCGCCGGTGTCGCCGCCGGCATCGACCTCTGCCTGCACATGGTCCGCCGCGACCACGGCACCGCCGTCGCCAACGACGTCGCCCGCCGCACCGTCGTACCGCCGCACCGCGACGGCGGCCAGGCGCAGTACATCCACCGCCCGGTCCCGGACCCGCAGGTCGCGACCACGACCGCCGCCCGCGCCTGGGCCCTCGGCCGCCTCCACGAACCCCTCCAGCTGCGGGACATGGCCGAGCAGGAGGCGATGTCCGTCCGCACCTTCACCCGCCGCTTCCGCGAGGAGGTCGGCGTCAGCCCCGGTCAGTGGCTCACCCAGCAGCGCGTCGAACGCGCCCGCCACCTCCTGGAGTCCACCGACCTCTCCATGGACCAGGTGGCCACGAACGCCGGCTTCGGCACGGCCCAGTCCATGCGCCAGCATCTGCAGACGGCCCTGGGGGTCACCCCGACGGGATACCGCCGCACGTTCCGCACGGAGGCGGCGGGGGCGGCGGGAGCCACCGGCGTCCAGCCGCCGCCCGCTCACCTCAGAACGTGAGCACCCCCCTGGCCACGCGTCCCGCCTCCAGGTCGCCGACCGCCTTCTCGACCTCCTCCACCGGATACGTCCGGGTGACCAACTCGTCGAGCATGAGCCGTCCTTGACGGTAGAGCTGGGTGTACAGCGGGATGTCGTGCTGGGGCCGGGAGGAGCCGTAGCGGCAGCCGAGGATCGACTTGTCCAGGAACATCGACGAGACGAGGAAGGACGCCTCCGCCTTCGCCGGTGCCGTGCCGAGGAGGATCGCCTGGCCGTGGCGGTCGAGGAGGTCGACGGCCTGGCGGGCCAGTTCGACCCGGCCGACGCACTCGAAGACGTGGTCCGCCCCCGTGGGCAGCAGCTCCCGCACGCCGTCCGTGGACGTGAGGAAGTCGGTCGCGCCGAACCGCCGGGCCGCCTCCTCCTTCGCCGGGTTCGCGTCCACGGCGACGATCCGCGACGCCGCCGCGATCCGGGCCCCCTGGAGGACGTTGAGCCCGATGCCTCCGGTCCCGATCACGACGACGCTGTCCCCCCGGGCGACCCGGGCCCGGTTGAGCACGGCCCCGACCCCGGTCAGCACCCCGCACCCGATGAGCGCGGCGGACGGCATGGGGATGTCCTCCGGTATGCGTACGGCCTGCACGGCCTTCACCACGGTCCGTTCGGCGAAGGCGGAGTTGGAGGCGAACTGGTACAGGGCCTCCCCGCCCCGCGTGAACGGCTTCCCCGGCCGCCCGATCGCCTGTCGGCACATGGTCGGCCGCCCCCGGTCGCAGTCGGCGCAGGTACCGCAGTTGGCGAGCGTGGACAGGGCGACATGGTCCCCGGGCGACACATGGGTGACCCCCGCGCCCACCGCCTCGACCACCCCGGCACCCTCATGCCCCAGCACCACGGGAACGGGGAACGGGATGGTCCCGTCCACCACCGACAGATCGCTGTGGCACAGCCCGGCCGCCGAGACGGCCACCAGCACTTCCCCGGGCCCCGGCTCCCGCACCTCCAGATCGTCCACGACCTGGATCCGCTTGCCGTCGAAGACCACACCGCGCATCAGACGACCCCCTTGGGTTCCCTCGGCAGACCGAGCACCCGCTCGGCGATGATCGTGCGCTGAACCTGGTCCGAGCCGCCGTAGATCGTGTCGGCCCGGGAGAAGAGGAACAGGTGCTGGAACAGGTCGAGTTCGTACGTCAGGGACGGCGTCCAGTCCACCGCCCCGACCGTCGCCGCGGGCCCCCGCACCTGCATCGCCAGTTCCCCGAGCCGCTGATGCCACCCGGCCCACAGCAGCTTGGCCACACTGGGCGCCCCGGCGTCCCCGGCCCGCCCCAGCGTCCGCAGCGCGTTCCACCGCATGGCCCGCAACTCGGCCCACTGCCGCACGAGTCGATCGCGTACGACGGGATCGGCCACCGCCCCGGAGGCGACGGCGGCCTCCAGCACCCGCCCCAACTCCCCGGCGAAACCGATCTGCTGGGCGAGCGTCGACACGCCCCGCTCGAAGCCGAGCAGGCTCATGGCGACACCCCAGCCGCCGCCCTCGTCCCCCACGAGATGCTCGCTCCGGGCGAGCGCCCCGTCGAAGAACACCTCGTTGAACTCGCTGGTCCCGGTCAACTGCCGGATGGGACGGACCTCGATGCGCCCCGGCTGGTCCATGGGCACGAGCAGGAAACTCAGCCCGTGGTGCCGCCGCGACCCCTCCTCGGTCCGCGCCAGCACGAAACACCAGTCGGCCTCATGGGCGAGCGAGGTCCAGATCTTCTGCCCGCTGATCCGGTAACCGCCCCCTTCCCGTACGGCCGCGGTCCGCACCCCGGCGAGATCCGATCCGGCCCCCGGCTCGCTGTACCCCTGGCACCACAGCTCGTCCCCGGCGGCGATGGCGGGCAGGAAGCGGGACTTCTGCTCGTCGGTGCCGTGCGCGAGGAGGGTGGGGGCGAGCAGGTTCTCGCCTATGTGCCCGGACCGCGGCGGCGCGGGGGACCGGGCGTACTCCTCGGCCCAGGCGACCTGCTGGGTGAGCGTGCCGGTGCGGTTCCCGTAGCCGGACTCCGGCCAGCCCAGCCCTATCCACCCACTCTTGCCGAGCGTCCGTTCCCACACGCGACGGTCCGGATCGGCATCAGCATGCTCAGAAAGCCACGCCCGGACCTCCGCCCGAAACGCATCGTCCTCGGCAGCAAATCCGAATTCCACAGCGGCTCCTCCAGAACACAGTCCAGGCCAACTCCCCCAGGGGCGCGGGGCCGTATCGATCCGCGGCTCCGCCGCGCGGGCACGACCGGCCCCCGACGCACACGCCCGCTCCACTAGGCGTTGGGCCGCTCCCCCTCCCGCGCCGCCCGCTCCATCTCCTCCAGCCGAGCGAGCATCGGCATGGGATCGACCCCCACGGACCCCGGCAGGAACTCCGCGATCCGGTCGGCCGTCCACCCGCCGGAGGCATACGCGGCCCGCAGCTCCCGCGGCTGGGCCCACACCGCGATCTTCGGTCCGGCGACGGTGTAGACCTGCCCGGTGATCCGCTGCTCCCGAGCCGCGTCCGACAGCAGATAGACCACCATCGCGGCGACGTCCTCCGGCGACCCGATCTCCGCCAGCTCCATCGGCACGTTGGCCGACATCCGGGTACGGGCGACCGGCGCCACCGCGTTGGCGGTCACCCCGTACTTGTTCAGGCCGAGCGCGGCGCTCCGCACGAGCGAGATGATCCCGCCCTTCGCGGCGCTGTAGTTCGCCTGCGAGACGGAGCCCTGGTGGTTTCCGCTGGTGAATCCGATGAGGGTTCCGGCCCGCTGTTTCCGCATCACCGCCGCGGCGGCCCGGAACACGGTGAACGTCCCCTTCAGATGGGTCGCGAGGACCGGGTCCCACTCCTCCTCGGACATGTTGAAGAGCATCCGCTCCCGAAGGATCCCGGCGACGCACACCACTCCGTCGATCCGTCCGAACGAGGACAGCGCGACCTCGACGACCCGCTGCCCGCCGGCCATCGTCGAGATGTCGTCGGCGACGGCGACGGCCTCGCCTCCGGCCGCCAGGATCTCCTTGACGACCCCTTCGGCGATCTCGCTCGTGGGCGAGGCCCCGTCCATGGAGACGCCGTAGTCGTTGACGACGACCCGCGCCCCCTCGGCGGCGGCGGCGAGCGCGACCGCCCGCCCGATCCCCCGCCCGGCCCCCGTGACGGCGACGACCTTGCCTGCCAAGAAGTTCCCCATGTCCGGCCCCTCCCGCAGTTTCTGACGGTCCGTTAGATTCGACTCAGATTCTACGACCCGTCAGATGCCTGGAGACAAGCCCCGGGGAGGCCCCGATGTCAGCGCCGACACTTGGTCCGGAGTTCCACGACATCGCCAAGCGCGTGAACAACTGGGGCCGTTGGGGGTCGGACGACGAGATCGGCACGCTGAACCTGATCACGGACGAGGTGGTCCGGTCGGCCGCCGCCGAGATCCGCACCGGCCGCCGCGTCCCGCTCGCCCTCCCGCTCCGGCAGGACGGCGTCCAGACGGGGATGATCCCGGGGCGCGTCAACCCCCTGCACGCGATGGTGCAGATCAACCAGGAACTCTTCGGCCCGGGAACGGTGGCGTGCAGCGACGACGCCGTGACCATGGGGCTCCAGGCCGGCACGCACTGGGACGCGCTGACCCATGTCTCGCACTCCGGGAAGCTCTACAACGGCCGACCGGCCGGCACCGTGACCCCGCACGGCGGCGCCGAGTTCAGCGGGATCGACAAGGCCCGGCACATCGTCTCGCGCGGGGTCCTGCTCGACGTGGCCCGCGCGCGGGGCGTCGACCGCCTCGAAGGAGGCCACGCGGTCACCCCGGACGACCTGGAGGCGGCCGAGGAGCTGGCGGGTACGCGGGTCCGCGCGGGCGACATCGTGCTCGTACGGACCGGGCAGGTGCAGGTGTATCTGGCGGGCGACAAGCACGGGTACGGCTATCCGTCACCCGGGCTGTCGGTCCGTACGCCGGAGTGGTTCCACGCGCGCGACGTCGCGGCGGTCGCCAACGACACGCTCACCTTCGAGATCTTCCCGCCGGAGAT
Source organism: Streptomyces sp. NPDC090083 (assembly GCF_044747445.1). NCBI lineage: Bacteria > Bacillati > Actinomycetota > Actinomycetes > Kitasatosporales > Streptomycetaceae > Streptomyces > Streptomyces sp. NPDC090083. The sequence goes on along the minus strand of NZ_JBIVED010000002.1, from coordinate 308,522 downwards.
CGACGACCTGTGGCTGCCGGTGCACGCGCTCGACCTGGTCGAGATGGGGATGCTGCAGGGCCAGAACTGGAATCTCGAAGAGTTGTCCACAGCCTGTGGACAAGAGAACCGCTACGCGTTCTTCCTCTCCGCGATGCCCGAGCCCTTCGTGGGCGCCACGGGAACCCCGGTGGCCCCGATCGCCGTCCTCTAGGGCGGTCCGGTCGCGACGAGGGCCGGGCTTACGGCCGGATGGCGGCCCGCTGCTGCCCGCCCCGAGCACGGCACCGCGTGCCGCCATCCGACTCCGGCGTACCCGTCCTGGCCCCCGCCCCGAGGAGACCCCACGCCGAACACGACCCACACTCGCCGAGGACCCCCGTCACCGGAGCCCTCGTCGTCCCCTCGCGGCGAATCGCTGCTCACCAGCGTGACCACACGGTCACGTCGCGTCAACGCCCATCCGGGGAAATGTGCCCTAAGACCCTCTTTGTCACCGGGCGCGCACGGAAGCACACCCCGGCGCATCTCCGCCCGGCACTTGCAGACAGCACCTACACGGCGGCCCCGGGCACACCCGCCGACCAGCGCGGACACCGGTCACACGGCTCCGGCGACCGGCCGGCTACACGGCCTCGTACGCGAAACCCTCGAACTCGAAGCCCTCGTACGGCGTGACACCGCCTCCGAACGCGGCGGCGGCCTCCCGGGGTTCGCTGTCCCGGTCCAGCTCGCACCAGATGCGCTTGCCGGTGCCCTCGGCGCTCCAGCCCCAGCGGTCGGCGAGGCCGTCCACGAGGGCCAGGCCGCGACCGCCGGTCTCGTCACCCTCGGCGCACCGCGGCACGGGCGCCTTGCAGCTGGTGTCGGCGACCTCCAGCCGTACGGTCGCCGACTCGGTCACCACCCCCGGCAGCGAGAGCCGCAGCACGGCCGGACAGCCGGTGTGCACCACGGCGTTGGTGACGAGTTCGGAGACGAGCAGGATCAGCGTCTCGGCGAGCGGTTCGTCGGCCTCTATCCCGGACCCGGCGAGGCGCGAGCGCGCCCAACGTCGGGCCCGCCCCACCTCCGCGGGGTCGGGCCGGATCTCCAGCTGCACTTGAAGCACCTGCACCGCTCACACCATCCGAACCGGCGGACACTTAGCCTCGCGCCTCACGAGGGCCACGATCGTAGCCATTTCCTGCATGGTCAGAACAACGGCCAGAACCGGGGTCACGGAACGTGAATCCCTTGCGAGACAGCATGGTTGACGTTCAGTCACCCCAACAAGCGCTTCGGGCATATTCCAGCGCGAAGGAGTACGTGTGCGGGATACTGTGCGACGCTCGTCGCGGGGAGTCGAACAGGCAGGGGTGAAAGCCCGTTCTGCCGTACGAGCCGCGGAGCGCACCGCCCGATCCGGCGCCGCCCCACAGGCAACACCGGGATGGCTCGCACCGTGAACCACTCGCATCCCACACAAGGTACCGGAGCCCCCGGGCGACTCCAGGCCGTGACAAGTCACACGTAGGACACAACCCGATGTCAACGCTCCGTGACGGCCATATGCCACGATCCGCGACATCGTTGTCGACTCCTCCTCCGATCCCCGCAGGCAGGCGCCCCCGCTAGCCCGCGAGGCCCGCCAGCTCCGCCGCGAGCAACTCCTCACTCTCCGTGCCCCCGCCGCCACGCCGAGCCCTCACCCACGCCCGCTTCAGAGACAGATGCACCTCGGACTCCCAGGTGAAGCCCATCCCGCCATGCACCTGCAGACAGTCCCGGGCCCCGCGTACGGCCGCCTCGTCGGCGAGCAGCCGGGCCGCCGCGATGTCCACCGGGTCCCCCGTCACGGCCGCCGCGTACACCGCGGCCCGGGCCACCTCGACCCGTACCAGCGCCTGGGCGCAGAGATGCTTGATCGCCTGGAAGGCGCCGATCGGCTGCCCGAACTGCTCGCGGGTCCGGGCGTGTTGCACCGCCAGCTCCCCCACCCGCGCGGCCGTGCCGAGCTGCTCGGCGGCGGTGAGCAGCACGGCGGCAGGCTCACTCCGTCCCGGGGCCGGCACCCGATGCACCGGTGTCCACGGGTCCACCGACCGCAGCGCCACGGCCCCCTCGGCCCCCGGCAGCACGACGTCGGCCTCGTCCAGCCACTCCACGAGGCTGCCGTCGGCGGCGGCGACGACCGTCTCCCCGGTGGCCGCCCCGGGCACCACCCCGGCAGCGCGATGCGTGGCGATCAACGGCCCGGGCACCAGCGCCCGCCCAAGCTCCTCGAACACCACCACGGCTTCGGCCAGGCCGAGTCCGGCACCCCCCTCCGCTTCGGGCAGGCACAGCGAGAACACCCCGAGCTCTCCGAGGGCGAGCCACGCATCCCGGTCCAGCCGGGGAGCGTCCTCCAGGGGCGCGGGGCCGTGTGCGTCAACGGCTCCGCCGTGGGGCGCGACCAGCCCCCAGGCACCCGGGCCCGACCGCCGGCCGACCACGTCCCGCACGGCGGCCCGCAACGCCTGCTGCTCATCGGTGAGTTGAAACCGCACGTCAGCGCCCCTTCGGCAGGCCGAGAATCCGCTCAGCGACGATGTTCTGCTGAATCTGCGACGTACCGGCCGCGATGGTGTACGACAGCGACGACAACCGGTCCAGCACCCAAGGCCGCTCCCGATCGAGGGAGTCGGCGCCGAGAACATCCGCCGCCACGTCGTACAGCTCCTGACGGGCGTGCGAGTAGCGGAGTTTGAAGACCGACCCGCCCACACCCGGAACCCCGCCGGAGGCTTCCGCCTCGCTCACGTTCCACTGGGTGAGCCGCCACAGCGCCCGGAACTCCGCGTTCAGCCGGCCCAGCCGCCGCCGGAGCACCGCGTCGTCCCAGCAGCCGTTCCGCCGCGCCTCCGCCGCCAGTTCGCCCAGTACCCGGCGACAGGCGACGACCTCGCCGACGAAGGCCGTACCGCGCTCGTAGGAAAGGGTCACCATCGTGACCCGCCACCCGTCGTTCTCGTCCCCCACCCGGTTTCCGACGGGCACCCGCACTTCGTCGAGGAACACCTCGGCGAACTCCGCGGACCCGGCCAGCGTCCGCAGCGGTCGTACGGTGATCCCCGGCGCGGACATCGGCATCGCGAGCCAGCTGATCCCGCGGTGCTTCGGCGCCGTGGCGTCCGTCCGGACCAACAGCTCGCACCAGTCGGCGACTTCGGCGTGCGAGGTCCAGATCTTGGAACCGCTGACCACGTAGTCGTCGCCGTCCCGCCGGGCACGCGTGCGCAACGCGGCGAGGTCGGACCCGGCCCCGGGTTCGCTGAACCCCTGGCACCACACCTCGTCCCCGCGCAGCACCGGCGGCAGCCAGCGCTCCCGCTGCTCGGGCGTCCCCTCGGCGGCGATCGTCGGCCCGGCGTGCAGCAGCCCGACGAAGTTGGCGCCCACGTAGGGCGCGCCCGCCTTCTCGGTCTCCTCCAGGAAGATCAGCCGGGTCGTCGGGGACGCGTCCCAGTGCACAGGGCCGTACCCGGCGTCGTACAGCATCCGCTGCCAGCCGCAGTCGTAGGCACGGCGGCCGGGCCAGTCGTCCGGGGACGGCCTGGCGGGGAGGGTGGGGAGCACCTTGGCCAGCCACTCCCGCAGGCGGGTGCCGAACTCCTCCTCCTCGGGGGTGTAGGAGAGGTCCATTACCGGTCGAGGTCCAGGCCCAGCATGCGGATCGCGTTGCCCCGCATCAGCTTGTAGACGGTCTCGTCGTCGAGGCCCTTCACATGGTCGAGGGCGACTTCCCTGGTGTGCGGGAAGGTCGAGTCGACGTGCGGATAGTCGGTCTCGAACGTGGCGTTGTCCCGGCCCACGACGTCCAGCGAGGCGACCCCGTGCTTGTCGCGGAAGAAGCAGCAGAACATCTGACGGTAGTAGTACGTCGACGGCGGCTCGGGGATCAGGTCCCGCACGCCGCCCCAGGCGCGGTGCTCCTCCCACACGTCGTCGGCGCGTTCCAGGGCGTACGGGATCCAGCCCATCTGGCCTTCGGAGTAGGCGAGTTTGAGGGTCGGGAACTTCACCAGGACGCCGCTGAAGAGGAAGTCCATCATCGAGGCCATGGCGTTGTTGAAGGAGAGCGAGGCCTGCACCGCGGGCGGCGCGTCCGGGGACGCGGCGGGCATCTGGGAGCTGCTGCCGATGTGCATGTTGACGACCGTGCCGGTCTCCTGGCAGACGGCGAAGAACGGGTCCCAGTAGCCGGAGTGGATGGACGGGAGTCCCAGGTAGGTGGGGATCTCGGAGAAGGTCATCGCCCGTACGCCGCGTGCCGCGTTGCGCCTGATCTCCGCCACGGCCAACTCCACGTCCCACAAGGGGATCAGGCACAGCGGGATGAGCCGGCCGCCGCTGTCGCCGCACCACTCCTCGACCATCCAGTCGTTGTAGGCACGGACGCAGGCGAGGGCGACCTCCTTGTCGTGGGCCTCGGCGAAGGTCTGGCCGCAGAAGCGCGGGAAGGTCGGGAAGCAGAGCGAGCCCTCGACGTGGTTGAGGTCCATGTCCTTGAGCCGCTCGGCCGGGTCCCAGCAGCCGGGGCGCATCTGCTCGCGGGTGATGCCCTCCAGGGTCATGTCGTCGCGGTCGAAGCCGACGGCGGCGATGTTGCGCTTGTACGGGAACTTGAGGTCCTCGTAGATCCACCAGTCGGTGGGCGGGCCCTCCGGGTCCATCGTGATCTGGTACTTGCCCGCCACGTAGGCGAGTTCGCCGATTCCGGCGGTGAGCGGCCGGGGGCCGCGGTCGCGGTACTTCTTCGGCAGCCAGGTCTCGAAGAGGTGCGCGGGTTCGATGACGTGGTCGTCGACGCTGATGATGCGGGGCAGTTCGGTGGTCATGGGTTCCCCTCCGCCGGGACGGTACTTATCTGATGACCCGTCAGATAGCATGTCACCTGACGAGTCGTCAGCCAAGGAGGGGGACCATGAACGAGACGGCGCACTCCCTGAGTTCCTCCCGCACCCTCTGGGACCTGGTCGCGCGCCGCGCCGATCTCACCCCCGACCGCCCGGTGTTCCTCCAGGACGACCGGGCCCTGAGCTTCGGCGGGTTGCGCGACCGCGCGGAGCGGGTCGCGGCCGGCCTGTACGGCATGGGCGTCCGCCCCGGGACGGTCGTCGCCTGGCAGCTCCCCACCCGCATCGAGACGGCCCTGCTCTCCTTCGCGCTGGCCCGCCTGGGCGCCGTGCAGACCCCGGTCATCCCCTTCTACCGCGACCGCGAAGTCGGCTTCGCGCTCAGGGAGTCGAAGGCGGAGTACTTCGCGGTACCGGGCGTCTGGCGCGGCTTCGACCACACGGAGATGGCCCGCCGGCTGGGAGCACGCGGCATCTTCGAGGCGTACGACGGCTCCCGGCTCCCCGACGGCGACCCGGCCCTGCTCCCCGCCCCGCCGTCCGACGGCACCTCCGTGCGCTGGATCTACTGGACCTCCGGCACCACCTCCAACCCCAAAGGCGTACTGCACACGGACCGTTCACTGATCGCGGGCGGCTCCTGCCTCGCCCACGCGCTGCGCCTCACAGCGGACGACGTGGGCTCCATGGCCTTCCCCTACGCGCACATAGCGGGGCCCGACTACACGGTGATGCTCCTGCTGTACGGCTTCCCCGCGGTGATGTTCGAGCAGTTCGCCCTGCCGGACGCCCTGGAGGAGTACCGCAAGCACGGCGTGACGGTGGCCGGCGGCTCGACCGCCTTCTACTCCATGTTCCTCGCCGAGCAGCGCAGACAGCCGGGCGAGAAGGTCATCCCCTCGCTACGCCTGCTCGCGGGCGGCGGTGCGCCGAAGCCGCCGGAGGTCTACCACTCCGTCGTACGGGAGATGGGGGTCCAGCTCACCCACGGATACGGCATGACCGAGGTGCCGATGATCACCATGGGGGCGCCCGACGACACCGTGGAGAACCTGGCGACGACCGAGGGACGGCCGCCGGACGGGATGGAGATACGGATCGCGGCGGACGGGGAGGTCCGGTTGCGCGGGGAGGCCGTGTGCCAGGGGTACCTGGACCCGGCGCAGACCGCCGAGGCGTTCGACGCGGACGGGTTCCTGCGGACCGGGGACCTCGGGGAGCTGACCGCGAGCGGGCATCTGGTTCTCACCGGGCGGCTGAAGGACGTGATCATCCGCAAGGGGGAGAACATCTCGGCGAAGGAGATCGAGGACCTGCTCGCCGCGCATCCGGACGTCGGGGACGTGGCCGTCGTGGGGCTGCCCGACGCCGAGCGCGGGGAGCGGGTCTGCGCGGTGGTCGAACAGGCGCCGGGCGCGGGTGAGTTGACCTTGCCCGCCGTGACGGCCTATCTGCGCGCGGAAGGACTGTCCGTGCACAAGCTGCCGGAGCAGCTGGAGATCGTGGACGCCCTTCCGCGCAACGAGACCCTGCGCAAGGTGCTCAAGTACAAGCTGCGGGAACGCTATTCGGGGACGGTGAAGTAGCGGGCGAAGGAGGAGACGATCTCCGCCTCGCCGACCTTGCCGTCGCTGTCCGTGTCGAGGGCGTCGGCGGCCATCGCGGCGATGTCGTCCGGCACACCGAGGGCCTTCAGGACGCGCACGGTGTCCGCGATCGTGGCCGAGCCGTCACCGTCCGGGTCCGCGATGTCGAGGGCCGCGTGCAGGAAGGGGCGGCCGATCTCGGCGAAGCGCTCCGGGTTGTCGCGCAGCCGCTTGACCGCGCCGCCCACGAACTCCTCCCGGCTGACGCGCTGGTCGCCGTCCCGGTCCGCGATGCCCGCCATGCCCTGCCAGAACGCCTCCGCGCCGATGTACAGGGCCTGGCCCTTGTCGGAGCGGGCCGCCGTGCCGAACTCCGCGAGCAGCGCCTTGGCCGCCGAGTTGAAGTCCTCCCGGTCGATGAACCCGTTGCCGTCCTGGTCGAAGGTGGCGAACCGGGCCGCGATCCGTCGCTCGTACTCGGTGCTGACCATGTCTTTCGGGCCGCCTTACTCATGTGGGGTGCGCTTGGGACGGAGCGTACGACGCCGGGGCGGGTCCGGGAGCGGAAAACGACGCTTGTGCCAAGACCGGGGAAATTCCGAAACAACGACGTCACGCCGGAAACCGCCACGTCACGCCGAGAGGGGGTCCGCCTCGTCCTCGGGCTCGTCCTCTGTGGCCGTCATCACATCGGGGTAGACGTCGAAGAGGCGACGCACACCGAGGGCGCCGAGAACCCGGTTCACATGCGAGCCGTCGACGGCTCCCTGCGCGGGCAGGACCACGCGCAGGTGGCCCTGGCAGGAGCGGATCAGGCGCCGGACGGCGATCAGCACGCCGACACCGCTGGAGTCGCAGAACAGCACGTCGGAGAGGTCGAGGACCAGGCTGTGCTGCCCCTCGGCCACCACGTCGTGCACCCGCTGCCGCAGCACCGGCGAGGTCACCAGGTCCAGTTCGCCGGACACGAGGAGCACGGACCAGCCGCCGCGCCCGCCGTCGTTCACTTTGAAGGCCACCGTCGCGCCTTTCGCTAGCCGGAACTCCCGGAAACCGTCCGGAAACGGAAGTTGTACCTACGCTTCCTTCCAGCGCGGCTGCCCAGCGGCCGTTCCCTGAAACACAGGGACAGAAACGGAAACCGGTCGGAAGAGGCTTGTTTTAGTCGGCTTCGATCCTGTTCGATCAGGTGTGGGCAGGGTAGGCGCAGATCCGCTACCACCTGCGTCGCTTCGGGGGCGTGCAATTGCAGAATGGGGGGTGCGCTGTCGGACGTGCCCACTACATTCGAAGAGACGGTGAGCGCACGCTTGACTCGGGCACAGGCACGGTGAAGGGGGCCGCATGGCGACGAAGGACGCACCGCCCCGTTGGGACCGCAAGATGCAGCAGCGCCTCGCGCGCGGCGAGGCGGCGGCCCTCGGCGAGCTGTACGACCGCTTCGCCTCCCTCGTGCACTCCCTCGCCCACCGCGTCCTGGGAGACGAGCGCGCGGCCGACGGCGTCACCCGCGAGGTCTTCGCCCACGTCTGGGAACACCCCGACGCCTACGACCCCAAGCAGGGCCCGCTGCGTTCCTGGGTGGCCGCGCTGACCCACCGGCTCGCCGTGCAGCGGCTGCGGACCACCGAGACGGCGGCGCTCGCCCGCGAGGGCCGCGACGGCCAGGAATCCGCGGAGGAACTGGAGCGCAAGGTCCGCCGCGCCTCCGTCGCCGCCCGCGCCGACTACATCGTCACGTCGATGCCCGCCCCGCTGCGGGCCGCCCTGGACCTCGCCTACTTCCAGCGCCGTGACTACCGCCAGACCGCCGTCGACCTCGGCGTCACCGAGGACGAGGCCCGCCGCCGCCTGCGCCTCGGCCTCCAGCTCCTGTCCACCGCCCACGACGCCGGCACACCACCGGGAGCGAGGGGTGGCACGTGAGCGACGCGTGGCGGGACGACTTCCAGAGCGCCGAGCGCTACGAGGGGCACGACGGGTTCGGTGAGGGTGAGGGGGTCGTGCCCGCGCAAGGTGGGGCGAGTGGGGCAAGTGGGGCGAGTGGGTCCGGCAGGCCCGGCGGTGCTGAGCACGGCCACCCTGTGAACGACGGCTCCGGGAACGGCGGTTCGGTGAACGACGACGGCGACGGTACGCGCGGCGGGCCGGGCGGTAGCGGCGATTCCGACGGATCAAGTGGATCCGGTGGACCCGACGGGCCCGATGGACCCGGGAGCGACGAGGGCTCGCGCGGCGAGGCCGGTGGCGGTGAGCCGCCGCGCATCCCGATGCCCCGGGCCTCCGTGGAGGACAGCGGCCGTCCGCTGCCCGACCTCGACGCCGCCGCGACCCGGCCCGCGCCGCTGATGCTGGAACACCGGGTGCTGAAAGCGCTGCTCGGCGCGTGGGCGCTGGCCGCCTGCTCGGCGGAGGAGACGGCGGCCGTGGAGGAACACCTCGGCGAATGCGGGTCCTGCGCGGACGAGGCGCTGCGGCTGCGCGGTGCGGTCGGCCTCCTGCACCCCGTCGAACCGCTCGACCTCGACCCCGGGCTGCGGACGCGTGTCCTCACCGGTTCCTTCGACCGCCGGCCGCCGCGCATCCCGGTGCCGGAGTGGGCGACGCCGTACGACGCGGAGACGGCGCGGCTGGACGCGCTGCTCCAGGACATAGGTGACGCCGAGTGGCACGCGCCCGTGCGGCTGCGGTGGTTCGACGGCATGGGGCCGACGAGCCGTCGTACGACCGTCGCCGGGGTGATCGCGCATCTGCTGACCGTCGACGGCCTGGTCGCGGCGGCGCTCGGCCTCGACGACCCGCTCACCGGGGAGACCGCGAAGCCGTCGACGCCGGCGTCGCGTACGGAGGCGTACTGGAAGTCCTCGCACTTCCCGCCGACCCGGTCCATCCGCTCGCCGTGGCGCGAGCAGAGCCACAACATCGTCCGCACGGTGTCCTTCACCGGCGGCAGCACCGGCGGACTGGCCGTGTCCTACGGCGATTTCGAGCTTCCGCTGCACGATGCGATGCTCGACCGGGCCTTCGAGTGCTGGATCCACGCGGGGGACATCGCCGAGGCCGTCGACTATCCGTACGGGCCGCCGTCCCCGCGTCATCTGAACCGGATGATCGATCTCGCCGCGCGCGTGCTGCCGTCCGCGCTGGCCGCACGGCGTCAGCTCGGACTGGCCTCGCCGGTGAGCGGGCGGCATCTCGTCGGTGCGGGGGAGGCCGGTCGGAGTCTTCGGCTGGAGATCGAGGGGCATGGCGGAGGCGAGTGGCTGATCTCCCTCGACTCGCCCGGCGCGGTGGGGTCGGCGGAGCGGGAAGTCGCCCATGTCGCCCTGGACGGCGTCGAGTTCTGCCATCTCGCCGCCGGGCATGTCTCCCCGGAGGAGGCGGCCGCGGGACAGCTCGGCGACCGGGAGGCGATCCGGGACGTGCTGTTCGCCACGGCGTCGTTGAGCCGGATGTAGGGGTGGGGCGGGGGCGGGTTTGGCGGGGGTTCGCGGGCGAGTGCGGGTGCGTTTTGGGCTGGTCGCGCAGTTCCCCGCGCCCCTAAGAGGGCGTCCGGCTGAGGATGGGTGCGGGTAGTCCGTGGCTGGTCGCGCAGTTCCTCGCGCCCCTGGGAGAGCGTCCGTGCGAGAGCGGGTGCGGGTACGTGGGGGCTGGTCGCGCAGTTCCTCGCGCCCCTAGGAGGGCTTCTGTCTGAGGACGGGTGCGGGTAGTCCGTGGTTGCTCGCGCCGTTCCCCGCGCCCCTGGGAGGGCTTCTGTCTGAGGGCGAGTGCGGGTAGTCCGTGGTTGTCTGGGGCTCTTTGGGATCCGGGGCCCGTTTCAGGGGCGCGGGGAACTGCGCGACCAGCCACATCGGACGCGCACGCAGTTCGAGACGCGCACCCCCCTCTGGGGCATGGGGAGCCACGCCGCGCTTCGACCCCGCGAACCCGAATCCCCTCAGGGGCGCGGGGAACTGCGCGACCGGCCCCTACCTGCCCGCGGCCGCAGCCGCAGCCGCACCCGGAACCCCCGGGGCGCTCCTAGGCGAACACGACCGTCCGGCGTCCGTTCAGGAGGATTCGGCGTTCCGCGTGCCACTTGACGGCCCGCGCCAGCGCCTGGCATTCGACATCGCGGCCGATCGCCACCAGCTGGTCCGGGGTGACGTCGTGCCCCACCCGCTCGACCTCCTGCTCGATGATCGGCCCCTCGTCGAGGTCGGCGGTGACATAGTGCGCCGTCGCCCCGATCAGCTTCACACCCCGCAGATGAGCCTGGTGATACGGCTTCGCGCCCTTGAAGCTCGGCAGGAAGGAGTGGTGGATGTTGATGATCCGTCCGCTGAGCGCCTTGCAGAGGTCGTCGGAGAGGACCTGCATGTACCGCGCGAGGACGACGAGTTCGACGTTCTCCTCGCGGACCAGGTCGAGCACCCGCGCCTCCGCCTCGGCCTTGTTCTCCTTCGTCACCGGAATGTGGTGGAAGGGAATGTGGTACGACTCCACCAGCTCGGCGAAGTCCGTGTGGTTGGACACCACCGCGGCGATCTCCACCGGCAACGCCCCGATCCGCGCCCGGAACAGCAGGTCGTTCAGACAGTGCCCGAACTTGCTGACCATGAGCACGACCCGCATCCGGTCCGCGGCCCGGTTGATCTGCCAGTCCATGTGGAAGGAGTCACCGATCGCCGCGAAGCTCGCCCGCAGTTTCTCCGCCGTCACCGGCGACTCCGCCGAGAAGTGGACGCGCATGAAGAACAGTCCCGTGTCGTGGTCACCGAACTGCTGGCTGTCCTCGATGTTGCAGCCGGTCATGAAGAGGTAGCTGGACACGGCGTGCACGATGCCCTGCTTGTCGGGGCACGACAGGGTGAGGACGTACTGGTCGGCGTCGGCCGCGGCGGGGGTGGACTGCGCGTTCATGCCGGACAGGGTCCCATATCCCCCTGAGCGGCCACATCACCGTCCGCCACCCGGACCCGACCGGGCACGAGGAACCGCCCGCCCGAACCCGAATCCCCTCGGGGGCGCGGGGAACTGCGCGACCAGCCACAACGCACGGCACCAGCACCCACGCCCACACCGGACGACGGACCCGCCGACGGACCCGGAATCCACCCCGCCGTCCGCGCACGCGGACCCGGCGTTACGCGGACCGCGCCATGATCTGCAGGACCTCCAGCGTCCGCGGCGGCGCGTCCGGGTCCTCCCCGTCGCTCACCGCCATCCGCACATGCGCGTCCCGCGCCGCCCGCACGGCCTCCGGCCACGCCTGGTGGTCGACGTACGCGGAGACCTGCGCGTCGGGGCCCACCTGGTGCATGATCCGCAGGACGCGCAGGACGGCGGTGTCGACGAGGGCCGCCTCCTGGGAGTCGCGGAAGATCGTGCCGACGTACTTCTCGGCGGACCAGTTGTCGAGCCAGGTGTCCTCGACGAGGCGGTAGACGGCGTCGGTGACGTCGCCGTATCCGTCGACACCCGCCAGCCAGACGTTCTGCTGGAACACCGGGTCGGAGAGCATGTGCAGCGCGGAACGCACGTTGCTGCGCCAGCGCCACCAGGGCATGTCGTTCAGTGGCATGCCGCCCATGGTGGAGGAGCGACGGGGGCGACGGGAAGAGTTCTCCGAACCTTGCACGGTCATCGATCGTACGTTCCTTGTCACACGCACAGGAACACCCCCCGTAATTCACCCCCACGTCACTGTCTGTTGACCCCGATTCACTCCTCGGTTCGCGGTGTGGCGGAAGCGTGTGTGGACATGACCGGCAGGCGACGCAACCGCAGCACCTTCCTCCCCGTCCTCACCCGGCCCGTCAGAGCGACCGCCCTGTCGGCGGCGGCCCTGGGGGCGTGTGCGTCCCTCCTCGCCGGGTGCGGGGTCATCCCCGGTGTCACGGGGGGCTCCGGGGGCGACTCCATCACCGTCATGACCTGGGCGCCGTGGGACACCAGCGCGACCAACAAACCCGGCATGCCCGCCATGGCGACGGCGTACGCGAAGTGGATCAACAAGCACGGCGGGATCAACGGCCGCAAGCTCAAGGTCCTGACCTGCAACGACCACAACACGAGCGTGTCCGCGGCGAAGTGCGCCCGGGAGGCGGTGACGGAGAACGTCGTCGCGGTGGTCGGTTCCTACAGCGAGTTCAGCGACTCGTTCTTCGCCCCGCTGGAGGGCGCCGGCATCCCGTACATAGGCGGCTACGGCGTCACCACCGAGGAGTTCACCCGCGCCCTGTCCTACCCCGTCAACGGCGGCCAGCCGGCGCTACTCGCGGGCCTCGGCAAGGAACTGGCCCCGGCCTGCGGCCCGGTGACCCTCGTACGGCCCGACTCCATCGCGGGCGACGACCTGCCCCCGCTGCTCAACGCGGGGCTCGCGGCGGGCGGCCACGCTCCGGCGACCGACCAGCTCGCGGCCGACGACGCGACCGAGTACTCGAGTCAGTCGACGCGGGCGCTGGAGAGCGCGAGCGGCGGTTCGGGCAAGGAGGGCTGTGTGGTGCCCTCGCTCGGGGACCGTACCGACACCTTCATGGACTCCTTCCGGCGCGACCGCCAGGACTATCCCGCGGTGCACGCCGCGACCGTGCTCGGCAGTGTCGACCAGACCGAGATCAACTCGACGGGCGGGCAGTCCGGGCCGTACGAGGGGTCGTACATCACCGGCTGGTACCCGGTGGCGAGCGACGCGCGCTGGGACCCGATGAAGAAGGCCGTCAACGAGGTGGCCTTCGGTGACAACCGCATCGATCCCGCGGACGCGGGCGTGCAGACCACCTGGATCGCGTACACCGCCTTCAAGGCGGTCGTGAACTCGCTCGGCAGCGGCGACATCACCTCCGACACCGTGCGCCGCGCCCTCGACGACGGTGTGAAGGTCAACACGGGCGGGCTGACGCCGACCCTCCAGTGGAGTTCCCGCGACAACAATCTCGCGTCGGTCGGCCTGGCCCGCCTGGTGAACGCCTGCGTGACCCTCCAGGTCGTCCGCAAGGGCGTCCTGGTCTCGGCGAAGAAAGGCTTCTTCGACATGACGAGCACGCTGGAGAGCGCCGACCTGGACTAGGGAGATCCGGATCAGGACGATCCGGATCAGGGCGGTGGACGGCTGGGCGGCGCGGGTCCCTTCGGGGCCCGCGCCCGGCGTTCTCAGAGCTGTGTCGGCTGCCGCTGGGTCAAGCCGTACTTCTTCGCGATCGTGTTCCACAGGGCCGCGGCCTTGACCTTCTGGTTGCTGGCGACGCCGCTTGCCGCGTTGCCCGCCCCGGTCTCGGCGGTGGTGCGGGCCTGGCCCTTCTTGCAGCCGCGCTTGCCCGCGGTCTGGTCGGCCCAGGTCGCGTAGTGGTTGTCGGCCGAGGCGGACGCCTTCCACGCGCTGGTGAGCGCGGTCGTCAGGGCCGCGTTGTCCGGCAGCTTGTCCACGCTGAGCCCGGACAGCCTGGTCACCAGTTCGGCGCGCTGCTTGGCCGCGTCCCGCAGGTCGGAGGCCGATTCGCCGAGCTTGTTGCAGGCCTTCACGTTGCCGACGGCGTTGATCACCGAGGCCCGGCTGCTGCCGCTGTCGGCGAGCAGCTTGTCCAGGGCCACGGCCTGTTCCTTCGCGGCATCCGTGCCCGCCGACGAGGAACCGTCCGTGGCGGCCGACGTCGCGGCCACCGTCTTGTTGTCGTCGCTCTTGCCGCCGCCCCCGCTGAGCAGCGCCCCGGCGCCGACCCCGAGGATCGCGATCCCGATCCCGACCCCGGCGATCAGCGGCACCCGCGAGCGGCGCCCGCCCCGGCCGCCGTCGTCGCCCTGCCCGCCGCGCCGGCCGCCGCCGTCCCCGGGCGGGCTGTACGACGGCTGCGCGTACCCCTGCTGCGCGTACGGCGCCTGGGCCTGCCCGTACCCCGGTCCCTGCTGCTCCGCGCGCGGCGGCTGCTGGAAGCGGGGCATCTGCTGGGTGGACCCGGCGGGCTGCTCGCCCCCGGCGTCGCTGCGGAAGAGGTTGTCGAACTCGGCGGGCGGCTGCCGGTCGTCCGGCCCGCCCGGCCGTCCCCCGTACCCGGGAGCGGCGTCCTGCGCGGGCACGGGCGGCAGGAACTGGGTGGGCTGCGCGTCGGGGTGCGCGGCCTGCGGCATCGGCCCCGCGGGCACCTCGGGCGGCAGCGCCCCGGACGTGACGGGCGGCAGGAACTGCGTCGCCCCCTCGTCCCCGGGCGCGGCCGGCACCGGCGGCAGGAACTGGGTGGCGCCTTCGTCACCGGGCACGTTGGCCACGGCCGGGATGTACTGCGTGGCCCCCTCGTCGGCGGGCGGCAGCGGGGCGCTCGGGAACGCGGACGGCAGGGGGCCGGCGGCCGCCTGGTGCCCTTCGGCCGCGGAACCGCCGTATCCGTAGCCGTAGTTCTGCCCGGCGCCCTGGGATATCGCGGGCGACTGGTCGGCCGCGTAGCCCGCGCCGACGTACCCGGCGGCGGGCTCCTGGGCGTACCCCGACGGGTACTCCTGGGCGTACGACTGCTGCTGCACGCCGTAGGCCGCGTGCTGGGCGCTCTCCTCGGGCAGCGCGCCCGGCTGGGCCGGGATGCCGTCCTGGGCGCCCCACGCGGGCTGCTCGGGGGCGCCGCCCCATTGCTGCCGGGGCTCGCCCCAGCCCTGGCCCGGCGGCGGGGCCGGGCTCTGCTGCTGGTCGTGCTGGTCCGGGCCCCACGGCCCGCCCCACGACTGGCCCCTGGTCGGGGGTGCTATCGAGGGCTGCCCGCCCGACTGCTGGTCACCGCGTCCGCCCGTCATACCCGGAAGGAGGGGTTCACCTCCGTCGGAGGGCAGCACGATGCCTTCGCGCGCGGGTCGCGCCGAGGGCTCCTCGCCCTGTCCACTCTGCGTCACCGGGACTCCTACGAATGGGGGACCTACGGGATCGTCGGCTCACGCTACCGGGTACCCCGAGCCCGGTGCCACGCAGCACCGGACCGGACCTGCCGTCTTGTGACGGCCGTAACAGTCCCGGACCCGTATCCGCTCCAAGTGCCGCTGTCCGCACTCCTTTCCGCACCGGAGCGGTGTTCACCCGTCGGTCCCCCCGCCGTTCACGCGGCGGCCTGCAACTCCATCCGTGCCCCGAACTCCCTGACCACCGGCTCGTCCCGGTACGGCTCCAGCCGCTGCTGGAAGTCGTCGAGGTACTCGGCGCCCCGGTTGGAGCGCAGCGAGCCGAGCAACTCCACCGCTTTCAGGCCCGTGTTGCAGGCCTGCTCGACCTCGCGCTGCTGCACCTGCGCGCTCGCCAGCAGGACGTAGCCGATGGCCCGGCGGCGCGCCCGCGACTCCGGGTGCCCGTCCAGCGACTCCTGCGCGCACCGCGCCGCCGCCTCGGCCTGGCCCAGGTCGCGGTGGCAGTGCGCCAACTCGTCGGCGAGATAGGCCTCGTCGAAGTGCCCGATCCACGCCGGGTCGTCACCGGACGAGGGATCCGCCGCGTCCAGCGCGCTCACCGCGCGCCCCGACGCGAGCTGCGCGGACCGCGCGTCCCCCATCAGGGCGTGCCCGCGCGCCTCCGCCGCGTAGAACATCGCCTCGGCCCGCGGGGTCACGCGCCCCCGCGCCCCCTCCTGCGCCGCCCGTGCCAACTGGGCGATCTCGCGCGGGTTTCCGAGCTGTGCGGCGAGGTGGCTCATGGACGCGGCGAGCACGTAGCCGCCGTATCCCCGGTCCCCCGCCGCCTGCGCGAGACGCAGCGCCTGGATGTAGTACCGCTGCGCCAGGCCGGGTTGACCGGTGTCGACGGCCATGTACCCGGCGAGTTCCGTCAACCGGGCGACGGCGGCGAAGAGTTCACGCCCCACGGCTTCCCGGTACGACCCCGCCAGCAGGCCGGAGACGACACTGTTGAGGTAGTGCACGACGACCGGGCGCACATGACCGCTGCCGTACTGGTGGTCCAGGTCGCTCAGCGCCTGGGTCATCGCGCGCACGGCCGCCACGTCGGACTGCCCCACGCGCGGCCCCGCCGCACGGGCGACCTGCGAGTCCGGCGAGGAGATCAGCCAGTCACGGCTCGGTTCGACCAGCGCGGAGGCGGCGACCGACGAACCGGACAGGAAGTCCCGCCGTCCCACGTCACTGCGCCACAGCTCACACACCTGCTCGATGGCCCCGAGGACGGTCGGCGAGAACTGCAGGCCCACGCCCGACGCGAGGTTCTTGCCGTTGGCCATGCCGATCTCGTCGATCGTGACCGTCCGGCCCAGCTTGCGGCCCAGCGCCTCGGCGATGATCGCCGGCGCCCGCCCGCGCGGCTGCTGTCCCCGTAGCCAGCGGGCCACGGACGTCTTGTCGTAGCGCAGGTCGAGACCGTGCTCGGCGCCGCACATGTTGACCCGGCGGGCCAGCCCGGCGTTCGAGCACCCCGCCTCCTGGATGAGCGCCTGCAGCCGTTCGTTCGGCTGCCGCGCGACAAGTGGCCTTGCGGCCATGGCGTACCCCCTGGGAACAACCCCTGAAGCGAAAAGATCCGGCCGTGAAGATCAATGCCCAGCGAACATGGCGAAAATGCGAAGCATGCGAGGAATGCCGGGGTGAAAGCTGGAACCCGCCCCACAGGTGGCTACCCACGTCCCGCTGCCGTTCCTCCCGCGCGCCCCCGCACATGCCTCCATGCGCCCCGGTTGCGGAATCGATGCCCCACCCCCGCGCGCGCTACGCCCGTAACTCCAGGTGGACGCGGGAGTTGTGTTGGGCGTGGACGAGACGATCGCGGGCACCGATGCCGCTCAGATTCCGAAGCAGCGCGGGGAATCGCTGCTGGAGACAGCCGTACGCTACGCCGAGGAGCGCCACTGGGACGTCTTCCCCGGCACCTGGCTGGAAGCCGTCGACGGGGTGCAGCACTGCTCCTGTGGCGACACCGCGTGCGCCGCACCCGGCGCACACCCGGCGCGTGAGGACTGGGCGACCCAGGCGACGGGCAGTGCGACGGTCGCGCGGCGGATGTGGCAGAAGCAGCCGGCGTCCTCGATTCTGCTGCCCACGGGGCGGACGTTCGACGCGATCTCCGTCCCGGAGAGTTCGGGATTTCTCGCGCTGGCCCGGATGGAGCGGATGGAACTGACGCTCGGGCCCGTGATGGTGACGCCGGCGCGGCGGATGGAGTTCTTCGTGCTGCCGGGCGCGTCGGTGAAGGTGCCCGATCTGGTGCGGCGGATCGGGTGGTCGCCCGCGTCGCTGGATCTGGTGGTGCTCGGCGAGGGTGGATACGTGGCCGCGCCGCCCACGCGGTTCGGGTCCCGGGGCGCGGTGCAGTGGGCCTGCCGGCCCACCGCCGCGAACCGCTGGCTGCCGGACGCCGAGGAGTTGATCTCGCCGCTCGCCTACGCGTGCGGACGGGACCGGTAGGCCGGCGGGGGCCGGGCGGGGCCCGCGGCGGAGCCGTAGGCCGGCGCTGTCCCGCGCCCCTCGGGCGGGAGCCCTGACCGTAGGCTGCACGGCATGACGTCGGCTGTGAGTGTGCGTGGGCTGTGGAAGCGGTTTGGGCAGCAGGTTGCTGTCGCCGGGATCGATCTCGAACTGCCCGCGGGGAAGTTCATCGGGCTGGTCGGGCCCAACGGGGCCGGGAAGACCACCACCCTCTCCATGGTGACCGGCCTGCTGCGGCCCGATCAGGGGGCCGTCGAGGTCGTCGGGCACGACGTCTGGACCGACCCCGTGGCCGTGAAGGCGCGGATCGGGGTGCTGCCCGAAGGTCTACGGCTGTTCGAGCGGCTCTCGGGGCGTGAACTCCTCGGCTACAGCGGGCGGTTGCGCGGGCTGCCCGGTGCCGAGGTGGACAAGCGGGCCACGCAGTTGCTCGACGTGCTCGATCTGGCCGGGGCCCAGCACAAGCTGGTCGTCGACTACTCGACCGGGATGCGCAAGAAGATCGGGCTCGCCGCCGCTCTCCTCCACAACCCCGAAGTCCTGTTCCTGGACGAGCCGTTCGAGGGCGTCGACCCGGTCTCCGCGCAGACCATCCGGGGCGTCCTGGAGCGCTACACCGCCTCCGGCGCCACCGTCGTCTTCTCCTCCCACGTCATGGAGCTCGTCGAGTCCCTCTGCGACTGGGTCGCCGTGATGGCGGCCGGCCGCATCCGCGCGCAGGGCACGCTCGCCGAGGTCCGGGGCACGTCCCCCACGCTCCAGCAGGCGTTCCTCGAACTCGTCGGCGCCGGTGCCCGCGACCACGGTTCCGACCTCGACTGGCTGGGCGGCGGCGCCCGATGACCGACACCACGGCACCCGCCTCGATCCTCCCGGTCGTCGTCCGCCTGAAGCTGTCCCTGCTCCGCAACGGCCTGCGCCAGTCCGGTGGCCGCCGGGCCGCGTACGTCGCCTCGGCGGTCGTGGCGCTGCTGATCGCCGCCCTCCAGCTGATCGGGCTGATCGCGCTGCGCGGGGACGCGAGCGCGGTCTCCGTGGTCGTCCTCCTCGCCGCGGTCCTGGGGCTGGGCTGGGCGGTGATGCCGCTGTTCTTCCCGTCCGGCGACGAGACCCTCGACCCGACGCGCCTGGTGATGCTGCCCCTGCGGCCCCGGCCCCTCGTACAGGCGCTGCTGGCGGCCTCGCTGGTGGGGATCGGGCCGGTGTTCACGCTGTTGCTGCTGCTGGGGTCCGTGATCGCGGTGGCGCACGGGCCCGCCGCGTACGTCACGGCGGTGGCGGCGGTCGCGCTCGCGCTGCTGATCTGCGTGGCCCTCGCGCGGGCGGTCGCCGCCGCCAACATCCGCCTGCTGACCAGCCGCAAGGGCCGCGACCTCGCGGTGCTCAGCGGGCTGGTGATCGCGGTCGGCGCGCAGCTGGTCAACTTCGGTGTGCAGCACCTCGGTTCGTCCGGCCTGTCCCGGCTCGACCCGGTGGCCGAGGTGGTGCGCTGGGTGCCACCGGCGACGGCGGTCGGCGCGGTGGACTCGGTGAGCAGGGGTTCGTACGGCCTGGCAGCCGCCCAACTGGTCCTGTCCGTGGCCGCGTTGGCGGCCCTGATCCTGCTCTGGTTCCGCAGCCTGACCAAACTGATGACGGCACCGGACGGCTCCACGATCCAGTCCGCGGAACCGGCGGCGAAGGACAGGGCGTCCGCGGGCGGCCTGTCCCGCCTCCTCCCGTCGGGCCGCACGGGGACGGTCATGGAACGCAGCCTGCGGTACGTGTGGCGCGACCCCAAGACCAAGGCCGCGTGGGTGACTTCACTGGCGATCGGGCTGATCGTGCCGGTGTTCAACGCGTTGCAGGGCACGGGCTCGGTGTACTTCGCGTGCTTCGCGGCCGGGATGCTCGGCATCCAGATGTACAACCAGTTCGGCCAGGACACGTCCGCGTTCTGGATGGTCGCGACGACGATCTCCACCACCCGGGACGCCTACGTCGAACTCCGGGCCCGCGCACTGGCGTTGCTGGTGATCACGCTGCCGTACGCGGCACTCGTGACCGTCCTGACGACAGCGCTGCTCGGCGACTGGCAGCGGCTCCCCGAGGTCCTCGGCCTGTCCTTCGCCCTCCTCGGCGCGATGCTCGCCACCGGCGCCTGGACCTCGGCCCGCTTCCCCTACTCCATCCCCCAGGGCAGCCACAAGAACGTCGCCCCCGGCCAGGCAGGCCTGGCCTGGATCTCCATCTTCGGCGGCATGATCTCGGCGGCCCTGCTCTGCGCCCCCGTCATCGCCCTCACCATCTGGGCCAACGTCAGCGCGGACGGCGACACATGGAGCTGGCTGCTGCTCCCGGTGGGCGCGGCCTACGGAGCGGCGATCACCTACGCGGGCCTGCGCCTGGCGGCCCCGGGCACGGCCAGGCGCCTGCCGGAGATCCTCGCGGCCGTCAGCAAGGGATGAGCGGCTTCCTCGGGGGCGCGGGGAACCGCGCACCCCGCCACGACGCACCCGCACCACCCGCCCCGCGGCTGAGGCCCTCAGCCCCTGGGCGCACGCCTCACACCAGTACGCCGTCGAGAAACGGCTCGATGGCCGCCCGCCAGGCGTCGGGCTGGTCGTAGAACACCAGATGCCCCGCGTCACCCACCTCCGCGTACTCCCCCCTGGGCAGGACCCGCACCATCTCCTGTGCCTCCGCCCGCCCCAGCTCGCCGTCCAGCCCGCGCACCACCAGCGCGGGACACCGCACCTGGGCCAGCTCCTCCCAGTGCGCGTCGTACACCCACGTCTCCCGCGACTTCAGCATCTGCTCGGGCTCGAACACCGGCCGCCAGCCGTCCGCGGACTCCTGCATGACCTCGGCGTAGAACTCGCCCCGGGAGGGATGCGGCCGCTCCACCCACGGATCGTCCTCGCCGAACCACTTGCGGACGTCGGCGAGCGTGGCGAAGGGAACGGGCCAGGACCTGAACCAGTCGGCCCACTCCCGCTGCGAGGCCGCGCCCAGCGCGGACGCCCGCATGTCGCAGATGATCAGCCCCCGCACCAGATCGGGTCGTTTCGCCGCCAGCTGCCACGCCGTCAGCGCACCCATCGCGTGGCCGACGAGGACGACCGGCGCCAGCCCCAGCTGCTCCAGCGCGGCCTCCGCGTCCTCGACGTAGGCCTCGCGGGTGAAGGCCGCCCGCGGCGGCTTCTCGCTCTGGCCGTGACCGCGCTGGTCGAGTGCGACGGCGCGGTGCCGTTCGGAGAGCCAGCGGGCGGTGGACGCCCAGTGCGAGGCACGGCCCATCAGGCCGTGCAGTAACAGAACTCCGGGTGCTCGCTCGATCTCCCCCGACTTGGGCGGGTCCGCGAACTCCCATGCGGCCAGGCGTACGCCGCCTGCGCCGGTCACGTCGATGCGCCGCGCCATTGGTCCTGGCACCCCCCTAGCTCCGCACGGACCGTGCGCTCCCGCTTCGAGCCCCCGGTCCTGTGAACCACGCTCTGCCGCTTGTGCCGTTGCCCGGTGCTGTGTCTCTCCTCGTCTCTCCTCTTCTGCCCTCGTTCCGCGCTTCTGACCTCTGCCCCGCTCCCCCGTTGCGCGCCGCGTGCCGAGTCTCTTCCCACAGCGCACGCCCCGCGCGTTTCATCCCCCGCAGGTTATCGAATGCGGATTCGAGAATGCCGTCCGCGGCCGCAACACCCCTCGTTCGAGTGACCCGGCGCGAGGAATGATCGCCGTCGCCGAGGGGAGATCTCCAGCGGGGGGCGGACCGCTCGGGGAAAACGGTCCGAGGGGAATGACCTTGAGCGCTCGGGGCTCCGGGTCAGGACCGGGGAGGACAGGCCCCGGCGCCATGCGGCGCCGGGGCCTTCTCCACGTCTTCGGCACATCCTCCCGCCCCCTCACGGTCATATGCCTCACGCGACAGCCTGGCACGGGAAACGTCCGAGCGCTGCGATTCAGCGCACTGAATCTTGGATTCGCCGGGATCGCCGACGGCCCCGCCACGGCACCACAACTGCCCCTCGCGCCCCAGGAGTTGGACGACCCGCAGCTCAGCGCTCGGCGACTCGGCGCTCAGCGGCTCAGCGCTTGGCGACGAACACGTGCGACGCGATCTCCGACTCCAGCTCGGCCGCCTCGCCGCCGCTGCCCACCAGCACCCCGCCCGCCGACTCCGTCACGCTCACCACCGAGCCGGGCTGCACGCCCGCGCGGCGCAGCGTGTACATCAGCTGGGCGTCCGTCTGGATGGGCTCGCCGATCCGCCGTACGACGACGGTCTTGCCGTCCGCGCCCGGGTCCAGCTCGGCCAGCGAGACCATGCCCTCGTCCAGGAACGGGTCCGCGCCGTCCTTCTCGCCCAGCTCCTCCAGCCCGGGGATCGGGTTGCCGTACGGCGACTCCGTGGGGTGGCGCAGCAGCTCCAGGACGCGGCGCTCCACGGCCTCGCTCATCACGTGCTCCCAGCGGCAGGCCTCGGCGTGCACCTGCTCCCACTCCAGGCCGATCACGTCGACGAGCAGGCACTCGGCGAGCCGGTGCTTGCGCATCACGCGGGTGGCGAGCCGGCGGCCCTCGTCGGTCAGCTCCAGGTGGCGGTCGCTGGCCACGGCCACCAGGCCGTCGCGCTCCATGCGCGCCACCGTCTGGCTCACCGTGGGTCCGCTCTGGTCGAGCCGCTCCGCGATGCGGGCGCGCATGGGGACCACACCTTCCTCCTCCAGCTCGAGGATGGTGCGGAGATACATCTCCGTGGTGTCGATCAGTCCGGACATACGTGCCCCTCGATTACCTCTGCCCGAAGCTCGACGGCTCCGCGGCGCGTGCGCTGGCCCTGGACCCAATTCTGACGCATACCACTGACAACCGTGCCGCGCCGCCGAAACCAGCCGGTCACAGCCGCCCCCGGCGCTTCTCCCGGCGGGTTCCGCGCAGGCTCCGCGGCGGGTTCCGCACGGGCTCCGCGGCGGCCCGGGTCGCCATGGTCGCCGTATTGACATCCCGATGGTCCAGACCGCACGGTGATCCGCGACACAACCGCACCGAGGAGGCTTCCGCATGAGCGACCGTACGCCGGCCGGCCAGTTCTTCGACGCCGCGATCACCCTGCTCCAGCGGGTCCGCGACGAAGAGGCCGAGCCCGTCCGGGCGGCCGGCACGCTCCTCGCGGACACCGTGGCCGAGGGCGGGCGCCTGTTCGCGTTCGGCGCCGGGCACTCCTCCCTCGCGGCCCAGGACGTGGTCTACCGCGCGGGCGGGCTCGCCCTGATGAACCTGCTCACGGTCCCCGGGGTCGTCGGCGTCGACGTCATGCCGGCCACGCTGGGCTCCGCCCTGGAGCGCGTCGACGGCCTCGCGAGCGTAGTCCTGGAGACCTCGCCGCTGCGGGAGGGCGACGCCCTGGTGATCATCTCGCTGTCCGGGCGGAACGCGCTCCCCGTGGAGATGGCGATGAAGGCCCGCTCCCTGGGCGTACGGGTCATCGGCGTGACGTCGGTGGCGTACGCCTCGGAGACGACCTCGCGGCACACCTCGGGGACGTACCTCAAGGACCACTGCGACGTGGTCCTCGACTCGAAGATCGCGATCGGCGACGCGGAACTCACCCTCGACACCATCCCGGCCCCCTTCGCCCCCGCCTCCACGGCCGTCACCACGGCCCTCCTCCAGGCGGTCATGGCGACGGCCGCCGCGACCCTGGCCGACCGGGGCATCGAGCCGCCCCTGCTGCGCTCCGGGAACGTGGACGGCGGCCACGCCTGGAACCGCCGGGTCTTCGAGGAGTACCGCGACCGGATCTACTACCAGTACTGAGCGGCCTCTTCCCGGGCGGTACCGGGCGGCCCGCTCACTTCTCGCCGATCCGCTCCGCCAGGTCCAGCGCGGCCGCGATCCGTACGGCGACATCCTCGGCGTAGATCGAGTCGGACCGCTCGAACTGGCTGCGCCCGGCGCCCCGCAGGAACGTCACGACACCCAGGGTCCGCCCCCGGCTGCGCAGGACCGCGCACAGCGCGTGCACGGCGTCCGTGGGCCACTGACGGACGCGGGCCCACTCACGGGCCTGCTCGGGCGGGGCGGTGCCGATGCCGGCCCGTACGGAGCCGATCCGCTCGACGCACTGGAGGGCGGGATGGCCCTCCGCGTAGCGCACGGGCAGACCGGCCGCGCCGGTGAGGAGGCTGGGGCCGGGCGCCCCCGTGGGCGTGGCGGCGACGCGGATGAGACGTACGGCCGTGGTGCCGCTCCGCAGGCCGTCGCCGTCGTCCAGCGATCCGCCCGCGACCCGGTCGACGAGGGCGTGGTCGGCGAAGCCCGCGAGGGCGAAGTCGAGGTGGACGGTCGCCGCGTCGCGCGGGTCCTCGCACTCGGCGGCGGCACGCGCGGCGCGGTGCAGCTGCTGGGCGCGGAAGCGCAGCAACGAGGCTTCCTGTTCGATCTGTTTGGCCTCGGTGACGTCCTGGAAGAGCCAGCCGACGCCGAGCGGCACGGGTTCCTCGGTGAGCGGCGAGGCCAGCCGCAGGAAGCCGCTCCGCCAGCAGCGCCGCAGGTTGCCCTCCGGGGTCCGTACGCTCACCCAGATCTCCGCGGGCGCGGGCGGCGCGCCCTCGGCGAGCACGTGCGTAAGGGCGGCCTCCAGCTCCTCGACGCCCTGGGCGAGCAGTTCGCCGAGGGGGCGTCCGAGGACGGAGGTGCGGCCGGTGCCCAGCGCCCGCGCGGCATGCGAGTTGACGACGGCGGGCCGCAGGTCGGCGTCGACCAGCACCACGCCCCAGGAGGCGTCCTCGAAGAGGGCCTCGCTCAGGGCGATCGACCGCTCCAGGTCGATCTGGGCGTGCACTTCGCTGAAGGCGCAGTAGATCCCGGCGGGCTTCCCGTCGGGTCCGCGCACGGCGGCGGACTGGGTCCGCACCAGCACGCGCCCGCCGTCCTTCGTGAGGAGGGCGAATTCGTTGACCTGCCTGCCGGGGGCCCGCATTGCGGACATCAGCCGCGCCTCGACCTCCTCGGCGTCCGCCGTGCGGACGGCCCACCCGGCCAGCCCGTGCCGTCCGACGGCCTCGGCGGCGGTCCAGCCGAGGATGCGCTCCGCCTCGCGGTTCCAGTGCGTCAGCACCCCGTCGGCGTCGAAGGCACACAGCGCCGCGTCCATGCCGTCCAGCAGGGCGGCCAGCAGATCCGAGCCACCGGCACCTTCGGGCCCGTCGTCCCGCTCGGGCTCGTCGGGACCCAATGCGTCGGTGGTCCCACTACGCCGGGAAGCACTCACCTGGACCCCCTGCAGGCTGCGTCCGCGGACACGACGCGTCGGTTCACTCACTCCCTCTCATTCAACTCGAACGTGACACAGCACACATCGAGTTCCCGCAAGATTGAAGGAATTGTTGTACGACGGCAAAAACCGTCTTTACGTCAGTCGCATGGTGATCCACAGGTCGCTCTCGCCGTCCAGCACATACCGCTCGGTCTCGGCGAACCCCCGGGCCTCCGCGAACCGCACGCCGTCGGTGTTGGCGGCCAGGACGACGGTCTCGACCGCGCCGGCGCCGAGCGCACGCGCGCGTGCGAGGCCGTTCTCGTAGAGGGCCGTTCCGTGGCCCTGCCGTCGGAAGCCGGGCAGCACGCGCGCGATGACGGTCGCCACCGCGTCCTGCCCCTCCGGGGGCCGCACGGTGGAGCACCCCACGAGCGTGTCCCCCAGGTACGCGTTCTCCAGCCGGTTGCGCCCGCTCCGCTCGCGGACCTCGTCGAGGCCCATCGCGGCGGGCGGCACGATCAGGTTGTGGACGTGGCGCCAGTCCTGGAGCGCGTGCTCCGCGTCCGGTGCCACCGGCTCGATGCGCAGGTCGGTCATGGGCCGGAACCTAGGTGACCGGCGGGTTCGCGTCCAGTGCGTTCAGGACTCGTAAAAAACGGTTGATCCGGCGGCGGAGGGTTCTTAGGGTGGCGGTACTTCGGAAAGGAGGTGGTTCGGCAGATGTATGGAAACCGGACGGAAGAGGTGGCTGCGGGCTAGTGGCCCGCCGTCGTACTCGGTTCGGCGCCGGACCAGCGCGTGAGAGTTGCGCGCAACCGGCCTAACCCAACGCAGTCACCCGACCCGCGAGCTCGCCGGTACGTCCGGCCGGCTCCCCCGCCGTCAGGCGGAGGGACCTGAGCTCGCGGGTCGCTGCGTTGTGCGGGCCCGGGTGTCAGGGGCTCAGGCGTTCCACGTGCCAGCCGCCGGAGGGCCGCGCGGTGTAGCGGAGACGGTCGTGCAGGCGGTTGTCCCGGCCCTGCCAGAACTCGACGGTCCGCGGGGCGATGCGGAAGCCGCCCCAGTGCGGAGGGACCGGGACCTGTTCGCCCTCGGGGTAGCGGGCGGCCAACTCCGCGTACGACGACTCCAGTTCGGCCCGGGAGGCGATCACCGAGGACTGGGCGCTGGCCCAGGCGCCGAGCTGGGAGCCGTGCGGGCGGGTGCGGAAGTACGCGGCGGTCTCGTCCCGGCCGGTGCGGCGGGCGATGCCGGTGACCAGGACCTGGCGGGCCATCGGGTGCCAGGGGAAGAGCAGCGAGACATGGGGGTTGGCGTCGAGCTCGCGGGCCTTGCGGGAGCCGTAGTTCGTGTAGAAGACGAAGCCTTGGTCGTCGTAGTGCTTCATGAGGACCGTGCGGGAGCTGGGGCGGCCGTCGGTGTCGGCGGTGGAGACGACCATGGCGTTCGGCTCGTGGACCAGGTCCTGTTCGACCGCCTCCTCGAACCAGCGGCCGAACTGCTCCATCGGGCCGTCGGCGAGGTCGTCCTCGTCGAGCCCCGTCACGCGGTACCGCTTGCGCATCGCGGCGGGGTCGAGGCGGGGATCAGGGTCGGCGGTGGCATCGCGGTCGGTCACCCGGTCATCCTGCCGTACGGCGCCTTGAGGGCGGATACGGTCGCCGGTTCCGGTGGCACTGAGTGCCGCACACCCTCCCTTTGTGTGGCACTCGGGGTTATGGTGCTGATGTCTCTACCTTCGGCCCGCGAGTCCCCCGCGACCGCGGAGCCACAGCATGAGGAGCCGCGTGATGTCCGACTTCGACCCCTCCTTTGTTCCCGGACTCGAAGGAGTCGTCGCGTTCGAGACGGAGATCGCCGAACCGGACAAGGAGGGCGGCGCCCTGCGGTACCGGGGCGTCGACATCGAGGATCTGGTCGGTCACGTCTCGTTCGGCAACGTCTGGGGACTCCTGGTCGACGGCGCCTTCGACCCCGGGCTGCCGCCCGCCGAGCCGTTCCCGATCCCGGTGCACTCCGGGGACATCCGGGTCGACGTGCAGTCCGCGCTGGCCATGCTGGCGCCGGTGTGGGGCCTCAGGCCGCTCCTCGACATCGACGAGCGGCAGGCCCGCGACGACCTCGCCCGGGCCGCCGTGATGGCCCTGTCCTACGTCGCCCAGTCGGCGCGCGGGCAGGGGCGGGCGATGGTGCCGCAGAGCGAGATCGACAAGGCGCAGTCGGTCGTCGAACGGTTCATGATCCGGTGGCGCGGGGAGCCGGACCCCAAGCATGTGGCCGCCGTCGACGCGTACTGGACGTCCGCGGCGGAGCACGGGATGAACGCGTCCACGTTCACGGCCCGTGTCATCGCCTCCACCGGGGCCGATGTCGCCGCCGCGCTGTCCGGCGCCGTGGGCGCGATGTCCGGGCCGCTGCACGGCGGGGCGCCGTCCCGGGTGCTCGGGATGATCGAGGAGATCGAGCGGACCGGGGATGCCGACGCGTACGTCCGGCAGGCGCTCGACAAGGGTGAACGGCTGATGGGGTTCGGGCACCGGGTGTACCGGGCCGAGGACCCGCGGGCTCGGGTCCTGCGGCGTACCGCGCGGGAGTTGGGGGCGCCGCGGTTCGAGATCGCCGAGGCGCTGGAGAAGGCGGCGCTGGCGGAGTTGCACGCCCGGCGGCCGGACCGGGTGCTGGCGACCAACGTCGAGTTCTGGGCCGCGATCGTGCTGGACTTCGCGGAGGTGCCGGCGCACATGTTCACGTCGATGTTCACGTGTGCGCGGACGGCGGGGTGGTCGGCGCACATTCTGGAGCAGAAGCGGACGGGACGGCTGGTGCGGCCGTCCGCGCGGTATGTGGGGCCGGAGTCTCGTGGGCCTGAGTCGATCGCCGGGTACTCGGACATCGCCGGCTGAACAGGGGTTCGGGTGCGGGGGCGACTGCGGGCCGGATGTCGCCGGCCGCGCGGTTCCCCGCGCCCCTAGGCGGTTTCCCCCAGGGCGTGTTCCAACAGGACTGCCCACTGCGCCACGACCCTCTCCCGCCTGCCTCTGTCGTCGGTGAGCAGGTTGGCCAGGCCCAGGCCTCTGGCCATGTCCAGGAGGCCCTGGACCGTTTCCCGGACGCCGGGGCGGGACTCGTCCGCTGCCAGCAGTTCCACGGCGATGCGGTGGGTCTCGCGGCCCACTCGCCCCTCCAGCTCCGTCACCCGGGGCCGGAGTTGCTCCTCGTTCGAGGCGGCCACCCAGAGGTGGAGGGCCGCCCGGAAGAGCGGGCCGGTGTAGAGGTCGACCAGGGCCTGCACCACCACGCGGCGGTCCGTGGCGCCCTCCGGGAACAGGGCGCGCAGGGCCGTGGAGCGTTCCTCGGCGACGTATTCGACGGCCGCCGTGAAGAGGTCCTCGCGGGTCGGGAAGTGGTGTTGGGCGGCGCCTCGGGAGACGCCGGCGCGTTCGGCGACGACGGAGACGGTGGAGCCCGCCCAGCCGTGTTCGGCCAGGCAGGACACGGCGGCTTCCAGGAGGCGCTGGCGGGTGGCCCGGCTGCGGTCCTGCTTGGGCCTGCGGTCGACCGCGCCCGGCGCCGTCGTCGCGCTCACACCACCCATGCGGGATCCCGTCGTTCGAGGAATGCTGTCATCCCCTCGCGGGCCTGCGCGGAGCCGAACAGCCGTGCCGAGAGCGCGGTCAGGTCGGCCGCGTCCCGGTCGAAGGTCTCCAGCACCCTAGCCGTGAGCAGCCGTTTCGTCTCGGCCAGGGCCTCGGGAGCGGACCGGCGCAGACCGTCGAGGATCGGTTCCAGCACCTCGTCCACGTCCTCTCCCGCCGCCGTCAGCAGGCCCAGACGGGTCGCCTCCGCCGCGTCGAAGCGCTCGCCGGTGAGGTAGTGGCGGGCCAGTGCGCGCGGGTCCGTGCGGGGCAGCAGCGGGAGGGAGATGACCGCCGGGGCCACCCCGATCCGTACCTCCGTGAACGCGAAGGTGGCCGACGCGGTCGACGCCACCGCCATGTCGCAGGCCGCCACCAGGCCCGCCCCGCCCGCTCTCACATGGCCCGTCACCCGGGCGACGACCGGTTTGGGCAGGTCGACGATCCCGCGGAGCAGGGCCACGAGTGCGTCCGGGGGCGGGGGGTCGCGCAGGTCCGCGCCCGCGCAGAACGTGTTGCCGGTGTGGGTGAGGACGACCGCGCGTACGTCGGCGTCCTTCGCGCAGTCGGCGAGCGCGTCCGCCAACTCGCCCACCAGGGACGCCGACAGCGCGTTGCGGCTCTCCGGCGCGTCGAGGCTCAGCGTCTCGACGCCACGGGTGCGGGTACGTCCGATCGATGTCATGCGCGGCCTCGCAGTTCCCGGCGGAGGATCTTGCCGGATGCGGCTCGGGGGACGGTGTCGATGAAGGTGACGACGCGGACGCGTTTGTACGGGGCGACGCGTTCGGCGACGTAGGTCAGGACCTCGTTCCGCGAGAGGTCCGGGGCCGTCTGCTGGCGGACCACGTAGGCGTGCGGGATCTCGTTGTGGTCGTCGTCGTACTCGCCGACGACCGCCGCGTCGGCGATGCCGGGGTGGGTGAGCAGGAGGGCCTCCAGTTCGGCGGGGGCCACCTGGAAGCCCTTGTACTTGATGAGTTCCTTCACCCGGTCCACGACGAACAGCCAGCCGTCGCCGTCCACATGGCCGACGTCCCCGGTGTGCAGCCAGCCGTCCGGGTCGATCATCGCGGCGGTCTCGTCGGGGCGGCCGAGGTAGCCCTTCATCACCTGGGGCCCGCGGATGAGGAGTTCGCCCGCCTCGCCGATGCCGAGGTCCTTGTCGGGGTCGTCGAGGGAGACGACCCGCATCTCGGTGCCGGCGATGAGCCTGCCGACGGTTCCCGGGGGCGCGCTGGGCATGTCCCGTACGGGGACCACGTGGGTGCCCGGGGAGAGTTCCGTCATGCCGTACGCCTGGCCCACGGGCGGCAGGCCCAGGCGCTGGGAGCAGGCGGCGGCGAGGTGGGCGTCGAGGGGCGCGGCGGCGCTGATGATGTACTTCAGGGAGGAGAGGTCGTACTGCGCGACCGCCGGGTGCTTGGCCAGGGCCAGGACGATCGGCGGGGCCACGTAGAGGCCGGTGATGCGGTGGTTCTGGATGGCCGCGAGGAAGGTCTCCAGTTCGAAGCGCGGCAGGACCACGACCGCGGCGCCCTGCCGCAGGGGGGCGTTCATCAGGGCCGTCAGGCCGTAGATGTGGAAGAAGGGCAGCACGGCGAGGATGCGGTCGCCGGGTCCGGTCGGGACGGCGGGCTCCAACTGGGCCAGGTTCGTGGCTATCTGACAGTGCGTGAGCATCACGCCCTTGGGGGTTCCCGTGGTGCCCGAGGAGTACGGGAGGGCCGCCACGTCCGTCACCGGGTCGAGGTCGACGACCGGCTCGGGGGCCGTGGAGCCGAGCATGTCGGCGAGGGAGCGGTGGCCGGGCGCGCTGTCGCAGACGAAGATCTCCTCTACTCCGCCCGCGAGTTCGGCCGCCCGGCGGGCCGCGGCCAGGAGCGGCGACAGGGTGACGATCCAGCGCGCCTCGGAGTCGCGCAGCTGCTTGGCGAACTCCTCGGGCGTGGCGAGCGGGTGCACCGTCGTGACGGAGGCACCCGCGCGCGTCGCGGCGTAGAACGCCAGGGGGAAGGCGACCGTGTTGGGGCTGTGCAGGGCGAGCACGTCCCCCTTGCGCACCCCCGCGTCCGCGAGGCCGGCCGCGATCCGCCGGTGGAACGCGTCGAGTTGGCCGTACGTGAGCGTGGTGCCGTCCGTGCCGTCGACCAGCGCGGGTTCGTCACCGAACTCCGCGACCCGGGCCAACACCGCGTCATGGATCGGGAGTTCTACGGCCGGAACGTCTGCGTACTCGCTGCGGAACATGGTTCCTCCTGGCACCGACTGGCAAGGGCTGGCGCGGACCTGCGGTGGCTCGGGCCTGTACTGGCCCTGGCCTAGTACGACTTGGGCAGGCCCAGGGTCTGGTGGGAGACGTAGTTGAGAATCATCTCCCGGCTCACCGGAGCAATACGAGCCACACGGGAGGCGGTTATCAACGAGGCGAGCCCGAACTCGCGCGTGAGGCCGTTGCCGCCGAGGGTGTGCACCGACTGGTCGACGGCCCGCACGCACGCCTCACCGGCCGCGTACTTGGCCATGTTGGCGGCCTCGCCCGCGCCGACGTCGTCTCCGGCGTCGTAGAGATACGCGGCCTTCTGCATCATCAGGCGGGCGAGTTCGAGGTCGATGTGGGCCTGGGCGAGCGGGTGGGCGATGGCCTGGTGGGCGCCGATCGGGGCGTCCCACACGGTGCGGTCGCGGGCGTACTCGACCGCCCGGGACAGCGCGTAGCGGCCCATGCCGATCGCGAAGGCCGCGGTCATGACGCGTTCGGGGTTGAGACCGGCGAAGAGCTGGAGCAGGCCCGCGTCCTCGTCCCCGACCAGGGCGTCCGCCGGGAGCCGTACGTCGTCCAGGGTCAGCTCGAACTGCTTCTCCGCCGCCTGGAGTTCCATGTCTATCCAGCGGCGGGTGAAGCCTGGGGCGTCGCGCGGGACGATGAACAGGCAGGGCTTGAGGCGGCCGGTCCGGGAGTCCTCGGTGCGGCCGACCACGAGGGTCGCGTCGGCCAGGTCCACGCCGGAGATGAAGACCTTGCGGCCGGTGAGGAGCCAGTCCGTGCCGTCCCTCCTCGCCGTGGTGGTGATGCGGTGGCTGTTGGAGCCGGCGTCCGGTTCCGTGATGCCGAAGGCCATCGTGCGGGTGCCGTCGGCCAGCCCGGGCAGCCAGGTCTGCTTCTGGGCCTCCGTGCCGAAGCGGGCGATGACGGTGCCGCAGATCGCCGGTGACACGACCATCATCAGCAGGGGGCAGCCGGCCGCACCCAACTCCTCCAGCACGATGGAGAGTTCGGAGATGCCGCCGCCTCCGCCGCCGTACTCCTCCGGGAGGTTGACGCCGAGATAGCCCAGCTTGGCCGCGTCGGACCAGAGTTGCTCCCTGTCGTAGGTGCGGCCGTGCCTTCTGCCCAGGGCGGATACAGCTTCACGCAGGGCTTTGTGCTCGGTTGTCTCGGTCGTGGACATGTGGCTCCCTCGTCGTGGCTGGTCGTGCTCGCGCGGCGGCAGCCGCAGGTCGATACGGGCCCGCGCCCCTTCAGACGGGCTGGATCACCGCCAAGAGAGCGGCCAGCTGTACTTGTTGGCCAGGTACTGCGTTCAGGGCCGTCAGACATCCCGTGACCGGGGCCGTGATCCTGTGTTCCATCTTCATCGCCTCCAGCCACAACAGGGGCTCCCCAGCGGTTACTTGGGCTCCTGCCGTCAGACCCTCGGCGATCCTCACCACCGTGCCCGGCATGGGGGCGAGGAGGGAGCCGGGGGCCAGCTGGGCCGCCGGGTCGGGGAAGCGGGGCAGGGCCGTCAGGGTCGTCGCGTTGACGTACACCTGGTCGTCGCCGTAGGTCGCGACCTCGAACGTCCTCCGCACGCCCTCCACTTCGAGCACGACCCGGCCCGCGTCCGCGTGCACGACACGCACCCCGTCCGCCGTCAGGCCCGCCCTCGTGCGGCGGTAGCGGACCTCGTGTTCGGTGTCGCCCAGGGCGTAGCGCTTCAGCTGGGGCTGGGAGGGGACGTTGCGCCAGCCGCCGAAACGGGAGCGGCCGTGGGCGTCGGCGAGGGCCGCGGCCAGAGGGGCGTGCGGGTCGGGGGGCGCGGTGGTGAGGTCGGGGAGGTGGCGGTCGTAGAAGCCCGTGTCCATGTGGGCCGTCGTGAACTCCTTGTGGCGCAGGGAGTTGACGAGGAGGGCGCGGTTGGTGACCGGTCCGTGGATCGTCGCCCGGTCCAGGGCCCCGGCCAGTTTGCGGAGGGCCTCGGCGCGGGTGGGGGCGTGGGCCACGACCTTGGCGAGCATGGGGTCGTAGTGGACGCCGATCTCGTCGCCGTCGGTGTAACCCGTGTCCAGGCGGACGCCGTCGGGGACGGCGAGGCGGTGCAGGGTGCCGGTCTGGGGGGTCCAGTCGGTGGCCGGGTCCTCGGCGTAGAGGCGGGCTTCCACGGCGTGGCCGTGCGGCTGCGGGGGGTCGCTGTCGAGGGGTTCGCCCTCCGCGACGCGGAGTTGCAGGGCCACCAGGTCGATGCCGAACACGGCTTCCGTCACCGGGTGTTCGACCTGGAGGCGGGTGTTCATCTCCAGGAAGTGGGCCCTGTTGTCCGGGGAGACGAGGAACTCGACGGTTCCGGCACCCTCGTAGGCGACCGCTCGGGCCGCACGGACGGCCAACTCGCCCAGCTCCTGCACCAGTTCGTCGGACAGGCCCGGTGCCGGGGACTCCTCGATCACCTTCTGGTGGCGGCGCTGGAGGGAGCAGTCCCGGGTGCCCAGGGCCCAGATCGTGCCGTGGGTGTCGGCGAGGATCTGCACCTCGACGTGTCGGCCGCCCTCGACATACGGCTCGACGAACACCTCGCCGTCACCGAAGGCGCTGGCCGCCTCCGCGCGGGCTGCGGTCAACTCGGCTTCCAGGTCAGCGAGTTGTCGTACGACCCGCATACCGCGCCCGCCGCCGCCCGCCGCCGCCTTCACCAGGACCGGGAGGTCGTTCTCGGTGACCTGCTCCAGGGAGGCGATGCCCATGAGCTCCTTGGCGCGGGTCTTGGAGGCCATGGCCTCGATCGCCTCGGGCGGGGGGCCGATCCAGACCAGGCCGGCGGCCAGCACGGCGCGGGCGAAGTCGGCGTTCTCGGAGAGGAAGCCGTAGCCGGGGTGGACGGCGTCGGCGCCCGCCGCGACGGCCGCCTTCACGATCGACTCCCCGCGCAGATAGGTCTCCTGGGGGGTCGACCCCGGCAGCCGGACCGCCGCGTCGGCCGTGCGCGTGTGCAGCGCGTGCTCGTCGGCGTCCGAGTGCACGGCGACCGTACGGATGCCCAGCTCGCGGCAGGTACGGAAGACCCGGCAGGCGATCTCGCCCCGGTTGGCGACCAGTACGGTCGAAATCACGTGATCCCTCACATCCGGAAGACGCCGAAGCCACCGCGCGCGCCCTCGTAGGGCGCGGTGTGGAGGGCGGACAGGCACAGGCCGAGGACGGTGCGGGTGTCGCGCGGGTCGATGACGCCGTCGTCGTACAGCCGCCCCGACAGGAACATCGGCAGGGACTCGGACTCGATCTGCTGCTCCACCATGGCGCGCAGCGCCGCGTCCGCGTCGTCGTCGTAGGGCTGTCCCTTCGCCGCGGCCGACTGGCGGGCGACGATCGAGAGCACCCCGGCGAGCTGCTGGGGGCCCATGACGGCGGACTTGGCGCTGGGCCAGGCGAACAGGAAGCGGGGGTCGTAGGCGCGGCCGCACATGCCGTAGTGCCCGGCGCCGTAGGAGGCGCCCATGAGGACGGAGAGGTGCGGCACGCGGCTGTTGCTGACCGCGTTGATCATCATCGCGCCGTGCTTGATGATGCCGCCCTGCTCGTACTCCTTGCCGACCATGTAGCCGGTGGTGTTGTGCAGGAAGAGCAGCGGGATGTCCCGCTGGTTGGCCAACTGGATGAACTGGGCGGCCTTCTGGGACTCCTGGCTGAAGAGGACCCCTTGGGCGTTGGCGAGGATGCCGACGGGATAGCCGTGCAGGGTGGCCCACCCGGTGACGAGGCTCGTGCCGTAGAGGGGCTTGAACTCGTCGAAGTCGGAGGCGTCGACGAGGCGGGCGACGACCTCGCGGGGATCGAAGGGGGTCCTCAGGTCCCCCGGGACGATGCCGAGCAGCTCGTCCTCGTCGTACTTGGGCGGCTCGGCCGGGCCCGGATCGCCGTACGCCTTGCGGTGGTTGAGGCGGGCGACGACACGGCGCGCCTGCCGCAGCGCGTCCTGTTCGTCCACGGCGAAGTGGTCCGCGAGGCCCGAGACGCGCGCGTGCATCTCGGCACCGCCGAGGGACTCGTCGTCGCTCTCCTCGCCGGTGGCCATCTTCACCAGGGGCGGTCCGCCGAGGAACACCTTCGCGCGGTCCTTGACCATGATCACGTGGTCGGACATGCCGGGGATGTACGCGCCGCCGGCGGTGGAGTTGCCGAAGACGACGGCGATCGTCGGGATGCCGGCGGCCGAAAGCCGGGTCAGATCACGGAAGATGGCGCCCCCGGGGATGAAGATCTCCTTCTGGGACGGCAGATCGGCACCCCCCGACTCCACGAGGCTGATGCAGGGCAGCCGGTTGGCGAGGGCGATGTCGTTGGCCCGCAGGGCCTTCTTCAGCGACCAGGGGTTGCTGGCTCCGCCGCGCACGGTCGGGTCGTTGGCGGTGATCAGGCACTCCACGCCCGCCACCACCCCGATGCCGGTGACGAGGGAGGCGCCGACCGCGTAGTCGCTGCCCCAGGCGGCGAGCGGGGAGAGTTCGAGGAAGGGCGTGTCGGGATCGAGAAGCAGCTCGATGCGCTCCCGGGCGAGCAACTTGCCGCGTTTGCGGTGCCGTTCGACGTACTTCGGCCCGCCGCCCGCGAGGGCCTTCGCGTGCTCGGCGTCGAGGTCGGCGAGCTTGGCGAGCATGGCCTCGCGGTGAGCGGCGTAGTCGGGACCGCTGGTGTCCAGGGCGGTCGGGAGGACGGTCACAGAAGGACCTCCGGTATGTCCAGACGGCGGGACCGCAGCCACTCCCCGAGGGCCTTGGCCTGCGGATCGAAACGATGCTGGGCGGCGACGCCCTCGCCGAGGATGCCCACGACGACGAAGTTGAGGGCGCGGAGGTTGGGCAGCACATGCCGGACGACCTGCAACTCGGCCGTCTCCGGCAGCAGTTGCCTGAACCGCTCGGTGGTCAGCGCATGGGCGAGCCAGCGCCAGGCCTCGTCGGTACGCGCCCAGACCCCCACGTTGGCGTTCCCGCCCTTGTCCCCGCTGCGGGCCCCGGCGACCAGACCGAGCGGCGCCCGCGCCGTGGGCCCGTCCGGCAGCGGCTCGGGGAGGGCCGGCTCCGGAACGTCTTCCAGTACGCGGGTGTCGTGGGCCGGGGCCATGGGAATCCGACGCCCGTCGTGGAGGACGGCCACATGGTCGACGGCGCCATGGGGGACGTACACATCGTCGAAGACGCCATAGGGCGCTCCCTTTCCAGGTGGGGTCAGCACATGGAATCCGGGGTAGCTGGCGAGCGCGAGTTCGACGGCGGCGGCGCTCAGGGACCGCCCGACGGCGTCCTGATCGGCGTCCCGCACGACGAGCCGCAGCAGCGCGCTGGCGGTCTCCTCGGTCGGGGCGTCGGCGTGATCGGTCCGGGCGAGATCCCAACGCACCTCCGCGGGCAGCGACTTGGCCTCACTGAGCGCGAGACCCAGCTGCTCCCGTACGAGGGTGGCCTTGCGCTCGATGTCGAGCCCGGTGAGCACGAAGGTGACCTCGTTGCGGAATCCGCCCAGCCGATTGAGCCCGACCTTGAGGGTCGCGGGCGGCGCCTCCCCGCGCACCCCGTGGATCCGCACCCGGTCCTCGCCGTCCGACGTGATCCGGACGGTGTCGAGCCGGGCGGTGACGTCGGGACCGGCGTACCGGGCGCCGTGCGTCTCGTAGAGCAGCTGAGCGGTGACGGTCCCCACCTCCACGACTCCCCCTGTACCGGGGTGTTTCGTGATGACGCACGAACCGTCCTCGTACACCTCGGCCAGCGGGAACCCGGGCCGCCGGAGCTTCTCGGGCGCGTGCTCGGTGAAGAAGGCGTAGTTGCCGCCGGTCGCCTGGGTCCCGCACTCCAGCACGTGCCCGGCGACCACGGCCCCCGCGAGCCGGTCGTGGTCCGCGGCCCCCCACCCGAAGTGGGCGGCGGCGGGCCCGGTGACGAGCGCGGCGTCGGTCACGCGCCCGGTGACCACGACATCGGCGCCGGCCTCCAGACAGGCGGCGATCCCGAACCCGCCGAGATAGGCGTGCGCGGCGAGGGCGTCCGGGTACCGGGCGCCGAGATCGTCCCCCTCGACATGCGCGACGCGCACGGGAACCCCGAGCCGATCGGCCACCTTCCGTACGGCTTCGGCGAGTCCGGCGGGGTTCAGCCCCCCGGCGTTGGTGACGATCCGCACCCCGCGCTCGTGGGCGAGCCCGAGGCACTCCTCCAGCTGCCGGAGGAAGGTGCGGGCGTATCCGGCACCGGGGTCCTTCAGCCGGTCCCGCCCGAGGATGAGCATGGTCAGCTCGGCGAGATAGTCGCCGGTGAGGACGTCCAGCCGCCCCCCGGTGAGCATCTCGCGCAGGGCGTCGAACCGGTCACCGTAGAAGCCGGAGGCGTTCCCGATCCGGAGAGGACCGACGGGAGAGGTCATGGCCGGTCCCCCTTCGGCGGCCGTCCGGGACCGGCGGGCCCCGCGAAGGCCTGAGCGATGTCGAGCCACCGGTCGGCGTCCGGTCCGACCGCCTCCACGGCGAGGTCGGCGCGGTGGGCGCGCTGGGTGACGAGGAGACAGAAGTCGAGCGCGGGGCCGGTCACGCGCTGCGGGGCGTCGTCGGGCCCGTAGCTCCACAACTCTCCTTGCGGGGAGCAGAGTTCGACGCGGAACTCCTCGTCCGGCGCGGCGAGGCCATGCACACCGAAGGCGAAGTCCCGCGCCCGCACCCCGATGCGCACCACGTGCCGGAGCCGATCCGTGGGCGCCCGCACCGCCCCCACCGCGTCGGCGACGTCCTGTCCGTGGGCCCAGGTCTCCATCAGCCGCCCGGTGGCCATGGACGCGCCCGACATGGGCGGCCCGTACCAGGGGAAGCGGGTTCCCGCGGGCGCGGCGCACAGGGCGTCCAACAGGGCCGCCCGCCCTGCCCGCCAGTCGTCGAGGAGCCGGCCGGGTGCCTTCGCGGCGCCCTCCGCGGCCCCGTCGTCCACGAAGGACGAGGGAGCGGCCAGCGCCTTCTCGACCAGCTCACGGAACGCTTCCTGGTCCGTCACGGCAAGCAGGGCGGAGTGGTCGGTCCAGGCCAGGTGGGCGATCTGATGGGCGACGGTCCAGCGTGCGGCGGGAGTCCGGAGGGCCCAGCCCTCCGGGCCCAACTCGGCTACCAGCCGGTCGAGTTCCTCGCCCTCCTCACGCAGATCGTCGAACACGCGCGTCGGATCGGACATGGGGGGAGCATGGCAGGGGCACCAGAAACAATCAAGCGTGCTTGCATTATTAAAAGGCGGGGGCCGGGATCACCGGGGGCCGCCACCGGGACCTGGCCCCGGGCCGCGACGGGACGTCGCCTACACGTCCACTCTCGGCTTCCCCCGGCCCACCTGCGTCCGCACCGCCCCCATGCTCGCCGCGATCACCAGCGCGATGGCCAGGGCCTCGGGAACGGAGAGCGCCTGGTGAAGGATCAGGAAGCCCGCGGTCGCGGCCACCGCGGGTTCCAGGCTCATCAGGATGGCGAAGGTGGAGGAGGGGAGGCGGCGCAGGGCGAGGAGTTCCAGCGTGTACGGGAGGACCGAGGACAGCACGGCCACGGCGGACCCGAGGGCGACGGTCGCCGGGTCGAGCAGCCTCGTGCCCGACTCCACGACCCCGAGCGGCAGGAACACCACCGCCGCCACCACCATCGCCAGCGCCAGTCCGTCGGCCTGCGGAAAGCGCCGTCCCGTGCGCGCGCTGAAGATGATGTACGTGGCCCACATCGCACCGGCCCCCAGGGCGAAGGCCACGCCCACGGGGTCCAGGCTGCTGAAGCCTCCGCCGCCGAGGAGGAAGACGCCCGCCAGGGCGAGACCCGCCCAGACCGCGTTCAGCGCGCGCCGGGACGTCAGGACGGAGAGGGCGAGCGGGCCCAGTACCTCAAGGGTCACCGCGGGGCCCAGAGGAATGCGGGCCAACGACTGGTAGAAGAGGCCGTTCATCGCGGCCATGGTGATGCCGAAGACGACGACCGTGCCCCAGTCCGCCCGCGAGTGCCCCCGCACGCTCGGCCGGCACACCACGAGCAGGACCACCGCGGCCACCAGCAGCCGCAGCGTCACCACGCCCAGCGCCCCCACCCTGGGCATCAGCGTCACCGCCAGCGCACCCCCGAACTGCACCGAGATCCCCCCGGCGAGCACGAGCCCCACCGGCCCGAGCGAGCCCAGGCGGCCGGGGGTGACGGCAGGGTCGGCGGTCGGGCCCGCGGTCGGGGTGGCCGCGGGGGCGGTGGTCGACGTACTGGGGATGCTCACAGGGCTTCCAAGGCTCGGCTCAGCGCGCATTCGTCCATCACGATGCACTGCTCAGTCCATGGTAATGGACTTCGACAGGTGTGAGAACCCTTTATGCAACTGTCACTCGCTCTAGTCCCGGAACAGGGGCCGCCCGTCGGGGAGGGTGGCGGGCAGGGGCCCGAAGAGCGGATCGGCGTACTCCGGCTCCGGGTACGCGGTCTGCGGGTGGGCCGGTTGACGCGTCGGCCCGTACGTGAAGCCGCGCTCCGTCTCGTACGGCGTCGGTACGTACGCGGGCTCGTACGTCGGCGCGCAGGGCCCCGGCGCCCAGCTCCCGGCGAACACCGGCGCCACGGGATACCCGTGACCCGCTCCCGCCCCCGCCCCGGTCTCCGCGAACGCCGGGAGCCTCAACTCCCCCGTGTCCATCAGCGCGTTGTTCTGCGAGCGGTGCAACCGCGAGTAGGCCCCGCCCCGCGCCATCAGCTCCTCGTGCCGGCCCGTCTCCACGATCCGGCCCCGGTCCACGACCAGGACGCGGTCGGCGTCCGGGGCGAGGTTGAGGTCATGGGTGATCATGATGGTCGTCCGGCCCGCCATCAGGCGGCGCAGGGGCTTCACCACCCGGCGGGCTGCCATCGAGTCCAGTCCGGTCGTCGGTTCGTCGAGGACCAGGACCGGCGCGTCCCGCAGAATCGCCCGCGCGATGGCCAGCCGCTGCAGCTGACCCCCGGACAACCGGGCCGAGTTGGGGTCGACCTTCGTGTCGTAGCCATCGGGCAGCCGCAGGATGAAGTCGTGCGCGTCGGCGGCGACGGCCGCGTCCACGATCGCCTGCTCGCTGGCACCGGGCCGCCCGCAGGCGATGTTCGCGCGGACGGTGTCGTGCAGGACGAGGGTCTCCTGGGGAAGCAGGGTCACGTACTCGCGCAGACGGGCCAGCGGCAGGTTCCGCAGCGGTACACCGTCGAGCAGCACCTCGCCCGCGTCGGGGTCGTAGAACCGGAGGAGCATCTTGGAGACGGTGGATTTTCCGGCGCCGCTGGGGCCGGTGACGATCACCAGCTCGCCGGGGGCGACCGTGAACGAGAGGCCCTCCAGGGCGGTCCGGTCCGCGCCCGGGTAGGCGAAGGAGACGTCGCGGAGTTCGACCGTGCCGTCCGGTCGGCCGGTCTGCGGGTCGCAGGCGGGGTCGGCGACGGACGGGCGGACGTCGAGGATCTCGATGAGGCGCTCGGCGCCCGCGGTGGCGGCGGTGACGGTGAGGCCGAGTTGGGCCAGGCCGCGGACGGGCGGGTAGAGGTAGCCCAAGAAGGCGGAGAACGCGAGGAGTTGGCCGAGGGTCATACGGCCGGTGGAGATCTCCCAGGCGCCGATGCCGATGACGGCGAGCACGCACACGGTCTCGATGACGGAGACGAGCTGCTCGTAGGCCTCGTTGAGCCGCGTCGAGCGGACGGAGGCGCGGAACCAGGCGCCGGCCTCCTCGTTCAGGCGTCGGCGCTCGGCGTCGCGGCGGCCGTAGGCCTGGGTGAGGACGATGTTGCCGAGCGACTCCTCGACCACGGAGGTGATCGCGCCGTCGGCGACCCGGCCCTCGCGCGAGACGTCCTTGATGGAGCCGGAGAAACGGCGGGCCGCGAGCCAGAAGAGAGGAGCCAGGACGAAGGTGGCGGCGGCCAGGTCCCAGCGGAGCCAGAACGCGGCGGCGGCGTAGAAGAGCGCCGAGAACAGCGCGGAGGCGGTGCCGACCACGCCGGACACGACGAGGGTCTCGATCGCCTCGACGTCGCTGGTGAGGCGGGACAACAGGTCGCCCTGGCGGTGCCGTTGGAAGAAGTGCGGGGGCAACTGCTGCACATGGTCGAAGACATGCTCGCGCAGTCTCATCACGAAGCGTTCGGTGGCCCAGGCGGCAAGGGAGTTGCCGGCGTACGAGACGAACGCGCCGAGGACCGCGACGCCCAGCCACTTGGCGGCCGGGTTCCAGAAGGCGCTCAGGGAGCCCTTCGCGAGGGCGCGGTCGGTGAGGTCGCTGAAGAGGAGGACGGCCTCGGTCTCGGTGAGCGCGCCGACGACGGTGCACACCCAGACGAGCATCAGCCAGCGTCTGAGTCCCCGGGTGAGCGGCCAGAACCGGCGGAATGCGACGCGGGCGGGAATGGTGGGAGTCCCGTACTCCTCACCATATTCAAGGTCTTCCTCGTCAGAATCCACACCCATGACCCCCTCCACTTTCCGTCATCAGAATTCTTTTGGACTTTTGAATTCGGGAAAGAAAAGAGGGCCGACTGCGTGGGTCGGCCCTCTTCTACTGCCGGATCAGCTGTCCTGGCCGGGCAGCGGCTTCGGCAGCGGCTTCGGCTCGTGCTTCTTGCGCGGCTTCGGCGGCGGCGGGGGCGGAAGCTGCTGCTTCTTGGGCTTGGGCAGCGGGGCGAGCTTGTTGAGGCCCATTCCGAACTCCTTGGTTGTGCAGAGGAATCTGTGCGTCAAAGTCGAGCGTTTTACCGCCCGGGGAATTCCCGACACCGATGAACGTACACGCGGCCGACGCCAAGGGGCAGCAAAAATGGCAAGCGAACGGCAAGCAGGCGCTGTGAATACCTTGGTGAATCCTGAGTTACCGCGGCGAACCTGAGAGTTCTCTTATAAACCTGAGAGAAGCCTTGATGAACCTGTGCGTCCGCCGTCAGCCGCGACGCCCGCCTTCGCCGGTCACCGGTCCTCGGGGTACCGGTCCTCGTCGCTCACTTGTCCTCGGGGCGCAGTGCTTCCGCCAGCACCTCCGCCAGGTGGCGTCCCCGTACTCCCGCCAGCTGCTCCAGCTGGGTGCGGCACGAGAAGCCGTCGGCCAGGACGACCGCGTCCTGCGGGGCCTGCCTCACGGACGGCATCAGTTGTTCCTCCGCGCAGGCCGCCGACACCTCGTAGTGCCCCTTCTCGAAGCCGAAGTTGCCGGCCAAGCCGCAGCAGCCGCCCGCCAGTTCGCCCGTCAGGCCCGCTGCCGCGCGCAGCCGGCGGTCCGGGGCGTCGCCCAGGACCGCGTGCTGGTGGCAGTGGGTCTGGCCGGCCGCCGGGCGGTCGACGCGGGGCGGGGTCCAGTCGGGGGCCAGGCGCTCCAGCGCCTCGGCGAAGGTGAGGACGGCGGCGGAGAGGCGGGCCGCCCGGGGGTCGTCGGGGAGCAGTTCGGGGAGGTCCGTGCGGAGGGCCGCGGCGCAGCTCGGTTCCAGGACGACCACATGGGGCGTGTCCTCCAGAAGTCCGCTCACCGCGTCCAGCGTCCGCCGCATCACCTCGCGCGCCGGGTCCAGTTGGCCCGTCGTCACGTACGTCAGGCCGCAGCAGACCGGTTTCGCCGCCGTCACCGGGAGCACGTCCAGCCCGGCCGCCTCCAGCACCCGCACCGCCGCCAGCCCGACCGCCGGCGAGAGGTGTTCCGTGAACGTGTCCGGCCAGAGGAGGACCCGGCTCCGGCCCGGCGGCCTCGCTTCCTCCCGCACCCCGTGTCGCCACGCCCGGGTGAACGTCGTCCCCGCCAGCCGTGGAATCTCCCGCTCCGCCGCGATGCCGCCCAGCCTCTTCGCCAGCGCCGCCAACGGCCGTACCGAGGCGAGGGAGTTGACCAGCCAGGCCGTGCGCGTACGCGCCACCAGCCGGAGCCAGCGGGGCAGCCGGCCCAGCGCGTAGTGGGCCGCGGGCCGTCGCCTGCCCTGGTAGTGGTGGTGGAGGAACTCCGCCTTGTACGTGGCCATGTCGACCCCGACCGGGCAGTCGGTGCGGCAGCCCTTGCAGGACAGGCAGAGGTCGAGCGCGTCCCGGACCTCCGTCGACCGCCAGCCGTCGGTGACCAGTTCGCCC
Organism: Streptomyces sp. NPDC090083; assembly: GCF_044747445.1. Taxonomy (NCBI): domain Bacteria; kingdom Bacillati; phylum Actinomycetota; class Actinomycetes; order Kitasatosporales; family Streptomycetaceae; genus Streptomyces; species Streptomyces sp. NPDC090083. Next base: position 265,447 of record NZ_JBIVED010000002.1, on the reverse strand, counting down.
GCGAGCATCTCGTGCAGGAGGCGGGCCCGCCCGCGCGTGGAGTGCTCCTCCTCGCCGGTCACCCGGAACGACGGGCACATCACCGACGGCCCGGCGGCCTCGGGAGTACGGCACTTGGCCACTCCCACGCACCGCCGCACCGCCGCCGAGAAGTCCCCGCCGTCGGCCGGGTACCCGAACACCACGTCCACCGGCTCGCGCGGGAGCACCGCGAAGCGGAGGTTGGTGTCCAGCGGGGCCGGGCGCACCAGCATCCCGGGGTTGAGGAGGTCGTCCGGGTCCCACACCCCCTTCGCCCGCTCGAACAGGCCGACCATCTCGGCGCCGTACATCCGGGGCAGCAGCTCCGCCCGCGCCTGTCCGTCCCCGTGCTCCCCGGAGAGCGAGCCGCCGTGGGCCGTCACCAGGTCGGCCAGCTCTGTCGAGAAGCCCCGGAAGCGGGCGATCCCCGCCTCGGTCAACAGGTCGAAGTCGATGCGCACATGGATGCAGCCGTCCCCGAAGTGGCCGTACGGCGTGCCCCGCAGGCCGTGGGCGGCGAGCAGGCTCCTGAAGTCCCGCAGATACGCGCCCAGTCGGGCCGGCGGCACCGCGCAGTCCTCCCAGCCCGGCCACGCCTCCGCGCCTCCCCCGGCCCCGGCCCCGGGGTGCAGGGAGGTGTCCGCGGGAATCCGTGTCGCCGTACCGCTCGCGTCCTCGCGGATGCGCCACAGGGCGCGCCGGCCCGAGGGGTCCGTCACCACCAGGGAGTCGAGGACGTCGGCCGCGCGGACGATCGTCTCGGCCCGCGCGCGTGCCTCCGCCGCCGTGTCGCCGCCGGTCTCGACGAACAGCCAGGCCCCGCCCCGGGGGAGGTCGGCCGTGGTGCGGACCAGGTCGGCGGCCATGCCCTCCACCGTGAGCGGGCCGTGCACCAGCAGGCCCGCCGCCGCCTCCGCCGCCGCGCTCTCGTCGGCGTAGCCCAGGACGGCCAGCGCGAGGGCGCGGGGGGCCTCGACGAGTCGTACGACCGCCTCCGTGACGATGCCCAGGGTGCCCTCGCTGCCGCAGAACGAGCGGGCGACGTCCGCGCCGTTCTCCGGGAGGAGGGCGTCCAGCGCGTACCCCGAGATGCGGCGCGGGAGGTCCGGGAAGCCGGTGCGCAGGCGGGCCGACTCGCTCTCGACCAGGGGCCGTAGACCCTCCGGGGCGCCCGACCAGTCGCGGCCGAGGCGGAGGGAGTCGCCTCGCGCGGTGATCACGGACAGTTCGCTGACGCTGTCCGCCGTGGTGCCCCAGGCGACCGAGTGGGAGCCGCAGGAGTTGTTGCCGATCATGCCGCCGAGGGTGCAGCGGCTGTGGGTCGAGGGGTCGGGGCCGAAGCGCAACCCGTGCGGGGCGGCGGCCTGTTGGAGGCGGTCTAGGATCAGGCCGGGCCGGACGACCGCCGTACGGGAGGCGGGGTCGAGGGACACCAGTCCGTCCATGTGCCGGGTGAAGTCGAGCACCACGCCCGTGCCCGTCGCCTGGCCCGCGATCGAGGTGCCGCCGCCGCGGGCCACGACCGGCACTCCATGGGCCCGGCAGGCGGCCAGCGTCGCCGCCACGTCGTCGGCGTCACGGGGTGCGACGACGCCCAGCGGGACGCGCCGGTAGTTCGACGCGTCCATGGTCACCAGCGCCCGGGACGTGACGTCGAAGCTCACCTCGCCGCGGACGGTCCCGCGCAGCTCGGCCCGCACGCCCGCCAGTTCCGCCTGAAGATCCGCCATGCACCCAGCATGCACCCGACCACTGACAGTGACCGCTCGGCATCTGGCGAAACGTTCCGGGAAAATTCCCGCCCAGGGGTCACCGATTCGGTGAACGCATCCAGAACCTCCCCAGTTCGATCACTAACTCTCATATAGTGACCGTCAGTTGAGCACCCGGTGTCGCTTCTCGCCCAGGAACCCGACGAGCACCCCCCGAGGACACGACCGAGGACGACTGAGGACCGACGACCAAAGACGCCCGAGGACCCGACCGAGGACCCCCTTCATGACCGCCCCCATGCTGCCCGGCGAACGCCCCACCTTCCGCACCGTCGCCCCCGTTCCCGTGCTCACCGCCGTCCTGGCCGTACTCGCGGTCGCCGGCGCGGTCTACGTGACCCCCGACGCGAAGCGCCTCGCGGTCGCGGCCGCCGCGAGCGCGGGCGCACTGCTGCTGTCCGCGGCCGTCGCGATCGCCACGCACGCGTACCAGACGGCCCGTATCACCCGCCGCCGTCTTGAGGCCGTCACGCTGGACGCGGGACGGCTGCTGCAGGAACGGGCCCGGCTGAGCACGGACTTCGACCGGGAGCGGGTGCAGCTGACCGAGGAGCTGACCCATGAGCGGGCCCGGCTGACCACCGAACTCTCCCAGGAACGCACCCGGTTGACCTCCGACTTCGCCCAGGAGCGGCTGCGGCTGACCACCTCCTTCGCGGAGGAGCGCGCCCGCCTCACGGAGGAGAGCGAGCTGGAGTGCGCGCGGCTGAGCGCCGAGAACAAGCAGCTGTCCGAGCGGGCCCGCCGCGACTCCCACGAACGCGCCGCCGCGCTCTCCGCGACCGCCAACGCGGCCGGCCGGATGCAGGCGCTGGCCACCGGCATGCTCGCCGACCTGCGGGCCATGGAGGAGCGGCACTCGGACGAGGACGTCCTCGCCGACCTGCTCCACCTCGACCACCGCACCGCGCAGGCGGGCCGTCTCGCCGACTCCGTCGCCGTCCTCACCGGCGCCCGCTCCGGCCGCCGTTGGGCCCGCCCGATCGCCATGGAGTCGATCCTGCGCGGCGCGATGGGCCGGATCAGCGGCTACCAGCGGGTGCGCGTGCACTCCGCGAGCGACGCCGCCGTCGCCGGGCACGCGGCCGAGGGCGTGATGCACGCGCTGGCCGAACTCCTCGACAACGCGGCGAACTTCTCGCCGCCGAGCGCCGAAGTGCACGTCTACGTGGAAGAAGTGCCCGCCGGGGTCATCCTCTCGGTGGAGGACAGCGGTCTCGTCATGGGCGACATCCAACTCCGCCGCGCCGAACGGGCGGTGTCCGGTGACGCCGTCGAGCTCGGCGGTCTCACCGGCACCCGGCTCGGCCTCGCGGTCGTCGGCAGGCTGGCCCGCAAGTACGGCCTGAAGGTGTCGTACCGGCCCTCCGCGCGCGGCGGCACCGGCGTGCTGATGCTCGTCCCGCAGGACATCCTCGTACCCCAGGACGCCTCGGCACCGCAGGGCACCGCCCCGCTCCCGGAGGCGCCGGCACCGGTGGCCGCGGAAGCGGTGCGCGAGCCCGCCGCCGCGGAGCAGCCGTGGATGTCCTACGCCGCCGGGCGCACCCTCGCCGACCTGGACCCGGATCCGGTGCCCACGCACGAGTCGGCGGACCGCGACGCCGGGTCCGCGCCGGTGCAGGACGCGCCGGACCCCCTGCCCGAAGGCCTGCCCAAGCGGCGCCGGGGTCAGGCGCTCGCCGAGGCCGAGCGCTCACGCGCGCGTGCCGAGTCCCCCGCCCCCGACACGGCCCGGCGCCCCGCGCCCTCCGCCGACGACACCCTCGCGCGCACCGCCCGCTTCAACAGCTTCCGCCAGGCCGTACGCGCCGCGACACCCGAACCGGACACGGACACGCCCGCAGCCGCGGCATCCGTCACCTCCCCCTCCCACCCGGAAGGCAACGCCACCTCATGACCGGCACGACGACAGCCGACGAGAAGCTCACCTGGCTCATCGAGGGCCTCCTGGAGCGCACCCCGGGCGCACGGCACGCGCTCGTGCTGTCCCGGGACGGCCTGAAGCTGTGCCGGACCCCCGAACTCTCCGTCGACCAGGCCGACCAGCTCGCCGCCATCGCCGCGGGGATCCAGTCGCTGTCGCACGGCGCCTCGGTGGAGTTCGGCGACGGCAGCGGCGGGGTGCGCACCGCGATGACCGAGTTCTACGGCGGCGTGCTGTTCATCGTCGAGGCGGGCGAGGGCGCCCACCTGGCGCTGGTGACCACCGAGGACGCGGACGCGGGGCTGATCGGGCACAACATGAGCGAGCTGGTCGAACAGCTCGGCGAGCACCTGCGCGCGGAACCGCGTACGTCATGAGCCGCCCCGGCAGGGACGACTCACCCGACCGCCTGTACACGCTCACCGGAGGCCGCACCCGCTCCGCACCGGACAACCCGTTCGACCTGGTGACCCTCGTGGTCGCCGAGTCCGGGCCGGTGGCCGGCATGCAGTCGGAGCACGCGGCGATCCTGCGGCTCACCGAACACCCCACGGCCGTCGTCGAGTTGGCGGCCGAGCTGAAGCTCCCGGTGTCCATCACCAAGATCCTCCTCTCCGACCTTCTCGCGGCCGGCCGGGTCAGTGCCCGGCACCCGCGCAAGGCCGTGTCCGATCCCGACGTCCTGGAACAGGTGCTCGTTGGACTCCGCAACCTCTGACGCGCGCACCCCCTTGGGTGCCACCGCCGAGAACGGCCTGAAGATCGTGGTCGTCGGCGGCTTCGGTGTCGGCAAGACCACGCTGGTCCGCTCGGTCAGCGAGATACGTCCCCTCAACACCGAGGAGACGATGACGAAGGCCGGCGAGGCCGTCGACGACATCAGCGAGGTGCGCGGCAAGTCCGCGACCACGGTCGCCTTCGACTTCGGGCGCATCACCCTCGACGCCCGCAACGTGCTGTACCTGTTCGGCGCGCCCGGCCAGGAGAGGTTCTGGTTCCTCTGGGACCGGCTCTTCTCGGGGACGCTCGGCGCGGTCGTCCTCGTCGACACCCGGCGGATCGGCGACTCCTGGTACGCCATCGACCGTCTCGAACACCACGGCACGCCCTTCATCGTGGCCTGCAACGACTTCGGCGGCCCCGCCTACGCCCCGCAGCAGATCCGCGAGGCCCTCGACCTCGACCCGCACGTCCCCCTCCTGGACTGCGACGCCCGCTCCCGCGCGTCCGCGAAGCAGGTCCTGATCACCCTGGTCGAGCACGTCAGGAACCACCACGCCCCGCACGGCGCTCGCCACGGCACGCATGCCCCCTCCTTCCACCAGCCCCTCCCGCAGTCCCTCCACCAGTCCCCCCACCAGGAGTTGGCCCTGTGACCGCGCCCGTACCGCTGAGTGGACCCAGGTTTCAGACCGAACCGGCGCAGCTGTACCGGGAGATGCGGCGCGAGCACGGCGCCGTGACCCCCGTGGTGCTCGACGGCGACATCCCGGCCTGGCTGGTGCTCGGCTACCGCGAGCTGCACCAGGTCACCGGAGATCCCGTCCTGTTCAGCCGTGACTCCGACCTGTGGAACCAGTGGGACGACATCCCCGACGACTGGCCGCTGCTCCCGATGATCGGCCGCAAGCAGCCGTCGATCCTGTACACGGTCGGCGAACGGCACCGCGAGCGCGTCAGCATGATCAGCGACGCCCTGGAGGCCGTCGACCCCTCCGAACTCCGCTCGTACACCGAGAAGTTCGCGGACGAGCTGATCGACGGGATCTGCGCCAAGGGTGAGACGGACATCGTGGGCGACTACGCGATGCTGCTGCCGGTGCGCGTCCTGGCGCGGCTCTACGGCTTCCGGGACGAGCAGGGGCCGGGCCTGGTGACCGCGCTCAACGACATGATCGACGGCCGGGAGCGGGCGATCGCAGGGCAGACCCATCTCGCCACGTCCATGGGGCGGTTGCTGGCCGACCGGAAGGACGAGCCGGCCGACGACGTCGTGTCGCGGATGCTGACGCACGAGTCCGGCTTCAGCGACGTCGAGATCGCCCAGGACCTGATGGTGATGATGGCGGCGGGCCACCAGCCGACCGCCGACTGGATCGGCAACTCGCTGCGGCTGATGCTGACCGACGACCGGTTCGCGGCCTCCCTCTTCGGCGGCCGCAACAGCGTCGCCGAGGCCATGAACGAGGTCCTGTGGGAGGACACCCCGACCCAGAACGTGGCCGGGCGCTGGGCCTCCCGCGACACCCAGCTGGCCGGCCGCCGCATCCGCGCGGGCGACCTGCTCCTGCTCGGCCTCCAGGGCGCCAACTCCGACCCCCAGGTCCGCACCGACGGCGCCTCGCTCACCGGCGGCAACAACGCGCACTTCTCCTTCGGGCACGGCGAGCACCGGTGTCCGTTCCCGGCGCAGGAGGTCGCCGAGGTGATCGCGCGGACCGGCATCGAGGTCGTACTGGACCGCCTGCCGGACATCGACCTCGCGGTCCCCGCCGAGTCCCTCACCCGCAGGCCCTCGCCGTGGCTGCGCGGCCTGACGGAACTGCCGGTGCGGTTCACGCCCGTACCCGCGCTCTGAGCTTCAGGACCCGATCCTGCGTCACCCCGGCGGCACCACAACGCCCGCCGGGGGCCCGGGAGTTGACCCCACCCCCGGGAGGACGCGGCACCCCACCCCTGCCCTTGGAGGCACCCGCATGAGCACCGGTACCGAAGAGACCCGCATCGTCCTCGACCCCTTCGTCGGCGACCTGGACGGCGAGAGCGCCAGGCTGCGCGCGGCCGGTCCGCTGGCCGCCGTGGAGCTGCCCGGTGGCGTGCCCGTGTGGGCGGTGACGCGGCACGCCGAGGCGAAACAGCTGCTCACGGATCCACGGCTGGTCAAGGACATCAACGTCTGGGGTGCCTGGCAGCGGGGCGAGATCCCCGCGGACTGGCCGCTGATCGGGCTCGCGAACCCGGGCCGCTCGATGCTGACCGTGGACGGCGCCGACCACCGCAGGATGCGCACGCTGGTCGCGCAGGCGCTCACCCCGCGCCGGGTGGAGCAGATGCGGGAGCGGATAGCGAAGTTCACGGAGGGGCTGCTCGACGGCCTGGACGGGGACGTCGTGGACCTGAAGGCCGCGTTCGCCTATCCGCTCCCCATGTACGTCGTCGCCGACCTCATGGGCATCGCGGAGGACCGGCTCCCGCGTCTGAAGGAGCTGTTCGAGAAGTTCTTCTCGACGCAGACCCCGCCCGCGGAGGTCATCGCGACGCTCACGGAGCTCGCGGGCATCATGGCGGACACGGTCGCGGCCAAGCGCGCCGAGCCCGGCGACGACCTGACCTCGGCGCTGATCCTGGCCTCCGAGAACGGCGACCACCTCACCGACGAGGAGATCGTCTCCACGCTCCAGCTGATGGTCGCGGCCGGCCACGAGACGACGATCTCGCTGATCGTCAACGCGGTCGTCAACCTGTCGGCACACCCCGTCCAGCGCGCCCTGGTGCTGGCGGGCGAGGCCGACTGGTCCTCCGTGATCGAGGAGACCCTGCGCCACTCGACGCCCACCTCGCACGTCCTGATCCGCTTCGCCACGGAGGACGTCCAGGTCGGCGACAGGACCCTGCCGGCCGGGGACGCGCTGATCGTGTCGTACGCCGCGATCGGCCGCGACGAGGAGGCCCACGGGCCGACGGCGGGCGAGTTCGACATCACCCGCACCAGCGAGAACCGCCACATCTCCTTCGGCCACGGCCCGCACGTCTGCCCCGGCGCGGCGCTCTCCCGGCTGGAGGCGGGGGTGGCGCTCCCGGCGCTCTACGAGCGTTTCCCGGCCCTGGACCTGGCCGTCCCGGCGTCGGAACTCCGCAACAAGCCGGTGGTGACCCAGAACGACATCTTCGAGCTGCCGGTCCGGCTGACGCCGTAGCGCGGCATCGCTCACCGTCGGTCCACGAGCCGGAGCGGTCGTCTCATCGAACGGACGCGTTTCCGTCCCGTTTCGCCGAGGGGATACGCTCCCGCTCGTGGCTGATATCCAGATTCCCGCTGACATCAAGCCCGCCGACGGACGTTTCGGCGCTGGCCCCTCCAAGGTGCGGACGGAGGCGCTGGACGCCCTGGCCGCCACCGGCACGTCCCTGCTCGGCACCTCCCACCGTCAGGCCCCGGTCAAGAACCTGGTCGGCAAGGTCCGCGAAGGCGTCTCCGCGCTGTTCTCGCTCCCCGAGGGCTACGAGGTCGTCCTCGGCAACGGCGGTTCGACGGCCTTCTGGGACGTCGCGACCCACGGCCTGATCGAGAACAAGTCCCAGCACCTGAACTTCGGCGAGTTCAGCTCCAAGTTCGCCAAGGCGGCCAAGCTCGCCCCGTGGCTGGCCGAGCCGACCGTCATCGCGAGCGACCCCGGCACCCACCCGGACCCGGCCGCCGAGGCGGGCGTCGACGTGTACGCGTTCACGCACAACGAGACGTCGACGGGTGTCGCGGCCCCGATCCAGCGGGTGCGGGGCGCCGACGCCGGCTCCCTGGTCCTGGTGGACGCCACGTCCGGCGCGGGCGGCCTCCCGGTCGACATCGCCGAGACCGACGTCTACTACTTCGCCCCGCAGAAGTCCTTCGCCTCCGACGGCGGCCTGTGGATCGGCGTCTTCTCCCCGGCCGCGATCGAGCGCGCCGAGCGCGTCCACGCGTCCGGCCGCCACGTCCCGGAGTTCTTCAGCCTCCCGACGGCGATCGACAACTCGCGCAAGAACCAGACGTACAACACCCCCGCGCTGTCCACCCTGTTCCTCCTCAACGAGCAGCTCGAGTGGATCAACGGCCAGGGCGGCCTGGACTGGTCGACGGCCCGCACGAAGGACTCGTCGAGCCGGCTGTACACGTGGGCGGAGGACTCGAAGTACGCCACCCCGTTCGTGTCCGACCCCACCAAGCGCTCGCAGGTCATCGGCACGATCGACTTCGCCGACGAGATCGACGCGGCGGCCGTCGCCAAGGTCCTGCGCGCCAACGGCATCGTCGACACCGAGCCCTACCGCAAGCTCGGCCGCAACCAGCTCCGCGTGGCGATGTTCCCGGCGATCGACCCGGCGGACGTCGAGGCGCTGACGCACTGCATCGACTACGTCATCGAGAAGCTGTAGTCGTCTCCACGACGGCCGAGGGCGCCCCGCGGTGGATCCGCGGGGCGCCCTTCGTCGTCGCAGGGCACTGCGGGGCGTCGTGCGGCCGACGTCCAGGTGAACCCGAAACCCGGGCAAACCACCCGCACACCACAGCCGCGTAACAGCGAACGCACAGGGCGCAACGGGCGCCCCGCCCCGCCGGTCGAACCCGGTGCGTCGCACACCTGCGGCGCAACTCCTCCGCTCCCGAACGAAGTTGGAGTTGCCCCATGCCCAGGAAGTCCCTGCCTGCGCGGCTCGCCGCGACCGCCGCGCTGCTGCTCGCCGCCGGCGCCCTGTCCGTGCCCGCCGCCTCCGCGGCCCCCTCGGACGGCGCCCCCGTCAAGGCGTACACCCTGACCGTGACGACCGACCCCACCACCACGAACTACGAGGAACGGCACGTCGACGTCACCGGCACCGTCACCAAGGCGGACGGCACCCCGGCGGCGAACATCCCCGTCACGGTCCAGGAGGTCGTCCAGTTCACGACCTGGAACCCGTGGGGCGACCCGATCGACCCGAACTACTACGAGCCCCGCGACCTCGGCACACCGGTCACCGACGCGCACGGGACGTTCACGATCCCGGGCGTCGACATCGACCACACGACCGGCAGCAGCCTGCTCAACGTCCAGCACGACGTGCACATCACCGCCTCCTACGACGAGGACGGCGACCCCGACACCCCGCAGGACGGGTACTTCACGGAGACCACCGTGGCCGCCAGGACGAAGTCCAGCTCGGTGAGCTACTCGGTCAACAAGAAGAAGGTGAAGGCCGGCGACATCCTCACCGTCCAGGGCAAGGTCACCCTCCCGCGCGGCGAGGAGCCCGAGGGCACGGAGATCTTCCTCCAGACCTACTGGGAGCAGGAGTCCCACGTGAAGGTGACCGCGGAGGACGACGGCTTCTTCGTCCTCTCGGTGCGCGTCTCGTCCTACGACGACACGTTCGTGCTGCGCACGGCTCCGGGTGACCTGTACGTGGCCGGGGCGACGCGGAAGCTGCCGATCACCAACACGTCGCTGCCCCGCGGGTAGTTCAGAGGGATTGAACGAAGCTGAGCCAGGCTTCCCGGGAGACGGTGAGGGAGGCGCTGTCTTCCGGGCGCTTGCTGTCGCGGACGGCTCGACCATGGGCGGCGGTGTCGGCGACCTCGACGCAGGCGTTCTCCGCACCCGAGTACGAGGACTTCCAGAAGGGGCTAACAACCTCGGTCACGATGTGTCTTCCTTCAAGCTCCGCAGTACGCCCCGGATGAGCTTCGCGCTCGCATCCGGCGTCAACGCTGACGATCGTAGTAGGTCGAACGCACTGGCGTAAGCGGCAAGGTCTTCGGCTCCCTCAAGGACCGATGTACCACGCAGGTTATCCATGGCGACCGCTTCGACCGTGGGCTCCTCGTCGAAACTGAAGGAGTAGAAGGCGGAGGAGTAACCAGCCAGCACGCCCGCGCTGACCGGCAGCACCTGCACGGTGACGTTCTTCCGCTCTCCGACTTCGAGGATCGCGGAGAGTTGCTCCCGGTGAATCTCGATACTCACCAGCGGTTGCGCGAGGACCGCTTCCCAGAGGATCGCCGTGTACGAGGCTCCGCCCTCCTCGATCTTCGCCTGCCTGCCCACGCGGACCTTCACCAACTGGGCGGCCCGCTCCGGCTCGATGTAGTGGGGACTGGCGGCGATAACCGCTTCCGCATAGGCCGGAGTTTGCAGGAGCCCTGGCATCATCACCGGCTGCCACTCGCGAATAAAGGTCGCGTCGTCCTCCAAGGCGATGTGATCGACGTAGTCCGGCCTCAGATGTGCAGCATGCTCCAGCCACCAGCCCCGGTTCTTGGAGTGCTTGGCCAAGTCCTCCAGTTTGACGCGCACTTCCGGATCAGTGACTCCGTACGCATCCAACAGCAACCGCACTTCGATCACGCGCGCGGTGACGTGCCCGCTCTCAAGTCGGCTGATCCTGGCCTGACTTGCCGCGATGACCTCGGCGGCCTGCGGTTGATCGAACTTCGCGGCATGCCGGTACTGCCTGAGCGCCGTACCCAGACGCCTGCTGCGTACCGTCGGCCGTCCACCTGCGGGCATGGGACACCCCTCTCTCCTCCGGCAACGATGCCACACGGACCGCCGCATCCGAGAGCATGTCACTCGATAGAGTGGACGAGTGAATGCATTCACTCGAACCTGTTGCACCATCACGGAATCCGACCCTAGCTTCATGAAGGCGCCTCATCGCAGCTCACCTTGACGGCACGTCAGGACGGAGTCCCCCATGCCCGCGTCCGAGAGTTTCCGCATCCCCAAGAACAGAAGCCACGTCCCCGTCGCCCGCCAACGGGTCCGGAAGGTCCTCGCGGACTGGGGCATCACCGACGAACTGGCGGACGCCGTCACCCTGTTGGCGAACGAACTGGTCACCAACGCGGTGACCCACTGCCGGGTCTCCCACGCCCGGATCGGAGTCGAACTGAGCCTCACGAACGGGGAGTTGACCTTAGAGGTCGCAGACCCGGACCGGGACCGACTCCCCCGCCCCCACGACTCGACCCCGGAGGAGGAAGGCGGCCGGGGCCTGGCCCTCGTCGCGGCGCTGGCGGACACCTGGGGATGCAGGCAGGGGCCGTACACGAAATGCGTGTGGGCGAGGTTCGACGTGAAGGGAGCCCAGACGCATGCTCCGGCGACTTCGTGAGGCGACGGCCCGTCTGCTCGCACGCAGAACTCCCCTACGCGTCAGGCCACTTGGGGAAGAGGTCAGGACGCCGGACCCTTACGTATGGCGCCTCCCCATCCCACCCGACGCCCGTACGAGGCGGTACGCCGCTACGTCACACTCCTGTAGGACGGCCGGAGATCCGTGACGGGAGACGCAGATGGACATCACCCTCATCCTGGCGAGCGGCATCGCCTGGACGGTCGTGTACGTCGAGGCGATCCGCATCGGGTTCCGCGAGCGCACCTACGCCATGCCGGCCGTGGCGCTGGGCCTCAACTTCGCCTGGGAGTGGACGTACGCGGTGCACAACCTGGTCTTCGACCCGTCGGTGCAGGGCGGCATCAACCTGGTGTGGGGCATCGCCGACGCCGTGATCGTGTACACGTTCTTCCGGTACGGCCGGGCGGAGTTCCCGTCGCTGGTCACTCCACGACTCTTCTCCGGGCTGAGCGTGCTGCTGTTCGGGATGTCGTTCGCCGTGCAGTGGCTGTTCCTGGCGAAGTTCGGGGCCGAGGACGGGGCCGGGTACTCGGCGTTCCTCCAGAACCTGCTGATGTCCGCCCTGTTCATCGCGATGTTCGTCGCGCGACGCGGACCGCGCGGGCAGTCGGTGACGATCGCGGTGGCCAAATGGCTCGGCACCCTCGCGCCGACGATCCTCTTCGGCGCCCTCCAGCACGACGGTTTCCTGCTCGGGCTCGGCGTGATGTGCAGCGTGCTCGATCTCGTGTACGTGTGGCTGTGCGTGGGGGCGAGGCGACCCTAGGCCGTGTCCGCAAGGTCCTGTCTGCCGCGCCCGCCCCCGTCCGGGGAGCCGGACGGGGGCGGGCGGCGGGTGTCAGGCGAAGATGGCGGAGCGGAATTCGAGCCTGCGGCTGAGGCGCTTGCCCGGGTCCATGGTGAAGTAGACGTCCCCGGCGCAGTCGGCGTCCTTGAAGACGGTGACGGTCGAGTCCGTCTCGTTGCTGGGGGCGAGTGCGGGGACGTTGTTGCCGACGGTCTCGGGGATGTCGATGCACACCCCGCTCTGCGGGTCCGTCAGCCCCTTGTCCAGGTCGATGCCGCCGGGGCCGACGTAGATGTAGCGGAACTCGCCGCTGGCGGCGGAGGCCGGCGAGGCGGGCAGGGTGACGAACAGGGCGAGGGCGCCGAGACCGGCGACCAGAGTGCTGCGCATGCGCATGGGTGTGCCCTTGGGACGAAGGAGTGGTGCCAAACGCCCCCAAACCTCCCCAACACGGTCCACCCGGAAAGCAATTGTGCGTGCAGAAACGATCCTATTCACCCGTTTTGACTACATGCGGGCGGCGGCGTCAGGGCCGTCGAGCCGGTGCTCGGCGTACCGGTCCTCGGTCACGGCGTGCCGTTCGTCCACCATGGTGAAGTCGTTGCCGATCACCAGCGGGAGCACGGCACCGAACAGCACGACTCCCGAGCCGGACGGTCTCCGGCTCCGACACCACGAGGAGCCTGGGCGCGGAGGGCCGCCTCCCGCACCCAGGCTCCTCGACGGGGCGATGAACGGCGTCCACCCACTGACGACGTGGGCCCAGGACCGCTCAGCCCCTCACGTCGCCGTACAGGTCAGCGCCGGTGCCGCCCCGCCCCCCGGAGCGCCCCCGAAGCCGAAGCTCGCCGAACTCCCCGCCCCCACAGTGCCGTTGTGATCCGCGTTCACCGCGGTGACGCTCGCGCCGGTCTGGGTGTACGTCGCGTTCCACATGTTCGTGATCTGCTGGGAGCCGGGCCAGGTCCACTTCACCTGCCAGGACGTGAGCGCCGACGTACCCGTGTTCGTCACCGTGACGGACGCGTTGAAGCCGGTGCCCCAGTCGCTGGTGGTGGTGTACGCCGCCGTGCACGCGGCCGTGGACCCGCCGCCGCCTCCGTCTCCGCCGCCCGTTCCGGTGCCCGTGCCCGGGAACAACGCCGCCTTGACGCTCGCCAGGTAGCCGTCCTTGACCGTGTCCACCGTCTGCCAGTCGTCCTTCAGGATTCCGCCCGTGTCACCGGAGTTGGGGTTCCACGACCAGAAGGTCCAGGAGAAGCTGTCGGCACCGTACGTCGAGGTCGGGCGGAGGTAACTCACCAGCGCCGCAAGCCACTTCTGGTCCACCGTCGACGCCAGCGTGGTGCCGAACTCGCCCACCCACACGGGTGCGATGTTCTGCTGGAAGAGGTAGCCCCAGTACTTGTCCCACACGCCCGGCATGTTCGCCGGGAAGGACGGGTCGCTGAACCAGGGCTGCTGGGCCACGCTCGTCGCGTAGTCGTGGGCCGAGTACACGACCCGGTCGGGGACGGTGAGCCGGACCGGGTACTGGCCCGCGCCCATCAGGTTGCCGCCCCACCAGCCGGAGACGCCGTTGTACGTCTGCACGCCCTCCACGAAGATCAGCAGGTCCGGGTTGACCGACAGCACCGCGTCGCCCGCCCGCTCCGCCGCGAGCCGCCAGTCCGTCGCGACGTCGCCGCAGCCCCAGCACGCGGGGTCGTGCGGCTCGTTGTGGAGGTCGATGCCGATGACCGTCGACCGGCCCGCGTAACGCGCGGCCAGAGTGCGGAGGTTGGCGATCCACGTCGACTCCGGTACCGCCGCCGTGTACCAGAGCGCCGACTGCGCCGAGGCGTCCGGACGGTGCCGGTCGAGGATGACCTTCAGGCCGTCCTGGCCGGCGTAGGAGATCAGTTTGTCCATGATCTGGAGGGAGTTGAGGCCCTGGAGGTCGGTGTTCTTGCCGTTGGAGAAGTCGATGCTGTTGGGGACCGTGCCGGACTTGAAGATGTCGTCGCTGTAGGGGAGGCGGATGGTGTTGTAGCCCAGCGACCTCATCTGGTCGATCATGCTCTTGTAGTCGCGTGACCAGAGGCCGTGGACCACGTAGTTGGCGGTCTCGAAGCCGAACCAGTTGATCCCGGCGATACGGACCGGCTGACCCGCCGCGTCCAGGATCTGACGGCCGCTCGTGTGCCAGTAGCCGGCGCCGGGCGCGACGGCCGCGGCCGACGTGTCGGCCGTCCCGGCCGCGTGCGCGGTGCTCGCGCCGGCCAGCGGCAGCAGGAGCGCCGCGGCCACCGCCCAGGACAGTGCGCCGCGCAGGCCGCGGAACCGCGGAGGACGGAACGGCGGGTGGGAGAGTGCCGGACGACGGAACAAGGACATGGGGGTACCTCGCTGCTTCCTGTCGGGAGGCGCGGGTCCGGAACGGGTGGGAGCGCTCCCACCGACCCAGCACTGTCCATAGAAGCCACGTAACGTGGACACGTCAAGACAAGGAACACCCGCAAGCGGCACGGGAGTCGAGCCGGACCCGTCAGCTGCGGCGGGTCAGCCGCCGCAGACCGAACAGCGCCCCGCAGACCACCACCACGGCGACGACACCCACCTTCACCTTGTCCCCCGAGCCGCTCTCCCCGCTCGCCGAACTTCCGCCCCCGGAGGGCGACTTCGACGAACCCGAGGTTCCCCCGGGCGCGTCCTCGGCCTGCACCGGGCTGTCGGTGCCCTCGCTGCCGTACATCAGCTTCGTGCCGTCGGCCGAGTAGCTGACGGACTCGCCCTGCCCCTGCAGCGGTACGTCGAGGCGGCCCTCGCGCTTGATCCTTCCGCCGTTCCAGTCGTAGTAGATGCCGCCCAAGTAGCCGCGCACGGCGAGCTGTTCACCGTCGGGGGAGAAAGCGGCGTCGGTGGCCCAGAGGTCGACCGCGGCGATGGGCTTGAAGTAGTTGGTGCCGGAGGCGGAGAGCGTGGCCGGGCCCTCGAAGAGGTGGCCGCCGTCCTCCTTCTTGTCGATGATGTACACGCGGCCGGTCTTGGGGTGCACGACCAGCGACTCGGCGTTGCGGGCGCCGTTCGAGTACTTCACGACGTACTGCGTCGCCCGGATCGTCTGGTCCTTGAGCACCTTCGGCTCGGGCAGCCGGTAGATCCAGACGTGGGGCCAGGTCCCGTCGAGGTTGTCGCCGATGTCGCCGACGTAGATCTCGTTGTGCGGGCCGATGGAGATCGCCTCGACGTCACGGGGCCTGCCGACGCCGCTGAAGGTGACGGTGGCGACCGTCTTGCCGGTGGCGCTGTCGATCGCGTAGAGGTACGGGCCGTCGTCGCTGTCGTTGTGCGTCCAGTAGATGCCGGGGTGGAGGTGCGAGGCGGCGAGACCGCTGGACTCGGTGATCCGGGAGTCGGTGATCGTGAACCCCTTGTCGCCCTTGCCGTCACCGTCGTCGGCGGGTGCTGCTGCTGCGGGGAGGGCGAGCGCGCCGACGAGGAAGCCGGCGCCGAGGAACGCGAGGAAGCGACGCATGCCCCAAGCCTGCCATCGTGGCAGGCCTCACATCCCATCGGCTCCGGTGATCGGCCGTTGATCGTCCATCATGAGCGGATGCTCAGGTTCATGCCCGTAGGCGACTCCATGACGATCGGGAGCGCGGGCGAACACACATGGCGTTACCGGATGTGGCAGCACCTGCGCGCGACCTACGGCGGCCCGTTCGCCGTGGTCGGCCCGCGCGAGACGCTGTACGACAAGGCGACGGACACGCCCACGTCGTACGAGTACGCCGACCCCGACTTCCCGCACTTCCATCTGGCCGGCTGGGGCGAGGGCTGGCTGCACATGGCTCCGCTGATCGGCGAGGCGGTGCGCGCGCACCGAGCGGACGTGCTCCTCGTCTCCCTCGGCCTGATCGACCTGGGCTTCTACACGAACGCGGGCCAGACGGCCGACAACCTGCGCTCCTTCGTGGCGGAGGCCCGCGCCGCGAAGCCCTCCGTCCGCATGGTGTTCCTCCCGGTGATCCCGAACGTCCGCGCCCGCACGGACGTCCCCTTCGCCACCGAGGTCGCGCTCTTCAACGAACTCCAGGCGAAGGCGGTCGCCGACCTCGACGAACGACGCTCACCGCTCCTGCTGGCCTCCCTCCCGGAGTCGTACGACGTGGACCACGACACGTACGACGGGACCCATCCGAACGCGGCCGGGGAGCACAAGATCGCCGGGGCGTTCGCGGCGGCGATGCATCAGGCGTGGGGGGTGGGGGGCGAGTACGGGGACGCGAGCGGGAGCGGCAGCGAGGACGGAGGCTACGGGGGCCCGGCCCGCGACCACGACCGGCACCGGTCGGCCCACTCCTCGTCCAGGCGGTCCGCCCGGCGCTGATGGCCGGTAGGGGATGCCGGTGGATGGCGTGATCACCACGTGTCCCGGTCACCGTGCGTATCGTTGTACCGCGCGGCTGCACTCAGGTGGGGGCAGCCGAGGAGGAGCGCCACGATGCGCGTCCTTGAAGACAGGATCGCGATGGCCCAGAGCGACAACGAGATCACACTCGACGAGCTGTTCGAGCGGATCGAGAAGATGCCCGCCCCCGAGGGATACAAGGTCGAGATCGTCGAGGGGACCGTCTTCATGTCGCCACAGCGGGACACCCATGGGGAGATCATCCTGGATATCGTCGAACAGGTGCGGACCAAGTACCCGCGGAAGCGCGTGAAGTCCGACGTCCGCATCGACTACCCGGGGCACCTCAACGGATTCGCGACCGACGTGACGGCGATGGCCGAGGGGGCCGAGAAGACGGAGAGCGGCCGCTGGCGTCACGAGGACGTCGAGTTCGTCGCCGAGGTCATCTCCAAGGGCACCGCCGCCAACGACTACGGCTTGAAGAAGGCCGCGTACGCGCTCGCCGAGATCCCCGTCCACGTCATCGCCGACCCGTACCAGGGCCGCTGCCACGTCTACACCCGTCCCAAGGGCGACGACTACACGACCGAGACGAAGGTCGCGTTCGGGGACGATCTCGATCTCGGTGACACGGTGGTCGGCCTCGTCCTCAGCACCGCCGAGTTCCCCCGCGACTGACCCCCCTTGCATAGAGCGCACTCCAAGCCGTTGGCTAGTCACTCATGAAGTACACGCAGCTCGGACGCACAGGCCTCAAGGTCAGCCGACTGGTTCTCGGGACGATGAACTTCGGTCCACAGACCGACGAGGCGGACAGTCACGGGATCATGGACGCGGCGCTGGCCGCCGGTATCAACTACTTCGACACCGCCAACGTGTATGGCTGGGGTGAGAACAAGGGCCGCACCGAGGAGATCATCGGCAGCTGGTTCGCCAAGAGCCCCGTCCACCGCGACAAGGTGGTCCTCGCCACCAAGGTCTACGGCAACATGGCCGCCGACGGCGACGCCTGGCCCAACCACGACAAGCTCTCCGCGGTGAACATCCGGCGGGCCGTGGACGCCAGCCTCAAGCGGCTCCAGACGGACTACATCGACGTCTACCAGTTCCACCACATCGACCGCGCCACCCCCTTCGAGGAGATCTGGCAGGCGATCGACACCCTCATCCAGCAGGGCAAGATCCTCTACGTCGGTTCCTCGAACTTCCCCGGGTACAAGATCGCCCAGGCCAACGAGATCGCCGCCCGCCGCGGCGGCACCATCGGTCTCGTCAGCGAGCAGTGCCTCTACAACCTCGCCGAGCGCCGCGCCGAGATGGAGGTCATCCCGGCCGCGCAGGAGTACGGCCTCGGGGTCATCCCCTGGTCCCCGCTCCAGGGCGGACTCCTCGGCGGGGTCATCAAGAAGGAGGTCACGGGCGGGCGCCGGGCGAGCGGCCGGGCCGCCGACACCCTCGCCAACCCGACCTCGCGCGCCCAGATCCAGGCCTACGAGGATCTCCTGGACAAGCACGGCATCGAGCCCGGCGAGGCCGCCCTGGCGTGGCTCCTCACCCGTCCCGGTGTGACGGGCCCGATCGTCGGCCCCCGCACCGCCGAACAGCTCGACAGCGCGCTGCGCGCCGTGGAGCTGGAGCTGAGCGAGGAACTCCTCACGTCGCTGGACGAGATCTTCCCGGGTCCCGGCCCGTCGCCGGAGGCCTTCGCCTGGTAGTCGGGGTCAGGGCAAGCGCCTCTTCTCCAGGGGCGCTTGCCCTCACTTGCCGAGCGCCGCGGCGAGCCCGACGACGACGAACAGCAGCACGAGCACACCGGCCATGATCCGGTTGCGGGTTTTGGGGTCCACGGACCCGAGCCTAACCGGCCGCTCCCAGCTCCCAGCGGCCGACCGCCTCGTAGCGGGGCTGTGCGCCGGGCGTACCGGTCGTCGGCAGGTTGCTGCGCACCAGTGCCAGCTCCCCCACCGTCCACGTCCGCCCGGCGAAGGCGTCGAGCCGCTCGACGTACGGCCGTACGTCCACCGCCTCGCGGCTCCGCGCCACGGTCAGGTGCGCGCGATAACGGCGGTGCTCCCCCATCGCCACGCCGGCCTCCCGCGCCGCCGTCTCGCACCGGTCGGCGAGCAGCCGCAGCGCCACGACGTCCCCGTCGGCCCCGGCCCACAGCGCGCGCCCCCGCCCGAACTCCCCGCCCCCGCGCACCGCCAGCCCGAACGGCCCGGTGGCCCGCGCCGTCCGCTCCAGCCGGGCGGACAGTCCGGGGACGACGTCGTCGTCGACCTCGCCGTAGAAGGCGAGCGTGAAGTGCCAGCCCGGCCGGCTCGTCCAGCGGAGGGCGTCGGCGCCCGGGAGGGTCTGCAACGCGTCGACGGCCGAGCCGAGGTGGGTCAGTACGTCCTCGGGCGGCAGGAGTGCCGCGAAGAGTCTCATGGGGGCAGCTTTCCAGCACCGCTCAGCGCGCGGGCCCGGAACCGACCGGCCTCATGGACTCGGCCGGTCGGTTCCGGGCACGGACGTGGCGGACTGTGTCCTGCCGCCGCGGCGGTCAGGCCACCGTCGCCAGTCGTTCCCGTTCGCGGGGTACGAAGGCGACGCTCGGGTGGCCGCGGTTCCAGCCGACGGACAGGCGCAGGTCGCCCATCCGGGCCAGGACCAGGCCGATCGTGGCGGCAGCGGCGGCGGCGATGACCCCGCCCAGGGCGAAGCTCACCCGGGGGCCGTAGGCGTCGGTGATCCAGCCGACGATGGGGGCGCCCAGCGGCGTGCCGCCCATGAAGACCATCATGAACAGGGCCATGACGCGGCCGCGCATGGCCGGGTCGGTGCCCATCTGGACGGCGGTGTTGGCCGTGACGTTGACCGTCAGGCCGGCGATGCCGATCGGGATCATGAGCAGGGCGAACAGCCAGTACGAGGGGGCCACCGCGGCCACGATCTCCAGCAGGCCGAAGGCCGCCGCCGCCGCGATCAGGACGCGGAGGCGGGTGGTGCCGCGGCGGGCGGCGAGCAGCGCGCCGATCAGGGAGCCGACCGCCATCAGGGTGTTGAAGAGGCTGTACGCCCCGGCGCCCGCGTGGAAGACGTCGTCCGCGTAGGCCGACAGCCACACGGGGAAGTTGAAGCCGAAGGTGCCGATGAAGCCGACGAGGACGATCGGCCAGATCAGGTCCGGGCGCCCGGCCACGTACTGGAGGCCCTCGCGGAGCTGGCCCTTGCCGCGCGGGGCGCGCTTGACGACCGTCAGGTCGCGGCTGCGCATCAGGAGCAGGCCGGCCAGCGGGGCCACGAAGGACAGGCCGTTGAAGAGGAACGCCCAGCCCGTGCCGACGCCGGTGATCATGACGCCCGCGACGGCGGGGCCAACGAGGCGGGCGGACTGGAAGTTCGCCGAGTTCAGGCTGACCGCGTTCTGCAGCTGGTCGGGGCCGACCATCTCGGAGACGAAGGACTGCCGGGCCGGGTTGTCGACGACCGTGGCGAGGCCGACGGCGAAGGCGGCGACGTAGACGTGCCAGACCTGGACGTGGCCGGAGAGGGTGAGGGCGGCCAGTGCGAGGCCGGTGAGGGCCATCGCGGACTGCGTGACGAGCAGCGTGGGCCGCTTGGGCAGCCGGTCGACGAGGACACCGCCGTAGAGCCCGAAGAGCAGCATCGGGAGGAACTGGAGGGCGGTCGTGATGCCTACGGCGGCGGAGGAGCCGGTGAGGCTGAGGACCAGCCAGTCCTGGGCGATGCGCTGCATCCAGGTGCCGGTGTTGGAGACGACCTGGCCGATGAAGAACAGGCGGTAGTTCCGGATCTTCAGCGAGCTGAACATCGAGGACCTGCCGGTGCTTCCGGCGGTATCGGGGGCGGGCGGGGAGTCGGGGGTGGCTGGCGCGGGGGCGGAGTCTGCTCCGGGTCCCGAACTCAAAAAAAGTCGCCTCCTACAGAGAACGTGTATTACAGGTGTGCGAGTTTCTCCAGCACGGGGGCGGCGGCGACGATCTTCGCCCACTCGTCCTCGTCGAGGCCGTCGACCAGGCCAGCCAGGAACGCGTTGCGCTTGCGGCGGCTCTCTTCGAGCATCGCCTCGGCCTGGGGGGTCTTGGTGACGACCTTCTGGCGCCGGTCCTCGGGGTGCGGCTCCAGCTGGACCAGACCCTTCGCTTCGAGCAGCGCCACGATGCGGGTCATCGAGGGCGGCTGCACGTGCTCCTTGCGAGCGAGCTCGCCAGGGGTCGCGCTGCCGCAGGTGGACAGGGTGCCGAGCACCGACATCTCGGTGGGGCTCAGTGACTCGTCGACCCGCTGGTGCTTGAGTCGGCGCGACAACCGCATCACGGCTGACCGCAGGGAGTTCACAGCGGCAGCGTCGTCGCCATGGGTAAGGTCCGGCATGTTCTTTAGCGTAACTCATTACTCTCGCTAAAGACCAATGGCGACACGCCGGGATGCCCGTGACGCTGGACACTGAACCCTTACATCACCCATATGAGTGATACCGACGCGGAACCCCACGCGCCGCCCGGAGGCGCCCCGGACCCTCGTGTCCATGGGGACCAGCGTGCTCAGCCTGCGGATAGACGGGGAGCTGCTCGAACGGCTCCGCGACCACGCCTCGAAAAGGGGAATGAGCGTCCAGGACTATGTGGTCCAGACGCTCATCCGGGACGACTTCGACGAACGGTTCCAGACCGCCGTCGAGGAGACGGAGAAGTTCTACGGCGTCACGTGACGGCCGTGGTGGCGCGGATCAGGTCAGACCCAGCGCCGGCATCAGGTAGTAGAAGCCGAACACCGCCGCGACGACGTACATCGGCACCGGGACCTCCCGGCCCCGGCCCGCCACCAGCCGCAGCACCACGAACGTGATGAAGCCCATGCCGATGCCGTTGGTGATCGAGTAGGTGAACGGCATCATCACCATCGTGATGAAGGCCGGGATCGCGATCGTGTGGTCGGCCCAGTCGATCTCCTTGACGGAGCCCGACAGGATCAGGAAGCCCACCGCGAGCAGGGCGGGGGTGGCCGCCTGGGACGGGACCATCGTGGCGATCGGCGTGAGGAACAGCGCGACGGCGAAGAGCGCGCCGGTGACGACGTTCGCGAAGCCGGTGCGCGCGCCCTCGCCGACGCCCGCCGTGGACTCCACGAAGCAGGTCGTCGCGGACGAGGAGCTGGCGCCGCCCGCCGCGACGGCGATGCCGTCGACGAAGAGGACCTTGTTGATGCCGGGCATGTTGCCCTCGCCGTCGGTCAGCTTGGCCTCGTCGCTGATGCCCATGATCGTGCCCATCGCGTCGAAGAAGCACGACAGCAGGACCGTGAAGACGAAGAGGATGCCGGTCAGCACGCCGACCTTGGAGAAGCCGCCGAACAGGCTGAACTTCCCGATCAGGCCGAAGTCCGGGGTGGCGACCGGGTTCCCGGGCCACTTCGGGGTGGTCAGGCCCCAGGAGGGGATCGTCGCGACCGCGTTCACGATCACCGCGAGGACCGTCATCGTGACGATGGAGATGAGGATCGCGCCGGAGACCTTGCGGACGATCAGCGCGAGGGTGAGCAGCACGCCCAGGACGAAGATGAGGACGGGCCAGCCGTTGAGGTGACCGTCGCCGCCGAGCTGGAGCGGGACGGTGGTCTGGGCGGCGTCCGGGATGCGGGAGATGAACCCGGAGTCCACGAGCCCGATCAGCATGATGAACAGGCCGATACCGATCGAGATGGCCTTGCGCAGTCCGTAGGGCACCGCGTTCATCACGCGCTCGCGCAGCCCGGTGGCGACCAGCAGCATCACGACGAGACCGGCCAGCACGACCATGCCCATCGCGTCCGGCCAGGACATGCGGGGCGCGAGCTGGAGGGCGACGACGGAGTTCACGCCCAGTCCGGCGGCCAGCGCGATCGGCACGTTGCCGATGACGCCCATCAGGAGGGTGGTGAACGCGGCCGTCACGGCCGTCGCGGTGACCAGCTGGCCGTTGTCGAGGTGGTGCCCGTACAGGTCCTTCGCGCTGCCCAGGATGATCGGGTTGAGCACGATGATGTACGCCATCGCGAAGAAGGTGGCGAAGCCGCCGCGGATCTCGCGGGGTAGCGAGCTGCCACGCTCGGAGATCTTGAAGTAACGGTCGAGCGCGGTCGGCATTGGATGTTCCTACGAGCAGAAGTGGACAGACGGAAACCGTTTCAGTATGAACATATGAAGACGTCAGGCGCTATCTCCGCGCGTAGACACCCGGGGATCTCCGCGTGTCGCGGTCGCCTCGTAAGCTGGGGCCATGGCGAAGTGGACACCGACACACGAGGCACCGGAGCCCCTGGAGGGCCCGATCGTCCCGACCATCATCGGCGGCACGATCCTCTGGTTCGTCCTCTTCCTGGTACAGCTCCCCTTCTACGGCTGGTTCGACGACCACGGCCACCTGTGGTGGGTGTGGACCTGCCTGGCCGGGGCCGGACTCGGACTGATCGGCATCTGGTACGTCCGGGGACGCGACGCGGCCCTCAAGCGCATGGCGGCCGAGGCGGCGGCACAGGGCCCCGCTCCTGCTGCGGAGTGATGAGGCCGTTCTCCACCCGGGGCATCAGCCCGCCCCGCCCGCCGTCCTCCCCTGGTCGGATCTTCCGGGCACTCGGCGGGTGAAGCCGTAAAACCGCACGTACCGTCGAATGCATGACGCACACCGACGCGGGCGCCGAACTCGATCCTGTGCACCCCGTGCCCGTCCCGGCGGCGCGGGCACGCGGGCTCTCCACCGCCGAGGTCGCCGAACGGGTGGCGCGCGGGGAGGTCAACGACGTCCCCGTGCGCAGCAGCCGCTCGCTGGCCGAGATCGTCCGCGCGAACGTCTTCACCCGGTTCAACGCGATCATCGGCGTGCTCTGGCTGATCATGCTGTTCGTCGCGCCGGTCCAGGACAGCCTGTTCGGGTACGTGATCATCGCCAACACCGGGATCGGTGTCTTCCAGGAGTGGCGGGCGAAGAAGACCCTCGACTCCCTCGCGGTGATCGGCGAGGCCAAGCCGACGGTACGGCGGGACGGGGCCGCCGTGGAGGTGAGCACCTCCGAGATCGTGCTCGGGGACCTCATCGAGATCGGGCCCGGCGACAAGGTCGTCGTCGACGGGGAGTGCGTCGAGGCCGACGGCCTGGAGATCGACGAGTCGCTGCTCACCGGCGAGGCGGACCCGGTCGTCAAACGGCGCGGGGACGCGGTGATGTCGGGGAGCTTCGTGGTCGCCGGCGGCGGCGCGTTCGAGGCCACGAAAGTGGGGCGCGAGGCGTACGCGGCCCAACTCGCCGAAGAGGCCTCCCGGTTCACGCTCGTCCACTCCGAACTGCGCACCGGTATCTCCACCATCCTCAAGTACGTGACGTGGATGATGATCCCGACCGCGATCGGCCTGGTCATCAGCCAACTCGTGGTCAAGCAGCACGGCTTCAAGGACTCCGTCGCGCGGACCGTCGGCGGGATCGTCCCGATGGTCCCGGAAGGGCTCGTCCTGCTCACCTCGGTCGCCTTCGCGATCGGCGTCATCCGGCTTGGCCGGAAACAGTGCCTGGTGCAGGAGCTGCCGGCCATCGAGGGGCTCGCCCGCGTCGACACGGTCTGCCTCGACAAGACCGGCACGCTCACCGAGGGCGGGATGGACGTCACCGAGCTGCGCCCGCTGGGCGGGGCCGACGAGACGTACGTACGCAAAGTCCTCGGCGCGCTCGGCGAGTCGGACCCGCGGCCGAACGCGTCCTTGCAGGCGATCATCACCGCCTTCCCGGACGACGGGCAGTGGCGGTGCGTGGAGTCGCTGCCGTTCTCGTCGGCGCGGAAGTACAGCGGGGCGTCGTTCGACGAGAGCGACGGGGAGTCGAGCACATGGCTGCTCGGGGCACCGGACGTGCTGCTCGGCGACGACGATCCCGCGCTCGCGGAGACCGGGCGGCTGAACGAGCAGGGGCTGCGGGTGCTGCTGCTGGCGCGGGTCTCGGGAGAACTGGACGATCCCGGGGTGGCGCGGGAGACGTCCGCGACCGCGCTGGTGGTGCTGGAGCAGCGGCTGCGGCCCGACGCGGCGGAGACGCTGGCGTACTTCGCGGACCAGGATGTGCACGCCAAGGTCATCTCCGGGGACAACGCGGTGTCCGTGGGCGCGGTGGCCGGAAAACTCGGGCTCACCGGGAAGGTCGTGGACGCGCGCCGACTCCCCCCGGACCAGGAGGAGATGGCGAAGTCCCTGGACGAGGGCACGGTGTTCGGGCGGGTCACCCCGCAGCAGAAGCGGGACATGGTGGCGGCGTTGCAGTCGCGCGGGCACACCGTCGCGATGACCGGGGACGGGGTGAACGACGTCCTCGCCCTGAAGGACGCCGACATCGGTGTCTCGATGGGGTCCGGGTCCGAGGCGACGCGGGCGGTCGCGCAGATCGTGCTGCTCAACAACAGCTTCGCGACGCTGCCTTCGGTGGTCGCGGAGGGCCGGCGGGTGATCGGGAACATCACCCGGGTGGCCACGCTGTTCCTGGTGAAGACGGTCTACTCGGTGCTGCTGGCGGTGCTGGTGGTGTGCTGGCGGGTCGAATACCCCTTCCTGCCGCGGCACTTGACCTTGCTGTCCACGCTGACGATCGGGGTTCCGGCGTTCTTCCTCGCGCTGGCGCCCAACAAGGAGCGGGCGAAACCCCACTTCGTGCGGCGGGTGATGCGGTACTCGATCCCGGGCGGGGTGATCGCCGGGGCGGCGACGTTCGTGACCTATCTGATCGCCCGTCACCACTACACGGGGAATGGGTCGTTGGGAGCCGAGACCAGTGCGGCGACGCTGACGCTGTTCCTGATCTCGATGTGGGTGCTGGCGATCATCGCGCGGCCGTACACGTGGTGGCGGATCACCCTGGTGGCCTCGATGGGGGCGGCGTTCGTGGTCGTGCTGATCGTGCCGTGGCTCCAGCACTTCTTCGCGTTGAAGCTGGTGGGGGTGACCATGCCGTGGGTCGCCGTGGGGATCTCGGTGGTGGCGGGGGTGGTGCTGGAGGTGGTGTGGAGGCTTGTTGACCGGCGGTCGGAGGGGTGAGGCCGGTCAGGGTGTGAACGGTTCTTCGGCCGCCGGCCGGTGGAGGCCGGTCGCGCGGTTCTCCGCGCCCCTTGGAGGTGGGACTTCGCGGCCTGCTTTCGGGCCGCGCCCGGTGACAGCGATTCTCCGGGCCTCTGTTCTCGGGCCGCGCTCCGCAAAGGCAGTTCGCGGCCGGATCCCGTAAAGGGAGTTCCCGCGTGGCCGTTCTTGGGCCGCCTTGCAAAAGCGCCTCTTCGCACTCCTGCTCTTTGGGCCCGCGTCCTGAAAAGCGGCTGCCCTCAGCCCTGTTATCCGGCCGTGCCCCGTAAAAGCACCTGCCCGCGGCCCCGGTTTCGGGGTGCGGGCAGGTGCTTTCGGAGGCTGTTCTGCTACTTGACGTCGACGAAGTCGCCCGTGGCGTTGATCGGGGCGGTGGTGGTCGTGCCCGCGAAGCTGTAGCGGAAGTAGCCGTCGACCGTGGCCTTGACGGTGGTCTTCAGGCTGCCGTTGGACGTGGTCTTGATGGTCTTGACCGTGGTGTACGTGGTGGAGTTCTTCTTGCGGAACTGGAGCTTCACCGGCTGGGTGGAGTAGCCGGTGTAGTTGTCGGCGTCCCAGTTCGCGCGGGTCAGCTTGCCGGTGACCGTGATGGTCCTGCCCTTCTTGACGGGCTCCGGGGCGGCGTCGACGGTGAGCTTGGCCAGGCGAGTGACCGGGACGCTGCCCTGGTCGCCCTGGATCTTCAGGGCGCCGTCCTTGGTGACGGCGAGGCCGCCCGCCTTCCAGGTGCCGGCGTCGGCGCTGGCCACGTCACCGTCGGACGGGCGGATGTAGATGGTGCCCTTGCAGTTCAGGACGGTCGTCGAGGCGGCGGTGCAGGTGCCCGGGTTGTCGCTGATCAGCTCGTTGGTCGGGGTGGTGACCGAGGAGCCGCGGTAGATGAGCGGGCCGCTGGCGAAGTTGGTGGTGCTGACGTCGAGGCTCGCGGCGTGCGTCACGGTGTAGGTGACCGGGACGGCGACCTTCGCGGTGGCGCCCACGACGACGGCCTTGCCGCTGTTCACCTTGAACTTGGAGAAGGTGACGTCGAGCGTGGTGGTGGCGGTCGCGGGGCCGGCGGCGGTGGCGGCGCCGAAGGCGGCCTTGCCGGACGGGGCGTCGGCGGCCTGCGCGGCCGGTACGGCGAAGGCAGAGAGGACCAGGGCGCCGGAGACGGCGGCCACGGTGGCGCGTATGCGCATGCGTTCCCCAAGTGGAGAAAGGGGGCCCCGACGCGCTGGTCGTTCCGAACGGCTCGTCGTCTGCGCCGGGGCCCAAGTGATCGCGGAGCCTGTTGGCTCACGTGAGGTGATGCGTGACAGGTGGTGAGGGTTGCACGCCGGACGTGTGATTTTGTCCGTTGATTGCGAACGGATGATGGAAGTCGCTCAATACGGACACTTCGCGGCGGGCGGAGGCTACTTCACGTCGATGAAGTCACCCGCGGCGTTGACGGCCGGGGTGGTCGAGGTGCCCGCGAAGCTGTAGCGGAAGTAGCCGTCGACGGTCGCCTTGACGGTGGTGCTCAGGTTTCCCGACGAGTTCGTTCCGACCGTCTTCACCGTGGTGTAGGTGGTGGAGCCCTTCTTGCGGAACTGGAGCTTCACCGACTGGGAGGCGTAGCCCGCGTTCTTGTTGGTCTCCCAGTTCGCGCGGCTCAGCTTGCCGGTGACCGTGATGGTCCTGCCCTTCTTCACGGGCTCCGGGGTGGCGTTGGCCGACAGCTGGGAGGCGCGCTGGACCTTGAAGGAACCGGCCTTCTCCTTCCAGACGTAGTCGCCGTCCTTGGCGTCGACGAACGCGTCGACGTACCAGGTACCGGCGTTGGCGTTGAGCAGGTCGCCGACCCTCGGGTCCACCAGCACCGAGGCGGAGCAGGTGGAGGTGGTGGCGTTGACCTTCACGCAGGTCGGCCTGGCGGTGGAGAAGTAGCCGTAGCCGGGGCCGATCAGCGAGAACTCCTCGGCGCCCGCGATGCCGGAGTTGTCGGTGGCCGTCACGCTGACCTTGACGCTCTTGGTGCTGGAGGCGGAGACGGTCACCGTGTTGTCGCCGTCGACGACCACCTTCGTGATCTTCGTGTTGCCCAGGCTGCTGTCGGCCTGCGCGGCCGGGACCGCGAGGGCCGAGAGCGCGAGGGCGCCGGAGACGGCGACGACGGTGGCACGTATGCGCATTGTTCCCCCATGGAACGTGAACGAGATCGCGGAGCCTGGTGGCTCGGATGATCAGATGCACGAGGAGGAGCGATGGTTGTACACATCGTGGAGATTATCTGGACGAACCGTGAAGATCATCCGGGTGGTCAGTCGAACCAGCGGTCCCGCGCCAGTTCCTCGGTCCTGGACGGATCCTCCAGGAGCGCGGCCACCTCGAAGCGGCGCGGCCACTGGCCCGCGGACCAGGCGAGGCCGGCGGCCACGCCCTCCAGCGTCGAGGCGTGCAGGACGCCGTCCCTCGTCCGGCGCCAGTCGATCTCGGTGCCGTCCACGACGAGTTCGTCGTGCTCGACGTAGGTCGCGGGGGTGAGCGGGCCGAGGAGGACGCGGACGGACTCCGGTACGTCGTGTTCGGTGCCCTCGGAGGTGACCTCGCCGGTGACCGACTCGCTGAGGCGGCGGACCTGGAAGAGTTCGGCCAGTTCGGCGGCGCGGGACGGGCGGACGGGCAGCAGCGGGACGCCGGTGGTGAAGGGGAGCAGGTCCGGGGAGTCGACGACCACCGCGTCCGCCGCGTCCACGACCGTCACCTCGCCGTCGACCACGGCCCGCAGATCGTCCGGCAGGGTCACCTGGTCCGGGTCGAGGTCGGCCAACGCGGTGTACAGGGCGTGCAGTTGGGCGCCGGTGACCGCGCGGTCGGGGTCGGCGAGGCGGTCGAGGAGTTCGGCGGCGCCGCCGGGCTCGTCGAGGAGGGCGGCGACCGACGTGCGGACGCCGAGGGCCCGCAGCACCTGTTCGTCGTCGAAGCCGGTCGCGTCGGCCTCGTCGTAGAGGCCGCGCAGGAGCGGGTCGCCGCCGGCCGCGAGCAGGCCCGCCGGGCGGCGGCCGTCGAGGACCGGGTGGCCGCGCAACCACCAGGCGGTGTACGGGCGTACGACCTCGTGGGTGCCGTCGGGCAGCAGGATGCGGACCTGCTGGGTGATCGCGTCGCGGAACGGGGGCCGGGCGAGCAGGGCGAGGGCCTCGGGCCAGCGGTCGTCGTCGACCAGGTCCAGGTCGCGGACGGCGACCAGTTCGGTGGCGACCGGGGGCACGGGGGTGTCCGGGAAGCGGTCGAGGACGTCCTCCGACCACACGTCGACGGAGTCCAGCAGGCCCGGGTCGTCGGGTTCCGCGAAGTCGCTCTCGCGGGGCTCCAGTTCGTCCGGGTCGAGGACGACGTCGGTGGCGCGGACGAGGGCGAAGGTGGCGAGGACCCCGCAGGCCGCGAGCGGCTGTTCGCCCCAGCGGTCGGCCAACTCGGCCTCGACGAAGGCGAGTTCGTCCTCCCGCATGATCTGCGCGAACGGGCTGCCGGGCAGCACCAGTTCACCGGCGGGGGCGAGTTCGCCGTCCTCGTCGGGCAGCGCGAGGGCGCCGAGCCAGGGTTCGTCACCGGGTTCGAGGCCCGCGTCCCGGACCAGGGCGAGCACGGTGTCCGCCAACTCGTCGCTGTCCGGGGCGACCTCGTCCCACATCGCCCCGCCCTCCTCGTCGAGGGAGGCGGCCACGGCGGCCCGCACCTGCGGGGTCGTGAGGACCGCGCGGGGGGTCGCGGGCAGCGCGCCGAGCTTCTCCAGGAGGGGGTGCGCGGCGTCCGGGTGGGCGACCTTGAGGCCCAGTCGGGCGAGGATCTCGGGCTCCACCTGGGCGGAGTCGGGCGTGGGGAGCAGGACTTGGCGCGGCCCGATCGTCGTCCTGGCTCCCCCGGGGCCGGAAACCCGCGCGGTGCCCCCGGCGAGCGGCACGGGCAGTCCGGTGAGCCGGTCGGGGTCGACGCCCGCGAGGCTGTCGTAGAGCCGCCGCCACCACTCGGGGGCCTTCTCCAGGCCCGCCAGCCGGTCCACGGCGTCGGTGAGGGGGAGCCGGGCGACGCCCAACGTCCGCAGCTCCACGCGTCGTTCGAGCCCGGCGGGCAGGAGGGTGGGGAGCACCTCGGCGAGGACGCGCACGGTGTCGGCGCCCGCGCCCTCGACGACCTCGGCGTCCCGGGGCCGTAGTGCCTCGGGCAACTCCGTGTCGTCGTCGGCGGGTTCGAGGGCGGGCGGGAGGAAGGAGGTGCGCGGCAGGCGCGCCAGGATCGCCTGGCGCAGGGTGCCGTCCAGTTCGCCCTTGCCCAGCGGGCCGGGGACCAGGTCGATGATGCCGGCGGTCACCGGGCGCCAGGCGGCGAGGAGTTCGACGTAGGCGTCCGCCGCGCGCTCCACCACGAAGTCGGTCAGCGGGCCGGGCGCGGCGTGCCGGCGGGTGGTGTCGAGAGGCAGCGAGGCGATCAACAGGGCCGGTACGCCCAGGGGTTCGTCGCTCGGTGTGGGCGCGTGCACGACGGGGCTGGTGCGGGGCCGCGCGGGCGTCCCGTCCTCGTCGACGGGCACGGCCCAGGTGAGGGACCAGTAGGGCCGCAGCCGCTCCTCCACGGGCCGGTCGGCGAGCAGTTCCCCGGCGAGCTCCCCGTGCGCGGAGACCGTACGCCAGCGGGTGCTGCCGTCCCGGCTGTCGTCCACGACGGTGTCGGTGCGATCGGTGCGGCGGGTCAGGGTGCGGGGCTCCTGGTCCCCGATCTCGACCACGACCTCCATGAGGCCGGGGAGCGCGAGGAGAAGGGCGTCGTCCACGGCCCCGAGGAGACGCTCGGCGAGGTCCTCGGCGGCGGTGTCGCGCAGCGGGAGGATGACGACCGTGTCGTAGGAGTCGGGGGCGGTGCCCTCGGCGGCGAACGGGAGGCGCAGCAGCGGGACGTGGCCGTCGCGGCGGCGGATCTCGGTGCCGAGGCCCGGGCTGTGCCGGGCGGTGTCGTCGGCGAGGGTGCGGGCCTCGGCGAGGGACCAGCGGACACCGCCGTGGCGGCCGACGACGGCGGGCTCGTCGGTGACGGCGACGACGGCCGCGAACCCGACGCCGAACCGTCCGACGGCGCTGTCACCGGCGTCGCGCTTCGCGGAGGCGCGCAGGGTGGCGAGGGATTCGACGCCGGCGGCGTCGAGGGGGGCGCCGGTGTTGGCGGCGCACAGGACGCCGTCGCGGAGGGTGAGCCGCAGCCGGCCGGCCACGCCCGCGCGGGCGGCGGCGTCGGCGGCGTTCTGCGCGAGCTCGACGACGAGCCGGTCCCGGTACCCGCCGAGGACGAGGTCCTCCTCGGCGTTGGCGTCCTCCCGGAACCGGGCCGGGCTGGTCGCCCAGGCGTCGAGCACCCCACGCCGCAGACGGGCGGTCCCGAACGGGTCGGCACCCTCGGCAGCGGGCCGCACGAACTTACTCACGTACGTTCACTCTCCTCATCGACGTCGCGATGAAGGTACCGCGCGACACCGCCCGGCCGTCCCGCCCGCCCTGTCGGCGAGCGCCGGTCCCGGGCCCGGCCGGGGAGACCGGGACGCGGTGACGGGCGTGGTCGGCTACGAGTGCCCCAGCTCCGCCCTCTCCTCGTCCGCGCCCGCCGGCACCGACCCCGAGTCCGCCGCGGGCCGCAGCGGGAACGGGTCGACCCTCGTCTCGTCGATCACCGGGGACGGGGGCTGGGGCGGTGTGGGCATGACGGCCGCTTCGGAGTGGCCGCCGCAGCCGTAGGACAGGGACACCACGTGGCCGTCGGCCGGGGAGAACTCGTTGGCGCAGACGCCGAAGGCCTGGCCGAGGGAACCACCGATGGCGACGAGGAAGCCGCAGCTGACGCAGGCCGCCGGGGCCGCCTGGGCCATCGGGGTCTTCGGGCCGAAGCCGTCCTCCCAGCGGTCGGCGGCCACGTGCAGGCCGTAGCGGGAGAGGACGCGGGCGCGGCGGATGCCGAGTTCCTCGGCGACGGCGGCGATCGAGCCGCGGGTCGGTGCCACGGGCAGCGTCGAGGGCGCGCCCGCCGTCACCTCCGCGTCCTCCGCCTCGGCCAGTTCGGCCAGCTCCGCGGAGACCGCCGAGTTCGGCGGGGGCTCGTCCTCGCCGGTGTAACCGGGCTCCAGGCGCAGATCCTCCGCGTCCGTGGGGAGGAGGTCGCCGGGACCCATGTCGCCGGGGCGCAGCCGTTCGCTCCACGGGACCCATTCGGGGGCCAGGAGGGAGTCCGGGCCGGGCAGCAGCACGACCTCGTCGAGCGTCACCAGCTTCGCGCGGGACGCCCTCGCGACCGTCACCGCCCAGCGCCAGCCCCGGTAGCCGAACTCCTTGCACTCGAAGAAGTGCGTGACCACCCGGTCGCCGTCGGATTCGAAGCCGGCGTGCTCGCCGACCACGCCGGGCGCGGCGGCCTCCTCGGCTGCGCCGCGGGCGAGGTCGACGGCCTCGGCGCACAGGCGGTCGGGGGTGCGGCTTCGCGTGGTCGCTGCGCTCACAGGTATCGCTTCTCTCCTACGCCGTCTCACGGGTGCGCCTGTCGCGGCGATGGGAGCGGACGGAGCGGCTGAAAGACATGTACCAGGCCCTTGGGGGCACTGGTGGAGGGCCGCGTCGACGTCCGCACCCGATCGCGCTCGGGCACGCCTACGCCATCCATTCTGCGGGATGGCCGAGAGGCGCGCGGCCGAGAACGATCGCCACGGCGCGCTACGCACGCTACCTTCTCCCGCGCCGTGCGCCCACACCGACGGCCCCGGTACGACGACGAATCCCGCCGGCGACCCGTCTCCGCCGGGCCCGCGATCCGTCTCCGACGCGCCTGCAATCCGTCCCCGGCCGGTCCCCGACCCGCCCCCGATCCGTCCCTCGCATGTCCCCGATCCGTCCCCGATCCGTCCCCGACATCTCCTCAATCGGTCGCCGCACGGCCCCATACGCGCGGTAACCCCGATACTCGCGGCGTTCTCGGGGCACTATGACGGGGTGGCAGCCGCAAGGTCGCCCCAAGGTGCCACCGGGGTCGGTGGCACGAAGGGGAACATCCGAGGTGGCGGTTCGGGCCGGGTGAGCGGTTCCGTCCGCGCGATGGGTCGTGCCCTGCACTTCCCCGTCACCGGTACCGCCCGCGGCATCCGCAAGGCCACCCACGCGCACGGCGCGGGCGAGTCGGGGCTCGGCCGTCTCATCGAACTGCACGCGGTGAACGGCGCCGGTGACGTGATGATCACGGTCGCCCTCGCCTCCACCGTCTTCTTCTCCGTGCCGACCGACGAGGCCCGGGGGCGGGTCGCTCTCTACCTCGCGATCACCATGGCGCCCTTCACCGTCCTCGCCCCGGTGATCGGCCCCCTCCTCGACAAGCTCCCGCACGGCCGCCGCGCCGCGATGGCCGCCGCGATGCTCGCCCGCGCGCTCCTCGCGCTGATCATCTCCGGCGCGGTCGCCAGCGGCAGCCTGGAGCTGTATCCGGCCGCGCTGGGCGCCCTGGTCGCCTCGAAGGCGTACGGCGTCGTCAGAAGCGCCGTGGTGCCCCGGCTGCTGCCACCCCGGATCTCGCTGGTGAAGGCGAACTCCAGGGTCACCCTCGCCGGTCTCCTCGCCACCGGCGTCGCCGCGCCGGTCGCGGGCGGCCTGCACGCCATCGGCGACCCCTGGCCGCTCTACGGCGCCTTCGTGATCTTCGTGGCCGGTACGGTCCTGTGTTTCTTCCTGGACCCCAAGGTCGACTCGGCCAAGGGCGAGGACACGGCGCTGCTCGCGGCGGACGAGGACCATCTGCACGGCCCGCACCCCAAGGAGGTCAAGCGGCCGGGGCTGCGCACGGTCGGCATCGCCGTCACCCACGCGCTGGGCGCCAACGCGGCGCTGCGCTGGCTCTCCGGGTTCCTGACCTTCTTCCTCGCGTTCCTGCTGCGCGAGCACCCGATGACCGGGCAGAGCGCGGCCGTGTCGCTGGGCATAGTCGCGGTCTCGGCGGGCGTGGGCAACGCCCTCGGCACGGCGGTCGGGTCCTGGCTGCGGCAACGGGCCCCGGAACTCATCATCGTGACCGTCGTCGCGCTGGTCCTGGGCGCGGCCGTCACTGCCGCGATCTTCTTCGGCGCGGTCCTCGTGGCCTGCCTCGCGGCCACCGCCGGGTTCTGCCAGGCGCTGGCGAAGCTGTCCCTGGACGCGCTGATCCAGCGGGACGTGCCCGAGCTGGTGCGCACCTCGGCGTTCGCCCGCTCCGAGACGATGCTCCAGATGGCGTGGGTGCTGGGCGGCGCGATCGGCATCGTCATGCCGCTGAACGGCGCCCTCGGCTTCTCCCTCGCCGCCGCCGTCATCGCCCTGGGCTGGCTGACCACCCTGCGCGGGCTGCTCTCCTCGGCCCGGCACGGCGGCAGCGGAAGCCCGCGAGTGGCCTAACCCGCGGCACCCGGCCCGGCACGCCGCACCCCACGTGGGGGGAGGACCGGACGGGCCCGATAACCTTCGCCCATGACCATGCAATCCGCTGTGCGACGCCGCCGCGCCGTCGCTGCCGCCGGCGCCGTTTCCGCCGGACTGCTCGTCCTGTCGGCGTGCGACAAGCCGACGCCGATCTCGACGATCACCGTCGGCAGGAACTCGGTCCACACGGAGGCCACCTGCTACAACGACGGCGACGCGGTGAAGACCGCCGACCTGCCGAAGTGCCTGAAGGCCTCCACGTCGATCTCGGTCGACCCGGACGACACCGTGCGCTTCGGCGTCGACCCGAAGATCGCCGACAACGGCTGGACGATCCTGATGAACGGTCAGCCGCTGACCGACTCCAGCAAGAAGACGTACCGCACGATCCCCGGCAGCGTGTTCTTCAACACCCAGTACGGCGCGACCGGCAACTCGACCGTCGTCTCCATCAAGGAGGGCGACAAGACGGTCAAGGGCCTGTGGTCCTTCAAGTTCAAGAAGGACTCCTGACCACGTCCGCGTCCGCACCGTCCGCCGTACGGATCCTCGTCGCCACCGCCGTCCCCGCCGAACGGGACGCGGTGGCACGGGCGTTCACGGGTGACGGCGGCGTCGATGTCATCGCCGCCGGGGTGGGTCCGGCCGCTGCCGCCGCCGCGACGGCCACCGCCCTCGCCACCACCCGCTACACCCTGGTCGTCTCCGCCGGGATCGCGGGCGGTTTCCAGCCCGAGGCGCCCGTCGGCTCGCTCGTGATCGCCGACGAGATCACCGTCGCCGACCTGGGCGCCGAGACCCCGGACGGGTTCCTCCCGGTCACCGACCTCGGCTTCGGCACCGTCACCCACCGTCCGCCGCACGCACTCGTACGGGAGCTCGCGGCCGCGACCGGCGCCCGCACCGGAGCGGTACTCACCGTCTCCACGGTGACGGGTACGGCCGCCCGTGCCGCGGAACTCCGCGCCCGCCACCCCGGTGCCCTCGCCGAGGCGATGGAGGGCTTCGGCGTGGCCGAGGCGGCCGCCGCCCACGGCGTCCCCGTCCTGGAACTGCGCGCGGTCTCCAACCCCGTCGGCCCGCGCGACCGCGCCGCCTGGCGGATCGGTGACGCGCTCGCGGCACTGACGGCGGGGTTCGGGAAGTCCGCGACCGTACTGGAGAGTTGGAACTGGCATGACCTCAGCCGCTGAATCCACCGAGCCCCTGCAGATCGCCTTCTCGCCCTGCCCGAACGACACCTTCGTCTTCGACGCCTGGGCGCACGGCCGGGTGCCGGGCGCGCCCGGCCTCGACGTGACCTTCGCCGACATCGACATCACCAACGGCATGGCCGAGCGCGGTGAGCTGGACGCGCTGAAGGTGTCGTACGCCGTGCTGCCGTACGTGCTCGACACGTACGCGCTGCTGCCGTGCGGGGGCGCGCTGGGGCGCGGGTGCGGGCCGCTGGTGCTCACGCGGGGGCCCGGGGACCTGACGGGCCGGACCGTCGCCGTGCCCAGTGAGCGGTCGACCGCGTATCTGCTGTTCCGGCTCTGGGCCGCGGACACGGTTCCCGGCGGGGTCGGGGAGATCGTGGTCATGCCGTTCCACGAGATCATGCCGGCCGTGCGGGACGGGAAGGTCGACGCGGGACTCGTCATCCACGAGGCCCGCTTCACGTACCAGAACTACGGGCTGCACAAGCTCGCGGACATGGGCGAGCACTGGGAGGAGACCACCGGACTGCCCATCCCGCTCGGGGCGATCATCGCCAAACGGTCGCTGGGCGCCGCGCGGTTGAACCTGCTGGCCGACTCGATCCGGGAGTCCGTCCGGGCCGCCTGGGCCGACCCCGAGGCCTCCCGGCCGTATGTCATGGAGCATGCCCAGGAGATGGATCCGGGCGTCGCCGACCAGCACATCGGGCTCTACGTGAACGAGTTCACCGCAGATCTCGGGGACGACGGATATGCCGCGATCCGGGGGCTGTTGACGCGGGCGGCGGCGGAGGGCCTGGTGCCCGCCCTCGCGCCGGACGCGCTCGCGTTCCCCTGAGCCGCGCCGACCGGGAACCCCCGACACGGCAACGGGCCGAGAGGCTGATGTCGCCCCTCGGCCCGCACGCGCCCGGAATGGTCCGGATCTCCGGGATGTCTACACGTCCAACTGGTCCGCCACCGCGCGCAACAGCCCCGCGATCTTCCCGCCGGAGGCCTTGTCGGGGTAGCGGCCCTTCTCCAGCATCGGGGTGATGTTCTCCAGGAGGGTCGTCAAGTCCTGGACGATGGAGGCCAGTTCGTCCGGCTTCTTGCGCTGGGCCGCCGCCACCGACGGGGTCGGGTCGAGCAGGGTCACCGAGAGGGCCTGGTCGCCGCGCTGACCGGCGACGACCCCGAACTCCACGCGCTGTCCGGGCTTCAGGGCATCAACTCCGGCGGGCAGAACCGAGGAATGGACGAAGACGTCACCGCCGTCGTCACGGGAGAGAAAGCCGAAGCCCTTCTCGCTGTTGAACCACTTGACCTTGCCGGTAGGCACGTCTGTCCTCGTCCTCGTACTCGTCGGAAAACTGCTTCGGATAGCAGACCGGCGGGTCGTCGGGACCCGCCGGTACCAAGGCTAATGGTCTTCAGGCCGGTGACAAGACGTCGCCGGGTTGTTCCTTTGCGCAGGGAACTACCCTGGTCCAGTGCGCGACAAAACCCAAACGAATTCCGCCGCGGCCGGTGACCGACTCATCCGTGCCGGTGCCATCGTCTTTTTCCTCGGCGCGGTGGCCACACTCGTCACCGTGGTACCGCTGCTGCTCCACACGACGCCTTTTCCGACGTACATGTACCTCTTGAGCATGCTCATGGGCGTCGGATTCCTGCTGGCCGCCGCCGGTGTGCTGCAGTCGGTCGCCGCGGGCCGCCGTCAGGCGCGCGCCGGAAGGTAGTCCGAAAGCCATCGCGGGAACTCGGTGAGATCGCCGAGCACCACGTCCGCGCCGGCCGCCCGCAGTTCGTCCGCGTCGCACGGTCCGGTCGCCACCGCGACCGCGAGGGCCCCGGCGGTACGGGCGCCGCGCACGTCGCCGACATGGTCGCCGACGTAGACGCTCGCGCCCTCCGCGCGCAGCGCCTCCGCCTTCTGCTCGGCCCACAGGTTGCCGATCACCGCGTCGGCGTCGATACCGAGGTGGGCCAGGTGCAGCTTCGCGTTCGGCTCGTACTTCGCGGTGACGACGACCGCCCGGCCGCCCGCCGCCCGCACGGCCGCGATGGCCTCCTGGGCGCCGGCCATCGCGGGGGTCGCGGCGATGGCGATCGACGGGTACATCTCGCGGTACAGATCGGCGACGGCGGGCAGGTCGTCCGCCGGGAACCAGTTGATCAACTCGTCCGCGAGCGGCGGCCCGAGCCGGGTGACCGCCAGGTCGGCGTCGATGTACGTCCCCGTCCGCTCCGCCAGCGCCGCATAGCAGGCGCGAATGCCGGGCCGGGAGTCGATGAGGGTCATGTCGAGGTCGAAACCGACGGTCGGGGCGGGCGGGACGGAGTTCTGGGCACGCGAGGTCATATGGGCCATTGTGCCCAGTCGCCACGACGATCCCACCGGGCCCCCGACGGCGCCGACAGCCGCGGTCACGGCCGCCGCTGCGACCGCCACACCAGGAACAGCGCCGACGCCACCGCCGCCCCCCGCACCACCCACGGCCAGGTCTCGGAGATCGCGTCGTTCATGTGTCCCTGGGCGATGGGCGTGCCCCAGCGGCCGTCGTTGCGGCCCCACAGCCAGACGATCCCGGCCGCGACGGCCGCCGCCGGCAGACCGATCACCGCCGCCTTGGTCTCGGCGTCGGACAGCCGCCGGGACGCGTACGCGATGAGCCAACCGAGCAGCAGGGCGAACCAGTTGCCCAGTACCGCGCCGACGACGAGCAGCGCGGCGGCGATCAGGAGCAGCGGGTTGGACCAGCGTCCGACCGGGAGCCGCGGGACCATGCGGCGTCGCCCGGCCGGGGTCTGCGGCACCTGCTCGATCACCGGTGCCACCACCGTCTCCGGTGCCTTCGGGGCTTCCTTGGCCGGCTCCTTCGGGGTGTCCTTCGGCGGCGGGGGCTTGAGGAGTTCGGGGATCTCGACCCCGCCGGTGAAGCCGGGCACGCTGTCGCCGAGCGCGAACCCGTTGCCGTTCTCCATCCGCCACCAGTCCGGATGCAGGACGCTCGCGCCCAGCTCGGACGCGCTCGCGAGATGCGGCGCGGAGGGACCGTCGTCGGGCTCCGGCGCGGGCGCGGACTTGGTGAGGCGGGTGCGCGGCAGCGGTACGACCCGGCGCAGCCCCTTCGGCCGCAGATCGTCCTCGTGGTCGCGCTGCACGGGCACGGCGGGCGTCGGTGCCTGGGGGACGCCGGTGCCGGTGCCGGCCGCGGCGACGATCTCGTCCGGGGTGCCGAGGCCCTTCAGGATGCGCTGGACGGCGGCCGGTGTGTCGACGGTGGACCCCGCCCGCCGCCGGTCGATCTCGTTGCGCAACTGGGAGACGAGCCGCATGCGCGTGCCCGAGGGCAGCTGCCGTTGCTGCGCCACGTCACCGACGCGGCTCAGATACTCGTAGACGACCTGGTCGCTCTCGATACCCACGAAGTCCCCTCCGGGGCGGGTGCGTTGGATACCCCGCCGGAACGACCGTAGCGCAGGTCGGGGCTCGCGCAGGCCGCGCGTCGGGGGCGCACGGCGGGTCCGGGCGGGTGTGGGCGGCCACCGGAGGCGGGTGGGGGCGAGGGGTGATCGCCGTCCGCACCCGGGCCGTCGCGGTGCGCTCACCTCGGGGCGGAGGACACCGGCCCGAGGCCCGCACCCGCTACCGTGGGTCGGATGAGCACCCCGGCCACGCCGCCCCGTTCGCTCGCGGAGGCCCTCCGAAACAGGGACGACGCCTCCCTTGCCGCGCTGCTGCGCAGCCGCCCCGACCTCATCACGCCCGTCCCCACCGACCTCACCCAGCTCGCCACCCGGGCCGGTACCCGCGGGTCGGTGGTGCGCGCCCTGGAGCGCCTCGACCGTTTCGCGCTGCAGACGGCGGAGGCGCTGGCCGTGGCGGCGGACCCGGCGTCGTACGACGAGCTGCTCGCGCTGATGGCGGGCGACCGGCGCGACCCCGCGGTCGTGCACGCGCTGCCGCGCGCCCTCGCGGCGCTGCGCGAGCAGGCGCTGGTGTGGGGCGCGGACGACCGGCTGCGGCTGGTGCGGACCGCGCGTGAGCTGCTGGCGCCGTCGCCGCAGCACCCGTCGCCGACCGGCCTCGGGCCCACGGTCGCGGAGGCCACGGCGGGCATGTCGCCGGGCCGGGTCCAGGAGATCGTGACGGCGGCGGGCCTGCCCTCCACCCACGACCCGGTGTCCGCGGTGGCGTCACTGACCAAGCTGTTCACGGCCAGGCGGCGGATGAAGGCGCTGCTCGCCGGTGCCCCCGCCGAGTCGCTGGAGGTGCTCGACCGGCTGCTCTGGGGTCCTCCGTACGGCCAGGTGACCGCCGACCCCGCGCCCTGGCTGCGCTGGCTCATCGACCGGGGGCTGCTGCTGCCGACGGCGCCCGGCACGGTCGTGCTCCCCCGCGAGGTGGCCCTGCATCTGCGGGCCGGGCGCGCGCACCGGGAGGTCGAGCCGGTGGCGCCCGCGGTCGAGGCGAAGGCGACGCACCGCCCGCCGCTGGTGGACACGACGGCGGCCGGGCAGGCGTACACCGCGCTCGCGACGGTCGAGGAGCTGCTGAAGGACTGGGACGAGGGCGGGCCGACGGTGATGCGCGCGGGCGGCCTCAGCGTCCGCGACCTGAAGCGGACGGCGGTCGCCCTGGACGTGGCCGAGCCCGTCGCCGCGTTCTGGGTCGAACTCGCCTACGGAGCAGGCCTGTTGGCCTCCGACGGCGAGGCCGACGAACGGTACGCGGCGACCCCCGCCTACGACGAGTGGCTCGAACAGCCCGCCGCCCACCGCTGGGCCCGGCTCGCGGCGGCCTGGCTCACGGCGACCCGGACGCCGGGCCTGGTCGGCGGCCGGGACGCGAAGGAACGGACCCTGTCCGCGCTGGGCCCCGGCCTGGACCGCTCGGCGGCCCCGGAGGTACGGCACCGGGTGCTCGGACTGCTCGCCGCACTGCCCGAGGGCGCCTCGCCGTCCACCGAGTCGGTGCTCGCGCGGTTGCGGTGGGAGCGGCCCGTGCGCGGGGCGGGCGGGGGACAGCGGAACACCGCGCACACCGGGGGTACCGACGGTTCGGGTGCTTCGGGTGCTCAGGGGGACGACGATCCGCGCAGCCGGCTCGCCCGGTGGATGCTGGGCGAGGCGGAGATGCTGGGGGTGACGGGGCGCGGGGCCCTGTCGGCGCACGGGCGGGCGCTGCTGGGCCCGGGGGCCGCGGCGGCCGGCCCGGCCGGTGTCCCCGACCCCGCCGGCCCCGGCGACAAGCTCCCCGTCCACCACCACCGCCCGCCCACCCACCCGGACCCCCTCTCCCCCGCCGAGCAGGCCGCCGCGAGTGCCGCCGCCGCACGGATCCTCGCCCCGCTGCTGCCCGAACCCTTGGACCACGTCCTGCTCCAGGCCGATCTGACGGCGGTGGCGCCCGGTCCGCTGGAGCGGCCGCTCGCGGACATGCTGGACGTGCTCGCGGACGTGGAGTCGAAGGGCGGGGCGACGGTGTACCGCTTCACGCCGGGCTCGGTGCGCCGCGCGCTGGACGCGGGCCGGTCCGCGTCCGACCTGCACGACTTCCTCACCGCGCACTCCCGTACGCCGGTCCCGCAGCCCCTCGCCTATCTGATCGACGACGTGGCCCGCAGACACGGCCATCTGCGGATCGGCGCGGCCTCGGCGTACGTCCGCTGCGACGACGACGCGGTGCTCAGCGAGATCCTCGCGGACAAACGCTCGGCGGGCCTGCGCCTGCGCCGCCTCGCCCCGACCGTGCTGGCCGCGCAGGCCGACCCGGCGGCGCTGCTCGACGGGCTGCGCGCGATGGGCTTCGCGCCGGCCGCCGAGTCCGCCGAGGGCGATGTCGTCATCACCCGGGCGCACGCCCACCGCACCCCGCCCCGCACGGCCCCGGACCCGGTGCCGGACGGGCCGCCGCCCCCGGACCCGACCCTCCTGTCGGCGGCGATCCGTGCGATCAGGGCGGGCGACCGCGCCTCGACGACCCCCCTGAAGACGACCACGCCCCCCAACGGCGAACTCCCCCGCACCGGTTCGGCCGAGACCCTCGCCACCATGCAGGCCGCCGTCCTCACCGGCACCACCCTCTGGATCGGCTACGTCAACGCCGAGGGCACCGCCAGCCAGCGCGTCATCGCCCCCATCCGCGTGGAGGGCGGCTTCGTCACGGCGTACGACCACACGGCGGACGAGGTCCGGACGTATCCGCTGCACCGGGTGACGGGGGTGGCGGAACTGGCCGAGGACTGAGGTAGCGGGCCAGCGCCTCCGCGCCGTCCGGCACGAAGTCCGGCCGGGTCGCCATCTCCCGCAGCTCGTCCTCCGTGACCCATGCGTGCCAGGCGATCTCGCCCGGGTCGGGGCTGATGGCCTCGTCGACGACCGCGTCGTGCACGCCGACCCAGTAGGGGCTGATCACGCCCCGGCACAGGAACTTGAGCGCGAACCGCACCGGCGCCCGCACCCCGAGTTCCTCGGTGAGTTCACGGGCCGCCGCCTGCTCGTACGACTCCCCGGCCTCCACACCGCCCCCGATCAGCCAGTTGTACCGGCCCGGGAACCGCGCCATGTCCGCGGCCCGCCGATGCACCAGTACGCGGCCCTCCGCGTCCCGGCAGACGGTCGTCGCCACCCGGTGCAGCCACTGACGCCTGATGGCCTCACCCCGCTCCACGACCCCGAGCACCCGG
Organism: Streptomyces sp. NPDC090083; assembly: GCF_044747445.1. Lineage (NCBI taxonomy): Bacteria > Bacillati > Actinomycetota > Actinomycetes > Kitasatosporales > Streptomycetaceae > Streptomyces > Streptomyces sp. NPDC090083. Next base: position 223,264 of record NZ_JBIVED010000002.1, on the reverse strand, counting down.
TCCTGCTCGTCCACGCGGTCCACCAGTTCTCCCACGGCCCCCACCCTCCGCTCGCCCGAGCCCCCACCCTCCCAGACCCCGGCGTGATCACCGGCCGGTAGTGCACACTGGACGTTTGGCCGTCCCGAGTCCTCCAGGCCCGGCCGAGGCCCGCAGAAAGGCAGTCGCGCGTGAATGGCCCCCTCATCGTCCAGTCCGACAAGACCCTTCTCCTCGAGGTCGACCACGAGCGAGCCGACGACTGCCGGCGCGCCATCGCGCCGTTCGCCGAGCTGGAGCGGGCGCCGGAGCACATCCACACCTACCGGGTGACCCCCCTCGGTCTGTGGAACGCGCGGGCCGCCGGGCACGACGCCGAGCAGGTCGTGGACGCCCTGGTGGAGTACAGCCGGTATCCCGTGCCGCACGCGCTGCTCGTGGACATCGCCGAGACCATGGACCGGTACGGCCGGCTGACCCTGAGCAAGCACCCCGCGCACGGGCTCGTCCTCACCACGACCGACCGGCCCGTGCTGGAGGAGATCCTGCGGTCGAAGCGGATCGCCCCGCTGGTCGGCAGCCGCCTCGACCCCGACACCGTCGCCGTGCACCCCTCCGAGCGCGGGCAGATCAAGCAGGTGCTGCTGAAGCTGGGCTGGCCGGCCGAGGACCTCGCCGGGTACGTCGACGGCGAGGCGCATCCGATCGAGCTGGACGAGGACGGCTGGGCGCTGCGCCCGTACCAGAAGCAGGCCGTGGAGAACTTCTGGCACGGCGGCAGCGGTGTCGTGGTGCTGCCCTGTGGAGCGGGGAAGACCCTCGTCGGCGCGGGCGCCATGGCGCAGGCCAAGTCGACCACGCTGATCCTCGTCACCAACACCGTCTCCGCCCGGCAGTGGAAGCACGAGCTGATCAGGCGGACCTCGCTGACCGAGGAGGAGATCGGGGAGTACAGCGGGACGCGCAAGGAGATCCGGCCCGTCACCATCGCCACCTACCAGGTGCTGACGACCCGGCGGAAGGGCGTCTACCCGCACCTGGAGCTCTTCGACTCCCGCGACTGGGGACTCATCCTCTACGACGAGGTGCACCTGCTGCCCGCGCCGGTCTTCAAGTTCACCGCCGATCTGCAGGCGCGGCGGCGGCTGGGCCTGACCGCGACCCTCGTGCGGGAGGACGGCCGGGAGTCGGACGTGTTCTCGCTCATCGGGCCGAAGCGGTTCGACGCGCCCTGGAAGGAGATCGAGGCGCAGGGCTACATCGCGCCCGCCGACTGTGTCGAGGTCCGGGTCAACCTCACGGACTCCGAGCGGCTCGCGTACGCCACCGCCGAGGCCGAGGAGAAGTACCGCTTCTGTGCGACCACCGCGACGAAGCGGAAGGTCACGGAGGCGATCGTGCGGCGCTTCGCCGGTCAGCAGATCCTCGTCATCGGGCAGTACATCGACCAACTCGACGAGCTGGGCGAGCACTTGAACGCGCCCGTGATCAAGGGCGAGACCTCCAACGCGCAGCGGGAGAAGCTCTTCGGGGCGTTCCGCGAGGGGGAGATCAGCGTGCTCGTGGTGTCGAAGGTCGCGAACTTCTCGATCGACCTGCCGGAGGCGACCGTCGCGATCCAGGTGTCGGGGACGTTCGGCTCGCGTCAGGAGGAGGCCCAGCGGCTCGGGCGGGTGCTGCGGCCGAAGGCCGACGGACACCAGGCGCACTTCTACTCGGTCGTCGCACGGGACACGATCGACCAGGACTTCGCCGCCCACCGCCAGCGCTTCCTGGCGGAACAGGGCTACGCCTACCGGATCATGGACGCGGACGAGCTCCTCGCGGAGAGCTGAGCCCGGGGGCGGCCGTGAGTGACCGTGCGGTCACTTGCGGCGCACGCCCGCCTCCTCGCCGTACTCACCGAGGACGACCACGCTGAACGCGGCGCCCGCGAACACTTTTATGGCGCGCAGGGCGTTGCCGAGGCGATGGGGGTGGCTGCCGCCGGTGACCGGTGTCGCGCCGGTCGGGCGGGCGGGGATCGGGGTGATGGTCGCTGCGCTCATGTATCCATGGTGCGTCGTGGGACATAAGGCCGGCATCGGTCCGGAGGGCCAACCTCCAAGGCGGTCTTCTACGCCTCCGGGCGGACCCTTTCCCCTGCTGGGTGGAGGGGGTGTCCCCTAGGGGAAGCCGGCGGCGGCGTCAACGCGGCCGTAAAACCATTCGCGTCCCCCGCTTCCGCTGACCTAGAATCTCCGCTCTTGCCCGCCTCCCCGCAGGGAGTGCCACCGCCCGGACGGAAACCGGCCGGTACCCACCGAGCACACACCCAGCAGCCCGACAGCAGGCCCTCCGGAGGCACCCCCTTGTCCACGCCCACCGACGACCCGCTCGCCCGCGAGCGCTCCCACCTGGCCTCCTCCCGTTCCGCGCTGCGCGCCATGCGCGAGGACGTCGAGTCGCTCGACATCAAGGACGTCACGGCGAACTGGGTCAACGCCGAGGTCCTCGCCCGCCAGATCGACGACCGCATCAAGGCGCTGGCCGACCTGAGCGACACCCCGCTGTTCTTCGGCCGCCTCACCTATCTGCACGCCCCGGGCGCCGACCAGGCCGAGGGCGCGGAGGGCGAGCAGTTCTACATCGGGCGCCGCCATGTGCACGACGCCGACGGCGACCCGATGGTGATCGACTGGCGCGCGCCGGTCTCGCAGCCGTTCTACCGGGCGTCCAAGAAGGACCCGCTGGACGTCTCGCTGCGCCGCCGCTTCGGGTACACGGGCGGCGACCTCACGGCCTACGAGGACGAGCACCTCATGGACCCGGCCGAGGCCGCCGCCACCAGCAAGCTGCTCCAGCAGGAGATCGAGCGCCCGCGCGTGGGCCCGATGCGCGACATCGTCGCGACCATCCAGCCCGAGCAGGACGAGATCGTCCGGTCCGGTCTCGGCGGCACGGTCTGCGTCCAGGGAGGCCCCGGCACCGGGAAGACGGCCGTCGGCCTGCACCGCGTCGCCTACCTCCTCTACGCCCACCGCGAGCGGCTCGCCCGCACCGGCACCCTCGTCATCGGGCCGAACAAGTCCTTCCTGCACTACATCGAGCAGGTCCTGCCCGCCCTGGGCGAGCTGACGGTCCGCCAGGGGACCGTGGACGACCTGGTCGCGCATGTCGAGGTGCGCGGCACGGACGAGGCACCGGCCGCCGTCGTCAAGGGCGACGCCCGCATGGCCGAGGTCCTCCGCCGCGCGGTCTACGCGCACGTCACGCTGCCCACCGAACCGGTGATGGTGGTGCGCGGCTCCCGCCGCTGGCGGGTCCCGGCGTACGAACTCGAAGCCATCGTCCGGGAGTTGCTCGACCGCGACATCCGCTACGGCGCGGCCCGCGAGGCCCTTCCGCAGCGCATCGCGCATGCCGTGCTGGTGCAGATGGAGCGGTCCGGGGAGGCGCCGGACGACCGGGTGCAGGACGCGGTGGCCCGCAACACGGCGGTGAAGGCGGCCGTCAAGGCGGTATGGCCGCCGGTCGAGCCCGCGAAGCTCGTGCTGCGGCTGCTCACCGACGCGGACTTCCTCGCCGCGCACGCGGACGGGATCCTCGACGAGGACGAGCAGAAGACGATCCTGTGGGCGAAGCCGGTTCGGAGCGTCAAGGCCGCCAAGTGGGCCGCCGCCGACGCCGTGCTGATCGACGAGGCGACCGACCTCGTGCAGCGGACGCACTCGCTCGGGCATGTGGTGCTCGACGAGGCGCAGGACCTCTCCCCCATGCAGTACCGCGCGGTCGGCCGCCGCTGCACCACCGGTTCGGCGACCGTCCTCGGCGACCTGGCGCAGGGCACCACGCCCTGGGCGACGCGGAGTTGGGACGAGGCGCTGGCCCATCTCGGCAAGTCGGACGGGGTGATCGAGGAGTTGACGGCCGGTTTCCGTGTGCCGACGGACGTCATCACGTACGCCTCCCGGCTGCTCCCGCACATCGCGCCCGGCCTGACCCCGGTCGCCTCGGTCCGTGAGAACCCGGGCTTCTTCGACCTCCGCGAGACGAGCGGCACGGCCGAAGTGGTCGCCGCCTGCGAGGAGTTGCTGCGCAACGAGGGCTCGACGGGCCTGATCGCCGCCGACGCCAGGGTCCCGGCGCTGGCGGAAGCCCTCACCGCGGCGGGCATCGGCTTCATCGACCCGGGCGAGGAGACGACCGCGGAGACGCGGCTGACGCTGGTCCCCGCCTCACTCGCCAAGGGCCTGGAGTACGACTACGTGGTGCTCGACGAGCCGCAGGCGGTGGTCGACGGCGAGCCGGACGAACGCACCGGCCTGCGCCGCCTGTACGTGGCGCTGACCCGAGCGGTGTCGGGCCTGATCGTCACGCACACGGCACCGCTTCCCGCCCAACTCGCCTGAGCGAGAAGGGCGGTTCGCACCGGGGTCGGGCGGTTCAGGCCCCGGCCCCGGCTCCGGCGCCGTCGAGGACCGCCCGCCACTCGCCGACGGCCGCCGCCGACACCGGCCGCTCCCAGCCCTCGGGCCGGGCGGCGCCGCCGATGTGGAAGGCGTCGACTCCCGCGGCGATCAGGGTCGGCACATGGTCGAGGCGCAGGCCGCCACCGACGAGGAGACGCTGCTCGTAGCCCGGTTCGCCGTACAGCGCGGCCTCGCGGAGCAGGGTGGACAAGCCGTCGTCGACGCCGTCGGCCGAACCGGCGGTGAGGTAGGCGTCGAGGCCGGGCAGGTCCGCGAGCTGCTTGCGCAGGGCGTCGCGGTCGGCGGCGCGGTCGATCGCGCGGTGGAACGTCCAGGCGCAGCCGTCCAGTTCGGCGACGACCCGCTCCACGGCGTCCAGGTCGACCCCGCCGTCCGGGCCGAGGAACCCGAGCACGAACTGGTCGGCGCCGGCGGCCCGCAGCTCTCCGGCGGTCCGCACGAGCCGGTCGGTGTCGCCCGCGGCGAACCCGTCCGCGAGGCGCAGCATCACGCGCAGGTCGATGTCGACGGCGGCGCGGATGGCGGCGAAGGTGTCCACCGGCGGGGTGAGCCCGTCGGCCGCCATGTCGGTGACCAGTTCGAGACGGTCCGCGCCTCCGGCCTGGGCGGCGACCGCGTCCTCGGCGCCGAGGGCGATCACCTCCAGGACTGCACGCGTGCTCATAGGACCCCTTCCGTCGTGTTCCCTGGAGCGGCTACAGGTCTAGTCCAATATCAGGGTACGCGGGAGGACCGGGGCCCGCGAGATCACCCCCGGCGCCGGACCCGGATCACCCGCCGAAGATGTTCAGCTCGGCCGGCTCCGCCCCGGCCAGCTCGTACCCCGCCCCGTCCGGCACCGGCCGTCCCGAGTACAGCCGTACGAGCGTGGGCGCGTCGCCGATGTAGCGCGCCGGGGTCAGCTCGCCCGAGAGATCGCCCAGCAGCAGCGGATCGTCCAGGTCGTCGAGGTCGGCGTGCAGCGGCCGGTGGTTCCGCTGCCGGGTCACGAGGCCGAGAAGGGGGAGAGCGGACTCCAGCCCCCGGCCCCCGTAGGCGCCGGGCACACCGAGCACGTCCCGCACGTCACCGGCGTGCACCCACTCGCCCAGCGCGACGGCGTCGAGCGCACCGCCCGCGCGGGCGATGGCCGCCCCGGCCTCCGTCATCCCGCGCTCCAGCTCGTCGACGACCTGCCCGTTCGTCCAGCCGGCCCGCTCCGCGATGTCCCGGTCGTTGGCCTCCGGCGAGAACACCCCCTCCTCGAAGCGCCGCTCCACCACCCGCGTCAGCGCCGCCGCGCAGTGCGCGAGCACGTCCCGCACGGTCCAGCCGGGACACGCGAGGGTCGCCAGCGCGAAGTCCTCGTCGGGCCGGGAACGGAGCAGCGGAATCAGGGCGTCGCGCTCACTGACGAGCAGCCGGCCGGGCAGTTCGGGATCGCGTACGTCATGAGCTGTGTCGGCATAAGTCATGCGTTCCACGCTAGGGGTACGGCCCCGGGAGGAAAATAAGCGGCATGCCCGATCTCGACGCCCTCCGCGCCCGCTGGACCCGCGCCCTCGACGGCGCCCGCCCCTCCGCCGACGGCCCCGACCCGTCGCCGTACGCCGAGAACCTCCTCGCCCGCTGGCGGGAACCCCAGCGGCACTACCACACGCTCACCCACCTCACCTCGGTCCTCGACCACATCGACGTCCTGGAGGAACACGCCGCCGACCCGGACGTCGTACGGCTCGCGGCCTGGTTCCACGACGCGGTCTACCTCCCCGACCGCTCCGAGAACGAGGAACGCTCCGCGCGGCTGGCCGAACGCGCGCTGACGGAGGCGGGCGTACCGGAGGCGAGGACGGCCGAGGTGGCCCGCCTGGTCCGGCTGACCGTCACCCACGCCCCCGCGGACGACGACCCCGACGGCCAGGTCCTGTGCGACGCGGACCTCGCGATCCTGGCCGCGCCCCCGTCGGCGTACGCCGCGTACACGGCGGCGGTCCGGGAGGAGTACGCGTTCGTCCCCGACGACGCCTTCAGGGAGGGCCGTTCGGCGATCCTCCGCCAACTCCTCGCCCTCCCGAGGCTGTTCAGGACCCCGCACGGGGCCGCGGAATGGGAGGCCACGGCACGCTACAACCTGACGTCGGAACTGGATCTCCTGGCTTCGGCGGACCCCGCCGCCGACTGAGCGGGGCGACGAGTTCCTCCTCTTCCTCCTCTTCCTCCTCCACCGTTTCCCCGCCGCGCGGCGCGTGCGCGGCCCGTATGCTCCCCCGCATGGGGACCACGGGTGGAAACACGGGAGCGGACGCGGGCGCGGACCGACTGGAGGAGGCCGTCGCGGGCTGCGTCGCGCTGCTGGGGACGGCGACCGACGCGGACTGGGAGAAGGCCACGGCGGGCCGGCTGGAGTGGAGCTGCCGGGACACCGCCGAGCACATCGCCGGTGATCTCATCTCCTACGCGGGGCAGTTGGCCGGTCGCGCACGCGACGCGTACGTCCCCTTCGACATCACCTTCGACGACGGCACCGACAACTCCGGTGCCCTGGAGGTGATCCGGACGACCGGCGTGCTGCTCACCGCCGCCATCCGCACCACCCCGCGCGAGGTGCGCGCCTTCCACCCGTTCCCGTTCCGCAGCGCCAACCGCGAGGGGTTCGCCGCGATGGGCACCGCCGAGGTGCTGCTGCACACGCACGACATCGCCGAGGGCCTGGGCCTGAACTACCAACCCGGCCCGGAACTCGCCGAGTTCGTCCTCACCCGGATCTTCCCGCACGTCCGCCCCGGCGCCTCCCCGTGGCTCACCCTGCTGTGGGCCACCGGCCGCGGCGAGCTCCCGGGCCGTCCCCCCGTCACCGCCTGGCGCTGGCACAACAACCTCGTCCACGACACCGACCGCCTCACCCTCCAGGGCATCACCCCCGCGTCCGCGACCGATCTCGTCGGCGGCGGCGACGGCGGTTTCGAGTGGATCGAGGGCGGCCCGTACGAGGGCACCCGGGAGGCCTCGACCTTCCTGCTCAAGGCATACCAGTCGGGCGTCCACCGACCGGAGTTCGGCGTCTTCACCCTCGTCCGCCGCGAGGACGGCCGCGCGGTCGGCGGCCTGGGCTTCCACGGCGCCCCCGACGAGGAGGGCCGGGTCGAGGTCGGCTACGACCTGGCGGCGGGCGCCCGCGGCCACGGTTACGCGACGGAGGCGCTCCGCGCGCTCTCGGCCTGGGCGCTGGCCCGCGACGACGTACGCACGGTCTTCGCGACGATCGAGCGCGACAACCTCGCGTCCCAGGCGGTCGTCACCCGGGCCGGGTTCAGGAAGGTGAGCGAGGAGGGCGCGGACGGGGAACTCGCCTACGAGTTGAGCCGCTGAGCGGAGCCCGCCGGACCGACCGGGCCGACCGGGTCGCCGATAGGGCCGGTTCAGCCGCCGCCCGTCAACTCCCTCACCCGGCGCGCCCCTTGGGCCTGCGCAGCCCCGCCGCGGTCAGCAGCCGCACCACCTCCCGGCTCCGCACCTCCACCGCCCCGGCGGCCACCGCGTCCGCGTAACGGTGCGACGGGATGTCGTAGTGATCGCGCTCGAAGGCCCGGCGCGGTACGCCCAACCCCTCGGCGAACAGGTGGAGTTCGTCGTACGAGACATCGCTGACGAGATGCGACCAGAGGCGTCCGTGCCCCGGCCAGGTGGGCGGGTCGATGTAGACGGTCACAGGGAGCCCAGGTTCCCGACGGCGGCGACCTTCACGCCCGCCTGGTGGCAGACCCAGTGCGGGTCCGGTCCGAGTTCCGGCTCGACCTCCAGGGCGTGCGGGTCGCCGGACGCGCAGACCGGGCAGAGCGGCCAGCGGCCGTAGGCCTCCAGCAGGGCGTCCTGCACGTCCTGGGCGACCAGCCCGGCGACGTAGGCCACCCCTTCCGGCCACTGCTCCACCCACCAGCGCCGCTCCACGATGGACTCCTCCACCATGGACACCACGTCCGCCGCGACGACCTCGCGCGCGGCCAGATCGGCGAGCACGAGGGCACGGGCGGCGTGCAGCGCCCGCTCCAGGGCGCTCAGGGGGACGGGCTCGTCACGGGGGCCGTCCACGGAGTCGTCGTCGGGGTGCATGCACCCATTGTGCGCACTCTTGACCCGGCCTCCGCACGAAAATATCTTTCAAGGGTGACCCAGGAAGTGAAGGAAATTTTCGGAGGCGCCTCCGGGAGTACGCCCCCCGCCGCCCTGACCGCCAAGGTGCGCACCCTCGCCCCCTCCATGACCCGCTCCATGCAGCGCGTCGCCGAGACCGTCGCCGCCGACCCGGCCGGCTGCGCCGCCCTCACGGTCACCGGCCTCGCCGAACGCACCGGCACCAGCGAGGCCACGGTCGTCCGCACCGCCCGCATCCTCGGCTACCCCGGCTACCGCGACCTCCGCCTGGCCCTCGCGGGGCTCGCCGCGCAGCAGCAGTCCGGGCGCGCGCCCGCCCTCACCACCGACATCGCCGTCGACGACCCGATCGCCGACGTCGTCGCGAAACTCGCCTACGACGAGCAGCAGACCCTCGCGGACACGGCCGCCGGGCTCGACACCGTTCAGCTCGGCGCGGCCGTCACCGCGCTGGCGGCGGCCCGCCGTACCGACATCTACGGCGTCGGGGCGTCCGGGCTGGTCGCCCAGGACCTCGCCCAGAAACTCCTTCGCATAGGCCTCATAGCCCACGCCCACAGCGACCCGCATCTCGCCGTCACGAACGCGGTGCAGCTCAAGGCGGGGGACGTGGCCGTCGCGATCACCCACTCCGGGTCCACCGGTGACGTCATCGAGCCGTTGCGGGTCGCCTTCGAGCGCGGGGCCACGACCGTGGCGGTCACCGGGCGGCCGGACGGGCCGGTCACCCAGTACGCCGACCACATCCTCACGACGTCCACCGCACGGGAGAGCGAGCTCCGGCCGGCCGCGATGTCGTCCCGGACGAGTCAGCTGCTGGTGGTGGACTGCCTGTTCATCGGGGTGGCGCAACGGACGTACGAACAGGCGGCACCGGCACTGTCGGCGTCCTACGAGGCGCTGGCACATCGACACAGGCGGTAGCCGTACGGTGCCGCCCCGCGGCCAGGTCGTGGCTGGTCGCGGTCAAGGAACAACAGAAAGAGCCGCTTCTCAATGACCTCGACGTCCAACCCCCGGGACCTCCGCGCCGAGTTGGAGACCCTCACCACAGAAGCCTTCCGCCCGGAACTCGCCGGTATCGACCAGCTCCCCACCCTCGACATCGCCCACCTGATGAACACCGAGGACGCCACGGTCGCCACCGCCGTCGCACAACGCCTCCCCGAGATCGCCGCCGCGATCGACGCCGTAGCGGACCGTATGGGCAGGGGCGGCAGGCTGATCTACACGGGCGCGGGCACCGCCGGCCGCCTCGGCGTGCTGGACGCCTCCGAGTGCCCCCCGACGTTCAACACGGCCCCCACCCAGGTCGTGGGCCTGATCGCCGGCGGCCCGGACGCCCTGGTGACGTCCGTCGAGGGCGCCGAGGACTCCCGCGAACTCGCCCGCGCCGACCTCGACGCCCTCACGCTGACCCCCGACGACACGGTGGTCGGGATCTCGGCCTCGGGACGCACCCCGTACGCGATCGCCGCCGTGGAGCACGCGCGGAGCGCCGGCGCCCTGACCATCGGCCTCTCCTGCAACGGGCACAGCGCCCTCGCCGCAGCCGCGGCCCACGGCATCGAGGTCATCGTGGGCCCCGAACTCCTCACCGGATCAACGAGGTTGAAGGCGGGCACGGCACAGAAGCTCGTCCTCAACATGCTGTCGACGATCACCATGATCCGGCTGGGCAAGACCTACGGGAACCTGATGGTCGACGTCCGCGCGTCGAACGACAAGCTGCGCGCCCGCTCCCGCCGCATCGTCGCGCTCGCGACCGGCGCGGACGACGCGGAGATCGAGCGGGCCCTCGCCGCCACCGACGGCGAGGTGAAGAACGCGATCCTGGTGGTCCTCGCCGGGGTCGACGGCCCGAGCGCCGCCCGCCTTCTGGAGGAGTCCGGCGGCCGTCTGCGCGCGGCGCTCGCGGCGGCGGGCGGCTGACCAGCAGGCTCGGGGTGTGGATACTCCGTACGACACCGCCGCCGCCCTCCTCCCGCTCGTCGGCGGCCCCGCGAACGTCACGTCCGTCGCCCACTGCATGACCCGTCTGCGGCTCGGCCTGGCCGACCGTTCGCGGGTGGACGAGGCGGCGCTGCGGGCGCTGCCCGGCGTGCTCGGGGTCGTGGACGACGACACGTACCAGATCGTGCTGGGGCCGGGGGTGGTGGCCAAAGTGACCCCGGAGTTCGAGAAGTTGGCGGGAAGAGCGGGCGAACTGGCCGCGCGGGGAGCCGAGTTGAAGGAGCGGCGACGGGCACGCAACGCCACCCCCGGCAAGCTGCTCCTCCGCCGGATCGCCAACGTCTTCGTCCCGCTCATCCCCGCCCTGATCGGCTGCGGAGTCCTCGCGGGCCTCAACGGGCTGCTGGTCAACCTGCATTGGCTACCGGGAGTGACCGGCGCCCTGGCCGTCGTTCCGTCCGCCTTCCTCACCCTCATCGCGGTGTTCGTCGGATACAACACGGCGAAGGAGTTCGGCGGGACGCCGGTACTGGGCGGGGCGGTGGCGGCGGTCGTCGTGTATCCCGGGGTGGCGAAGGTGACGGCCTTCGGGGTCGCCCTCTCGCCCGGCCAGGGCGGAGTGCTCGGCGCACTGGCCGCCGCGGTCCTCGGCACGTCCATCGAGAAGTGGTGCCGCACCTGGGTTCCGGCGACCCTCGACGTCCTCGTCACCCCCACCCTGACGGTCCTCGGCGCGGGCCTCGCGACGCTCTACGGCCTCATGTACGCGGCCGGCGAGATCTCCACCGCGATCGGCACCGCGTCCGACTGGCTCCTCGCCACCACCGGCCCCTTCGCGGGCCTGATCCTCGGCGGCCTCTTCCTCCCCCTCGTGATGCTCGGCCTCCACCAGGCCCTCATCCCCATCCACACCACCCTCATCGAACAGCAGGGCTACACCGTCCTGTTGCCCCTCCTCGCGATGGCGGGCGCGGGCCAGGTGGGTGCGGCGGTCGCGGTCTACGTCCGCCTGCGCCACGACACGTCCATCCGTACGACCATCAAGTCGGCCCTCCCGGCGGGCCTGCTGGGCGTCGGCGAACCGCTCATCTACGGCGTCTCGCTCCCCCTCGGCCGCCCGTTCCTGACCGCCTGCGCGGGCGGCGCGGCGGGCGGGGCGTTCGTCGGTTTCTTCGCGATGCTGGGCGACAAGGTCGGGGCGACGGCGATCGGACCGTCGGGGTGGGCCCTGTTCCCGTTGCTGGCGGGGAACAGGGGGCTGGGGACGACGGCGGCGATCTACGCGGGGGGTCTGCTGACGGGATACGGCGTCGGCTTCCTGACGACATACGCCTTCGGCCTCACCCGAGCCCCGAGCCCAGCCTGACCCCCCACTCACACCGCCCCCTTCCGCCACACCAGCGTGTACCGCCAGAACAACCCTCGCCGAAGCCGGACTCCCGGCAGGACCCGGATCACCTCACTACGGACCTCCGCGAAGGTCATCTCCGGCGGCCGGGTCACGGCGGTCATGGCCACCGGACGGGACACGGCCCCACGCCCCCGGTTCTTCAGCCAGCCCGTGACGACGTTCAGGGCGACGGACACGGCCCCGAGGACCGAGTCGACGGCGTCCGCCTCACGGGCGCAGCCGACCACCACGAGGGTTCCGCCCGGGGCGAGTCGATCGCGGAACCGGGTCAGCGTCTCGGCGAACGGAAGGTGGTGGAGGGCGGCGACACAGGTGATGACGTCGTAGGGGCCGACGGGCATGTCGTCGCGTGCGTCGACGACGGTGAAGACCACGGGGACACCCGGCGGGGTCAACACCCGTGCCCGGGCGATGATTTCGGGATCGGAGTCGATGCCCTCGACACCAGCCGCGGTCCGTACGGTCAGCAGCCGTGCGAGGTCGCCGGTCCCGCACCCCACGTCCAGGGCCCGCCCGGAGCCGCGGGGCAACTGCCGTAGCAGCCACGGGTGGTAGTACGCGTTGTGGCTCCAGGGGTGGGCGGCGTTGAAGGAGTCCAGGGCTCGGAGGAGGCGGGGCGGGATCAGGGGCATGGGGTCAGTCGATCACGGGGGGGGGCAGGGCGGACGGGCTTCGCGGTTTCGCTCCCGGCCGCAGCGGTCACCGATGCCGGCGTGAGCGGAAGGACAAGGGCATCTTCTGCAGGGGCGGCAGGTTGTGCCACCTCTGCCGTCCGTGCCGCCCACCGCGCAGGCCCCTCCGCCCCCGGCGCGGAAAAGCCGACTATGGTCGACAGAACCATGAACCACGCCCAGCAGACCGCCCTAGGCCGCGCCCTCCGTCTCCTCGGCGAGCACGGCGAGGCGCTCACGTCCGACACCCCCGACGCCCGGCTGCACGAGGTCAAGGCGGACCTCAGGCGCGCCCTGGACCTGCTCGACGACAGCGTCAGCGGCTCCGCGCCCACCACCCGCTGCCCGGAGCACCCCAACGGCCCGGTCGACGAGAGCGCCCCGGACCTCTGCCTGCTCTGCGAGACCCGCCGCCGCTCGGCCCGCCGCTCGGAGTTCAACGGCCCCGCCGTCACCAGACCGGCCGACACCACGCCCTCCCGCTACGGCGTCCGCGAGGACCGCCCGCAGGCCCAGCAGCGCTGGCTCCCCGAACTCTGGAACGGCCAGGCCTGGCAGCTCTGCGGCACCCCGCGCCGCGACCGCCACGAGGCCGAGCTGTACATCGCGGCCCAACGCCGGGGCTCCCGCCCTGCGATGGCGTACCGCCTCGTCCACGAGTTCACGGACTACGAGGTGCTGCGCGTCTGGGGCACACCGGTCCACGTGGACATCGAGCCGCTGGGCAACCTCTGAGGGCACATACGACGAAGTCCCCGCCCCGCGCGATGCGGGACGGGGACTTCAGTGGAGCGCCGGGCAGGCCTTGCACCTGCATTTCCCCACGGGAAGTGGGGCGTCTTTCCTTGGACCACCAACGCAGCACCGGCCGACCGGGGTTACGGCGACTGGCTCAAGATCTACTATACCCCCGGCTCGCACCACAGCGCCAACCCGGCCCGCTCTACGCCCCGTTGGGCACATCGGGCGCACCGGGCGCGTTCCGTTCGACGATCGACCGGACCTGCTCCGCGTCCAGCTGGTACACCGTCTCGTGCGCCCGGGGATCCCGCGCGTGGAGGGTGTGGAACAGGGGCCCGGTCTCGCCGCCCAGTTCGACGAGCGAGGCGGAGGCACCCCGGACGGCCCGTTCCGTGCCGTACGCGGTCGTCAGGTCCATCCGGTTGACGACCCCGGGCGTGACCCACACCGGTGTGGCCTCCAGAAAGCCGAAGAGCTGGAGGTGGAAGTGCCCGGTGAGAACGACCCGTACGTCGCGCCCCCGGATCGCGTCCGCCAACTCCCCCGGGTTCGTGAGCCCGAAGGCCCGCTGCATCGGCGTGTCGAGGGAGATCGGCGGATGATGGAAGGCGAGCACGGTCCCGCGCTCGGCGGGAGTCCTCAACTCTTCCCTGAGCCAGTCCAGTTGGGCCCTGCTGAGCTGCCCGTACACCTTTCCCGGCACGAGCGAGTCGAGCGTGATGAAGCGGTGTCCGCCGACCGTGCTGACGGCGGCGCATCCGAACTCCGCCGGGAACACGGCGTCCGCGGCCTCGTGCCCGCTGCCGAGCACCTTGCCGAACGCCTCCCGCTCGTCGTGGTTCCCGGTCGTGTAGAAGACCGGCACCCCGCCCATCAGCCGGGCGAACCCGCCCACCAGTTCCTTGACGGACGCGTACGCCTCCACCGTCCCGTCGTCGGCGATGTCCCCGGTCACGACCACCGCGTCCACCCGCCGCTGATGTCGCAGCTCCGCCAGCATCAGCCGCAGCGAGTCCGTCGCGTCGACGCCGTGACGGTTGGGGGCGCCGGTGCGCTCCAGATGAGTGTCTGACAGCTGCAGGATCCTCATGTGCGGGCACGCTAGCGGGAGTTGGGGGGCACGGACAGATGCGGGCGGCGGTGGGGCCGCGGACGGATACGGGCCGGCGGGGGCGCGTCCCCTGGCTCGGGAACGCCCGCCTCCACCGGCCCGTACCTCCACCTCGTGGTTCAGCTGAGGGACTTCAGCGCCGCCGCGTCGTACGGCGCCAGCTCCGACACCCGTCCGGACAGCACCTTCGCCGCCCACTCCGGGTCCTGAAGCAGCGCCCGGCCCACGGCCACCATGTCGAACTCGTCGCGCTCCAGGCTGTCGAGGAGGTCGTCGATGCCCTTGACGGGAGCGCCCTCGCCGCGGAAGCCCTTGATGAAGTCGCCGTCGAGGCCGACCGAGCCGACGGTGATGGTGGGCTTGCCGGTGAGCTTCTTGGTCCAGCCCGCGAGGTTGAGGTCGGAGCCGGTCTCCTCGAACTCGGGGAGCCAGTAACGGCGGGTGGAGGCGTGGAAGACGTCGACACCGGCCGCGGCGAGCGGCGCGAGGATCGCGTCCAGCTCCTCGGGCGTCTCGGCCAGCCGGGCACCGTAGACGTCCTGCTTCCACTGCGAGAAGCGGAAGATGATCGGGAATTCGGGGGACACGGTCTCGCGGACCGCGGCCGCGATCTCCGCCGCGAACTTGGTACGGGCGACCGCGTCACCGCCGTAGGCGTCCGTACGGCGGTTGGTGCCCGCGTACAGGAACTGGTCCAGGAGGTAGCCGTGGGCGCCGTGCAGTTCGACGCCGTCGAAGCCGATGCGCTCGGCCGCGGCGGCGGCCTCGGCGAAGGCGCCGATGACGTCGTCCAGGTCCCGCTGGGTCATGGCCTTGCCGGTGACCTCGTCGCTGCCGATGCGCAGCCCGGACGGGCCGACCGCGGGCGCGTCCGCGTACGGCGGCTGGCCCTGCTCGCGGACCATGCCGATGTGCCACAGCTGCGGGACGATCGTGCCGCCCGCCGCGTGCACGCCCTCGGCCACCTTCGCCCAGCCCGCGAGCTGCTCCGCGCCGTGGAAGCGCGGGACGTCGTCGCTCTGCCCGGCGGAGTCGTGGCCGACGTAGGTGCCCTCGGTGACGATGAGGCCGACGCCGGCGCCGGCCCGGCGGGAGTAGTAGGAGACCACGTCGTCGCCGGGGATGCCGCCCGGAGAGAACTGCCGGGTCATCGGCGCCATCACGATCCGGTTCGGGACGGTCAGGCCGTTCAGGGTGATCGGACGGCCGAGGATGTCGGCGGCGCGGGAGGCGGGGGCGGTCGTAGACACGTGTGGGGGCTCCTCGTCACTACTGGGTACCAGACGGTATGTGCGTATGCATCGATCATGCGTCAACGACAACCCCTGGGCCAAGCTCGTCATTCCGAGCGTCCCGTCCCCCGGCCTGTGATCCCGGACACGCCCGAGGGCGGCACCCCCTGCCGGAACAGGAAGTGCCGCCCTCGGTAAGACCGTTGATCAACCGGAGGTCGATCAGAAGTCCATGTCACCGCCCGGCATGCCGCCACCGGCACCCGCGGCGGCACCGGCCTTCTCGGGCTTGTCGGCGATGACGGCCTCGGTGGTGAGGAAGAGCGCGGCGATGGACGCGGCGTTCTGCAGGGCAGAGCGCGTGACCTTCGCCGGGTCGATGATGCCTTCCTTGACCAGGTCGACGTACTCACCGGACGCGGCGTTGAGGCCGTGACCCGGGGTGAGGTTGCGGACCTTCTCCACCACGACGCCGCCTTCGAGGCCGGCGTTGACGGCGATCTGCTTCAGCGGGGCCTCCAGGGCCAGCTTCACGATCGCGGCGCCCGTGGCCTCGTCACCGTCGAGCTCCAGCTTCTCGAAGACGTGGCCCGCCTGGATGAGCGCGACGCCGCCACCGGCGACGATGCCCTCCTCGACGGCCGCCTTCGCGTTGCGAACGGCGTCCTCGATGCGGTGCTTGCGCTCCTTGAGCTCGACCTCGGTGGCCGCGCCCGCCTTGATGACGGCGACGCCGCCGGCGAGCTTGGCGAGGCGCTCCTGGAGCTTCTCGCGGTCGTAGTCCGAGTCGCTGTTCTCGATCTCGGCGCGGATCTGGTTGACGCGACCGGCAACCTGGTCCGCCGAGCCCGAGCCGTCGACGATCGTCGTCTCGTCCTTGGTGATGACGACCTTGCGGGCGCGGCCGAGGAGGTCCACGGTCGCGTTCTCCAGCTTGAGGCCGACCTCCTCGGAGATGACCTCGCCGCCCGTGAGGATGGCGATGTCGCCGAGCATGGCCTTGCGGCGGTCGCCGAAGCCCGGGGCCTTGACGGCGACGGACTTGAAGGTGCCGCGGATCTTGTTGACGACCAGCGTGGACAGGGCCTCGCCCTCGACGTCCTCGGCGATGATCAGCAGCGGCTTGCCCGACTGCATGACCTTCTCCAGGAGCGGGAGCAGGTCCTTGACGTTGGCGATCTTCGAGTTGGCGATCAGGATGTACGGGTCGTCGAGGACGGCCTCCATACGCTCCATGTCGGTGGCGAAGTACGCCGAGATGTAGCCCTTGTCGAAGCGCATGCCCTCGGTGAGCTCAAGCTCGAGACCGAAGGTCTGCGACTCCTCGACGGTGATGACGCCTTCCTTGCCGACCTTGTCCATCGCCTCGGCGATGAGCTCGCCGATCTGGGTGTCGGCGGCGGAGATGGAGGCCGTCGAAGCGATCTGCTCCTTGGTCTCCACGTCCTTGGCCTGCTCCAGCAGGGCACCGGAGACGGCCTCGACGGCCTTCTCGATACCGCGCTTGAGGGCCATCGGGTTGGCGCCCGCGGCTACGTTGCGCAGACCCTCCTTGACGAGGGCCTGGGCGAGGACGGTCGCGGTGGTCGTACCGTCACCGGCGACGTCGTCCGTCTTCTTGGCGACTTCCTTGACCAGCTCGGCGCCGATCTTCTCGTACGGGTCCTCGAGCTCGATCTCCTTGGCGATGGAGACACCATCGTTGGTGATCGTGGGGGCGCCCCACTTCTTCTCGAGGACGACGTTGCGGCCCTTGGGGCCAAGGGTGACCTTGACGGCGTCGGCGAGCTGGTTCATCCCGCGCTCGAGACCGCGCCGTGCCTCCTCGTCGAACGCGATGATCTTGGCCATGTGAAGTGGTCCTCCCGGACTGGGGTGGATTGCTCCGGACCGCGCTGGCGCCCGCGACGGACGGCCTGCCTGCCCCGTGGTTCCTTGCACCACCTGGCCTGCGGGCCTCACCGACCCGGTCCTTCGTTATCACTCTCACCTTCAGAGTGCTAACGCCAATGATTAGCACTCGGCATGCCCGAGTGCAAGGCGCTCCCGTGAAGCGGGCCCGCCGGGGGGGTGGTGGTCGGGCGACGGGCGGGCGCAGGCGGCTCCCGTGTTCCGGCACCTTGACTCCCGCGCGCGTGAGGCGTGCCCCGGGTACGCCGAAGGGCCCGTACCCCAGGAGGTGCCCCCCTGGAGTACGAGCCCTTCGGTGAAGAACGAAGAACGTCGCTGCTGTTCGTCGGCGCGTGCTTCAGCCGGTCGCGAGCTTGACCATGTCAGCCTGCGGCCCCTTCTGACCCTGCGAGATCTCGAAATCGACCCGCTGCCCCTCTTCCAGGGTGCGGTAGCCGTCCATCTGAATCGCGCTGTAGTGGACGAAAACATCCGCACCACCGTCGACCGCGATGAAGCCGTACCCCTTCTCCGCGTTGAACCATTTGACGGTGCCCTGAGCCATGCCTAACTCCCCTATTACTGGCCCTTGCACGGATCCGCACTTCGCGGATCCGGGTCAGACCTCACCCCCCACAGGATTGGGGGCGTGCGCCGGAACGCGTCGACCGCGGCCGAATGTATCCGTCCAACTGCCGTCTGCAACAGGTCAATCAGACGAGAATTCAAGGCAGGACCGGTCGGGAATTTACGGAGAATTCGTCCGACTTCAGGGCAAGTCGGGCCCGATAAAGGGAACATAAGGCGCAAAAGACCTGCACACTTTGGCTACTTCTCATCGCACGCGAAGCCGGTACTCATATGCGTTCGGCATGCGGAGTGGAGCGGGTTCCCCAACTGTACCGTGCTCAACCATAGAGAATTGCCCCCTCCGCTTCTCTCACGGAGGAGGCAATTCGATGAACTCTCGGTAATCTGCGTTACCCAGGGTAACGATCAGCCTCCGGCGACCGCCGGAATGATCGAGACGCCGGCCCCGTCCGGGGTGGCCGTCTCCAGGCCCTGCTCGAACCGCACGTCGTCGTCGTTCACGTACACGTTGACGAACCGCCGCAGCTTGCCCTGGTCGTCCAGGACGCGCGCGGAGATCCCGGTGTGGTTCTTCTCCAGGTCGCTGATGACCTCGGCGAGGGTGCCGCCTTCGGCGGTCACCTCGGCCTGGCCACCGGTGTAGGTGCGCAGGATGGTGGGGATGCGGACGCTGACGCTCATGCTGATGACCTCCGGTCGGGTACGGCTGACGGCTTTCGGGGCGCGGGACGGAACGACGCTACGACGCGAGCCCGGCTTCCCTGAACGAGTCGAGGTTCGGCCTGATGGTCGCCGTGAGACCCGTGCCGGCCACCGCGTCCAGCGTCTTGAGCCCGTCACCCGTGTTGAGAACCACCGTGGTGAGCGTCGGGTCCAGCAACCCGCTCTCGATCAGCTTCTTCGTGACGCCCACGGTCACACCGCCGGCGGTCTCCGCGAAGATCCCCTCGGTCCGGGCGAGCAGCTTGATCGCGTCGACGACCTGCTCGTCGTCGACGTCCTCGACCGCCCCGCCGGTCCGCCGGGCGATGTCCAGCACATAGGGACCGTCCGCGGGGTTCCCGATCGCCAGCGACTTGGCGATCGTGTCCGGCTTCTGCGGCCGGACGACGTCGTGGCCCGCCTTGTAGGCGACGGAGACCGGCGAGCACCCTTCCGCCTGCGCCCCGAAGATCTTGTACGGCCTGTCCTCGACGAGCCCGAGCCTGATCAGCTCCTGGAGCCCCTTGTCGATCTTCGTGAGCTGCGAGCCGGAGGCGATGGGAACCACGAGCTGGTCCGGGATCCTCCACCCCAGCTGCTCGCAGATCTCGTACGCGAGGGTCTTGGAGCCCTCCGCGTAGTACGGCCGCAGGTTGACGTTGACGAAGCCCCAGCCCTCGCCGGCCGGGTCGCCGATCAGCTCGGAGCAGAAGCGGTTCACCTCGTCGTAGTTGCCCTCGATGCCGACGAGTTCGCCGCCGTAGATCGCGGCCATCACGATCTTGCCCTGCTCCAGGTCGTGCGGGATGAACACGCAGGAGCGGAAGCCGGCCCGCGCGGCGGCGGCACCGACGGCGCCGGCGAGGTTGCCGGTGGAGGAGCAGGAGAGGGTGGTGAACCCGAAGGCGCGGGCCGCTTCGATCGCCTGCGCCACGACGCGGTCCTTGAAGGAGTGCGTCGGGTTGCCGGAGTCGTCCTTGACGAACAGCTTGCCCGCGTCGACGCCCAGTTCGCGGGCGAGGTTGTCGGCCTGGACGAGCTTGGTCCAGCCCGGGTTGATGTTCGGCTTGCCGGCCACGTCGGCGGGGACGGGCAGCAGGGGCGCGTACCGCCAGATGTTCGCGGGGCCCGCTTCGATGCGCTTGCGGAGTTCTTCGGTGTCGTAGGCCGAGAAGTCGTAGGCGATCTCCAGCGGGCCGAAACACTCCTCGCAGGCGAAGACCGGGCCGAGGGGGACGCGGTGGCCGCACTCGCGGCAGGACAGCGCCGCGGCGGGGCCGAGATCGACGGTGTTCGTGGTGCTTGCAACAGTCTGCGCAACCATGGAGGCGAGGCCCTTTCCTCATCTTCCTCACGACGCGTTTCGCCATGAGACGGATTTGGCACCTTCCCGAGCCGGGAGCCTCGCGTGCGCGAGAACCGACTGGAGGGTTGCCGGGGCTTCAACGGGCCGTATCCCTCTGCCCCTCTGGATGAGCGGTGTTCAGTTGTGTATGCATTTGTCTCACCGACGACCTCGGACATGTAATGGTCATCAGCGTTGTTCAAGACTGTAACCGAAGGCCAGGACAGTTGAGTGAGCCGTCCGAACCGCGAGATGGAACGCAGAGGAGCCGCGCAACGTGCTGAAGGAAGTCGAGCACTGGCTGAGCACCCGCTCCTGGTCCCTGACGGACCGGCCGCTCCACAAGATCCTGGCCGCCAAGCACCGCACGGGCCAGACGGTCTCCGTCGTGCTGCCCGCGCTGAACGAGGAGGCGACGGTCGGCGAGATCGTCGCGATCATCCGTCACGACCTCATGCGGCAGGTCCCGCTCGTCGACGAGATCGTCGTCGTCGACTCCGGGTCCACCGACCGCACCTCCGAGGTGGCCGCCGCGGCGGGCGCCCGGGTCGTGCACCGTGACGACATCCTGCCCCGCATCCCCGCCGTGCCCGGCAAGGGCGAGGTGCTGTGGCGGTCGCTGCTGGTGACGAGCGGCGACATCGTCGCGTTCGTGGACGCGGACCTGAGGGAGTTCTCCTCGGACTTCGTCACCGGGATCGTGGGCCCGCTGCTCACCGACCCCGGCGTCGACCTCGTCAAGGCGATGTACGACCGGCCGCTCGGCACGGAGCCGGGTCCGCCCGCCTCCGGCCGGAGGGCAGGACAGGGCGGCCGGGTCACCGAGCTGATGGCCCGCCCGCTGCTGAACATGCACTGGCCTCAGCTGGCCGGTTTCGTGCAGCCGCTCGGCGGCGAGTACGCGGCCCGCCGCTCGCTGCTGGAACAGCTGCCGTTCCCGGTCGGGTACGGCGTCGAACTGGGCATGCTGGTCGACGCGCTGCACCTGGTGGGCCTCGACGCCCTCGCCCAGGTCGACGTCGGCGTCCGCAAGCACCGGCACCAGGACGGGCAGGCCCTGGGCCGGATGGCCGCGCAGATCTACCGCACGGCCCAGCTGCGACTGGCCCGCGGCCACCTCATCCGGCCGTCGCTGACCCAGTTCGAGCGGGGTCCGGACGGTTTCGAGCCGCGCACCTACTCCGTGGACACGGAGGAGCGGCCCCCGATGGCGGACATCGCCGAATACCAGTCCCGCAAGGTCGCATGACCGGGCGCAGGCGGTCATGGACGGTCGTATACGGACGCATACGGTCCGCCGCCGGCCGTCCGTACGTTTGAGCGTTTCCGGGCCGGGCTAGGTTGTGGCGTATGGCTTCCACGGCTTCCACGGCCCCTCCGGTCTCCACGCCCCCTCGCGGTGCCGCTCAGGTGCTCGTCGCGTCCAACCGCGGTCCCGTCTCGTACGAGGTGGGCGACGACGGTGCGCTGCGCGCCAAGCGCGGTGGCGGCGGGCTGGTGTCCGGGCTCTCGGCCATCGGGCCGGACGCCGACGCGCTGTGGGTGTGCTCGGCGCTCTCCGACGGCGACCGCGAGGCGGTGCGGCGCGGGGTCGGCGAGGACGGCGTACGGATGCTGGACATCCCGGCCGACGTGCACGCCGACGCGTACAACGGCATCGCCAACTCCGTGCTGTGGTTCGTGCACCACATGCTGTACCAGACCCCGCTGGAGCCGGTCTTCGACGCGGAGTTCCGCCGCCAGTGGGCGTCGTACGAGGCGTACAACCGGGCGTTCGCGGAGGCGCTGGCCCAGGAGGCGGCCGAGGGTGCCGTCGCGATCGTGCAGGACTACCACCTGTGCCTGGTCCCGGGGATGCTGCGCGAGCTCCGCCCCGACCTGCGGATCGGCCACTTCTCGCACACACCGTGGGCGCCGGCCGACTACTTCCGGATGCTGCCCGACGACATCCGGGCGCGGCTGCTGACGGGCATGCTCGGCGCGGACCGGCTCGGTTTCCTCACCCACCGCTGGGCGGACGCGTTCACGGCCTGCTGCGCGGAGTTCGCCGGGGGCGTCGGTGACACCCGGATCGGTGTCCACGGGCTCGGCGCCGACGCCGACTTCCTGCGGGCCCGCTCGCACGAGGCGGACGTGGAGGAGCGGATCGCGGCCCTCCGCGAGGAGATCGGCGCGGGCCGCAGGACGATCGTCCGGGTCGACCGCACCGAGCTGTCCAAGAACATCGTGCGCGGACTGCTGGCGTACCGCCAACTCCTGGACGACCACCCGGAGTTGCTGGAGCAGGTCGTCCATGTGGCGTTCGCCTACCCGTCCCGGCAGGACCTCGCCGTCTACCGCGACTACACGGCCGAGGTGCAGCGAGTCGCCGACGAGATCAACTCCCGCTACGGGACAGCGGGTTGGACGCCGGTGGTCCTTCACGTCAAGGACGACTTCGCCCGCTCGCTGGCCGCGTACCGCCTCGCCGACGTCGCCCTCGTCAACCCCATCCGCGACGGCATGAACCTCGTCGCCAAGGAGGTCCCGGTCGTCTGCGACGAGGGCTGCGTGCTGGTCCTGTCCCGGGAGGCGGGCGCGTACGAGGAGTTGGGCGAGGACGCGGTCCCGGTCAATCCCTACGACGTGATCGGCACGGCCGCCGCCCTGCACGAGGCGCTGACCATGCCGGCCGGCGAACGCGCCGAGCGCACCAAGAGGCTGACGGCGGCGGCCACCGCCCTGCCCCCGGCCCAGTGGTTCCTGGAGCAGCTGAACGCGCTCCAGGACCAGGCGAGTTGAGGCGCCGGGGCAATCACCCCAGCCGGACCGCGAGCGCCGACAGCAGGCCTACGACCCCTGCCGCGCCGTCCACCACCAGGTCCGCCCGCTCCCGCAGCTCCGTGACCTCGTCGCTCCCGCTGCACACCAGCAGGCCGGGAACGCCGTCCGAGCGGAGTTTCTCGACGGCCGCGAACGCGGGGAGGTCGCCGAGGTCGTCACCGGCGTAGAGGACGGACCCGGCGCCGGTCTCGCGGAGATGGTCGGTGAGCGCGACCCCCTTGTCCATGCCGGGCGGCCGCAACTCCAGGACCAGGCGGCCGGGTTCGACGATCAGGCCGTTGCGGGCGGCGAGGTCGGTGAGGGGCTCGCGGAGGGCCTCGAAGGCGGCCTGCGGGTCCTCGGCGCGCCGGGTGTGGACCGCCAGCGCGCGGCCCTTCTCCTCGATCCAGGTGCCCTGCCAGGCGCCGAACCGGTCGAGGAATCCCGGGAGTTCGGCCCGGACCGCGGCGACACCGGGATGCGGGGCGGGGGCCGTGACCGTAGCGCTCACCGCGTCCCAGCGCTCCGCGCCGTAGTGGCCGAGGACGACCAGGTGTTCCAGGCCCGGTACGCCCGCGAAGCCGCCGTTGCGCACCGCCACACCGGCCGGGCGGCCGGTGACGACGGCCACGGAGGCGACCTTCGGGGCGAGCGCGGCCAGCGCGCGCACCGCGTCCGGGTGGGCCCTGGCCTGCTCGGGGTCCGGCACGATCGGTGCGAGCGTGCCGTCGAAGTCGAGCCCGACCACCGCGGCGGCCGGTTCGGCGAGGATCGCCGCCAGGCCTTCGCGTCCGGCGCGGGTGACGGGGGTCGGCAGTACGGCCAAGGGATCGGTGGAGTCCTGAGGGCTGCCCATGCGTCGACCCTATCCGGGCGGCGCCGGGACCCACAGCTGCCGCTACCTCTCCGTGCGCCTGGTTTCGCGGACCCGTCTCAGCCTGTTCACCGTCACCGGGTCGTGGGCCAGCGCCCGCTCGTCGTCCAGCAGGGCGTTGAGCAGCTGGTAGTAGCGCACGGGGGCCAGGCCCAGCTCCTCGCGTATCGCGCGCTCCTTCACGCCGGGGCCGGGGAAGCCGCGGCGCTCCAGCGCGAGGATGTCCTGTTCCCTCCGGTTCAGCGCGGGAAGCCGGGCGGGCCTGTCCTTCTCCATGCCTGCACCGTAGTCCCCGCCACCGACAGCGGCCCCGGGCGCCGCTACTTCCCGCTCTCCGCCAGCGACGCCGACGCCTGGAGCTGCCCCAGCACCCCCGCCGGGCTGCCGTTCGCGGCCACCGCCTGGCCTATGCGCTGCTTGATGTCGGAGCTGACCGCGGCCCAGGAGGTGTTGCCGGCCGGGTAGAGCGTGGACAGCGGGAGTTCGTCGAGGAACGGCCGCAGATCCTTGTCCTGCGCGGACTCCCCCATCGCCTCGGAGGCGGAGTTGGTCACCGGCAGGAGGTCGTACTCGCGGGAGAAGGCGAGGACGTTCTTCTCGCTGTAGACGAAGTCGAGGAAGTCGCCGATCTGCTCGCGGTGGCCGTTCTGCTTGAAGGCGGTCATCCAGTCGGCGACGCCCATCGTGGACTTGGCCCTGCCGTTGCGGCCGGGCAGCGGGACCGTGCCGAACTTGACGCCCTTCTTGACGGCCTGCTGCATGAGGGTCGGGTGGCCGTTGAGCATGCCGACGTCACCGTTGGCGAAGGCGGCGAACGCGTCCGCGCGGTTGAGCTTGGCGGGGGCGACGGGCCCGGTCAGGCCCTTGGCGACGAGGTTGTCGCGCAGCCAGGTGAAGGTGGCGATGTTCTGCGCGGAGTCGAGGGTGTAGGTGCCGATGTCGTCGGTGTAGCCGCCGCCCCCGCCGAGCAGCCACTGCATCGTCTCGGCCTGCGCCTCCTCCGGGCCGAGCGGCAGCGCGAACGGGTACTTCACGCCCCGCGCCTTCAGTGCCTGGGCGTCGGCGGCCAGCTCGCTCCAGTCCTTCGGCGGGGTCAGGCCGGCGGCGGCGAAGAGGGTCTTGTTGTAGAAGAGGACGCGCGTGGACGCGGCGAACGGCATGCCGTACTGGATGTGCTTCACCTGCCCCGCGTCCAGCAGCGACTCCAGGAAATCGGCCTCCACGGGGATGGAGAGCAGCTCGGCCGTCGAGTACAGCTTGCCGGCGGCGGCGTAGTCCGCGTACGCGCCGATCTGCGCCATGTCGGGCGCCTTGCCGGCCGCGACCATCTCCTTGACCTTGCGGTCGACGTCGTTCCAGGAGTAGACGCTGACCTCGACCTTGACGTTCCGGTGCTTCGCCTCGTAGGCCTTGACGACCCCGTCCCAGTACGTGCGCGAGCTGTTCGAGGCGGAGTCGCCGTAGTCGGCCGCGACCAGCCGGAGGGTCACGTCGCCGGATCCCCCGCCGAGTCCGCAGCCGCCGAGGACCGCCGTCATGCCCAGAACGGACGTCGCCGCGATCATTCCTGTCCTACGCCGCTGCACTGCCGCATCCCCACCTTTGCTCTCGTGACGTTCGCTCTGTGAACCCATAAGGTCTACACCACGTGAGTGGACTAGACCTCTCGCGGGTAGACGGGCCACACTGTCCCCCGTGAGACATGTCATCGCCCTCGACGTGGGCGGCACCGGGATGAAGGCCGCCCTCGTGGGGGCGGAGGGCGAGTTGCTGCACCGGGCCCGCCGGGCGACCGGCCGCGAGCGCGGTCCGGACGCGGTCGTCGAGCACATCCTCGGCTTCGCCGCCGAACTGCGCGCGTACGGCGCGGAGCGGTACGGCGAGCCCGCGTCGGCCGCCGGGGTCGCCGTCCCCGGCATCGTCGACGCCGAGCGCGGCATCGCGGCCTACTCGGCGAACCTCGGCTGGCGCGACGTACCCCTGCGCGACCTGCTCGGCGCCCGGCTCGGCGGAGTCCCGGTCGCCCTCGGCCACGACGTGCGCACCGGCGGTCTCGCCGAGGGCCGGATCGGCGCGGGCAGGGGCGCCGACCGCTTCCTGTTCGTGCCGCTGGGCACCGGCATAGCGGGCGCGATCGGCCTCGACGGCCGGGTGGAGGCCGGCGCGCACGGCTTCGCGGGCGAGATCGGCCACATCGTCGTGCGCCCCGGCGGCCTGCGCTGCCCCTGCGGCCAGACCGGCTGCCTGGAGCGGTACGCGTCCGCGGCGGCGGTGACCGAGGCGTGGGCCACGGCGTCCGGCACCCCCACGGCGGACGCGGCCGACTGCGCCGAGGCCGTCGACTCCGGCGACCCCGTCGCCACCACCGTCTGGCACGAGGCGATCGACGCCCTCGCCGACGGCCTCGTCACCGCCCTCACCCTCCTGGACCCGCGCACGATCATCATCGGTGGCGGCCTGGCGGAGGCGGGGGAAACCTTGTTCACACCACTGCGCGAAGCGGTCCGCCGCCGGATCACCTTCCAGAAACTGCCGTCGATCGTCCCGGCGGCCCTGGGAGACACGGCGGGATGCCTGGGCGCGGGCCTACTGGCCTGGGATCTCCTCAACCACACCGACCGTACGGAGGTAACCGCCTGATGGCAGCCGACCCAGGGGCGCGGGGAACTGCGCGACAAGCCACGACGCACCCGCAGACCGCAACCGGCAACAGCCCCCTCATCCTGTCCGGCGCCACAGTGGTCCTCCCCACAGGAACCGTGCGAGACGGCCGGGTGATCGTCGACGGCACCCGCATCACCGGCGCCGCCCCCGAGAACGCCCGCCTCGTCGACGTCACCGGCTTCACCCTGGTCCCGGGCTTCGTGGACATCCACAACCACGGCGGCGGCGGAGCCTCCTTCACCTCCGGCACCGTCGAGGACGTCCTCAAGGGCATCCACACCCACCGCCTGCACGGCACCACCACGGTCGTCGCCTCGACGGTCACCGGCGAGATGGACTTCCTCGCCCAGCGCGCCGGCCTCCTCTCCGAACTGGCCGAGCAGGGCGACCTCGCCGGCATCCACTTCGAGGGCCCGTTCATCTCCCCGTGCCGCAAGGGCGCCCACTCCGAGGCCCTGCTCCGCGACCCCGACCCCGCCGACGTGCGCAAGCTCGTCGACGCGGCCCGCGGCCAGGCCAGGATGGTCACCCTGGCGACCGAACTCCCCGGCGGCCTCGACTCCGTACGCCTGCTCACCGAGCTCGGCGTCATCGCGGCGATCGGCCACACCGACGCGTCGTACGAGCAGACCCTCGCCGCGATCGACGCGGGCGCGACGGTCGCCACGCACCTGTTCAACGCGATGCCGCCGCTCGGGCACCGGGAGCCCGGACCGATCGCCGCGCTGCTCGACGACGGGCGCGTCACCGTCGAGTTGATCAACGACGGCACGCATCTGCACCCGGCGGCACTGGAGTTGGCGTTCCACCACGCCGGTGCGGAGCGGGTCGCGTTCATCACCGACGCGATGGACGCGGCGGGCTTCGGAGACGGCCGGTACATGCTCGGCCCGCTGGAGGTCGAGGTGAGCGAGGGGGTCGCGCGGCTGGTGGAGGGCGGTTCGATCGCGGGGTCGACGCTCACCCTGGACCGGGCGTTCAAGCGCGCGGTGACGGTCGACCGGCTGCCGGTGGAGGACGTCGTCGCCGCGATCTCCGCCAACCCGGCCCGGCTGCTGGGCAGTTACGACGAGGTCGGCTCGCTGGAGCCGGGCAAGTACGCGGACCTGGTGCTGCTGGACGAGGAGTTCGACCTCAAGGGCGTGATGCGGCGCGGCGAGTGGGTGGTGGATCCCCAACTGGGCTGAATTGCCCCGCCGTCGGGGCGGCGACCGGTCCGGGAGACTGGGCGGGCCGCCGCCTCTTTGGCATGATCGGGTCCCAACCGGACGGCGACGGCACACACTTCGGGGGAGGTCGGACCGGTGATCCTCACGGTCACACTGAACACCGCTCTCGATATCACCTATCGGGTACGGGAGTTGCGACCGCACGGTTCGCACCGCGTCTCCGAGGTCACGGAACGGCCGGGCGGCAAGGGCCTGAACGTGGCCCGGGTGCTGGCCGCCCTCGGCCACGAGGTGACCGTCACCGGCTTCACGGGCGGCACGACAGGACACGTGCTGCGGACCCGGCTCGCCGACACCCCGGGCGTGAGGGACGCGCTGGTGCCCGTCTCCGGCACGACCCGCCGCACGATAGCGATCGTCGACCAGCTGTCCGGTGACACGACTCAGCTCAACGAGCCCGGCCCGACCGTCACAGCGGCGGAATGGTCAGCGTTCCGGACGACCTACGAGTCCCTGCTGCCCGGCGTCTCGGCGGTGGCCCTGTGCGGCAGCCTGCCCCCAGGCCTCCCGGTGGGCGCGTACGCGGGCCTGGTCCGCACGGCCCGGACAGCCGGCGTCCCCGTCCTCCTGGACACCAGCGGCGAACCCCTCCGCCGAGGAGTCGCCGCCCGCCCCGACATCGTCAAGCCCAACACCGACGAACTCGCCGAACTCACCGGCTCCCACGACCCGTCCCGCGGCGCCCGGGACACCCGCCGCCGAGGCGCCCGCACGGTGGTCGTCTCCCTCGGCGCGAAGGGCCTCCTCGCCGCCACCCCGGACGGCAGCTGGCAGGCGACCCCACCGGCCCGCCTCCCCGGCAACCCGACCGGCGCGGGCGACTCGGCGGTCGCGGGCCTGCTGTCGGGCCTGGTGGAGGGCCTGCCCTGGCCGGACCGGCTGGCCCGAGCGGTCGCACTGTCCGCGGCGACCGTACGGGCCCCGGCGGCGGGCGAGTTCGACCGCGCGACGTACGAGGAACTGCTGGAGCGGGTGACGGTGACGGGGGACGTCAGCGCGGCCTGAGACGGCCGGCCGACGTCGGCCGGGGGGTGCCTACTTCTTGACCTGGCCCTGCTTCACCCACAACTGGTCCAGGAGGACGTTGCAGTTGTCGCCGTTCTCGCAGGACAGGGTGAGGGTGTTGCTGCCCTTGGTGAGGCTCGGCCACGCGAAGCTCGTCGTCCAGCCCTTCGCGAAGTCGCCGTCGGCCGCCTTCGCGTAGTTCTTCAGGCTGAACGGGCTGCCGAACTTCTTGCCGTTGATGGACAGCGTCATGTGCTGGTCGTCACTGGTCGAGCTGTAGTGCGCGAAGACGGTGTACGTGCCGTCCGAGGGAATGCCGTTGACCTGCCAGCTCACCGAGGCGCCGACCGTGTTCAGGCCCGTCACGTAGACGCCGCCGGCCGCGTCCGCGCCCTTGACGTCCGACGCGAGGCTGGCGCCGCCCTGGAGGTTCAGCGCCTTGGCGTCGATGGACTGCGTCTCCAGCCCGCCCGACGCGCTGCTGCTCGCCGACGGCGTCGACGAGGCGCTCTGGGACGCCGACGGGGTCGAATCCGCCTGGTCGTTCGTCTTGTTGTCGTCGTTGCCGTTCATCATCGCCACGCTGATGCCGATGACGACCGCGGCGACGACCGCGATGGCGCCGATCAGGAGGCCCTTGGTGTTGGGGCCGCGGCCCCGGCCGCCGTTGTTGTTGTGCGGCGGGGACTGCCGGCCGGCCGGCGGGCCGCCGGGGAAGGTCTCCGGGGCCTGGTAGTGCGCGTTGGACTGCGGGGCGCCGTAGGACTGCTGCTGCGGGACCGTCTGGCCGTACTGCTGCTGGTACTGGGCGGTGGGGGCCGCGGCGGCCTGCTGGCCGCCGTACTGGCGCTCGCCCACCGGGCGCACACGGTTGACCGAGCCCGGGTAGCCGTAACCGCCACCGGACGGCGGCTGGGCTCCGTTGGCCTGGCCGTCGGCGTAGAGGTAGCCGAACGGGTCGTCGTCCTCGGGCGTGCTCGCGCCGTTGTTGCCGGGCGTCATCCCTAGGTACTCCTCAACAGGTGCGGGTGCAGATACGTCAGCAGAACTGCGAGCCTACCCGCTCCGCGTCGTCCAAACGGGTGACTCGGACCGCATCAGACCGCCGACCTGGAGATCATCCCGCTCGTCTGTGCTGTTTGGGACGAGATCGTTTCTCGATGTACATCCGTTCGTCAGCGGACTTCAGGACCTCGTCCGCCGTCATGCCGCAGTGGGCCCACCCGATACCGAAGCTGGCCCCGACCCGCATGGCCCGTCCGTCGACCCGGATGGGCTGGATGATCTCGTTCCGCAGGCGTACGGCGAGGTCGGCGGCGTCCGCCCGGCCGAGCCCGTCGGCCAGGACGACGAACTCGTCACCGCCGAGCCGGGCCACCGTGTCGCCGTCGCGCACGGCCCGCCCGAGCCGCCGGGCGACCTCGATGAGGACGGCGTCGCCCGCGTTGTGCCCGAACCGGTCGTTGATCGACTTGAAGCCGTCGAGGTCGCAGAAGAGGACCGCGAGCCCCTTCGTGCCGTCGTCCCGCTCGCCCTCGGGGGCGACGGTGTGGACGTGGTGGTCGTAGGCGTCGAGGAGGTCGGCGCCGGGGCGGAAGTCGAAGCCGTGGCCGTTCGCGTCGTAGGCCGGATGTCCGTACGCGGCGTCGATGGACTCGATCTCGCCGGGGTGGGTGGCCTGCGGGCGCTGGCAGAGGCGGGCCGAGAGGCGGGTGCGCAGCTCCGCCGAGTTCGGCAGGCCGGTCAGCGCGTCGTGCGCGGCGCGGTGGGCGAGCTGCAGCTCGCGGCGCTTGCGGTCCTCTATGTCCTCGACGTGGGAGAGGAGGAAGCGGGGCCCGTCGGCGGCGTCCGCGACGACGGAGTTGCGGAGCGAGACCCAGACGTACGTGCCGTCCCGGCGGCCCAGGCGGAGCTCCGCGCGCCCGCCCTCCGCCGAGGTTCTGAGCAGGGTGCCTATGTCCTCGGGGTGGACGAGGTCCGAGAAGGAGTAGCGGCGCATCGCGGAGGCGGGGCGGCCGAGCAGGCGGCACAGGGCGTCGTTGCTCCGGAGTATCCGGCCGTGCTGGTCGCCGCCCATCTCGGCTATCGCCATGCCGGAGGGGGCGTACTCGAAGGCCTGCCGGAAGCTCTCCTCGCTGGCGCGCAGGGCCTGTTGCTCGCGCTCCAGGCGGACCAGGGCGCGCTGCATGTTGGCGCGCAGCCGGGCGTTGCTGATCGCTATGGCCGCCTGGAACGCGTACATCTGGAGCGCCTCGCGGCCCCACGCGCCCGGCCGCCGGCCGTTGCGCGGGCGGTCCACGGACAGGACGCCGATCAGCTCGCCGCAGGAGCTGCCGGAGACGCCGGGGGTGTACATCGGCGCGAAGAGCCGGTCGGACGGGTGCCACTCGTCCTCGAAGCGGGGGGCGGGGCCGTCGGTGTACCACTGCGGTACGTCGTCCTCGTCGAGGACCCAGCCCTCGGTGTGCGGGATGAAGCGCAGGTCGCCCCAGGACTCGCCCATGCCGAGGCGGCGCTCCCAGGACTCGCGGGAGCCGACGCGGCCGGTGATGAGTGCCTCGGCGGCGGAGTTGCCCGCGAAGGCGGCGACCACGAGGTCGCCGTCGGGGCGCACGAGGTTGACGCAGGCCAGCTCGTACCCGAGACCGTTGACGACGCCGTCGGCGACGGTCTGCAGGGTGTCCGCCAGGCTGCGGGCGGTGTTCATGTCCGCCATGACCGTGTGCAGTTGTCGCAGGGTCGCAAGACGGACGTAGGGCTCCGACTCGGTCTCCATACTCGCCCTCCCCCCGAGACCTCGCAGTGAATCAAGGGTCATCTTCCCCGCCACTGAATCACAGCGCGCTCCCCACTCGGTACACAGGGTCAACAATTAGTACCCCTTGTGACTCAAGTCACAGCAGAAGATGAACAATTGAGGGGAGTTTCTGCGTTTTCCCTGCGCGTTTACTGAACGCAAACTTTGTGAGCGTGTGGACATGATGCACGACGATGTTCCGCCGCGTGGGCCATTGGACCTAGGACCTGACTGGGCCGCAGGTCCGATGCGGTGCGCGGGCGCCGGAGGCTAGCGTCGCAGGCGTGCTGAAGACCGCCCCGCTCTCGAACACCGTCCCCTCCGGGCATGCTGTGGGGGTGAGCAACGACGAGTTCCGCGCCGCCCTCGCCCGGCTGGCCGCGGGCGTGGTCCTGGTGACCGCGCACGAGGAGCCCTACGACCCGGACGACCCCCAGGCTCCGGTCGGCGAGGACGTGGGCATGACGGCGACCGCCTTCATGTCGGTCTCCCTGGACCCGCCGCTCGTCCTGGTCAGCCTCCGCAACGGCTCCCGCATGGACGACCTCCTCGACGAACAGCCCCTGTGGGCCGTCTCCGTCCTCTCCGAGAGCCAGCGCCACATCGCGGGCCGCTTCGCCATGAAGGGCCGCATCAGCGACCGCCTCCTCTTCGACGACATCCCCTACGTCCACGGGAAGGCGTCCGGCGCCCCCTTGGTCCGCGGCGCCCTCGCCACCCTTGAGTGCCGCACGGAACAGCGGGTTCCGGCAGGCGACCACACCCTGGTGATCGGACGGGTCCTCACCGCGGAGGTGGGCAGCGCGGAAGGCGGCCCGCTCTCGTACTTCCGCGGCAGATACCGGCAGTTGGGATAGGCGGCGAAGAATTCGCCGTCGCTTTCCGTGCCGTTCCCGGACGCGCCCTTTCGGGAAACGGGAAATGCGAAGCCGCCGCACACCCGGCTCGCAATCCCGACACGCACCCCCGCACGGAACCAACACAGAACCCCGCGGGGAACTAGCCCCAGTCCCGCCCGTTCCGCCCCCGCTTCGTGTCGGACCGCTGCTTCTTCTCGCGCAGCCGCCGTTCGTTGATACCGCGCGGAATCCGGGTCGCCCGGCGCGGCTTGGGCGGCGGCGCGGTGGCCTCCGCGAGCAGCGCGGCGAGGCGTACGGCGGCGGTCTCCCGGTTGCGCCACTGGGAGCGGTGCTCGGAGGACCGTACGGTCACGACGCCGTCGACGAGCCGCGAGGCGAGCCGCTCCAGCGCACGCTCCTTCCACACCGGGGGCAGCGCCTCGGTCTTGGCCACGTCGAACCGCAGCTCCACCTGGGAGTCACTGGTGTTGACGTGCTGCCCACCCGGCCCTGACGACCGCGAGAAACGCCACATGAGCTCGGCCTCGGGCAGGGAGACGGAGCCACGGATGACATAAGGACCGGACATGTCCCCCATCGTCGCGCGTCTGTCCGGTCCACGTCACTCCGATTACCCCGGAACTCACGGGTAAAGAAAGTAAAGCCACCTGGAACCTTCCCCACCCCTCTTGGCGTTCATAGAGGTACCGGTAGCTTCGTCCTCAGTACGAAGCCCGCACCGCAACGAGGGAAGGACTCCCAACCATGGCTGTAAGCCTGTCCAAGGGTGGCAACGTCTCGCTCACCAAGGAGGCACCGGGCCTGACCGCCGTCACCGTAGGCCTCGGCTGGGACGTCCGCACGACCACCGGCACGGACTTCGACCTCGACGCCTCGGCGATCGCGGTCAACCCCGAGGGCAAGGTCTACTCGGAGGGTCACTTCATCTTCTTCAACAACAAGTCGACCCCGGACCAGACCATCGTCCACACCGGCGACAACCGCACGGGCGAGGGCGCGGGCGACGACGAGGCGATCAACGTCAACCTCGCCGGCCTCCCCGCCGACATCGAGAAGATCGTCTTCCCGGTCTCGATCTACGACGCCGAGACCCGCTCGCAGAACTTCGGCCAGGTCCGCAACGCGTACATCCGCATCGTGAACCAGGCAGGCGGCGCCGAGATCGCCCGCTACGACCTCTCCGAGGACGCGGCGACGGAGACGGCCATGGTCTTCGGCGAGCTCTACCGCAACGGCGCGGAGTGGAAGTTCCGCGCGGTGGGCCAGGGTTACGCCTCGGGCCTGGTCGGCATCGCCCAGGACTTCGGCGTCAACGTCTGAGCCCCGCCGCACCCGTAGTGCCGTAGGTGAGGCCCCTGGCTGCGTCGCCGGCCGGGGGCTTCGGCATGCACGGGGGCTGTTGACCGCTCGCCGGCCGCGCGCGGACGGGGATGACGGAGAACACACGGTCCGGGCCCGCTCAGGAAGGTCTCAGCCACGTATGGCACTGTGCCGGAATCGGCAGCGGCGCTGATCCAGTCCTCCCGGTCCGCTCGTCGCCGTGACCGACCCGGTGTGCCGTCGACCCGCCCCTGGAAGGACAGCGAGCCCTATGCCGTTCGGATCGCCCCCCGCCGGTTCCGGGTCTCCGCCACCGCCCGCGTGGACCCCGCCGACCGACACGGAACACGCGCTGGTCGAGGCACGGGCGCGCGGCGACTGGACGGCGTACTACGACGTACTGTCCCGCGTCCGCCTCTACTACCAGATGTCACGCAAGGCCTACGACGCCCAACCCGACCGCGTCCACCGGGTGTTCACCCGCGACGAGCGCACCGGCGCCAGGTACTGGGAGCTCTTCACCGACGGCCTGCTGCCCGCGCCCCGCCCCGACGACCTGGTGTATTCGAGCGCGTCCCTGCGCCGGATCGCGGAGCTCTGGAATCCGCAGGACCCGCCCACGGTCGTCATCAACCCCGGCACCCCCTGCGAACTGGCCCTCCCGTACGGCCCGCCCGGCACGACCGACTGGTCGCGGGCCGCGGACCGACCGGACATCCCCTCCGCCGCGATGCGCCTGCGCGCACTCCACGTGGGCGGCGCGCTGCACGGCCCGGTCGCCCACGGCCTGGCCTGCGGAGCGCTCCTCTGCGTCAGCAACGGCTCCCTCTGGAACGCCCCGGCCTGGCACGGCCACGGCTACGACGGTGAACGGCGGCGGCTGCGCGAGTGGTGGGGCATCACGACCCGCGCCGAGTGGCAGTACCACCTGCGGAACCTGCTCGCCTGCGAAGCGTCCAGCTCCGTATGGGAGTTCGCGCTCAGCCTGCGCCGTACGATCGCCCGCGACTTCGGCGGCCATGTGGACACCGGCTACTGGCGCCAGGCCGTGGCCACGGTCATCCGGGCCGACTCCGAGGGCGCCACGGTGATCACCGAGGACGGCGTCACGAAGACCGACCCCCGCCCCGCATCGGAGACCGAGGCCCGCATCACGGGCGTGCAGCACCTCATCGGCCGTATCACCCGCTACGAGGCCCGGATGCGGGCCGACGGCATCCTCGACGAGAACCGCCACGTCACGTCGGTCGAGGCCTGGGACCTGGGCCGCGCCTCGAAGATGGCCCGCTGGGGCCTGGGCGCCCGCTTCGCGACCCTCCCGGAGACCGAGTCGGCCCTGGCCCGAGCGAGCCGGTCCGCCGCCCTCGCCTACCGCTCCTGGCCCGACTTCTCCGCCGGCTACATCCTCGGCCGCTGCCTCCACTTCGACGAGGAGGAGTTCGGGGACTGGTACCAGGACATGGTCTCGGCCCACCGGATCCTGACGACGGAACCGGGAAGCCCATGGCTGAACATCCCGTTCCGCTAGGCCGCCGAGCGGTTCCGGTTGGGGCCCGGCGGCTAGCGTGCCCCCATGTTCCTCGAACCGCTCACGCCGACCGAGGCCGGCGCGCTCCCCGGTGAGCTGCTCACCGAGCTGACCGCCCTCTACGCCTCGAACCACGCGTTCCACGCGCTCAGCGGCGACTTCCCCGACCCGGCGGACATCCGCCCGGAACAGGTGGCGACCGCCCTGGCCGACGAGTTGGCCGACCCGGACGTGGAGGTCCTCCTCGCCCGCGGCGCCGGGCGCCTGATCGGGATCGCGATCACCCTGGGGACACACCCCGACCCGGCCGACGACGACCCCTGGATCGGCCTCCTGATGATCGACGCGGCACAGCAACAACAGGGCTACGGACGGCAGTTGGCGTCCCTCGTCGAGACCCGCCTCCACGAGTCCGGCCGAACCGCCGTACGCCTGGCCGTACTCGACAACAACCCCGACGCCCTCGCCTTCTGGACCACCCTCGGCTACGAGATCATCGACCACCGCGAGGACCGCCGACTCGGCCGCCCCTGCGCGGTGTTGCGCAAGCGGCTCGGCTGACCCGAGCGAACCCCCGTGAAGAACGTGCGGCCCGCTCAAGGAGGTGCGGGCCGGCTGCTCAGGGCCGGGCCGGCTTCCCTTTCCCGTACAGCCAGTCCTTCCAGATTCCGCCGAAGTCCTTGCCCGGGGCCATCTTCTCGACGTACGCCGTGAAGTCCGCCGTGTCGGCGTTGCCGTGGCGGTGGGCGGCTGCCCAGCCCTGGACGATGTCGTAGAACCGGGCATCGCCGACCGTCCGGCGGATCTTGTGGAGGACCATCGCGCCGCGTTCGTAGACAGGACTGTCGGAGATGTGGGCGGCGGAGCTCGGCATGGCCGGCGGGAAGGCCCAGACGGCATCGTCGTCCGCCTTGTCGTCGAAGTACGTTCCCCTGTAGAGGGCGTCGAAGGTCTGCTGGGCGGTGTCGCCGCCGTGGTCCTCCGCCCAGAGCCACTCCGCGTAGGTTGCGAACCCTTCGTTGAGCCACATGTCGCGCCAGGTCTTCGGGGTCACCGAGTCCCCGTACCACTGGTGGGCGAGTTCGTGCACGAGGGTCGCGGTGTCGGGGGCGCCGGGGAAGAACGGGCGGTTCTGCGTCTCCAGGGCGTAGCCCGCGTCGCCGTCCCGGTCGACGATCGCGCCGGTCGAGGAGAAGGGGTACGGGCCGAAGTTGTACTCCTCCCACTCCATGATCTCCGGCAGCCCGGCCAGCACCTTGCGGCTCGCCTCGGCCTCCTGCGGGTCCACCGCGACATAGACGGGGAGGCCGTTCCTGGTGGTGGTGCGGGTGATGTCGTAGTGGCCGATCGCGACGGTGGCGAGATAGGTCGCCATGGGCTGCGGAACGTGCCAGCGGTACGTGGTCGTAGGAACACCCTTGGCCCCCTCCCCCGCTCCCGTCGTCGTCTCGCTCCTCAACTCACCGTTGGAGACCGCCTGGAGACCCTTGGGAACGGTGATCGTGATGTCGTAGGTCGCCTTGTCGGAGGGGTGATCGTTGCCGGGGAACCATGCCATCGAGCCTGTCGGTTCGCCGAGCGCGAGCGCGCCGTCCGCCGTGGGCAGCCAGCCCTCGTCCGAACCGTCGGGGTCGGTGATCGTCTCGGGGGTCCCGGAGTAGCGGACCGTCGTCCGGAACGTCCCGCCCTTGCGGAGAGCCGAGGACGGACGCACCTTCAGTTCCTGGCCGCTACGGGTCCAGGAGGCCTTCTTGCCGTCCACCATCAGGGAGTTGACCTTCATGCCCTGGAAGTCGAGATCGAAGGTGGACAGGGCGGTGGTGGCGCGGGCTGTGATCGTGGCGGTGGCGGTCAGGGTGGGGGTGTCCGGGCCGTCGGACGTGTCGGAGGCCTCGGATGAGTCCGTGGTGTCGGGGGTGTAGGCGAGGTTCAGGTCGTAGTGGGTGACGTCGTAGCCGCCGTTGCCCGACTTCGGGAAGTACGGGTCGCCCACGCCCGCGCTGCCGGAGGCGGCGTGAACCCCACCCGGACTGCTGCACGCCGTCAAGCCGAGGGTGAGGGCGACGGCGAGGGTGAGGTTGAGCAGGGAGGGCGTGACAGTCGGGACGAGCCGTGCGGATCTGGACACGTGCGCGATCCTATGAGTTCGCGGAGTTGGCCCCCGCTCCGCGCGCGCTCGGGACGGCAACCCGGCCTCCGGAGACTCCGGCCGGCCTCGGCCATCCGCGACCGTGACACCATCTCCTACGTGCTCGACATCGGCTACGCCCTCTCCAACCGCTTCCCCGACCCCCCGCAGACCGACTACCGCCGCGCGGACGTCCACGCGCTGCGGCACGACCTGTTCTGCGGTGACGTCTACCTCGCCGACACCAAGGCGGACCGGGAAGTGTCCACGGCGTGGGGATGGGTGCCGGTGCTCGACTTCGCGTGGGCGTTGTGCGACATCGTGGAACGGATCGACGAGGATCCGGCGGGTTCGCGGGCGTCACGGCCGCAGCGGGCGGAACTCGACTTCACCGAGTCGACGGACCGGATGCTGTTCGAGCGGCGGTTCGGGTGGGTGGATGTCGAGGCGGACTGGATGAGGCGGGACGAGGAGGCGTTGACCTTCTCCCACGCCGAACTCCGGCGTGAGGCGCGGGACTTCCTCCATGACCTGATCGCGGACCTGGTCGACCTGCACGAGGCGCTGGGCGAAAACCCGGCGATCTGGACCCTCCAGGCGAAGTTCCCCAGGGTTCCCTGAACACCCCGAGCCTTCGGGTCACCCTGCGCGACTGGGGACCCCCTCACCCCTCCACCCGAATCCCCATCTGCACAGCCAGCACAGGCGCCAGATCCAACAACTGCCCCATGCTGATCACCGCCCCGGACAACCGCTCCACCCCCCGCGCGATCTCCAGCTCCGCCGCCCCCCGCAGATCCACGTCCGTGAGCGTCACCCCCGTGAAATCGGCCCCCTTCAGCACACAGCCCACGAACTCGACCCGCTCCAAGCGCGCGTCGAGGAAGTCGGGCTCGACGAGGACGCAGCCGTCGAAGACGACATCCCGGAGTCTCGCCTTGCGCAGGTTCAGGTAGTCGATCTTGCCGCCGCGGATCACCACGCGCTCCAGCACGGACCCGTGCAACTGCACCCCGCCCATCCGCGCGTCGACGACCTCGACGTCACGCAGGGTCGACTCCGAGAGGTCCGTGCCGACACCCCGTATGCCGGTGAGGACGGAGTCCAGGACGCGGGCGTGGCGCAGCCGGGTCTCGTCCAGCGCGCACCCCGTCAGCGCGCAGTCCATGAAACGGGCACCCCCGCCGTCCTGCCCCACGAGGTCCAGGTCGCGGAAGTCCAGCCCGTCGTAGTCCCCGTCAGGCTCCAACTCCCCACCCGCGTAAGCCTCCAGAACGGGCAACCGCACCTCCGGCCGCCGCGCCCCCTTCACTCCACCCGTCGCCGCTCTCCTCGCCATACACCCATCCTGCACCCCACCACTGACAACGAGGACGCCCGGCACTTGACCTCAAGTCCGCTTGAGGTCGAAGAGTGGGCACCCACACGCGGAAGACGCTCACCCACAAGAGCTCACCACCATGGGAGCCTCATGCACGCCATCCGACTCCACGCCTTCGGCCCCGCCGAGAACCTCCTCCACGAACCCACCGCCGACCCCTCCCCGGCCCCCGGCCAGGTCCGCATCGCCGTGGCCGCGGCGGGAGTCCACCTCCTGGACACGGTCCTACGGAAGGGAGAACGCGGCCCCCTCCCCGAACTCCCGGCCCTCCCCACCATCCCCGGCCGCGAGGTCGCCGGTGTCGTCGAGTCGCTCGGGGACGGGGTCGCCGGGCTGTGGCTCGGGAGGCGGGTGGTGGCGCACCTCGGGTTCGCGCCGGGCGGGTACGCGGAGCTGGCCGTGGTCGATGTCGACCGCGTCCACGAGATCCCGGCGAACCTCGACTTCGCGCAGGCCGTCGCCATGATCGGAACGGGCCGTACGGCCATGGGAATCGTGCAGTTCACCGAGCTGAACGCGGACTCCGTGGCGATCGTCCCGGCCGCCGCCGGTGGCCTCGGCACACTCCTGGTCCAGTACGCCAAGCAGTCCGGCGCCACCGTCGTCGGCCTCGCGGGCGGCCCCGAGAAGGCCGCCCTCGTACAGGCCAACGGCGCCGATCTCGCCGTCGACTACACGGCGCCCGAGTGGCCCGCCAAGGTCCGCGCCTGGCTGGGCGGCCGGCACGCGACGGTCGTGTTCGACGGGGTGGGAGGCGACATCGCGCGGGAGGCGACCGGCCTGCTCCGCGACGACGGCAGGCACCTGGTCTTCGGTTGGTCGAGCGGCGAGCCGCACACCATCGACGGGCGGTCCGAGCAGACACTCGGCCCCGCGATGACGCAGAAGGCGGGCGGCCCCAGCCCGATCCGAACCCTGGAGCTGCGCGCCCTCACCGCAGCGGCGGAAGGCCGCCTCCGCCCGGCCGTGGAACGCTTCCCGCTCCCGCAGGCGGCAGAGGCCCACCGCGCGCTGGAAACCAGGAGGACAACCGGAAAGGTGGTGCTGGAACCATGACGACCCCCACCCCCCAAAGCCAGACCACTCACAACACCCCAACCACGCAAGCCACCGCAACCACTCCAGCCACCGCGACCACATCGAACATACGAACGCATCCGGTTCGGGATGCGATAGATACCGATTCATGGTCTTCTGGCCAGATGAGTGTCACCCAAACAGGTGAATCAGCCGTGACGGACGAGCCCGATCCC
This sequence comes from Streptomyces sp. NPDC090083, assembly GCF_044747445.1. NCBI lineage: Bacteria > Bacillati > Actinomycetota > Actinomycetes > Kitasatosporales > Streptomycetaceae > Streptomyces > Streptomyces sp. NPDC090083. The sequence goes on along the minus strand of NZ_JBIVED010000002.1, from coordinate 183,194 downwards.
CGGCGCTGGTGGGGCCTGGTGATCATCGCTCTCGCGCAGCTCATGGTCGTCCTCGACGCGACGATCGTGAACATCGCACTCCCCTCCGCACAGCGCGACCTGGGCATGTCCGACGGCAACCGGCAATGGGTCATCACGGCGTACACGCTCGCGTTCGGCGGTCTGCTCCTGCTGGGCGGCCGGATCGCGGACCTGGTGGGCCGCAAACGGACGTTCATCATCGGCCTGATCGGCTTCGCGGGCGCCTCCGCGCTCGGCGGCGCGGCCACGACCTCGGGCATGCTGTTCGGCGCCCGCGCCCTCCAGGGCGTCTTCGCCGCCGTACTCGCCCCCTCCGCCCTCAGCCTCCTCACCACGACGTTCACCGACCCGAAGGAACGCGGTAAGGCCTTCGGGATCTACGGCGCGCTCGCGGGCAGCGGCTCGGCGATCGGCTTCATCGCGGGCGGCCTGCTCACGGAGTACCTGAACTGGCGCTGGTGCCTCTACGTCAACATCCCCATCGCGATCATCGCGGTCTTCGGCGCCGTCGCCCTGCTCCACGACCGCCCGGGTCACGCGGGCGCCCGTCTCGACGTGCCCGGCGTCCTCCTGGGCTGCGGCGGACTCGTCGCCATCGTCTACGGCTTCAGCGAGGCGGAACCGCGCGGCTGGACTGACTCGCTGGTCCTGGCCCTGTTCGCGGCAGGCGTCGTACTCCTCGCCGCCTTCGTCTGGTGGCAGAACAGGGCGCCGAGCCCCCTCCTGCCCCTCCACATCATCAAGGATCGCAACCGCGCCGGCTGCTTCCTGACCATGGGCCTCGCGGTCATCGGCATGTTCGGGATGTTCCTGTTCATGACCTACTACCTCCAGGTCATCCTCGACTACTCGCCCGTGAAGACCGGCATGGCCTTCCTGCCCCTCACGGTCGCGATCATCATCGGCTCGACCCAGATCTCCGCCCGCCTGATGCACCACGTCCCACCGCGCACCCTGATGGTGCCGGGCGCGGTACTGGCCGCCGCGGGCATGTCCTTCTTCACCCGCCTGACGGTCGACTCGGACTACGCCACCGAACTGCTCCCCGGCCTGCTCCTGATGGGCCTCGGCATGGGCCTCATCTTCATGCCGGTCTTCGCCACCGCCACGGCAGGCGTCGCCCCGCAGGACTCGGGCGTGACCTCGGCGACCGTCAACACGGCCCAGCAGGTGGGCGGTTCGATCGGCACGGCCCTCCTCAACACGATCGCCACCACCAGCAGCACGGCCTACATCGTCGCCCACCTCCACAATCCCGCCCAGAAGGCCCTCATCACCAGCAAGGGCATCGTCCACGGCTACACGGTCGCCATCTGGTGGGCCGTGGCCGTCATGCTCCTGGCCGGCCTGGTCGCAGGCCTGATGGTCACGGCCCGAGCCCCGAAGCACGGGCCCGCGGCCCCGTCCCCACTACCGGAGTCGCACTCCCAGTCGGTGACCTGACACCACCGGACCGCGGGCCGCGTACGGCGGCAAGGCGACGTGTCGGGGGGTGTCCGCCCGCAGCGGTCGGCGCTCACGCCGCTCCCCTCTCGGCAAAGGCCCCCGCGCCGACCCGAGGACGGACACCCCCCGGCGCGGCGCCGACCCCCCACGCACCGCGGCACCCACGACGCACCGGCACCCACGCACAAGTCCGCACCCCGGACTCCCCAGGGGCGCGGGGAACTGCGCGACAAGCCCCCACCGACCCGCACCCGACAACTCAGCCCAACGCCCCCCACCCCCGCCCTCACGCCCACCCCCCCAGACGTCACCCCCGCCCGGCCACCCGATCCGCCCACCGAGCCAACCGGGACGACTCCACCCCGGCCCCACTCGACTCCCGCCGATCCGCGGCCCGATACGTCGCGTACATCCCCTGCACCCCCAGCCACCGAAACGGCTCCGGCTCCCACTTCCGCACCGCATGCCCCACCCAGGGCAACCCGGTGAGATCCGTGGCCCCCGCCTCCCCGGAATCCATCCGCACCAGATCCCGCAGGGTCCGCGCGGCGAGGTTCGTCGTAGCCACCCCGGACCCGACGTACCCCCCGGCCCACCCGAGCCCCGTGGCCCGATCCAGAGTCACCGTCGCGCACCAGTCCCGTGGCACCCCGAGAACCCCCGACCACGCGTGCGCGACCCGCACCCCCGCCAGCGCGGGAAAGAACCGTACGAGGATCTCCCGCAGCGCCTCGACCGTGGAGGCCTGCGTCCGCCCGTCGTTGTCCGTCCTCGACCCGAAGCGATACGGCACCCCACGCCCGCCCAACGCGATCCGCCCATCGGCGGTGCGCTGCGCGTACATGTACGCGTGGGCCATGTCCCCCAAGGTCTCCAGCCCGTCCCAGCCCACCGCCTCCCACTGCGCGTCGGTGAGCGGCTCGGTGGCGATCATCGACGAGTTCATCGGCAGCCATGTCCGCCGCTGCCCCTTGAGACGCGCGGTGAACCCCTCGGTGCACCGCAGCACATAGGGCGCCCGCACGGTCCCGTACGGCGTCACCGCCTGCCGGGGCCGGATCTCCGTCACCGGCGTCGACTCGTGAAGGACGACACCCAACGCCTCGGCCGCGGCGGCAAGCCCCTTCACCAGTTTCACGGGGTGCAGCCGGGCACCGTGCGGAGTCCACGTGGATCCGACCGCGTCCGCGACCCGAATCCGCTCACCGGTCTCCCGCGCGCCGTACAGCTCCCGGTCGGTCTCGCCGTAGGACAGCTCATGCTCGTGAAAGGCCTTCAGGCGGGTCAACTGCGCGGGCGTGCAAGCGACTTCGAGTACGCCACCCCGATGGATGTCGGCGTCGATCCCCTCCGCCTCCGCGACCGCGACGACCTCGCCGACGGTGTCGTTCATGGCCTGCTGGAGCCGTACCGCCGCGTCCCGCCCGTGAAGTGCGGCGTACCGGTCACGGCCGGCGATCCCGTTGTAGAGCCATCCGCCGTTGCGCCCGGAAGCGCCGTAGCCGCAGAACTTCTGCTCCAGGACGACGACCCGCAGGGACGGTACGGCCTTCTTCAGGTAGTACGCGGTCCACAGCCCCGTGTACCCGCCCCCGACGATCACGACGTCCGCGGTGGCGTCACCTCCGAGGGGCTCCCGGCGCAGAGGGATGCCGTCGTCCGCGTACCAGAAGGAGACGCCACCGTTCACGACACCATTCAGGGCACCATTCGAGGCACCGCTCACGCCACCGTCCGCACCACCGCTCACCGAGCTGCTCATGACCGGACGCTAACCCCTGAGCGCGGCCACTGTCTCCTTCGGATTCCATGCTTTTCCGCACCCTCTGACCAGCGGATAACACGCGAGCCCGATCACCACGGAGGTGAAATGCCCGAGATCGGTGAAGGTACGGCCGGTCGCCAGCGGCACCCCGTAGACGGCCAGTACGACCACCAGATACAGGTACCGCCAGGGCGCCGCGATCCGGTACACGAGCACCCCGACGACCCCGGCCAGCGCGTAACTCACCCCGACGTCGAGCGTGTCGACGGCGGACTCCGGCGCCATACCGTTCTTCACCGCCCACAGCAGCGCCCCCTCGCTGATCAGCGTCGCCAGCACATGCGCGGCCACGCACACCATCAGCCACCGCGCCGTACCGATCCACCGTTCCGCCTGCGCGTGGAACACCGTGTACAGCACCGCGTACGGCACCCAGCGCCCCCCGTCGATCCACATCGCGCTCGCGAACAGCACCCGCACCGGGTTGCTCGACAGCTCGTGGATGTTGGTGGACCGCTGCCGCAGGAAGTCCTCTTCGAAATCCGGCGACATGTGGTGCATGGCGACCGTGGTGACGAAGAGGATCCCCAGCCAGACATACGTGCCGGGGGCACTGCGGACGTACGCCCACACCCTGCTGAGGCCCCGGGTGATTCGCATGAGCCGATTCACGCACGCCAGTATGGTCGGAGCCGTGATCGACATCCCGGCCGCGCTGGTCGCCTCCCAGGAGAGGTGCAACGGTACGGCGGGACGCGCCTTCGTGGCGGAGCTCCCGCACCGCGCGGCGGACTTCCTGGACCGGTGGTCGCTCCGGCTCGACGGCCCGTCGATGCACGGCATGTGCGCCCTGGTCCTGCCCGTCCTGCGCACCGACGGCACCCGGGCCGCGCTGAAACTCCAGTACCTCGACGAGGAGACGGCGGGCGAGCCGATCGCCCTGCGCGCCTGGGACGGGGAGAGCGCCGTACGGCTTCTGGAGTACGACGACGGGACCGGCACCCTGCTCCTGGAACGCCTCGACGCGTCCCGCACCCTCACCCACGAACCGGACTCCCGCGCCGCGGCCGTCGTGATCGCCCGTCTGCTGGCCCGCCTGACGGCGGTATCCGCACCACCGGAACTGCGCCGACGCCTCGGCCCGCTGACGACGGCCATGCTGGAACGGGTGCCATCCGCCCTCCCCCACCTCCCCGACCCGGCGGACCGACACCTGATCGAGGACTGCGCGGCGGCGGTACGCGAGGTCGCGGACGAGCCAGGGGACCGGCTGCTGCACTGGGACCTGCACTACGCCAACGTGCTCAGCACCACCACTGACACCACCGCAACCACTACCACCGCAACCGCCACTGACACCGCCGCCACCGCAACGGCCAAAACCCCTGCCCTCTGGCTGGCGATCGACCCCAAGCCCCTAGCGGGCGACCCAGGTTTCGAACTCTTCCCGGCGCTCGTCAACCGTTTCGACCCCGACGAAATCCGTTGGCGATTCGACGCGATGACCGACGTGATCGGTCTCGACCGGGCGCGGGCACGGGCCTGGACGCTGGGGCGGGTGCTGCAGAACGCGCTGTGGTCGGTGGCGGACGGGTACGCGCCGGTGCCGGAACACCTGGAGATCGGACGCCGACTGCGCGACCCGCGCTGACCGGTTCGTCACGCCCAGGCGGGTGTCCAGGTCTCGGCGTCGGTGGACGCCCGGGTCGTCGCGGTGTCGAGGTGGTCGCGGAGGGCGGCCAGCGCGGGGTGCCGATTGTCGCGATGCCGGACGAGGGAGTGCGGATAGACCGGCGTCGGATTCCGGACCGCGATCCGGCGCAGGTCGTGATGGGCGGGCCAGACCAGCCGGGTCTGCTCCCCCACGAACGTCGCCAGCGAACGGGACCCGGCGATGGTGTCGAGCAGCGGCTCCACCCCGAAGTCCGGCCCGTTGCTCTCGATGGTGAGTCCGAACGCGGCGGCGAGCGCGTCGTAGTACGCGGCCCACTCGGTGCCCGGGACGAGGCCGGGCATCCAGATCCGGTGCCCGACGAGGTCGGCCGGGGTGACGGTCCCGGCACCGGCGAGGGCGTGGCCCGGCCCGGTGAGGAGCTGGACGGGTTCGTCGAAGGCGCGGCTGACCTCGATGTCGTCGGGGAGCCGGCGGCCGGTCATGGTGACGGCGCGGAAGGACGCGTCGACCGTGCCGGAACGGATCGCGTCGACGGCCGCGTCGGCGTCGAAGAGCGTGACCACGTCCAGCTCGATGTCGGGGCGGGCCCGGTGGAAGTCCCGCAGCAGCGCGGCCGGGGCGAGCCCGCGCCCGATCACGTCGACGCGCAGCGCGCGGTGGCCGGGCCGCACGGAGGCGAACGCCCGCGCCTCGGCGCGCAGCAGATCCCGCGCATGCGGCAGGAACGCCCGCCCGTCGACGGTCAGCTCCGCCCCGCGCGGCGTCCGCGCGAAGAGCCGCACGCCTACGGCCCGCTCCAGCGCGGCGACCCGCTTGGAGACGGCCTGCTGGGTGATCGACAGCTCCGTGGCCGCGTCCTGGAAACGGCCCGCGTCGGCGATGGCCACGAAGGTGCGTACCGCGTCGAGATCCACTCCTGCGACGATACTGACGACCACTGACAACGGGTCCCTGACCCACCCTTGACCCAGCCCTGGCCCAGCTCTCGCCCAGCTCTGACCAGTGGTCACAACCACAGGTTGTGACTCTCCGGCGAGTCGGTTGTTTGATCCCGGGGCCAGGCACTCGCTTTGATGCCCAACGGAACAAGCGAGCGCGAACGAACAAGCGGGACGACGCGGAACGGGTGGGCCGGTAATGGCGGGGAGACGAGCGCTGGGACGCCGTTTCGGCTGGCTGTGGGCGTCGTTCGCGGTCAGCTCGTACGGCACAGGCCTCGGCTTCGGCGCGTTCCCCTTCATGGCGATCCTCGTGCTGCACTCCGGCCCGACCCAGGTGGCCGCGCTGGCCGCGTCGGGACGGGCGGTGGGCGCGCTGGTCGCCGTACCGCTGGGGCCGTGGGTGGAGTTCCGCCGCAAGCGGCCGGTGATGATCGCGATGGACCTGACCCGGTTCGGGGCGCTGCTGACGGTCCCGGTGGCGTTCGCGTGCGGGCTGCTCACCTTCGCCCAGCTCCTGGTCGTGTCGATCGTCGTCGCCGCCGCGAACATCGCGTTCAACGCGGCGAGCGGGTCGTACCTCAAGTCGCTGGTCCCGCCGGAGGACCTCCTGGTCGCGAACTCCCGCTTCGAGTCGACGACTTGGACTTCGACGATGCTCGGGCCGCCGCTCGGCGGAGCGGCGATCGGACTGTTCGGCCCGGTGACGACGGTGGTGGCCGACGCGGTCAGCTATCTCCTGTCGGCGCTCGGCATCCGCGCCATCGGCGGCACGGAACCACGCCCGGAACGGACCGCCGGCCCCCGGCTGCGCGCGGCCGACCTGCTCGACGGCTGGCGCTACATCCTCGCCCACCCCATCCTGCGCCCGCTGCTCCTCAACGCGATGACGGTCAACGGCCTGATCATGGCCGCGGAGCCGCTGCTCGCCGTACTCCTGCTGGGCCAACTCGGCTTCTCGCCCTGGCAGTTCGCCCTCGTCCTCGCGGCCTCCTCCGGCGCCGGCGGCTTCATCGGCTCCCGCCTGGCCCGCCCGCTCGCGACCCGGTTCGGCCCGCGCCGGGTACTGCTGACCTCCGGGACGCTCCGCGCCTGCTGGCCGATCGGCCTGGCGTTCGTCACCCCCGGACTCCCCGGCATGCTCCTCGTCGCCGCCCTGCAACTCGCCCTGGTGACCTGCATCGGCGTCTTCAACCCGCTCCTGGCGACCGCCCGCCTCGAACACACCGCCCACGACCGGGTCGCCCGCACCCTGACGGCCTGGTCCATCAGCACGAGCGCGACGATCGCGACGACGACGGCCCTGTGGGGAGCACTCGCAGCGCTCACGACACCGCGAACGGCGATCGCGGTCGCGGGGCTGCTGTTGCTGGCATCACCGCTGCTGCTGCCACGAGAAGGAGAGACCGAACGGGACGAACGACAGCCGCGGGAAGGGCAGTTGCGGGAACGAGAATCACGGGAGCCGAAGCCACAGGCTCAGGAACAGACTCAGGCACCGCAAGAACGGCCCACCGCCACGGCCGAGGGCACCTGAAATCCAACACTCCACCGCTCCACACACGCTCCCCGCCCCTCCCCGCCCCTCCCCACCAGCCCCCCCTTCCCCACCCCTCCCCGCTAGCCTCCCCTCATGATCCGCACAGCGACCCCCACCGACATCCCCGTCATCCACGCCCTGATCCGCGAACTCGCCGCCTACGAGAAGGAACCCCAGGAGGCGAGGGCGACCCCCGAGCAGCTCCACGAGGCCCTCTTCGGCGAACACCCCGGCGCCTACGCCCACTTGGCGACCGACGACACCACCGGCGAGCCGGTCGGCTTCGCGCTGTGGTTCCTCAACTTCTCGACCTGGCGCGGAGTCCACGGCATCTACCTGGAGGACCTCTACGTCCGCCCCGCCACCCGAGGCACCGGCCACGGCAAGGCCCTCCTCACCGAACTCGCCCGCATCTGCGTGGCCCGCGGCTACGAACGCCTGGAGTGGTCCGTCCTCGACTGGAACCGCCCCGCGATCGACTTCTACGAGGCGCTGGGCGCCCGCCCGCAGGACGAGTGGACGGTGTACCGGCTGACGGACGAGGCGCTGCGGGAGCTGGGGCAACCCGGCTGACCGGCGTTCCAACAGCCCGACCGGCCTGCCGTGCGCGGGAGTCGGGAGGCGACCGGCGGGAATCGGCGCGCACGATCATGCGCGGACCGGGCAGGGTCGGGGCATGAGCTTCACCGACATGCCACCTTTCTTACCGGGCCTGGAACTCTCCCGCCGTTTCTACACGGAAGCCGTCCGCCCGCTCCTGGAGGACGCGGCCCCCGACATCCCGCACTCCGCCGCCCGCGTCGGCAGCGGCTCCGAAGTCCTCGGCTACGACACCCCGCGCTCGCGGGACCACGAGTGGGGCCCGCGCCTCCAGCTGTTCCTCCGCCCCCGGGACGTCCCCCGCCACGCGGGCCGCATCCGGCACCACCTGGCGGAACACCTGCCGAAGACCTTCCACGGCTACCCGACGAACTTCGCCGCGACGGCCGACGGAGACATCCGGGTCATGCGACCCACCGCCGGCCCGGTCCACCACAGGGTCGAGGTCACCCACACCGCGGCCTGGTTCAGGTCCACGCTCGGCTTCGACCCCGCCCAGGAGGTGACGACCACCGACTGGCTGACGACCCCCACCCAGCTCCTCGCCGAGGTCACGGCGGGCGCGGTCTTCCACGACGGCCTGCACGAACTGGGCCCGGTCCGCCACACGCTCCGCTGGTACCCCCGGGACGTCTGGCTGCACGTCCTGGCCCGCGAGTGGAACCGGATCGCCGAGGAGGAGGCCTTCGTGGGCCGCTGCGGCGAGGTGGGCGACGAACTCGGCTCAGCGACGGCGACCGCCGCCCTGACCCGGACCCTGATGCGCCTGTGCCTCCTCATGGACCGCCGCTACCCCCCGTACAACAAGTGGCTGGGCACGGCCTTCGCCCGCACCGCGGCCGGCCATCGCCTGACCCCGGTCCTGACGGCCGCCCTCGCGGCCACCGACTGGCACACGAGGGAGAAGCATCTCGCGTACGCCTACGAAGCGACCGCGGAGATCCACAACCAGCTGGACCTGACCGACCGCGTGGACCCCAGTACCCGCCCGTTCCACTCCAGACCCTTCCAGGTCCTGCACGCGGAACGCCTCACCAGAGCCCTCACGTCCCGCATCAAGGACCCGACCCTGAGATCCCTCCCCCACCGCGCCGACATCTAGGACACCTGCAGACCTACCGACGGCCTAGCGTCGCTGCCGTCACCCAACGCCACCAGGCGTGAGCGAAAGGACCACGATGTCCGAGCAGGCAGGCACCGCACCGGAGGGCTACACCACCGTCGCCCCCTGGATCGTCACCGATGACACGGGGGCGTTCCTCGACTTCGTCACCCGGGCGTTCGGGGGTGAGGAACTCGGGCGGGTGGCGACCGAGGACGGCTTGATCGGGCACGGTGAGATCCGCGTCGGCGACACGGTGGTGCTGGCCTTCGACCGGCACGCGGACTGGCCGGCCATGCCGAGCCTGCTGCGCGTGTTCGTCGCCGACGCCGACGCGACGTTCTCACGAGCCGCCGAAGCCGGCGGCCAGGTCGTCACCGCCCTGGCGAACGACGCCTTCGGACAGCGCGGAGGCCGTATCAAGGACCCCTTCGGCAACATCTGGTGGGTCGTCAGCCACATCGAGGACGTCTCGGAAGCCGACATGTGGAAGCGACTACAGGACCCCGTGTACGCCGAGGCGATGCGCACGGCTCAGGAAACACTCGACGCGGAACTGAGCGGCCGCCCCCACGGCCGCAGCAGCACACCCGTGAGATCCCCGGACTGACCCGGCGAGAGCGAGCCCACGACGCTCCGGCCATAGATGAAGATCCAGGCCAAACAGCATCTGACCTGGACTTCCCTGGAGCCCCCTGTCGGATTCGAACCGACGACCTACGCATTACAAGTGCGTTGCTCTGGCCAACTGAGCTAAGGAGGCCTGCGTGTGTGCCGTCGCGCGGGTCACCACGCGTACCGCTTCGCGCGGAACCACCCGCGCGATCACATGCCCGAGCAGTGTACCCAGGTCCCCGCACCGCCCTGTCGAAAATTTCCGCGAAGTTCACATGCCCGGAGGTACTGACATGCGGGCGAACGCCAGGTACCGTCCTGACCCAGTTCACTCGCGTGGACTACACCACCACCTTCCTACAACGGATCGTCCGGCACGTTCCTGCCGGTAGAAGGGGGCCCTTCACCATGGCCACTGTTTCGTTCGACAAGGCGACCCGGATCTACCCGGGTTCCGAGAAGCCCGCCGTAGACGGACTGGAGATCGAGATCGAGGACGGGGAGTTCCTCGTTCTGGTCGGTCCCTCCGGTTGTGGCAAGTCCACCTCGCTCCGGATGCTCGCGGGGCTCGAGGACGTCAACGCCGGCGCCATCCGCATCGGTGACCGTGACGTCACGCACCTGCCGCCGAAGGACCGGGACATCGCCATGGTGTTCCAGAACTACGCGCTGTACCCGCACATGACGGTCGCCGACAACATGGGCTTCGCGCTCAAGATCGCCGGCGTCAACAAGGCCGAGATCCGCCAGAAGGTGGAGGACGCGGCGAAGATCCTCGACCTCACCGAGTACCTCGGCCGCAAGCCGAAGGCCCTCTCCGGCGGTCAGCGCCAGCGTGTCGCGATGGGTCGCGCCATCGTGCGTGAGCCCCAGGTCTTCCTCATGGACGAGCCGCTGTCGAACCTCGACGCCAAGCTCCGTGTCTCCACCCGTACGCAGATCGCCTCGCTGCAGCGCCGCCTCGGCATCACCACCGTCTACGTCACCCACGACCAGGTCGAGGCCATGACGATGGGCGACCGCGTCGCCGTACTGAAGGACGGTCTGCTCCAGCAGGTCGACTCGCCGCGCAACATGTACGACCGCCCGGCCAACCTCTTCGTCGCCGGCTTCATCGGCTCCCCCGCGATGAACCTGATCGAGGTCCCGATCACCGACGGCGGCGTGAAGTTCGGCAACTCGGTCGTCCCGGTCAACCGTGAGGCCCTCAAGGCCGCCGCCGACAAGGGCGACCGCACGGTCACCGTCGGTGTGCGTCCCGAGCACTTCGACATCGCCGAGCACAACGGCGAGGCCGCGAAGTCCCTCACCAAGGACGCCGAGGACGCTCCGGCGGGTCTCGCGGTCTCCGTGAACGTCGTCGAGGAGCTGGGCGCCGACGGTTACGTCTACGGCAGCGCCAAGGTCGACGACGACCTCAAGGACCTCGTCGTCCGCGTCAGCGGCCGTGCGGTGCCGGACAAGGGCTCCACGCTCCACGTCGTCCCGCGTCCGGGCGAGATCCACGTGTTCTCGACCTCCACGGGCGAGCGCCTCACCGACTGATCCGTCTTCACCGACTGATCCGTCCTCACCGGCGGTTCGGAACTCACCGTCTGTTCAAACGTTCCCAGGAAGGGCCCCGCGGATCGCCGCGGGGCCCTTCCTGCTGCGTCCGGACGCCCGACCGTGTCGACAAATACCCCGGCAGACCGGTCATTTCGAGCAGCGTTCGTCAACGCCCTACCCACTGCGAGGCGCCGATCCATCCCCCGAATTGGTGACTAAATGTCGCCAAATCATTACCGGACGCTACCCTCACACGCGTGAAGCACTCCAATAACCAACAGCCGCGACGCGGCCGGGGCCCCGCCCGCCGGGTCGGCCGCACGCTCGCCCTCGTCCTGCCCGTCGTCATGGTGCTCTCCGGGACCCTCGCGGTCACCCGGGTCAACTGGTCGGGGAGCCCCTCCAGCTCGATGCTCACCGCGACCGACGTCACGGCCGCCGGAGCCTCCTCGCGGGCCGCCGCACGCGCCCCGCAGGACATCCTGCGCGACCGGCTCATGACGGAGCTCCAGGACAAGAACCCCGACGTCGTCCTGACCCACCTCCAGGAGGCGGTGAACGGCCACCCGTCGCTCGCCACGCACTGCAGCTCCATCGCCCGCGCCCTGGGCCGCGCCGCGGTCCGTATCTACGGCGCGACGCGTGCGCAGTCCTACGCCCGCCCCGTGTGCGACACCGCGTTCGCCTCCGGGGTCATGGCCGCGCACAGCTGACCGGAGCCGGTGCCCGGATGAGGAGGTCGGTAACGGCTGATTAAGGAACGGTTGCAGCCGAAGGATGCGGTGGGGCCGCCACGTACAGTTCGGGTCATGACCGATCCGAACGCCGCGTCGCGCCCCACCCAAGCCGTGATCCTGGCCGGTGGCCAGGGATCCCGGCTGCGCCCGTACACCGACGACCGGCCCAAGCCGATGGTCGAGATCCCCGGCACGGGGACCCCGATCATCGGCCATCAGCTCGTCTGGCTCGCCGAGGAGGGCGTGACGGACGTGGTGGTCAGCTGCGGGCATCTCGCGGAGGTGCTGCAGGACTGGCTGAAGACGGCCGATCTGCCGGTCGACGTGACGACCGTCGTCGAGACGGAGCCGCTGGGCCGTGGCGGCGGGCTCAAGTACGCCGCCTCGCATCTGCCCCGGCCGGACAAGGCCTGGTACGCGACGAACGGTGACATCTGGACCCGCTTCTCGCTGCGGGACATGGCCGACTTCCACACCGAGCGCGACGCGGTCGCCACGCTCGCGCTGGCCCGGCCCCGGATTCCGTGGGGGGCCGTGCAGACGGACGCGTTCGGGCATGTCACGGACTTCATCGAGTCACCGCCCACACAGCACGCGATCAACGCGGGCGTGTACGTCTTCTCGCCCGAGTTCGCCGGGCTGCTGCCGGAGCGGGGGGACCACGAGCGGACGACGTTCCCCCATCTCGCGCGTGAGTTGCGGCTGGCCGGGTTCCCGATTCCCCAGGGGGCCTACTGGCGGGCCATCGACACCGCGAAGGATCTGACCGAGGCCGCCAAGGAGCTTGCCGCGCTGCGGCGCTGACGGTCCCTCAGGCGCTTCTGGGACGCCGGAAGGGGCCCGCACTCCACGTGCGGGCCCCTTCGTCGTACGCGCCGGGATCAGCCGGTGGGCGACTGCTTCAGCAGGCCCCCCACCGGCCCGGCTACCCCAACAGGCCGCCCACCAGGCCCGGCTGGCCGGAGGACGAGGATCCTCCGGTGCTGGAGCCGCCGCTCGTGCCGGTGCCGGTTCCGCCGCCGCTGCTGCCGCCGCTGGACGTGGGTCCCGAGGTGGTGCTGGGGGCCTGGCCGGCCGGGGAGGAGTGCTGGGGCTGGGTGCGGCCCGCGGTGCCCTGGGTCTGGCTGGGGGTGCCGCCGGTGGTCGTACCGGACGAGGAGTGGGTCGCGCCCGGGGTCGTCGCGGCGCCCGACGGCTTGGCCGACGGCGTGTGCCGGGACGGGGACGTGGACGCCTTGGGAGTGCTGCCGCTGCTCCTGGTCGGTTCGCCGGGGAGCGGGGTGCCCGGCAGTTCGTTGCGCGGGGCCTCGCCGGGGCCCGGCACGACCACGCGGCTGGAGTCGCGGACCGCGCCGCCGAGCAGCGAGCCGATGAGCAGGGTGAGGCCGATGGAGACGGCCGTGACGAGGGCTCCGCGGCGCAGCACGTAGCGGCGCAGTTCCCAGATGTCGGCGCGGGGTCCGAGGCGGCGCCAGGCGCTGCCCGCGAGGCGGCCGTCGACGGAGTAGACGGGGGCGCCCGCGATGATCAGCGGGGACCAGGCGGCGAGGTAGATGATGTCGGGGGCGTCGTAGGCCGGGACGGTCTTCCAGCTGACCGTGACGATCAGTGCCGCCGACAGCAGCGCGCCGAAGACCGCGGCGACCCGCTGCCACAGGCCCAGGATCGTGAGGACGCCCACGATGACCTGGGCGAAGGCGATGACGAGCCCGGAGCCGACGGGGTGCTGGAGCGCGAACTGCCGCAGTGGCTCGGCCACTTCCCACGGGTGCAGGGTGTTGAGCCACTTGACCATGGAGCCGCGCTTGCCGCCGTCGAAGTAGACGGGGTCGCACAGCTTGCCCATGCCGGCGTAGATGGAGATGAAGCCGAGGAAGATGCGGAGCGGGAGGAGGACCACGCCGAGGTTCATCCGGCGGCCGGGGTAATAGGCGTGCCGTACCGGGTCGTTGCCGTAGCGCTTGGCCCGCTGGTCGCGCCGCGCGTCCGACTCGTCGGCGTCGAAGTCCTCGAACTCCCGGTCCCCGTAGGCGGGTTCGTCGTAGGCGCTGCCCACGGGCCGCATCTGGGGCAGGAGTCGGTTCTCGCCGGTGTCGTGGGCGTGGCCGCGCTGGGCGCCGACGATGGGCGTCTCCAGGGTCTGCGCGGTCAGGTCTCCGTCGTAGCCGGCGGCGTAACCGCCGCTCTCGATACGGGGGATGACCTGGGTGGCCCCGGCGTCGCCGGCCGGCTGCTCGCCGTGCCGGACGCCGTTGCCCCGCACGGCCTGGAGGAGCCGGTGCGCGCCGGTGTCGTCCGGGGCGGACCGGCCGCTCCAGACGACGGGCCTGCGGCGCGCGGCACCGGCCGCGGGCATCCGGGCGGTGTCCTCGGCGGCGCTCAACTGCCGTGCGAGGCGCGGGTTTTGGGTGCGCGTCGAGGCGCCCAGCTGCACGCGGAAACTCGCATGGTTGACGATGACCTGCGCCGGATCGCTCGGCACCTTCACCATGCTCAGCGCGGGAGCGTCGTCCAACCCGGACTGGAATCCGGACGAGCGGTCCCCCGTGGGTGTGCGGGGTGTTCTGGTGTCCACACTCATCTAACCGAGTGACGTGTGTTTAGGACACTGCTTTGACTTGCCGGATGTGTCCGGACAGCGTCAAGCTCGTCCCCGACGCGCAGATTGCCCCGAGTGGGTGACGGTGCCGAACGTCCGTTCAGGAACGCTTGCGGGACGCCTCGTAGAGCACGACTCCGGCGGCCACACCGGCGTTGAGGGACTCCGCGCCGCCGGGCATCGGGATGCGGACCCGGAAGTCGCAGGTCTCGCCCACGAGTCGGGACAGGCCCTTGCCTTCGCTGCCGACGACGACCACCACCGGGCCCGCCAGCGCGGCGAGTTCACCGATCTCGTGCTCACCGTCGGCGGCGAGACCGACGATCGCGAGACCCGCCTTCTTGTACGCCTCCAGCGCGCGCGTCAGGTTCGTGGCGCGGGCGACGGGCGTACGGGCCGCCGTACCGGCCGACGTCTTCCAGGCGCCGGCGGTCATGCCGGCCGCGCGGCGCTCGGGGACGAGGACGCCGTGGCCGCCGAACGCGGAGACCGAGCGGACGATCGCGCCGAGGTTGCGCGGGTCGGTCACCCCGTCCAGGGCGACGATCAGCGGGTCCTCGCCCTTGTCGTAGGCCGCGTTCGCGAGGTCCTCGGCGTGCGCGTACTCGTAGGGCGGGACCTGGAGGACCATGCCCTGGTGGTTGAGGCCGTTGGTCATGCGGTCCAGCTCGGGGCGGGGGGCCTCCATGAGGTGGACGCCGCCGCGCTCGGCGACGAGCTGGAGCGCCTCGCGGACCCGCTCGTCGTTGTCGATGAACTGCTGGACGTAGAGCGTGACGGCGGGGACGCCCTCGCGCAGCGCCTCGACGACCGGGTTGCGGCCGACGACCATCTCGGACGTGCCCTTGCCGCCGCGACCGCGCGCGACCGGCGCCCGGCGCTGGACCTGCTTGGCCCTGGCGTTGGCGATGCGGTTCTTCTTGTGGCCCTTGCGTGCCTCGGCGGGCGGGGTGGGGCCCTTGCCCTCGAGACCCTTGCGCCGCTGGCCGCCACTGCCGACCTGCGCGCCCTTCTTGCCGGACATGCGGCGGTTGTTGGCTGCCATGACCTACCTGTCTGTGTGATCCGTCGTGGAGTGCGGTGCATACGTACGTCTATGCAGTGTGCCGCCCGGGAGGCCGGGCGGCACAGTCGATCTTCGTTGACCGGGGTGGGTTCAGCGCGGGCCGAGGGTCCAGCGGGGGCCCTGCGGGCCGTCCTCGATGACCAGGCCGGACTGGTTGAGCTGGTCGCGGATGGCGTCCGCGGTGCCCCAGTCCTTGCGGCCCCGGGCGGCCTCGCGCTGGTCGAGGACCATGCGGACCAGGGTGTCGACGACGCCGTGGAGGTCTTCGCCGCGGTCGGCCTCGCCCGCCCACTGCGGGTCCAGCGGGTCGAGGCCGAGGACGCCGAGCATGGCGCGCACCTCGGCGAGACGCGCGACGGCGGCTTCCTTGTCGTCGGCGGCCAGCGCGCTGTTGCCCTGCCGGACCGTGGTGTGGACGACGGCGAGCGCCTGCGGGACGCCCAGGTCGTCGTCCATCGCCTCGGCGAAGGCCGGCGGCACCTCGGCGGCGGGCTCGACGACTCCCCCGGCCTTCTCGACGACCCGGGTCACGAAGCCCTCGATCCGCGCGAACGCGGACTCGGCCTCGCGCAGGGCCTCCTCGCTGTACTCGATCATCGAGCGGTAGTGCGGGGTGCCGAGGTAGTAGCGCAGGACGATGGGGCGCCACGTCTTGACCATCTCGGAGACGAGGACGGAGTTGCCGAGCGACTTCGACATCTTCTCGCCGCTCATGGTGACCCAGGCGTTGTGCACCCAGTACTGCGCGAAGTCGTCGCCGTAGCCCTTGGCCTGGGCGATCTCGTTCTCGTGGTGCGGGAAGATCAGGTCGAGGCCGCCGCCGTGGATGTCGAAGGCGGAGCCCAGGTACTTGTGCGCCATCGCCGAGCACTCCAGGTGCCAGCCGGGGCGCCCGCGGCCCCACGGGGTCTCCCAGTCGGGCTCGCCGGGCTTGGTCGCCTTCCACATCGCGAAGTCGCGCGGGTCGCGTTTGCCGGTGATGCCGTCCTCGGGGGGCTGGCGGAGGTCGTCGATGTCCTGGTTCGACAGCTGGAGGTAGTCCGGGAACGAGCGCACGTCGAAGTAGACGCTGCCGTCGGCCTCGTACGCGTGACCGCGCTCGATCAGGCCGCGCATCATCTCGATCATCTCGGGGACGTGGCCGGTCGCGCGGGGTTCGTAGGTCGGCGGGAGGCAGCCGAGGGCGCTGTAGCCGTCGTTGAACGCGCGCTCGTTGTCGTAGCCGATCGACCACCAAGGGCGGCCCTGGTCACGGGACTTGGTGATGATCTTGTCGTCGATGTCCGTGACGTTGCGGATGAACGTGACGTCGTAGCCGCGGTGTTCGAACCAGCGGCGGAGGATGTCGAAGTTCAGGCCCGAGCGGATGTGGCCGATGTGAGGGGCGGCCTGCACGGTGGCGCCACAGAGGTAGATCGAGACACAGCCCGCGGTGAGCGGGGTGAAGTCACGGATCTGCCGGGCGCTGGTGTCGTACAGACGAATGGTCACGGTAGTAAGGGTAGTGGGCGGTACGGGGTGCCCGGTGCCTTCCGGCGGATTGGCCGTTTTCCGGTACGGGTCCGGTGGGGGCCGGTCGCGCGGTTCCGCGTGTTCCTGGGTGGGCCGGGTCACGTGTGCCGTACGACCAACGCCGTGGCCACCGCCATCAGCCCTTCCCCTCTCCCCGGAAACCCGAGGCCGTCCGTCGTCGCCCCCGAGACGGACACCGGCGCCCCCGCCGCCTCCGACAGGAGCTTCTGCGCCTCGTCCCTGCGCCTGCCGATCTTCGGCCTCGGTCCTACGACCTGGACGGCCACGTTGCCGATCGTGAAGCCGGCCTCGCGGACGATCCGGGCGGCCTCGGTCAGCAGGGTGACGCCGGACGCGCCCGACCACTCGGGGCGGCCCGTGCCGAAGTGCCGGCCCAGGTCGCCGAGGCCCGCCGCCGAGAAGAGGGCGTTGCAGGCCGCGTGGGCGACGACGTCCGCGTCGGAGTGGCCGGCCAGGCCCGGGCCCTCGCCCTCCCACTTGAGGCCCGCGCACCACAGCTCGCGGCCTTCCTCGAAGGCGTGGATGTCGGTGCCGATGCCGACCTGAGGCAGCGGGTAGGACGGGGATGGCGGGGAGGTCTCAGAAGCCATCGTTGAGCCTCCTGCGGGCCAGGACCGCCTCCGCGAGGACGAGGTCCAGGGGGCGGGTCACCTTGAAGGCCTCTTCGTGGCCGGGGACGACCACGACGGCGAGGCCGAGCTGTTCGACCATGCTCGCGTCGTCGGTGACGTTGTCGGTGACCGTCTCGTGGGCGTGGATCAGGGTGGCGCGGTCGAAGCCCTGTGGCGTCTGCACGGCACGGAGGCGGGCCCGCTCGGGGGTGGCGACCACCGGTTCCGGGTCCCCGGGCCGTGCGGCCGGCTCGACTTCCTTGACCGTGTCGGCGAGCGGCAGCGCCGGTACGACGGCGGGCGCTCCCTCGCGTACGGCCTCGATGACCGCGTCGACCGTGTCGACCGGGACGAGCGGGCGGGCCGCGTCGTGGACGAGGACGACGTCGTAGCCGGGCGGCAGCGCGTCCAGGCCGAGCTTCACGGACTCCTGCCGGGACTCGCCGCCGGGGACGACCAGGAAGTCGGTGCGCTCGGGCAGGGCGTGCGCGTCGAGCAGGGTCTTCACCTCGGCGGCGCCGTCGGGCGGGGCCACGACGACGACCAGGGACACGGAACGTGACGCGGCCAGCGCGCGGATCGCGTGGATGAGCATGGGGGTGCCGTTCAGCGCGCGGAGCGCTTTGGGGGCGCCCGGCCCGAGGCGTACGCCTCGTCCGGCGGCCGGAATCACGGCGGCGACGGAGGACTGCGCCTGCGAAGAGCGCGAATCGTCAGACATCGGTTCCTGTCAGGTTTGTGTGCTCGACCTACGTGGGTATGGCCTCAGGAGTGCCGGGCGCGACGCCTTGACCGGACCCTTCCGTGACACCGGTCGAGCCTGCTGCCCGGGCCCGGCACACCATTATCGGGGGACGTTTCCTCCGGCGTTCGACGAAGTCGGAGTCTCGGGGCCTCGCAGTCCGCGGATTCTTCGACGAGGTCGGTGTCGGGGGCGGGCGGGAAACTTCCCCGAACATGCCGAAGCGCCCGGCGACAAGGGAGCTGTCATCGGGCACCACGGCATTTCACTGTGCTGAGCAGGGCGTACCAGTTGCCTGCGTCAGGACGCGAGAACCTCGTCGAGCAGGGCCTCGGCCTTGTCCTCGTTCGTGTTCTCCGCGAGCGCGAGCTCGCTCACCAGGATCTGGCGAGCCTTGGCGAGCATGCGCTTCTCACCTGCGGAGAGTCCTCGCTCGCGCTCACGACGCCACAGGTCACGGACGACTTCCGCGACCTTGATGACATCGCCGGAGGCGAGCTTCTCCAGATTTGCCTTGTAACGACGCGACCAGTTCGTGGGCTCCTCGGCGTACGGAGCGCGCAGCACCTCGAAGACCCGGTCCAGCCCGTCCTGACCGACCACATCACGTACGCCGACGAACTCCGCATTGTCCGCTGGCACACGCACCGTCAGGTCACCCTGAGCGACCTTCAGCACCAAGTAGGTCTTGTCCACGCCTTTGATCTGGCGAGTTTCGATAGCCTCGATCAGCGCGGCCCCGTGATGGGGATAGACCACGGTGTCGCCAACCTTGAACGTCATGTGACAGGTACCCCTTCCGTGGCTATCCAGGGTAACACGGAAACTGCGGGTTCTGAATGGCGTTTTCGCAGGTCAGGGCATATCTCGGGGCTTGACAACAGCAACAGGAACGTGCTGCGGACGCCGAGCGGAAGCGGGTATTCGCAGGTCGGAGCGGCTCTCCGGGCGAGGTGAAACGCGTACGTTACACACATCCGGAGGCGCCTCCAAGCGGACGAACGTCCCCAAATGTCTGGTTCCAAGTGCTCGACTTCCGCTACTCCGTTCGGTGGCCGGAGCCCGGTACGAGACGAATCCGGAATTGATCACCCGGGCCCGCGGAACGGCCGTTGATCAATTCTCCGGGGGGTCCCGCATTCTTCACGGAAAATCCGCCGGCGGACGGCTGAGCCGCTTATGTGAATGCCGGAGGAGTGGCGGGCACAAGTGACCCATGAGTCACTTGTGGCACACGGGTACCCGGTTGGGGGAGGGTCGGGTGCGGTGGTGCGGGAACGGCTCGGTAACCTAAGGCCGCTGACAGACACTTAGGGCGGCTTTATTCGGGAGTCGCCCTGCTCCGCCCACGTTCAAGGAGTAGCCGCCGCCGTGAGCAGCAGCCTTCGACGCGGCGCCCTCGCCGCCGCCGCCATCGCGTTCTCGATCGCCTCGCTCGCCGCGTGCGGTGCCGGCAACGACGCCCAGACGCTGGAGGTCAAGCCGGACAACGCGGCCGTCTCCGTCGGTGTCATCAAGGTGCAGAACGCGCTCGTCATCACCCAGCCCGACACCACGGCCAAGGGCCCCGCGGTCATCTCCGCGACCCTGTTCAACACCGGCAAGGACCCGCAGACCCTGGACTCCGTCAGCGTGGACGGCGCCGGCTCCGCGACGCTCACCGCCGCCAAGGGCAAGGGCAAGCTGGTCGTCCCGGCCTTCGGCTCGCTCGTCCTGGGCGGCAAGGGCAACGCCTCCGCCTCGCTGAGCGACTCCGGCAGCATCCCGGACGGCAACGCCCAGAAGGTCACCTTCACCCTCAGCACGACCGGTGACGTGAGCCTGAGCGCGTTCGTCGTCCCGGCGGACAGCTACTTCAGCAAGTGGGGCCCGACCGCGATGCCCACGGCCGCCCCGGGCGCCTCCGCGACCGCCACCGGCTCGCCGAAGCCCGGCACGAGCACGTCGGCCACCCCGACCGACTCGGCCTCCGCGAGCGCGACGGCCACGGAGTCGACCGGCACGACCGGCTGAGCGACGGCAGCAGCCGTACGGCCACGACGATGGGCGGGACCTCACGCGGAGGTCCCGCCCATCGTCGTAGTACCCGTCCGACCGCGCCCGCGGTCTACGGCTCGAACTTGTAGCCCAGGCCGCGCACCGTCACCAGGTAGCGCGGCGCGCCCGGGTCCGGTTCGATCTTGGCGCGGAGGCGCTTGACGTGGACGTCGAGGGTCTTGGTGTCGCCCACGTAGTCGGCGCCCCAGACTCTGTCGATGAGCTGCATACGGGTCAGTACGCGGCCCGCGTTGCGCAGGAGCATCTCCAGCAGGTCGAACTCCTTGAGGGGCAGGTCGACCTTGGAGCCGGAGACCGTGACCACGTGGCGATCCACGTCCATACGGACCGGACCTGCCTCGAGGGCGGCCGGGGTGACCTCCTCGGGCTCGCCGCGGCGGCGCAGCACGGCCCGGATACGGGCGACGAGCTCGCGGGACGAGAAGGGCTTGGTGACGTAGTCATCGGCTCCTATTTCCAGGCCTACGACCTTGTCGATCTCACTGTCCTTGGCCGTCACCATGATGACGGGGACGTTGGACCGGCCACGCAGTTGGCGGCAGACCTCCGTGCCGGGCAGGCCCGGCAGCATCAGGTCGAGCAGGACGAGGTCGGCGCCGTTGCGCTCGAACTCGTCGAGTCCGTCGGGCCCGGTGGTCGCGATGGCGACCTCGAAGCCCTCCTTGCGGAGCATGTACGACAGGGCGTCGGAGAAGGACTCCTCGTCCTCGACGACAAGCACACGGGTCACGGAAGGACCTCCGGGGCGGGAAGCGGTTCGTACGGGGATGGTTCAGGGGACCCCTCGACCTCGTCGTCGAGGTCGGGGTGATGGTGGGCACGGTCGCGGGCCGCACCCGCCTCCGGCAGCCTCAGGGTGAACGTGGAGCCCTGTCCCTCGGAGCTCCACACCGTGACCTCCCCGCCGTGCGAGGCGGCCACGTGCTTGACGATCGCCAGCCCGAGACCCGTGCCGCCGGTGGCCCGCGAGCGGGCCGGGTCGACACGGTAGAAGCGCTCGAACACGCGCTCCTTGTCCTTCTCGGAGATCCCGATGCCCTGGTCGGTGACGGCGACCTCGATGTGGTCGCCACCGGCCGCGGCCACCCGGCGGGCGGCTATGCCGACGCGGGTGCGGGCGGGCGAGTAGTTGACGGCGTTCTCGACCAGGTTTCCGAGGGCGGCGGCCAGCTGGCCCCGGTTCCCGTAGACATGCAGGTCGGCGGTGCCGCCGGCGGCCATGGTGATCTGTTTGGTTCCGGCCTGGTGCCGGCAGCGGTCGATGGCCTCGGCGACGAGTTCGTCGACGCGGACGGGTTCGGCGTCTTCGAGGGGGTCGTCGTTCTGGACCCGTGACAGGTCGATGAGCTCCTGCACGAGGTTGGTCAGGCGCGTGGCCTCGATCTGCATCCGGCCGGCGAAACGCTCCACCGCCTCAGGATCGTCGGAGGCGTCCATGACCGCCTCCGAGAGGAGGGAGAGCGCGCCGACGGGGGTCTTCAGTTCGTGGCTGACGTTCGCCACGAAGTCTCGTCGTACGGCCTCGATACGGCGGGCCTCGGTGAGGTCCTCGACGAGGAGCAGGACGAGCCGGGAGCCGAGCGGCGCCACCCGGGCGGAGACCGCGAGGGCCTCCCCTCGTCCGGTGCCGCGCCGGGGCAGGTCCAGCTCGACCTGGCGTATCTCGCCGTCGCGCCGGGTGTCCCGGGCCATCTGGAGCATCGGTTCGACGGAGAGTTTTCCGCCACGGACCAGTCCGAGGGCGTACGCCGCCGAGCTGGCCTTGACCACGGCGTCCGCTTCGTCGAGGACGACGGCAGAGGAGCGGAGCACCGAGAGCACGGTGTCCACACCCGGCGGAAGTACCGGGTCCGTATGCAGGGAGGTCCTGGTCGGTCGCTTCTGGTCGCGTTCGCTCCAGCGGAACGCCAGCATGGCGATCACACCGGTGAGTACCCCGGCGATCGCTGCCGCTGCGGCGACCGCCGCGTTCACGTCCATGCCCCCAGGTTAGGCATGGGATACCTCCTGGCCACAGCCATCGGAGTGCGACCTCGAACACTCGTCGCCCAGAGTTCACCTTGGAGCCAGTATTGATTCATTTGGGGTGGCGTAAACCGTCGCGTAGGAGCGGCAACGTGGGAGCGTGGGGTGGAAGGGCCGGTTTTACGTCACACCGACGGGCCCGGGCCCCAGAGTCCACCGAGCCCCCTGAGCCCTTTTGACCCCCGAAGCACAACGTAGGAGAGGGAACCCTGATGCGGGACGCGTACCACGAGGAACTTGACTCGATCGGTGACGGTCTGGTGGAGATGGCCCGGCTGGTCGGGTCGGCGATCGGACGCGCCACGACGGCCATCCTGGACTCCGACCTGAAGCTGGCCGAGAGCGTCATCGAGGCCGACAAGAAGGTCGACGACCTCCAGCACGACCTGGAAGCACGGGCCATAGCCCTGCTGGCCCGGCAGCAGCCGGTGGCGACGGATCTGCGGATCGTCGTCACGTCGCTGCGCATGTCCGCCGACCTGGAGCGCTCCGGAGACCTCGCCCAGCACGTGGCGAAGCTCGCCCGGCTCCGCTTCCCCGAGCGCGCCGTGCCGCACGACCTGCACGCGACCATCCTGGAGATGGGGCAGCTCGCGCAGCGGCTGATGGCCAAGGCGGCCGAGGTCATCATCACGAAGGACGTCGACCTGGCCCTCCAGCTGGAGGCGGACGACGACGACATGGACCTGCTGCACCGCACGCTCTTCCAGCACCTGCTGGACGAGAAGTGGAAGCACGGCATCGAGACGGCGGTCGACGTGACCCTGCTCGGCCGCTACTACGAGCGTTTCGCCGACCACGCGGTGTCGGTCGCGAAGCGGGTGGTCTTCCTGGTCACCGGCGAGCACGCGGACGAGCTGCAGCCGGACATCCAGCCGGTGACGGGGGCGGAGGGCGCGTAGGGTCCGGCCGGGTACGCGCGCGAGGGGCTCGGGCGGCGCGGGGCCGGGGGCTTGCGGGGGAAACCCCAATGCGCCGTTGATGCGCCTGGCGGAGCGGGCATCCAATGGGCACAGGCACCAGCCTCTAGGAGGACCCATGGCCGAATCCCCCGCCACGACGCCCGACCCGACGCAGGAGCGCGAGACCCAGCAGCCCGCCGAGATCAAGAGTCTCCCGCTCTTCGGCGCCTGCGGCTGCGGCTCGGGCTGCGGCTGCGGCTGCCAGTCAGGCAATCCGTGCCAGTGCGGCTGACCGTCGCGTGACACCACCGGAGGGGCCCGGGCGCACATCGCGCCGGGGCCCCTCCGCCGTGTGTCCGGGGCCTTCCCCCGCTCGTCGCCCACGGTGGCCGGGAGGACCGTACGGGCGCAGCATGGAGGGGTAGGGCAGAGCGGGCGAGCGCACGGAAGGAGGTGCGCGGCCATGGCTCAGTACATGGACGTACACCACGGAATGACGGGCATCACGGCCGACCAGTTGATGGCGGCCCACAAGGCGGATCTCGCGGTGGAGAAGGACGAGGGCGTCCACTTCGAGCGGGCCTGGGCCGACCCCGAGTCCGGGACCGTCTACTGCCTCTCGGAGGCCCCTTCGCCCGAGGCGGTCCAGCGCGTCCACGAACGTGCGGGTCACCGGGCGGACGAGGTGCACGCGGTGCCGTACTCGGTCTGAGGACCGGCGGGCGGGCCTCTCGGGGTACGGGCAGCCCCACCCCTGATCGGGTGGGGTTCTCCATGGTTCCTGTAGGCGGGCGAAGGCATCTTAGGAGCACGGCAGTTCGCGGCCGATCGTGCAGGCACTCCGTCCGGAAGGAACTCACCATGGAATCGCAGCAGTTCATGAACGCCGGTACCACCGCGGTCGCCGGCGAGGACGCCCTCGCGCCGCTGCTGGCCGCGTGGGACGAGGCGCACCCCGTCCCGGGCGACCCCGAGTGGCGGCACCTGCTGGACGAACTCGCGCACCCGGGTACGACGGCGGCCTTCCAGCGGCTGGCCGGTTCCGCGGTCTGAGGCGGTGGTACGGCCGCGTCAACAGGTCGGATCGCCAGGAGCGTTCGAGGCTTCGGTGCTGTTTGGGCAAAGGGTTCGGCATCGACAGTTCAACAGTCTTGTCCTGTGCATGTCTCACTCGATGAGATGCGCGGAGACCGTTTCGCCCGGCTGACCGCCGGACGAACTCCGCAGCACTCAGGGGGGATTCATGCACATAGCCCGCACCAGACTGAACTTCGCCGCCGCCACGGCCGCCACCGCGACCCTCGCCGCCGCCGCGCTGGCGACCGCGCCGCTGGCCGCCGTCGCCGGTGCCGCACCCGCCGCCGTACCGCAGACGAAGGCGGTCCCGGCCATCACCGGGCACACCCTCGCGCGCGACGTGCCCAGCCCGCTGACCAGTGCCCAGTGCGAGGCCAAGTGGCACATCGCGTGCTACGACCCGCTGCAGTACCGCACCGCGTACAACCTCAACTCCCTGTACAAGAAGGGGATCACGGGCAAGGGCCGGACGATCGTCATCGTCGACTCGTTCGGCTCGCCGACGATCCAGCACGATCTCGACACGTACAGCAAGCAGTTCGGCATGCACAGCACCAAGGTGAACGTCGTCAAGTGGGGCAAGGTCCCCGTCTTCGACCCGACGAACGCCGACATGACCGGCTGGGCGGGCGAGACCACCCTGGACGTCGAGATGGCGCACGCGGTCGCGCCCGACGCGAAGATCGTGCTGGTCGAGACGGCCGTCGCGGAGACCGAGGGCGTCACCGGGCTGCCGGAGATGATGGACGCCGAGAAGCACCTGATCGACCACGGTGTCGGCGACGTCATCACCCAGAGCTTCGGCGCCACCGAGAACACCTTCCCCGGCTTCGACCAGGGCGACTTCTCCAGCATCAAGAAGCTGCGCTACGCCTTCCAGGACGCGAACCGCAGGCACGTCACCGTCCTCGCCTCGTCCGGCGACGGCGGTGCGACCGACTCCACGGCGGACGGCAAGGGTTACTACGACAAGCCGGTCAACTCCTGGCCGTCCTCCGACCCGTTGGTCACCTCGATCGGCGGCACGCAGCTCCACCTGGACGACAAGGGTGACCGCGTCTCGCCGGACAGCGTCTACAACGACTACGGCGCGGGCGGCGGCGGCCAGTCCCACGTTTTCGCCCGCCCGTCGTTCCAGAACGGCGTGAAGAAGATCGTCGGCACCCAGCGCGCCACCCCCGACGTCTCGATGGCCGCCGCGGTCAACGGCGGCGCGTGGACGTACTCCAGCTTCGACCCGACGGCCGTCGGCTGGGACGTCTACGGCGGCACGAGCGAGGCCAGCCCGCTCTTCTCCGGCATCGTCGCCCTCGCGGACCAGGCGGCGGGGCACCGGGTCGGCAACATCAACTCGGCGCTGTACACGCTGGCGCGGCACGGCGCGAAGGCCCACGGCATCGTCGACGTGAACGACGGCACGAACAACTCGTACGAGGGCGTGACCGGTTACACCGCGGTCAACGGCTACGACATGGCGACCGGCGTGGGCACGGTGGACGCGCTGCGCTTCGTCCCGGCGCTCGCGCGGGCGAGCCGGCGCTGACACCTCCAACGACGACGACGGCCCGGGCGCACCACGCCCGGGCCGTCGTCGTGCCGACCCGCTTCACATGCTGATGGACTGCGCGTAACTGACCTGGTTCAGGACGTGCACCACCTGGTTCCGGGACTGCACGGGAATCATCGTGGAGTGGTGCCGTCCCCCGCTGTGGACGCTGACCTGCACGAACCCGGTGGTGGTCCGCTCCTTCATCAGCAGGAACAGCAGTCCGACGAAGCAGAGCAGGAAGAACAGGATCGCCAGCACGATCGCGTGCGGCGGGATCCGCTCCTCCGTCCGCGACATGTCGGTGGCCGTCCACACCGCGCCCCTGAGCGGCATCGTCCCGGCCGGGCTCACGATGGTGTCACCGTTGACGGCGATGTCCCCGAGGGTCAACAGGGGCGCCCCGAAGGCGGGTTGAGACTGCGGCAGCGAGTACGCCGGAGGCTGCGGCGGCGGGGCGGCCTGCGGGTAGCCGTAGACGGGGGTCGAGCCGGGGGCGGTGGGATAGCCGTAGGCCCCCTCGGCGTAGGAACCACCGGGCGGCGCGGTGTACGGGTTCTGCCCGGGCTGTGCGGGCGGCTGTTCCGGAGGCGGTCCGGGGTACTGGTTCGCCATGGGTGCTCTTCCCCCCGAGAGTGCGTGTGGACGAGGGCGACGACAGGCCTGCCGGCCGGACGGGTCGCGCCCTGCGCTCATCCTCCCGCCCGGTCACCTCGCGTATCTACGTAATGACGAGAAATCACCGGGCGTGCAGGCGCCGCGCCTCGTCGGAATCGGTTCGGAAGCGGATGGTGGCTACCCGCGGAAGCGGGCGGGGCGGTGCACTGGGACCCGGTGAGGCCGGGTGGCGGCGGTGGGCCGGAAGCCGGTGGGGGATGCCGCGTGGGGGGAGCCGGAGATGCGGAGGAACCTGCCGGTGCGGGGGCTGGACGCCGGCAACCGCCCGGTCTCACCTCTGAGTCGGCCGGTCCGCGTGGTCGTCCAGGTCCGGGACCAGTTCGTGGAAGCGCCGTTCGACCGGGGAGAGGTCGGTGCTGGCGAGGTCCTCCGGGCGGATCACGATGCGGAGTTCGGGCGTGAGCGCGGGGTGCAGCCGGCACGCGGCGATGAACGAGTCGACGATCAGGCCCACGAGCTGGCCGCGGTCGAGGTCGGTCACCCGGGCCAGTCCGGAGCCGATGAGCGGGACGGCGACCGGTCTGAACAGGCCGTTCACCGCCACCGAGGCCCAGAGCCGGTCCAGGCTCACCCGCAGGTCCTCGTTCCCGGACCGTGCCACCAGGTCGTTGCCGAGCCGCGAGTAGGCGACCGCGAAGATCCGGCGGCCGTCCACGGGCACGGCGACGGTCGTCCCCACCGGGTAACGGACCCGCCGGCCGCGCGGCTTGGCCCGGACGCTCTCCGTGCCGACGGCCCGCACGCTCCGCAGCCCGGCCTTCAACTTCTCGTCCAGCAGGCGTCGTCGGCCGCCGAAGAGCCGGTCGACCAGCTGGCTCTGGACGCTGTCGCGGCTGATGACGATGTCCTGCTCGGTCTCCGTGTCGAAGGTGTCGGTGAAGCCGACCACCAGGTTGCAGTCCGTCTGCTCGAACAAGTCGCCCCGGACCAGCACGACATCGGCGCGCTGCCCGGCCAACGGCACTCTGTGGCGCAGCAGTTCGGCACCGTGGCGGGCCCGGAGCGCGGCGCGCAGGGTGTCCAGGACGCGGGCCGCGTCGAGGTCGTCGGGATGGTCGCGGACGATCAGCTCGGCGACCGGCAGCGCGAGGTCGGGACGGCCCAGGTCGGCCTGCACCCTGACCAGTTCGCGACGGGCGGAGTCCAGCAGGGCGGTGAGGCGGCGGATGAGCGGGGCCGCGAAGTTCTCGCCGTTGACCTCGGCCAGCGGCCTGCCCCGGACCAGGGTCAGCGCCTCGGCCAGCTCGTGCGCGGCGGTCGCGGGCGGGGCGAGCAGCGCGCTGCCGACGACCGCGGTGAACCGCGCGCTGTCCAGTTCCTCGGGCCGCAGCACCAGGCGGTAGGCGGTCTCCGGGCCGTGCACGGTGACCTGTTGCTCGGTGCGCAGGACGCGGGCGGCGGTGCCGTCCTGGACGGGATCGAGAGCGCGCCGCAGTTCCAGCACGCGCTTCTGCACCTCGTTGCGGTTGCGCTGGTCCAGATGGCGCGGGCCGTCCGCCAACCCCCATACGTCCCGGCGCAGTTGACGCACCGGCACGGCCTCGCCCTCGGCGGCCACCAGGCGGACCAGCAGCCGGGTGGTCAGCGGTGTCAGCCGGACCGGAATCCCGTCGACGTCGAGCCGGACCGCCCCCAGCACTCTGACCTGAATGCGCACTCGTCCATCGGCCACCCGCGTCGCCCCCGCCGCGTTTTCGTATCGCTGTGCCGCACGTCTTCATCACTCTGCGTCACCGACAAGTGACCAGCAGATTATCATGATGCCCTGGAGGAACCGTGAGTTCTCGATTTCCGCGGTTCTACGGCACCGGGCGCGCGCGGAGGATTTTCGCGCGCAGCACCATGGTGGCCTTCGGCGGAATATCCGCCGTCCTTCAGTTCGTCGGGCAGTTCTTCCCCCGGAGCTTCCCCGATCCCGGCACGGTCACGGCGCTGTCCGTGGCGGCCTGCCTGGCCTGGGGGCTGGGCCAGGCGCGTCCGGTGCCGCGGGTCGAGCAGGTCTTCCGGCGCCCCGACCTGACGGTGGTCGTCGAGGCCGGCGACCTGTTCGACCAGCCGGCCCATCTCGTCGTCGGTTTCTGCGACACCTTCGACACCGCGCCGGCCGACGGCGAGGTCATCAACGCCGCCAGTGTGCAAGGACAGTTGCTGCTCCGGCGGTACGAAGGTGACGTGGGGCGGCTGGACGCGGAACTGGCCGCGGCGCTGGCCGGCGTCGCGCCGGTCGGGCGGGAGGACCGGGAGCGCAAGCCGCTGGGCAAACTGGACCGGTATCCGCTCGGCACGGTGGCGGTCCTGGGCACCCGGCCGAGGCTGGTGTTCGGCGTCGCGTACAGCCGTATCGGCAACGACTGCGTGGCCGCGTCCAGTGTGGAGGACCTCTGGTCCGGGCTCGGCCGGCTGTGGGACGCGCTGCACCGGCATGCCCAACTGGAGGCGGTGGCCATGCCGTTGGTCGGATCGGGGCTGTCCCGGCTCGACCATCTCGACCAGGACAGCCTGCTGCGGCTGATCCTGATGTCGTTCATCGCGCGGTCCCGGGAGGGCGCGGTCTGCCGGGAGTTGCGGGTGATCGTACGGCCCGCCGATCTGGAGCGGATCGACATGCGGGAGGTGGGGGCGTTCCTGCGGGTGCTGGCGTCGGGACTGGACCGCGTGTGAGAAGCGCGCGGGAAGGGCGGACGCCGGAGAGGGAGAAGAACGCCGGAGAAGGGAGGGTGACGGACACCCGGGCGTCCGTCACCCTCCCTTGCTTTCCTTGCTTTCCTCCCGTTCCTTCCTTCCGGTGCTTCAGGCGAGCCGCCGGTACGCGGAGAGATTCCGGAAGTACTCGGGGTCGCGCCATTCCGGCCCGCTGTCGTCGAGTCGGCAGCCGGCCAGCCGCAGCCGGGCCGCGATCTTCGCAAGCGAGGCCTCCGTGCCGTCGAACCGGATGACGTTGATGCCCGCGGTGTCGGCGACGTGCCGCAGCCGGCCCACCTCGACGATGACCGTCCGCTCGGGGTAGGCCATCAGCACCATGCCCAGCTCGATCAGGACGTTCTGCCGTGGCTGGCCGGTGAGTTGGGTCTCGTCGTCCCGCTCGCTGTTGCCGAGCAGATGCGGGTGCAGCTTGGCGACGTCGTCGGGGGTGAGCAGGACCAGGGCCGCCTGTGCCTGCGCCGGTGCGTTCATGACGACCTCGCCGAGGAAGGGCGCGGTCCTGCCGGTGGCCCGCACCAACTCCTCCCATTCCAGGGGCCGTAGGTCAAGCCTACGCAGCAGTCCGAACATCGCCGCGCGCACCTCCTCGTCCCGCCCGTGCACGACGAAGACGCTACGGCTGCGGTCGTGCCCGGCGGGCGGTGGCGCGGACCGCTGCCCGGAGGTCTGGCCGCCGGAGTCCTGGCCGCCGGCCGCCCGCCCGGAGGTCCGCGGCCCGGCGGGCGACGTCGCGGGCGCCGCATGGTAGTTGTAGCCGAAGCCCGAGTTCTCCCCGCCGAGGATGACCTGGTTGTTGTCCCCGAAGGTATGGCTGTCGCTGTCGCCCATGCCTAGTCCCCTTCTCGGCCACCGGGCGAACCGGGGCCCGACGGTTGGTAGTTGTAGCTGAACTTCTCGTTGTGGCCGCCGAGGATCGCCTGGGAGTTGTCCCCGATGAGGATGTTGGTCTGGGCGCGGTCGTGGTCGGCGAGATCCACGTGGTGCTCGCCCAGGAACTGCCGGATGGAGTGCAGCAGCCGGCGTTCGACGATCTGCGTGTACTTCAGGGCGTCGGTCTTCTGGAAGAAGTGGTGGTAGGTGTCGCTGGTGGCCATCTCCCGGACGCTGGTGAGCGCGCCGCAGTCCACCGACTTCTTGGCGTAGCGCCCGAGCCGGAACTCGCTGGTGTCGACCTCCGCGCTCCCTCCGGTCAACGTGACGGTGCTCCACCCGCCCCGCGCGGGCCGCACGAACCGCCGGACCTGCTGGGGCAGGAAGCGCCGGGGAACCAGCCGCAGCGGCCAGAGCGTGAACGCCAGGCACCAGCGGGGTACGGCCTTGACCATGTCCCACGCGATCCGTACCGCCAGCCGTCCGTCGAACGCGTCGGGCAGCCGGTCGACGAGGTGGAACTCCTTTACCAGCGGCCCGAGTACATAGGTGTAGAACTCGGTGTGCAGGGTATCGCCCTTGAGGTCGAAGCCGACGAAGATCGAGGTCACCAGCTCCTCGTTCCAGGAGCCGACGCGGATGCACAGGTACTCGCGGGCCGAGTCGTAGTCCTCCCGCCAGTGGATGGCCGGGAGATCGTCCATCCCCGGCAGCTGGGACCAACCGGCGCTCGCCGTACGGTCGTTGGTGCGGATCGCGGTCGTGTAGCGGCGCTGCTCGACGGTCAGCCCCTCGATCCGTTCGTCCCAGCGGGCCTCGTCGCGCAGTTCCGCGCCCATCTTCCGGGCGACGTACGTGGTGATGTCGTGGACGGTGAACGGCAGGACGGGCCTGCGCTCCACCTCGTCGAGGTCGCCCCCGGACGCCTCGAAGTCCTTGCGGGCCGCGAGGCGGTTCTTCGGTGCGCCGAGCAGGAGTTGGGCGTTCGCCCAGTCGCGCAGCGGCTCACCCGCGCCGACGAAGGGCCGGAACCCGCCGTAGAAGACGAGGCCGGTCTGGCCTGCCTGTTCGCGGTCGACCTTGCCGATCAGGGCGTCGGTGAGCCGGCCGGCGACGGGGTAGGAGCCGTCGAAGCCGCCGGCCGGGCCGGTCTCCTTCAGGCGGGTCATGAGGATGTGCAGGGTGACGACCCGGCGCAGATAGGCGGCGCCCCACAGCACCCAGAACATCAGCTGGGCGGCGATGAAGAAGCTCAGCGGGCCGATCGTCAGCAGCAGGAGCGCGACCGCCGAAGCGGCCACGACTCCCCACTGGATACGGCGGAGTCGGCGGGCGGCGAGCGCGTGGGCCAGGACCGAGACGGCGTCGTAGCCGTACGACGGCGCGACCACCCGGAAGCGGTTCCTGAGCAACTCCCGTATGACGGCCGCGCGGTAGACGGGATCGAGGTAGGTGCCCGCGGACAGCAGGCGGGTGGCCTTGGTCCGCGCGTACACGCGGGGGACCTGCGGCGCTCCGGGCGGACGGCCGGGAGCGTGGGGGTGGTGCGGTGCCTGTGTGCTCACGATGGTTCAGCGCTCCACTCGTGCGGGATGTCAGCCGATCGGGGTTGCCGTGCCGTGCGTGATCACACCGTCCTCGACGGTGTAGGTGACGTGATACGAGCGCGAAGTGCCGTCCGTCTGACGGGCGTTGAGGACCAGCCGCACGACGCTCCCCTGGACGGACAGCTGGCTGACCGTGTCCTGCTGGGTGTCGGCGTATCCCTGCGCGAACGCCTCGTAGCTCGCGTCGCCCAGGTTCTTGCCGCCGAGGTCCCAAGCGGTCCGGTAGTCACGGTTGTTGACCGCGGCGAAGTAGGCGGTGACGACCGCTTCCGGCGCCGCCGCGGTGGCCGACTCCCCTGTCGGACCGCCGAACGCGCTCCCGCCGTCCCCGGTCTCCGTCGCCTCCGGCTCGGTGGTGACGGGGTCGGGGGCGCTGAACGGGTCCGGCGCGGTGGACTGGGTGTATGGGTCCGGGGCGCTGGACCGGGTGTACGCGTACGACGCGGTGGGCGGGCTCCACGGCTGGGCCTGCGCCCCGCCGCCGCCCGAGTAGGCCCCGTCGACCAGCCCCAGCAGCAGAACGGCCAGCAGGGGTGCCCCGATGACGGTGAGCCCCCAGGTACGAGCGGCTCCGGCGGGCGGTATCAGCCCGTCGGCACGGTAGGGCGTCGGGGGGTGGGGTACGGCGGGGGTGGGCGAGGGCGGTCCAAGGTCGTTCATGGGGTGCTCCGGCGGGATGACGAAACTGCGGGATGGCCGGCGTGGGGGTGGAGCGGGTCTGCGGAAACCCGCGCAAAAGGCCGATTGACGCCTTGCATGCCACCAACATCACCGCTTCCGCCACCAGAACCGATCCGCTTCCGATGCGCTTCCGAGCACGTCACCGGGGCTTCGCCCGCGCCCTGCCCGGCCCCCTCCCCTGCACTCCCCCGCGCAGCACGAAGCCCCCCACCGGAATGAATCCGCAGGTGGGGGGCTTCGCCGGGAAGTGAAGCGGGGCGGGGAGCTGGGCTACTTCTTCTTGCCCTGGTTCTTGACCGCCTCGATCGCCGCCGCTGCCGCGTCCGGGTCCAGGTAGGTTCCGCCCGGGTTCAGGGGCTTGAAGGACGCGTCCAGTTCGTAGGCGAGGGGGATGCCCGTCGGGATGTTCAGGCCCGCGATGTCCTGGTCCGAGATGCCGTCGAGGTGCTTGACGAGGGCGCGGAGGGAGTTGCCGTGGGCGGCGACGAGGACCGTGCGGCCGGCCAGGAGGTCGGGGACGATGCCGTCGTACCAGTACGGCAGCATGCGCACGACGACGTCCTTGAGGCACTCCGTGCGGGGCCGCAGCTCCGGCGGGATCGTCGCGTAGCGCGGGTCGTCCGACTGGGAGAACTCCGTGCCGTCCTCAAGGGGCGGCGGCGGGGTGTCGTAGGACCGGCGCCACAGCATGAACTGCTCCTCGCCGAACTCCGCGAGGGTCTGCGCCTTGTCCTTGCCCTGGAGGGCGCCGTAGTGGCGCTCGTTCAGGCGCCAGCTGCGGTGGACCGGGATCCAGTGGCGGTCGGCGGCCTCCAGCGACAGCTGCGCCGTGCGGATCGCGCGCTTCTGGAGGGACGTGTGGACCACGTCGGGGAGGAGATCGGCGGCCTTCAGGAGCTCGCCACCGCGGACCGCCTCCTTCTCGCCCTTCTCGTTCAGGTTGACGTCCACCCAGCCGGTGAACAGGTTCTTCGCGTTCCACTCGCTCTCGCCGTGGCGGAGGAGGATCAGCTTGTACGGTGCGTCGGCCATGCCTCAGAGCGTAATCCACGCATTCGGGCCCCCGCCTGGCGCCCGCCTCCCAGCCCCACGGTTGACGGCTTCTGTTAATTGAGTGGTCCGCCGCGACCTCCCCTTCGTAAGTTGTGCTCGCGGTCATCGCCGCTTACCCGCCAGCTGTCCGACCGTGGGGGAACGATCCATGTCACTCGCCGCCCTGAGACGCGCCGCCCGCGAGACCGTCTCCGGCCTGCCCCGCGAGTTCTGGTGGCTGTGGACCAGCACCCTGGTCAACCGGCTCGGCGCGTTCGTCTCGACGTTCATGGCCCTGTACCTGACGCTCGACCGCGGCTACTCCGCCACCTACGCCGGCCTCGTCGCCTCCCTCTACGGCCTCGGCGGCGTCGTCTCCTCGATCGGCGCGGGCGTGCTCACCGACCGCATCGGCCGCCGCCCCACCCTGCTCATCGCGCAGTCGTCGACCGCCGCGTCCGTGGCGCTGCTCGGCTTCGTGCGCGACCCGGTCGCCATCGCCGTCGTCGCGTGCCTGGTCGGGGCGGCGAGCAGCGCGTCCCGCCCCGCGGTGCAGGCGATGATGGCCGACATCGTGCGCCCCGAGGACCGTATCCGCGCGTTCTCGCTCAACTACTGGGCCATCAACCTCGGCTTCGCGATCTCCTCGATGGCCGCCGGCTTCATCGCGGAGGTCAGCTACCGCGCCGGGTTCCTGCTGGAGGCGGGGATGACGGCGGTCTGCGCGGTCGTCGTGTTCCTGCGGCTGCCCGAGTCCCGGCCCACCGTCGCGGCGGAGGCGGGCAAGGGCGCGGCGGACGCCGTCGGGCTCGGGACCGTGCTGCGCGACGGGCGGTTCATGAGCGTCGTGGGACTGTCCTTCCTCGTCGCGGTCGTCTTCCAGCAGGGTTCGGTGGGGCTGCCGGTCGCGATGGGCGAGGCGGGGTTCACGCCCGCGGACTACGGCACCGCGATCGCGATCAACGGCTTCCTCATCGTCGTCCTGCAGATCCCGGTCACCCGTCTCATCGAACACCGGGACGCCAAGCGGCTGTTGGTGGTCTCGTCGATCCTCGCGGGCTACGGCTTCGGGCTCACCGCGTTCGCCGGCTCGGTCGGTGTCTTCGCCCTCACGGTGTGCGTGTGGACCCTGGGCGAGATGATCAACGCCCCGACCCAGACGGGCCTGGTCGTCCGCCTCTCCCCGGTCCAGGGGCGCGGCCGGTACCAGGGCATGTACACCCTGTCCTGGTCGGTGGCCGCGCTGGTCGCCCCGCTGATGTCGGGTGCCGTCATCGACCACCTCGGCGCGGAGTGGCTGTGGGCGCTGTGCGCGGTCGTGGGGACGGGTGCGGCGGTGGGGTACGGCGTGCTGATGCGGCGGGTCCCGGCCGCGGGGGCCACGACCGCGGAGGCGCCCCTGGAGGCAGCGGACGTGGCGAAGCCCGAGGTCAGCGCCGCCTGAGAGGGAGGGGGGCGGGTCAGGGGGCTACGGGTGCATGCGCGCCCCCTTCACCACCTTGTCCACCCCGTTGCGCGGCCCGTACACGGCCAGTCCCACCACATCCAGCTCGGCCGTGGCGACGGCCCGTACCGCGGCCCGGTTGTCGTGGTCGTTGCCCGTGGTGAAGAGATCGGAGGTGAAGAGCGAGCGGGGCAGGGCGCGGGACAGGGCCCTGCCGTGGGCCGCCACCAGGACCTCCTTCGTGGCCTCGAAGACCATCACCGGCTGCCGGAACATCGGGAGGTAGCCGACCCCGTCGGCGTCCTCGTACGGCTCCCCGATCACCTCGGGAACCTGCGATCCCAGGCCGCTGACCAGGAACGACGTGACGTTCAGCCGCTGCCAGGGCTCCAGGTCGTCCCGCAGCAGGACGGCGATCTTGGTGTCGAAGCGCATCGGTTCAGTGCTCATGCACCGAGACTGCCGAGCACCGTACGACCCCGTCTTGTACGTTCTTTGCATGGCCCCGCAGCAGGAAGTCTCCGCCTGGCGGCCCCGCATCCCCGGTGTCGTGGAGGTCTTCCACGCCCACTTCACCGAGTACGCGTATCCGATGCACGTGCACGACGCGTGGACGCTGCTGATCGTGGACGACGGCGCCGTACGGTACGACCTCGACCGGCACGAGCACGGCACCCCGCACGACACCGTGTCCCTGCTGCCGCCGCACGTCCCGCACAACGGCTCCCCCGCCACCCCGCACGGCTTCCGCAAGCGCGTCCTCTATCTCGACGGCACCCATCTCCCGGACGGTCTGATCGGTTCCGCCGTCGACCGGCCCGACCTCCGCGATCCCGAACTCCGGCTGCGGGTGGCCCGGTTGCACACCGCGCTCGACCACCCCGGTGACGAACTGGAGGCGGAGAGCCGCCTGTCGCTCATCGCCGAACGGCTGCACGCGCACCTACGGCCGTCCACCGCGCCCGCCCCCGTATCCCGCGCCCTCACACCCGCCCTCGCCCGTGACCTGCGCGAACTCCTCGACGAGCACGTCACCGAGGGCATCGCCCTCGACGAGGCCGCGCGGCTGGTGCACGCCCATCCGGCCCATCTGGTGCGGGCGTTCAGCGGCGCGTACGGCATCGCACCGCACCAGTACCTGATGTCCCGCCGGGTCGCCCACGCCCGCCGTCTCCTCCTGGACGGCCGCCCGCCGGGCGAGGTGGCCACGGTGACCGGGTTCTACGACCAGTCCCATCTCACCCGCCATTTCCGGAAGTTGGTCGGGGTCGCACCGGGACGATACG
Organism: Streptomyces sp. NPDC090083; assembly: GCF_044747445.1. NCBI lineage: Bacteria > Bacillati > Actinomycetota > Actinomycetes > Kitasatosporales > Streptomycetaceae > Streptomyces > Streptomyces sp. NPDC090083. Next base: position 146,747 of record NZ_JBIVED010000002.1, on the reverse strand, counting down.
CACGCGACAGGGGCCGGCACGGCCACTAGATTCCGCGCACGGACCGGCACGAGCGGCACGCCGCGCCGACGGGTCAGTACGCCGAACCCGCCCCCGCCGGCCTCGTCCGACGTCCTGCGCCGCAGCCGGCCTACAGCCGCCGCTGCGCCTCGTACAGGTTCCGCGGCCGTACGGCATCGGTCGTGCCGTAGAGCTCCAGCCGTGTGTGCAGGTCGCCGGTGAAGTCGGGGACGTCGATCTGGTCGAACTCGGTGACCGTGTTGAGGCCCACCGTGGCGCTGTACGGGGCGAGTTGGTCGAGTTTCATCAGCCCGGCACGGCCGTTGGTGACGCGGATGTTCCAGTGGGTGAAGCGGGCGCCGAAGAGCGGCCCGGCGTTCGCGTCGCCGCCGTGGCGGCCGTCGTTGTACACCGTGATGTCGGTGCGGACGTTGGCGAAGGGCAGCCCCCGGTGGCTGTCGAAGGTGCCCATGCGCATGTCGCCGCGCGACCACACGTTGTACGACGACAGGCCCTCGACGTTGATGCCGTGGAGCTGGGTGCCCGCGGGGGCCGGGACCGTGCGCTGCTCGATGGTGAAGTCCTCGACGAGGTTGTCGTGCGAGCCCTCACGGCAGAAGTAGGGGTGGTGGGAGCCGCGTCCCGCCACCGTCGTACGGCTCAGGGTGCACGCGGAGGCCGCCACCAGGCCGAAGCCGTTGTCGACGTTCCGGACCGTCACGTCGTCGGCCCAGCAGTCGTAGGCGCACTGGAGGACGACCCCGTTGTAGCCCAGGTCCAGGAGGTGGGGCTGCTGCGGGGTCTGCACGGCCTCCAGGGTGAGGCCTTCGACACCCGACCCCGTCAACTCCTCCACGTGCGTGGTGAGTTGTGGGTTCCATTCGGGGCGGAGGTCGAGCGGCAGCGGGCGTTCGAGGGTCACCGTGCGGCCGTGGACGCGGGCGACGCGGACGGGCCATTCGTAGGGGACGTACGACAGGAGCTTCGTCTTGTCGTCCCAGGAGTAGGCCTCGGGGCCGGGGCCGCCGCCCGACATGTGCTCCAGGAGGGTGTGGCCGGGGTCGTCGGAGAGGCGGAGCAGCACCAGTTCGCCCGGCCTCAGTCGGGAGGCGTCCGCCACCGTCACCGTCCAGGCGCCCTGCCGGGCCGGTTCGACGGTCGTCAACTGCCGCCATTCGTCACGCCTGTTGCCGGTCCAGCCCTCGAAGGGCCAGGCCTTCGCCCGGATCGCGGCGACCAGGGAGTCCCAACGGGCGCTCGGCGCGAGCCAGATGAGGCCGCCGGCCCAGGACCAGGACGACTTGTCGCCGCCGTAGCGGGAGCCGTAGACGCCGATCAGTTCGGTCAGGTTCCGCGTCGCGTAGAGCGTCGTCCGGCCGCTGCCGGCGCCGCGCAGGACGACCCCGGAGTGGCCGACGCGGATGACGTCGTCGATGCGGAAGGTGCCGGGCGGGATGAGCACCGTGCCACCGCCGGCCCTGCCGGCAGCAGCGATGGCACGGTTGATCGCGGGGGCGGAGTCGGTCACGCCGTCCGCGACGGCGCCGTAGCGGCGGACGTCGAGGACGAGGGGGCGCCGGGGGTGGCGTCGGGCGCCCGCTCCGCCGATGTACGGGATCTGCGGGTGGGTGTAGGGGGTGCGGGTGAACTCCCGCCAGAGGGAGGGGACTTGGGCGGCGGTGGCCGCTCTCGCCGGGCCGGCCGCCGCGCCCAGCGCCACGGCTGTCGCGGTGCCGAGCAGGGCTCGTCTGGTGAAGCGGGGATGGCTCATGGTCCGTACGCCCTTCCATGCGGCTCTTCATGGATGTGAACGACGTTCAGATCTGCGTCAGCCGTGAGCATGCCACGGAGCCGGGAAACAACGGAAGATGCGGAACAGAGGGAAGTGAGCCGGAGTCAGTCCGTCGGCTGGGTCGGCCGCTTGGTCAGATGTGTGAACGCGTCGAGGTTCCGCGTCGACTCCCCCCGCGACACCCGCCACGCGTACTCCTTGCGGATCGCGGTGGCGAAGCCCAGTTCCAGGAGGGTGTTGAAGCTGCCGTCGGCGGCCTCCAGGACCTGGCCGAGGAGGCGGTCGATCTCGGCGTCGGTGACGGCGGACAGCGGCAGCCGGCCGGTGACGTACACGTCACCGAGCGGGTCGACGGCGTAACTCACGCCGTACAGCTTGAGGTTGCGCTCCAGAAGCCAGCGGTGGACCGCGCCCTCGTTCTCGTCGGGGTGGCGGACGACGAAGGCGTTGAGCGAGAGGGAGTGGCGGCCGACGAGGAGGGAGACCGTCGTCGACAGCTTGCGGGTACCGGGGAGTTGCACGACGAACGTGCCCGACTCCGGGCTCTCCCAGTCGAGTTCGGCGTCCTTGAGGAAACCCTCGATGACCTGCGCCGCCCGCTCCTGGTCCGCTGCTGACTCACCCATGGTGCGAGCGTACGTGACGGCGGTGGGCCTGCGCCGCGGCCGTGTAGACGTCGGCCGTGGCGGCGGCGGCCGTGTCCCAGCCGAAGGACTGCGCGTGCCGGGCGGCGGCCTCGCCCATGCGGGGCGCGCGCGCCGGGTCGTCGGCGAGGTCGCGCAGCACGCGCGCGTAGGCGGCCGGGTCGTGGCCCTGGATCAGGAAGCCGGTCTCGCCGTCCCGCACCGCGACCGGAAGGCCGCCGACGGAGGCCGCGAGCACCGGCGTACCGGCCGCCTGCGCCTCTATGGCGACCAGCCCGAAGGACTCGCTGTACGACGGCATGACCAGCACGGACGCGGCACGGAACCAGTCCGCGAGCTGCTCCTGCCCCACCGGCGGCCGGAACCGCACGACGTCCGCGATGCCGAGCCGCGCGGCGAGCTTCTGCAGCCCCTCCGGCTTGGCGAGGCCGCTGCCGCTGGGGCCGCCGACGATCGGGACGACGATGTTCGAGCGCAGCTCGGGCCGCTCGTCGAGCAGCACGGCGACCGCGCGCAGCAGCACGTCGGGGGCCTTCAGGGGCTGGATGCGGCCGGCGAACAGCGGGATCAGGGCGTCCTGCGGGAGCCCGAGGCGGGCGCGGGCGGCGGCGCGGCCGTCGGCCGGACGGAAGCGTTCGAGATTGACGCCCGGGTGCACGACGGCGACCTTGGCGGGGTCGGCGGAGTAGTGCCGGACGAGTTCGTCGGCCTCTTCGGCCGTGTTGGCGATCAGCCGGTCCGCGGCCTCGACGATCTGGGTCTCGCCGATGACGCGGGCGGCGGGTTCGGGGGTGTCGCCGTCGGCCAGGTTGGCGTTCTTGACCTTGGCCATCGTGTGCATCGCGTGCACGAGGGGGACGCCCCAGCGCTGGGCGGCGAGCCAGCCGACGTGGCCGGAGAGCCAGTAGTGCGAGTGGACGAGGTCGTAGTAGCCCGGGCGGTGGCCGGCCCACGCCTGCATCACCCCGTGCGTGAACGCGCAGAGCTGGGCGGGGAGCTCCTCCTTGGCGAGCCCTTCGTACGGCCCCGCGTCGACGTGCCGTACGAGCACGCCGGGGGCGAGTTCGACGGCCGGGGGGAGGGCGGCGGTGGTGGCCCGGGTGAAGATCTCCACCTCGATGTTGATCGCGGCGAGGCGCTGCGCCAGCTCCACGATGTAGACGTTCATGCCGCCCGCGTCGCCCGTGCCGGGCTGGTGCAGCGGTGAGGTGTGCACGGAGAGCATGGCGACCCGGCGGGGCCGGCGGTGCAGCCGCAGCAGCGACGACGGGGCCGCGGAACGCCGTCCGAGCCTGCTCCCGTACTGGCTCACGTGGCGTTCCTCCTCGCTGCGGGCATGCCTGAGGGAGGGCGTGGGGTCCCTCCAGGTGTCTCCAACACCGGAGGCGGGGGGCCGCATTCCGGCCCCGGGGAATTTTGCCGAGACGTTGCCGGGGGTCGGGCAACTGTTCGAGGGCGGGGTGCGTTGCGGGGGGGCAGGTCGGGGGTGGGTGGTTCGGCTGGGTGCGGGGTGCGGGCGGGTGGGGGCTTGTCGCGCAGTTCCCCGCGCCCCCTGGGGGCCGGCGCGGGCGGGGACGGCGGCGGCCCCGGTGCCGCCGGAAACCCGCATACCCTCGTACCCATGAAAGCCCGCGCAGCGTCCCGCCCCGTAGGAACGGCCACGCGCGGCACGACCAATCCCAACCGCCTGCGCCGCATGGACCGCTGGATCGCGGCGACGCACGGTGCCGAACTGCGCCGGGCCGCCGCCCCCGTCGCCGTGGACCTCGGATACGGCGCGGCCCCCTGGACCGCCGTGGAACTCCTGACGCGTCTGCGAACCGTCGCCCCGCACACCCAGGTGGTCGGCATCGAGATCGACCCCGCGCGGGTCGCCGCGGCGACACCGTACGAGCGCGACGGCCTCGCCTTCCGGCACGGCGGGTTCGAGATCCCGCTCGCGCGGCGCCCGACGCTGATCCGCGCGGCGAACGTCCTGCGGCAGTACGACGAGGCGCAGGTCGCCGAGGTGTGGGCGGGCCTGTGCGGACGGCTCGCGCCCGCGGCGGAAGGTTCCCGGGGCGGGCTCCTGGTCGAGGGGACCTGCGACGAGATCGGACGCCGGCACGTGTGGGTCGCGCTCGGCCCGGAGGGCCCGCGCACCGTCACCTTCGCCGCCCGCCTCGGCTCCCTAGACCGGCCGTCCGACCTCGCCGAGCGCCTCCCCAAGGCCCTCATCCACCGCAACGTCCCCGGCGAACCGGTGCACGCCTTCCTCCGCGACTTCGACCGCGCCTGGGCCGCCGCCGCGCCCTACGCCTCCTACGGCGCCCGTCAGCGCTGGATCCGCGCGGTGCGGGACCTCGGCGCGGACTGGCCGGTGACGGACGGGCCGGTCCGCTGGCGACAGGGCGAAGTGACCGTGTCCTGGGGGGCGTTGGCGCCCCTCGGGTGAGTCCGGTTGCGGGTGGGGCGCGTGGGGAACGATCCCCGGCGGCCGGACGTCACACGAGCGGGGAGCGTGAGCGGGGAGATCGTCACCGGGCATGACCTGGAAGGAAAGGAGAGAAGTACGGGAAGTACTGCCTCTGTCGTTTTCTGTAGGGACATGGCACGATCCCCCAGACGTCCGTAAGTTACTGACGGGCAATCAGATTGCGGTCACAGGCGGCTGACGTGGATGTGGGGGCTGGGGATGAGCACCGGGACGGACAGGGACACGGCCAGGCGGGCCCTGATCACCACGGCCGTGGCGGTCGTCTGCGCGGTCACCGTACTCGCGGCCCCCGGCACCGCGTTCGCGAGCCCGGCACCCACGCCCGCACCGACGGCGACCCCGTCGGCGCCCTCGGCGTCCGCAGCGCCCGTGAGCAACAAGGACCTTGAGGCGGTCCGCAGCAAGCTCGACGCCCTCTACCACGACGCCTCCGTCGCCACCGACGCCTACAACGCGGCCGAGGAGCAGTCGAAGAAGCAGTCCGCGGAGATCGTCGAACTGGCCAAGAAGATCGTCAAGGGCCAGGAGAAACTGGACGAGTTGAAGGACCGCGCCGGCGCCGCGGCCCGCTCCCAGTACCGGACGGGCGGCATGCCGGACGAGGCGCAGCTGCTGCTGAGCGACAACCCGCAGGCCTTCCTCGACGGTACGGGCCGGGTGCTCCAAGGCCAGCGTGCCACGAAGGGCCTGATCGCCGAACTGACCCGCACCCAGCAGGACTTGAAGCAGTACACCGCCGACGCGTCCGCCCAGTGGCAGCAGTTGGAGAAGAACCGCCAGGCCAAGGCCTCCGCCAAGAAGAAGATCACGGCCCAGATCGCGGCGGCCGAGAAGCTGGAGTCCCGGCTGGAGAAGCAGGAGAAGGAGCGGCTGGCCAGGCTGGAGCAGCAGGCGGCCCTGAAGGCACAGACCGCCTGGCTCGACTCCGGCGCCCTCAAGGGCGTCGGCGACAAGGCGACCACGGCGGGCAAGGCGGCGGTGGCGTACGCGACGGCCCAGCTCGGCAAGCCGTACGAGTGGGGCGCCGAGGGCCCGTCGACGTACGACTGCTCGGGGCTGACCTCGCAGGCTTGGGCGAGCGCGGGCGACCCGATCCCGCGCACCTCGCAGGAGCAGTGGAAGCAGCTCCCGCACGTCGCCGTGAAGGACATGCGCCCCGGCGACCTCATCATCTACTTCGACGACGCCAGCCATGTCGCCATGTACATCGGCGACGGCGCGATCATCCACGCCCCGCGACCGGGACGGACGGTGACGGTCGCGGGGGCGGGCTCCATGCCGATATTGGGTGTTGTGCGCCCGGATGCGTGATACGTCCCGTCACCGGGCGTACGGCGTCCGGTGACCCGGGCCACGTGACCCAGCGCACGCACCACCCGCGCCAAACCCCCACCCGGCGTGACCTTCGTCATTCCCGGGTAAGAGCCACCTCGCCCAACTCCCGTACAGAACACGGCATATGACAGTGGCCGCCTGCCAGGCGACCTGTCTCACACCATTCCTTTACGGCGCCCACTACCGCTATGGTCCCCGTCGGTGGGTCGAGGTCCCTCGCCCCGCCGTGCCCTCGGGGGGAGGGAAGGAACCAGGACGATGCCCGCACCCATACCGCGGCAGAGAGCGATCCCGGCCGCGGAAAGTGGTCAGGCGCCGGCCGAGCCCGCGATCGGCGGACCCTTCGGAGACCGTTCCGGAGGCATCACCGGCCCCGGCGACAAGTCGGACGGCGGCTCCACGAGCATGCCCGGAAACGTTTCCGGTGACGTCTCGGGTGACGTCTCCGGAGCGCTTTCCGGAGACCCTTCCGCAGCCGTGGACGCCCCGCGCCCGCATGACACGACCGACGGGGACGCGGCCGACCGCTCCGGGACCGGCGAGCGGACCGAACCGGCCGGTCCGGCCGAGGCCGGACCCCGCGCTGCCCACTCCCCCGGCCACGCGCACGCCACCCCCAACGGCCATCTCACCCTCCTGATGATCGAGGACGACCCCGGCGGCTCGCCGGTCGTGCCCGAGCTGCTCGACCCGACCGGCAAGCCGATCCGGGTCCGCACCGCCCGCAACCTCACCGAGGCCGAGCGGCTGCTCACCGACGACGTGCACTGCATCCTGCTCGACCTCGCGCTGCCCGCCCCGGGCCGCGCGGCGGACGGCACCGACGACGAGCTGGCCGTACTCAGGCACGTCCTGCGGATCGCCCCGCACCACGCCGTGCTCGCCCTCACCGCGTCCGGCGACACCGAGCGCGGCGCCGAGGCGGTCCGCGTGGGCGCCCAGGACTACCTCTTCCGCGACGAACTCGACGGACGGCTGCTCAGCCGCGCGATCCGCTACGCCGTGGAGCGCAAGCGCTCGGACCGCGCCGAGCGCAAGCTCACCGAGTCCAAGCTGCGCGCCCAGGAGAACGCCCGCCTCGAACGCGGCCTGCTGCCCACCCCTCTCCTGGAGGGCTCCCCGCTCCGCTTCGCCGCCCGCTACCGCCCCGGCCGCTCCCGCGCGCTCCTCGGCGGCGACTTCTACGACACCGTGCGCACCCCCGACGGGACCGTGCACGCGATGATCGGCGACGTCTGCGGCCACGGCCCCGACGAGGCCGCGCTCGGGGTCGAACTCCGCATCGCCTGGCGCGCGTTGACCCTGGCGGGCCTCTGCGGCGACCAGCTGCTCGGCACGCTGCAGCAGGTCCTGGAGCACGAGCGCTCCGACGACGAGATCTTCGCGACGCTCTGCACGGTCGACATCGCCCCCGACGGCCGCCGCGCGGGCCTCTGCCTGGCCGGCCACCCGTCCCCACTGCTGGCCTGCCCCGGCCGCCCGGCCGAACTCCTCCCCTACGACAACAACGGCCCCGCCCTCGGGCTGCTGCCCGGAGCCCGCTGGCCCCGGATGCAGGTCGAACTGGGCGCGGAGTGGAGCCTGATGCTCTACACCGACGGTCTGATCGAGGGCCGCGTCGGTGAGGGCCGCCGGGAACGGCTCGGCCAGGAGGGCATGGTGGCCATGGTCCGCCGCCAGCTCGCCGAGGGCCTGCGGGGCGAGGAACTGCTCCGGGCCGCGGTCAACGAGGTCCGCGACCTCAACGGCGGCGAGCTGACGGACGACGTGGCGGTACTGATGCTGGACCGGACGCCGTAGCCGGGTAGCTCCGCGGCTCCGTGGCGAGCGGACGGTGAGGGCATCGCCGCCGTGACGCCGTGTCGCCGTGACGGACGGGCGGTGCGGGGATCGTGGTCGTACGGCTGGCTTCAGCGGCCGCCGTTGTACGGGCCGTACGGGCCGTCGCTGCTGGAGCCGCCTCTGCGGCTGCGGCCGCCGCCGGGGAGGCCGCGGAGGGCCGGGCGGACGTCCACCATGTACACGATGGTCGCGACGAGGCCGATGATCGGCAGGAACGACAGGATGTTGAAGATGAGGTTCACCACGAAGGCGAGCCCCAGGATGATCAGCCAGAACGGCTTGGTCTTCTTGTCCGCCGCGCGATAGGCGTCCTCACGACGCGTGGCCGCGTCCACGAGCGCGAAGCCGCTGAAAACGATCAGGGCGACACTCAACAGCCACATGAACCCTGCGAAGCCCTGCATCAGCACTACGTCCACCACCCGACTCGGCCAGTTCCTACGCGGTCACCGTACCGGCAACCGGATTCCCGCTACCCGAAGAACGGGCCGGGCACTCGTGGAGTGCCCGACCCGTTACCGATCACCCGTATGTGTCACTTCGCGGGCGGCGTGGGCTTCTTCGCGGTGGTGGTCTTGCGGGCCGGAGCCTTCTTCGCGGCGGGCTTCTTCGCCGGGGCGGCCGGGGCCGGGGTCTCGGCCTTCACCACGACGGGCTCGGCCACCGGCGTCACGACGGGCTCGGGGTCGGGCTCGACCGCGACGGCCAGCTCCTCGATCTCGTCGGCCGCCTCGCCGCGCCAGGTCTTCACGGCCTGCTCGCCGTGCTCGGCGACCTTCTCGTACGCCTCGCGCGCCTTGACCGCGTACTCGGCGGCGACGCCGACCCCGCGCAGCGCGAAGTCCTGGGCGGACTCGCCGAACTTCTTCAGGTCGGCGTCGAGGGTGCTGCTGAGCTTCTTGAAGTCACCGTCGAGGCTGGAGAGGAACTCGTTGACCTTGGTCTGGAAGGTCTCCTGCGCCTCCTTGGCCTTGGCACCGGCCTCCTTGGCACGGGCGGCGGCCTTCTCCTGCACGGCCTTCGGGTCGGTGCCGCGCACGGCGTCGATCCGGCCCGGCGCCTCGGCCCGCAACTGCTCGACCAGGCCGGGAACCTTCTTGGCCTGCTGGAGCGCCAGGTCGGCGGTGCCGGCGGCGAAGTAGAGGGGGGTGGGGTCACTCAGGGTCTTGCGCAGGTCATCGGTGATGGCCATGGTGATGGACCTCCCGGTCACTATCAGCTGAGGGTTTTGTGTTGTGTACGTCCGCGGGTCAACCGGCGGTCTCCTGCGGCCCGGTGCGGTCTCCACCGTCGCCGCGGGCACCGCTGTCGTCCCGTCTCGCCGTCCGCTCCGGCGGTTCGGCACCGCTGCCGTCGGCCGCACCGGGACCGAGGTCCGGACCGGGGTCCGCGCCGTTGCCCGCCTCGGCGATCCCGAACCCGTTCTCCTTGCGGAAGGACTCGTAGATCTGAAGCAGCACCTGCTTCTGCCGTTCGGTGAGCGTGGGATCGGCGAGGACGACGGCACGGGTCGCGTCCTCCCGCCGGCGCTCCTCCCCGTCCCGCTCGGCGTCGAGGATGCCGGCCCGCACGTACAGCGTCTCGGCGGAGATCCGCAGTGCCTTGGCGACCTGCTGCAGCACCTCCGCGCTCGGCTTGCGCAGCCCGCGCTCGATCTGGCTCAGATACGGATTCGACACCCCGGCGGCGTCGGCGAGCTGCCGCAGGGACAGCTGCGCGTTGCGCCGCTGCTCACGCAGATACTCCCCGAGATTGCCGACGTTGAGCGTTGCCATGACTCCACCTTGCAACACCCCCGCTAACTATTGCAAGCACCTGCTTGCAAAAGTGCGCCATGCCACTCGGGCGGCCGTCGGGGCCCACGGCGGCCGCCGGCGCGAGGCGGGCCCGCGTATATGCTCGCCGCCGTGCGCGGGCGGCGGGCGGGGCGGCCGAGGGTGAACGGAGCGCGGGAATGGTGAGCATGTGGTCCGGCGTGGTCCGGTCCGCGGCCGAACCCGGCCGTCGCCGGATCTTCGAGCGCGGTGACGTGATCGGCGCGGGCGCGCTGATCGCCTGCGTGGTGGTCTCGGTGATCGCGGCCGACGGGGTGGCGCTGAAGGTCGTCGTCGCCGTGCTCGGGCTCTGCGCGGAGCTGGGCATGGTGCTCAGCGGCCGGGCCCTGCCGACGCCGCTGACCTGGTTCGGCGTCGCGCTGACCATCGGGACCGGCTTCGCGATCATGGCTCTCGTGCCGTCCGGGCTCGGCGAGGTTCCGGTGCTGGCCGCCGCCGCCGTGCTGCCGATGTGCATCCCGGCCGGGCCGGTGCGCAACGCCTGCGTCGCGGTGCTGGCGGTCGGCTTCGGCGTCGCGGTCATGGTGATCTTCGGCAGCGTGGCGGGGCTGCTGTCGGCCGTCGGCGTGTGGCTGCTCGCCGACCGTTCGATCGAACGCGCCGCACTCCAGGCGGAGCGGGACCGCGCGGTCGCGCTGCTGGCCGAGGTGGAGGCGTCCCGCGCGTCCCGGCAGGAGGCGGCCGCCCTTGAGGAGCGCAGGCGGATCGCCCACGAGATGCACGACGTGCTCGCGCACAGCCTCGCCGGACTGTCCATGCAGTTGCAGGCGGTCAGGGCGATCGCACGGCGCGACGGTGCCCCGGCGGCACTGACCGGGCCGCTGGACCGCGCCGCCGAACTCGCCCGCGACGGAGTGCAGGAGGCCCGGGCGGCGGTGGGTGCGCTGCGTTCCGTACCGCTCCGGGGTGTGGCCGATGTCGACGGCCTGACCAGGGGTTTCCCGGGCGAGGCGCGGCTGCGCGTCAGCGGCGGGGCCGGGCGGCTCACACCCGAGGCCGGGCACGCGGTGTACCGGGCGGTGCAGGAGGCGATGACGAACGCGGCACGGTACGCGACCGGCAGCACCATCGACGTGGACCTGGTGTGGGCGGACTCCGAACTGCGCGCCGTCGTACGGGACCACGGGCTGCCGGCCGGTCGCGGCGCGTCGGGAGTACAGGGCAGCGGTACGGGGCTGCGCGGCATGGCCGAGCGGATCGAGGCGGTCGGCGGCTCGGTGACCGCCGGACCCGCCCCCGAGGGACCGGGCTGGCGGATCGCCCTCCGGGTGCCGGTCGTGGCGGACCCGGGTGGCGCGGCGGGCTCCGATGGTGCAGCGGGCTCCGGCTCCGGTGGTGATGGCGCGGTGCGCGGAGCTGTCGTAGGCGGCGCAGCCGGTACGGGCACAGGCGACGGTATGACGGCGGCGGACGGGAAGGCGGGCGCGTGACGATTCGGGTGTTGGTCGCGGACGACCAGGCGGTGGTGCGGGACGGGGTCGTGCTGCTGCTGACCTCGGCCGGGGACATCGAGGTGGTCGGGCAGGCCGGTGACGGGAACGAGGCGGTGCGGCTCGCCGTGGCGGAGCGGCCCGACGTCGCCCTCGTCGACCTGCGGATGCCCGGGCTCGACGGCGCGCAGGTGACGGCCGAGATACGGGCGGCGGGCATCGGGACGCAGGTGCTGATCCTGACGACGTTCGCCGACGACGACGCGGTGATGCCCGCGCTGCGGGCCGGCGCGCTCGGCTATCTGACCAAGGACGCGACCGGCGAGGCGGTGCTGACCGCGGTCCGGGACGTGGCGGCCGGCCGTACCGTCCTCGACCCGGCCGTGCAGCGGCGGCTCGTGCAGCTCGTCGTGACGGAGCCCCAGGCGCCCGCCGCCGCGCCCGCGCCCTCACCGGCTGCGCTTCCGCCCGAGGCCGAGGGGCTGACCAGGCGGGAGGTCGACGTCGTCCGGCTGCTGGCGAAGGGGCTGAACAACCGGCAGGTGGCGCGCGAGATGGTCGTCAGCCTGGCCACGGTGAAAACGCACCTGAACCACGTGCTGGCCAAGCTGGCGCTGGAGGATCGCGGCGCGCTGATCGCCTGGGCCTGGCGCTTCGGCCTGGTGGACAACACCGAGCGGTGACGGCGTGGACCTCAACCCGGGTTACACCCCTGGGTTGAAGGAGTTCGGGGCGCGTCGGCGGAAGCTCTGAGACATGACAACAACCGACTGGTTCATCGACATCGCCCTCCTCCTCATCGTCCTCCGCCAGCTGCGCGAGGAGCGGCTGACCACCCGCACCATCCTGCTCCCGCTCGGCATGATCGCCTGGGCCGCCAGCAGCTACCTGACCGACATCCCGACCGCCGGCAACGACGTGCCGCTGGCCGTGGCCTTCGCGGTCACCGGGGTCGTCCTCGGTCTCGCCGGCGGTCTCCTCACCCGCGTCCGGCACGCCGGCGGGCACGTGCTGATCAAGGCCTCCCGAAGCGCCGCCGCCCTCTGGATCATCAGCATGGGCTTCCGCCTGGGCTTCGCCGTGTGGTCCACGCACTCCTCCGGCACCGCGCACCTGACCAGGTTCTCCGCCGCGCACGACATCACCAGCGGCCAGGCCTGGGTCGTCGCCCTGCTGCTGATGGCGGTCGGCGAGGTCGTCGTCCGGCTGGGCACGATCATCGTCCGCGGCCAGCTGCTGCAGGCCCGGGTCGACCGCGACGCGAAGAAGCAGGCCTCCCGTCCGGGCGTCTACGCCTGAGCCGCGCGGCAGCCCGAGGGCCGGACCGGACCAGGGCACGTGCCCTCCCCGCGCGCCGCACCCCCCACGCACGAACCCCCAGCACATCTCGCCCGACGGCTCACGCACCTCGCTCGACATCCCTCTCGTCCCACTCGTCCCCGCTCGTCCCCGCTCGGCACCCGCCCTCACCCGATCAGCACGGAGGTATCCCATGTCTCCCCTGCCTGTCATGCCCGTATCGCGCCGCACACCCCGTGTCCTCTCCCGGTCCCGGCTGGCGGTGGCCGCCGCCGCGGTGGCCCTCGCGGCGGTCGCCTGTTCGTCGGGCGGCGGGCACGCGGCCGGCGCTTCGAGCGGCAGGCCGAGCGCGCGGGCCACGGCCGTGGCCTCGGCCAGGACCACGGCGGCCGTCGTCGTCCCGCACTCCACCCCGAGCGGGAAGGCCGCGTTCCTCGGGCCGGTGCGTCAGATCCCGGTCGACGGCATCCGGATGGGCTACCGCCGGTTCGGCTCGGGACCCGACCTCGTCATGGTCATGGGCGACACCGGCACCATGAGCGACTGGACGGTCGACCTGCTGAGCCGGCTCGGCCGGCACTACCACGTCACGATCTTCGACAACCGCGGTGTCGGCTACACCACCGACGACACCTCGGTCCCCGACACCATTCCGCTCATGGCCGACGACACCGTCGGTCTGATCAAGGCGCTGGGTCTGCGGCACCCCGCGCTGCTCGGCTGGTCGATGGGCGGCGAGATCGGGCTGACCGTCGCCGCGCTCCACCCGGGAGCGATCAGCGCGCTCGTGAGCAGCGGCGGCGACCTCGGCGGCAGCGAGGCCATCAACACGCCGGCCGCCGTGGCCAAGGAGCTCAACAGCCCCACGACCACGGGGCCGCGGCTGCTGGACCTGCTCTTCCCCGCCGACGCCACCGCCGCACGGGCCGCGTACGTCGAGCAGCTCGGTCTGATCCCGCCGGAGAAGGTCGGCGACGCGACGCTGTTGCGTCAGTACCAGGCCGGACAGGCCTACGAGTCCTTCGAGGGCACCTGGGACAAGCTGCCCGACAGCACCGTCCCGATGCTGATCACCAACGGCTCCCTCGACCGGGTCACCCCGCCCGGAAACGCGAGCATCATCACCCACCGGGCCAGGCACGCCGAGCGGGTCATGTTCCCTGACGCCGGTCACGCGATGCTGGTGCAGGACTCCGGCCGGTTCGTCTCCCTGGTGACCCGGTTCACCGCGGCCGGCTGACCGCGCGGGCCGGGGCGCGTCGAACGTTTCCGGCCCCGGAACTCATCGTTGTACCTGCCATGCAAGCCCATTCACGGGTACGCGGATCGTTGCGGGAGGCTGGAGCGCTGTGGTGAAGCACGTGGAACGGGAGGGGGTCACGCTCGCGCTGACCCGACGCGACGGAACGGGCAGGCCGGTGCTCATCGTGCCCGGGGTGATGGCCGACGCCGTCGGCTGGCAGCCGGTCGTGGACGCGCTGGACGTGGCCGGGCCGGTGTATGTGCTGAACCGGCGGGGCAGGGCGCCCAGCGGTGCGCTGGGTCCGGGCTACACGCTGCGCACCGAGATCGACGACGTCGTGCACGTGCTCGACGCGATCGTCGCCGCCGAGGGCGCGGAGCGGGGCGTGGACCTGTTCGGCTGGAGCCTCGGCGGGCTCGTCTCGCTGGAGTCGGCCGCGCGGCGCGCCGGTGTCGTCCACTCGCTCACCCTGTACGAACCGGTCGTGGCGCCCTTCGGCCGGGAGGTGCTCGACGCGCTGCGGCGGGCCACCGCGGCCGGTGACCTGGACCGGGTGGTGGAGATCGTGAACCGGGACGTGTCGGGGTTCTCCGCGGAGTACGTGGCGCGGCTGCGCCGGAGCGACGCGTGGGAGGTCCTCCGCCCGCTGGCCGCGCCGCTCGCCCGGGAACTGACCGCCCTCGACGAACACCCCGCCGATCTGCGGGAGGTGAGCGGGCTCACCTGCCCGGTCACCCTGCTGCTCGGCGCCGAGAACGAGGGCGTCCCGCCTTACGGCGACGTGTTCGCGCGCATCGCGGAGGCGCTGCCCGGTGCCCGCACCGTCGTCATGCCGGGTCAGGGACACCTCGCGCACGTGCAGGATCCGGCGGAGCTGGCCCGGCACATCGGGCGGGCGCTCGACCGGGCGGACCGACGCGACCTGGACGCCTGTCCGTCGTAGGGCGCGTAGGGCGGGCTCTAGGTCCTGTCCCGGTGGGGGCCGCGGGTGCCGTGGGTCAGTTCCGGGAGGGTGGCCTGCCAGAAGCGTTCCAGGGCGAGGGCGACCATGCGGGCGGTGTCCGGCTGGCGGGAGAGGATCTGGACGCCGACCGTGATCGTGAGGATGGTCGCGGCGATGTCGTCGACGGCGATGCCGGGAGCGAGGCTCCCGTCGCTCCGGGCGTCCTCCAGCAGCTGGGTCAGGAGCGCGGTGAGCCGGTGACGCAGGACCGGTACGCCTCCTTCGGCGCGGTCGCAGCTGACCTGGAACCCGGCCCGTACGACCACGTCACGGACCAGGAGGCGGGCCAGTTCGCGGGTCGTCTCGACCATGGCGGTCAGCGCGGGGGCGTCGGCGCGGGCCTGTCCCGCGGCCAGTTCGTCCAGTGCGTGGGCCGCTTCCGTCTCCAGCGCGGAGGCCAGCGCGTCCTTGTCGGCGAAGTGGAAGTAGATCGCGCCCGCGGAGAGGCCCGCCTCGGTGCTCACCCGGGAGACGGTCGCGGCGGTCAGGCCGTGCCGGTCGATGACCTGTGCCGCGGCCCGCAGGATGGTGTCGCGCGAGCGGACGGCGCGCTGCTGTCGTGCCACGGTCGGTCAGTTTCCGCCCCGCTCCGGCCCGTCGGCTGTGCGGTCGGGCCGGGGCGGCGGGACGGCGGCCGTACGGGAGCGGCTCGTGGCGGGCGCCGCCAGTACCGCCGCGCCGATCAGCAGGACGGCCCCCGCCAGGGCCGGGCCGGCCGGCGGCTGCCCGAGCAGGGGGCCCAGGGCCAGCGAGCCGAGCACCTGGCCGGTGATCATCCCGAGCCCCGCGGCCAGGACGCCGATGCGGCGTACGGTCAGGACGGCGGACAGCACCACCGCGCAGCCGAGGAGGCCACCGGTGTAGTGCCACAGCGGGCCCGGCTGCGGGCGGGGAAGCCGGGAGAGTGCCGCGAGGACCGCGAGGGCGGCGACCATCAGGGCGCAGCCGGCGGCGAAGCTGAGCAGGACCGCCGGGTAGGGGTGTCGTCCGGCGGCCTCGTCCACCTTGCCGTTCACCGCCATCTGCCACGACAGGGCGCACCCGGCGAGGAACGGCAGGGCGGCGAGCGCGACGGTGTGCCCTTCGCCGGGCGCGCCCAGCATCGGGAGGGCGACGGCGCACACCGCGAGCAGACCGCCCAGGAGGCGGCGCCGGGTGGCCCTGCGCGGGGCGCCGGGGCCCAGGCCGAGGTGGTCGACGAGCACCCCGCACAGGGTCTGGCCGGAGACCAGCGCCAGGGTGTAGGAGGCAGGGCCGAGCGCGGCGGCGGTCAGTGCCTGCGTCAGGACCATGCTGCCGCCCGCGACCCCACCGAGGCAGTGGCGCAGCCGCAGGGTGCCGGACCGCAGCCGGGCGCGCAGGGCGGAGAACGCGGGGCGCAGTCCGGTCAGGAAGGCCGCGGCCAGCGCCGTGACGGCGAGGCTGAGCGTGTTCGACCAGGCCGCCGCGGACACGGACCCGGTGTGTCCGCCGAGCCGGCCGTTGACCACGGACTCCAGGGCGAGCGCGGCCCCTCCGGCGACGGCCCCGGCCAGCGGCAGGACACGGGCGCGGACCGTGCCGACCGGTTCTGCGGCGGGCGGGGTCGGCGGGCCGGTGGGCGGCCGGGCGGGCGGCTCGGGGGTGGTGTCGGTGGTGGTGTCCTGGGTGTGGCTTCGCGAGGTGTGCGGCAACGGCATCGGGGCTCCGGTCGGGGCAGGCGCGGACGGGGCTCAGCTGGGCCGCGGGAACGAGGCGACGGCCCGCAGGATGTCCGGGCGGGAGACGTCCCGGTGCGTGACCAGGCGGACGCCCGCCTCCGTCGGCACGGTGAGCACACCGTGTTCCGCGAGCAGGCCGACGGTGTCCGCGGGATCGTCGGCGGGCACCAGGACGATGTTGGTCTGCGGCGGGTCGACCTTCCAGCCGCGGTCGGCCAGGCCGTCCGCGAGCAGCCGGGCGTGCTCATGATCCGTCGCGAGGTGGTCCACGCGGTTCAGGGCCACCAGCCCGGCCGCCGCCAGCACACCGCCCTGCCGGACACCGCCCCCGAGCATCTTGCGCAGCCGCCGCGCCTCCCGTACGAACGCGGCGCTGCCCGCCAGCACCGAACCCACCGGTGCGCCGAGTCCCTTGCTGAGGCAGACCTGGACGGTGTCGGCGCCCTCGGCCAGGACGGCGGGCGGCACGCCGAGGGCGACCGCGGCGTTCCACAGGCGGGCGCCGTCGAGGTGCACCAGCAGCCCGGCGGCGTGGGCGGCGTCGGTCAGCAGCCGGTGCTGGGCCGGGGTGGTGACCGTGCCGCCGGCCGCGCTGTGCGTGTTCTCCAGGCACAGCAGCCGGTCCCGCAGCGCGAAGTACGGTCCGCCGCGGGCCACGGCCCGGTCGATGTCCGCGGGGTCCGGTGTGCCGGGGCCGGCCGACCAGGGCAGGACGCGGGGCATCCCGCCGGCCAGCCAGGCGGCCGTGCCGACCTCCAGGTCGAGGATGTGCGCGCGGTCGGGGACGAGGAAGCGGTCGCCGCGTCCGAGGTGCGCGCACAGCGCGATCAGGTTGCCCATGGAGCCGCTGGGCACCCACAGGGCGTCCGCGCGGCCGAGGAGTCCGGCGACCCGTTCCTCCAGGGCCCGCAGGGTGGGGTCGCCGTCGAGGACGTCGTCGCCGACCTCGGCGCGGGCCATGGCGTCGCGCATCCGCGCGTCGGGCCGGGTGACGGTGTCGGACCGGAGGTCGATCGGCGGTCCTGCCGGGGATGGTGCCGGGGGTGCTGTCATGAGGGCCTCCGGTGGAGGGGTTCGCTACGCGGAACCCGCGACGCGGTAACGGGTCATCAGCAGGGCGGCCAGCACGCTGAATCCGGCGCCGAGGAACATCACCGAGGACGGCCCGGAGGCGTCGACGGCCCAGCCGCCGGCCAGGGCGCCCAGCGCGATGGAGATGTTGAAGGCGCAGATGTACAGCGAGGTCGCCGCCTCGGGGGCCTGCGGGGCGCTGGCGAAGACGAGGGTCTGGAGGCAGACCGGGAGTGCCGTGTAGGCGATGCCCCAGACCAGCAGCAAGGCGATCGTGCCGGGGTGCCAGCGGCCGTTGGCCACGAGCAGGACGACGGCGGTGGCGAGCAGCAGGATGCAGGTGAGTGTCGTGGTGCGCAGCGCGCGCCCGGCCGCCGCGCCGCCCGCGAAGTTGCCGACGACGCCCGCCACGCCGTAGAGCAGCAGCAGGCCGCTGACCCAGCCCGACGGGATGCCCGCGTCCTGTTCGAGGAAGGGGGCGACGTAGGTGTAGGCGGCGAAGTGGCCGATGACCATCGCGGCGGTGACGAGGGTGGCGATGCGGAGGTTGCCGTGGCGCAGGAGCTTGGGCAGTTCGGAGAGGCGGACCACCGCGCGGGGTTCGAGGGACGGCAGCAGGAACGCGACGGCGGCGAGGATCAGGACGCCGATGCCGGAGATCGCCCAGAACGCGGTGCGCCAGTCGGACTGGCCGATGAGGGTGCCGAAGGGCACGCCGGCGACGGACGCGATGGAGATGCCGCTGAAGACGACGGCGGTGGCCCGTACCGCCTGAGCCGGGGGCACGAGGCGGATGGCGATGCTCGCGGCGATCGACCACATCACACCGTGGGCGAAGCCGGTCAGCAGCCGCGAGACCATGAGGACCGCGTACGACGACGACAGCGCGGTGAAGGCGTTCCCGGCGACGAAGACGGTCAGGACGGCCAGGAGGAGCAGCCGGCGGTCGAGCCTGCGGGTCGCCACCGTCAGCACGGGCGCGAACAGGCCCGCGATCGCGCCGTACAGGGTCACCGACAGGCCGACCGTGCCCTCGGAGACGCCGAGGTCGCGGCTCATGGCGGGGAGCAGTCCGATCGGGACCATCTCGGTGGTGGTGAAGGCGAACACGCCCATGCCGACGGCGACGACCGCGAGCCAGCCGCGGAGGCCGCCTGCGGGGGTGGCGGGTGCGGCCGGGGCGGCGGGCGCGGTCGCCGTGTCCGGGCGGGAGGGGGGTGAGGGTGTCACGGGGTTCTCCGGGGTCGTGCGGGGGTGGGTGAGGGGCCGGACGGCGTCAGCGCGGACAGTTGCCGCGCGGCCTGGCGGAAGGGTTCGACGGGGGGACGGAAGAGGACGGCGCCGGCGTGGCCTCCGGTGCGGAGGGTGGCGCCGAGGTGGATCGCGGGGACGACACCGGTCTCGGCGACGCGCAGCACGTCGATGCCGCACGGCACACCGCGGTAGGCGAGGGCGGGTATCCGGTACTCGGGGTGCTCCCGCAGCGTGATGCCGTACATCTGCTCGGTGAGGCGGAGCATGCCGGCCGGGGTGCCCGCGGAGTGGTCCTGGAGGGGCATGGCGGCCGCCGCGGCCATGCCGCCGAGGCCGACGGTCTCGGTGATCAGGCTCTCGCCGCCGACGTACGCCAGGTCGTCGGTGGTCCAGCCGTCGTGGAGCCGGCCGCGCAGGGTGGACTCCGGCGGCAGGGGGGCGGTGAACCAGCGCTGCCCGAGCCCGGAGACCCGCAGCCCGAACTGTTTCTCGTTGAGGTTCATCGCGGTGACGAGCGTGCTGCCGGGGATGCCGGAGGCCGCGTCGGCGGCGGCCTTCGCGGCGGCCATCACCACATGCAGGAACAGGTACTCGGCCGTCGCGAGATAGGAGGCCAGCGCCCGGTACCGCTCGTCGACCCGCCGCACGGACAGGTCGAGTACGGCGTCCAGGACCGCGGTCCGCAGCAGCGCGCCGGCGGCCGTGTGCCGGCTGTGCAGGTCGTCGCCCATGGCCAGGGCCCGGCGGACGAGCGGGGTGAGGGGCAACCCGCCCATGTGGTCCAGCACCTCGGCGAGGGCGGGTGAGACGACCTCGCAGACGTGCCGCAGCCGGGTGCCGACGCCGTCGTCCCAGACGCCGAAGGTGAGGGAGGCGCGGTCGGCGCCCTCGTTCATCCGGCAGTACGCGCGTCCGCCGGTGGCGTCGTCGCGGACGACGACCACGGGCATCGAGGCGGTGCACACGCCGGTGAGCGAGCCGACGGTGGCGTGGTCGTGGGAGGCCCGCACCGCGAGGGTGCCGTCGGCGAGCAGCGCGTCGGCCTCGGCCTCGTCGCGGGCGAGGCCCTCGTAGAGCGCGGCGCCGAGGACGGCCCGGCGCTGGCCGCCCCGGTAGTCGCGCCACGGCATGGGCGGTCCGGAGACGAGGATCGTCCGGGCGGTCATGCCGGGGACGACGTCGTGGGCGGGCGCGATGGTCTCCAGGACGGGCCGGGCCCCGACGAGCCGGGCCACCGCCCGCGCGTTGGCCCGGTCGCGCAACGGCCGCGCGGTACCGGCGGTGCCGGTCACCGTACGGCCTCCCCGGCGGCGCCGACGGGCTCGGGGTGCACGGTGTGGATGGTGACGGACCGGACGGCCCGGGACTCGGCGGCGTCGAGGTCCGCGTCGAGCGGGGCGTCCAGGACGACGGAGGCCGACCGGCCCTGTGAGTCGGACTGGTCGCCGAGGAGGTCGCCGTGGTGCCGGCCGACCAGGACCGTGTGGCCCTGGGCCGGGGCGTCCTCCGGGACCGGCGGCAGATCCGGCCATCGGCCCTGCTCGCCGACCCAGTGCACGGACATGCCGTCCGCGGTCACGTCGGCGAGGAGGCCCTGGGGATGGTCGAGGTAGACCTGCCGGGCCCGGCGGCGCGGCGGTGCGGTGGCGGGGTCGGTGCCGAGGGCGAGGTCCAGCAGGGCGGCGTCCACGTCCATTCCGGTGGCCAGCCGCCACAGGCGGGTGATGGCGTCGCCGGGCGGACGTGCGGCGGCCTCCATCAGGACCACCCGGTCGTCGGGGGTGAGCCGGAACTCGGTGTGGCTCATGCCGGTGCCGAACCGGACGGCCCGCAGGAACTCGGTGTTGGCCCGGAGCAGCAGCCGCTCCTGGTCCGGGGTGAGGTGGGGTGCGGGCGAGGTGTGGCCGGTCTCGGTGAAGAACGCGGTGGCGGACTCGTTGGTGTCCTTCGCGGTGATGCCCGCCCACAGCACGGCGCCGTCGCGCACCAGCGACTCGACGGAGAACTCGCGGCCGTCGACGCGCTCCTCCAGCAGCAGCAGTTCGTCGGGGCCGTAGTCGGGCAGGAGGCGGGCCACGGCGGCCGGTCCGGTGACCGCCCGGACGCCCGAACTCGACATCCGGGAGGCCGGTTTGAGGACGGCGGGGTACGCGTCCCAGCCGTCCGCCGCAGTGGGGCGGGACGCGTCCAGCAGGGTCCAGCGCGGTGCCAGGGCCGGGGCCGCCAGGCGTTGGAGGACCTTGTTGCGGCAGACCCGTGCCGCGTGGGTGCCGGGGCCGGGCAGCCCGAGGGTCTGGGCGAGTGCTCCGGCGGCCTCGACGAAGACCTCGCCGACGTTCAGCACCGCACGCACTCCGCGCTCGCGCAGCCAGGGGGTGACCGCGCGCAGCAGCGTGTCGAGCGAGGTGTCCGTGACGTGGCGGAGGTCCTCGTCGCGGAGGCGGGAGAGCGGATGGGCGGGGTCGGCGCGGTGCCGGGCGAGTTCCGCGGCGGGTGTCTCGGGTCCGAGGACGAACAGCGGTGTCACGCCGCGCTGTTCGGCCGCGTCCAGCAGGCGCAGGTGCTTGGCCAGCACGACCAGGTCGGTGATGACGACGACGGCTGTCATGGCTTCCCTCAGTCGGGTGCGGGGCGCGAGCGCGTCGCGCCCCGCACGGTGGTGGATCAGGCGGAGAGGCGTTCGGCGGGCACGGTCAGCTCGCGGACCCGGCTGCCCTCGCGGGTGCGCAGGACGACCCTGGGGTCGGGGCCGTCGGGGAAGATCTGGAGGGTGCGCTCCTCGCTCCAGCCGGCCAGCCGGTACTCGTGCTCGCCGAGGTGGACCAGCGCGAACACCCGGTCGCCGGACAGCCGCAGCACCATCCGGTCGTCCTCGGCGGCCAGCGTCGCGGTCTCCTGGGGCTGGTCGGCCGAGAGCGGGGTGTCGTCCTCCCACAGGTGGAAGGTGGCGGGCAGGGAGAAGCGGGTGGTGCCCACCCGGCGGCGTTCGTCGGCGGTCTGCGGGCACTCCTGGCGGTTGAAGAGGATCTCGCCGTCGGCGAAGTACCCCTGCCAGGTCTCGGGGAAGAGGGCCACGAGACCGGGGGTGACCAGGACGTCGATGACCAGATGCACCCGGGGGTCGCTGCCGGTGTTCTGCACGCGGTGGGTGCGGCTGAAGTCGCCGAACCAGAACTCGCCCGGCTGCCAGCGGTGTTCGACGCCGTCGAGGACGAGCACGGCTCCGGGGTTGGTCACCACCGGCACGTGCAGCCGTCCGACGCCCCAGCGCGGCCCGTACTTGGGGTCGGTGTGGTCGATGCCGACGGTGTCGGGGCCGAGGGCCATGAACCGGACGGCGTGCAGCGGGGCCGGTATGGACTCCAGGATGTCGCGGACGTAGGGGATGCGGTCGAGCCAGACGGTGTCCGCGAAGTCCCGCGGGCCGGGGCCGCCCGGGTCGGTGCGGTCGCCGTCGCCGCCGGGGCTGCGCAGGGCGAGGCAGCGCCAGTCGACGTCGGTGGAGGCGCCGACGCCGTCCTCGGTGTAGACGCGCTGCTGGTCCCAGGTGTGCTCGCGCACGGAGGTGAGTTCACGCAGCAGGCGGTCGGCGTCGAACACGGGCTTGAGCCGGGCTCCTTCGGCCGGCATGGGCGCGGTACCCAGGAGCGGGGTGGAGGACGACATAGGGGTTCCTTTGCACGAGTGCGGATACGGTCTCGGCGGGTGATCGGTGGCGGGCGCGGGCGTCAGGCGTGGGCGACGGCGGCCGTCTCACGGGCCGTGCTGTCCTCCTGCAGTCGGTGCCAGCGCTCGAGCATGTAGAGCGTCCACAGCGCGTAGCTGTGCTCTGGGCGGAACTCACGGACCGTGGAGCGCAGGGCGTCCGGACGGAAGTAGCCGCGTTCGAGGGCGGCTTCGGACGTCAGGGTGTCGCTGATGGTGGTCCGCAGTTCGGTGCCGAGCCAGCTCTCCAGCGGTACGGCCAGTTCCTGCTTGCGGCGGTCGACCACCTGCCGGGGCAGATAGCGGCGGGCGACCCGTTTGAGGGGGGCCTTCTCGTCGTCGCCGACGAGTTTGCGGGCGGCGGGGACGCGGGTCACGAAGTCGATCAGCCGGTGGTCGAGCAGGGGGCTGCGGGGTTCGACGGAGTGCGCCATCGACATCCGGTCGATCTTCACCAACTGGGCGTCGGACAGCCAGAATCCGCTGTCGACCTGCATGGCGCGGTCCAGGTCGGGGGTCGCCGGGTCGGTGCGGTCGAAGCGGGCCCGCAGGTAGTTGTGCGGCCGGGGCGGCAGCTGGGCGGCGAAGTCGGCCGTGTAGAGGCGGTCCTTGAGCCCGTTCGGGACGCCGTCCAGCAGGACGTGCTCGTAGCGGTCGGCGAGGGAGCCGTCGCCCGGGAGGTCGCGCAGGCGGCGGTAGCGGCCGTAGCCGCAGAAGATCTCGTCGGATCCGTCGCCGGTCAGCACCACGGTGACGTGCTGCCTGGCCAGCCTGTACATGCAGGAGGACGCGATCGCGGAGGGGAAGGCGTACGGCTCTCCCATGTGGCCGAGGATGGTGTCGACGGCCTCCACCGCGTCCCGCGGGCCGATCCGGTACACGTGGTGGCGGGTGCCGCAGTGCTCGGCCACGGCCCGGGCGTGCACCGACTCGTCGAAGGCCGCGTGCTCGAAGCCGACGGAGAACGTGTGCAGGGGCCTGCCCAGTTGCCGGGTGGCCATGGCGACCACCAGGCTGGAGTCGAGGCCGCCGCTGAGCATCGCGCCGAGCGGCACCTCGGACTCCAGCCGGTCCTGGACGGCCTGCTGGAGCAGTTCGTCGACGCGGTCGTCGAGTTCGTCCTGCGGGAGGTCGGTGAGGTCGGCGGTGAAGTCGAACTGCCAGTACCTGCGGCGGCGTTCGGGCCGGCCCCGCTCCAGGACCAGGACCGTCCCCGGTTCGAGTCTGCGGACCTGGCGGTAGATGGTGTGCGGGGCGGGGACGACCCGGTAGCCGAGGTACTGGTCGACGGCGAGCGGGTCGGTCTCCCTGCTGATGCCGGGGTGCAGCATCAGCGCGGGCAGCTCCGAGGCGAAGGCCACCGTGTCGCCGCCCGGCCTCGCGTAGAACAGCGGCTTCTTGCCGACCCGGTCGGTGGCGAGGACGAGCCGGTCGTGCCGGGTGTCGTAGACGGCGACGGCGAACATGCCGTGCAGCCGCTCGACGAAGTGCTCGCCCAGCTCCTGGTAGAGCTGCGGCAGGACCTGCGCGTCGCTGCCGCCGTGGACCGGGCGGCCCCGGGAGGCGAGGAAGGCGCGCAGCTCCTGGTGGTTGTAGATCTCGCCGTTGAGGACGCAGGCGATCGTGCCGTCGTCGCTGAACACGGGCTGGGAGCCGTCGTGCAGGCCGATGACCTTCAGCCGGCACATCGCCAGGGCCGCGCCGGCCGTGGTGAAGGACCCCGTCTCGTCGGGGCCGCGGTGCGCCATGGCGGCGCAGGCGGCGAGGGCGTAGGAGGTGGGGACGGGGGTGTGTCCCAGGGACACCGTTCCTGCTATTCCGCACACCGGTCAGCCCTCCTTCAGGTCGAGGCGGCGCTTGGCGTGCCCGGACCGGAGTCCGTCGGGCGTGACGGCCCGTACCCGTACCGGTCCGACCAGGCCGGACGCGATCATCTGCGCGACATCGGGGGCCCGCCGGTCCACGCCCGCGCGGACCGCGGCGATCTGCTCGTCGTCGACGGTGTCGGCCACGACCCTGATGACCAGGCCGTCGTCGTCGCCCGCCTCGAACGGGTGGCCGGGGAAGACCTCCGCCATGACCTGCGCCAGGTCGTGGTTGCTGATCCGCTCGCCGTGCTTGAAGTCGCCGGCGAGCCGGCCGTCGACGCGTTCGAACGCGAACACCTCGCGGCCCTGGTGCCGGATACGGCGCAGCCCGGTGACGGCGTCGCCGGTCACGTAGCGCACGGCGGGGAAGTAGCTGCGGGTGAGGGAGGTGAGCAGGAGTGCTCCGCTGCCCTCCTGCCGGGACGGGACCCGGTCGTGCGCCCGGTGCGCGCCCAGCTCCTCGGGGTCGAGGACCTCGGGGACGATGTGGTCGTGGAAGTGGTACAGGCCGGTCTCGGCGCACGAGTGGCCGATGGCGCCGATCTCGATGGAGCCGAACACGTCCAGCACGTCCTCGGGCCGCAGCCCGAACCGCTCGGCCACATGGGCACGCCACGCGGGTGGCGCGACATCTCCTACGACCATGATCTTCCGCGGCCGGATGTCCAGCGCGGGCCGGGCCTGGAGCAGCCGGTCGAGGATCATCGGCATGGTGAAGAAGACGTCGGGGCGCCACGCGTTGAGCCGGGCGACGTGCTCGTCCACGGGGCGGGTGAAGTCGATGTCGTGGGCGTCGTGACCGAGTTCCTGGAAGACGCGCCGGGCCGAGGCGGCGGCGTGACCGGTGCCGAGGTCCGCGACGGCCACCGCGCCCGGCGGCACCGCTGCGGTGAACTCGCCGAACAGCAGGCGGCGTTGGGCGATGTAGGCGTCGTCGTCGGCGGCCGAGTAGAGGATGCGTTTGCGCTGCCCGCCGGAGGTTCCGGAGGTGTGGTAGGCGGAGGCGTCCGGCAGGTGCGGGTGCTCGGCGGTGTAGTAGTGCGCGGTCAGCAGCTCGGTGCTCATGAGCGGGAGGTCGGACAGGTCTCCGGAGCCCAGGGCGCCCCGGCTCAGCAGGAGTTCGCGGTACCAGGGGAAGCGCTGGGCGTGGCCGGCGGCGAGGGCGGCCAGGTCCGCGCCCCGCACGGGCGCGTAGGGGGCGGCGAGGGTGGTGGTGTCCGGCATGGCGGCCTTTCGTGAGGCGGTGATGTGCCCGGGCGGGGGTCAGTTCCAGCGCTGGGTCTCGCCGAAGAAGTCCGGCACGGGGACGGCGAGGCCCTTGTCGACGGCCTGCCGGTAGAGGCGCTGTCCCACGGCGAGGTCGAGGACGCCGAGGCCGAAGGGCGAGAAGATCCGCGGCCGGTCGGCCGCCGGGGTGACCTTGCCGCGCAGCACGTCCGCGAGGGTGCCGTCGATGAAGTCCCGGTGTCCGAGCCGCTGTTCCGTCAGGTGCGGGGAGGTGTCGGCGGTCAGGCAGTGGTCGACGTCGTCGAGGATGTTCTGCGCGCCGGCGACGACGTCGGGGCCGAGGTCGCGCAGGGAGATGTTGAGGACGGTCTGCCCGGTGACGAAGGTGTCGGCCCGGGTCACCCAGGGCTCGGCCGCGGTGGTGGCGAAGACGACGATGTCGGCGTCGGCCGCGGCCTCCTCGAAGGAGTCCGCCCGCTCGGCGCCGTAGCCGAGTTCGCCGATGCGGCGGGTGAGCGACGCGGCGTAGGAGGCGTCCTGGTCGTACACGGCGAAGCGGTTCACCGACCAGGCCTGGGCGGCGAAGAACTCGGCGATGTTGCGTGCGATGACGCCGGCGCCCACCAGGCAGATCCGGTCCGCGGTGCGTCCGCCCGTCAGTTCCTGGGCGCCGAGGACGGCGGACGCGGCGGTGCGGGCGGAGCTGATCTGGGACGCCTCCAGGCAGGCGAAGGGGTAGCCCGTCTCGTAGTCGTTGAGCAGCAGGGTGGCCGAGGCGCGGGGGATGTTGCGCTGGATGTTGCGCGGGTAGCTGGCGATCCACTTGATCCCGGAGACGCCGTAGTCGCCGCCGAGGTGGGCGGGCAGCGCGATGATGCGGGCGTCCGGCTTCTCGGGGAAGCGCAGGAAGTAGCTGTTCGGGTTGACCGAGTCGCCGTCGTCGTGGGTGAGGTAGGCGGAGCGGACGGTCTCGACGAGGTCGGGACGGGAGGCGTCGATGAGGGTGCGCAGGGCGGTGCCGCCCACGACGTGGAAGTCGAACATGCGGGGGTTTCCCTTGTCTCGTTGCGGGTCGGAGCGGGGCTGCCGGCAGGGGGCGCGGCAGGGAGGCGGGGGCCCGGTCACACGGCGACGGGGTGGCGGCCCGAGTCGTCGAGGACGCCGGTGCCGAAGGTGTCGGCCACCCACAGGTCGTCGTAGATCGTCTTGGCGTAGCGGTCGCCCATGTCCGGGGAGAGCACCACGACGCGGGAACCCGCGGGGATCCCGTCGGCGATCGACTGGAGGGCGGCGAGCACCGAGCCGGTGGAGCCGCCGAGCGGCAGGCCGTGTTCGCGGGCCAGGCGCCGGCACATGCGGACGGCGTCCCGCTCGTCGACGAGGACGACCTCGTCCACCTGGTCGGGGCGGCACAGTTCGGGGCGGCGGCTGGTCCCGAGGCCGGGGATGTGGCGCGGCCCGGGCGGGCCGCCGAAGGTGACGGACCCCTCGGTGTCCACGGCGACGATCTTCGTCCAGGGGGAGAACGCCCGGAAGTGGCGGGTGCAGCCCATGAGGGTGCCGGTGGTTCCGGCGCCGACCAGCAGGACGTCGACGTGCCCGATGTTCTTGAGGATCGAGGTGGCGGTCCGCCGCGCGTGCGCCTGCGCGTTGGCCGGGTTGGCGTACTGGTTGAGCCAGACCAGGCCCGGGTCGGACTCGGTCATCTCGCGGATCCGGGCGATACGGGTGCCCAGGTAGCCGCCGTTGTGGTCGCGCTGGGTGACCTGGACGACCTCGGTCCCCAGCGCACGGATCAGGGCGAGGCTCTGCGGGGAGACGTTCGGGTCGGTGACGCAGGTGAAGCGGTAGCCGCGGGAGGCGGCGATCACCGACAGGGCGATGCCGAGGCTGCCGGAGGAGGACTCGACGATCCGGCCGCCGGGCCAGAGCACGCCCCGGCGTTCGGCGTCCTCGACCATGCCCAGCGCGGACTTGAGCTTCACCGACCCGGCCGGGTTCATCCCTTCCAGCTTCAGGAAGAGGTGCCGGCCCGGCAGGACACCGTCCAGCTCCAGGAAGACCTCGTCGGTGACGATGTCGCAGGCGTGCTGGTAGATCATCGGTCCTCCTGCGGGCCGGTCGACGGTATGCAGGGAGCGGCGCCCGCGCCGCGCGGAGTGGTCCGCGGGGCGGTCAAGCGGCTCAGGAAGAGGGCTTCGGCATGGGCCAGCGCGGCGATCTCACGCGGGCTCACGCTCTCGTCGGTGCCGTGGATGCGCGACGGGGGGTCCTCGACGCCGCACAGGATGACCTCGGCGTCCGGGCAGAGCGTGCGGAAGGCGGAGCAGACGGCGATGGAACCGCCGGCGCCCACGTCACGGACCGGCACACCGAACGCCTCGTGCAGGGCGTCCCGCATCACGGCGTGGGCCGCTCCCCCGGAGTCGGCGAGGAAGGACGGGCCGCTGGTGACCCGCCGGATCTCCAGGTGCGCGCCCCAGGGCGCGTTCTCCCGCAGGTGGCCGGCGAGTTCGTCGTGGACCTCGAACACGTCCGTGCCCGGCGGCGTACGCACGCTGACCAGCGCTTTCGCGGACGGCAGCAGGGCGGGTACGGCGTCGTCGAGGGGCGGTGACTGCACGGCGAGCACGGTGATCGCGGGCCGGCTCCAGAGCCGGTCGGCGACGCTGTCGGTGCCGATGAGCGTGACACCGTCCAGGACACCGGCGTCCGCCCGCAGGTCCGCCTCGGAGTACTCGGCGGCGCCGCGCGACGGGGTCGTGCCGCCGGTGCGCGGGCCCGGCACGCGGGGTGTCCCCTCGCTGTCGTGCAGGGTGGCCAGCAGCCGGACCAGCGCGGTCAGGGCGTCGGGCACGGGCCCGCCGAACTGGCCCGAGTGCAGCGTCCTGGACAGCGTGGACAGCTCGATCTCGACCACGGCCATGCCCCGCAGGGAGGTGGTGAGGGTGGGGACGCCGGACGCGAGGTTCCCGGTGTCGGCGACGACGACCACGTCCGGGACCGGCAGGTCCGGGTGGGCGCGCAGCACCTTCTCGACGCTGCCGTCGCCCGGCTCCTCGCAGCCGTCGACGAGGACGGCCAGGTCGACACCCGGGTACGGCTCCTCGGGCCGGGCCCGCCGCAGTGCGCGCAGCGCCGTGAGGTGCATGACGATGTTGCCCTTGCAGTCCGCGCTGCCGCGGCCGTACCAGCGTCCGTCCCGTTCGGTCAGTTCGAACGGCGGTGTGCGCCAGGAGGCCTCGTCCTGTGCGGAGACGACGTCGTAGTGCGCGTAGAGCAGGACGGACGGTGCGCCGGGCGGTCCGGGGCGGCGGGCGTACACCGTCCTGGGACCCTCGTCGCTGGGGAGCAGACGGGTCTCGGGAAAGCCGGCCTCGGCGAACAGGGCGGCGATCCGGTCGGCGGCACGGTCGAACTGGTCCGGGGGCGAGACGCCGACGACGGTGCGCAGTGCGACCAGTTCCGCGAGATCGGCGCGGGCTCTGGGCATCAGCGAGCGCACGGCCTCGGCCAGGCAGGGAGCAGACAAGGGAGTCTCCGGCATGCGGGTGCGGGTGAAGGTGCTCGGGCGGTGGGTGTCCGGGCGGTGCGTGTCCGGGTGACGGGTGCTCGGGTGACGGGTGGTCGGGTGCGGGTGACGGGTGCGGGTGCGGGTGCTCAGGCGGCGGTGGTCGCCGGGGCCGGCAGCGGGGCGAGTTCCTCAAGGACCTTGCGGACGACGTCCTGTCCGGCCCGGAGCTGGGCGTCGGGCGTGCCGGCGCCGAGGTGCGGGATGCCGAGGACGTTCGGCAGCGCCAACAGGGGTGACGCGCCGGGGGGTTCGGTGGCGAAGACGTCCAGCGCGGCGCCCGCCGGGCGGCCTGCGCGCAGCGCCTCCAGGAGAGCCGTCTCGTCGACGATGCCGCCGCGCGCGGTGTTGACCAGGTACGCGGTGGACCGCATCAGGGACAGTTCCCTGGCCCCGATGAGCCCCGCGGTGGACGGCGTCTTCGGCAGGTGCAGGGTGACGACGTCGCTGGTCGCGAGGAGTTCGTCGAGCCCGGTGAGGCGCACGCCGTCACCGAGGGTGCCGGTGTCGGTGTACGGGTCGTGCACGAGGATCCGCATGTCGAAGGCGGCGAGGCGGCGCGCGACCTGCCGGCCGACCCGGCCGTAGCCGACGATGCCCGCGGTGCGGCCCGCGAGTTCGAGGCCGGTGAAGTCGGCCCTGCGCCACTCCCCGGCCGCGAGGGAGCGCGCGGCGGCGGCTATGTGGCGGACCGAGGCGAGGATGAGGCCGACCGTGAGTTCGGCGACGCTCACCGTGTTGGAGTCGGGCGCGTTGACCACGGCGATGCCGCGCTCGGCGGCCGTGACGGTGTCCACGTTGTCCAGGCCGACGCCCGCGCGGCCGACGATGCGCAGCCGGGGCGCCCGGTCGAGCGCCTCGGCGTCGACCCGGGTGCCGCTGCGCACGATCAGGGCGTCCGCGTCGGACAGCGCGGCGAACAGGGCGGGGCGGTCACGGCCGTCGACGTGGCGGACCTCGCAGCTGGCCTTCAGGGCGGCGACGGCGTCGCCGGGGAGTACGTCGCTCAGGACCACGATCGGTGAAGGCACGGATCTCTCCTAGAGGAGGCGTGGGGCAGTCGGTCGTCGTATAACCCAAACGTTTGGTTTGTTTCGAGAACAAGGCTAACGTTTGGTTTGTTTCTGAGGGAAGGGTGTCCGCTGTGTTCCGCGTCACCCTCCCCGGCGGAAGCGCCGGGGAGGGCGGGCCGGGGCCCGGGTCAGAGCGACTGCGCGCGGTACCAGGCCGCGTGGGCCGCCAGCCCGGCGGAGATCCCGGTGCCGGGCGCGTGGCCCCCCACCGTGGCGAGCCGGGTCGCGTCGAACCAGTGGTCGACGCCGAACAGATCCAGGAGATGCCCGTCGCACCCGGCACACACCAGTTCCGCCTGCGCCGCCTCGAACGACTGCTCCCCGCCCACCAGCGGGAAACCGAGGTGCCGGTGCGCCGCCACGACCAGTTCGCGCAGGCTGACCGGCCGGTCAGGACAGGCGTGGAAGACGCCGGCCGCCCGCCGGGACGGTGCGTTCACCGCCAGGTGGGCGAGGGACGCGGCGAGGCCGCCGACCTCGGTGAGCGAGAGCAGCGCGGTGCCGCGCTCCGGCAGCCCCGAGGGCAGGGCGCGCAGCATCCGCAGCAGGGCCGGCATCACCCACCGGTCACCGGTGCCGTAGACGAGGTAGGGGCGGAGGACCGCGCCGCCCGCGTCGAGCACGAACCGCTCGCCGCGCAGCCGGCTGCGGCTGGTCGGCGAGACGGGGCGCGGTTCCGCGTCGCCCTCCCGCAGCTCGCGGAACGGTCCGTTGCCGTACACGGCCGCGGTGCTCAGCTGCACGAACCTGCTCACGCCGGCGCGCTCCGCCTCCGCCACCAGACGGCGCGTGCCCTCGGCGTTCACCGCGACGCAGCGCTCCTCGTCCTTGCCGATGTACGAGGCCAGATGCAGGACGGCGTCCACGTCCCGGGCGATGCCGCGCAGGCTCGCGGGGTCTGTGAGGTCGCCGTCCACGGTCTCGGTGTGCGGCCCGGACACCACCGGCCGCCGATGGGCCAGCACGCGCACGTGCGCGCCCGCGGCCTCCAGCAGCGGGAGCACCGCACGGCCGATGAATCCGGCCGCGCCGGTGACGAGGACACGGGGGCGGTTCACGGACGGCCGCCCGCCGGGGCCGGTCCCGTGCGGGCGGTCAGCACGGACTCGAAGGCGGTCGCGCCGTTCTGTTCGGCGGTGACCCGCACCTCGTGCGCGCCGTCGCCGTGCGCGGAGGGGCACAGCCGGGCCCGGACGAAGCAGGGGGCGTCGAACTCCACGTACCGGTGGAAACGGTTGGCCATTCCGGTCACCAGGACGGCGTCGGGTCCCAGGAGGCGCTGGGCCGCCTGGCGTGCCGCCTCCAGGAGGAGCATCCCGGGGACGTGGTCGGTCGGGTGGTCGAAGAGCGTGGGGTGCAGCCAGTTGACGCGCAGCGGCCAGCCCTCCTCGCCGTCCAGCGGCCGGCCCAGCACCACATCGCTCTCGCGTGCCCTGCCGACCTCGTGCGCGGGCACCGGTTCGGCCTGCTCGGGCAGGGATTCGGGCACCTCCGCGTACGCGCCGCGCAGCCGCCGGTAGACCGAGCCGCGCATGCAGTTGAGTACCATCCGGCCACGGCCCAGGCGCACGCCGTCGCGGGCGAGGCCGACCTCCATGGTCATCCCCGCGAGGCGCTTGCCGTGCAGGGCCACATCGGTGCAGGCGACGGTCAGTTCGACGTTGGCCGGGCCGTCGTGCAGGAGGAGCGCGTCCGGCTCCAGGTCGATGCTCAGTTCCGTCATCAGCGTCGGGTGGTCGCGGGGCAGGCCGTAGAAGACGTGGCTCACGAGAGAGGAGGTCTGCCGGATGCACTCGGCGGCCAGCAGGGGGTCGTGCCAGCGGTGCGCGACCGGTTCGTAGAAGCCGTGTCCGCGCGGCCACTGCGCTCCCACCTTGAAGCGGTCGGGGCCGGTGCGTATCCAGTCGTCGGTCAGCAGCACCTCGCCTATGGCGGTCCGGTGGACCAGTTCGCGGGGCGCCGACCGCTCGTAGGCGAACGGGCTCAGGAACCGGCCGCCGAACAGGCAGGTGTCCGAAAGATCGGGTAGAAGCGGAAGGTCGATGGACATGTCGCGGCTCCTGTCTGCACTGCTTCCCCCAGAGCGGCACTCGACGGCCGTCGGGCGCCACGTAGAATACCCAACGTACGTTTTGTTTTGAAGTGATTGATCAGTCTCCTCATCTAGCGGACATCTCCCGGAAACAAGGAAGTCACACCCTCATGGCGCAACAGGAGCGGGCGATCGCCACACGACGGAGGCTGCTGGTGGGGGCGGCCGAAGTGTTTGACGAGCGTGGTTACGCGGCCGCGAGCATCAACGAGATCCAGGCACGCAGTGGCGTCAAGAAGGGCGCCATGTACTTCCACTTCAAGTCGAAGGAGGAGATCGCGCAGGGGGTGATGGCCTCCCAGCTGGAGCTGCCGACCGAGCCCCGCAGCTCCTCCGCGTCCCCGATGCAGCAGGTCATCGACCTCACCCACGAACTGGCGCACCGGCTGCGCACCGACGTCCTCTTCCGCGCGAGCATCCGGCTCACGGTGGAACAGGGGACGTTCCAGCCGCACGACTCCGACGTCTACGACTGGTGGCTGCGCGTCTTCGCCCGCGATCTGGCCCGCGCCCAGGGCGCCGGGGAACTCCGTGCGGAACTGACCCCGGAGGACGTGGCGGCGAGCGTCGTGGGCTCCTTCACCGGCATCCAGATGCTCTCCCACGTCACCTGCGACCGCCGCGACCTCCACGACCGGCTGACCAAGTGGTGGCAGCAGATCCTCCCCGGCCTGACAACTCCCAGGACGGCGGCCGGACTTGTACCCGCGGGGTCAGCCGAACTCGATCTGTCCGACGCGGGCTGACGGAGGCGGGCGGGCCGGCACGGGCTGACGGAGGCGGGCGGCGAGTGGCGGGTGGTGGTTGGCGACGAGTGGCGGGGGGCGGGTGGCGGGCGCGTGGCTCCCTCAGGAGACCCCGCCCGCTCCGACCCCGTCGGCCCCGCGCTCCCCCGCCCCCCGCTCGCCGTTCCACGCCCGCAGCTTGTCCGGGTTCAGCACCATCCACAGATCGGTGATCAGCCCGTCCCGCACCCCCACCGCGAGCACCGCGACCGTCGTCCCGCCGATCCGTACCGACACCCCCGGCGTTCCGTTCACCTCTTCCTCGACGATGTCGCTCTCGGGTTCGCGCCGCATCAGCCCGAGGAAGAGGCGGGCGACCTTGTCCCGGCCGACGACCGGGCGCAGGGCCGCGCGCACCGTGC
The DNA here is from genome assembly GCF_044747445.1 of Streptomyces sp. NPDC090083. NCBI lineage: Bacteria > Bacillati > Actinomycetota > Actinomycetes > Kitasatosporales > Streptomycetaceae > Streptomyces > Streptomyces sp. NPDC090083. The sequence continues at coordinate 113,140 of NZ_JBIVED010000002.1, read as the reverse complement.
CGCCGCCGTCGCTGCGGGACTCGACGGCCGGGTCGAGCAGGGCGACCAGCGCATCGAGGTCACCGCTCTCGCAGGCCTCGCGGAACGCGGTGACGACACGGCCGTGCTCCGCCGCCGTACTGCTGCCGGGTGGCCGGTGGGCGAGGCGTCGGCGGGCGGTGGAGGCGAGTTGACGGCAGGCGGCGGGCGTACGGCCGACCGTCTCGGCGATCTCGGCGAACGGCAGCCCGAACACGTCGTGCAGGACGAAGGCCACGCGCTCGGCGGGAGTCATCGCGTCGAGGAGAACGAGCATCCCCATGCTGACCGACTCGTCGAGGGTGATCCGGTCGGCGGGGTCGTCCGCACCCGAACCCCCCGTACTGGCCCACCCCGCACCGTGCCGCACCGGCTCCGGCAGCCACTCGCCGGTGTACCGCTCCCGCCGCGCCCGCGCCGACCCCAGCTGGTCGAGGCAGATCCGCGAGGCGACCCGGGTCAGCCAGGCCATGGGCACGTCGATCGCCCGCTGCGCCTCCTCGGACAGCGCGTACCACCGCGCGTACGTCTCCTGTACGACGTCCTCGGCGTCCTGCACCGAACCGAGCATCCGGTAACCGAGGCCGAGCAGCCGGCGCCGCTCGGCCATGAGCGCCCCGAGGGCGGGGTCCGTGTCGGTGGCAGAGTCGGCGTTGAGGTCGGCGTCGGGGTCGGCGTCGGCGTCGGGACGCTGGCCCGATCCGGGTGGCATGGTCACGGCGGCGATCATCCTCCCCGTACCGACGACGGACCGCCCCGCACCACATGCCGGGCGAGCCACTCGCCGAACGTCTCCGCGCCCCGGGGCCCTCTGTCGTCGAGCGGCAGCTGCCCGTCCCCCGTCATCGCGGCTCCCACCGCCCCCGGCATCCGCACCGGCACGACCACCCGCCGCTCCCCGCGAGCCCGCAGCAACTGCCGCACCATGTCGACGAGTTGCTCGACACGCGGCCCGGCGAGATCAGGGGCCATGCCCTGGGCGGGCCCGCTCGCCAGCCTCACCAGGTGCTGCGCGACCTCCCGCGCGGCGACCGGCTGGGTCCGCATCCGGGGCACCACCGCGAAGGGCTTCGGCACCCGTTCGAGGGTCTGTCCGGCGAACTCGTGGAACTGCGTGGCGCGCAGCACCGACCACGGCACCGACCCGCCCCGCACCACCTCCTCCTGACGGAGCTTGCCCTGGTAGTAGCCGAGCCCGACCCGGTCGATGCCGACGATCGACAGCACCACGTGATGCCGTACGCCGGCCCGCGCCTCCGCGTCGAGCAGATTCCGCCCGACCGCGTCGAAGAACGCGACCGACGTCCGCGCGCCGGTGGTCGTCACGTTGCTCACGTCGACGACGGCGTCCACCCCGTCCAGCGCGGCATCGAGCCCCGCGCCGCCCGTGACGAGGTCGACACCCCGGGACCGGCTGAGCACCACCGGTGCATGCCCGGCCGCGGTCAACTCCTCGACGACGTACCGTCCGACCAGCCCGGTACCGCCCGCCACCGCCACCTTCATCGCTCATCGCCTTCCCGCTCGGACCGCGCCGACGCCGAGGCCGGCACCGGCACCAACAACACAGCCGACAGCAGCGTCAGCAAGGACAGGACCACCACGTTCAGCACCTGGTCACGCGTCCCGTACATGCCGAGATGCTGCACGTGATAGCTGAAGTGCAGCACGTTGAAGACGAGCCACACCGCTCCCGTCGTCTGCACCAGGCGGGTGTTCCGCACCTGCCGCGCCGCGACGACCGCGAGACAGGCCAGCGCGAGGAACATGGACCCCGCGTCCTTGACGAGGTGCTCGTTGTAGGGGCCCAGCTGGGGCAGCCACTTCAGCCCGAACCCGGGGAAGTCCCTGTACCACCCCGACGGCGAGAAGTAGGCCCACAGCCCTGTGTACAGACCGACCAAGGCCAGCAGGCCGAGGCTGACGTACCGGATTCCTGTGTTCATACCCGTACGACGACACAGCCCCCACGAATGTCACGGCGGCACCCGAAGCAGCAGGTCAGCCACCGGCTTCCCGCATCCGCTCCCGCACCATGAAGACGTCCACCGCGTCCTCGGCCTCGACGACGAACCCGAACCGCTCGTACAGCCGCCCGGCCGGACTCCCCCGCAGCACGTTCAGCCGCACCGCACGCACCCCGTCGCGGTCGCACCGCTCCAGCAGCTCCCCCAGCACCCCGGACCCGATCCCCCGACCCTGGAGCCGAGCATCCAGATAGAAATGCTCCAGCCAGTGGCAACGCCCCTCCGCGTCCGCGCGCAGCGCCACGCACCCGGCGAACTCCCCGCCCACCTCGATCACCCAGGTGTGCCCCGCCACGAACCCGTCCCGCAACCGCTGCCGGACCCGCTCCGGGTCGTACCGCCCGACCCTCTCCAGATCACCGCGCAACACCACGGCCCGCAACTCCGCGACGACCTCGACGTCCCCCGCCGACGCACCCCGCAACACCCAGTCAGCCACACCCACCCCACCTGCTGATCCCCGGCCACCTTCCGCCCCGCACCCCCGGGTCACCCCTGGAACCCGCCCGCGCGCAACAACTCGTCGACCCGGGCCCGGTGTGCCGTCTCCCATGTGTCGAGGCTCTCGGCCGCCTCCTTGGCCAATCGTTCCCGCGCCACCGCGAGCACCTCCGCCCGCCGCGCACCCGGGACGACCACGACCCCGTCCTCGTCGGCCACCACGACATCCCCGGGGTCGACGTCGACTCCCCCGCACCGCACCCGCTCGTTCAGCGGGAGTACGGCCTTCTTGACCCCCGGGATCGGTACGACGCCCCGCCCGAACACGGGGAACCCCGCCCCCCGCACCTCCCCCACGTCCCGGATCACCCCGTCGACGACGAACCCGGCGATCCCGCGCCGCTGCGCCACGGCGCACACGTTGCCGCCGGCGAGGGCGTACTGAAGGTCACCCGACTCCACGACGACGACCGAACCCGGCTCGGCGCGGTGGATCGCGGCGTGCAGCATGAGGTTGTCGCCGGGAGGGCACCGCACGGTGAAGGCCGGTCCGGCGAGACGCGGTGCTGGCGTCCACAGCGACCGGATGCCGAGGTCCAGCACCTGCGCGCGGCCCAGCAGATCGGCGAGGGTGGTCGTGGGGACGTCCTGGAATTCGCTGGCGTCAGTCATAGGCCGGACGCTACCGTCACCCCCATGACTGCCGGGTCGGCCCTGTGCCGTGAGCGAGTCGGGTACCCGGCCTCCGAGTGAGGCCGTGGCGGGCCAGGGGCCCGCCGTCTGTCACTGCGTCGAAGTCGAGTCACCCCATCACCGCGCAGCGACAGAGAGAAGAGTCCACCACCCGATGCCCCATGACTTCAACCAGCCGATCATCGACGAGTTCCGCGCCAACAAGGGCCGTATGAGCGGGTACTTCGAAGGCGCCCGGCTCCTTCTCCTCACCACCACCGGCGCCCGCACCGGCAATCCCCACACCACCCCCGTCGGCTACCTCCCCGACGGGGACCGGGTTCTCGTCATCGCCTCGGCGGCCGGTTCCGACCGGCATCCCGACTGGTTCCGCAATCTCGTCGCCCACCCTCACGTCACCGTCGAGAGCGGTGTGTTCACCTACGACGCGGAAGCCGTCGTCCTCACCGGCGAGGAGCGCGACGAGGTCTTCGCCCGCGCCGTGGAGGCGGACCCGGGCTGGGCGGCCTACCAGGAGAAGACCGAACGGGTCATCCCGGTCGTCGCCCTGCACAGCCTGGCGCAGGGCGGTCCGGGCACCATCAACGCGACCTCCTTCGGCGAGGCCGTCAAGGTGGTGCATGACGCGTTCCGCCACGAACTCGCGCTGATACGAGGTGAGTTGAACAAGGGCGCGGACACCGGTACGGAACCCTCGACCCTGGGCGCCCAACTCCGCGTCAACTGCCTCACGTTCTGCCAGGGCCTCCACAACCACCACACCGGCGAGGACACCGTCCTCTTCCCGCTCATCACCGAACGTCACCCCGGCGCCACCACGGCCCTGACCCGCCTGCGCGAGGAACACGAACAGATAGCGACCCTGGTGGACGCCCTGCGCGAGACCCTCACCACCCCCACGGACCCGGCGACGACCCGCACCGAGGTGAACCGCCTGACGACGGCACTGGAGGCCCATCTCACGTATGAGGAGCAGGAGTTGATTCCGCTGTTCGACGCCGCTCCCTGAGGTCGGCTCCCCTCGGGAGCGGCCGGGCCACAGGATGACGTCACATGTCCGGGGCGCCCACGCGTCCCGGACGGTGGCGTGGGTTCAGGCGGCGGTGCCTCTGTGCCAGGCCGGCTTCGCGGCCAATGCCCACAGGCCTTCGAAGTGCTTGTTCCAGGTCGCGACAACCGCCTTGACGTCGTCGGTGTCCTCCCACGACCAGATGTTGAGGTCGGTGCGATATCCCTGAGGGTCGTAGTAGTCGGCTTCCGGGCTGAATCCCATGGTGCGGGCGGACACGTCGTAGAGACCGTGCAGGACCAGCTCCCGGTTGAAGATGCAGATCTTGTCGCGCGGTATGCCCGGGTAGAAGCGATACTCGCACGTGGCCCTCACCCGCCCTGCCGTGGTCAGCCGCCGCGCGATGGCCGACAGTCGCTGGTCGAACTCCTTGCACTTGAGCTCCAGTCGCTCGCGGAACTCCACGTCGTCGACGGGGCCGCCGTCCGTGCCCACCCGGGAGGGCACGGTCATGGGGGCACGGAAGTCCGGGACCAGGAATCTGACCACCACCTGCCGGGTCGGACCGGGATCGTCGGCCAGGCCCTCCAGCCGGTGGTAGAGCTCGTTGTAGAGCGTCTCGCCGGTGTAGCCGAGGAAGCTGATCTCCACCTCCCTGACGCGGAAGGCCTCGGTCACGAACGTGCCCAGCTCCCGGGACTTCACCTGGGCCCGGGACGGCAGCCGGAGCGACGTGTCGAGGTCGTTGATCTTGTCGTAGAGCAGATAGGCCACCACGCTCAGGAACGCGCTGCCGAGGAAGACCTTGCCCTGGAGGGCGTCACCTACCGGCTTCACGAACTGAGCGACCAGTCCGACGACGAAGACGAAGAGCAGCAGGAGACGGGTGATCGTCGGCTGGTACCGGTCCTGGACCCGCTTGAGGCGGTCGCCCAAGCTGCTCTCGGGTAACCCGCCTCCGGACATCACAAGCCCCTCCCCCATCGCACAACGCAGAGCCGTGCCTCACATGTGTGCGGGGTGCTCGTTCGTCCACACCCGTCCATGGTCGGACGGAGGCAGCGCGAAGGCAAGGTAGGGGTTGGCCGTCGACCGCGCGTTGAGGCCGAGCGACGCGGTCGCCGTTTTCAGGGTCATCGCGTAGGTGTCCACCGCCCGGCGGACGTTGGGAGCGTCGAGACTGTCTCCGGTCACCAGTCGGTCGAGGTCCACATAGGCGGAGCGCACGTACTCGATCCAGCGGTACACCCGCCAGTCCTCGCGCCAGCCCTTGGTGCACGCCTCCGGCATCTTCCTGGCCCAGCGTGCGAACAGGCGCTCGCGGATGTCCGGGAGGGTCGGGGTCAGATGCATGTGCCGGACCAGGTCGTAGAGGGGGTCGCCCACCATCGCCATTTCCCAGTCGATGAGGGTCAGCCCGGTGCCGTCCTCCCGGCGCACCAGGTTCCACGGGTTGAGGTCACCGTGCAGGAGCACGGACCGGCGCGGGGTCAGCATGTGACGGTCGAGGATCTCGCCCAGTCGGCCGATGTGTGCGGGCAGGCCCAACTCCCGGGCCAGCGCCAGGGTCTCCTTGGGCAGTCCGGACACCATGCGGAGCAGTTCGAGGCGCAGGCCGTGGTAGAAGTCCTGGCCCAGCGTGTCCGAACCCAGTTCGCCGCAGTCGATCCTCGCCAGTTCACAGAGCTGGTCGACGAGATCGTCCGCCTCGTACGGCAGCAGGCCTTCGGCGGGATGGTCCGGATGCCGGATCTCGCCCTTCGGCCCCTCGTACGAGTGGATGGTGAACCGGTCCTTCAGATCGGGGCCGCTGGTGCCCAGGGCGAGCACTCTCGGGGCGCGGACTCCCACACCCGATGCCTCGATCGCCCCCAGGACGGCGTGCTCGTTGAGGAACCGTCGTTCCCGCAGGTTCACCGCGCCCACCTTGCGCCGCACCATGACGGGATGGGCGATGTCCTGGACCTCGACTGCCGTGCTGAGATGAGCCGTTCCCTTGAACACGTGGTGCGCGGGAGCGGCGCCCTCCGCGAGCAGAGCGTCCCTCACCGCCCGTGTCGGGAACTCCGGGTGCTCGGAGAGTCTGGGATCCCGCTTCCATGGAATGCGCAGCTTGTCCTTGCTGTGCTGCTTCCCGTTGGACACGTTCCACCGGAAGAGGATCCCCTCGATGGATTTCTCGTCCGGCACGCTCTTGAGCCGCAGAGGAGCCTCGGCCAACAGCAGGGCCCGGCGCACCTCGCGCGTCGCGGCATCCAGTTCTCTTTGGTCGAACGTGTCGCCGAGCGAGGTCACCGCGCGCATCACGTCCGGGTAGACGGACTGGGCGCGTTCGAAGTCGACGTAGTGCTTCAGGTCCCGCTCGGCACCCTTGACCGCCTCGCTGCTCCGCAGCTCCATGGCCGCGCGCCAGGCGTCCACCATCTCGGCCCACTGCTCGGCGGGGTAGTCCATCCGCACCAGATGGGTGGCGAGGTCGTGCACCGGGTCGCCGAAGGTCGCCAGTTCCCAGTCGACGCAGATCAGGGGCGGGGCGCCGTCGTACGAGAAGATCACGTTGTCGCGGTGCAGATCGGTGTGGAGCAGGCTGAACGGGCGGCTGATCATCGCGGGGACCCGCTCGGCGAACCGCACCATGGCGTCCCCGGGGATGCCCAAGGTGGCGAACAGCCCGCCGAACTTGTGCCAGTTGCGCTTCCTGATCTGTTCCTCCGTGGCCATGGCCAGCGCCCGGAGAAAGGCCCGGCTGTCCCGGCTGTGCCGAGGCCAGGAGGGTGGCAGCGGAGGCAGATCCTTTCTGCGCACCTGCGTCATGTCCGCGAGCAGGCCGGCGAGGGCGGAGATCAGATCGGATTCCACCGGCTTGCCGTTGGGGTGGACGGTCGACAGCGGAACGCCCTGGACGAAGCTCAGGACGGTCATGTCCTCGTGTCTGGCAAGGCACTGCGGCACATGGGGCAGCACGCCGCGGAGCGCGTCGAGAATCCTCGCCTCGTCCTGCCATGTCCTGATGACGACGGGCAGCTCCGTGTGGATTCTCTTGCGGACGGTGACGCGGTCGTGACCCCGCAGCGCCGGCAACAGGACGCCGACGGACTCCGGCGGTCGCACGACGTAGTTCAGGTTGTGGTGGCCGCGGCTGAACTCCCCGTCCTTCCTGGCCCGGGCCAGGAGTTCGTCGAAGGCGCCGCTCGTTTCCCTGGCCATGGGGGGAGTTCCGGGCCTAGGCGGACCACCCAAGGTCGCTCCTGAAGTGCTGTACGTAGTACGTCGCCACTGATGCGCATGTGTCGCGAGAGAGTGGGCATACTGTAGTGCCTGGCGCTAGAGCGAGTGGTACAACCTCGCTAAACCCACCGCACTCGACTGCCGGAGCGAACGGCCCGCGGATTTCAGAACGTTGCCGAGAGCCGCTGCCAACAGGCGTCGAACCAGGCCTGCATGCTTTCCATGAACACGGATCCGGTGGAGTTGGGATCATCCTCGTCGTTGACGTGGCGGATCAGGGTGGACCCCAGACCGAGGACGTCGAGGGCGTCCATCTCCGTCCCGTCGTCGAGGAGGATGGAGCGCTCCACGACTTCGTAGGGGCCGAACAGCGCCTCGGCGCCGGGGCGGAGGTACAGCTTGAAGGCCGGGACCAGAGGGATGCTCCTGACCTCCACCGACACGGAGGGCACCAGTCCCTCCGTCTCCAGGTTCCGCAGGGCCGCGCGGAGCGATGTCGTGTGCCGTCGGGTGATGCCTCGCAGCCGATCCTGTATCTGTTCCTGCAACCGGTCCAATTGCTCGGTGCTCTCGGCCACTTCCGCCGTGTCTGCGCTCTTCAGGGCGCGTGGGTAGGGAAGTTCGAGTGACTCGGCGGGCAACAGCATCCGCAGCTCGATGCGTTCAGGGATGGCGATCTCGCCGGTGCGGATGTGCTCGGCCTGGAGACGGACATGCGCGTCCAGGCTCTCCGACGTGAGGGTGAAGACGTCCAGACGTACGACCGGCTGCGCGAACGCCCGCGTGATGAACGGCCCCAGAGCCGCCCGGAGCCGCGGCGCCTCCTGCGGAACCTTGCCGGAGTGTAGGGGGCTCTTCACCACCCGCGAACCGCTTCCCTGACGGGACTCGATCCACCCTTCGTCCTTCAACTCGCGCAACACCCGCTGGACCGTGTCACGGGAGACTCCGAAGTCGTCGGCGAGCTCGCGCTGCGGGGGCAGGACCTGGCCCAGCGCGTAGCGGCCGTCGGCGATGCGGACACGGAGTTCCTCCAGCAGGGCGTTGAACTCCCTGCCGCCGCCTTCACCACGTCCTGAGCTCACTCCGCAACCGCCCACTCTCCAGATCCCGTTTCAAGGTTCCGAGATCAAGCATCAGGCCGCATCCGAGTCACGGCAAGCAGTCCGATTGGACCGGTTGCCTGGGAGTCAAGCCTGATCCAGCAGGATCCGCAGTACCGCGTGCAGGGAGTCGACGACGTGTTCGGCTCCCGCGTCTCGTAGCAGTTTTTCCTTGCGGTCGTTACGCGCGTAGCCGAGGAACAGCACGCCGGCCCGTTCCGCGGCCTCGAAGTCCGTGGGGGTGTCGCCGATCATCAGGGTGGCCGACGGTGCGGCGCCCAGGCCGTTCAGTGCGCGGTTGAGACAGTGCGGGTCGGGCTTGAGGAGCTGGAGGTCCTGGGTGCGGCCGTAGACGTGCGGGGTGAAGCAGGGCAGGAGGCCGCGGCCGGTCAGGTAAGTGCGTACCACCCGGGGGGAGTTGTTGGTGGCGATGGCCAGCCGTGAGCCCACCGCCGACCAGGTGCGGACCAGCGGGTCGGCGTACGCCGTGGGCATCGCCGAGGTCGTGGCGCGCAGTTCCTCCTGGGTGAGGCGTTCCTCAAGTTCGGCGACCAGGTCGCTGCCCGGATGCCGGCGGTCCACGGCGCGCAGCACCATGTGCGGGTCCAGGGAGTCGCGTTCCCGCTTCGTCAACAGCCCGTGCAGTCCCCGCCCTTCGAGCCACTCGACCAGTTCGCCCGCCACGCGCTCCGCCTTGTGCCCCGCGAACAGCCGGCAGATCGGGCCGTCGAAGTCGAACAGGACGTTGCGGGCCCTGGTGATCAGTTCTCGCAGATTCTCTGTCTCTACTGTCACCTGTTCAGTCTGCGCTGCATCAGAAGTCACTAGGAGAGTGTCAGGTCCGTGGTGATGGTTTCCCAGAGGGCGTCGAACCACAGCTGGGACTGCTCCACGAACGCCGCGTCCCGCTCGCCGGACTGCCGCTGGAAGGAGAAGAGGAGGGACTTGGAGCCGAGGGCGTCGTACATGTCCAGGGTCTGGCTGCCGTACTCCTCCTCCCGTCGCGTCAGCAGGTAGTAACCGAGCAGCGCTTCCTGTTCGTTGAGGAGGTACAGCTTCACGGGCGGGGTGAAGGGGAGCGCGCGGAAGGTGACCTTGACGTCCATGCCGTGCGTGGCGCGCAGGGCCAGCAGATTGTGCTGGAGCACCTGGCCCTGGGCGTTGCGCATGGCCAGCCAGCGCTGGTGGACCGGGCTGTCGCCGTCGCCGCCGTCGACCGGGACGGGGAAGGCGAGGGTGATCTCCCTGGAGGGGACGAGGATGCGGACCTCGATCGACTCGGGGCGCAGCCGGCCCTCGTGGATCTGGCGGAGGGGTTCGCCGATGGCCACCATCAGGGTCTCGGCGGTGTGGCACACCACGTCTATCCGGACGTCCGGTGCCGAGAACGCCGCGGTCAGCCGTGGTGCCAGGCCGACCATCGTCGGCTGGGGTTCACCGTGGGTCGGCGCCGGCGGCTCCGCGATCCGCGGCGGGCTCCCCTTGCTGACGTTGGTCAGCAGGCCCGCTTCCTGGAGAAGCCTCAACGCCTGGCGTACGGCGCCTCGTTCGACCCCGAACTCCTCCGCCAGGTCGGCCTGGGTGGGCAGGCGGTCGCCGGCCTTGAGGTCGCCGGTGCGGATGCGGTCGCGCAGGGCGTCGGCGATCTCCTGGGGCGAGAAGCTTCTGCTGCCATTCACTGCCACGTTCTCCTGGGTCACGACCAAACGGTATAACTCTGCCCCATCTATGGGGAGTTGTTTGGAACCTGATTGTAAGTAGGTGTGAGTAGGTGCCAATCGGGAACAACTTAAGCAGAGTTGGCTGCCAACTTCTCCGAGTTGACTCAAGTTGGTGGAAGTTTTGCTTCCGCAGCCCGAAGGGGGAACCACCGTGCCTGCCATCGCCCTCCTCTCCGCCGTCTTCGTCGTCGGCTTCGAGCAGATCGTCCAGTGGAAGTACGGCGCCACCGGGATCATCGGCCTTCTGCTGCTCTCCATCGGCATCAAGGCCAAGAGCCCGGCCATCAGCTCCGTCGGGGCCGTGGTCCTGGCCCTGCTGGTCACCGGACCGGCTCTGTGAACCACGCGGAGGCGGTCAGCTCGGGGGCATGAGCGTCAGCTCCGAACTGATCGTCTCCCACAGCGCGTTGAACCACAGATGCGACTGTTCCACGAACGTCGTGTCCCGCAGACCCGCACCCTGGTCGAAGGCGAACAGCATGGACCGGGTGCCCTCCGCGTCGTACATCTCCACCTGCTCGTGACCGATCTCCGCCTCCCGCTGGAACAGCGTGTAGTAGGCGAACAGCGCCTCCGTGCCGTTGAGCAGGTAGAGCTTCACCGGTGGGGTGAAGGGGAGCGCGCGGAACGTGATGTGCACATCGATGCCGTGCGTCGCGCGCAGCGCGAGCAGGTTGTGCTTCAACACCTGCCCCTGGGCGTTGCGTTGGGCGAGCCAGCGCCGTTGCAGCAGGCCGTCCGCCGGGGCGTCCACCCGGGACGGGAAGGCGAGCTCGATGTCGCTGCTCGGCAGCAGCACGCGGACGTCGACCTTGGCCGGTTTCAGCCGTCCGGCGTGGATCTGGCGGAGCGGTTCGCCGATGGCGAGGGTGAGCGAGACGGCCGTCAGGCACAGGGCCTCGATCTCGACGTGCGGCTGCGCGAAGGCCTCCGCGATGCGCGGCGCGAGGCCCACCATCGTGGGCTGCGGCGGGGCTCCGGGCCCGGTCGGAGCCGTGCCGAGGCCGGGAGCGACGGTCGCCGGGCTGCCCTTGGTCACATTGGTGAGCAGACGCTCGGACTGCAGGATGCGCAGTGCCTGTCGTACGGCCCCGCGCTCGACGCCGAACTCGTCCGCCAGCTTGGCCTGGGTGGGCATGCGCTGGCCGGGCCGCAGTACACCGGACCTGATCCGGGTGCGCAGTTCGTCGGCCAGCTCGCGGTGTGACCACTGTGGCCGTGGTGACCTCGACCGTCCATTGGCGGTGGCGTGTTCCGGGTCCACGACCAAACCCTACAACTTCCCGCCATCTTTGGGCAGTTCAGCGAAAGGTGGTTATGAGACGCTTCCAAGCGGAGATAACCAGAAGTGAGTTGGTCGCCAACTTAGCCAACTTGGCCGACCGGGTCTCTCTCCTGGAGGGGAGCCGAGAGCCCGGTCAGCCTGCACCACCGCACAACAACCACAACCGAACAGCTACGGATGAGTCCCGTCCATCAACCGGCGTCGGAGGAAGGTTCGTTCAGGTTCGAAGGTTCGTCCAGGTTCAGAAGATGTCCGGGCACCATGGCCGCCCGGACGTACGCAGCAGGGCGTCGGCCACACGGGCGGCGCCCGCTCGTTCTTCCCGGACCCGCCCCAGCGCCGCGAGCCGCACCGCGGACTCGTCCCCGAGCCACAGAGAACCCAACTCCCTTACATCCAGCGTCAGTTCGGCGCTCTCGGTGGTCGGCGCGCACGAGACCCCGCGCGCCGCCGACGCCTCCAGCCGGTAACGCCCGCCGGCCAGTCCGGCACCGTCGACCACCTCGAACACCAACGCGCCCTCCCCCTCGTACGACCGCGCCTCCATGGCCCGTACGACATCCAGGACGCGCACCCACAGCCAGTCCGCCTGGGTCGTGATCGTGGCCGCGCGCGGGTCCGGCAGGAGAAGGGGAAGCAGGTCGTCGGGCGCCCGCTGGTCCGACGTCACCCGCGTCACCCAGTCGATGGAGCAGATGTGGTGCCACAGGGCGCGTTCGGCGGCCGGGGTGGTCGCGATCAGCCCCTTCACCGTGGCCGTGTCCCGCGGCTGCTTGGCATCCGTCCACGTGTCGTCGCAGACGTACGCGGCCAGGCCCTCCACCTCGCCGTCCGCCGACCGGTAGACGGCGTAGAACGGCTCCGCCCACTCCGGGGAGCGGGTCAGGCGCAGGGCACCGGTGGCGACCTGCCACCAGCGGTCGTCGCGGTTGATGACGCCGGGCCGGACGCGGCGGAGCTGTTCGTGCAGCTCGGGGCCGAGCTTGCGGACGTCCGCGCCGTCCACCAGATCGATACGGCCGCCGTTCTCCGGGGCGGACCAGCGGGGGTCCAGGCCTGCCCTCGTGACGTCGATCCGCCACGTCGTCGCGGTGGTGGCGGGGCCGAAGCCGTAGCGGCCGTAGATCCGGTACTCGGCGGCGATCAGGGTGGCCACGACGTCGCCGCGCTCCTTCGCGGCGGCGAGGTCGTGGTTCATCATGCGGGTGAGCAGGCCCCGGCGGCGGTGGGTGGAGGTGACCGTGACGTTCGAGATGGCGTCGGCGGGGACGGGGGTGCCGCCCACGGCGGTCAGTTCCTGCGGGAAGGAGCGGAAGGTCGCCACGCAGCGGCCGTTGTCGAAGGCGGCGAGGGTGCGGGACGGGTCGATGTAGGTGCTGCGGTCCGCGATCTCCTCTTCGCCGACGTCCGGGGTGCGGAGGAAGCCGTGTTCAGGGCGCGGATCCAGTCGGGGATCTCGGGGCGGGTGATGGGGCGGACGGTGAGTGGCGGGTCGTGGCGGGTCATGGATGCACGGTAGGTCGGGGTGGGTGGGGGGTGCCGGGATTTGTTCCGCCCCCCGCCCCCCCTCGGCCCCGAAAGGCCTCGTCCTCAAACGCCGGACGGGCTGCCTGATGACACCGGTCAGAACACCGCTCGGATCTCGCCCACCTCACGGCCTCCGCCCAGGACCGGCGAGCGCCCCAGCGCCTGCGTCGGTACGTCCAGGGTGTCCAGCGCCCGTCTGAGCACCGGGCCCAGGACCCGTCCCGCTCCGTCCTCCACCTTGAACGCCAGCGCGCGGCCGTCCGGCAGCGCGACCGCCTGGACCCCCTCCGCCCCCATCTTCGACAGGGCACCGGGCACGGCACGCATCAGGAACGTGTCGGGGCGCCGGGTCCCGGCGACGTACTCGGGATGCGCCCGCATCGCGTCGGCGACCCGCCGTTCCGCCGAACCGGGCTCCGCGAGGACGAACGAGCGGTACGCGCGAGCGAGACCGGTCAGCGTGATGGCCATCAGCGGGGCGCCGCAGCCGTCCGTGCCCACCGCCGCCACCCGCTCCCCCGACATTTCTTCCACAACCCTGTGGACAAGTTTCTGCAGCGGGTGATCCGGATCCGTGTACGACGACAGCGGCCAGCCCCGCAGCGCGGAGGCCGCCAGCATCGCCGTGTGCTTGCCGGAGCAGTTCATGGCGATCCGGTCGCGCACCCCACCCGACGCCAGATACGTCTCCTGCTCGACAGGGTCCAGCGGAAGATCCGGCGGACACCGCAACTGCCCGGCGTCCAGGCCGTGTTCGGCGAGCAGTCGGCGTACCAGATCACGGTGGAGGAGTTCACCGGAGTGGCTCGCCGCCGCGATGGCGAGGCGTTCCCCGGACAGGTCGAGGCCTGCGCGCAGTACGGCCGCCGCCTGCATCGGCTTGTTGGAGGAGCGGGGGAAGACGGGGGTCGTCACGTCACCCAGGGCCCGTTCCACGGAACCGTCCGCCGCCAGGATCACCAGGCTGCCGCGGTGCCGGCTCTCCACGAAGCCGGAGCGGACCACCTCCGCCAGAACCGGCACGGACACCGGCGCCGGCATCGGCGGGGATGACATGTCATACGGGTCGGCCGTCACACGAGCCCCTCACGTCAGCAGGTCGTCCACCTGTGCCTCTCCCTCACGGTACCTGCGGGCGATCTCCGCGCTGCAGCCGTCGGCCGTGTGCTGGAGGACCTGACGGCGCCGGGACACCTGCTGCTCGTAGCGGACGAGGCGCCCCATCGCGGTGGTCAGTTCGAGGTCGGTACGGGCCTCCAGGTCGGAGAGTTCGACCTCGGCGAGCATCTCGGCGGCGAGCAGCCGGTACTCCTCGCTGTGCGGGGTGCCGAGCGTCACGTGCCGGGCGGAGGAACGGTGCCGGGCGGGCGCGTCCGCGAGGATCTCCGACAGCCGGTCGACGACGGAGGCCGCACCCGCCGGGGACCGCCGGGCCAGTTCGGCGCGCAGGATGTCGATACGGCCCTGGAGAAGCCGGCGCACGTAGCTCAGGTCGGCCTCGTCGCGCTGCGCGTCACGGCGCAGCGCCCGCAGCTCCGGGAGCCGCAGGACGGGCAGGTCGGGCGTGGGCGGATCGGCGGGCAGCAGCGGGCTGTCGACGCGCTGCACGGGCGGACGGCGTCCGGCCGGTCCTCCCGCGCGGATCAGCGGGACAGGCCCGGGGGGCTGCCCGGTACTCGGTGTGGTCATGTGCCTCAACCCGTCCCCTCGACCGGCGTGTGGACAGCATCGTGCCACCCCAAGTGGCCGCTATGTGACTGAGTGCCCCCGAACGGCCCCAGATGGGGGGTTAAGGATCAAAAATAGGCCCGCTGTGAGTGGTTCCCGGCCGCACGGCATCATGGTGCCCATGCGAGCAGTGGTGCAGCGGGTGGACGGCGCGAGCGTCGTCGTGGACGGCGAGACCGTCGGGGCGATCGACGGCGAGGGGCTGTGCGTCCTCGTCGGCGTCACGCACGACGACACCAAGGAGAAGGCGGCCCAACTGGCCCGCAAACTCTGGTCGATCCGCATGCTGCACGACGAGAGGTCGTGCAGCGACATCGACGCCCCGCTCCTGGTCATCAGCCAGTTCACGCTCTACGGCGACGCCCGCAAGGGCCGCAGGCCCACCTGGAACGCCGCCGCCCCCGGCGACATCGCGGAACCGCTCGTCGACGAGGTCGTGGCCCAACTGCGTTCACTGGGCGCCACCGTGGCCACGGGCCGCTTCGGCGCCCAGATGCGCGTCTCCCTCACGAACGACGGCCCGTTCACGGTGGTCGTGGATCTCTAGAGCCTCCGCTCGGCGCGTCACACCCAGAGCTTGACCGCCTCCAGCCAGCGCGTGTTCTCCAGCGCGCCGCCGAAGATGTAGCCGGGGCGCGGCTGGGTGCAGTCCGAGCTGCCCCAGTCGTAGCCGTGGACCTTGGCCGAGCGGCAGATCTGGCCGCTGCCGATGTTGATGGCGAAGCCCGTCATGTAGGGGGCGCCCGACTTCGTGCTGCCGATGTAGTTGTTCTTGCCGTCGCCGATCACGGCCGTCCACTGCGGTTCCCACTTGCCCTGGCCGTTGGTCGACTTGGCGTCGTGGACGAAGGCGTTCGCGGCCGAGCCGTCGCCGCCGTACACCGCGATGTTGAGGGCCTGGATCGGATGGGTCCCGCTCGTCGTCCCGGCGAGCGTGCCGTCGCACACGGGCTTCTGCCAGCCCTGCCCGGAGAGGTAGGCGCGGTAGCAGATGTGCCGCCCGGACGGGTCGTTCTGGTGGAGCCGCTTCACCGCGGTGGCGGCGGTGTCCTGCGCGGGCTTCGCGGTGACGGTGGCCCGCGGCGGCTTCGCGGTCACCGTGACGGTGATTCCGCCCGGGCCTCCCGCTCCTCCGGTTCCTCCCGAGCCGCCTCCCTTCTTGGGGGCCTTCGCGCTCCCCGAGGCCTTCGGCCCGTCCGACGGTGAGGCGGTCGTCCCGCTGGGCAGGGAACTCGGCGGCGGGGAGGTGGCCGACGTCGTGTCCTCGGCCAGCGGACTCCCCGTCGTGCTGCTCGAACGGGCGGTCTGCTTCTGCCGCTCCGTCTTGTCCGGTGCGCTGCTGCCCAGGATCACCAGCGGAACGATGACGAGCGCGGCCACACCGATGGCCACCGGCCCGACGACCAGAGGCTTGTGGAGCAGACCGGGCGACTTGTACTCGTCGTCCGACTGACGCCTTCCGCTGCCCGCGGCGGCCTTCGGACCGAGGCGGACGACGGGAGTGGCCGGGGGCGGGGGCGGAGGCGGCCCGGTGAGTCGTCCCTGCTGCTCCCGCGAGTACGCCTCGACGTCGAAGCCCCCGTCGAGGCTTTCGTCCAGGTCCTCGTCCTCGTCCAGGTCGTCGTCCAGGTCCTGATCCAGACCCTCGTCGGCGTCCTCCTCGCCGTCCTCTTCCCCGTCGTCGTCGCCGTCGTCGTCCTCGCCGCTGTCGAAGGCATCGGCGCCGTCGAGACCGGCCATGCCGGGACCGACGGCTTCCGCGGGCGCGAGCGACGGTTCCCGGTCCTCCAGCTGTGCCTGCGGCTCCTCCTGCTGCTCCAGAAGGCTGCTCGAACCGTCGGGGGCGACCTCGACGAACGCCACGTACCCGGCGGAGGGGTCGGAGATGGTCGCCGTCACATGGGCGTCCAGATCACGTGCGTAGGCCTGGAGTCTGTCGAGGATGGCGGCGTCGACCGACTCGCCCTCCGCGACCGGTACGGGTTCGCCGTCGATGGCGGCGGAGCCGTCGCCGGAGATGACCACCGCGTGGCGGGCCGGCGGCGCGGGCGGCTCCCCGGCGCTCTCCGGCTTGCTGAGGTCCAGCGGTTCCTCCGGCCCGGCGTGCTCGTCCCCCGTGCTCGGTGCGTCCGCCTCGTCCTCTTCACCCCGGCTCATGGCTCTTCCTTTCTGACGCTGCCCGGCCGCATCGCTCCGGCCGGGTACGGCATGACGGTCTCCGGGTGACGCAACGGGCGCCGTACCGGAACGGTTCAATCCAGTGGCAACGGGACAGCGCTGTCCGAGGCGTGGGATGACTTTTCGTCAACCGCACTCGTGACAAAGGCCGTTGAGTACAGTCCGAGGGATGAGCGGCTACGAACCTTCCGTACGTTTCGCCGTCCTGGGGCCGGTTCGGGCCTGGCGCGGTGAACAGGAACTGGACCTGGGCTCGCCACAGCAGCGGGCCGTCCTGGCGGCACTGCTGCTGCGGCGGGGACGCGCCGTGGGCCTCGCCGAACTCCTCGACGCGGTCTGGGGCGAGGAGCATCCCGTGGCCGCCGTGTCCGTCCTCCGGACGTATGTGTCGCGGCTGCGCAAGGTGATCGAGCCGAGCGGAGAGGCGGGCGGGGAGGCGGCCGGGAACCGGCGGGTGGTCGTGTCGGTCGGGGACGGGTACCTGATCCGGCTGCCGGAGGACGGCCTTGATCTCACCGTGTTCGAGCAACGGGTCACCAGGGCGCGGACGTTGCGCGCCGCCGGGGAACTGGCCGCCGCCGCGGAGCTGCTGCGCGCGGCGCTCGACGGCTGGCAGGGTGCGGCCCTGGCCGGACTTCCCGGCCCGCTGGCCGGGTCCGAGGGCGCCCGGCTCGGCGAGGAGCGGCTGGCCACGCTGGAGACCTGGCTGGACATCGAGGTGGAACGCGGACGCCACGGCGAGGTGGTCGCCGAACTGATCACGCTGACCGGCAAGCACCCGCTGCGGGAACAGTTGTGCCGACTGCTCATGCTGGCGCTCTACCGGTCCGGCAGACAGGCCGAGGCACTGGCCGCCTACCGCGCCACGCGCCGCACCCTGGTGGCCGAGCTGGGCATCGAACCCGGTGCGCCGCTGCGGGACCTGCACGACCGCATACTGGCGGCCGACGAGACCCTGGACGTCTGGCCGCCGGGACAGCCGGTGCAGGCCTCTCCGCAGCCACCGGCCGCCCCGGCCGCCCCGGCCTCCCTCTCGTCCCTCTCCTCCACCGCCGACCCCGTCTCACCCGCCGCCCCCGCCGTCGTACACGCGGCCCGGCCCGCACAACTGCCCGCCGATCTGGCCGCGTTCGTCGGCCGGAGCGCCGAACTCGACCGGGCCCGCGCCCTGTTGTCCGAGCGGGACGATCCACCGAGCAGCGTGCTGATCAGTTCGATCGGCGGGATGGCCGGCATCGGCAAGACCACCCTGGCCGTTCACTGGGCGCACGAGATGAGCGACCTCTTCCCCGACGGACAGCTCTACGTCAATCTCCGCGGCTTCGATCCGACCGGCTCGCTCGTGACACCGGACGAGGCCATCCGTATCTTCCTCGGCGCGCTCGGCGTCCCGCCGCCGCGGATACCCGCCGGCCTCGACGCGCAGACCGCGCTCTACCGCAGCATGCTCGCCCAGCGGCGGATGCTGGTGCTGCTCGACAACGCCCGCGACACCGACCAGGTCCGCCCGCTGCTGCCCGGCTCCTCCGGCTGCCTGGTCATCGTCACCAGCCGCAACCAGCTCACCGGCCTGGTCGTCGGCGAAGGGGCGCATCCGCTGCCCCTGGGCCAGCTGTCGTCCGCCGAGGCACACGCCGTCCTGACGGGCCGGCTCGGCGCCGACCGGCCGGCGGCGGAACCGCGGGCGACGGAGGAGATCATCACCCGGTGCGCGCGGCTGCCGCTGGCGCTGGCCATCGTCGCCGCCCATGCCGTCGCCCACCCCGACTTCCCGCTCAGTGCCATCGCCGAGGAACTGCGCGACAGCCACGGCAGCCTCGACGCCTTCGCCTCGGGCGACGACATCACCACCGACGTACGGGCCGTCTTCTCCTGGTCGTACAAGGCGGTGTCCCCGCCGGCCGCGCGCCTGTTCCGGCTGCTGGGCCTGCAGTCCGGACCCGACATCTCCGCGCCCGCCGCGGCGGCCCTCGCCGGGCTGCCCGTGCGGGAGGCCAGGGGGCTGCTCGTCGAGCTGACCCGCGCCAACCTGCTCACCGAACACTTCCCGGGCCGCTACACCCTGCACGACCTGCTGCGCGTCTACGCCGCCGAACGCGTCCACGCCGAGGAGACGCCCCCGGAGCGGGAGCGGGCCGTGGGACAGCTGCTCGCCTGGTATCTGCACACCGCCGACGCCGCCTACCCGCACATCACCCCGCAGCGCCGCCGGATTCCCCTCGAACCGCTGCCCGCCGCATGCCGGCCCCTGGAGTTCACGACCCGCGACCAGGCCCTGGACTGGTGCGAGACCGAGCGGGCCAACCTGGTCGCCGCGGTCCACCAGGCGGCCGGCTCCGGCCGACCGGGCCTCACGTGGCGGCTGCCCGCCGTCCTGTGGGGGTTCTTCTACCTGCGCAGCCATACGCACGACTGGGTCGACATCACCCGGGCGGGGCTGGCCGCCGCCCGTTCGGACGACGACCGCTGGGGCGAGGCGCAGGCTCTCGCGGACCTGGCCGCGGCGCTGCGGAACTCGGGCCGGCTGGACGAGGCCGCCGACCACTTCCGCCGGGCGATGATCGCCTACCGCGACCTCGGGGACGCGGACGCCCGGGGTTCGGCTGTGACCAACCTAGGAGATACGTATCTGCAGTCCGGCCGGCTCGACAAGGCGGTCGAGTACATCCGCCGGGGCCTGGCCGTCGAACGGGTCGTCGGGAGCGTCTGGGGAGTGGGGATCTGCCTGTCCAACCTCGGCGACGTCTACCAGCGGCTCGGCCGGTTCGACGAGGCCGTCGGCTGTCTGGAGCAGGCGCTGGACATCATGCGCACCCACGACAACCGCTGGGTCGAGGGCGTCACCCTCGACATCCTCGGTACGGTCCACCGCCGCCTCCATCGCTACGACGACGCCGTCGGCTACTACCACGAGGCCCTCAAGACGCACAGGGACGTCGGCAACCGGTGGGGGGAGGGCCACACGCTGGGCAACCTGGGCGACGCCCAACTGGCCGCCGACGAACCGGAAGCCGCCCGCGACAGCTGGCGGCAGGCCCTGGCGATCTTCGTGGAGTTCGACCACCAGGACGCCGCGAAGATACGCGAGCGCCTCGGCCGGATGAAGGACGATCACGACCCGGCCGCGGCCCCGGCGGAAGCGGGGACACGGCCGGACGACACCCCTACGGCGGAGGAGAGGTGACAGGGATTCAGCCCCCGGGTCAGCTCGCGTCGTGGTAGACACGGCCGCTGGCGTTGGCGGTCGTACCGTCGTAGAGACCGGTCGGACTGGTCTGGGTGGAGAGCGTGAACCACGCGTAGCGCTCCACGAAGTCCAGGCTGTCCAGCATCTGCGTCGACGACGTGATGAAGGCGGTCTGCTCCTGCTCGCTGGGGTAGCGGGGAGTCGGCCCGGAGAAGTCGATCAGCCCGTACTCGGTCAGCCAGATCGGCTTGTGGTAGCGGTCCCAGACCGCCTGCAGATAGCCGCGCAGCTGGTTCGCGGCGTCCGGGCCGAAGTCGGAGCCGTACCAGTGCACCGGGATGAAGTCGACGCGCAGGTTGCGGTCGGCGGCTCCCTTCATGAAGCGGTCGAGCCAGCCGCCGTCCACATCGGCGCCGGCGGCGACCGCGGGTGCGCCCAGGCGCAGGCCCGTGGCCTCCAGCCGCGGCCACAGGTCGAGGGCCTGCTCGGGCGTCATGTTCGCCTGCCCGCCGTTGTCGGGCTCGTTGAAGCCGAGGAGTTCCTTGGTGCCGCCCTGGGTGGCGGCGGCCAGTTCGGCGTCGGTGACGGAGCCGGGGCCCCAGATCATCGGGACGTAGTCGACGCCGTCCGGCCTGGTGACCGCGCCGGTGGAGGAGGCCCAGTTGAAGTACCAGGAGGCGCCCGAGTCGGCGAGCGCCTGGGAGGCACCGTCGACGGGGTTGAGGCTGACGCCCTTGCGGAGCGGGGCGGCGGTGACGGCGTGCTCCGTGACCGGGGCGGGCTGGGTGGTGGCGGGGTCGGCCGGGGCGGTGGCGCCGGTCCCGAAGGCGACGGTCAGGCCGCTGCACTTGGTGCACTGGTACATGACCTTGTTGCCCGGCTCGGCGTCCTGCTTCGACCAGGCGTACGCCGTCGGGCACTTCTGGTTGATCATGTCGCTGTACGGGGTCTTCGCGTCCCGGTTCGGGTTGGTGCACACCAGGGGCGTGCCCGCCGAGTCCCTGGTCAGGTTGTCGGCCGGGCAGGCGGACAGCAGGTCCTCGGCACAGCCGGCGACCGCGCACTCGCCGCTCGCGGGAGGCGTCACGTCGTTCGGGGTGATGGTGACGGGCGCGGCGACGGCGTCGACGTAGCTGACGTCGTACCAGGGGGCCAGGGAGTCGGCCGGGTCGAAGTTGAACTCGGCGAGCCCGGTGGGCTGTTGGCCGAGGGAGCAGTGGTCGGCGTAGGGTCCGCAGTCGCCGACGGCGCAGTGGAACGTGCTCCCGTCGTCGCCGCCGCACCCCTGGCGGGCGAAGAGGGTGCCGCGCCAGTGCCCGGCGCCCTCGTGCTCAGGGATGCTGATCGTGGCGGACTGGCCGGGGTCCAGCGTCGGCAGTCCGGTGAGCGCGGCCGAACCGTCGGCGTTGACCTCGCTGCCGACCCAGATCCGGGCGTCGGTGCGGTTCTGCAGGGTGATGGTGTGGTCGGCGACGTCCGCGGCCGGCGTCCCGTCGATGGCCGTGCCGCCGGACCGGTGGGTCTCGATGGCCACGGCGGTGCCTGTCACACCGACGATCACCAGGAGCAGGGCGAGGAGGAGTGATGTGCGTCTGCGCATAGAGCGTGCCTCTCCGTTGGCTTGCGCGCTGGGGGGCGGGGATACCGGATCCGAGGGCGGCGACGATCAGTGGTCGCCGCCGGTGGCACGACGGATCGGAGGGAGGGATGGTTCAGGGGGCGGGGGATCGAATTACCCTCTGCGAAGCCTCGTCTGACCGCTGCCGTTGACGGTGCCGTGCTGCCGCGCGGGGCTCGCGAGGCGGGAAGGTGAGGGGTCGGCCGTGGTGCCGGTACCGGGCGGAGCACCGCGGACAAGCGCGGGGTCGTTGACGACCGCCAGACCGATCTGGTCCAGCAGGGGCGACACCGGCGGCAGTGAGGACTCGTGGACGTCCGCGAGGTCGGGGTGCTTGAGCAGGGGCGACACCGGCATCGGCTCCGGTGCCAGGGGCCAGTCCGTGCGCTCGGCGAGATCGGCGGTGCCCTGCGGGCTCAGCGGTGCGTCGACCGCCCTGAGTTCCTCGGCCGACGGTGAATCGGCGGGGGTGGGCGTGGGTGTCCGCGTCTGACGCAGGCCCTCCGTGCGGTAGGGAAGGAACTCGCCCCCGTCGAAGTGCGCCACCTCATGCATCTCCGGAGTGAAGGATTCCTGGTCGCGGAGCCGCTGTCTCTCCAGCAGGTCGAGGGAGTTCGCGTCGAGAAGGGTGTCGTCGCTCGGGTCCTGAAAACTCCTCGGGGCCTCCGGGTCCCGTGACTGCGCCGGGCGCTCCCACTGGCTGCGGAGCATCGCGAACTGTGCCGCGTCGGCGGCCATGATGCTGTCCCTGGCCGCGTTCATCGCCTCTTCGGCCGTCACCTCCCGCCGCGGCACCTGGGTGTTCGACCCGCGCTGTTCGGGAGGCCGTACGTCGCCCGCGCCCGGGGGCGCCATGCGCCTGGACTCCCGTGCCGTCGCGTTGTTGAAGGATCTCGCGAGGACCGGCATGCTGTCGGGCGCCGCGATGAGCGCCGCCAGCAGCTTCTTGTTCCCTGGCCCCCGCAGTTCCTTGAGGATCGCGTCCTCGACGTCCGCGCGCCGGGCCGGCGGGAGTCCCCGGAGCCCCTGTTCGAGCCCCGTCATCCGTTCGTGCAGCGACTGGGTCTTCTCCGACATGAACGCTCTCCGGCGCTCGGGCACCGGCCCCCAGGCCTGCCGGCCCTCCTCGGCCGAGGGCACGTGGCCCCGCCCCGGCTCCTGCACGGAGCCCTGTTCCCGCTCCTGGCCCGGACCCTGTTCCCGGCCGGAGTACACGGGCTCCGGTTCGCCTCCGGGGGACGTGGCCTCCTCGCCTCCGCCCAGACCCACCGCCCGCAGCGTCCGGTTGGCCGCGCGGCGCAGCAACTGCCACAGCTCGGACAGCAGATCCGGTTCCGCCGCGCGCGCGAAGTCCGCGCGGATCTCCCGGCGCAGGCCGTACTCGGTGCGGAGTACGTCCTTCGCCATCGCGGACGGGCTCCTGACCAGCCGCGCCCGACTCGGGGAAGGCGTGCTGTTCTGTGCCACGGTGCCCCTCTCTCAGGTCAGTGCCGGGAAGCCGCCGCGTCGGGCAGCGGCCGGGGCCGCTCCGCCGGGGCCGCCGGCTCGAATCCCCTCGGCAGCGGCGGCAGACCGGCGGGCAGCGGAGTCCCGGGGAACCGCAGGCCGCCGCCCGCCGGTCGCGGTGGGTTCTGCCGGGCGCGGAGTCCGCCCGTCTCCGTGCCGCGGCGCCGCTTCAGCAGACCCCGCGGCGCGAACCGCCAGGTGTGGGCGATGGACATGTTCGTACCTCCGGGTCCGTCCGGCGGTGGTCTGTCGGCTGGGTCCCGACGCCGGCTCGGCGAGCACAACGGACCGCACCGGCCCGAGGGTTCAGCTCGACGGCCGCACCCTTGCGAGGGTGCGGCCGTTGTGGGCCGGGCCGGTGGGACGCGTCGGTCAGCCGCGGCCGTGCGGCTGCGCCTGCGTCTGGTGCGCCTGGTGCCCGGTTGAGCTTGAGGCAGTAGCGTCACTCCCGTGCTGCTGGTACTGACTCAGGTCGTGCGTCGGCTGGTAGGTGTAGTTGCCGGCGGGGTACGGCTGCTGGTAGTCGGTGGGCAGGGACGAGTGGGACGACTGGGTTGCGGGCGTCTGGTACCCGGGCCGGATGTCGCCCATTCCGTATCCGAGGTTCGCGTCGGTGTGCATGTACATCGGGCCGCCTCGGTCGGCATGCGGGTCGTGCACCAGACCGATCCCGGTCGCGAAGGCGTTCGTGTACGTTCCCACGTTGTTCGTCACCGTGGCCGGGATCCCGCCCGAAGGGAGCAGGCTGGATGCGAGGTTGTTCCCCAGGGCGACGACCCGGGACGTGGTTGCCACGGTCGCCCACGGGTCCATGGGCTCGCCGGCCTTACTGGCCTTGTACGCGTCGTAGCCTTCCTTCACGACCGCGACTCCCTGCGAGCCGACTCCCACCGCGTTGGTGATCGTCTTCGCCTTGCCCTCCGGCATCAGGTTGGCGGCGCCCTGGATCAGGGTCGGCACCATCTCGACCAGAGCCTTCGTCAGCTTGCTCTTGTTCTCCCAGGCCCACTGCATGGCCCGCTTGTCCCAGCGGGCGACCCGCTGCGCCTCGGCAGCTTCTGGGGTGACCGCGAAGTAACTCTTGCTGTTCTGGTCGTACACGCCGACGGCTCCCTGGAAGACCGCGGGTGCGGAGTCCGGGACCGACTTGCTCGACGAGGCTATGTCAGGGGCCTTTCCTTTCCCCTTGTCAGTGATCCTGACGGAGTGAAAGGAGCTGGCGTTGGAATCCGCACTGCCGCCGGATTCCTGTGAACGTGAACGTGGCATTCTGCCCTTCTTTCCGAGTGGTGATCGCTCCATAAGGCGCCTTGGGGGCGTCAGACCCGGTGCGACCTGTCAGATTGGTGCTCCGCTCGACCGCCACAACGCTTCTCCGGGTGTCTCGGTTCACCTCCTTTCGCATCGGGTCACTTTTCGTCCGCCCTCTCGGCATCGCCCCGAGATCGCCTTTCTGGCCGGGGAGTTCGCGAGCCCCTGGACGGCGTGCTGTTTCAGGGCGCGGCCGGGGGAGGCGGCGGGGGCGGGCCGAACGGATCCATGGCGTCGACCTTGGGCGTTTCCTTCGGGCGGTGCATGCCGGGCTTGCATCCGGCGAAGGGGCCCTGAGGGTCCCGCAGGGCGGCCATGGTGCTCGTCAGGTAGTCACGGTGCCAGCTGGCGGGGCCCACCACCGCGGAGCCGGGGCCGGTCAGTTCGCTCCAGGCGAGCCACAGGGCGTGGAGTTGGGCGACCGCCTCGGGGTGCTCCCACCAGCGGGCGCACCAGGGGGCCGTGGACGTGATCTCCCTGCCGTAGACCGGGAGCAGCACATGGTGCGTCCACAGGGTCAGCTGGCGCAGCGAGTTCGCGTAGGCCTGGCCCTCTAGGTAGAGGATGAACTGCGGTGGCGCGGGCGGCTTCTCCTTGGGGGCCGCGCCGGGCATCTCCCCGGGAGGTGAGTCCGTTGCGGTTCCCGGACCCTCGGGCCTCTCCGTCTGCATGGTCGACATGACACTCCTTCTGTGGTTCGGCGGGGTTCTCGGTTCTGGAGGAGGACGTCACGCGTCCGGCCGCACCACGCCCAGGATCTGCATCGACGCCGCCGGCGACTCGTACACGTAACGCCCCGGCCTCGGCGCCGAGATGATGTTGCCGCCGCCGACGTAGATCGCCACATGGCTGGCGTCGGAGAAGTAGATGATGAGGTCGCCGGGGCGCATGTCCTCGATCGGGACGTGCTTCAGCTGGGCCCACTGCATCTCCGAGGTGCGGGGGATGGTGACGCCCGCCGCGAGCCACGCCTGCGAGGTGAGGCCGGAGCAGTCGTAGGAGTCGGGGCCCTCGGCGCCCCAGACGTAGGGCTTGCCGATCTGCTGGACGGCGAAGGCGATGGCCTTCTTGCCGGCGGGTGTCGCGTCCGTGCCGATCTTCTGGAGGATGCCCGTGCTCTCCCACTTCGCCTGGGCCTGGTCGGACTCCTTCTTCTCCAGGTCGGCGAGGCGGGCCCGCTCCTGCGCGGCGAGCGAGGCCTCCAGCTCCTTGGCCTCGGCGATGTGCTGCTCGATCGTCCGGCGCTGCTTCGCCATCGCGCCGCGGCTCGCCCGCAGCCGTTTCAGTTCGGCCGCCGCCTCGTCCGTGCGGGTGCCCAGGTCCGACTTCGTCGTCTTCAGTTCGGCCAGCAGGTTCTGGGTGTTCTGCTGGGCCCGGAGCGCCAGCCCCGCGTTGTCCAGGGCCCGTCCGGGGTCGTCGGCCAACGCGAACTGGAGCTCGGCGGGTACTCCGCCGCCGCGGTACTGGGCCGCGGCCGCCGCACCCGCCATCGAGGTGAGCCGGGTCAACTTGGTCTCGGTCGTGCGGATGCGGGTCTGGAGTGCGGTGACACGCCGCTGCTGCGCGGTCACCTTTCCGTCCGCGGCGTTGTACTTGTCCGTCGCCACTTCCGCGTCGTGGTAGAGGCTCTGGAGCCTGGCCTGTACCTCGGTGAGGGTCCCGGGGTCGGCCTGGGCGCCCTGTTGGCTCGCCGCCGTCAGGGCGCAGGCCAGGGCGAGGGCTGCCGCCGCCCGGTGGCCGTGTCTGCGCGAGGGCCGTCTCATCTGGGCCGAAGCTTCCTTCCTGCGCGTCGGTGAGGATGCGTGGGCACAACGGGCGCCACCCGTACGGCGGTTCAGTGAAGATGCGACGGTGTGCACCCGTGGTGGGGCCGGGGCGTGAACCCGTGGCACGCGGCGGACGTTGTGCGCGAAGAGGTACGACGGCCGGTGAAGGGGACCGTATGGACGCCAAGTTGCTGCTGCTCGCCCTGTGCACGGGGGTGGGGCTCGGGTTTCTCCTCCTCGCCGTACGGCAGTTGGTGACCGTGGCGCGGTTGCTGGTGCGGGGGGTGCTCGTGACGGGCACGGTGATCCCGCGGATCGCGGGCGACCGGCGGCGGACCGGGCTGGTGCTGTTCACCGACCACCTGGGACGGCCGGTCGTCGTCGACGCGGGTGCGTACGGGGCGCTGCGCGGACTGCCCAGGGTCGGCGGGACGGTGCCCGTGTGCTACCCGCGCGACCGGCCCGCGGCGGCCCGGCTCTGGACGCCTCGGCATCTGCTGTCACCGGCGTTCGGCTGGTTCCTGACGTCGACCGTGGTGTTCGTGTGCGCGACCCTGCTGACCCGGTGAACGGGCGCGAGGCGGTCGGTCCCGGGCGGGTCCAGGACGTCGACGTACTGCGCGGGTTCGCCCTGTTCGGCATCCTGCTCGTCAACGCCCAGCTGATGGCGGGTCCTTACACCGCGCTCGGTGGCGGTCCGGATGCCTCCGGCGCCGACCGGGCCGCCGCCTGGGCGGTGACCGCGACCACCACCCTCTACCAGCTGTTCTCGTTCCTCTTCGGCTACAGCTTCGTCCTCCAGGAACGCTCCGGGCAGCCGGGCGGCGGGTCCGCCGGGCGCCATCTCCGGCGTACGGCAGGGCTGTTCGGCCTCGGGGCCCTGCACGCGGTGCTGCTCTACTCCGGCGACATCCTGATGACGTACGCCGTCCTGGGACTGGTCCTGTACGGGCTGCGCGGACTCGGTCCCCGGGCCGCGCTGCGGATCGCGGTCTGCCTGGTGGCGGGCCTCGCGGTGCTGCTGCTGGGGTACGGGCTGCTGACCGTCGCCCTCACCCAGCCGGTCACCCCGGCGCGGTACGCCGCCGAGGTGGCGCCCAGTGTGACGGCGTACCGGGGCGGTTTCCTGTCCGTGGTCGGGGCCCGGCTGGGCGAGCTGCCGGCGACCATGGGCGCGAACGTGCTCTACGCCCCCGACATGCTGGCCGCGTTCCTGGCCGGCCTCGCGGCGGCCAGGACGGGCCTGGTGGAGCGGCGCGGCCGGGACCGGACCTGGCTCAAGCGGGTCGTCGTACGGTGGCTGCCGGTCGGTCTGGCCGGTGGGGTGGTCACCGCGTGCTGTGCGGACGGGCCGCTGGACAGCCGCTGGTTCCTGGTCGGACACGCGGTGTCGCTGCTGACCGCGCCCGCGCTCACGGCGTCGTACGCCTGCGGGCTGCTCCTGCTGCTCGGCCGCGTGCGCCCGGCGGCGGCACGGGTGCTGGCCGCCTCCGGGCGCATGGCCCTCACGCAGTACCTGTCGCAGTCGCTGGTCCTCGCGCTGGTCTTCACCGGTTACGGCCTCGGCCTCTACGACCGGGTCGGCACCGCCGCCGTCCTGGCCGGATGCCTGCTGCTGTACGGCGGCCAACTCGCCCTGGGCGTATGGCTGATGGGGCGGGTGCGGTACGGGCCCGCCGAGCTGGTGCTGCGGACCGTCACGCTCGGACGACGCCCGGGCCGTCCTCCTTCTCCAGGCTCAGGCCCGGCAGCAGACGTGCCGCTGCGCGTTCCGTGATCGCCGCCGTCTCCGCCTTCGCCGCCGCCGAGATCTCGGCGGCGCCCGGCTCCTTGTACCAGGGGCGCAGCCGGATCAGGGCCGGCTTGACGCCGGTCGCGAGGAGGAGGGCGGTGCCCTTGGGCAGGGCGCGGATCCGGTCGGGCGGCAGGACGGACTCCTGGCGGTAGGAGTACGAGCGCGATGTGCCGTCCTTGCTGCGGGAGATGCTCGGGGTCTTCACGTCGTGCTGGCCGACCAGGGTGGAGATCTTCTGCACGAAGTCGGCGTCGTCCAGGCCCGCGCCGAGGAGTTTGACGGTCGCCGCGCTCCACAGCGCGTCCATCCCGACCTCGCCCCACACACGGGCGCCCTGACGGTAACTCTGCAGCAGGGTCACGACGTTGATGCCGCGCGAGCCGAAGTGGGAGTACAGGTCGGGGAGATCGGAGATGCGGCACACGTTGGCCGCCTCGTCGAGGACCGCGGTCAGCGGCGGGTCGAGCCGGCCGCCCATGCGTTCGGCGGCCACGACACCGGCCCGCATGGTCGCGTCGGCGAGGCCCGCGATGACGCCCGCGGCCGAGCCGCCGCCGTCCTTGGACAGCAGGTAGAGGGTGTCGGTGCCGAGCACGTGCCGGTCGGGGCGGAACTCCGGGAGGTGCGGGTCGGGGGTGACCCACGCGAGGATCTCGGGGTCGAGGAGGCAGGACGCGGTCTGGCGGGCGGTCTCGTAGATGCCGTCCCGGGTCTCCACCGCGCCGCGCACGGTGCCCTGCAACTGCTCGGCCATCGCGACGAGTCCGACCTCGCGGAGCAGGTCGATCGGGGTGCGGTCGGCGGGGTCGGCGAGCCAGGCCAGCAGCTCGGTCAGCGGGGCCCGGCCGCGGGCGGCGGCCAGGAACAGCGCGGTGAGGGTGTTCTGGGCGGCCGAGATCCAGAAGTCCTTCTTCGCGGTGTCGTCGTTGACGGACGCCACGAAGTGACCGGCCATCCGGCGGGCGCCCTCGATGGTGTGGCACTCGCCGAGGATGTTCCACCACATGGCGCGCGGGGTGTGGGCGATGCCCTGCGGGTCGAACGTCCACACCGTGCCCGCCTTCTCCCGCTGGGCGCGGGTGACGGCGTACACGTCGGACTTGTTGGAGGTGAGCAGGACCGCGCCCTGGGCGCGCAGCACCCGGGGGACGGCGATGCCGGTGGACTTGCCGGCCCGGGGCGCCATCAGGTCCAGCTCGACGTCCTCGTAACTGCTGCGCAGTTCGGGGCCCTTGGGGTCGAGGTCGCCGAGGAGGTTGCCGGTCTCGTCGGGGTGGAGCTGCTCGCGGCCCTTGAGGGTGGGGCGCAGTTCGCGGGCGCGGGCCTCGATGCCCTTGGGGCACATGGCGGCGAGTTCGCCCTTCCCGGCGAGGCCCTTGGGCGCCCTGCCCCGGTCCATGAAGAAGTTGACGGCGAGGGCGGCGGGCACCGCGACGAGCGCCAGCAGCCCGAACATGCCGGCGTAGGGCACGGCGGCCGGGGCGCCCGGCCACAGCGCGGCCGGTCCGTGGGAGACCAGCGCGGAGACGGTGGACAGGGCGAACGGCGGGGCGTCCCAGCCGTAGCCGGCGAGACCGGCGCCGAGGGTGCCGCCGGCCCAGACCATGGTGAACGCGACGACGCCGAAGGCGGCGACCGCGGCGATGGCCCACTGCA
Organism: Streptomyces sp. NPDC090083; assembly: GCF_044747445.1. Classification (NCBI taxonomy): domain Bacteria; kingdom Bacillati; phylum Actinomycetota; class Actinomycetes; order Kitasatosporales; family Streptomycetaceae; genus Streptomyces; species Streptomyces sp. NPDC090083. Next base: position 83,343 of record NZ_JBIVED010000002.1, on the reverse strand, counting down.
ACTGGTCGCTCAGGTCGGTGCTGCGGGGTCCGCTCATGCCGTCCACCCCCCGGCCGACGCCTCCACGGCGGGGAAGCCCGGGTCGCCGGGGAGGGCGAGGGTGGCCGGGGCGCCCGGGAGGGTCATCGGGAGCGGCCCTTCCTGCGCGAGCCGGGCGACCTCCTGGGCGGTGCGGGCGGCGGCCCGCTCGATGGCCGCCTCGTTGGTCGTCCAGCGGGTGTTGGTGTTGTGCAGGTCGCGCTCGGCGTCGGTGATGGCGACCTTGATCGGGATGCCGGGGCGGCCACCGACCTTGATGAGGAAGCGGCCCCGGCCGGGAGGCTCCTCGTCCTCGCCCCGCACCCCCCAGCCGGGCGGCGAGGACCAGGACGACACGAGCTCGATCTCGCGGCGGGAGAGCCCGACGACCTTGCCGAGGTCCTCCATCTCGGTCTTCGGCAGTCCGGCGCAGACGACCATGCCGGCCCGCTCGACGAAGCCGCGCGCCTTGGCCCGGTCGGCGTCGGTGCCGAGGGCCTCGGCGTCCTTGAGGGTGTGGGTGATCTTGGCGTCGCCGAGGCCGAGGGAGCGGTTGAGCCGGGTGAGGGCGTCGATGCGGTCGACGATGCCCGAGGCGGCGCGCAGCGGGCGCCACAGCTCGTCGAGGACGGTGAAGAACCAGCGGCGGGGCGCGAGTCCGGCGTCCGCGAGGGCGTGCGAGGCGGCGACCGTGCCGAGGCCGTCGGACCAGGCGGCGAGCATCGCGGCGGCGGTGAGCTGGGTGTCGGCCTCGCCGATGCCGGAGATGTCGATGCACACGGCGGGCGCGTTCGCGTCGATCCGGGTGGAGGTCTCGGAGGCGAAGGTGTCGCCGAGCGGGCCGTCGAGGATGCCGAGCAGGGAGCGGTGCAGCGGGTCGACGGCGTCCCGGTAGCGGGTGTCGGACCCCCGGTCGAGGGTGACCGCGCGGACCCGGTCGGGGCCTTCGGTGAGGACCCGCAGCACGTCGGGCAGGAGCACGCTGCGGCCGGGGACGGCGCGTTCGCGCAGATGGTGCAGGACGGCGGAGAGCACGGACTGCTCGTGGTCGTCCATGGGCCGGCCGCGCACGATGGTGATGAGGGCGGCGACCATGTTCAGCACGCGGCCGTGGGCCTCCGCCTTGAGGACCTCGCCGGCGTCGCCGCCGATCTTCGCGGCGGCCTCCCCCATGGCGCCCGGGTCCAGGACGTTGATGCCGCCCCGGCCGCGGCCGATGGAGATGACCTGGCCGCCGAGCGCGCGGACGGTGTCGGCGTAGTCGGGCTTGAGGTCGCCGAGGACCAGCGGGACGACCCCGGTCGCGGCGAGCCCGATCAGCATCCGGTTGATGAGGGTCGACTTGCCCAGGCCCGGCATGCCGAGCATGAACAGGGAGGGGTTGGAGATGTAGCGGGCCCGGGTGAACCAGTTCAGCGGGTCGCCGCAGACCGTGGCGCCGGTGAACAGGTGCTGGCCGAGGGGCACTCCGATCATGGGCGAGCCCGAACCGGCGGCGAACGGCCACATGCCGCAGGCCTGCACAGTGGTGGCACGCCACATGGTGGGCGGATCCATGTACCCGACGCGGCCACCGCCGGCCCCCGGCCAGCCGCGCGCCGGGACGTACGGCTCCCGGGGCTTGGCCGGTGCCTTGCCCTTGCCGCCGCGCCCGGCGTCGGCCCCGGTCGCGTTCTTGCCCTTGGTCTTGGTCTTGGTCTTCGCGGACTTCCTCGCGTCGCCCAGGACGCCGGACCCGTCCAGGCCGACCAGCCCCGACCCGCCCGCGGCCACGTCCCGGAGCGACTCCTCCTCGGCCAGCAGGTCCGCCCGCTCGGCCAGCTTCTCTTCGCTACGGCGGCTCACAGCGCCTCCTGGAGTTCGTGCGGGACGAGGGTCTGCTCCCACGGCAGGATCCCGGCGGGCAGGGTGCAGCTGAACGCGGCGGCCTGCATCCGGTCGGCGGGGCGCATCAGCACCCGGGACGCCGCCGTCAGGTTCCGCACGGTGACGCTGGCGTCGGCGAGGTCCTCCAGGGTGTCGACGGTGACCGTCAGCATCAGGGAGAACTCCACGAGCCCGGCGCCGGACGCCTCCTCGGCGGCGGTCTGCTCGGCCGCCCGCACCTCGGAGGCCGCGCGCGCCTGGACCATGCCCTTGCCGGAGGTGGCCATGAACTGGGCGCTGCGCCGGTCCGCCTCGACGATGCGGGCGGAGGTGGCGGGGTCGATGGCCCGGTAGACCAGGGCGACCCGCTTGCGCCGGGTGCCGGGGGCGGCCTCCAGCATGCCGCGCAGCACCGAGGAGCGGACGGTGCCGCGGGGCGCCAGCGTCAGCATCCAGGTCCGGGAGACCCCGGAGTCGTGCTGGTAGGCGTTCACCGTCTCCACGGCGGCGGCGGGGCCGGCGTCGTCCCACTCCAGGCCCGTTCCGCCGTGCTGGGCACGGGCGTTGAGGACGTCGGCGGCGACGGCGGGGTCGTAGGCGACCCGGACGACCTCGGCGATCCGTTCCGCCGACAGCGGGTAGGCGGCACCGCCGCCGGCCGCGACGAGTCCGCTGAGCAGGCCGGGGATGCGGATGGCCAGTTCGGTCATCACGTCCTCCTTCCTGCGGCGCTGGCCGGCCGGGTTGCCGTAGGTGAGGGTGACGTAGGTGTGCATCTCGGAGGAGGCGCTCGGGTAGTTGTCGACGACCTCCTCCATCACGGCGCGGGCGGCGGCCGGCGCGTCGGGGTGGATGCGGGGCAGCACCTCGTGGGCGAGCCGGGTGCCGGGGTCGGGGGCGGTCTCGACGATCACGGTGGCGCCCTTGAGGCCGGGTTCGTGGGAGAGCCGGGCCAGCCACTCGCCCCACAGCGCGACCCAGACGTCGACCTGGTCCGGGTCGATGAGCGAACCGCCGTCGGGGTCGCAGCCCAGGACGATCGTGTACAGGTCGCGCTGCGGGTGGTGCAGGATCCCGAACGGGCGGTCGTAGGCGTCGCGGCCCTCGGTCGCGGTGACCTTGTTGAGCAGTCCCGGCGGGCGGAACCGGCCGCCGGGGCGTGCGGACAGCGGGCCGGAGACGTAGAGGTGCGCGCCCGCGGCCTTACGGCGCCACCAGCCGACGCGCAGGGCGAACAGCTGGTAGACGTTGCGGCCGTCCTGGGTGCGGATGGTCAGCGGGATGAGGAAGAGGACGACCGGTACGAACACGATGATCGCCGCGTACAGCGAGATCAGCGACGCCAGCAGCGTGGCGACGAGGCCGCCGAAGATCACGAAGGTGCCGATGAGGCCGAGCGGCCCGAGCCCCGCGCGCCTCGGCCTGCGCCAGTTCCCGTAGGTCGGATGGGAGACGGCTTCCGTGGACATGTGACCGGTTTCCTTTCGTGCGGTGACGCGAGTACGGCGTGAGGTGGGTCGAGGCCGGTGGGGAAGACCGCCGGGCGCCCTGGGGGAAGGGCGCCCGGCGGCCGTTCGTCAGGGGAGGCGACACCCGCGGCGGGCAGCGGCGTACGGCCCGGGTGTCGTGTGCTCCCCCGTGCTCACTTGTTGTTGCCGAGGTCTCCGTCGCCGCCCTCGACGGCGCCGGAGACGGTCGAGCCGGCGGTCTGGGCCGCGGCCACGGCCGCGAGGACCGCGATACCGGCGGGACCGCCCAGGGCGGCTCCGGCTTCCTTGCCCGCTCCGCCCGCGGCCTTGCCCGCGCCGCTCGGACCGGCCGAGCCGGACGAACCGTTCGCGCCCGACGAGCCGCCGGCGCCGTCCGAGCCGTTGGTCCCGGCCGAACCCCCGGCCCCGGCCGAACCGGACGAGCCGCCGGCACCCCCGGTGCCGCTCGCCCCGCTCGGGCCCTTCTGTCCGCCGCCGCCTCCGCCGGACCCGCCGCTCATGGCGCCGACCTGTACGGCACCGCTCGCCAGCTGATTGCCCGCCTGGCCCATGGAAGCCATCGGGTCGCCGGTGCCCATGGCGGCGGTGGCGGGGACGACGAGCTTCAGCAGCGCGGGAAGCGCGATGGCGGAGAGCAGCATCACCCCGATACCGGCGATACGGGTGTTGACGTTGGCGTTCGAGCTGGTCTTGCCCTGGGTGATCATCGTCATGCCGGCGTTCAGCACGAGCGCGACCGCGGGCTTGTAGAGCAGCCAGGAGATCATCCAGCCGATGTGCTTGCGCCACCAGCCGGCGCCCCAGTCCGTCATCGAGGCCGCGGCGGCCATCGGAAGGGTGCCGAGCATGATCATCATGACGCCGAGCCGGATGTACATCAGGATCGTGTGCAGGATGCCCGCGAGCAGCAGCAGGAAGGCGAGGATCAGCAGCAGGAAGGACTGGATGTCGCTGTTGTCCCCGCAGGCGCCGATGTTGTCCAGCGCGCTCTGCACGGAGTCGTTGAACAGGTAGGTGGAGTAGCTGTCCGCGATCCTGGCGGCGGCCAGGCAGATGGTGGTGGCGGCGCCCGAGACGAGGACGACGCGCATGATGCCCTTCAGGGCGGTGACGCCCGCGGTGCCCCTGCGCTCGATCGCCATCTTCCCCGCCGCGAACAGCAGGGAACCGACGGCCAGATAGACCACGATCCACGATGTCTTGTCGCTGAGGTCGTGCGAGGTGGTCGTGTCCTCCAGGGTGGGGACACTGTCGGCCAGTCCCGCGAACACCGCGATCGCGGCGGCGAGGATCGTCTTCGCGATCAGCCCGATGACGGTCCCGACCGGGTCGCCGAGAAAGCTGAAGAACCCGGTGATCGCGTCCGCGAGCGGATTGCCGTTGCTGCAGGCCGCCATGTCAGACCCCCCACAGGGTGTAGCCGACGGCGCTCTGCTCGGTGGCCAGCTGCGAGTACAGGCCCCCGCTTCCGTCGGGCTGGACCTTCCAGTCGCCGCCGCTCCAGCGCACGGAGACGCTGGTCTTGGCGTAGCCCTGGTCGTTCTTGATCAACAGTCTGATCGTCGCCGCCTCTCCCGTGTACGAGGCCACCTGGAACCCGGCGTAGGAGGAGGTGACCTGGGCGCTGTCGGAACTGTCGGTGTCCGGCACGGCGGTGCGCTGGAACTCGAACAGCCGCCGGCCCTGTCCGGCGACCACCTGCTGGTCGGTGACGGTGCGCCACTCGGATCCGCTCATCTGGGTCGGGATCACGGTGGCGGCCAGCACGGAGCCCATGGGGGTGTGCGCGAAGCACCACCACACGGCGCCCTGGAACCTCGTCGGCCCCGCCGAGGCGGAGACCGGCACCCGTCCGATGCCGAGCGTGTGCCAGGTGATGTCCTTGGGCACGGTCGTCGGTATCGCGTCGCCCGCGCTGTCGTCGGTACGGCAGCCGCCGGGGCGGCCGTCCTTCTTGGAGACGGTGCCGGACAGCGGGCCTTTGGACACCGACGCCTTCGCACGGCCCGCGGAGCCCGCACCGGACGTCAGCGTGGCGATCACGCCCAGGACGACGACCAGCGCGAGGAATACCGCCGAGGCCTGCCAACTGCGCTGCTTCCAGTACGGCCCGGACTCCTCGGACCGCTGTTCTCCGCGTTTGAAGATGCCCACTGTCCCTCGCCCTCTAGTTGAAGACGAACTGGACGAGCGGGCCGGCCGTGGCCACCAGCACACAGCCGCCGAGCACCATGCCGAGGCGGCTCATGTGCTCCGAGCTCTCACCCCGCTTGACGGAGATGGCCATCATCGCGCCGGTGACCAGGACGCCGCAGACGCCGGCCGCGGTGCCGGCCCAGGCGAGGATGCCGAGGACGAGGTTGACCTTGCTGGTCAGTTCGCCGGGAGCGTCGCTGGTCGGCTGCGGGACGGTGGCGGCGAGGATGTTGGAGGCTTCGTAGAGCATCGTGGACATGAGGATTCTCCGAGGAGTCGGTGCCCGGCCTGAGCGTGGGGCGAGAGGGTGAACTGGCAGTACGGAAAGGCCTGTTGGCCTCAGGGGCCTTGAAGGGTCAGGTCGCCGAGGAAGGTGACGAGCGGGCCGGCCGTGGTGGCGATCACGCAGGCGAGGGCGACGAAGAAGACCCCGCGGAAGTGCTCACCGCCCTCGCCCGGGTCGCCGCGGCGCAACTGGAGCGCCATCTGGATGCCGACGATGATCAGTCCGGCGACGCCGCAGGCCGAGGCGCACCAGGAGAGGGTGTTGATGACCAGGTGGCCGTCGTCGCCCGGGTCGTAGCCGTCGGCCAGGTACCCGGCGGCGGTGAGGAGTTGGCTCACTTCATGGCTCCCTCGCCGTAGACGTCGCTGCCCACCAGCCGGGAGAGCGTGACGAGTTGCCTGGGGATGTACTTCAGCGGGCTGTCCGTGCGCCATGCCGGGATCCACGGCACGCGGTGCACCCGGGCGACGGAGCGCAGGATCCGGACGCGGCGCAGCAGGCCGAGGGGCAGCCGTCCGGGGGCGTCGGCGACGAGCACCACCGCCAGCAGTTCCAGCCCCTGCGGGGCCTTGCCGTCCTTGAGCTGTCCGAGCGCCTGGGACACGGACCGCAGTCCGCTCGCGCTGGTCCGCCCGACCAGGACGATCCGGTACGGCTCACCCCGTGCGGGCTCCGGCCAGCGGGCGCCCACGTCCACGCCGCCGAGGGCATCGGCCAGCGAGGTCGCGCCGGACCCGCCGTGCGCCTTGACCCACCCGACGTCCTCCCGCGACCGGCCCCGGGCGGCGCCGCCCCGCTTCGTCGGTCCCCGGTCCTGCGCCACCGGCCGGCCCGAAGTGGTCTTGCGCGCCGGCGAGTTGGACGGGCGGGCGGCCTGCCGGGGGGTGATGGTCTGCCCCGGGGCCGCGGTCCGCCGTGCGGCGGGCGACGCGGGGCGGGGAGCGGTGGGCGCCGCAGGGCGGGGGGCGGCCGGAGCAAGTGGCCGCGGCGCGGGCTGCACGGCGGCCTGCGCCTGCGCCGCCGGTGCCGCCTCCCGCACGGGCGCGGACGGCAGCCCGCCGCCGAAACCCTGCGGCGCGGGATACACCGACTGCCCCGCGGGGGCCTCGGGTCCGGCCGGGGGCGACTGCACGGCGGACCGGGTCTGCTGCGCCGCCGGTGCCGCCTCCCGTACGGGTGCCGACGGCAGGCCGCCGCCGAAACCCTGCTGGGGGGAGTGCGCCGGCTGCCCGGCGGGGGGCGCGGCGGGGGTGTCGTCCGTCGCCGGGTGCGTGGGCTTGGGTCCCCGGACCCATGACTGCGGGCCCGGCTGTGGTGCCGAAGGAACGCCCATGATGTTTTTCCCGCCCCCCTCTTGGCTGCTGCTTCCGCTGCTCTGGCTCATCCGGTTTCCGCTGTTTTGAACTTTTTCGTCCCGGGGCCCGTTGCGCTCTACCGGGTCCGGCGGACAGCACAACGGGCCATGTGGGCACAGCGGTTCAAGACGAGCGGAAGAAGGCGGAGGACGCGGATGGGTGCCGCAGAGGGCGAGGAGGGCGGGGGCTCGAAGGCCGTCATGTACGGCATGGCCGGCGCCGGTGTGGGCGGCTGCGTGATGATCCCGCTCGCCGTGGCGGGCGCCGTACCGCTGATCATCATCTTCGGCGGGCTCGGAGTCCTGCTGGCCCCGCTCATCGCGCTGATCCTGCTCTTCGGAGGAGGCGGCGGCAGCGCGGACAACTACGGCAGCGACAACGACACGGCCAACCAGATGCTGGCCGTCCTCCAGGGCGACGGGAAGGGCGAGCTGGACACCGACACCGTTCCGGCGGACCTGGCGGACACCATCAAGAAGGCCGGTGAGCAGTGCGACGCGATCGGCCCGATCGTCATCGCCTCCCAGCTGGAGAAGGCGTCCGGCTTCAACTCGACGCTGGTCGGCGCGCACGGCGAGACGGGCATCGCACAGCTGAAGCCGGACATCTTCAGCAAGTACGGCAAGGACGACGACGACAACGGCAAGACGCAGGCGACGGACAACAAGGACTCGATCATGGCCCTGGCCCGCTACATGTGCGATCTGGCGGGCCAGGGACAGACGCTGCTCGACAACGGCACGGTCGTGAAGTCCACCGACAAGAACGGCAACACCACCAACAGCGTCCTGGACCTCGCGCTGGCCGGCTACGCGATGGGGATGGACGCCGTGAAGGCCGCCAAGGGCGTCCCGCAGTCGAACGACGCCCTGAGCTACGTCCTCGCCATCCGCGCCCAGTTCGCCAAGTACCAGGGCATCGCCGCGCCGCCCTCGGGCGCCACCCCCGGCGTCACGCCCACCCCCACCGACTGACCCCCCTCCATCCCCCTCCATCCACCAGACCCGCCGCACGAGGAAACAGCCATGGACCGCTTCACGGTGTACGTGTCCGACGAAGGTCTCGCCGAGATCAACGGCGACCCGCTCCTCCCCGCCCCCGGTCAGTCCGTGCACGATGCCGTGCTCGACCAGTTGCACCGGTACGCCGAGGAGTCCGGCGCGGCCGTGGACGCCACGGTCGGCGACGGTCCCGGCGCGACCCACTTCGTGCTGCGGGTGCTCCCGGACGGCTCCAGCCAGGTCGTCGCGCCCGACCCCGAGGAGGCACCGGAACCCGAACCCCGCCCGGAACCCGGGCCGGCCACAGCCACCGCTCACCCAGCCACCGCTCCCCCCGCCACCGCTCCCCCGGCCTCCGCCCTCGCCACCGCCGTCGCCCGCGCCCGCGCCACCGCCGCCACCCGTGTCACCCCGCAGGACCCGCTCGCCGACGTCGGCCTGCCCCCGGTCGGGCTCTCCGAACAGGTCGGTGTCATCAACGAGTTGGGGATCGCCGGGCGGCTCGACGAGGCCTTCGCGCGGGCGACCGCGCTGCGCGAGAGCCTGACCGGATCGGTGGGCGCCGAGCATCCGCACGCGGTGGAGGCGCGGGCCATGGAGGCGTACCTCGCGTACCTGCGCGGCGACCATCGCGAGGCCGTCGTACTCGCGCTGGCCGTGGCCCGCATCCGGTGCGGCACCGGGGACGAGCGGGCGTCGATGGACGTGGCGCGGGCGGCAGCCGCCTGGCAGCAGCTCGACGACTCCCGGACCGCCGTCGCCCACGGTCACGAACTGCTGCACATGTGGGACATGTTGAGCCGCCGGGGTCCACTGCCGCCCGGCCACGCCGAACTCGCCGAAGAGGTCCACCGATATGTGCGGGCACTGGAGGCGGCGTACGTCTGACCCTTTCGCACGCGCCCGGCGCACTCCGGCGCACTCCGGCTGACCGGCTCGTCAATCGCCTCGTACACCAGGCGTCAAACAGACGTGGACCGTCCCTCGGAACACTCCCTTCCCCACGAGCCCCGCCCGGCCCGCACACGGCCCGGGCGGGCTCTCCGAGAAGCTGGAGTACTGCCATGAACGTGACGGCCATCGCATCGGCGAGCGCGGTCTCGCCCGAGGAACAGGCGCTGCGCGACCTGTATCTGGAACACGGACCGGCCCTCTACTCGTACGTGCTGCGCATGCTGGACTGGGACGCGCACCGCGCGGAGGACGTCCTCCAGGAGACGCTGCTGCGGTGCTGGAACAACGGGAACCTGACCGACACCGAGGGAATGGCCGTCCGCCCCTGGATGTTCCGGGTCGCCCGCAATCTCGTCATCGACGCGCACCGGACGCGCACGGCGCGGCCGTTGGAGGTCAGCGGCACCAACTGGCTGGCCGACATGTACTGCGAGGTGGACGACATAGACCGGATGCTGTCGTCCATGGTGCTGCACGAGGCCCTGCGGTCGCTCACGCCCGCGCACCGTGAGGTGCTCCGGGCGACGTTCTTCGCGGACCGCACGACCCAGCAGGCCGCGGAGGACCTGGGGATTCCGCGGGGGACCGTGAAGTCCCGGGTGTACTACGCGCTGCGCAGCCTCCGCCTCGCGCTGCGGGAGCACGGGGTCGTGGTGGACGAGGCGCGGGAGACGGACGCGGAGCCGGGCGTGGCGTGCTGACCGCCGGCCGGGGGCCGGAACGGCATCACGGGTCCGGCGGCGTCTCCGGCCCGTCGGCGTCCAGGTCGCGCAGGCCCGCGTCCACCTCCGCGACGTCCGGGTGGCCCAGTTCCGCCAGCAGCGCGCGGGCCGACCGCAGCGCGGCGCGGGCCGCGTCCCGGTCACCGGTGGCCCGGTGGGCCGCGCCGAGGTGTTGCAGGACGTCGGCTTCGAGATAGTGGTCCCCGATCACGCCGAACAGGCGCGCCGACCGCTGGAAGCGATCGATGGCGTCCTCGTACCGGCCGAGGTGGTGAAGGGCGTAGCCGGTCGTGTCCTGGGTCGAGGCCATTCCGTAGAGGTCGCCCAGTTCGTCGTAGAGGACCAGCGCCTCCCGGCAGCAGTCGAGGGCCTGCGCGTGGTCGCCGAGCAGGATGTACGTCCAGGCGACCTGGTTGAGCACTCCCGCTTCGCCGTTGCGGTCGCTCTCGTCCCGGAACAGGGCGCGGGCCTGCGCGTAGTGGTCGAGCGCGGTCGTGCGCCGGTCCGTCCGGTTGCACAGGTAGGCGAGGCCGCGATGGACCCGGGCCTGGCCGAACGGGTCGCCGGTACCGCGGAACAGGTCCAGCGCGCGTTCGAGGCAGTCCGCCGCCGGCTCCGCGTGGTCGAGCTGTGAGTGCGCCACCCCCAGGCCGCTGAGGGAGTACGCCTGGCCGGTGGGGTCGTCGAGCCGCCGCGCCGCTTCCAGGGCCACGCCGTTGATCTTCACCAGGTCGTGCCAGAAGCCGAGCCGGTTGAAGTAGACGTCCAGGACAGCGGCGGTGCGCCAGGCGTGTTCGTCGTAGCCGCGGGCGGCGGCGTGTTCGACCATCGCGCTCAGGACGTACCGCTCGGTCCGCAGCCAGGCCGTCGCCTGTGCGCGGTCGTTGAACCGGAGGGGTTCGCTGCCCGTTGTGCCGGGGGGCAGGGCGATGGGCCCGCGGGACGGATCGAGGACCGAGGAGGCGTGGTGGGCGGTGCGCAGGACGTGGTCGTACATGCGCAGCAGTGCCGCGCCGCGGACGCTCTCGCTGTCCTCGGTGTCGGCGAGTTCGCCGGAGAAGGCGCGCAGCAGGTCGTGGAAGACGAAGCGGCCCGGAGCGCGTTCGATGAGCAGGCTCGCTCGGGTCAGCTCGGTGAGCAGGGCACGGACTCCGCGGGGTGGCGCGCCGGCCAGTGCGACGGCCGCGGCCGTGGTGATGTCGGGGCCCGGGTGCAGCGCGAGCGCGCGGAAGAGTCCGGCCGCCTCGGGCGAGAGCGCCTGGTACGACCAGGAGAACACGGCACGGGCGTCGGTGCCGGGGTCGTCGCCGGCGAACGCGTCGAGGCTGCCGTGGTCGTAGCGGAGTTCCTGGGCGACGTCGGCGAGCCGGAAGCCGGGATGGTGGGCCGCGCGGGACGCCACGATGGCGAGGGCCAGCGGCAGCCGGGCGCAGGACTCGGTGATCGCGGCGACGGCCTCCGGTTCGGCGTCGACCCGGGCGCGGCCCAGCCTCCGGGACAGCAGTTCGTACGACTCCTCCGCGCTCAACAGGCCTGGTGTGACCGGGCGGGCGCCCTGCTGGGCGACGAGACCTCCGAGGCGGCTGCGGCTGGTGACCAGGACGAGGCTGCCGGGGGTGCCGGGCAGCAGCGGCCGTACCTGCCCGGCGTCGCGGGCGTTGTCCAGCACGATCAGCACGCGCCGGTCGGCGAGGATGCTGCGGTAGAGGGCGGCCTGCGCGTCGAGTCCCTCGGGGACGGCCTGCGGGGCCACGCCGAGCGCCACGAGGAACATCTCGGTGACGGAGTCCGGTGGCATCGGGGAGCCGTGCGGGTCGTAGCCGCGCAGGTTGACGTAGAGGCTGCCGTCGGGGAACCGGTGGGCGATCCGGTGGGCCCAGTGCACGGCGAGGGCGGTCTTGCCGGTCCCCGCCATGCCGTCGACGACGCCGATGACCGCGGTCCCGGGCGGGCCGTCGCCCTCGGGCAACAGGGCCGACAGGCAGCCGAGTTCGGCGCGCCGGCCGGTGAACAGCGGCAGGTCGGCGGGCAGTTGGGCGGGTCCCGTCGCACCGGCCCGGTGGCCGGGCGAGGGTGCGTCCGGCTCCGCGGGAGACGCGGCGGCCGGCACGTCACCGCCCAGGATCCGCGCGTGCGCGGCACGTAAGGACGGGCCCGGTTCGATGCCGAGTTCGTCGGCCAGCACCTGGCACGTGTGGGCGTAGGCCTCCAGGGCCTCGGCCCGCCGCCCGGACCGGTACAGGGCGGTCAGCAGCAGCGCGCTCACGGCCTCACGCAGCGGATGCGCGGCACGCAGCGCCAGCAGTTCCGGCACCGCCGCCTCGTGGCATCCCAGCTCCAGTTCGATGGAGAGCCTCAACTCCAGGGCGTTCAGCCACCGTTCGGCCAGGCCGGTGCGTGCGGACTCGGCGTAGGGGCCGGGCACGCCGACGAGTGCGGCGCCGTCCCCGGCGGCCGGCACGGCACGCAGCGACCGGACCGCGCCGGCGCTGTCCCCCTCCGCCCGGCGGCGCTCGGCCTCCAGCACCGCTTCCTCGAACTCGGCGAGGTCGCTGGAGATCCGGTCGGTCCGCAGGGCGTACCCGTCGCCGATGGAGACCAGCAGCCCGGACGGCAGTCCTGGCGGCCGCTCGGGCTCGAACAGCTTGCGGAGCCGTGCGACGTAGGTGCGCACCATCGCGACGGCGCCCCGGGGCGGGGCCGCACCCCAGACCCCGTCCACGAGATCGGCCACACCGATCGCCCGCCCACGGCTCAGCAGCAGCATGGCGAGCACCGCACGCTGCTGAGGGGGTCCGAGTGCCACTTCGACGGGCCCCTGCCAGGCACGCGGTGAGCCGAACAGGGAGAACCGGAGGGCCTGTACTCCACTTTCCTCCACGGCCCAGCACAGTAGCCGCTGCGAAGGCGAACGTCTGACCGAACAGGCGATTCCGGCCCGACGTTTTGCAGAGATGACACACCCCGGCAATCTGCCGAAGAGGTCACCGGACGGGGCAGTCGAATCCCTGAAGTCCTAGGGTTCTACGACGACTTCCTGCGCCGCGGCCGTCGTGTCGGCCAGCAGCGGCGCGTCCGGCGGCACGTTCCGCTTCACCAGGGCCAGCGCGATCGGACCCAGTTCGTGGTGGCGTACGGAGGTGGTGACGAAGCCGATCTTCCGGCCCTCCGCGCCCTCCGCCGCGAGCCTCAACTCCGTGCCGTGGCCCGGGAGATGGACCTCGCTGCCGTCGAGGTGGAGGAAGACCAGGCGGCGCGGCGGCTTGCCCAGGTTCTGGACGCGGGCGACCGTCTCCTGGCCGCGGTAGCAGCCCTTCTGGAGGTGCACCGCCGTGCCGATCCAGCCCAGCTCGTGCGGGATCGTGCGGTGGTCGGTCTCGAAGCCGAGGCGGGGACGGTGGTGCTCGACGCGCAACGCCTCGTAGGCCAGGATTCCGGCGGCGGGACCCGACTTCTCGGCGTACGACTCCAGGTCCTCGCGCGGGAGGAAGAGATCGCGGCCGTACGGCGTCTCGCGGACGACGACCCCGTCCGGGACCTCGGCGATGGACCCGGCCGGCACGTACACGACCGCGAACTCGCTGGTGCGGTCGGTGACTTCGACGCGGTAGAAGAACTTCATCGACTCCAGGTAGGCGATCAGCGCCTCCTGGGTGTCCGGCTCGGTGTGCATCCAGACCGTGGTGCCGTCGTCGACGAGGTACAGCGCGTGCTCGATGTGACCGTGCGCCGAGAGGATCAGCGCCTCGGTGGCGACACCGGTGGGAAGGTCGCTGACGTGCTGGGTGAGCAGGAGGTGCAGCCAGCTCAGCCGGTCGTCCCCGGTGACCGCGACGACCCCGCGGTGCGAGAGGTCCACGAAACCGGTGCCGTCGGCGAGGGTGCGCTGCTCACGGAACAGGTCGCCGTAGTGGGCGGCGACGCCTTCGTCCACTCCTTCGGCGGGGACGGCGCCGGGCAGGGACAGCAGGGGGCTCTTCATACGGGTAAGCCTACGACTCGGCGGGCGAAGTCTTCGTGGCCGTCTTCAGCGAGCAGTCACGGCACCTGCCGAAGATCGCGAAGTGCTTCATGTCGGTCTCGAAGCCGAACGTGTCCCGCAGCTTCTCCCGGAACTCGGCGGCGACCTCGACATCGGCCTCGATGACGTTCGTGCAGTCACGGCAGACGAGGTGGATGTGATGGTGCCGGTCCGCGAGGTGGTACGTCGGCGCCCCGTGCCCCAGGTGCGCGTGACTGACCAGCTGGAGTTCCTCCAGCAGCTCCAGGGTTCTGTACACGGTCGAGATGTTGACCCCCGACGCCGTCTTCCTCACCTCGATGAGGATGTCGTCGGGGGTCGCGTGCTCCAGTGTGTCCACGGCTTCGAGCACGAGTTGCCGCTGCGGCGTCAGCCGGTAGCCGCGCTGCCTGAGGTCGCTCTTCCAGTCGGTGCTCACCACACCTCAGAGTCTAGGACTACTTGAAGAAAGCGATCCCGTCGTCCGGCATGTCGTCCGGGAGGGCCTTCGCCCAGCGCTCGACGTCCTCCGGAGTGACGACCTTCTTCAGGTGGGCGGACATGTAGGGGCGGAGCTCGACCTCGGGGGTCTGCTTCTCGCCGACCCACATGAGGTCGCTCTTGACGTAGCCGTAGAGCCGCTTGCCGCCGGTGTACGGGCCGGAGGCGGCCGTGCGGGCGACGGCGTCCGTGACCAGGTCGATCTGGGGCTTCTGCTTGGCGAGGTCGCCGTACCAGATCTCGACGACACCGTCGTCCCTGGTCATCGTGACCTCGACCTTGCGGTCGGCGTCGATGCGCCAGAAGCCGGACTCGCTCTCCAGGGGGCGGACCTTGTTGCCCTCGCCGTCCAGGACCCAGGTGTGCGAGTGGTACTCCAGGAAGTCGCGGCCGTCGTGCGTGAAGGAGACCTCCTGGCCGAAGTTGCACTTCTCGGAGCCGGGGAAGTCGTGGACACCCGCGCCGGCCCACTCGCCGAGCAGGAAGACGAGGGGGACCAGGTCCTTGTGGAGGTCGGACGGGATCTCGATCATGACGTCAGCAGTTCCTCGGTGGGGGTCAGCGCTGGCCCTGGTACAGCTTCTTCACGCTCAGTCCGGCGAAGGCGAGAACGCCGACGCAGACCAGGACCAGCAGGGTTTCGAAGAAGATCTCCAACACGGGTGCTCCTCGGATGAGCGTGGTGCGATGCGTGTACACGTACGTAAGGCCGGGCCCCAGCTTACGCGGCAGGGGCCCGGCCTTCTCTGCGAGGTGCCGCTAGCTCAGCAGCTGGCTCTGCAGGGTCACCGTCTGCTGGAACGGCACGGCCTGCGCCTCGCCCTTCCTCGACTGCACGATCATCGCGACGGTGTCACCGGCCGTGACGAACGCCAGCCGGACCTGTTCGGCGCCGTACGGCTTCACCTCGACGTACGGGACCGACGAGACGTTCGTGACCTTGGCCGCGTCCGGGAAGGCGTCGTCCGGTTCATAGCTGTCGGCGCCGATCACCGGGTGGGTGGGCGACGCGAACCCGGCCATGTCCCCCGAGACCAGGCCGTCGGCGGCCGTCGCCGTGTCGAACTGGAGCAGGTAGATCCGGGTGTGCGTGCCGTCCGGGGTGGTCCAGCCGCGCGCCGCGATGTGCCGGACGCCGTCGTCCTTCAGCTTCTGCGCGACCTCGCTCCGGTTGTCGCCGGACGAGAACTCGGCGAGGAACACCTTCGTGGCCAGCCAGCCGTCAGCGCCGTCGAGCGCCTTGTCCCCGGTGGCCCCCTTCGGCGCCGGCAGCACCAGCGCGCGCAGATCCGCGAAGTGGGACCCCGACCGGTTCGACTCGGCCAACGGTCCCGGGCTGCCCTTCGGCAACGGCGGCTTGGTGAGGGTGGGGTAGTCCCACCGCCCGTCCGACGCCGTCGCGAGCCCGGGCACGTCGGTCCGCTTCATGTCGGTGATCCCGTACGCCGTCCCGGCACCGGCCACCGCGAAGACGACCACGGCGGCGGTCCACCGGAGCACCGCGCGAAGGATCCGCCGGTCCTTCTTGGCGTCCTTGGCGACGACGGGCAGAGGCTCCTGCTCAAGCGCGGGCTCCTGCTGCTGCGCCTGCTCCGGCTCCGGCTCCGGCTCCGGCTCCAGGGATGCGGGGAGCGTCTCCACGGCCTTCTCCTGCTGCTGGTCGGTCATACCGCCTCCCCCGGGTCCTTGATGCGGTCGAGCTGTTCTTTGAGCAGGCGGGCGATGGCGGAGGTCTGCATCGGCCTGGCGGATTCCGCCGTGAGGGAGACCAGGACCTCGCCCTGGTAGGCGGAGCAGTAGATCGCGTCGAGTTTCTCCTCGGGGTCCTTCGGGGAGAGGAAGCACCTGGCGTTCTTGTAGCCCTTGACCGTCGGGCCGGGCCGGAAGACACCGAGGGCGTCGAGGAACTCGTTCTGGAAGCGGGACTCGCTCCGTACCGCCGCCGTGTCCTCGATCTGGGCCAGCACGATGTCCACCGTGGACGCCTTGTCCGTGTAGCCGGTCGCCTGCTGGTCGGAGCTGGCGTAACTGCGCATCGCCAGGCCCTTGGTGTGCTGCTTGTCGATCGCCTTCTCCAGCGGCTTGCGCTGCTTGAGCGGCAGGTCCTTCAGCGCCTCCTTGCGCAGCGCCGTCGCCTGCTTCCCGCTGAAGGCGGTGTCATGGCCGTACTCCGCGATGTCCGGCCCCTGGCTCCAGCCGTCGTCCGGGCTGTACGGCACGAGCGCCGCGGCGAGCCCGGACGGCGTGGCCGCGCCCTCCGCCTTCTCCGAGGACGCCTTCGGGAACGTCCATACGGCGTCGCCCGCGTCCCGGTTCGCGCCGTTCACGGTCACGACGGTGTACCCGACCGCGCCGACCACGGCGAGGCTCAGCAGCACGACCCCGGCGATCGCCGCGATACGGCCCTTGCGCACCGGCTTCTTGACGACATCAGGGGGCAACTCCTCGGAGCCACCGACCGGTTCGGGGTTCTCGGTGGTCACAGTCGCTCCATCTGCCGCTTGGCCAGATCCATGATCTTCTTCTGGGAGACGGGGCTCCCGGAGGAGACCCAGATCTCCATCTCGATGTCACCGCGCCAGGCGTGCGCGTCGGCGTTGTAGACGTCCGTGTAACCGGCCTTGCGATCAGGCGAGTGGTGGACGTACGCCATCCCGTCACCGGTACCCGGGATGGGCCAGCTGTCGGTGTGGGGCTTGCCCTCGGCGTAGTGGTAGGCGCTGTTCGTGTCGTCGGCGGCGACGAGCTGGTCCTGCTGGCGGAACTGCACGAGCCGGATCTCGACGAAGAGCGAGCTGCCCTCCCGCCAGTTCACGACGGCCTCGCGGCGGAACTCGTCGGCGACGAGGTCATCGAAGGCGTAGGCCGGCTTGTCGTACGTCTCCGCGTACCCGGCCAGGTCCAGCCATCCGTCCTGCCCGACGGTGTAGTCCGCGTCCCGCGCCCCGCTCGGCCGCTTCAGCAGCAGCTTGCGCAGGTCGCCGTCCACCTTGATTTCGCGGTCCTGGGCGGCGGACAACGGCTCCGGAGCCGGCCCCTTCGCCTGGGCGAGCGTGGCCTGCGAGAGCGAGGGCAGCGCGTCGGGTGCGCGGTTCGCCTGGACGAGGAACCCCGTGCAGGCACCGGCGACGACACCGAGCGCGGCGGCGACGGCGATCAGGAGGGTGGTGCGACCGCGGCGGCGCGGCCTGTGTTCCGTCGTTTCCTCAGGTACTTCAGGTACTTCGACTGCTTGAGGTACTTCGGCTGCTTCAGGTACCTCGGGCACTTCGGGTACTTCCAAGACGTCCCCCCACAGAACGTGACGTGCGCATTCCATATGCGCGCACAGAAGACCCGTGGCTACTGCAAGGAGTTGTAAGGGAGTTGATTACGATTCGGTCATGTCGAAGAAGCTCGTGATCAAGGTGACCGCCGGATCGGACGCGCCCGAGCGCTGCTCACAGGCGTTCACGGTGGCCGCGGTAGCCGTCGCCAGCGGAGTGGACGTCTCGCTGTGGCTGACCGGCGAGTCCGCGTGGTTCGCCCTGCCGGGGCGCGCCGCGGAGTTCGAACTCCCGCATGCCGCCCCGCTGCCGGACCTGATCGACTCGATCCTGGCAGCGGGCCGCGTCACGCTGTGCACGCAGTGCGCGGCCCGGCGGGACATCTCCGAGAAGGATGTCATCGAGGGGGTGCGGATCGCCGGGGCGCAGGTGTTCGTGCAGGAGGCAATGGCGGACGGGACGCAGGCCCTCGTCTACTGAGCCTTCACCGAGCCGATGAACCCCGCCCAGGCGTCGACGCCGAAGACCAGCGTGCCGTGGGTGGGGTTCTTGCTGTCGCGGACCGGGACGAGACCGGGGAGATTGGAAGCGACTTCGACGCAATCGCCGCCATCGGTATTGCTGTAGCTGCTCGTACGCCAGTCGGCAGTGTTCAGGAAATCGTCGGAGACCTCGACGCAGTTGCCGCCGTCCGGGTTGCTGTAACTGCTCTTGCGCCACGCCACGTTGCTCAAGTCGATGGCTCGCACGGCACTTCCTCCAACATCCGCAGGATGAACATCCGCGACTCGGCCGGGGGCATCGCCCGGTCGCGTACCGCATCATAGGCACGCTGCAACTGCTCAACCCGTTCGGTTTCCTCGATCAGTTCGCCGCGCACGTCGTTCTCCGCGTAGGCCACACTCCGACCGTCCGGCAGCTTCAGGAACATGGTGTTGGTGTTCGACAGGCCGTGCACTCCGGAGCCGAACAGCAGCACATGGATCGTGACGTTCGGGCGCTCAGCGGCCTCTGCCAGGAACTCCAACTGCGCCCGCCACGCCCTTTTGTCGCGCAACCCCGTGCGCAACACCGCTTCGGAGATGATGGCGCGGAACGGTGGCGCGGAATCGCCCTCCAGCAACTTCCTTCGGCTCACTCGTGCTTCGATTTGTTGCTCCAACTCCTCGCCCTTGGCATTGCCAGCCGTCAGCGTTTCGCGGACGTAGCCGTCCACTTGAAGCAACCCAGATGGCGCGGTCGCGGCATAGTGCCACAGGCTCAACGCCTCGGCCTGCAGCAAGAAATACCGGCGATACTGCTCCTTGAACCGCGTCGGGTCGCCAACTGCCAGCTCCCACAGGACGAGCAGCATCGAACCCGTGCCGTAGAACTGGTCCAGCGCCTGCACAACTTCAGGCCCACCCAGCGTGCCCCCTCGCTCCATCTTGCCGAACAGCGAGGCGTCCCACCCCACCGCCCTCTGCAAGTCCCGCAAGCTGAGACCCCGTTGGGTCCTCATCCTCCGCAACTCCTCCGCGAACCGCTTCCTGGGTTCATGGCTCAACGTCGTGACAGCCACCCGTTGCGGCATCACAACCTCCTGTGGAATTTGTGGAATTTGGCATGCCCGGCGTTGAAGTTGATCCCGTCGGCGCTGTGTTCGCCTCCGACCTGGGCCATCCTCGTAACACACCCAGGAATGCACAGAGTAGTGCAACTTACGTATTACGTACGTAAGTTGCACAAAAAGGAGGCGCGCCGATGGAACCAGGAGCACTGCTCTACGACCCCGACACCGGCAAGGTGGGCGAGTACCAGGACTCGGCCGGCCCATACGCCCTGCTGCGCCCTGTCGGCGGAGGCCGCGAATGGCAGGCCGACCCCGGGTCGCTCCGGCCGGCCACGGACGCGGAGCGCATCCGCGCCGGCGTCCACGCGGCGAACAACCGCGCCCGCACCGACGCCCCGTTCCTGGTCAACGTGCCGCCCCGCCCGGTCCCCGGCTGCGCGTCCTGCGAGGAACTGGCCGAACTCCGGTCGCTGGCCCGCGCCGGGTACGACCACAGCGCCGAGACCGACGCGAACGTCCTGCTCCGCAAACACCGCAGTGAGGCCCACCCCGTATGAACCGCCCCCTCCCCCACCAGCTCATCCAGGTCCCCCCGGCCCAGGCGGTACCGCCCCCGGTCATCCCGCCGGCGCCCTTACCCGTCGTACGACAGCAGAGGACCCCGGCACCACCACCCCCCGCGGCACCGGCCACCCCACCCGCCCCTGCCCGGCGCCGACGACGCCGGTTCCGTACGCCCCGGGCCCTGCGCGAGGACGCGTTCTGGACGGGCGCGCTCACCGCGATGTGCGTCGGCGGCCTGCTGATGGCGATCATCGCGACGAGCTGAGCCGCCGTCCCGCCCCACCGTGCCCGCTACGCCCCCGGCTCAGGACAGCTTCGCTCCGGGGGCGAACGCGGGCAGCTTCTCCAGGCTGCCGCGCACGGCCTCCGCGCCGTACTCGAACATCTGCCGCTCGTAGTCGCCGACCGCGTCGAGCAGCTCCCGGCGGCCCGCGTCGGCCTCGATCAGGCGACGGCGCAGCAGGTCCGCGTCGCGCAGCGCGGTGTTCGCGCCGTTGCCCCCGGTCGGCGAGGTGGCGTGGATCGCGTCGCCGAGCAGCGTGACCGGGCCGGGCGCCCAGCGCGCGCCGGGCTTGACCACCCGGATGGACAGCAGGGTGCTGTTGTCCGGGTCGGCCTGCTCGATCAGCGCGCGCAGCTCCGGGTGCCAGCCGTCCATCCTGGACAGCACGGCGTCCTGCGCGGTCACGTTCTCCGGCGAGCCGTTCGACGGGAGGATCATGGCCCAGCGGACGTAGTCGCCGATGTCGGGCAGCGTGACGTCGGGGGCCAGGTGTTCGGCGGCCCGCTTCGGCGGGGTGCGGAAGCGCATCGCGCCGAGCAGCAGGCTGACGCCGTCGCCCGCGATCTTCGAGCCGTACGCCTTGGACAGGCCGGCGAACTCGTCGGTCAGCGGGGTGCGGCCGATGACGAAGCGGACGCCGGTGTCGGTGGGGGTGGTCTTCGGCGACAGCACCCCGCGGACCGCCGAGGTGACGCCGTCCGCGCCGACGAGCAGGTCGGCGGTGGCGGGGTCGCGGTGGGCGAACCGGGCTCTGACGGTGCCGTCGGGCCGGACGTCGTAGCCGGTCAGCGCGGCGTCGGTGTGCACGGTGAGGCCCGTCAGGAGCAGGTGTCGCAGCACCTGCCGGTCGACCACGATGCCGGTGCGGCCGGAGCCGAGCCTGCCGACCTCGTTCAGCAGCGGGTCCAGGATCAGCTGCTCGGCGGAGGCGTCCATGACGATCTCGTCGAGGAGCGGGTGCCAGCGGGCGGGCAGGCAGTCGCGCACGGCCTGGAAACCGACCGGGTCCAGGACGAGGCGGTAGCCCTGGAACCGGGCGACGATCCCGGGGTCGCGTTCGAAGACGTCGGCCTCGATCCCGGCACCGCGCAGACCCTGCGCGAGAGCGAGACCTCCCAGACCGGCTCCGACGACGGAAACTCGCATGACGTACCTCCGGGATACCGACACGGATTGACGAACTAAGTTCGTCCTGACGAACTAAGTTCTACTTAACGAACTAAGTTCGTGTCAAGGTAAGGTGGCGGGCATGCCAGCCGATCCCCACGAGCGTCCCGATCCCCGCGAGCGCCGCGCACCCCGCAAGAAGCCGATCACCGTCGAGCGGATCACCGACGCCGCACTGGAGGTCGTGGCCACCGAGGGATACGACGCGCTGACCATCCGCCGGGTCGCCGCCGTGCTCGGCACCGGCCCGTCGTCGCTGTACGCGCACATCGTCACCAAGGACGACATCGACGACCTGCTGATCGGCAGGCTCTACGCCGAGGTCACCCTCCCCGAACCGGACCCGGCCGCCTGGCGCGAGCAGCTGGTCGATGTGTACACGCAGATCCGGGACCTGTACCTGAAGTACCCCGGCATCTCGCGCGCCGCCCTGGCCATGGTGCCGACCAGCCCGGAGACACTCCGGGTCGGCGAAGGCATCCTGGCGATCCTGCTGGCGGGCGGCATCGAACCGCGAACGGCCGGCTGGGCCCGCGACGCCCTGTCCCTCTACGTCAGCGCGTACGCCCTGGAACAGTCCCTGGTCCGACTACGGCGCGGGCACCAGGACCCCGGATGGGTACTCGGCCGGGACGAACTGCTGGCCCACTTCACGGCCCTGCCGGCCGAGCGGTTCCCGCAGACCCGAGCCCACGCCACCGCCCTGACCTCCGGCACCGGCCCCGACCGCTTCGACTTCACCCTCGGCCTGCTCCTGAACAACCTGCGGCCCGCGGGCGGTTGACCGGGAGACGCCCCTCGGTCACACCCCCGGCCCCTCCCGCCACAGGCAGAACGGATGCCCGGAGGGGTCCAGCAGAACCCGCACGTCGTCCTGCGGCTGGATCGCGTGGAGCGTGGCCCCCAGGCCCACGGCCCGGTCGACCTCGCCCTCCAGGTCGTCGACCTCGATGTCGAGGTGCAGCATCATCTGCTGGTCGCCGGGGGCGCGGGTGGGCCACATCGGCGGGACGTACTCCGGCTCGGTCTGGAAGGAGAGGCCGGTGCCGCCGCCGGGCGGGCCGATCAGCACCCAGTCCGGTTCCTCGGCGCGGATCACGTGGCCGAGGAGGCCGACGTAGAAGGCGGCCAGCTCATGCGCGTCCCGCGCGTCGAGCACCACGGTGGACAGTCTCGTAGGCGACATGCCCGCCCTCTACCCGCTGACCGCGTGCTTCACGGGCGCCGCTTCTTGCCGTCCAGTTCGTCCCACCACTCGTCGGACTTGGGGTCGCCGGAGGGGTCGTCCCACCAGCGGTCGTCGGGGCCTCGCCGGTTCGCGACCATCGCGGCCACCGGCGGGATCAGCATCGCGACCACGCACATCCCGACGGCCGCGGGCACCGACCAGATCCGCACCACACCCCAGGCCAGAACGAACAGCCCGATGCAGATGCCCATCATGACGAAGTACACGCGACGACGACGTGCCAGCATGCTTCAAGAGTAGGCCCGGGCACGCCGAAGGGCCGCGCCCAGAGCGGGTGCGGCCCCTCAGCGGTCCGACGGTGCCGTCGGACGGTGATCAGACGGCGATCGCCACTTCCGCCAGGCCGCCCGTCTGGGCGACCACCGTGCGGTCGGCGGTGGCGCCGGGGACGAGGGCGCGGACGGTCCAGGTGCCCTCGGCCGCGTAGAAACGGAACTGGCCCGTCGCGGACGTCGGGACCTCCGCGGTGAACTCGCCGGTCGAGTCCAGGAGCCGGACGTAACCCGTCACGGGCTCGCCGTTGCGCGTCACCTGGCCCTGGATGGTGGTCTCACCGGGCTTGATCGTCGAGGCGTCGGGGCCGCCGGCCTTCGCTCCACACATGTCTTGGTTTCCTTCAGGTCGCAGCGGTGGTGCGGATGCTTACTTGTTGGCGCCGAGCTCGATCGGAACGCCGACCAGGGAGCCGTACTCGGTCCAGGAACCGTCGTAGTTCTTGACGTTCTCGACACCGAGCAGCTCGTGCAGCACGAACCAGGTCAGGGCCGAGCGCTCGCCGATACGGCAGTACGCGATGGTGTCCTTGGCGAGGTCGACCTGCTCGTCGGCGTAGAGCTCCTTGAGCTCGTCGTCCGACTTGAAGGTGCCGTCGTCGTTGGCGTTCTTCGACCACGGGATGTTGCGGGCCGAGGGCACGTGGCCCGGGCGCTGCGACTGCTCCTGCGGAAGGTGCGCCGGCGCGAGCAGCTTGCCGCTGAACTCGTCGGGCGAACGGACGTCGACCAGGTTCTGCGAACCGATCGCCGCCACGACGTCGTCGCGGAACGCGCGGATCGCCTTGTTCTGGGGCTTCGCCTTGTAGTCGGTGGCGGGCCGCGAGGGGACCTCCTCGACCAGCTCGCGGGCGTCCAGCTCCCACTTCTTGCGGCCACCGTCGAGAAGCTTGACGTTGTCGTGGCCGTAGAGCTTGAAGTACCAGTACGCGTAGGACGCGAACCAGTTGTTGTTGCCGCCGTAGAGGACCACCAGCGTGTCGTTGGCGATGCCCTTGCCGGACAGGAGCTTCTCGAAGCCCTCCTGGTCGACGAAGTCACGGCGTACCGGGTCCTGGAGGTCCTTCGTCCAGTCGATCCGGATCGCGTTCTTGATGTGGTTCTTCTCGTACGCCGAGGTGTCCTCGTCGACCTCGACGATCGCCACGCTCGGGTTGTCGAGGTTGGCCTCGACCCAGTCGGCGTCGACCAGGACGTCACTGCGGCTCATGCTTTTCTCCTCCGGGGCAGTTACGGCGGTGCGGTGCGTGAGAGAGGGGTGCGCGCTCGCGCGAGTGCCCTGGTCAAGGCCGAGGGCGCGGGGGAAGACGGAAGGCTGCGCTTCCGCTCAGAACGGGCGACAGAGCATGGCGGCGACGCGGCACAGGTCTACTGCCCGCCGCTTCGTGAGGTCCGCCTGTCGCTTCATGACGTCGATCGTAGGGACGGATCGCCGTACATGTCACCGGTGTGTCGTATTTTGAGACGCGATCGTCCGGGATGTGAGACGAGAAGGGTGCCGAGCGCTCCACGGACGGGAATCCGAGGGCCCGGGGCGATCAGCCCGGCCTCCGCACGGACACCGCCGTCTCGCCCCTCGGACACCCGCGGTCCATCCGAGGCCGACGGGAGTGCATCCCGGGCGCGCCCGGACCCGTCCTACCCGGCCAGCTTGACGTTCGAACCCTTCACCTTGATGTCCACACCGCTCTTCGCCGCCCGCACACTGTCCAGCTGCACCCCGCCCGGCAGCTGGTCCAGCGTCTGCTGGAAGTCCGTGATCGAGCGGATCCGCGAGTCCGCGAGGTCGACGACCAGCTTGGGCAGGTTGTCCGCGTGCACCTTCACCGTGTTGCCGTCGACGGTGACCGTGCTGAGCACCGGATACGTCGTCGTCCCGATCCCGGTGACCGTGACCTTCATGTCGGCCTTGATCTTGCCGTCGCCGCCGTCCGAGAGGCCGACGATCTGGGCCGTGACGCCGGTGAAGACGCTCGTCGGCGCGGACTTGGCGGCCTTGAGCAGCTGGTCGTAGGAGATGCTCGCGGTGCCCGTCGCGCTGGCCGCCGTCGCGGTGCTGTAGCCGTTGGAGAACTTGACGTCCTTCATGTCGGCCTTGAGGTCGTCGATCCGGATCGACGTGGCGCCGCCGCTGCCCGCGGTGTTGCCGGTCGGCGCCTCGTACTGGCTGACGCCGAGTTCCACGTCGTCCAGCTCACCGGAGGCGACCTGGGTGAGGAAGGGGAAGCCCTTGATGGAGACGTCGGGGGTGCTGGCCAGGTTCTCGCTGGTCTTCACCTTGGACGCGGCCTCCTGCTCCGCGAAGTGGACCGCGACCCGGTCCACGACCACGAACAGGGCCCCGAGGATCACCACGACGATCAGAAGTATTCGTAGCCCACGCATCTACGGAGATCCCCACCCGGTGGTCGTCGACGAAAGCGGTACAACGACCTGGTGGCCGCCCAGCGTGAGAGTAGTCCTGTCCGGCACGTGTACCGCGAAATTGTCGATCACCTGTGACAGGACCCTCAACCCCCGCCTCCAGCAGGGCCGTCGGTCACACCAGCGCGCGCCCCAGCACGTACACCGCGGGGGCGGCGACGGCCAGCGGGAGGGCCACACCGGCCGTGAAGTGGACGAAACGGGACGGGTAGTCGTAGCTAGCCACCCGGTGTCCGATCAGCGCGCAGACCGCCGCGCCCGCGCCGAGCAGCGCGCCCTTCGCGCCCATGCCCGTCATGCCGCCCACGGCGATGCCCGCACCGGCGGCGGCGAGCAGGGAGACGACGACCGACGCCACCGTCGGCAGCGGCAGCGCGCGGGCCAGGATCGCCACCGCGACCGCCGCCGCGCCGACCGTCACCGCGTCCGGTTCGGCGGCGAGGTGCCCGGTCGCCACGATGGCCAGGGCCGCCGAGGCGACCGTCGCCATCAGACCGGTGATCCGGGTGTCCGGGTCGGCGTGCGAGCGCAGCTGCATGACGAGGGAGAGCAGCACCCAGACACCGAGGGTGCCGAGGATCGCGGCCGGGCCGTTCTCCCGCCCGGCCGCGAGCAGCGCCGCGTCCGCGACGAGCGCCCCCGCGAAGGCCAGCGCGATGCCCTGCCGTGCGGGCCACATCCCGTTCAGCCGGAACCAGCCCGCCGCCGTCACCGCCTGAAGGATCACGAGCGGTACGACGAGGGCGTACGAGCCGACCTGCGCGGTGACGGAGAGAAGGAGGGCCAGCACGGCGGTGAGGCCGGCGGGCTGCATGCCGGGTTCGATGATCGGCGAACGGCCTTCGAGCCTGGCCCGCTGAGCGTCGGTGATACGGGCGTTGCCCGCGAGGGAGGGCGGGCCGTAGCCGCCGCCGGCCGCGGCGGACGCCTGTGCCGCGGGCGCGTCGGATCCGGCGGGCCGGTCCTGCGCGTAGGGGTCGTGGCCCTGCGCCGGCTCCGGGTAGGTCTGCGGCGGGAAGTACGCCAGGTCGGACGCGGACGGTCTGGACCGCTGGACCTGGGTGTCCCAGGTCTCGCCCTGCCACTGCTGGGTGTACTGCTGGTCGGCCTGCGCGTCGTCGTAGGCCTGCTGCTGGTGTCCGGGCCAGGACTGGGCCTGCGTCTGGTGCGTCTGCTGGGGCTGGTACTGCTGGTGTTGCTGGTGTTGCTGGGCGTAGGGGTCGTAGCCCTCGCCATAGCCCTCGTACGGCTGGTTGCTCATCGCTTCGCTCATCCTCCTGCGAACGGCGGGAGCACCTCGACCGTGCCGCCCTCGGCCAGCCGTACCGTCTCATGTCCGCGGGTGCCCACGGGGTCACCGTCGACGAGGAACGAACATCGCAGCAGGACGCGGGTGAGTTCCCCGGGGTGTCGCTCGCGGACGGCGGTGAGGGCGTCGGCGAGGGTGTCCGCGTCGTACGGCTCCTCGGCGGTGCCGGCCGCGGCCTTCGCGGCGGCCCAGTAGCGCACCGTGACCTTTGGCATGTGCTTCCTCGATAGATCGGTGTCGACGGATCCGGCGTCAACACCCGTCAGGCTAGCTGTCCTGTGAACCGCCCCAGCGACCGATACGGGCCAGCAGGTCGTCGGTGGCCGCGTGTTCCGCGTGGCCCATGCCCGGCTCCAGCCAGAGTTCGGCGTGGCCGGCGGCGGCGTCGGCCAGCATCCGCGGGTGGTCGACGGGGAAGTAGCCGTCGCGGTCGCCGTGCACGATCAGCAGCGGCGTGGGCGCGATGTGCGGGACCGCCTCGACCGGGGAGAGCGGGACCGGGTCCCAGCCTCCGTTCTGGATCCGGGTCCTGAGGCCGTAGCGGCCGACGAGCCGGCCCTCGGGGCGGGTCACCAGCCAGTGCAGCTTGCGCATGGGGGCGGTGCCCCGGTAGTACCAGCGGGCCGGCGCGCTCACCGAGACCACCGCGTCCGTGCGCGCCTGCGCGCGCTGCTCGCGCCTCTCGCGCTCCGAACCCCCGGAATCACCCGGTGAGCCCTCGGAACGGCCGGATCCGTACAGCGCCGCGTGCCGCAGCACCACCGAACCGCCCATCGAGAAGCCCACGGTGACCACGCGCGCGTGCCCCTGCTCGCGCGCCCAGGCGACCGCCGCGGCCAGATCGAGCACCTCGCGGTCGCCCACGGTGGACCGTCCGCCGGAGGCTCCGTGACCGCGGAACGAGAAGGTGACCACCGCTCCGTACGGGGCCAGCGCCTCGGCCACGCGCCGCACATGGGGCTTGTCCACGTCACCCGTGAAACCGTGCGCCACGACGAACACGGGGTCGCCGGAAGGTGACCGGGAGGCGTCGTATACGGCCGACCCCGGTTCGTATACGGAATCGATCGTCACCCCGTCGTCGGTGCGCAGAAACGTCCGCATAGGTGTGCGTCTGATCGTCTCAGAGTTCGGACGAACGGTGGATCGTGCCACATGACCTGCCGTGCCAGCGCTCATGTGGGCTATTCTGCTGGACACAGGACTCGGGCAGAGAAGCCCCCGGGTCCTTTTGTGCTTTCAGGAGCGTTGTATACGAAGCGCTGCACCACGGGAAACCCCAGGTGGACGCCGGTGATACAGGGCCCCCGGGACCGCAAACGCTGTGCCGCACGACACACGTCCTCGCAGGGACCGAGGAGGAACCAGACATATGAGTTCTCTGCTGCTCCTGACCAATGCCCTCCAGCCGTCGACGGAGGTGCTTCCGGCCCTTGGCCTGCTGCTGCACAACGTGCGCGTGGCACCGGCGGAAGGCCCCGCCCTCGTCGACACCCCCGGTGCCGACGTCATCCTGATCGACGGCCGCCGCGACCTGCCTCAGGTGCGCAGCCTGTGCCAGCTGCTCCGGTCCACCGGCCCGGGGTGCCCGCTCATCCTCGTCGTCACCGAGGGCGGCCTCGCCGCCGTCACCGCCGACTGGGGCATCGACGACGTCCTGCTCGACACGGCGGGCCCCGCCGAGGTCGAGGCGCGGCTGCGCCTGGCCATGGGCCGCCAGCAGATCGTCAACGACGACTCCCCCATGGAGATCCGCAACGGCGACCTCTCCGTGGACGAGGCGACGTACTCCGCCAAGCTCAAGGGCCGGGTCCTCGACCTGACCTTCAAGGAGTTCGAGCTCCTCAAGTACCTCGCCCAGCACCCGGGCCGCGTCTTCACCCGCGCCCAGCTGCTCCAGGAGGTCTGGGGCTACGACTACTTCGGCGGTACGCGCACGGTCGACGTCCACGTCCGGCGCCTGCGCGCCAAGCTCGGCCCCGAGCACGAGTCGCTGATCGGGACCGTCCGGAACGTCGGTTATCGATTCGTCACGCCGGAGAAAGGCGAGCGGGGCGACCGGAGCGGCGAGGAGGCGAAGCGGAAGGCGAGCGCCGCTCTCGCCGGGGCGAAGCCGGAGAATCCGGAGAACGCGGACGGGACGGCCGACTCGACCGCCCTGGACGCGGCCGAGATCGCGGCCCAGGCGTGAGTCGTATCCGGGCAGGGCGTCACTGATCGGTTCGTCTCCGCGCGCGGAGCGTGCGCGGAGACACCGATCGGCACGAAGAAGCACAGAGAAGCACGAAGAAGCACGGAGAAGCTTCGAAACGCCCTGCCCAGAGCGGGTCCATCCGCGTAGACTCCGCGCGTGGCCAAGGTGACTCGGGATGATGTGGCGCGGCTGGCGGGTACTTCGACCGCCGTTGTCAGCTATGTCATCAACAACGGACCCCGGCCGGTCGCACCGGCCACGCGCGAGCGTGTCCTCGCCGCGATCAAGGAACTGGGGTACCGGCCGGACCGGGTCGCCCAGGCCATGGCCTCGCGGCGCACGGACCTCATAGGCCTGATCGTGCCGGACGCGCGCCAGCCCTTCTTCGGGGAGATGGCGCACGCGGTGGAACAGGCCGCCTCCGAGCGCGGGAAAATGGTGCTGGTCGGCAACTCCGACTACGTGGGCGAGCGCGAGGTGCACTACCTCCGCGCGTTCCTCGGGATGCGCGTCTCCGGCCTGATCCTCGTCAGCCACGCGCTGAACGACAACGCCGCCGCCGAGATCGAGGCCTGGGACGCCCGGGTCGTCCTGCTGCACGAACGCCCCGAGGCGATCGACGACGTGGCCGTCGTCACGGACGACCTCGGCGGCGCCCAGCTCGCCGTACGCCACCTCCTGGAGCACGGCTACGACTACGTCGCCTGCATGGGCGGTACGGCGGAGACGCCGTCCGTCGGCGACCCCGTCTCCGACCACGTCGAGGGCTGGCGGCGGGCGATGACCGAGGCCGGGCTGCCGACCGAGGGACGCCTCTTCGAAGCCCCGTACAACCGTTACGACGCCTACCAGGTCGCCCTCGGGATCCTCTCCGGCCCGCGGCGCCCGCCCGCGATCTTCTGCTCCACCGACGACCAGGCGATCGGCCTGCTGCGGGCCGCGCGCGAGCTGCGCATCGACGTGCCGCGCGAGCTGGGGGTCATCGGCTTCGACGACATCAAGGAAGCCGCCCTCGCGGACCCGAAGCTGACAACGATCGCATCGGACCGCCCGGCGATGGCCCGCGCGGCCGTCGACCTCGTCCTGGACGACGGCCTGCGGGTGGCGGGCTCCCGCCGCGAGCGGCTGAAGGTGTTCCCGTCCCGGCTGGTGATACGGCAGTCCTGCGGCTGCGAGGGCTGAGCAGGACCGCCGTCTCACCCGGTGGGGCTCAGAACAGCAGGTTGTACTGGTTGTAGCCGGTGCCCAGCTTGACCGGCGTCCCGAAGAGCGCCGTCGTCGCCTTGTTCGTGCCCGGGTACAGCCACAGCGTGCCGCCCGAGTCGCGGGTGATCACATCCGCGACGCCGTCTCCCGTGACGTCACCGTTGGCGACGTACGACGTGAAGTTCCAGCCGGTGCGGGCCTGGACGCGGGTCTTCCACGGAGTGTGCTCGACCTGGGTGCCGGCGTAGAGGTAGAGCACGCCGGAGGAGTTGCGGACCAGGAGGTCGGCACGGCCGTCGCCGGTCAGGTCGCCGTGGCCGAAGATCCTGACGTTCTTCCAGGACTTGTCGACGACCTTGACCTTGCCGTAGAACTCGCCGTCGCCCTTGCCCGGGTAGAGGTAGACCGAGCCGTCGGCGTCCACCGCGACCAGGTCGGGGCGGGCGTCGCCGGTCAGGTCGCCGGGGATCGCGTAGGACTTGTAGCCGCCCCACACCGAGGTGATCTGCTTCCAGGTGTACTCGCCCGTGCCGTGGTCCACGTACTCGCGGTACAGGTGGCCGTCCGTCGCGTCCCGGATGATCAGGTCCTGGTAGTAGTCCCGGTCCAGGTCGGCCTGGAGCGCCCAGCTGGCCGTCTGCCAGCCGTTGCCCTGGTAGGCGCGCTGCGCGAGCGAGGTGCCCTTGCTGTCCTGCTGGAACAGCCCGCCCGACGGCGTACGGCCGAGCAGGTCGGCGCGGCCGTCGTAGGACAGGTCGGTGTCGTCGATGCGCGGCTGGGCCGCCCACGCGTACGAACCGACCTTGGTGAAGACCGGGTAGGCGCCCTTGGCGGTGCAGCCGGCCACGCCCCAGGAGACGATGCCGATGATCTTGTTGTCGGCGATCACCGGGCCGCCGGAGTCACCGTTGCAGGGGCTGGTGGTGCCCTCGTCGGTGCCGGAGGCGGGGGTGCCCGCGCAGAACATCGAGCCCTCGATGAACTCGTCGTCGCCCAGCACCGACTTCATCGCGCTGTCGCAGGTGGCGTCGGGCACGATCGGCAGGGTGGCCTTGCGCAGGTTCGCCGAGAGGTCGGTGCCGGTGCCCGAGGTCAGGCCCCAGCCGTAGACCGTGGCGGTCTTGCCCGGGGTGACGTACGCGAGGTCGTTCAGGTACGCCAGGCGCATCCACTGCTGGTCCAGCGGGCGGTCCAGGGTGAGCACCGCGATGTCGTTCTGCGTGGTCTCGGCGTTGTAGCGCGGGTGGTTCCACTGGTGCAGGACGCCCGCGACCGTGCCGGTGGTGTCGTCGTAGAGGCCGGTGGCGCCGGCCAGGACCGCGCCGTTCCTCGTCCAGTCCAGGCCCGCCACGCAGTGCGCCGCGGTGAGGACCTTGTTCGGGGCGACCAGGGTGCCGCCGCAGAAGGAGCCGTCGCCGCTGGTGTCGTCGTAGTAGGCGAGCTGGACCATCCAGGGCGCGCTGGAGACGGTGGTCTCGGTGCCGCCGATGATGAACGGGGTCCTGCTCGGCGTCTTCCTCCCGGCCGCCTGGGTCCGCGCGGCGTCGGTGACGCGGGAGCGCAGTACGTCGTCGGAGGCGGTGTGCTCCGGGACCGCGGCGGGTGCGGCGGTGGCGGACGGCAGTCCGGGCGGGCCGTCGGCGGCGGTGGCGGACTGCGCCGCGAGAACGCCGGCGCAGCTCAGGGCCAGCGCGAGGGCGGCGGCCGGGAACGCCAGGGTGGGGCGTCTCAGCCGGCCGCGCAGGGCACGTATCACTCAGGGCTCCTGGTGTGGGTGTCGTGGTGGGCCCGAGAAGGGCCTACGACGCGACCACGCAGAGCCGGCGACACGCTGTTCTGGCGACGCGTGTACCGGCGCTGTCCGCGGAGCCCCCCTCCGGCCCGGAGATCGTAGGCCCCGGCCGTCACCTCACACACGGGCCGCACAGGGGTCACACAAGTATTCGTCCGGCGCGCGCCGTGCTCTCACTCCCCCGCAACCTCCCGTTTCCCCGAGTTTCCGGGGCTCCGGCGTCTTTATATCGGGCATACGAGGTTCTGTCGGGCTTCTCAGCGGGCACTCAGGCACCTCTCATGATCGCGCGACAGGCTCTGTTCCATGACCGAGAGCTTCCGCCGCAGCGGCGAGTACGAGACCCCCCAGGGCGACCAGCCGCAGGCGTACCCCCAGCAGCAGCACGCCTCTTCTCCCGTGAACCCGGAATGGCCGCCCCCGCCGGCCTACCAGCCGCAGCAGGCCCAGCAGCCGGTGCAGCAGCCCGCGCAGCCCGGCCCGCAGACGCAGCAGCCGGCCGCGTCCGGATGGCCGGCGCACACCCCCGCCCCCGCGCCCGCCCCGCAGGCCGCCTTCGGCGCCGACGGCGGAGCGTACGGCGGTGACGGAGCGGCCCACGCCGCGGACGGCGGCGGTCACGGCGGCGGCGACACGGCTCTCCTCACCCACGTCCAGGGCGAGGCGCCCCGGCCGAAGAAGACCAGGCGCGGCCCGATCGCCCTGCTCGCGGCGGTGGCGATCGTCGCCGCGGCCGTCGGCGGCGGCACGGCCTACGCCTTCCAGGAGCTGACCGGCAAGGACACCGTCGCCACCTCCAGCACCACCACGGCCGTCGTGCCCTCCAGCAAGAAGGGCGACGTCGCCGCCATCGCCGCGAGCGTCAGCCCCAGCGTGGTCGAGGTCAACGCGACGCTCAGCAACGGCTCGTCGACCGGTTCCGGGGTCATCCTCACCAGCGACGGCCAGATCATCACCAACAACCACGTGATCTCCGGCGCCTCGTCCATCAAGGTCAAGACGAGCGACGGCAAGTCGTACACCGCGAAGGTCGTCGGCACCGACAGCAAGAAGGACCTCGCGCTCCTCAAGCTGGAGAACGCCTCCGGCCTCAAGGCGGCCACCCTCGGCAACTCCGCGGGCGTCCAGGTCGGCGACACCGTCGTCGCCATCGGCTCCCCCGAGGGCCTGACCGGCACCGTCACCAGCGGGATCATCTCCTCCCTCTCCCGTGACGTGACCGTCTCCACCGACGAGAACCAGGGCCAGAACTCCGGCGGCGGCGACGGCCAGTGGCCGTTCCAGTTCGGCGGCCGGGAGTTCAACGGCGACACCGGTACGTCCACCACCACGTACAAGGCGCTCCAGACGGACGCGTCCCTCAACCCCGGCAACTCCGGCGGCGCCCTCATCGACGCCAGCGGCAACATCATCGGCATCAACTCCGCGATGTACTCGGCGAGTTCGGACTCCTCATCCTCGTCGTCCGACGCCGGCAGCGTCGGCCTCGGCTTCGCCATCCCGATCAACACCGTCAAGGCGGACCTCGCGTCGCTGCGGGCGGGCGGCTCCGACAACTAGGCACCGCGCACACGAACCAACGTAGGGAGTACGTCATGATCAAGCAGGTTTCGCACCAGGTGACCGACACCGGAGCGGCCGGTCTCGGCCTGGCCCTCGGGGTGGCGTACGAACTGCACGCGCCGCAGGTGCGGGCACCGGAAGTGGCACCCGTCCCGGAACTGATGGGCCTGCGCACCGGCTCGGCCCGCCCGCACCACCGCAAGGTCCCGCTCAACCGCCTCCAGACGATGCGCGGCTGAGACCGGCCTCCGGCCAAGCCCCTCGCCCCGACCCGTCCCGTCTCATCCCCTCTTCTCCTCTTTACGCACCGGGCGGGAAACATGCGAGGCTGAAGGCGACCAGCCGTTCGTTGCCCCCGTCCCACCGCACCCGAGGAATCCCGCCCATGAGCCCCGCCGAAGGCGACCGTGACATCCAGCGCATCCTGATCGTCGACGACGAGCCGGCGGTACGCGAAGCACTCCAGCGCAGCCTGGCCTTCGAGGGGTACGACACCGAGGTGGCCGTCGACGGCGCCGACGCGCTGGAGAAGGCGACCGCCTACCAGCCCGACCTGGTCGTCCTCGACATCCAGATGCCGCGCATGGACGGCCTGACCGCGGCCCGCCGGATGCGCGGCGCGGGCACGACCACCCCGATCCTGATGCTCACCGCGCGCGACACCGTCGGCGACCGCGTCACCGGGCTCGACGCGGGGGCGGACGACTACCTGGTCAAGCCCTTCGAACTCGACGAACTCTTCGCCCGCGTACGGGCGTTGCTGCGCCGCAGCTCCTACGCGGCGGCGGCAGCGGCCGGCACAGGACCCGAGGACGACTCCCTCACCTTCGCCGACCTCCGGATGGACCTCGCGACCCGCGAGGTCACCCGCGGCGGGCGCCAGGTCGAACTGACCCGCACGGAGTTCACCCTCCTGGAGATGTTCCTCGCGCACCCGCGCCAGGTCCTCACCCGCGAGCAGATCCTCAAGGCCGTCTGGGGCTTCGACTTCGAGCCGTCCTCGAACTCCCTCGACGTCTACGTGATGTACCTCCGCCGCAAGACGGAGGCCGGGGGCGAGCCGCGGCTCGTGCACACCGTCCGGGGCGTGGGCTATGTACTGCGACAGGGTGGAGCGGAGTGAGCAGGCTCGTCCATCGGTTCCGCGCCCTGCCGATCCGGTCACGGCTGGCGATGCTCGTCGCTGCGGCGGTGGCTTTCGCGGTGGCGGCGGTCTCGGTCACCTGTTGGTTCATCGTGCAGGGGAAGCTGTACGAGCAGGTGGAGAACGACCTGCGGAAACAACTGGTCATGCGGCAGCTCAGCGATCAGGCCGAGGCCGCGGTCAACAACTGCACCACCAAGGTCTCGCAGGACTCCGGCAACGGCCCGCGGAACACGTACTTCCAGGTGGTCTCGGAGGACGGGAAGACCTGTGTCATGCCGTTCTCCGTCGGCGCGGTGAAGGTCACCCGGACCGACAAAGAACTGATCAAGAAGGGTGAGACCCACGAGGGGGTGTTCCACAACAGCACCGACGCGGACGGCAACGACGTCCGCGTGCTTGCCCTGCCGGGATTCACCATCACCAACCAGACCACAGGCGCCACCTCCAAGGCGGCCGTCCTGATCGCCCTGCCCCTGTCGAGCACGGAGAAGACTCTCAAGGACCTCGCCCTGATCCTCCTCCTGGTCTCCGGCATCGGAGTCGTAGGCGCAGGAGCCGCGGGTCTGGCGGTCGCCCGTGCCGGGCTGCGCCCCGTCGACAAGCTCACCGAAGCCGTCGAACACGTCGCCCGCACCGAGGACTTGACCATCCGGATCCCGGTCGAGGACGACCGAGACGACGAGGTGGCCCGCCTCTCCCGCTCCTTCAACTCCATGACCACCTCCCTCGCCAACTCCCGCGAGCTGCAGCAACAGCTCATCGCGGACGCCGGCCACGAGCTCCGCACCCCCCTCACCTCCCTGCGCACCAACGTCGAACTCCTCACCCGCAGCGAGGAGACGGGCCGCCCGATCCCCCCGGCCGACCGCAAGGCGCTGCTCGCCTCGGTGAAGGCCCAGATGACCGAACTGGCCTCCCTGATCGGCGACTTGCAGGAGCTGTCCCGCTCGGAGGGCCAGCGGGGTGAGCGCGTGCAGGTGGTCTCGCTCCAGGACACCGTCGAGGCGGCCCTGCGCCGCGCACGCCTGCGCGGACCGGAGCTGACGATCACCGCGGACGTCCAGCCCTGGTTCGTGCAGTCCGAGCCGTCCGCCCTGGAGCGCGCGGTCGTCAACATCCTCGACAACGCGGTGAAGTTCAGCCCCGAGGGCGGCACCATCGAGGTCCAGCTCACCCACGGCGTCCTCACCGTCCGCGACCACGGCCCCGGCATCCCCGCCGACGAACTCCCGCACGTCTTCGACCGCTTCTGGCGCTCGCCCTCGGCCCGCGCCCTCCCCGGTTCCGGCCTGGGCCTGTCGATCGTCGCCCGCACGGTCCAACAGGCGGGCGGCGAGGTGACGCTGGCCCACGCGCCGGGCGGCGGCACGGTGGCGACGGTACGACTGCCGGGCACGCCGACGGCTCCGCCGCCGGAGACATCGGAGTACCCGGG
Organism: Streptomyces sp. NPDC090083; assembly: GCF_044747445.1. NCBI lineage: Bacteria > Bacillati > Actinomycetota > Actinomycetes > Kitasatosporales > Streptomycetaceae > Streptomyces > Streptomyces sp. NPDC090083. The sequence goes on along the minus strand of NZ_JBIVED010000002.1, from coordinate 47,531 downwards.
CGACGCGGAGCCCCCGTCGAAGCCGTAGAGCACGGCCCTCAGTTCAGGGGGCCGAAGAACGCGGTGATGTCGTCGGCCAGCAGTTCCGGTTCCTCGTGGGCCGGGAAGTGGCCGCCTCGGGGCATCGTCGTGTACCGGGTGAGGTGGTACCTGCGTTCCACGAAGTCGCGCGGGGCGGGGGCGCCGAGGTTGGCGGGGAACAGGGCGAGGGCGGTCGGTACCTCCACCCGTTCCACGTTCGGGATGAGGCCCTGGCCGGACGTGTAGTAGGGGATGAACGACGTCCCGATCGTGTTCGTGAACCAGTACAGCGACGCCTGGGTGAGCAGGAAGTCGTCCGTGAAGCGGGTGGAGACGTCGCCGCCGCAGTCGCTCCAGGACCGGTACTTCTCCAGCATCCAGCCGAGCAGTCCCGTCGGGGAGTCGCTCAGGCCCTGCGCCAGGGTGAGGGGGCGGGTGCGCTGCTGGTGGGCGTACGCGCCCTCCTCCTGGGACCAGGCGGCGAAGACGGACAGGTACTCCCGTTCCTCGTCGGTCAGTTGAGCCGCGGTGGCGTCCGGCGGGGTGCTCAGGATGTCCAGCACGTGGATGCCGACCACGCTCTCGGGGTGGGCCTGGCCGAGCCGGGCCGTGATCCCCGAGCCCAGGTCGCCGCCGTGTGCGCCGTAGCGCTCGAAGCCCAGTTCGTCGTGCATCAGGCGGTGCCACAGTTCGTGGGTGGGCGTCGACCGGTCCAGGCTCGCGGGCGGGGACGAGAACGTGAAGCCCGGGAGGGACGGCACGATCACCGTGAACGCGTCCCGCGGATCACCGCCGTGGCGCGACGGCGTCGAGAGCCGGCGGGCCAGTTCCACCAGTTCATAGAACGTGCTCGGCCAGCCGTTGGTCAGGACGAGGGGCAGGGCGCCCTCGCGTTCGGCGTCGAAGCGCAGGTAGTGGACGGTCGTGCCGTCGATGGACGCGAAGCGGGACGGCAGCGCGTTGATCGCGGTCTCGTGCGCGCGCCAGTCGTAGCCGTCGGCCCAGTACTCGGCCAGCCGCCTCAGCTCCCCGGCGTCGGTGCCCGCCTGCCACCCGACCAGGGGCCACGGTGTCGCCCACCTCGTCCCGCGCAGACGGGCCCGGAGGTCGTCGAGGGCTGCTTCCGGCACCTCCAGCAAGGGGCCGGAGGCGGTGTTCTTCGTTGAGGTCATCTCTGTTTTCGACACCATTGAAAGCTATAGCCGGTGTCGCATCTCGTCAACACCGGCTTCGCGGTACGGTGGTGTCGTGAGTGATGGCGTCGTAGATCTCGTGGTGGTCGAGCAGTTCCTCAACACGCTCGACGAAAGAGCCTTCACCTGGCACGGGGAGCGGCACACCGGCAGCGACGGACTGACCTCCGTCGAGGACCTGTCGGCCTGGCTCGAGGCGCACGGCCTGGCCGGCGCGGGGCGGGAGCCGCGCGCCTCCGACCTGGCCGCCGCCCGCGCACTCCGGGCCGGACTGCGGGACGCGCTCGGCGGCGACGACCGCGCCGGGACCGCCGAGGCCCTCGCCCCATTCCCCCTGACCCTGGCCCCGGACGCGGACGGCGGCGGGCTGCGGCTCGTCGCCCACAGCGGTACGCCGGGGCTCGACGCCCTCGTCGAGGCGGTCGCGGCGAGCGTCGCCGGCGGCGGCTGGAGCCGCCTCAAGCTGTGCGCCTCGGCGGACTGCCGCTGGGCGTTCTACGACACCTCGCGCAACGGCGGCGGACGCTGGTGCTCGATGGAGGTCTGCGGGAACCGGAACAAGACCCGCGCCTACCGCCGCCGTCACGCGGACTGAACGACACCCCGGCCCCCGGGCCCTCAGCCCCCGCACACCTCCCTGCCAGCCCCAGCACAGCCGTCCGTCCCACCGTGTTCGGATGGCGGAGGTGCGGAAGATCCTGCTGGCCGATGACGACGCGGACGTACGGGAAGGGCTCGGGCGGTTGCTCCGGTTCGAGGGGTACGAGACCGTTCTCGCGGGGGACGGGCGTACCGCCCTTGAACTGCTCGGGCCGTCCGACGCCGGCGCCGCGCCCGATCTCGTGCTGATGGACGTGACCATGCCCGAGCTGGACGGTCTCGCCGCCACCCGGCGGATCCGGGCGTCCGGGTCCACCGTGCCGATCCTGATGCTCACCGGGCGGGACGCGGTCGGGGACCGGATCGTCGCACTGGACAACGGTGCCGACGACTACCTCAGCAAGCCGTTCGCCGTCGAGGAACTGCTCGCCCGGATCAGGGCGTTGCTGCGACGCGGTGCCCAACCCGCCGCCGGGGCGGAGGTGTTGCCCGAGCCGGAGCGCCTGGTCTTCCAGGATCTCGTCATGGACCTGCGTACGCGTGACGTCACCCGGGACGGCCGGCCGCTGGATCTCACGCGGACCGAGTTCACGCTGCTGGAGTACCTGCTGCACCATCCGGGGACCGCGCTCACCCGGTCCCGTATCCACCGGCATGTGTGGGGCTTCGACTTCGAGCCCGCGTCCAACACCCTTGACGTGTATGTGATGTACCTGCGGCGGAAACTGGAGAGCCGCGGCGGACCGCGGCTCATCCACACCGTGCGGGGACTCGGGTACACCCTTCGGGCGACTCCCCACAGATGACCGACAGGGCTGGTTGGGGCGCTACTTGAGCGGCAGTCTCAGGATCATCGTGTCGTCCGCGCGGTGCCGTCCCGTGCCCGTGCCCGTGAGCGCCGTCTCGGGCAACGGGCCCGCGAGTCGGGCGTACGCGCCGCGCCGTGCCACCAGCTCCGCGTGCGTGCCGGACTCGACCAGGTGTCCGCCCTCGACCACCAGGATGCGGTCCGCGTCCGGGGCGAGGCTCAGGTCATGGGTGATCATGATGGTCGTACGGCCGGACATCAGGCGGCGCAGCGGCTGGATCACCTGGCGGGCGGCCACCGAGTCGAGGCCGGCCGTCGGTTCGTCCAGGACCAGGACCGGGGCCTCGCGGAGCATCGCCCGTGCGATCGCGATGCGTTGGAGCTGTCCGCCGGACAACGCCGCCGTGCCGGGGGCGAGTCGGGTGTCGTAGCCGTCGGGGAGCGCGGTGATGAAGTCGTGGGCCGCCGCCGCGTGCGCGGCCCGTTCGATGTCCTCGTCCGTCGCGCCGGGGCGTCCGCACTCGATGTTCTCGCGGACCGTGCCGTTGAGGATGAGGGTCTGCTGGGGGAGCAACGCGACGTTCTCCCGCAGGAATTCGAGCGGTACGTCGCGGAGAGGGACGCCGTCCAGGCAGATCACGCCGGCCGAGGGGTCGTAGAAGCGGGTGAGGAGTTTGGACAGGGTGGACTTGCCCGCGCCGCTCTCGCCCGTGATGATCACCAGCTCGCCGGGGTCTGCGCGGAAGGTGACGTCGGCGACCGAGTTCCGGGGCGCGCCGGGGTAGGCGAAGGTCACGCCGTGGAAGCTGACCCAGCCGTGGACGGGCCAGGCGGGGACGGGCTCGCGGGGGTCGCCGACGGAGGGGGTGGCGTCCAGGATCTCGTTGATGCGGGCGGCGCCGGCCGTGGCGGCGGTGAGGGTGAGGCCGAGCTGGCCGAGGTTGCGGACCGGTGGGTAGAGGTAGCCGATGAAGGCGGCGAAGGCGAGGAGTGCGCCCAGGGTCATGCGGCCCGCGGAGATCTCCCAGACGCCGAGGCCGATCACCGCGAGGACGCAGAGCGTCTCGACGACCTCCACGAACTGCTCGTACATCTCGCTGAGTCGGGCGCCTCGGACGGACGCGCGCATCCATGCGCGGGCCTCCACGTCGAGGCGTTCCTCCTCGTCGCGGCGGCGGTTGTAGGCCTGGGTGAGGACGACGTTGCCGAGGGACTCCTCGACGACCGAGGTGATCGCGCCGTCCGCGACCCGTTCGTCCTGCGAGGCCTGCTTGATACGGCCGGAGAAGCGGCGGGCGGCGAGGAGGAAGAGCGGGGCCAGGACGAAGGTCGCGAGGGCCAGGTCCCAGCGGAGGTAGAGGGCGGCGCAGGCGTAGAACACGGCGGAGAAGGCCGCCGAGACGGTCCCTACGACTCCGGACACGACCATCTGCTCGATGGCCTCGACGTCCCCGGTGAGGCGTTCGACCAGGTCGCCCTGGCGGTGCTTCTGGAAGAAGTGGGGCGGGAGGTCCTGGACGTGGCGGAAGACGTTCGCGCGCAGGCGCAGGACGAATCTCTCCGCGGTCCAGGTGGCGAGGGAGTTGCCGAAGTAGCCGACGAGCGCGCCCAGGGCGGCGACGCCGAGCCAGGCGGCGGCCGGGCCCCAGAAGTCGGACAGCGAACCGGCCTTGAGGGCGTTGTCGGTGAGGTCCGCGAACAGCAGGATCGCGGCGGTCTCCGAGAGCGCCGACACCACGACACACGCGATGATCACCGCGAGCCACTTGCGGTCACCGCGGGTCAGCGGCCAGAAGCGGCGGAAGGCCTCACGGGCTTCCCTCATGGTCGGCAACTCCCTTCAGAACATGGGTCGGACATGGCCGAGGCGGGGCCACCGGGCGAGTCGGCTCGCCGACCGGTGACCCCGCCTCACGGGGTGACTGCTCAGCCCTGGCGGGCGACGGGACGCTTGGCCGCCGGCTTCTGCGGCGCCTTGCCCTTGGGCGCGTCCTTGGGGGCGCCCTTCGGCTTCGGCCCGATCGGCTTGCGGTGCTTGACGGGGGCGATCTTGTGGAAGCTCATGACGGGGTCCCTCCCTGGGGGTTCGGCGCTGAGGCCGGATACGGAGTGGTGCTGCGGGTCTTCTGCGGCTCGGCGGACGGCCTACTTGTGGCCCACCGGACGCCGCTTCGGCGCCTGCGCCGGCTTCTTGGGCGCGGGCTTCTTCGGCGCCGGAGCCGGCTTGCGGGTCTTCTTCACCGGGGCGATCTTGTGGAAGCTCATGTCTGTTTCCCTCTCTGCTGCGGTTCTGCAACAGTCCCTCTACCGATCTGCTGCAATGGCCTTTGATTTAGCTCTGAATTACGTCTGTAAATTATTTGTCAGCCCTTATGGGCGACCGGGCGACGCTTCGGCGCGGGCTTCTTCGCGACCGGCTTCTTGGGCGCCGGAGCGGGCTTGCGGGCCTGCTTGACGGGGTGGATCTTGTGGAAGCTCATCGCGTTCTCCTCTGCTCTGTCGTTTGCGCTGTTCGCTTTCGACATGGAAAACATTACTGGACTCCCGGCGCGGAAAAAGCCTTTTCCGCTGAGACCTTCCTGAGCAGTTCCTGTGGAAGACTCTTATGGAATTCGCGGAACTGAACCGGCCCTTACACAGAATTTAGGACGGGAAAACAGCAGGGGCCCGGTGCCGATCACCCGGCACCGGGCCCCTGAACGGGGAAGAGCTGCTGACGGCTACTGCACGATCGTGATCCGGTTCGCCGCCGGAGGCGCCAGCGGAGCCGCGGCCGACGAGTTCGCCGTCAGATAGTCCGCGAGCGCGGTCAGGTCGTCCGTACCGACCAGGTCACCGGTGCCCTGCCCCAGCGTCGTGAAGCCGTCGCCGCCGCCCGCGAGGAAGCTGTTCGTCGCGACGCGGTACGTGGCCGCCGGGTCGATCGCCGCGCCGTCGAGGCGGATGGAGTCGGTGACCACCCGGTCCGCGCCCGTCTTCGTCAGGTCCAGCGTGTACGTCAGCCCGGACGACACCTGAAGCACCTTCGGCGCCGCCGCGTTCGCCCCGCTCACCTGCTCCTTGAGCGCCTGCACCACCTGCGCGCCGGTGAAGTCCTGGAGGTTCACCGTGTTGGCGAAGGGCTGCACGGTGAACCCCTCGGCGTAGGTCACCACGCCGTCGCCCTCGGCGCCACTGGCCTTGTACGTCAGTCCCGCGCGCACCCCGCCCGGGTTCATCAGCGCGAGGTCGGTCTCCGGGGCCAGCTTCTTGCCGTAGGCGAGCTGGGCGTCGGCGATGAGGTCGCCCATCGGGGATTCGGTGCCGGTGTTGTTGACGTCGCCGGAGATGTAGCCGATCGGGCGGTTGCCGATGGGCGCCGCGAGGGTGTTCCACTTGCCGATCAGGCTGGTCAGGTCGGCGGCCTTGGGCACGTCACGGGTGACCACGTGGTTCGCGGACTTCACCGCCGTACGCGCGATGTCGCCCGTCCTGCGGTCGTAGGTGAGCGTGGTGTCCGTGTAGAGGCGGCCGAAGCTGGACGCCGAAGTGACCATACGGGGCTTGCCGCTCGGGTCGTTGATCGTGCAGACGTACGCGTTGTGGGTGTGGCCGGTGACGAGGGCGTCGACGGCCGGGGTGACGTTCTTCGCGATGTCGACGATCGGGCCGGAGATGCCGGAGCCGCCGCCGGACGCGTCGCAGTCGTAGTTGTAGGACGCGGAGGCCGGGAAGCCGCCCTCGTGGATCAGCGCGACGATCGACTGGACGCCCTGCTTCTGCAGCTCCTTGGCGTACTTGTTGATCGTCTCGACCTCGTCCTTGAACTGGAGGCCCTTGACGCCGTCCGCCGAGACGATGCCCGGGGTGCCCTCCAGGGTGACGCCGATGAAGCCGACCTTGACGTCCTTCTTCTTCCAGACCCAGTACGGCTTGAGGATCGGCTTTTTGGTCTTCTCGTCGAGGACGTTGGCCGCGAGGTAGGGGAAGTCGGCGCCCTTGAACTTCTTGTCCGTGTAGCAGCCGTCGGTGGGGTGGCAGCCGCCGTTCTGCAGCCGGGCCAGTTCCTTGGCGCCCTCGTCGAACTCGTGGTTGCCGACCGAAGTGACGTCCAGGTCCAGCTTGTTGAGCGCCTCGATGGTGGGCTCGTCGTGGAACAGGCCCGAGATCAGCGGGGACGCGCCGACCATGTCACCGCCGGCCGCGGTGATCGAGTACGGGTTGCCCTCGCGGGCGTCGCGCAGATGCGTGGCGAGGTACTCGACACCGCCCGCGTCGATCGTCTTCGTCGTGCCGTCCGGCTGGAGTTCGGTGACCCGGCCGGAGGAACCGGTCGGGGGCTCCAGGTTGCCGTGCAGGTCGTTGAAGGACAGCAGCTGTACGTCCTGGTAGCGGCCGGGCTTCGGGTGGTGGCCGTGCCCGTGGCCGCCCGGATTGCCGTGGGCGTCGGCGGGCAGCGCGGAGGCCAGCGCTGCCGCCGTGGCGAGGCTCACGGTGGTCGCGAGGAGTGCGGCGATACGGCGTCTGCGCGGGCGGTGCGGCTGGATCGTGGCTGGCATGAGCCCCCCTGTGTGTCGGCTGAGAAGTCACCACTTTCCGGCGCAGCCTAGGGTCAACGCGCGTAGCACGGCAGGGGGTTCTTGGTTACATCCTGGTTTCTTCTTTGCCGCCACTTTGCTGCGGGATCCGCTTACCCTGATGCCCATGACCAGCGACGACACCGCACGGCCCGCGCCCTCCGCCCGCTCCATCGAGACCTGCTCCGCGCTCTCCCCGGACCAGGGCGCGGCCGTCCTCGCACTGATCGCCGAGGCCGCCCGTGTCGACGGGCAGCAGGCGGTGTCCGAGCAGGGGCGGCTGCGGATCCGCGGAGGTGAGCGGGCCGGGGTCTCCCATCTGCTGCTGACCCTGGGCGACGAACTCGTGGGCTACGCGCAGCTGGAGGACACGGATCCGGTGGAGGCGCCGGCCGCGGAACTCGTCGTGCATCCCTCGTACCGGGGGCACGGGCACGGTCGGGCGCTGGGCTCCGCGCTGCTCACGGCGTCCGGGAAGCGGCTGCGGGTGTGGGCGCACGGGGGACACTCCGCGGCGCGTCATCTCGCGCAGGTCCTGGGGCTCACGATGTTCCGTGAACTCCGGCAGCTGCGGCGGCCGTTGACCGGGCTCGAACTGCCCGAGCCGGTGCTCGCCGAGGGCGTGAGCGTACGGACCTTCGTCCCCGGGCAGGACGACGCGGCCTGGCTCGCCGTCAACGCGGCGGCCTTCGCCCACCACCCCGAGCAGGGGTCCCTCACCCAGCGGGACCTGGACGACCGCACGTCTGAGGCGTGGTTCGATCCCGAGGGGTTCTTCCTCGCCGAACGGGACGGCGAACTGGTCGGCTTCCACTGGACCAAGGTCCACGCGGAGGAGGGACTCGGTGAGGTGTACGTGGTCGGGGTGGCGCCCGGGGTGCAGGGCGGTGGGCTCGGCAAGGCGCTGACGACGATCGGGCTGCGTCACCTGGCCCTGCGAGGGCTTCCCACGGCGATGTTGTACGTCGACGCGGACAACAAGGCGGCGGTGACCGTGTACGAGCGGCTGGGGTTCACGACGTACGAGACGGACCTGATGTACCGCTCGGAGTCCTGAGCCGCGGCGGTGTCTCCCCGGGCCCCCGCGTGCGGGCCCGGCCGGAGAGTGGACGGGGTGGTGTGCGTCGCCCCGTCCGTCCTCCCCCTCGAACGCGAGGCGGTTCCCTCACGCCCCCGGCAGACCCGAACGTGGTGTCCTGCGGGTCGGGATCAGGCGTCGGCGGCGGACCGGTTCCGGACCGCAGGCGGCCCATGTCAGGGCGGCGACCACGAGGACGACCACCCAACGGTCGTGTCCCGGGGCCCAGTTCTTCATGTCCGGAGTGGCGAACAGACCCCAGCCGGTGGGCAGGAACAGAGCCGCTCCCATGGAGGCAGCCAGCAGGGCGACGGCGACACGCTGGCCCGGTTCGGGCTCGTCGGTGAGGCGGACCGCCGCCGCCGACGCGGCGAGGGCGACGACCGCGGCGGCGGCGGCCTCCAGCGTGATGTCACCGACCGGGGGCCGCACCTTCGCCGGGATCAGCAGCACGGCCGCCGTCCACCACAGCACGGCGAGCGGCACGGCCAGCGCGGTCCGCAGGGCGCCGCGCACCATGCGCCGGGTCGGTACCGCGACGGTGACCTGCCGGGCCGGGTCGTCCAGCAGGAACGTCAGCCCCAGCGCGAAGGCGAGCGCGGCACCGCGCAGCAGCAGCAACGCCACCCACGGGTTCGGGTCCGACGACGTGACGCGCGGCAGCGCGGCCAGCACCAGCCCGGCGACGGCCCCGGCCCCGAGCGCCCGCCACGGCAGCCCACGGACGACGGGCCGCACCAGCTGCGCCAGCAGCGCCAACTGCCCTGTCGTGCCTGCCATGGCCGGCCCGCCCGGCGCACCCGGCCCACCCGTCACACCCGGCGAACCGCCTGGATCCCGGCCCAACGTCCCTTCCCTCAGTCGCACTTGTCCGCCTCCGCCGGCGCCTTGACTCCCAGCAGGTCCGCCACCCGGGCCGTCGTCACCTTCGGGGCCGTCAGTTCGGCCCAGTGGGCCTTCACCTTCGGGGCGACCGACGTGCTGCCCGCTGTGAACAACTCCCTGACGACCGCGGTCTGTCCGGCCGTCATGGACATCGGGTCGGTCGGGGAGAGGACCAGGGCCGAGCCGGTGACGCTGTCGTCGAGGCGGACCCTGCTCAACTCGGCGACGGGGTCCGACTGCCAGCTCAGGGCGAGCCACATGATGGTGACCATGCGGCCGTCGCACATCTGCTCGGCGGCCTTCTCGCTGCGCAGGACCAGGACGGAGGAGACCGCCGCGGCGAACTCCGGCACCCGCGGGCCGCCCCATCCCGTGCCGACCGTGACCTGGTACGGGACCGGGGACGGCTGGATCGCGCTGTCGCCGTCCACGCCGTAGCGGGCGTCGACGCGCTGGCGTACCAGCAGGTGTTCCCGGGCCGCGGTGCCGCCGGTGAGGGACTGGACGTGGTCCGTCACGTTCGCCCAGGTCGTCGCGCGGGGCATCCACTCCGGGTACGCGCAGTACGTCGCACGGCCGTGCCGTTCGCAGGACTGAACCTTCTCCGGGGTGACGCTGGCCACCTCGCGGGCGGTGACCGTCGCCGTCGGCACCTTGCCCGCCTGGCCCACCGCACCCCAGGTGCCGGCGCCGACCGCCACCACCAGCAGCGCCGCCACCGTCTTCGTACGGCCGCCATTGACCAGGACCGCCGCGAGGGCCGCGGTCAGCGCCAGGCCCAGCAGGTACAGCGCGTGCCAGGCCGCCGGGCGGCCCAGCAGGTCGGACGGGAGGGACACGCTGCTCGAACCGCCGACCACCGGGACCAGCCAGCGCGTCGCGCTGCCGTCGTCGCCGGTCGACGCCGTACCGAGGAACACGGTGGAGAAGAAGGCCAGCACCAGAAGCATCGGTGCCGCGAACGGTGAGCGCACCACGCGCGCCAGCAGCACACCGACCGCGCCGGCCAGCAGGACCGTGAGCGGGCCGACGAGAAGCTCGCCGACCGAGCCGTGCCCGACGGAACCGGGTTCGAGCACCGCCCAGGTGAACTGCGCCGCCACGAGCAGCGCGGTGAGCGCGGCGACCGGTACGACGGACAGCGCGTGGGCGACCGTACGGCGCCAGGGTTCGAGGACCAGGACGCCGAAGTGCCGGTCGGTGTCCTGGCGCAGGGAGCGCAGGACGGCCTGGTTCGCGCAGAGCAGGACGGCCAGGGCGGGCAGCAGCGGCCCGGTCTGGGTCGCGCGGTCGACGTCCTGGAGCGCCGGGAAGCCGTTGCCGTTGCTCGGCATGCGCCACACGATCCAGCCGACGTAGAGCGCGAACATGGCCAGCACCGGTCCGCGCAGCAGGAGTTTGCGTGCCTCGAAGCGGGCCAGCTGCAACACCGCCGCCCATGAGTGCCGTTGGCCCTCGGCGCGGGCGGAGAGAGGTGTGCTGACCAGTACCGCGCTCATGCCGCCACCTCCGCGACCATACCGTCGAGGGTGATCAAGTAGCCGTCCTCCAGGGTGGGTTCGACGAGGTCGGCGCGGGCGGGCGGGTCGCCGACGTTGCGGTAGACGCCGAGGCCGGTGCGCCAGCCCGCCATCGCGCCGGGGTCGCGTTCCGCGCTGCTCCACACGCGGCCCGCGGCCCGTGCGGTGAGTTCGGCCGGGGTGCCGTCGAAGCGGATGACACCGGCGGCCATGACGACGACGCGGTTGCAGAGCATCGCCACGTCCTCGGTCTGGTGGGTGGAGAGCAGGACCGTCCGGCCCTCGCCCGCCCTGGCGATCAACTCCCGGAAGCGCATGCGCTGTTCGGGGTCGAGTCCGACCGTCGGTTCGTCCAGGACCAGGAAGCCCGGGTCGCCGACGAGCGCCGCCGCGAGCGCGACCCGCTGCCGCATGCCGCCCGACAGCTTCTTGATGCGCTTGGCGCGCACGTCCGACAGGTCGACCTCGTCGAGCACGCGCCGCACCTCCTGGTGGCGTCCGGCGCGGTCGGTCAGCTCCTTGAGGATCGCGACGTAGTCGACGAACTCGAAGGCGGTGAAGTCCGGGTGGAAGCCGGGTGTCTGCGGGAGGTAGCCGAGCACGCGCCGCACCTCCTGGCGTCCGGCGGTCGTGCCCGGGTCGTGGCCGAGGACGGTGAAGCTGCCCGAGTCGGCGGGTGCGGCGGTGGCCAGCACCCTCAACAGGGTGGTCTTTCCGGCCCCGTTGGGGCCGAGCAGGCCGGTGACGCCTTCACCGAGGCGCAGCGACACGCCGTCGAGGGCCTGCGTCGAGCCGTAGCGCAGGCTGAGCCCGGCCGCGGAGACGGTGGTGGTCATGTACGGCACTCCAGTCAGAGGTTCGGAGGTGGTGGGTTCATGCGGGCAGGCCGAAGTGCCCTGTCGCGCATGGTGGGTTGAGGGCGGGGGCGCCGGTCGGGCCGGTGGAGCGGGGCCGGGGTCAGGCCAGTCCCGGGAACGCCCCCGGCCGGGTGTCGAAGCGGTCCCGCAGGAGGTAGAGGAGTCCGACGGCGAGCGCGGCCACCAGCGCGGCCACCCCCTGGCCCGCCGGGGTGAAGGGTGCGAGCGTGCCGCCGTGGATCTCGTAGGCGGCGAACAGGGACAGGGTCCAGCCGCCGCCGACCAGGGACGGTGCGAGGACCGGGCCGAGGCGGGGGACGAGGGCGAGGCCGGTGGCGGTGAGGGCGAGCGCGGGCAGCAGCCAGCCCAGGGCGCGCAGGCCGTACCCGGGCAGGGCCAGGGTCGCCAGGCCGTTGAGGCCGAGGCAGGCGACGAGGACGGCGACCGTGCGGATCATGAGGAGCCGGAAGCCGTGCAGCGGAGCGACGACGGCCATCTCGTAGGTGGGGTCGAACCTCGGGCCGTAGGAGAGGGCCACTCCGCCGAGCGGCAGCAGGGGGGCGAGGATCAGGAAGAGGGTGGGCGAGGCCGAGGCCTGCTGGGCGTTGGTGACGAGCACGGTGGTCACGAGCAGCGCGACGACCGCGGCGAGCCACGACCTGCGCAGCACCGGTGTCGCCGACAGCAGCCGTGCCGTGTGGTCGGCCACGCCGAACCTGACCAGCAGGGATTCGAGCAACCCCGGCCTGGGTGCGTCGAGTTCGGCGTCCAGACGGTCCCAGCCCGCGTCGAGCGCCACCGGGTCGGTGACCGACGCCAGCAGGGCCCGGCAGTCCGCGCACCGGGCGAGGTGGGTGTCGGCGGACCAGAGCATGGGCGGTGCCAACTCGCCCCGCGCATAGGCGCGTACGTCGTCTTCGGCCACATGCCAGGTCATGCCAGCTCCTCCCGCAGTTGCTTACGGGCCCGCATGGCCCGCGTCTTGACCGTGCCGGCCGGGATGCCCAGCAGCACGGAGGCCTCCCGGGTGGTCAGCCCGTCGATCACGGTGGCCTGGAGGACCGCCCGCAGCTCCGGTGAGAGCCGGACCAGGGCCCCGGCGAGGTCCCCGTGCTCAACCCCCGCGAGCACGCGTTCCTCCGCCGAGGCCTCGTCCCGGTGCCGCAGCCGCGTCAGGGCCTGCCGCAGCCGGCCGCGTGCCCCGTCGCCGCGCAGCACGTCGATCAGCCGGCGCGACCCGATCCGCCACAGCCACCCGGCCGCGTCCTCCGAGGACCCGTCCTCCCGGTAGCGGGCACTCCCCCGCCACACCGCGAGAAACGTCTCCTGTACGACGTCGTCGACCATCCCGGCGTCGGCGCACCGGCTGCGCAGCCTGGCGGTCAGCCAGGGCGCGTACCGCCGGTACAGCTCCTCGAACGCGCGCCGGTCGCCGTCCGCCGCGATGGCCCGCAGCAGCTCCCCGTCGCTTTTCGTATCGCTCACGTCTCCTCATCGGACGAGCCCCGCCGATCGGTTCACGGACGGGCTCATGAATCTCATGTCCCGCCTTGACTTTCTCAGGGGCACTCCACCACCCTTTCACTACTCAATTAGTGAAAGGGTGGTGGAACCCCAGTGGTCGAGTACCGCATCGACCGGCACAGCGGCGTGGCCACCTACGTACAGATCGTCCAGCAGACCAAGCAGGCCCTGCGCCTGGGCATGCTGGAGCCCGGCGACAAGCTGCCCACGGCCCGCGAGGTCGTCGAGGCCACCGCCATCAACCCGAACACCGTCCTCAAGGCCTACCGCGAGCTGGAGCGCGAAGGCCTGGTCGAAGCGCGCCGGGGTCTGGGCACCTTCGTCCGCCGCGGTCTGAGCACCACGCCCGCCGACTCGCCCCTGCGCACCGAACTCGACGACTGGGCCGACCGCGCCCGGGCCGCCGGGCTGGGGCGCGACGACGTCGCCGCGCTCTTCACCGCCGTACTCGACAAGCACTTCCAAGGAGAACCCTCATGACAGGCACCGCCGCGATAGAGGCCGCCGCGCTCGGCAAGCGGTTCGGCCGGCGGGGCGGGTGGGCGCTGCGGGACTGCGCCTTCCGGCTGCCCGCGGGGCGGGTCTGCGCGCTCGTCGGCCCGAACGGCGCCGGCAAGTCCACGCTCCTCGCCCTGACCGCCGGACTGCTGGCCCCCACCGAGGGTTCGCTGGCCGTCCTCGGCGAACACCCCGGCGCCGTCCGCGAACGGGTCGCCTACGTCGCACAGGACAAGCCCCTCTACACCCAGCTCACGGTCGCCGAGACGCTCCGCATGGGCGCCGACCTCAACACCGACCGCTGGGACGCCTCCGTCGCCGAACGCGTCGTCGCCGACGGGGATCTGGACCCGAAGTCCGGGATCCGCTCGCTCTCCGGCGGCCAGCGCACCCGGGTCGCCCTCGCCCTCGCGCTGGCCAAGCGGCCCGAACTGCTGCTCCTGGACGAGCCGATGGCCGACCTGGACCCGCTGGCCCGGCACGAGTTGATGGGCCTCCTCATGGCGCGGGCCGCCGAGTCCGGCACCACCATCGTGATGTCCTCGCACGTGGTCGCCGAACTGGAGAACTCCTGCGACCACCTGCTCCTGATCGGCGACGGACAGGTCCGCCTCGCCGGGGACATCGACGACCTGCGGGCCGCCCACACCCTGGTCTCCGGTCCCGCCGACGCCGTCGACCTCGGCGCGCACACGGTCGTCGAGTCCCGCACCACCGGCCGTCAGCTCACCGCGCTGATCTGCCCGGCTGCGCCACTGGCCGCCGCCTGGCAGGCCGGCCCGCCCTCGCTGGAGGAACTCGTCCTCGCCTACCTGCGCAACCCCGCGGCCCCCGCCGCCGTCAAGACCGAGGAGACCGCCGCGTGACCGCGCTCGCCACCCCCGCGCCCCCGGCCGCGGCCGGCCGCCCCGCGCGCCCGCACCTGCTCCGCTGGCTGCTCCGGCTGCACCGCCCCGCCCTGCTGGTCTGGCTCGGCTTCGTGGTCGTCCTCGGCGCCCTGCTGCTGTGGCTCGGCGGCCCGCTGACCGACGCGTCGGCCGCCGGATGGAAGGCGTACGACGCCTGCTCGTCGTCCGCCCCCTGCGTCTACGACATGAAGGCGATCGGCCGCTACAAGGACTGGTACACCTACACGACCCTCGCCGTCCTCGCCGTCCCGTTCCTGGTCGCCGCCTGGTCGGGGGCCGCCCTGGTCAGCCGTGAACTGGAGCGGGGCACCGCGCAGTTGGCGTGGACCCAGTCGGTCTCCCCGGCCCGCTGGCTCGCCGTCAAGCTCGCCGCTCCCGCCGTCGTGATCACCGCGGGCTCCGGCCTCCTGGCCGGCCTGCACCACTGGGCCTGGGCGGCGGGCCAGGGCCGCATCGACACCGCCAAGACCTGGTACGACGTCGGCACCTACGCCGCGAACGGCCCGGCCACCACCGCCCTCGCCCTGGTGGGCCTGGCCTGCGGCGCCCTCGTCGGCCTGCTCAGGCGCGAGTCCCTCGTCTCGCTCATCGGCGCGCTGTGCGCCACCGCGCTCACCTGGGGCGCGCTGGCCGTCGCGACGCCGTACCTCTGGCCCACGGTCACGAGGATCAGCGGCCTCGACCACAGCCGCCCGGCGGGCTCCGGCATCGTCGTCAGCCAGGGCCTGGTCACCTCGACCGGCGCGCACATCGCGGACCCGCAGTGCGGTCCCGTCAGCGACCCGCGGTGCCGGGCCGTCTACCAACAGCTCGACGCCGTCGGCTACTTCAACGACTACCACCCCGCATCCCACTACTGGCCACTCCAGTTGACCGCGACCGCGATCCTCCTCGCCCTCGCCGGACTCGCCCTCGCCGCCGCGTACGCGCTGCTCGGCCGTCGGACGACCCTCAAGGGAGCCGCCGCATGACCGCACTCGCCGCGAACCCGGCGGTCCGCCCGCGACCGGCCCGCGCCTGGCGTGCCGTGCTGCGGCTGCAGCGGGGCGCCCTGATCGTGTGGGGCGTGTTCGTCGCCGTCGTCTCCGGACTGCTGCTGTGGGCCTACGGCCCCGGCGGGAGCGCCGCGCGGGCCGACCGGCGGCGCACGTGCACCGCGCACGGCTGCGACTGGAGCGGCGCGGTCAGCCTCTACCACGCGGCCCGCGCCGTCGCCGAGTCCGCGATCGGCTGGGCCCCCTACCTCGCCGCGATCTTCGCCGGCGCCCTCCTCGCCCGCGAACTGGAGCGCGGCACCGCCCGCCTCGCCTGGACCCAGAGCGTCTCCCCCACCCGCTGGCTGGCCACCACCCTCGCCGTACCGGCCGCGCTGGTCACCGCGGGCGCCACCCTGCTGGTCCTGCTGCACCGGCTGCTGTCCGGCGCCCACCCCGTACCGGACAGCCGGCACTGGTGGACCGACGAGACCTTCACCGCCAACGGCACCCTCGCGATCGTCCACCCGCTGCTCGGTCTCGCCGTGGGCACCCTCGCGGGCCTGCTCACGCGCCGCGCGCCGTCCGCGGTCGGCCTCTCGATCGCCGTCCTGGGCCTCACCCGCACCGCCCTCACCCACGCCCGCCCGCACCTGTGGCCCTGGGTGACCCGCACCAGCCCCCTGCACACCGGCTACGACACCCCGCGCGACGTCCTCGTCGGCGACCGGGGCGCCCTCACCTCCGGCGGCGGCCATGTCTCCGACGCGTGCTTCGAGCAGACCAGGTGCCTCACCTCGTCCGACATCACCGGGTACTACGTCCAGTACCACCCCGCCTCGCACTTCTGGCCCCTCCAGCTCGTGGAGACCGGCATCGCGCTGGCCCTCACCGCCCTGGCCCTCGGCGCCGCCTTCACCCTGCTCCGCCGCCGCACGGCCTGACCGGATCCCCCCTCACCGCGGCTCCCAGGCATCCGTTACGTTCGTTTCCGTGCCGTAGACGTCCGGGAGCCGCTCCCCGATATCCCGCACGCCATGTCGCCGTAACCAATGGTTCAGACAGGCTTGCGAGGCTCGGCGAATGAAGCCCGTCGTGCCAGAGCCTTCGCCACCTCCCGAGGTGAACGGGAGGAACGGGGACGCTCCCACCGCGCTCACGCTCCCCCCGGCTCTCTCCGACGCGCCCGTATCGCCGGTGGCGCGGAACAATGGGCACATGAGCAGCCAGCCCAACGCCCAGGCACAGGTCCAGCACGCGCAGCCCTCCGTGGGCTCCATAGCCGCGCACCGCCCGCACACGGTGTCGGCGGCGGTCTCCGATCTGGAACCCGACATCGACGCCGACCTCGACGAGTACGAGGAGTCGCCGTACGACGGGCCCCAGCTGCCGCAGGGCCGCTTCCTCGACCGGGAACGCAGCTGGCTTGCGTTCAACGAACGGGTCCTGGAACTCGCCGAGGACCCGAACACCCCGCTGCTCGAACGGGCGAACTTCCTCGCCATCTTCGCCAGCAACCTCGACGAGTTCTTCATGGTCCGGGTGGCGGGCCTCAAGCGCCGTATCGCCACCGGCGTCGCCACCCGCTCCGCGTCCGGGCTGCAGCCGCGCGAGGTGCTGGAGATGATCTGGGCCCGCTCACGCGAGCTGATGGCCCGGCATGCCGCCTGCTACCACGAGGACATCGCCCCCGCGCTGGCCGAGGAAGGCATCCACCTGGTCCGCTGGAACGAGCTGACCGAGAAGGAGCAGGCCCGCCTCTTCACGCTCTTCCGGCACCAGATCTTCCCCGTGCTGACCCCGCTGGCCGTCGACCCCGCGCACCCCTTCCCGTACATCTCGGGTCTCTCGCTGAACCTCGCGGTCGTCGTCCGCAACCCGGTCACCGGACACCGCCACTTCGCGCGCGTCAAGGTGCCGCCGCTGCTCTCCCGCTTCCTGGAGGCCTCGCCGGGCCGGTACGTCCCGCTGGAGGACGTCATCGCCGCCCATCTGGAAGAACTCTTCCCGGGCATGGAGATCCTGGAGCACCACGCGTTCCGGCTCACCCGCAACGAGGACCTAGAGGTCGAGGAGGACGACGCCGAGAACCTCCTCCAGGCCCTGGAGAAGGAACTCATGCGGCGCCGCTTCGGGCCGCCGGTGCGACTGGAGGTCGAGGAGTCCATCGACCGCGAGGTGCTCGACCTGCTGGTGCGCGAGCTGAAGATCAGCGAGGCCGAGGTGTACCCGCTGCCTGGTCCGCTCGACCTCACCGGCCTGTTCCGCATCGGCGGCCTGGACCGGCCCGAGCTGAAGTACCCCAAGTTCATCGCGGGCACCCACCGCGACCTCGCCGAGGTCGAGTCGGCCTCCGCGCCCGACATCTTCGCCGCCCTGCGCAACCGCGACGTGCTGCTGCACCACCCGTACGACTCGTTCTCCACCTCCGTCCAGCGGTTCCTGGAGCAGGCGGCCAACGACGACGACGTCCTCGCGATCAAGCAGACCCTGTACCGCACCTCCGGCGACTCCCCGATCGTCGACGCGCTCATAGAGGCGGCCGAGGCCGGCAAGCAGGTCCTCGTCCTGGTCGAGATCAAGGCCCGCTTCGACGAGCACGCCAACATCAAGTGGGCGCGCAAGCTGGAGGAGGCGGGCTGCCACGTCGTCTACGGCCTGGTCGGTCTCAAGACCCACTGCAAGCTGTCGCTCGTGGTCCGCCAGGAAGGCGACACCCTCCGCCGCTACAGCCACGTCGGCACCGGCAACTACCACCCGAAGACGGCCCGCCTCTACGAGGACCTCGGCCTGCTGACCGCGGACCCGCAGGTCGGCGCCGACCTCTCGGACCTCTTCAACCGGCTGTCCGGCTACTCGCGCCGCGAGACCTACCGCCGCCTGCTGGTCGCCCCCAAGTCCCTGCGCGACGGCCTGATCGCCCGGATCAACAAGGAGGTCCAGCACCACCGTGCCGGACGCCCCGCGTTCATCCGCATCAAGGTCAACTCGATGGTCGACGAGGCGATCATCGACGCGCTCTACCGCGCGTCCCAGGCGGGCGTCCAGGTCGACGTGTGGGTGCGGGGCATCTGCGCCGTACGGCCCGGCGTCCCCGGCCTGTCCGAGAACATCCGCGTACGGTCCATCCTCGGCCGCTTCCTCGAACACTCCCGCGTCTTCGGCTTCGGCAACGGAGGCGAACCCGAGGTGTGGATCGGCAGCGCCGACATGATGCACCGCAACCTCGACCGTCGGATCGAGGCCCTCGTCAGGGTCACCGACCCGGCCCACCGCGCAGCGCTCAACCGGATGCTGGAAACCGGCATGTCGGACACCACCTCGTCCTGGCACCTGGGCCCGGACGGCGAGTGGACCCGGCACGCGACCGACGCGGAAGGCCAACCCCTGCGCAACGTCCAGGAGATGCTCATAGACGCCCGGAGGCGCCGGCGTGGCACAGCAACACCTTGACCCGACGGACCCGGCCACGGCCAGGCCCTCCCCACCCGACCCCGGCCGGGCGGGCGGGGCCGCCACAGGTGACGCCCTCGCGGGCTACCTGAGGGCCCAGGCCACGGAATTCCTCCGTGCCCTGCGGCTGCACCGGGAGACCGGCAGCGGGCAGAACGGCACGGAGGAGTCCGTCGACGCGGCGCGCGCCCTGCGCCGCTCGGCCCGCCGTATCAGCGGCAGCCTGCACACCTTCCGGCCTCTCCTCGACACCGACTGGTCCGAGGAGATGCGCCCCGAACTGGCCTGGCTCTCGGGCACGCTGGCCCTGGAACACGCCTGCGCGGCCCGGCTGGAGCGGCTGCTGCTCGCCCTGCACCGGCTCTCCGGCTCGGCGGCCTTCCCCACCCAGTCGGCGGCCTCCGCGGTGGGCGGCCGGATCACCGGCGCGGGCCGGGGCATCCCCGCCCCCGCGACTGCCCGAGCCCCCGGCACCGGACCCGCCACCCCCACGGTCACCGTCGAACGCGGCAACCTCACCGTGGGCGCGGCCAAGGCGGGCGCCCTGCTGGAGCGGCAGCTCACCCTGGCCAGGACCCGGGCCCACTCCACCGCGCTCCAGGCCCTCGGCTCGTCCCGCTTCCACGCGGTCGCCGACAAGGTCGCCGTACTGGCCAGCGAGGTCCCGCTGACCCCGGCCGCGGCCAGCACCGACCTGCGTCCGCTGGCCGCCGCCGCCGGGGAGCGCCTCACCGACGCGGTCACCGCGCTGCCGCTGGTCACCGCCGGGCACCCGTACAACGCGGAGGCCCTCGTCCACGGCCTCTCCCCCGACCCGGCCCCGCACCCCCAGGACGGCCCCTGGCACCAGGTCCGGCTGCTGCTGCGGCTGCACCGCTACGCCGGTGAGGTGCTGCACGGGGACGACGCGCCGACGGACGTACGCCTGCTGGCGGCCGGCCAGGCCCTCAATCTGCACCGGGACGCCTCGGAGGCCGCCGCTGCCGCCGCGTCGGCGGCCCGCACCCCGCGGATCGCCCCGGCGACCGCGTACGCGCTCGGTGTGCTCCACGCCGACCAGCGCCACGAGGTGGAGGCGGCCCGCTTCGCCTTCCAGCAGTCGTGGCAGAAACAGGCGGTGGGCACCCCCTGACACCGGGGACCCGTCGATTCCGGGGACCTGCTGGATCCGGGGAATCCCTGACTCCGACGGGCACCCGGGACGCCCTGCACCAACCCGCGCGGAGGAGACGGTGAACGACCAGTGACTTCCACGAACGACACCACCGTCCAGGCGGCCGGCTGCGTCCTGTGGCGCCGCCCGGCCGCCGGGGATCTCGAACTGGCGCTGGTCCACCGGCCCAAGTGGGCCGACTGGTCGTGGCCCAAGGGCAAGCTCAAGCGCGGGGAGACGTTCGAGGAGGCGGCCCGCCGCGAGGTGCTGGAGGAGACCGGCTACACCTGCCGGCTGGGGACGCGGCTCCCCTCGGCCCGGTACCTCGACCACCACGGGCGGCCCAAGGAGGTCCGCTACTGGGCGGCGGAGGCGACCGGCGGGTTCTTCGCACCGAACGACGAGGTCAACGCCCTGCGCTGGCTGAGTCCCGACGAGGCCCACGAACGGCTCTCCTACGAACGGGACCGGGACCTGATCTCGCTCGCCCTCATCGCCATCGGCACGGACCAGGACGGTCCGCGGCGGTGAGGAGCGCACGCGATTCCCCCGGCGGACCGCCCGCGAGCGCCTCACCCGGCCGGGGGAACGCGCCCTCGTGGACGCGCCCCGGACCGCTCGCCACCTGGCATAGTCCGGAATCAGCCCGTGTCCTCGACGTGAGCGTTCCGTGACCTAACCGCACCGCCCACAGGGGTTCACCCTCCGTTCACTTATGCCCATAGGCGCCTTCACCTGTTCTGCCTAATTTCGGCCTTACGCGATGCGAGCTGCGACCTGGGGGTCGCCACCCGCGTCACCCCGTCTTCGCACGCCGCCGTAATTCAGGACGGCGGCTCTCGGAAGGAACTCTTTCAAGTGAAGCTTCAGCGCATGAACCGGCGGGCCCTCACCCTCGGTGCTCTCGCCGTCTCCGGCGCCCTGGCCCTCACGGCGTGCGGCTCGGACGACAACGGCGGCTCGTCGAGCAGCAGCAGCTCCTCCTCGTCGGCCAACGCCAGCTCCGCCAACTGCGGCACCGCGAAGAAGGGCCAGCAGCTCCTCGCCGACGGCTCGTCCGCGCAGAAGAACGCGATCGACGCGTGGGTCAAGGCGTTCAGCCAGGCCTGTGGCGTCCAGATCAACTACAAGGGCGGCGGCTCCGGCGCCGGTGTCACCTCCTTCAACCAGGGTCAGCTGGCCTTCGCCGGCTCCGACTCGGCGCTGAAGCCCGAAGAGGTCACCGCCTCGAAGCAGGTCTGCTCCGGCGGCCAGGGCATCGACCTCCCGATGGTCGGCGGCCCGATCGCGCTCGGCTACAACGTCCCGGGTGTCGACAACCTGGTCCTGGACGCCCCGACGCTCGCCAAGATCTTCGACAGCAAGATCACCAAGTGGAACGACGCGGCGATCAAGAAGCTGAACCCGTCCGCCACGCTGCCCGACCTCAAGATCCAGGCGTTCCACCGCTCGGACGAGTCCGGCACCACGGACAACTTCACCAAGTACCTGATCGCCACCACCCCGGACAACTGGAAGTACTCCGGCGGCAAGGCGTGGCAGGCCAAGGGCGGCCAGTCCGCCGCCGGCTCCGCGGGCGTGGCCCAGCAGGTCAAGGCGACCTCGGGTGCCATCGGCTACTTCGAGCTCTCCTACGTCGGTGACGGCGTCAAGGCCGTCAGCATCAACACCGGCGCCTCCGCCCCGGTCGCCCCGAGCACCGACAGCGCGACCAAGGACATCGCCGACGCCAAGGTCGTCGGCACCGGCTCCGACCTGTCGCTCAAGCTGAACTACAACACCAAGGCCGAGGGGGCGTACCCGATCACCCTGGTGACCTACGAGATCGTCTGCGACAAGGGCAACAAGGCCGACACGCTGCCCGCGACGAAGGCGTTCCTCACCTACATCGCCAGCGAGGAGGGCCAGAAGGTCCTCTCCACGATCGACTACGCGCCGATCCCCGACGCGATCATCACCAAGGTTCGCAGCACCATCGCGAGCATCAGCTAGTCCGAGTGTGCGGCCGGGCCCCGGACCAGGGGCCCGGCCGCACCGTCCGGTGCACCGCCGCCACGGACCGCACACCGCACGTGTGGACCCGCAGACCGGAGAACCCTGATGGATATATCCACGAAGAACCCCGAAGAAGCACCACCCCCCGTCCCCGCACCCTCGCCCGCGAAGCAGAAGCGCGCGGCCCGCGGCGCCACCCGACCCGGCGACCGGATCTTCCTCGGTCTCTCCCGCGGATCGGGCATCTTCCTGTTGGTGATCATGGCCGCCATCGCGGTCTTCCTCACCTACCGCGCCTCCCTCGCGATCAGCAGGGACCACGCGAACTTCCTCACCACCTTCGAGTGGAACACCAACCTCGTGCCGCCGAAGTTCGGCATCGCCGTCCTGGCGTTCGGCACCGTGGTGTCCTCGATCATCGCCATGGTCATCGCGGTCCCGGTCGCGGTCGCCATCGCCCTCTTCACCACCCACTACGCCCCGCGCAGGCTCCGCGGCCCGGTCTCCTACGTGATCGACCTGCTGGCCGCCGTACCGTCCATCGTGTACGGCCTGTGGGGCGCCCTGATCCTCGTCCCGCACATGGTCGGGCTCTTCGGGTGGCTCAACGACTACTTCGGCTGGACCGGGATCTTCTCCTGGGACGAAGGCGCCCCGCGCTCGATGCTCACCGTCGGCATCCTGCTGGCGATCATGATCCTGCCGATCATCACCAACGTGAGCCGCGAGGTCTTCCGCCAGGCCCCGCAGATGATCGAAGAGGCCGCCCTCGCGCTCGGCGCCACCCGCTGGGAGGTCATCCGCATGGCGGTGCTCCCCTTCGGCCGCTCCGGTGTGATCTCCGCCTCGATGCTCGGCCTCGGCCGCGCCCTCGGCGAGACGATGGCCGTCGCCACCGTGCTCTCCCCCGACTTCCTCATCCACGCCAGCCTGCTCAACCCGGGCGGCGGAACCTTCGCCCAGAACATCGCCAGCAAGTTCAGCGAGGCGACGGCGGACGGCCGGGACGCGCTCATCGCCTCCGGTCTCGTCCTGTTCGTCATCACCCTGCTGGTCAACGGCGCGGCCCGGCTCATCATCGCCCGCCGCGCGGAGTACTCGGGGGCCAACGCATGAGCAACGCAGCCGTAGCCGAGAAGCCCGTGAGCACCCTGCGGGGCGCCTCCCTGCCGAAGTGGTCGCCGTACGCGATCGCCGGCGGCTCCATCGTCCTGGCCGTCCTCGTCGGCCTGGTCGCCGGCCTCGACAGCAAGGTCCAGTGGGGCCTGATCGCAGCCGTCCTCTTCGTCCTCGGCACCTACGTCATCGCCGCGCGCGTCGAGGGCAGCCGCCAGGCCAAGGACCGCATCGCGACCAGCCTCGTCTGGGTCGCCTTCCTCCTCGCCGTCGTCCCGCTCGTCTCCCTCCTGTGGACGACGATCTCGCGCGGCGTGAAGGTCCTCGACATCTACTTCCTCACCCACTCGATGGGCGTGGTCGCCGACAGCGAGCCCGGCGGCGGCATCTACCACGCCATCATCGGCAGCCTGGAGCAGGTCGGCCTCGCCACCCTGATCGGCGCCCCCATCGGGGTGCTCACCGCGATCTACCTGGTCGAGTACGGACAGGGCAAGCTCTCCAAGGCGGTCACGTTCTTCGTCGACGTCATGACGGGCATCCCGTCGATCGTCGCGGGTCTGTTCATCCTGTCCCTGATGCTCATGTGGGACATGCAGCCCTTCGGCTTCGCGGGTTCCTGCGCCCTGGCCATCCTGATGATGCCGGTCGTGGTCCGCTCCACCGAGGAAATGCTCAAGCTTGTACCGAACGAGCTGCGCGAGGCATCGCTCGCCCTCGGCATCCCGAAGTGGCGCACGATCCTCAAGGTCGTCCTTCCGACCGCGATCGGCGGCATCACCACCGGCATCATGCTGTCGGTGGCGCGTATCGCCGGTGAGACCGCGCCCGTCCTGCTGCTGGTGTTCGGCAACCCGTTCATCAACAACGACCCGTTCCACGGGGCACAGGCGTCGCTGCCGCTGTACATCTACCAGCAGTTCGCGCAGAGCGCGGGCTCCGGTGCGGCCTACGACCGTGCCTGGGCCGCGTCCCTCACCCTGATCGCCTTCGTGATGATCCTCAACCTGGTGGCCCGCGGCATCGCCCGCTGGAAGGCCCCCAAGACCGCTCGCTGACGTAACACCACGCGGCTACCGCCGCACGGGGCCCCTCCAGCGACACACAGACTTTTGGAAGTGAAGCAGTCATGGCGAAGCGAATCGACGTAAGTGGGCTGACGGCCTACTACGGCTCCCACAAGGCGATCGACGACATCTCGATGACGGTCGAGCCCCGCACGGTGACGGCCTTCATCGGCCCCTCCGGCTGCGGCAAGTCGACCTTCCTGCGCACCCTCAACCGCATGCACGAGGTCACCCCCGGCGGCCGGGTCGAGGGCAAGGTCCTCCTGGACGACGAGGACCTCTACGGCCACGCGATCGACCCGGTGTCCGTGCGGCGCGAGATCGGCATGGTCTTCCAGCGCCCGAACCCGTTCCCCACGATGTCGATCTTCGACAACGTGGCGGCGGGCCTGCGCCTGAACGGCAGCTACAAGAAGAGCGAGCTGTCGGACGTGGTCGAGAAGTCCCTCAAGGGCGCGAACCTCTGGAACGAGGTCAAGGACCGCCTGAACAAGCCCGGTTCGGGTCTGTCGGGTGGCCAGCAGCAGCGGCTGTGCATCGCGCGGGCGATCGCGGTGGAGCCGAAGGTCCTGTTGATGGACGAGCCGTGCTCGGCCCTGGACCCGATCTCCACCCTCGCGATCGAGGACCTGATCGGCGAGCTGAAGGAACGCTTCACGATCGTCATCGTGACGCACAACATGCAGCAGGCGGCACGCGTCTCGGACCGTACGGCCTTCTTCAACCTCGCGGCGGTCGGCCAGCCCGGCAAGCTCATCGAGATCGACGACACGGAGCGGATCTTCTCCAACCCGTCGGTCCAGGCCACGGAGGACTACATCTCGGGCCGCTTCGGCTGAACCGAGCCCGTTCCTCTCCTGAAACCCCTCGCGGTGCTGCATGGCGGTGCCACCGCGAGGACGAAAAGGGCCCGCCCCTGGCTCCCGGGGGCGGGCCCGTTCGGTTACGGGGGTTCCCACCCGGCGCTTCTACGGCAGCGTCTTGGCCGACAGCAAACGGGTGGGTGGGTGGGTGGGAAACCGGGGGGCCAGGGGGCGCAGCCCCCGGCTTACCGCCTCCGGTCTACAGGAACGCCAGGTTCACGAGCCAGAACGCCACGGCCGCGACGACCGCCGCCGCCGGCATCGTGATGAACCACCCGAGCACGATGTTCTTGGCGACACCCCACCGCACGGCATTCACCCGCTTCGTCGCCCCCACACCCATGATCGCCGAGGTGATCACATGGGTCGTGGAAACCGGCGCCTTGAAGAGGTACGCCGTGGTGAACATGATCGCCGCCCCCGTGGTCTCCGCGGCGAACCCCTGCGGCGGATCCAGCTCGATGATCTTCCGCCCCAGCGTCCGCATGATCCGCCACCCACCGGCGTACGTCCCCAGCGACAGCATCAGCGCGCAGACGATCTTCACCCAGACCGGGATCGGATCCTTGTAGCTGGAGTGGCCGGAAATCACCAGTGCCATCACCACGACACCCATGGTCTTCTGCGCGTCCTGGAGCCCGTGCCCGAGCGCCATCCCGGCCGCCGACACGGTCTGCGCGATCCGGAACCCCCGCTTGGCCTTGTGCGGATTGGCCTTCCGGAAGATCCACATGATCGCGGTCATGACCAGATAACCGGCGATGAGCCCGACGACCGGCGACACGAACATCGGCACGATGATCTTGTCGACGACCCCGTGCCAGATGACGTCCGTACCGCCGGCCAGCGCGGCCCCCACCATCCCACCGAACAACGCGTGCGAGGACGACGACGGCAGCCCGAAGTACCAGGTGATCAGGTTCCAGGTGATCGCACCGATCAGCGCGGCGAAGAGGATCCCCATCCCCTTCGACCCCTCGGGCGTCTCGATCAGCCCCTCGCTGACGGTCTTGGCGACCCCGGAACCGAGAAACGCGCCGGCGAGGTTCATCACGGCAGCCATCGCGAGCGCCGCCCGCGGGGTCAGCGCCCGCGTGGAGACGGACGTGGCGATGGCGTTCGCGGAGTCGTGAAAACCGTTCGTGTACGTGAAGAAGAGCGCGACCAGAATGGTCACGACCAGAGCGAAGGTGTCCATGAAGAGGTCAGGACTCCTTGACGGCGATGGTCTCCACCGTGTTCGCCACG
The DNA here is from genome assembly GCF_044747445.1 of Streptomyces sp. NPDC090083. Lineage (NCBI taxonomy): Bacteria > Bacillati > Actinomycetota > Actinomycetes > Kitasatosporales > Streptomycetaceae > Streptomyces > Streptomyces sp. NPDC090083. The sequence goes on along the minus strand of NZ_JBIVED010000002.1, from coordinate 21,214 downwards.
TGCTCGAACGCGTCCGCCGCCTCCTCCAGCACATCCACGATCTGCTTGAGCTTCAGGACCTCGATGGCGTCGTACTTGCCGTTGAAGAGCTGGGCGAGCAGCTTGCGGTGGATCTGGTCGGCCTGGTTCTCCAGGCGGTTGACCTCGATCCAGTACTCGGTGAGGTTGTCCATCGTGCGCAGGTTGGGCATGGCCTCGGCGGTCAGCTCGGCCGCCCGCGCCAGCACCTCGATCTGCTGCTCGACGCCCTTGGGGAGTTCCTCCACGTTGTAGAGGACGACCAGGTCGACGGCCTCCTCCATGAAGTCCATGATGTCGTCGAGGCAGGAGGCGAGGTTGTAGATGTCCTCGCGGTCGAAGGGCGTGATGAAGGAGGAGTTCAGCTGATGGAAGATCGCGTGCGTGGCATCGTCACCGGCGTGTTCAGCGGCCCGCATACGCTCTGCGATCTCGGCCCGGCCGGCGGTGTCCGCGCCGAGCAGTTCCATGAGGAGTTTCGAGCCCGTGACGATGTTGTCCGCGGACGCGGCGAACATGTCGTAGAAGCTCGTCTCCCTGGGGGTCAGACGAAAGCGCACAAGGGGTCCTCGGGATGCATCGGTTTCGGTCAGGCTGATGCTAAGTGCATCATCCGGCCACGGCTAATGGGCCGTCCCCCAGTGTCGCCCATCAGGCACAGTGATCCGCACGGGGGCGTACCAAGGGCCCTATACCCAGCAAAGTTCGTTACGATATACCCACTAGGGGTATATGTCTGGAGGACGCGATGGACGCGATGACGACCACCGAGGCCGGCGCGGCGGCGGCGCCCTCCGGACCGGCGACGGGACCGGCGACCGAACCGGCGCACGAGCCGGTGACGCACGGTTACCACAAGCAGAAGGACGAGCACCTCAAGCGCCTGCGCCGGATCGAGGGCCAGATCCGCGGTCTGCAGCGCATGGTCGACGAGGACGTCTACTGCATCGACATACTCACCCAGGTGTCCGCCTCCACGAAGGCCCTGCAGTCGTTCGCCCTGCAGCTCCTGGAGGAACACCTGAGGCACTGCGTCGCCGACGCGGCCGTCAAGGGCGGCGAGGAGATCGACGCGAAGGTCGAGGAAGCGACGAAGGCGATCGCCCGCCTGCTCCGCACCTGATCCCGGTCCCCGCTCCTCGACCCGCGGTCGCCGGTTCCCGGCCCTCGGGCCCCTTCAGCGTCCGGCCGCGCCGGAGGTGTCCCGTTCCTCGGCGACCTTCAGCACCTCGTCGATGCTCTCCAGGCTGAGCCGGTCCTCGGCGGCCGAGGCCGCGATGATCAGGTCTCCGCACAGCTCGATCTCGGCGAGGGCCACGTGGTCCTGAACTGCCGTACCGCCGACCGGAGCCACGTGCATCACCTCTTCTCTGCCGTCACCGACTTCCTAGAGTAGGGAGCGGTCTACACAACGCGCATGGCACGGACGGGCTAGTCCGCACCCGGACTCACACCGATCGGTTCCGGTCACTTCTCGGCGATCTGCCCGGCATAGATGTTTTCCGACGCCGGAAGTCGTACGTCCACGGCGGCCCCGAAGCCGTACAGCAACGTCGTCGAGGTGACCGCCACCGTGCTGTGGCGCTGCCCGTTGACGAAGCTGAACCGCTGCCCGAGCTTGCGGACGCGGCCCTGGTCGTCGAGGTAGACGTCGAAGGGTACCCGCGCGGTGGCGAACCCTTTCGCCGCCGACCTCAGAGCCGCCTGGTTCCCCGCCGACGCGCTGCGCGCCGCGGCGGCGAGATCGGCGACCCCCCGATAGTGACGCACCGAGGCCCCTGCCACCTCCGTCTTCCCGAGATACGTCGCCGCAGTCGCCCCGCGCAGCACCTCGGCGGCGGCGTACGGATCGGTGGCCCCACCTGTCACGAGGTTCCCGTCGGACAGCGTCCCGGTGTCGACCCGTACCCATTTGTCCGCGGGCACCCCCGCACCCCGGTTCTTCATGAACAGGGCGCCCGGCGCGAGGAGTTCGGTGATCGGCGGGTGTTCGCTGGCGCCCGCCGGGTCCTGCGGCAGCTGCACCTTCAGCCGGCCGAGCCGGCGCCGGAAGTCGTAGACGCCCTCGCCGCGGATGGTCACGCGGGTGCCGCCGGTCGCCATCTCCATGGACGTACGGGCCTGTGAACTCCCCGCCGCCGTAAGGGAGTCGGCCGCCCGTCGCACCACCGCGACCGGGTCCCCGGCGCCGCGCGCGTCCGCGCTCGCCACTCCGTCACCGCTGCACCCGACGGCACCGACACAGACCCCGACCATGAGCCCCGCGGCGACGACCGCCCCGCCCGCCCGCCCCCGGTCCCGGCTCCGCTCGACCGGGGTGACCCCCACCTGCTGCCGCTCCATAGCCTGCCGTACCCCCGGTACGTCGTCACGGGAACCCCGTCGTTCCGCTTAACGACGGGTGGATGACCCCGTCACGCGGACCCGGTGCCGGGCCGAGGGGATACGCCCGCCATACGAATCCTTTGCACAACCTCGGTACCGTGGTCGACGTGGCGCAGCAGGACGACGGACAGGCTCCCCCCGCACATCCCGAACACCGCACGACGACGGTCGAGCAGGGCCCCTTCTGCTTCGCCCGCTGCGTCTGCGGCTGGCGGGGACCGGCGAGACGCGCGAGAAGCCAGGCCAGGACGGATGCCACCGGGCATCTGCCTGTTCCGAACCTGTGACATGAGCAGGAGAACTTGTGGGGTCCGGCCCGTATCTCACTTGACGGAACCCCACAGGAGGCGACATGCAACGGCGTTCGTTCATAGGCGGCGGCGTGGCCGCGATAGCGGTGGCCGCCGCCACCGCGTGCAACGGCAAGAACACCGGCGGCGGTGACTCGTCCGCGACGGCGGCCGACGCCTCCGCCTCGGCGAGCACACCGGGCCTGCGCACCACCACCTCGGCCGCCGCGGCCAACTGGTCCGCCCTGGCCCACGAACTGGACGGCACCCTCGTCCGCCCCGGTGACGCCTCCTGGAAGACGGCCCACCAGCTGTACAACACCCGCTTCGACTCCCTGAAGCCGGCCGCGGTAGCGTACGTCGCGAACACCGACGACATCCGCTCGGTCCTCTCCTACGCGCGCGCCCACAGCATCCGCGTCTCGATCCGCAACGGCGGCCACTCCTACGCCGGCTACTCCTCCGGCGACGGCCGCCTCGTCCTCGACGTGTCGAAGCTGAACAAGATCCGGGCGAGCGGCTCCAGCGCGGTCGTCGGCGCCGGTTCGAAACTCATCGACGTGTACCGGGCGCTCGCCGCGAAGGGCGTCACCATCCCCGCGGGCTCCTGCCCGACGGTCGGCGTCTCCGGCCTCACCCTGGGCGGCGGCCACGGCGTGGTCTCCCGGGCGTACGGCCTGACCTGCGACAGCCTCACGCAGGCCACGCTGATCACCGCGGACGGCAAGCAGGTGGTCGCCAACGCCACGGAGAACAAGGACCTGTTCTGGGCGCTGCGCGGCGCGGGCAACGGCAACTTCGGCGTGGTGACCGAGCTGCAGTTCAGGACCCACCCGGCGCCCCAGGCCGTGTCGGGCTATCTGACCTGGCCGTCGTCGATGGCGGCGGCCGTGGTGAAGGCCTGGCAGGAGTGGGGCCCCGGCCAGCCCGACGAGATCTGGTCGTCCTGCCACCTCACGAACACCCCCGGCGGCACACCCAGGGTCTCAGTGGCCTGCTTCTCCCTCGGCTCCTACACCGAACTCCAGAACGCCGTCGACAAGCTGGCCCACCTGGCCGGCGGCAACGCGTCGAGCGTCTCGCTGAAGCGGCACACGTACGAGGAGTCGATGGAGGCGTACGCGGGCTGCACGTCCTTCTCGACGGACGCCCAGTGCCATCTGCCGGGTTCGACCCCGGGCCGCTCCCCGCAGGGCGCGCTGGGGCGGGAGACCTACGTGGGCCGCTCCGACTTCTTCGACCGCTCGATCTCGGCCACGGGCATCCAGACGATGCTCAACCAGCTGAAGGCGGTCCGCGGCAACTCCGGCGACATCGCCCTGACGGCCCTCGGCGGCGCGGTCAACCGCGTCTCCCCCACGGCGACGGCCTTCGTCCACCGCCGCTCCCGGATGCTGGCCCAGTACATAGTCTCCTGGCCCGCCGGCACGGCCGGCACCTCGGCCCAGTCCTGGCTGACGTCGTTCCACACCGCGATGAAGCCGTACGCCTCCGGCGCGGCCTACCAGAACTACACGGACCCCACCCTCACCGACTGGCGCAAGGCGTACTACGGCGACGCGGCGACCCGTCTGGCGACGCTGAAGAAGCAGTACGACCCGACCCGCTTCTTCACGTACCCGCAGGGGTTGTAGGGGGCCTTGATGGGGGGGCCGAGCCAGTCGGCCCGGCCCAACGGATCAAGCCGCGAGGTCCCGCTCCTCCGCATCCGCCGCTTCCGTCCGCGCCCCCGGAATCACGACCCCCCGCACCCCGCCCGAGGAAACGATCCACCCGCCCCAAGCCGACCCCTCGACCGCCTTCAGTACCGGCGTGAGCAGGGCCATGGCCAGCGGGGACAGCAGCAGGGCGACAGCCGTGCCGAGCGCGAACCCGCCGATCACGTCGGTCGGATAGTGCACGCCCATGTAGACCCGGCAGAACCCTTCGAGCAGGGCGAGCCCGATCCCCGCCACCCCGAACCGCCGATCCGCCACGAACAGGGCGACCCCCATCGCCATGGTGATCGTGGCGTGATCACTCACGAACGAGTAGTCGGTCTTCCCGGAGATGAGGACGTCGAGCCCGGTGTGGTCGAGGAAGGGCCGCGGCCGCTCCACGAACCCGCGTATGGGCACGTTGACGAGGACGGCGAGCGCGGCGGCCAGCGGCGCCCACACCAGCGCGGCGACGGACGCCGCCGAGTCCTCGCCGCCCCGCCGGCGCACGGACCACCAGCACCACATCCCCAGCAGCACCATCGCGAGCAGCAGTCCGTACTCACCGACGAACCCGACGACGCGGTCGAACCAGTGCGGCGCGTCCTTCGCGAGTCCATTGATGTCGTAGAGCAGATCGACGTCGGGGTTCGACCCGGATTCGGCGAGTACAGCCATGGTGCTGCGGCTCCTTCGTCGTAGTTCCGGGCGCAGCTCTCGTGCGCATTACTCAACAGGAACGCACGGTCCCTCTTCTTACGTTCCACCATCCACCGAATGATCACTCAGACGTTATCGAAGAGAGACTCATCGCCGCAGCTCAGGGGGTGGGTTCACGCTCGGTTCACACCGTCGTGGGGAGTGCTTTCGCGCCATCTTCGGTGACCCGGGTGGCGCCGAAGTAATCGGGGGTGTCAATGGGGTCGAACCGGATCACAGCACCTGTGCGGGGCGCGTCGATCATGTACCCGCCACCGACATAAATCCCCACATGCCGGATGGCCCGGGAATTGGTGAGGTCGTCCGAGAAGAACACCAGATCGCCCGGCAGCAATTCGGCCCGCTGCGGATGCGGCCCCGCGTTGTACTGGTCGTTCGCGACGCGCGGCAGGGTGATCCCGGCCGCCTCGAACGCGGCCTTGGTCAGCCCCGAGCAGTCGAACCGTCCGCCCTGGTCGGCCGTACCGTTGCCGCCCCACAGATACGGCGTGCCGAGCTTGCTCTGCGCGTAGGTGATCGCGGTGGCGGCCTGCTCGGAGGGATCGACCCGGCTGACGGGCGCGGCGAAGCTCTGCGCCAGCGTCGTGATCGTCTTCACGTAGTTCTGGGTCTCCGAGTACGGCGGCACGCCCCCGTACTTGATGACCGCGTACGCCCCCGCGTTGTACGAGGCGAGCATGTTCGCGGTCTGGTTCCCCGGCACGTCCTTGACGTACTTGGCGAGCTCGCAGTCGTAGCTCGCGGCCGACGGGATCGCGTCATTCGGATCCCATACGTTGCGCACGCCGTCGCCGTTGCCGTCGATTCCGTGCGTGGCCCAGGTGCCGGGGATGAACTGCGCTATGCCCTCGGCCTTCGCGGGGCTCTTCGCGTTCGGGTTGAACCCGCTCTCCTGGTAGAGCTGGGCGGCGAGCAGTGCGGGGTTGAGGGCGGGGCAGAGGTTGCCCCACTTCTGCACGAGCGCCGAATACGCCGTCGGCACCGAGCCCTTGGCGAGCGCGACGCTCCCGCCGCCGGCCCCGTTCACGAGGTTCCCGGCGACGAGGTAGACCCCGACGACGAGCAGCATCACGAAGCTGAGCCCCAGCCCAGCCGCGACCCCACTGGCCACCCATACTTTTCGCACGGCTCAACCCTCCCCCATGTCGGCCCTGTTCAAGGCCATTTCCGGGGAGGGTGGCGGCATTTCGCCGTGCTTCCACCACATCTGACGCGTATTCAGCGCGTCACACCCACCCCATACCGTGCCTTACAGCACCCCATTACGGACGATCAGCACGACTCCGGACCATCGCCCCCCCGAGACGGATCAACCGCTCCGAGACGGGTCAGCCGTCCTACGACGGGTCCGCCGTCGCGTCCTTGTACAGCTCGGCCGCCTCTTTCCCGAACACGACGCTGTACGAGATGTCGGGCGTCAGCCCGCCCTGCTCGTGCCCGCCGATGACTCCCACGACCTGCTCGTCCCCGTTGACCCAGGGGCTCCCGCTGGTGCCGCCGGTGAAGCCGGGGCAGTCGATGCGCTGCTGGGTGCCGCTGTGCTGGGTGGGCTTGTTCGTGCAGCTGATGGGCTGATCGGTGGCCGAGGGGTACCCGGTGACGGTGACCGCCGTGGCGCCGGTCGCCATCCCGGTCGTGAACCGGTCGGCGCCGACCACGTCCTCGATGTTCTTGCCGCCGACCTTCACGACCGTGGCGAAGCCGATGTCGCTGTCCTCGGCCTGCCCCTTGGACCAGCCGTCCGGCAGGAACCGCTGCTTGATCTTCCACACCCCGTACGGCGCCCTGCCGTCCCGGTAGCCGGGCACGAACACGTCACCGGGGTCACCGTCCAGGCAGTGGGCCGCGCTGACGATGAGGTCGTGCCCCGCGCTGTGCACGACGGACGCGGTGCAGTGGTGGCCGCCGGCGAGACTGGTGGCATGGGCCGCCCCGAACAGGGCGCCGATCCGGACGCTCTGCTTGCTCACCTCGGTCACGGTGGTCACCCCGAAGGGCCCGGGACCGTCGTCGGCGGTCGCCACGGACGCCGAGGTCAGTGCCAGCGTGACCACGGCGACGAACAGCGCGTACCTGCGGTTGCCCGCGAGGCGAGCGGAACGGGAGATGCGTGAGCTGCGCTTCATCGGGCCCCACTCTGTCCCACAAAGGTGAGAAAGGACGTCGACGTTTACTGAGATTTCGCTGTGAACAGCGCGTTCGTACGACGGTCGACGCTCGGTCCGGCGGTCAGTCCACCGTACTGTCCACCCGCCCCGCCCGCCTCTCCTGCGCGCCACCCTCACGTCTCCCCGGCACCCGACGAAGAAAACCCCCGGACCCGCATCCCCTCCGAGACCGCCTCGGACACACTCTCCGGATTCCCCCCGAATCCCCTCCGACCTCACCCGGGAGCGAGCCCCATGCACAGAAGCCGCGTCTTCGCCCTCCTGATCGACACCCCCGGCCCGGAGGCCGCCGCAGCAGCCGCCTTCTGGTCGGCCGCGCTCGGCGCCCCCGCCGGCCCCGTCCCCGGCGAGGAGCAGTTCACGACGCTCCACGGGGCAATTCCCGGCCTGGTCACGGCCGTTCAGTCGATCGACGACCCCAACCCGCGCTTCCACATCGACATCGAGACCGACGACGTGGAAGCGGAGACAGCCCGTCTGCTCACCCTCGGCGCGACGCAGATCGCCCGCTGGCTCGAGTGCCGGATCCTGCGCGCCCCCGGCGGCCATCTGCTGTGCGTCCTGCCCGTGCACAGCGCCCCAGAGGTCTTCGACGCCCAGGCCCGCGACTGGAGCTAGCGCGCGGCGACCGCCAGCGGGAACACCGCTCCCGTGAGCTCCTCCGACGCCTCCCACAGCCGCCGTGCCGCCACGACGTCGCTCGCCGCCGCGCTCCGCCCGACCAGGGTCGGTTCGCCGCGCATCCCGCCCAGGCCGCTCGGGCCGGCGAAGCTTCCGCCCGGGAGGTCCTCCGTCGCCGCGAAGAGGGTCGGGAGGGCGCCGCCCTTGTCGTCCTGGGCCACGACCTTGTTGCCCATGGTCATCAGGAAGCGGGTGACCGGGTTCGCCGTATGGCTCTGGAGGTTGGTCGCCGCCCAGCCGGGGTGCGCCGCGAGGGAGCGGACGCGGGAGCCCGACTCCGTGAGCCTGTGCTGCAGTTCGAGCGTGAAGAGCAGGTTGGCGAGCTTCGACTGGGAGTAGGCGCGCTGCGGGGCGTAGATGCCGTCCAGGTTCAGGTTCTCGAAGTGGATGCGGCGGTCGCCCATCCGGTGCGCGCCGGAGGAGACGGTCACCACGCGGTCGGTGACGTACGGCAGCAGCAGGTTCGTGAGCGCGAAGTGGCCCAGGTGGTTCGTGCCGAACTGCGTCTCGAACCCGTCGCGTGTGCGGCCCTCGGGGAGCAGCATCACGCCCGCGTTGTTGATCAGCAGGTCGATCGGTCCGTCCCACCCCTCGGCGAACTCCCGCACGGACGCCAGATCCGCGAGGTCGAGCCGCCGCACCTCCGTGCTGCCGCTCATCTTCGCCGCCGCGGCCCGCCCGCGCTCCAGGTCCCGTACGGCGAACACGACGTGCGCGCCCGCCCGGGCCAGTTCGACGGCGGCGGCGAAGCCGATCCCGCTGTTGGCGCCGGTGACGACGGCGGTGCGTCCGGAGAGGTCGGGGATCCGCCCGGCGTCCCACGTGTCCTTGGTCCCGTCCTTGTCCTTGCTGCTGATGGCCTTGCCCGTGGTGTCCATGCCTCCCAATGTAGGCAACGCCAACAATGCTGTCAATGACAACAATGAAGACACCGCCAACAATGCTGTCGCTGCCAACATCGCGATACGATGGCTCGCATGTCTGTACGCCCTGTACGCCCCTATCACCACGGAGACCTGCGCTCCGCCCTGCTCGCGAGCGCGGAGCGCACGCTGCTGGAGAAGGGGGTCGCGGCCCTGTCCCTGCGCGAGCTGGCCCGCGACACCGGCGTCAGTCACGCGGCGCCCGGCCGCCACTTCAAGGACAAGCAGGCCCTGGTCGACGCGCTCGCCCTGACCGGCTTCGAGCGCATGGCCAGGGAACTGACCGCCGCGGACCACCCCGAGCTGCCGCTGCAGGCGCGCCTCACCGAACTGGCCACGACCTACGTCCGTTTCGCGGTCACCAACGCCGAACTGCTGGAGGTCATGTACGCGCGCAAGCACGACGCGGACATCTCCGAGCAGCTCAGGGCGGCGGTGGACGGCACGACCACCCAGTTCGTCCAGATCGTCGTCGACGCCCAGGAGCGCGGCGAGGTGATCCCCGGCCCGCCCTGGACCATCGCCCTGGTCATCGGCGCCGCCCTCCACGGCACGGCCTCCTTCGCCGCCCAGGGCACCCTCACCCCGGAGGCGGCCATCGCCGACGTCCCCACCCTGATCCACCACCTGCTGACGGGCCTGACGCCCCGCGAACCCTGACGTCACCAGCCGCGGGAGCGCCTCTCAGGGGCGCGGGGAACTGCGCGACCAGCCCCACAGCGGCCCGCGGCCCGCGGCCCGCGGACGACCTGAGCCGCCCACCCCCTGCTCGGCCCTTGTCAACGCGCGTCCCGCTGTGAAGTTCCCGTGGAGAGGGTCAAGCCCGAGCCATCCCCGCCCCATCCCGCCGCCAGTGATCAGCAATCCCCCAACCCCCTTGAGTAACGCGGAAGTCAGAACTCCGGAACCCACCTTGTTGTCACGTACTCAACAAGAGATGGTCGTCGCGGGCCGCCGCCCCCACCGAGAACCTCACCGGTGGACCCCCCACCCGCAGGCCTCTGCCAACCTCTCACTGGAGGCTGTACGTTGCGTACGTCACCCCCCAACTCCCCCCACATACGCGGCAACTGGCGCAGACTCGGCACCGCCGCCACCGCGACCGCCGCCCTCCTGCTAGCAGGACTCGGCACCGCGGCCCACGCGAGCGCCGCCACCACGCCCCACAAGGCGACCGCCAAGACGATCGCCGCACAGGTCGCCAAGGCCCACGTGCAGTACGCGAAGATCGGCTGCGCCGCCACCCCGAAGAAGGGCTACGCCGCGTGCAACGCCCTCCGCGTCACCGGCGGCACCACCGCCTTCATGGAGAAGCAGGCGGCCCTGAAGGGCGTCACGCCGAAGACCATCTCCCCGAAGGCCGCCTCCGACGACCCCACCGGCTACGGCCCGTCGGACATCCAGTCCGCCTACGGCCTGGCCGACGCCGCGTCCTCCAGCGGCTCGGGCGAGACCGTCGCGATCGTCGACGCCTACGACGACCCGAACGCCGAGTCCGACCTCGCCACCTACCGCTCGTACTACGGCCTCTCGGCCTGCACGACGGCCAACGGCTGCTTCAAGAAGGTCAGTCAGACCGGTTCGACGAGTTCACTGCCGACCGCCGACAGCGGCTGGGCCGGTGAGGAGTCCCTCGACGTCGACATGGTCAGCGCCGCCTGCCCGAACTGCAGCATCCTCCTGGTCGAGGCCAAGTCGGCGAGCGACGCCAACCTCGGCACCGCGGTGAACGAGGCCGTGAAGCTGGGCGCCAAGTTCGTCTCGAACTCCTACGGCGGCTCCGAGTCCTCCTCCGACACGTCGTACGACACCTCGTACTACAAGCACCCGGGCGTCGCCATCACCGCGAGCGCGGGCGACGAGGCCTACGGCGCCGAGTACCCGGCCGGTTCGCGGTACGTCACCTCGGTCGGCGGCACCAAGCTGTCCGCGTCCTCCACCTCCCGCGGCTGGACCGAGTCCGTGTGGAAGACGTCGAGCACCGAGGGCACCGGCTCCGGCTGCTCCGCCTACGACGCCAAGCCCACCTGGCAGACCGACACCGGCTGCACCAAGCGCATGATCTCCGACGTCTCCGCGGTCGCCGACCCGGCCACCGGCGTCTCGGTCTACGACACCTACGGCGACGACGGCACCGGCTGGGGCACCTACGGCGGCACCAGCGCCTCGTCCCCGATCATCGCGAGCGTCTACGCCCTGGCCGGCACCCCGGGCAGCAGCGACTACCCGGCCTCCTACCCGTACGCCGCGGCCGGCACCTCCGCGCTGAACGACGTGACGAGCGGCAACAACGGCTCCTGCTCGACGAGTTACTTCTGCACCGCCAAGTCGGGCTACGACGGCCCGACCGGGTGGGGCACCCCGGAGGGCGTCTCCGCCTTCACCGGCTGACGCACTCGGCACAGAACCTCCCCGTCGGGTCACGGGGAAGCCGCCGGACAGAGGGGGACGTGGGGTCCCCTCGGCGGAGCAAGTGGCAACGGGCCGCGGCAACCAGCCGCGGCCCGTTCGCCATGTGCTAAGCACCGGCGTGACCAGTGGAAACACCATGGAAATACTGTGAGTTGGGTCAAGTGGGCGCCACTCGATGGCCATCGGACGGCCATCGAAAAGTAAGGCGCCGCCCCGGTTCGGTAAGACGGGGGTCAGGATTCCGGAAGCCTCTTGTTGTCGCGTACTCAACAAGGGATCGTCATCGCGGGCCGCCCCCCACCGCCGGGGAACCCGTACCGGCGACACGCACCCGCACTGCCCCTGTTCCATCGACTCAGGAGGCTGCACCTTGCGTACCACCACGCCCAACTCCCCCCACACGCACGGTAGATGGCGCCGCATCGGATCCACCGCCATCGCCACCGCCGCGTTGGTCTTCACCGGCTTCGGCACCGCCGTACAGGCCGACGCCGCACAGAGCGCCGCCACCACCTCCACCAAGGTGACCTACGCCGCGACCCCTTGCGCGACCCCCAAGAAGGCCGGCGAACTCGCCTGTAACTCCTACCGGGTGACCGGCGGACTCACCGCGTACCAGCAGGCGCAGGCCAAGCGGACGGGCATCACCCCGAAGGCCGCCGACGCCTCGACCCCCTCGGGCTACAGCCCCACCAACATCCGGGCCGCCTACGGCCTGACCTCCGCCGCAGCCTCCAACGGCGCCGGCGAGACGATCGCGATCGTCGACGCGTACAACGACCCGAACGCCGAGTCCGACCTCGCCACCTACCGCTCGTACTACGGCCTCTCGGCCTGCACGACGGCCAACGGCTGCTTCAAGAAGGTCAGTCAGACCGGCTCCACCACCTCGCTGCCCACCAGCGACGCCGGCTGGTCCGAGGAGATCTCCCTCGACCTCGACATGGCGAGCGCGGTCTGCCCGAACTGCAACATCCTCCTGGTCGAGGCCACTTCGGCCACGATGGCCAACCTCGGCACCGCGGTGAACCGCGCGGTCACCCTCGGCGCGAAGTTCGTCTCCAACTCCTACGGCGGCTCCGAGTCCTCCTCGGACACCTCGTACGACACCTCGTACTTCAACCACGCGGGCGTCGCCATCACCGTCTCCGCCGGCGACGAGGGCTACGGCGCCGAGTACCCGGCGGCGTCGAAGTACGTGACGTCGGTCGGCGGCACCAAGCTCTCCACCTCCTCCACCACCCGCGGCTGGACCGAGACGGTGTGGAAGACGAGCAGCACCGAGGGCACCGGCTCCGGCTGCTCCGCCTACGACGCCAAGCCCACCTGGCAGACCGACACCGGTTGCACCAAGCGCATGATCTCCGACGTCTCCGCCGTCGCCGACCCCGCCACCGGCGTCTCGGTCTACGACTCCTACGGCGTCACCGCCGGCTGGTACACCTTCGGCGGCACCAGCGTCTCGGCCCCGATCATCGCGAGCGTCTACGCCCTGGCCGGCACCCCGTCCACCAGCTCCTACCCGGCGTCCTTCCCCTACGCCAAGGCCGGCACCTCCGCCCTCAACGACGTGACCAGCGGCAACAACGGCACCTGCAGCACGTCGTACTTCTGCACCGCCACCACGGGCTACGACGGCCCGACCGGCTGGGGCACCCCGGAGGGCGTCTCCGCCTTCACCGGCTGACGCACTCCCCGCCCCACACGAACTGATCACCAGTCACATGTCATGCCGCCGTGGGTCGTGGGGGCCACACGTGGCATGAGAGAACGGGCCGCGGCATCCAGCCGCGGCCCGTTCATCATGAGAACATCAAGGCGAACGAAATCGAGTAATCAGGGGCTAACGACCAAACCACGGACAGGTTCCGCTGCGGAATCGTTGCCCGGCGTTACCTACCGTGATACACAGAGTGACCGTACGGGGTATTCGTACGAAACCCGCCAATCAATGACGCCAAGTCGACATCCGACAGCGTCTTTGTCGGCGACAATGATGCCTGACCTCTGCGCACCTGCAGGGGATGCGGAACTACCCACCAGGGGCGGTGACTTACATGCTCTTTGCGGCCGACAAGGGCGACATCAACACCATCATCGGCGGGATCGCTCCGGACTGGGGGCCCTTCGGCAGCCTGGGCAACGAGGCGAAGGTGATGATCGAGGTGGTGATGGCGGTCGCCATCCTGCTGTGCCTCGGGATCGCCGTATGGGGTGCGGCCAAACAGCGCATCGGCGCGACGGCGCTCCGCGACACGTTCAGCGCGGAGCAGGGCAAGGGCCTCATCATCGCCGGTCTGACCGGCGTCTTCATCATCGGCTCCCTCGGCACCCTCTTCACGATCGTGTACGGCATGGCCGTGTAGCCGGTCCCGACCGGAACCCCCCGCCCCACCCCACCCGCCCGTCGTGCCCACCGGCTGAGGTTGCGTTTCCCTGATGTCGAGTCACCACACCGCGCCCGCGCGGGAACCAGCACGGCTACCGTCGTACTTCCAGATGTTTCTGGACGACGGCGAAGGGGCGTACCCGGCATGAGTCCCGGAGACGAGCACGAGACCTCCGGCGGTTACGGCGGCACCGGCCAGACCCGCACCCGCCTCCCCCAGAGCGGCACCGACATCTACGGCGGCGCCCGCAGAAGCGGCCGCTCCTCGTCCAGAAGCCTGGTGACGGTCGTCGGAGTCGTCGTACTCCTCATCGCCGCCATCGCGTTCGCCAACCGCGGCGACGGCACCTCGTCCTCGAACGAGACCACCACGTCGAACGGCTCGAAACCGGACAGCGCCGCGACGGCGGCGAGCGGGACCCAGCCGGTGCGGACGAAGACCGGGGGGATCCCCTCGGGATTCGCGCGCACCCAGCAAGGAGCGCAGTCGGCGGCGGCCAACTACTCCGTGTCCCTGGGCTCGACCGGGATGTTCCAGAAGGACATCCGCCACTCGCTCGTGAACTCGCTCTACACGTCCAGCGCGGCGGCCAAACTGACGGGTCCGATGGATCAGGCCTACTCCGCCGACTTCCTCGGCAAGCTGGGCCTCGACGCCAACGGCAACGCACCGACCGGCAGCACCTTCGTCTCGCGCGTGATCCCGGTCGGGACGACCGTCCAGCAGTACAGCGACAACGACGCGAAGGTCGCGGTCTGGTACGTGGGACTGATCGGCATGTCCGGGCAGGCCTCGACCGACCCCGTCACCACCTCGTGGAAGACCTGGACGTACGACCTCCAGTGGTCCGACGGCGACTGGAAGATCGTCGCGGACTCCCAGAAGGACGGCCCCGCCCCGGTCCCCGGCGACGACACGGCCGCCACCTCGGACGAGATCAGCAAGGCCATCGACGAGTACGGAGGGTTCACGTATGCCCGGTAACCCGCAACGCGTGCTCCGGCTCGCCGGAGTTGTGACCGCCGTACAGACCTCGCTCGTACTGCTGGCCACCCATGCCGTCGCCGCACCCAGCCCCAGCCCCTCGCCCTCGCCCTCGGCGTCCAAGACCACCGACGACTGCAAGCTCATCGTCGGCGAAGCGAAGAAGTACTGCGAGCGCGGCAACCAGAAGAGCACCACCACCAATCCGGGGGTCACCGACACCCTCGACCCCCTCTCCTCCCTCGGCAAGGGCTGTGCCGAAGCCGCCTCCTGGACCATCGACAAGCTCAGCGACGCCGTCAAGGAGACGGCGAACGTCGACTTCACGAACCCCAGGTTCCTTCAGCAGTACGCCGTCGTCTTCGCCGCGTCCACGATCCTCACGCTCCTCCTGTGGCTCCTCGCGGTAGCGAAGCGCGCGGTCCGCGGCGTCCCCCTCACCACCGCGATCTCCGAAGCCGTCGGCTTCCTCTGGCTCACGGTCATCGCCTCCGCGTTCACCCCCCTGATCCTCTACACCGTCGTCTCCGCCACCGACGGCATCACCCAGGTCCTCGCGAAGACCACCGGCGACCAGACCGACACGTTCTTCGGCACCTTCTCCGGCGCCCTCGCCAAGGGCAACAACATCGGCGGCGGCCCGATCATGCTGATCGTGGTCTCCCTGGTGTCGATCCTCGCCGCCGGCGTCCTCTGGCTGGAGCTCGTCATCCGCGCCGCCCTCCTCTACGTCGGCGCCCTCCTCGGCACCGTCGTCTACGCGGGCCTCGTCGACAAGAACCTGTGGGGCCACGTCCGCCGCTGGGCCGGCATCATGATCGCGGTGATCCTGGTGAAACCGGTGATCGTGATCGTGCTCGGCCTGGCCGGCGCGCTCTCCTCCGCCGACGGCCCGGACTCGTTCTCCGCCGTCGTCTCCGGCCTCGCCATCATCCTGCTCGCCATCTTCGCCAGCGCGATGATCTACCGCTTCGTCCCCGGCTTCGGCGACGAGATCGCCAGCGGCCGCAACAACCGCATCATGCAGGGCGCCGAGGGCAAGGCCGCCGCGGTCATCAGCTCCCCGGCCACCATGGTCGCCCAGGGCATCAAGACTCACAGCGCCCGCACCAACGACGGCGGAGGCGGCGGCCAGTCCTCGTCCGGCGCCCGCCCGTCCAACCCGGTCTCCGGCGGCGTGGCCGCGCACAGCAGCCGCCCCTCCGGCGGCGGCGGAGCCGTCCCCTCCGCCGCGCCCGCGCCCCGCCAGAGCCCGGCGAACACCCCGCACGCAAGCAACGCCCGCAACAACCGCACGGGAGGTGAAGGGCGTTGACGACAGAGTCCCATCTGTCCCATCCGATCACGCCTCGCCGGACTTATCTCATCGGCCGTGCCCGGCCGAACGCGATCGTCGGCAAGAATCGTGAGACCGGCGAGATCGCGCTCATCATCGTGGGCGCGTTCCTCGGCATGATGTGCGGGCTCCTCGTCCCGGTCCTGTCCCTGCGCATCGTGCTGCTGACCGGCTTCCCGATGCTGGCGCTGATGGCGGTCTACGTGCCGTACAAGCGCCGTACGTTCTACAAGTGGTTCGAGATCAACCGCAGTTACAAGCGCACCCTGCGCCAGGGCACGACCTACCGTTCCTCCGTCATGGAGGCCGGCGTGCACCTCGACGGGCGCGAGGTGGAGATCGGCCCGCCGCCCGGGATCGGCCGCATCAACTGGCTGGCCGCCCCGTTCGGCCCGGACGAGATCGCCGTACTGCTGCACGCGGACCGCCGTACGGTCACCGCGGCGATCGAGATCGAGGGCCCGGGCGTCGGCCTGCGCGACAGCGAGGACCAGGAGGCCCTCGTCGACCGCTTCGGCACCCTCCTCAAGCACGTGGCCAACGGCGACGGCTTCGTCACCCGCCTCCAGATGCTCGCCCGCACCCTGCCCGCCGACCCGGACGCACACGCCAAGGACGTCGCCCAGCGCGGCGACGAGAAGTCCCTGACATGGCTCCAGCAGTCGTACGACCAGCTGCAGTCGATGGTGTCCACCAGCAGCGAGCAGCACCGCGCCTACCTCGTCGCCTGCATGCACTTCACCCGCGAACTCTCCGCCGAGGCCCACGCGATGGCCCGCGCGTCCCGCCCCCACGCGGGCCGCAAGCTGGACCGCGACGCCGGTCTCGCCGTCGTCATGGCACGTGAACTCACCGACATCTGCTCGCGGTTGCAGGAGGCGGACATCCGCGTACGGCAGCCGCTCGGCCAGGGCCGGCTCGCCTCGCTGATCCACTCCATGTACGACCCGGACCACCCCATCGACCATCTCCAGGCGATGACGAAGCGCAACGCCTGGCCGGCCGAACTCGACGCCATGGAACCGACGTTCCTCCAGGCGAAGACCCGCGAGTCGTCGACCCGCGACCCGTGGTGCCACGCCACGGCCTGGGTGAAGGAGTGGCCGATGACTCCCGTGGGCGTCAACTTCCTCGCCCCGCTCCTCGTCCACACCCCGGACGTGATCCGCACGGTCGCCGTCACGATGGACCTCGAACCCACCGAGGTCGCCATCGAGCGCATGCTGACCGAGAAGACCAACGACGAGGCCGACGCCTCCCGCGCCGCCAAGATGAACCGCACCGTCGACCCCCGCGACGTCGCCGCGCACGGCCGGATGGACCAGCGCGGCGAGGACCTCGCGAGCGGCGCGGCCGGGGTGAACCTCGTCGGCTACATCACCGTCTCCTCCCGCAACCCCGAGGCCCTCGCGCGCGACAAGCGCACGATAAGGGCGTCCGCCGGCAAGTCGTATCTGAAGCTGGAGTGGTGCGACCGCGAGCACCACCGCGCGTTTGTGAACACACTGCCGTTCGCCACCGGCATCCGGAGGTAGGGGTCAGATGCGGGATCCGCTGTCCGTCCTCACCGACGCCTTCACGTCCTTCCTCTTCGGGAAGATCGAGTCCACCCGACTCCCGGTCCGCACCTCGACCGGCCAGGCCCAGGCGGTCTATCTGCCCACGGCCGCCCCCGGGTTGGGCGACTCGGGCGTCATCATCGGCCGCGAGGTCTACTCCGGCAAGGGCTACATCTACGACCCCTTCCAGCTCTACGGCCAGCAACTCCCCGCCCCGCACTGGCTGGTGCTCGGGGAGTCCGGCAACGGCAAGTCGGCCCTGGAGAAGACGTACGTCCTGCGCCAGCTGCGCTTCCGCGACCGCCAAGTGGTCGTCCTGGACGCGCAGGGCGAGGACGGCGTGGGCGAATGGAACCTGATCGCGGAGGAGTTGGGGATAACCCCCATCCGCCTGGACCCGACGGCCGCCCTGGACATGGGAATCCGCCTCAATCCCCTGGACCCGGCGATCACCACCACGGGCCAACTCGCCCTGCTCCGCACGATCATCGAGGTGGCGATGGGCCACGGCCTCGACGAACGCTCCGGCTTCGCGCTGAAGGTGGCGCATGCCTACGTCAACGAGACGATCGTCGAACGCCAGCCCGTCCTGATGGACATCGTCGAGCAACTCCGGCACCCGGAACCGGAGTCGGCCGAGGCGATGAACGTCGCCATAGACGACGTACGCGCCTGGGGTCTGGACGTGGCGCTCGTCATCGACCGCTTGGTCGACGGCGACCTCCGCGGCATGTTCGACGGCCCGACCACGGTGGGCATCGACCTCGACGCCCCCCTGATCGTCTTCGACCTGTCCCACATCGACCGCAACTCCATCGCCATGCCCATCCTGATGGCGATCGTCGGCGTCTGGCTGGAACACACCTGGATCCGCCCCGACCGGAAGAAGCGCATCTTCCTGGTCGAGGAGGCCTGGCACATCATCAACAGCCCCTTCGTGGCCCAGCTCTTCCAGCGCCTGCTGAAGTTCGGCCGCCGACTGGGCCTGTCGTTCGTGGCGGTGGTCCACCACCTCTCGGACGTCGTCGACGGGGCAGCCGCGAAGGAAGCGGCGGCGATCCTCAAAATGGCGTCGACCCGAACGATCTACGCCCAGAAAGCCGACGAAGCACGCGCCACAGGAAGGGTGTTGGGGCTGCCACGCTGGGCGGTGGAGATCATCCCCACCCTCACCCCCGGCATCGCGGTCTGGGACGTCAACGGCAATGTCCAGGTGGTCAAACACCTGATCACCGAGACGGAACGCCCCCTGGTCTTCACCGACCGCGCGATGACCCAGTCCTCCCGCGACCACGACCAGGAACTGACCGACGACGCCCTGCGCGCCGCCGAGTTGGAGGCGGAGGAACGCGCGGCCGCCTTCATGGAACAGCACCTGAACGATCTCGACGGCTCCTCCGAGTCCACGGTGGCGTGAACGGCGGTGGCATGACATGAGACCGGACGACGGTGGACGCGAGCGCCAAGGGGGCATCCCCGACGGCCTGTTGGTGGGCCTGCTCGCGTTCCTCATCGGCATGACACTGCTGGTGTGGTCCGCGACCGGCCTGGCCGCCCTGTTCTCCAAGGGCACCTGGCCGACCGGCGTCACCTTCACCCGCACCCCCATGGCCATGCGCCACCTCATCGCCCAGCCCCACGACATCACCGGCGCCTGGCCCCAGTCCCCACCCGCCGAGTTCTCCGGCTACGGCCTCTTCTGGGGCCTGTTCATCGGCCAGCTGATGATCCTGGTCGTCCTGACGGTCTTCGTGATGGGCACGCTGGCACGCTGGCGAGCGGTACGCGCGAGAACGCGGGCGAAGACCCTGGCCGCCCCGCCGCCACCGGAACCCCACGAGGTACCGATACAGCGCCCGGAGCCGCAGGAAGTGGCACCTCAACACCCGGAACCTCAACCGCAGTTGCAGCCCACGGCCGTCCTGGAACAGGCGGCACCCGCACCCGTCGTCGCCTCGACAACGTCTCTGGCCAACGGTGAACCGATGGCCCGGTGGGAACGAATCTTCCTGGCGACGGCGGAAAGCCGCCGGTCCACAGCCACCCAGGCCGTACAGGACGCAGCAGGCCCCGCCCTGGTGGTCACGTCGAACAAGACGATCTGGCAGGACACCAAGGACGCCAGAGCCAAACTGGGTCCGGTCCTCCTCTACGACCCCACCCACCTCTGCGACACCCCGGCCCGCCTCCACTGGTCCCCCACAGCCGGCTGCGAGGACAAGCAGACCGCGGTGCACCGGGCCGCCGCCCTCCTCGCCCCGGTCAGGCCCACCGCCAGGATCGACCAGGCGGTGGCGGACACCGCCGAGACACTCCTCCGCAGCTACCTGCACGCCGCCGCCATCGACGGCCGCACCATCCGCCACGTCCACCGCTGGTCCCAGGGCACCCAGGTCCAGGACGCGGTACGAACCCTCCGCACGAACCCGAAGGCAGCCCCCGGCGCCGCGGGAGAACTCGAAGCGGCCCTCACGTCACACCCCGAACGCCGGGACATCGCGCAGGAGTTGACGAGCCGCGCCCTGTCCGCCCTCTCCACGGTCAACATCCGCGAGGCATGCACACCCAACAGAACTGACGCGCTCTCCTTGGATTCCTTTGCGAACGAAGGGGGCACGCTTTATCTGGTCGGTGAATCCATCGAGGACCCCCGGACCAGCCCGGGCGCGATGCCTCTCCTCACCGCCCTCGCATCAAGCGTGGTCGAGCGCGGCCGGCACATGGCCGAACGGTCATCGGCCGGTCGCCTCGACCCACCAATGACGCTTGTCCTGGACGACATCGCGGCGGTCGCCCCACTCCCCCAGCTCCCGGACCTCCTGGCCACCGGAGCCGACCGAGGCCTGCCGACCCTGGCCCTCCTCCGCTCCAGAGAACAGGCCAGAGCCCGCTGGCCCCACCACGAACTACCGGTGTAGCCACAGCACGTACGGCACCGCGCGCCTACGGCCGCTCGACCACCATCTCCAGCTCCCGCTCGTCCGGCCTGCCGGCCATCGGCACGGTGACGCCCGTGGCCACGAAGCCGACCTTGCCGTAGAACCGCCGGGCCCGCTCGTTGTCCTCGTGCACGATGAGCCGCACCCGCTCGACCCCGCGCCCCCAGGCCCAATCGAGGGCGGCGTCGAAGAGCACCTCGGTGAGACCGATGCCCCGCACCTCGGGCCGCACGAACACCCCGACGAGATGCCCCTGCTTCTGCTCGACCGTGAAGCCGGCCCAGTCGACGGTCCCGGCTTCCTCAAGCAGCACGGTCACCGTCCCGACCCACTCGCCGTCCGGCCCCTCGGCAATGACCTGCTGAGCCCCGTCAGCGCCTTCAGCGGCCCCTACGGCCCGCTCCTGGTAGAAGGAGTCCGGCCGGGCCAGCGCGGCGTCGTAGGTCTCCAGGAAGGCCAGGTGCGCGACGGGGTCCTGCAGAGCGACGAGCCGCAGCTCCCTCGCCGAGGCCCACTCGTCGGCGCGTATCGACCGGATCTTGTAGTTCATGCCAGCCACGGTAGCCGAAACGCAGAAAACCCCTGTACCGAATAAACGGTACAGGGGTTCTCACACAATTTGTTCGGCGGCGTCCTACTCTCCCACAGGGTCCCCCCTGCAGTACCATCGGCGCTGTAAGGCTTAGCTTCCGGGTTCGGAATGTAACCGGGC